>NZ_JBXAHN010000001.1:0-1389062 GCF_058795135.1 Lysinibacillus sp. GW823-FHT06C08
TCCGAAGTAGCTCAGTTGGTAGTAGCACCTGACTGTTAATCAGGTTGTCGCAGGTTCGAGTCCTGCCTTCGGAGCCACGGCCCGTTGGTCAAGTGGTTAAGACACCGCCCTTTCACGGCGGTAACACGGGTTCGAATCCCGTACGGGTCATCAAGCATGTAGCACAGTTGTGTGCTACATGCTTTTTTTATCTTTGCATAAACAGGTATCAAAGCTATAAATCCTTTGACAAGGTTTTGTAGCTTTTTAATGTTAGGTCTAAACATTTCCTTCTACCAAATGCTCATAATCCCTCTCTTTTTATAGGCTCGTTTAAAGGAGTACTATAATTCAATTACTACTTGGAACGATGCTTTATAGTAAATTTGAACAAACTATTTCATATATGCAATATGTATGTTTTTTCACTAGCTATTTTCATGGTGCTTATTGCCTCGTTCCTCTAATATGAGGATAAGTGGAGGAATCGATATGAATATACAGGAGATACAATGTTTTTTAAATCAATACCAGCTGGAACAAAATGAATCCAAACTTTGGTTAGAAAATAGATTACAACAGATTAAAAGTGCAGGGGAATATAAGCCTACAACAGAGGAGCTAGTTTTTGGCGCACGAGTTGCATGGCGTAATAGCAATAAATGTATTGGACGGTTGTTTTGGCAATCATTGCATGTAGTAGATGCACGAGAAGTTTTAGATGAACAGGGCATTTTTCAAAAGTTACTAGAGCATATTGAGTATGCCACTAATCATGGGAAAATTCGTCCAACTATAACAGTGTTTGCAACTGACAGAGTACGGATTTGGAATCATCAGCTAATTCGTTATGCAGGCTACGAAACAGAAGAAGGCATTATTGGAGATGCACATTCCATCATTTTTACAAAAGTATGTGAATCGATGGGCTGGAAAGGCGAGCGTACGCCGTTTGATGTATTACCACTTGTCATACAGGTAGATGGACATGCTCCCCAACTATTTACGATTCCTACCGAGTATATTTTAGAGGTTCCAATACGTCATCCGGAATCGGAAGCTGTAGAGAAATTAGAATTGAAATGGTATGCTGTTCCTATTATTTCGAGTATGCGTTTTCAAATGGCTGGCATTGATTTTCAAGCAGCTCCATTTAATGGCTGGTATATGGGGACTGAAATTGGGGCACGCAATTTAGCCGATCATGAGCGTTATAATATGCTCCCAGCTATTGCGGATATATTTAATCTGGATACAACCAAACAAGCTTCTCTTTGGCGTGACCGAGCATTAGTGGAGCTCAATATAGCTGTCCTTCATTCTTTTAAAGAGAATGGTGTGAGCATTGTAGATCATCATACTGCTGCTCAGCAGTTTAAATTATTTGAGGAAGCTGAGGAATCAGCAGGGCGAGAAGTTACGGGTAACTGGACATGGTTAATCCCACCACTTTCCCCTGCGACCACTCATATATTCCATAAGCCTTATGTAAATACCTACCATACGCCCAATTATTTTTATCAGAAACCATGTTATTAACTTTAAAGGAGTTGTTCATAAACGAACAGCTCCTAAGTACCTTTTTAGGAGAGAGGCAATTCAAGATGTTGAACCAAAATATTTCGAATATCCCTTGGCAACAATTGACGACACCTTATGGCAGAGGAACAGACATTCCTCGCCTAATTGAACAGGAACAATATCAAGAGCTGACTGAACTAATCGAACATCAAGGAACACTTTGGCAGGTGACGCCATGGATTTTGCTTATTCTTTTAAAAAAGCTTTCAAGTAAAAATGTGAAGGAAGTCTCCTTAGCAGAAATAGAGCTTTATTTAGCTGTGGCTCATGCAATAACTGAGGATTATCAAGATTCAACACATAACGTTTCAACGATGCAGGAGCTTTTGGATACGAAATATTTATGGGTGGAAAATGAAGAGGATGATGAGCTGGAATGGGAGGAAGATACACCTAGAGGCTATGAACCAGAAGCTTTTTTAGGCTATTATTATTTTAGTTTTTTACTCCTTCAAGAGGCAATCCCTGTTTTTACTGCTATTAAGGCACGTACCAAGAGCACAACAGAGGAACTTGAGGAACTGCTAGCCTTACTAAAATATCAAAAAAAGAAATGGATATAGACAAAAAGCAGATGGGGTCAGATCACTTCCCCAACTGCTTAAATTTAATGGACATATTCATCTTTAGAGGCTCGCATGGAACATAAGAAGAGTGTCATAGCAACAACAACAAAGAGCCAGCCGGCAATATTCCAACCACCAAATAAATCATGGAGGTATCCGAAAAGAATCGGCCCAATGGCAGCGAATAAATAGCCCAATGATTGTGCAAACCCTGATAGATCAGCGGCTTCAAATGCTGTACGTGTGCGAAGTGTAAAGAACATCATTGCTAATGCGAATGAAGCTCCACCTGCTAAACCTAGAAGGATCATCCATAATATCCCCAACGTTGTCCATTCCATTACAACGCCGACAAATCCTACTAAATAGAACGATGTAAACATAAGGACAAGTGGTCTTTGTGAAGTCATTTTACCAGCAATAATGGGGACAGCCAATGCCATGGGGACTTGTGAGAATTGCATAATGGAAAACATCCAACCAGCTTTATCAGGAGCCAATCCCTGCGCAATATAAATTTCAGGAATCCAAGCTGCTGTCGTATAAAATAATAAAGATTGTAAGCCCATTGCACCTGTTACTGCCCATGTAACAGGTGATTTCCAAAGGGGTTTACCTGTTTTTTTGGCCGTAGTAGCTGGTTCTGGCTTATTCAATTTCAATTGAGGTATCCAAATTAAAATCGTTAATACGACTAATATAAGCGCCACAGCCAATGCTCCCTGCCAACCTAGTGAAGAATTAGCTATTGGATAACTAATACCTGCTCCAAGTCCAGCCGTTAAGTTCATCGACATAGTAAAAAATGCCATTAGTAACCCTACATGGTATGGAAATTTTAATTTTAATAAACCTGGAATCAACACATTTCCAAATGATATGGCTACGCCAATGAGCACTGTGCCAAATACAAGTAACCCTGTTGTACCGAGGGAGCGTAGTACAATTCCTAAGGCCAATAAAATCGTGGATAAAAATAAGGTTAGCTCAAGCCCAAGTTTTCGTGCTACAACTGGTGCGAATGGTGATATAGTGGCAAAAGCAAGCAATGGAATAGTTGTCAAAAAACCGGCTAGAACATTGGAAATACCAAGATCGTCACGGATAAAGGATACAATTGGACCCACAACAGTTAGTGGCATTCGTAATGTAGACGCTATAAATATTATTCCAAAAACTAATAATAAGGTTGTTCCCTTCCAGCTAATTTTTCTATTCGTGTAGCTGGCGGAATGATCATGTAAAGTCAAAATTATTCCCCCCGTTATTACCATTCTAATTGAACTACTATAACACTTTATTACACTATTAAAAATAGTGGAAAATTCACAAAATACAAAACATTAATGGTTATATTGAAATGTCTTAGGTCTTATGTTAGTATAGTAAACATCATAAATTTAATAATTATATGCCTCATGTTTGTAATGAGGTAGAGGTCGCGATATTTATAAGTAAGCTTATTGAAATGACAAGCATTGAAGAGATTAGCTGAAAGGAAATATTGCCGAAGTGTGAGGGGACTTGAAAACCTCATGCTGGGGCTGTCTCCGAAAGGAACAGAACTGTCACGTTTGTACAACGTGTTGAGCTATCGTTTAGGAAAAACTGAGGATTAACTTAGCCATCACATTGTTCATGTGATGGCATTTTTTTGCCTCATAAATAGGAAGGAAGCTATATCGTGAGTGAAATAAAAGTAAATCAGCTCGGCCATAATGCACCGAAGCTGAAAAAAGAATTAAAAAGCCGTCATATCACAATGATTTCTTTAGGCGGTACAATTGGTACAGGGCTATTTTTAGCCAGTGGTGGTGCCATTGCACAAGCAGGACCGGGAGGCGCATTGCTTGCCTATGCCTTAATCGGTATTATGGTATATTTTTTAATGACAAGTTTAGGGGAAATGGCTGCCTATATGCCATCCTCGGGTTCTTTTAGTACGTATGCGACAAAATTTGTAGATCCCGCTCTAGGCTTTGCACTAGGCTGGAACTATTGGTATAACTGGGCAATTACGATTGCAGCCGAAATTGCGGCAGTGTCATTAATTATGAAATATTGGTTCCCAGATAGCTCATCAGCACTTTGGACAGTATTATTTATTGTAATTGTACTGACATTTAATTTATTGTCTGTAAAAAGCTATGGTGAAAGTGAATATTGGTTTGCGATGATTAAAGTGGCTACGGTCATTGTATTTATTATTATTAGCATATTAATGATTTTTGGTATTTTAGGTGGACAGGCACCTGTAGGTTTTACAAATTTCTTTATTAGTGATGGACCATTCCATGGTGGCTTCCTTGCTACATTTGGTATTTTCCTTGCAGCAGGATTTTCATTCCAAGGAACAGAGCTACTTGGGGTAACAGCAGGGGAAACAGATGATCCTGGAAAAAATATACCGAAGGCAGTAAAATCGGTGTTTTGGCGTATTATTTTATTTTATATTTTAGCTATTGCTGCTATAGGGATGTTAATTCCATTCACAGATGAACGCTTATTATCGGAGGATATCGCTGTATCTCCATTTACTCTCGTGTTTGATCGTTTAGGTATTGCTTTTGCTGCCTCCTTAATGAATGCCATTATTTTAACGGCTATGCTATCAGCAGGTAATTCTGGACTGTATGCATCTTCACGTATGCTATGGCAATTAGCAGTGGATGGTCATGCTCCTAAATTCTTTGCAAAGCTAAGTCGTCGAGGTATTCCGATTTATGCATTGATCGCAACATTAGCTGTAGGCTGTGTAGCGTTTTTAGCATCATTCTTTGGTGATGGGGTTGTTTATATCTGGCTATTAAATGCCTCTGGGATGTCAGGTTTTATTGCTTGGCTAGGTATTGCATTTAGTCATTATCGTTTCCGTCGTGCTTTCGAGGCACAGGGCTTAGATCCAAAGCTATTACCGTATAAAGCAAAGCTATACCCATTCGGTCCACTATTCGCCTTTACTATTTGTATGATTGTTGTAATTGGACAGAATTACACAGCGTTTATCGGAGGTACAATCGATTGGTATGGTATCCTTGTTTCCTATATTGGTATTCCACTGTTCCTATTGCTATGGCTAGGGTACAAAATTAAACATAAAACAAAAATGCTTCCTCTTAAAGATTGTGATTTAAAAGTGGAAAATTAAATAGAAGGGCTGTTCTATAAACCGCTGTATAATGGTTGATGGAACAGCTTTTTTTTATATAGAGACCTTTAAAATTATTACTAAATTAATATCATATATATGGTAGTATACTATAGATATGGAAGTGTGATTTTTGACTTTCTAGTAGAGAGAGGTGCATGAAAATGCAAAAACATATTTTACTAGTGGAAGATGATGAGGCTATTCGCGAAATGGTAGCGAATTTTTTATTATTGGAAGGCTTCGAAGTCACCACTGCCAATAATGGTGAAGAGGCATTGCAATATTGTTTAAATCAAACCTTTGATTTAGTCATCCTAGATATTATGATTCCTAAGCTTAATGGATTAGAAGTTTTAAAAGTCATTCGAGAACAGGCAGCACTTCCTATCATCATTATGTCCGCAAAGGATAGTGATGTAGATAAAGCGCTTGGCTTGGGATTAGGGGCAGACGATTATATTGCTAAGCCATTTTCTATGCTGGAATTCTCTGCTCGCGTAAAGGCCGTTATTAGAAGAGCTACAAAATACGCTGGCCAAACAGATCACAAACAAGATGTAGTAGTCATAGGCGATTTAAAGATAGATATTGTCAATTTTTCAATAAATAAAAGTGGAAAAGAAGTGAAGCTAACATCAAAGGAATTTGCCATCTTAAAGCTATTTGTAACAAACCGTAACCGAGTTTTTACCAAAGAGCAAATTTATCAGCTAATATGGAAAGATGCATATTACGGTGATGAAAATATTATTAATGTACATATTCGAAGGCTACGCGAAAAAATTGAAGATGATCCATCCACCCCCCAGTATATTAAGACGCTGTGGGGAATTGGCTATAAGTTTGAAGGATAACAAATATGATAATCATTCTATTAATCATAATTGTGGTGCTTATAGGAATAGTTATTTTTCAATGGAAAACAAAAAAAGAACAAAATCAGACGATCCAATATATGAATGAAAAACTCCAAGGCATTGTTCAAGAAAAAAGTAACGAAAAGATTTTGGTAACTACAAGCAACTCACAAATTCAACAGTTACTTATTTCGATAAACGCTTGGCTGGACCATCACCAAAAAGTTCAGGCGACACATCGCAAAATGGAAGATTCCATGAAAAAAATGCTGGCGAATATTTCACATGATTTAAAAACGCCCTTAACGGTTGTGTTAGGCTATATTGAAATGCTTCAGCTTCAAGGCTCAGCTAGTGAAGGGGAACGTCAAAGACTATTAGCGGGCGTACATGCTAAAACACTAGAAGTATTAAAAATTATCCATACATTTTTCGATCTTGCCAAATTAGAGGCAGGGGACACAGATTATCCAATCACTAAAATCAATGTCTGTGAAATTAGCCGTAAAAATATATTATCATTTTACGATATGGTCACGTCGATGGGACTGAATATTACTATTACAATCCCTGAAACACCTATGTATGCCCTTGGCAATGAAGAAGCGTTAGATAGGGTTCTCAACAATCTTTTATCCAATGCTCTTGCCTATGGGGCGGATGGTAATGTAATTGGCTTAACCGTAAGAAATGATGAAACGACTATTTATATAGATGTATGGGATTGTGGTAAAGGAATCGATGAATACCATATTGATAGTGTTTTTGAGAGAATGTACACGCTAGAGGACTCTCGCAATAAATCCTTCCAGGGGAGTGGCTTAGGTTTAACGATTACAAAGCGATTAGTGGAAATGATGGACGGTTCCATCCAGTTATCAAGTATCCCCTATAAAAAGACCATTTTTACCATTGCATTAAAACGAATGATGTATTGAAATCACAGCTTGTGGAGCTTTTATTGTGCTTTACAGGCTTTTCTTATGCTCTTAAGAAATTTGTAAGAATCCAGTAATAAATTAGAGAGTTTCATTTTTTATAATGATAATAGCCACATTTGAGGGAGAGATTGACATGACATACATTGTGAAAACAAACCAGCTTACGAAAGTGTACGAAGGAAAAGAAGTGGTTTCTGCTGTCAATATGAACGTGAAGAAGGGAGAGATTTATGGCTTTTTAGGCCCTAACGGAGCGGGTAAAACGACAGTTATGAAGATGCTAACGAATCTGACGAAGCCAACAAGTGGAGATGTTGAAATATTTGGTGAGAGGTTGACCGATCGATCGTATGAACTATTAAAAAGAATGGGAACGATTATTGAATATCCTATTTTCTATGAAAAATTAACGGCTAGAGAAACGTTAGAACTACATTGCGAATATATGGGCTATTACAATAAGCAGGAAATTGCTCATGTCCTTAACCTTGTAAAATTGACAAATACAGAGGAGAAGAGGGTAAAAGATTTCTCATTAGGGATGAAACAGAGACTAGGTATTGCACGCGCTATTATTACAAAGCCAGAGCTCCTTATTTTAGATGAGCCAATTAATGGACTAGACCCTATTGGGATTAAAGAATTGAGAGAGCTTTTCAAAATGCTCTGTACGGAGTATGGCATTACAATCATTATCTCTAGTCATATATTAGGGGAAATTGAACAATTGGCCGATACAATTGGTGTCATCAAGGAAGGTAGACTCATTACTGAAGTAACGATGGATACGATTAATCGTAATCAAGCCGACTATATTGAAGTGATCGTAAACGATGGCAAAAAAGCAGCCTTTATTTTAGAAAGTAAATTAAAAATGGCTAATTTCAAACTAATGGATGATAATTCTATACGAATTTATGATTTGACAGTATCTCAAAAAGTTCTAACAAAAACATTGATTGAACATGACATTGAAATAGAGGAGATTAGCAAGAAAACAAGCACATTAGAGGATTACTTCCTTAAGCTAATAAATGGAGGGATTGTTCATGCTTAATTTAATGCGTTTAGAAATGAAAAAATATCATTTAGGCTCCTATGTTAAAAGTGCTTTGTTTGCTAACTTTATTATTTTAGGATTTATGTTTATGATTTTATTTATTTCTAAAGTAGAAGGGGAAGTTGGTATTGAAAATTATGAAATGGCTTTAAGTGTCATTGATTCATTTGTCAGAGCGGTATTTATTATTTTTGCAGCTACATTAATAGCTAAGCTGATCATCGGAGAATATAAGTTTAAAACAATCACATTGGCCTTTATGTATCCTATAAGCCGAAAGAAATTAATCGCTGCTAAGCTTGCGATTGTCATGCTGTTTACCTTTAGTGTAATCATCGTTTCCAATGTCTTGATTACAACCATCTTTTGCATCGTAAGCGATAAATTTGATTTAATTCCTGATATATTATCTAATACTTTAATCATGCAACATATACCATCTGTACTCATGAATGCAATTGCTGCCTCAGGGATGGCCTTAATTCCGTTGTATTTCGGTATGAGAAAATACTCTATTCCAGCAACAATTATTTCTTCTATTCTAATCGTATCAGTGACTTCATCCAATACAGGTAACTTCACATTAAATGACATCATTATTATTCCAATCTCGTTAGCAATTATAGGTATTAGTATTGCCTATCTAGCTATCCGCAATATTGAGAAGGTTGATGTTTAATGAAAGAGCCAGGTACTCATAAGTTTTGTTGATATCGAACGATGATGATAGCAATTCGATCGTTTGTTACACTCACATAGTTAGTCTTGTAAAATAGGTAACTAAACTTATTAAATATAGAAATAAATTAACGTAAAGCAATAAAAATAAGTAATTAGATTCCCATAATAGAAATTTAATTAAAATAGAAAAAGAGATGGCCAATAAAATAGTAAATAAAAGATTTCCTTTTTTGGCATGATGGAATTGTATAACTATTAATACAATAATAAGTATAGGTATATAAAATTGTATGGAAAAACCTCCTATATTAAAAATGATAAAAAAGGAAATATATGTTTTATCAATCTTATATTTATTTAAAGGTGATTTCAATGAGGAAATTAAGAATTGCAACCATTGTTGCTTTATTATCAACGTAACTTCTGCACTGCTTTAGCTAACCTACTAGAGCATCGGATCATGTATGATCCAATGGTAGTAAATTTGTTTATAATTGTCACCTTTAGATTATCAACAAAAAGGCATCGAGATTTTTCTTCTCGATGCCTTTTGTTAGTCTATTAATTCACTATTTTACCCAAATATTGTTTCACCTAGTAAGTAAATATTTAATGCCACAACGATGACAACTACAAACCATCCTAAAATAGTAGTAATACGGTGGTTCACTAAGCCACCCATAATGTCTCGTTTGCTTGTAAACATAACGAGAGGGACGAGGGCAAATGCAATACCGAAAGATAACACAACCTGACTAAGAACGAGCGCATGGGTTGCGTTTACACCGGATGCAATAATCGCTAACGGAGGCACCATTGTAATGGCTCTCCGTAAATAAAGTGGTATTTTTCGTTGAATGAAGCCTTGCATTACTACGTCACCTGCTAATGTCCCTACAGAGGAGCTAGCTAGCCCTGCAATTAGTAAACCAAGACCAAAGGAAATGGCAGCCATTGGGCCGAGAGCATCCTTTAGGCCGTTATAGGCAACATCTAAATCCTCTACTACAATCCCCTGTGTGTGAAATACTGCTGCCGCGATAATGAGCATACTCATATTGATGGCTCCAGCAATGATCATTGCGATGATAATATCAATAAATTCAAAACGGAAAATTCGTCTTTTTTCTTCTTCATTACGACCGATAATACGACTTTGTGTTAAAGAAGAATGTAAGTAAATAGCATGGGGCATGACGGTCGCACCTAAAATACCTGTTGCTAATAGTAATGAGTCCACCCCTTCAAATTGAGGCGTAAACATACCAAACGCTACTTCGCCCCATTCTGGCTGTGCTAAAAATGTTTGGAAGGCAAATGCTAATACGACAATTAAAACCATGCCAGAAATGCCTGCCTCGAAGGCTCTGAACCCTCTTCTTTGAAGCTCTAGAATAGCAAATGATCCGACTGCTGTAATGATAGCTGCTGGAAGCATAGGGATATTAAATAACAAATAAAGCCCTAATGCGGCCCCGATAAATTCAGCAAGGTCGGTAGCAATAATGACTAATTCAGCCTGAATCCAAAGAAATATAGATGTCTTTTTAGAAAAATGTTCACGTGCCACCTCAGGTAAATTTTTTCCTGTCGCAATACCAAGCTTGGCAGATAAGGATTGGATGAGCACCGCCATTAAATTAGAAAAGGCTATTACCCAAAGGAGTAAGTAACCATATTGAGAGCCAGCTGTAATATTTGTGGCAAAATTGCCAGGGTCAATATAGGCGACCGCTGCAATGAATGCAGGCCCAAGAAAAGGTAAAAACCGTCGCCAACCTTTTATATCTCCATCTAAAACCGCCTCAGCAGACGATTTTGTGACTTGTTTGTATACCATATTTGTTCCCTCATTTCAAAAAGTATCGTTCGTGAAATAAAGTTTCCTAGAGGAAAATGAGATAATAGTATTCTAACGCTAGGATTAGAAAAAGGGAAGCGCTTTGCTTAAAATTTTAAAAAAATAAGTATGCACATTTCTCATCAATTTCTAATTAGACTTTCCTTACCTGTATCGTTTACGATGAAAGAAAAGGTGAAGGACTGATTCGACATGAGCAATCGAATTTTAATTATAGAAGATGAGGAAAATATTGCGAGAGTGCTCCAGTTAGAGCTTCAGTTTGAAGGCTATGAAGCGGTGATGGCCCATACAGGAGCAGATGGTTTATTGCAATATCGTGAGCAGCAATGGGATTTAATCTTACTGGATATTATGTTACCCGAAATGAGTGGCATAGATGTGCTAAAGCGTATTCGCGCAACAGAATCACAGACCCCAGTTATTATGCTGACTGCTAAAAGTGAGGTGGAGGATAAGGTAAAGGGATTGGATTTGGGAGCTAATGATTATGTGACAAAGCCCTTTGAAATTGAAGAATTACTGGCCCGTATCCGTAATGCTCTACGGTTTTCTCAAAAGGCTAGTCCAACAAAGGTTGGTGTGTCGTTTGGACAGTTATCGATCAATGAGCAGACAAGAGAAGTTATTTATTATGGTAAGGAGATCCAACTGACTCCTAGAGAATACGATTTATTGCTATATCTAATGAAGCATCCTAAGCAGGTGCTCACAAGGGAACAAATATTAGAGACTGTATGGGGCTTTGATTACTACGGAGATACAAATGTTGTGGATGTCTATATTCGCTATGTGCGCCAAAAGCTTGAAATCGCTAATGTAACACCCATTATTCAAACAGTTCGCGGTGTAGGTTATGTGCTGAAGGAAAATAAATCATGAAGCTAAAAACAAAAATTCATCTACTTACCACTTTATTAATGCTAGTAATTTTAGTGGCAACTAATAGTGGAATTTACTTTTTGTACGAGAAATTTGCCTATAATACGGAATATAGTCAACTTCATACACGAGCGAATGATTTAAGCTCAACATTAAGTCAGTTAAATGCACAAACCAACCTACAGCAAGTATTAAGAGCATATATGCCAGCTGGTGGTGCTATCTATGTTTATGATGGAGAAAATTTGAAGACGAAGGTTCAGGCCACTCTAGACATGCCAGATGTTACTTCCATTACCTATACAATGCCTACTATTTGGATTGATGGGACAATTGTGGACATCACCTTACAGCAATCAATGGAGGAAGTAGAAAGTACACTGGATTTATTAAAGGCTATTTTGATCGTTGTGTCCATTATTGCCACCATTCCAATCTTTTTAGCGAGCTTGGCACTCGGTCGCCTAATTTTGTTACCACTAGAACGCTTAAATGCGACAATGCGCAAAAGTGCATTGACGGGGAAATATGAAAAAATGGACATCCCAGCTAAAGGTGGGGATGAATTAGCAAAAATTAATCGAACGTTCAATATGATGATGGTGAAGCTTGAACAGCACTATCAAAAGCAACAGGAATTCGTTTCAAATGCTTCTCACGAATTAAAGACGCCCATTACTGTCATCGAAAGCTATGCAAAGTTGCTCTTACGAAGAGGCCTTGACAATCGTGAAGTAGCGCAGGAATCGCTGCAGGCTATTGCAAATGAATCTTCTCGTATGCATGAAATGGTATTGCAATTATTAGAGCTAGCCAAAAATAATGAGCATATGGATATTCATATTGAACAGCTAGAGCTGGCTCCCTTCCTTAATAAAGTGGCTGCGCAAATGCAGCAGGCATACCATCGGAATTTTATAGTCGATGCAGAAGCACCACAATTTATGGACAGTGATGAAAAAATTTTGAAGCAATTACTCTTTATTTTGCTTGATAATGCTAGGAAATATAGTGAGGATGATGTTCATATTTCCACAGCTGAAACTACTACGCATGTACGAATGACGATTCAGGATTTTGGCGTCGGTATTCCTGCAGAGCATGTTCCACATTTGTTTGAGCGTTTTTACCGTGTCACAGAGGATCGTAATCGTAAAACAGGCGGTTCTGGCTTAGGGCTTGCGATTGCACATGAACTTGCGGGACAATTGGGCATCACCATAGATGTGGAAAGTACAGTTGGAGAAGGTTCAAGTTTTACCTTGTGTATACCAAAGGAGGGGCAGCAATGAAAAAGTGGGCTTTAATACTTATTGTGATTGTCCTTCTTTGTAGCGGAGTGCTTTGGTTTATTCAAAATCGCTATTTTCAAAAGGAGCCTCTCAGTGAAGAGGAGGCCATACGCCATATCGAAGCTATTTATAAAGGTCAAGTTTCAGAAGTAAAAAAGCGTGGAAATTCATTTGAAATTCAATTTACACGTGAGAATTTGAAATATACAGCCATGCTTGATGCTACAACACAGCAGGTTTCTGATCTAACGTTACAAAAAGGGCAAAGTAAATTATTGTTAACGGAAAATCAAATAAGAAAAATGGTGAAAGAAAAATATGGTGAGGTAGAAAACGTCATGCTCACGGAAACTATTTATACCGCACGTGTTGAAAAGGAACATAAGCAAAAAGATATAACGGTAGATGGCTATTCGGGTGAAGTGTTATCTGAAAAAGATGTAGAACCACTAAATCAGCCTGAAAAACCCCATATTATTACCGAACAGCAAGCCGTTGATATAGCGCTGCAACAATTAACTGGGAAAGTGGATTCTGTAGATTTTGAAGATACGGCGGAGGGCGGTTATTATTTAGTTGAAATTGAAACAGAGCATGAAGAAGCCACGTTCCAAATTCATGCTGTATCTGGAAGGGTCCTTTCTGTTTCATGGGACGATTAAACGAGTTTTCTCATGAAATTCTAATGTTCCTCTTATAGTTCTATCATCTTTGCTTGGTAAGCTAAAAGCAGATAAAACAAAGGAGAGATGAACATGAAAAAAATAATTATGATTCCCGCATTAGTGGTGACTCTTGGTGTTGGAGCGGCAATTGGTTCAACAACTTTATTATCAGGAAGTGCACAAGAAAAAAAGATTCTATCCATGCAAGAAATCGAAAAGAAAGCATTAGCAGTAGTGGATGGGACAGTAGCAGATATTGAACTAGATCAAAATCGCTACCGCTCTGTTTATGAGGTAGAGGTGCATGCTGATAAAGAAGAGTATGATTTAAAATTCGATGCCTATACTGGAAAATTACTTAAGCAGAAGAAAGAGCGTCAAGATGACGATGATAATGAATGGGTTAACGCTAATACTGCTACTAACCTTATAAGTAAAGAAAAGGCTATTGAAGCGGCTCTAACAAAAGCAAAGGGTACAGTCACAAAAATTAAATTAGATGATGGTATTTATGAAATCGAGTTAAAAAATGGGCAATATGAATATGATGTTGATGTTGATTCGATTACAGGAGAAATTGTTGATTTTGAACAAGATATGGAAGACTAATAATAGTTGTTGCCTTAAAAGTAGAGCATACTTTTAAGGTTTTTTTGTTGTAAAATGCCTTTAAATTAGGTATTCGCGGATAAATTAATTTCTACCATGGATATTAACAATGTATTTCAAAAAGTCTATGTATTTCACTTGTAAAAAATAAAAATTTTCTTCTTTACTTTTTTAATCGCCAGGCGTAATATGACATCATTATTAAAGTTTCAAATTTCTAAATCGCTGAAGCAAACTAGACGCGGGGGACCCATTTTAGACGGAGTGCATAAGCATTCCTTGGGGTGAATCTCTTCTTTTGAAGGGTAGGGCTACTCAGGCCCGAATCCGACAGCTAACCTCGTAAGCGTTAAGAGCAGAAAAGTTGGAGCTTGGCAGACAGATGAGCGTCTACAAGTCTTATTTAGTGATGACTTGTAGGCGTTTTTTGATCTCATTTAGGAAGGCGAAACACAATCTAAGAAACTAGAAGGTGTTTATTGATGAAATCCTCATTTAAACGTTATGTAATCGGCAAACCATTAAGATCCGATGCGTTAGGGGAGCAAAAACTTAGTAAAACAAAGGCATTGGCCATATTATCGTCCGATGCTTTGTCTTCCGTAGCTTATGGACCGGAACAAATTTTAATTGTCCTGATGACTGTGGGAACATTAGCATTTTGGTATTCTTTACCGATTGCGGCAGGGGTTGTTGTCCTATTGGTGGCACTGACTTTATCATATCGTCAGGTTATATTCGCCTATCCACACGGGGGCGGCGCTTATGTAGTATCTAGGGAAAATTTAGGTGTGAACGCGGGTCTTGTAGCAGGTGGCTCATTGCTCGTTGATTATATTTTAACGGTAGCGGTAAGTGTATCAGCAGGGACAGATGCCATTACATCGGCATTTCCAAGTCTGCATCCATACAATGTGCCAATTGCTATTATCTTTGTGATTTTTTTAACGGTCTTGAACTTACGTGGTGTAACAGAGTCCGCCTCTGTTTTGGCATACCCTGTCTACCTGTTTGTAGTCGTTATGTTAGTGTTGATTGGGATGGGGCTCTATAATGTTGCAACAGGTCAGGTGCCAGCAGAGCTGCATCCAAAGATAGGTACACCCGTCGCAGGGATTAGTTTATTTATATTATTAAAGGCATTTGCGTCAGGGAGCTCAGCCTTAACAGGGGTAGAAGCTATATCGAATGCGATCCCTAATTTTAGAAATCCAGCTCCTAATAATGCTGCTAAAACATTGTTAGCAATGGGCGGAATCTTAGCGGTTTTATTTATCGGTATTGTTAGTTTAGCTTATTTTTACGGAATTGCGCCAACTTCGGAAGCGACAGTCGTTTCCCAACTAGCAGAAGCAAGTGTTGGTCGAAATTTCTTTTATTATATAGTACAGGGTACAACAGCGATGATTTTGGTACTTGCAGCAAATACAGGCTATTCAGCATTTCCTCTACTTGCTGTCAATTTATCAAAAGACGGTTTTATTCCAAGAATATTTCAAATGCGTGGGGATCGCCTAGGGTATTCTAATGGCATTATGATGCTAGGACTAGCAGCCATTGTTTTAATCATCTTATTTGATGGGGCAACAGAGCATTTGATTCCACTCTATGCTGTTGGGGTATTTATTCCGTTTACATTAGCACAAACGGGAATGATGCGAAAATGGTGGCGCGAAAAACCTACTGGCTGGATGACAAAATTTACGATTAACACAATTGGTGCAGCCATTTCGTTTATTGTAGCGATGATGTTTTTTGTAACGAAGTTGCCTCAGGTATGGCCAGTGTTTGTATTTTTACCAATTATCATTTTTGTATTTCATCGGATCAAGCTTCATTATCAAGCCGTTGGGGAACAGCTGAGATTGAGTAAAGAGGAAGTCGCTACTATTGAAGGAAATGTATTCATCGTACCAGTAGCTGGTATAACGAAGGTGGTTGAAAATTCCCTTCATTATGCGAAATCACTAAAGGTTGATAAAATTATTGCCTTTTATGTGGCTTTCGATCAAGCGGATGCAAAAGCCTTCGAAGAAAAATGGCAGGCTTGGCAACCAGATATTCGACTAGTAACCTATTATTCAGCATATCGTAGCATCACACAGCCATTGATCAAATTTATAGATAAAGTGGACCATCAATGTGCGAAAACAGGTCATAAAGTAACGGTTGTCATCCCTCAATTTTTACCTAAAAAAGGCTGGCATCATATGCTTCACAATCAATCTAGCTTATTAATACGTACAACATTGTTATTTCACAGAAATGTCGTGATTATGACAGTACCCTTTCATTTATCAAAATAATGCTAGCATGCTAGAAAATTGTCTGTTATAATCAGTACGTTGATTGAAAACACGAACGTTTACAATTAAAAAGTCGCAGAATACCATTAAATTCCGAAAAATTAAACATTTTTCAGTAGGAGAAATAGGCTTCTACCGAATAAAGTGTTAAATTGGGTATTCTGATAGATTCATACAATTTTACTCATATAATAGCGAGGATATGGCTTGCAAGTTTCTACCGATTTACCGTAAATAAATCGACTATGGGTAGCAATGCTTTTAGAGAACTTCTTTCATGATGTTTTCTATTCCTTTCGACGTTTTAACGCTGAATGCTTTGCTCCACTCGTAGCTGAATGGGACCAAGGTGTTCAGCTTTTTTTATTAATATTTAAGAAAGAAGGATATGACAGAAATGAAGTTATTACACGACAAAATTATGCAAGAGGGTAAAGTTCTATCATCTTCAGTATTAAAAGTAGATTCATTTTTAAACCATCAAATTGACCCATTGTTAATGAAGGAAATTGGTCATGAATTCGCAAACCGATTTGCTGACCAAGTAATTACAAAGATTTTAACAATAGAATCTTCAGGCATCGCTCCTTCTGTCATGTTAGGGCTAGAAATCGGTGCACCGGTAGTGTTCGCTCGTAAACGTAAATCATTAACACTTTCAGATAACCTTTACACATCAAAAGTACATTCATTTACTAAAAATGAAACAAATGATATCTCTGTATCACGTAATTTTTTAAGTGAAGACGACAATATTTTAATTGTTGACGATTTCTTAGCAAACGGAGAAGCTGTAAAGGGTTTACTTGATATTGCAGCTCAAGCAGGTGCTAATGTTGTAGGAGTTGGCATTGTTATTGAAAAAGGCTTCCAAGATGGGGGAAAATTATTACGTGAGCAAGGTGTTCGCGTGGAATCATTAGCGATTGTAGATTCTCTTGAAGATGGCAAAGTGACATTTGCTACGGAGGCTCGCGCGTAATGAATACCTTTAAATCAACGACGCTAGCAATTCAACATTTACTTGCGATGTATGCTGGAGCCATCCTAGTGCCACTTATTATTGGAGGGGCAATTGGCTTTAATTCAACACAAATGACGTATTTAGTGGCGATTGATATTATGATGTGCGGGATCGCAACACTTTTACAAGTTTACTCAGGTAAATTTATTGGTATTGGCTTACCTGTAGTACTTGGTTGTACATTTACAGCGGTAAGTCCAATTATTGCTATAGGTACAAACCCAGAGCAAGGTATCACAGATATTTATGGTTCCATTATTGCATCTGGTTTGATTGTCGTGATTATTGCGGGCTTCTTCGGGAAGCTAGTGAAATTTTTCCCACCAGTAGTAACAGGATCTGTCGTTTCTATTATCGGTATTTCTTTACTGCCAGTAGCTTTAAATAATATGGCAGGTGGACAAGGGGCAGAGGATTTTGCATCCGGCTCAAATATTGCATTAGCATTTATTACACTAGTCATTATTTTAATCGTCTATCGTTTTTCTACAGGCTTCATCCGTGCTATTTCCATTCTAGTTGGGTTAGTAGCTGGTACAATTTTAGGGGCATTCATGGGCAAGGTTAATTTCGACCCAGTAGCAGAAGCGGATGTATTCCATATGGTACAACCATTCTACTTTGGAATGCCAACATTTGATGTAACGGCTATTATTACAATGACGCTTGTAGCAATGGTATCTTTAGTTGAATCATCTGGTGTTTATTTTGCACTAAGTGATATATGTAATAAAAAATTAGATTCAAAAGATTTGGCTCGTGGTTATCGCTCAGAAGGTCTTGCATCTGTAATCGGTGGAATTTTCAATGCCTTTCCGTACACTACATTCTCACAAAACGTGGGTCTAACGCGTATGTCAGGTGTTAAGGACCGTAAAGTCATTTACATCACAGGTGGTTTACTAGTAGCACTTGGCTTCCTACCGAAAATCGCAGCATTAACAACGATTATTCCAACATCCGTACTAGGTGCGGCAATGTTAGCGATGTTCGGTATGGTGATTACACAGGGTATGGGTATGCTTGTACCAGTTATGAACGAGTCAGCAGAAAACGCGATGATTGCTGCGATTGCAGTAAGTTTAGGGGTCGGTGTATCAGTCGTTCCTGGCATTTTTGATGCACTACCAGAAAAAGTGTCTATTTTAACATCTAACGGAATCGTCTGTGGTTCAGTCACAGCGATTATCCTTAATATTTTATTCAACATGATTGGGCCGAAGCATAAAAAAGACCCGATGCATGGAGAAGCATAAAGAGATCATTCAATAGCATGTATCAGAATTCAAACATATAAAGAACAATGTCACCTACTTTTATCTATTGATTTAGATTGGAGGAGGTGGCATTTTTTTATGCGAAAAAAGGGCAGAAAATGTTCGAAAAAAACATTAGGTAGTAATAAGCAAGTTTCTTGTTTATTATGTGTCTGATCAATGTATGATTAGAAACTTGGTAAAAATACTTCTTTGACCAATTAAGAGGGAAATGGTTGAAAGGAGAAGAATAGTATAAATCATAAGAGGTGAAAACATATGGATAATCTGCTACAACATTTCCGAAGTGTTGGCGTACATTACCTAAAAAGTGATAGTGTAATGATGCTAGAGATTTTAGAGGATAGACTTGATTTTGCCGCTGAGATAGATGTGTTAATAAATGAGCTTTTAGATAACTTACAGAGTGGTTTAGAAAAAGTTAGGTTTGAATGTCCGAAAGTTCTTTTAGATAGCTTGAATTGTACAAGAACTAAAATGGAAATTGTTGATAAAAGAATAGCATTTAAGAGATCTTTACTGACACCATTAACTATTTCAGAACTAGATTATGAAATATGGTCATGCTCTGAGAAAAAGTCTATCTTTTTTTTATCTGAAGTGATGAGTACAAGTGTTATAGATGCAGAGAAATTTCTGACGGAAATGAGGACGGAACTCCCATCACAAGTCAACAATATGTATACAGTATATATTGTTAACGGTGAACCTGTTGGTGTAGTTTTCCCTCATATAGAACCAAATACAAATAATGAAGGTCGTATGTTTTGGATTGGTATTCATCCTAATTTTATGGGGACAGGATTAGGTAAGGACTTACATTTAATAGGCCTATATAGATTGAAAAATGAATTTAAAGCTATGTCTTATTTAGGGATGACCGGAGTTGACAATATTCCAATGAGAAATATAATGCTTTCAAACGGATGCATTCAAAGTAATTCTGTAATTTCTTTACAATATTCTATTTAAGGATTGGCTATTTTCATTTATCAATGAGGCTTTTTAGTGAGGAATTCTTAATGAAGTAACGAATGTTTGTTGAGATGATATAAAAGCTATCACATTTACATAAAAGGTAAAAATTTCTAAAAACGTTCGGCTGTAGAACGTTTTTTAATATGTCCCTTTATCAAGAGATCCGCAAGAAAAAATATGATTGTCTTGCATAAAAGCTTTTTACTATTCAACTGGTATGGGTATGTTAACGAAAGAAGGTATTCACATTTAAAACTAGAATTTAAATTCATAACTAATTGGTAGGAGGGAGATCTTTATGAAAGTAAAGGGATTGGGAGGAGTCTTTTGGAGGACTGAAAATCTAGAAGAAATTAAACAGTGGTATAGCAAAGTTCTAAACATGGAAATTGAAAGTTGGAATGGTACCATGATTACACCACAGTCAGGCAATGAAACGATCTTTTCCTTCTTCTCTGAGCATGACAGCTATTTTCCAACAGATCAGCAAGTGATGCTAAACTTTCAAGTGGAAAATCTAGAAGACAGTATCAAACATCTTGAAAAAATAGGTGTGCCCCTTGCAATGGACAAGACAATTCATGAGTTTGGAAAATTTATTTGGATTGAAGATCCAGAAGGAAGACGTATCGAGCTTTGGGAAAAATAAATCAAAGGAATTAATTTGAAAATGACCGCAATATGTTAACTTCGTTTAAATAGTGGGGAAATAGCTTGTTGTTTTCCTTTAAAGTCGTTGGAATAATCGAACGGCTTTTTTTAGTACACAGCTTGTTTTAGGCGTGAATGTTTAGAATTGAGTGGCGAGGGAATTTATAAATAAGGTATTTTTAATAGAATGTAATTCTCTATTTCAACATACACTTATATAACTACTCTTAGAAAGGTCTAGTATAAATGCAAAGTATCGTTTTGATTTTAATACTTCAATTAGTATATGTACCCTTTTTAACTTTACGTACAATATTTTTGGTGAAAAATATTACTTTCCTTGCTGCCATATTCGGTATGCTAGAGATGCTCGTGTATGTATTTGGCCTTTCGCTTGTTTTTAGCGGGAAACAAAGTATGTTAGCTATGGTCGTTTATGCAATTGGTTTTGGCTTAGGTATTTTTTTAGGAGCCAAAATTGAACGGAAGCTGGCGATTGGCTATGTTTATGCAACCATTAATACTCAAAATAAAAATGAAGAGCTTGTGAGGTTTCTCCGTAATGAGGGATTTGCTGTTACGATTTATGTTGGTGAGGGGCGAGATAGTAATCGCTATAAATATGAAATTTTAACAAAGAGAAATCGAGAGGCAGAACTCTTTCAAATAGTAGAGCAATTTGAACCGAATGCATTTATAATTTCCTACGAGCCAAAGTCATTTAAAGGCGGTTTTTTACTAGCTCGTATGAAGGCTAGGCAAAAATAATAGGACCTTAGCTACTAGCTGAGGTCCTTTTCGTTGCTATTTAAACTTTGCATCCATCCAGTTTTTAAAGAGGTGATAATCTGAGCAGACTGTATCTTTGTAGTTCATAGACTGTAAAATTACTTGTTCAACAAATACATGTCGATCTTTCCCAATCGTTTTTAGTATCTCATCCTCACTATGATAGGTGAAAACAGGAGAATAATCGATATCCGCTCGTGCATGTATTTTAGCGGCAATTTGTCCCATAATCGAGGTTGTTGTATAGTAATCGTCGACATTTTTATAGTTTTTAGGCTTTACTTTCTTTTTATAAGGGGAACGCTCTCGAATGTAAAATTCCTGCTCATTCATGGTGATATAGTGTAAATGAGGGTCCTCTAAATGGTGCATAGCTTTTTGTGTCCCAACTACTCTCGCACCTTGATGCTCATAATGCTTCCAAAATTCATGATTGTAAGGAAGGAAATAGGCAGGGATCGCTGTACGGACCTCTTTCATTTCTAATACTAAATCGTCTACTCCCGATGCATCTTTTTTGTCTTCCACTAAAATATAGTAACGTTTTAATCCGATTGAAGCAGTACCTGAGCCATGCTTGTAAGCAATGTCCTTAATCTTGTAAGCAGGAAGTGCACTCGAAATTGCATTATATTCCTCGGCAGTAACGGGCTTAATTTCATCATTGCTAATAAATAGGCGTTGCCCGTCTTCATCGACATAGGAAATATCCTGTAAAAACTGGGAGCGTTGACGTTTCTCTAGCTTTTTCAATAATTTTTTGGCGGGTCCTTTTGTGTTGTCTTTCGTAAATACGAGCGTTAGAGGATCATCCTGTTTACGCTGAAATCGTTTAAGCTGATCTATATAGCTATTGAGCAGATGTTGAATGGCCGTTGCCTGAGCAGCCTTATGTATGCCTTGTTCTTCTAAATAAAGCGCAATACTTACACTCATACGAACAATATCATATAAATAAGAACCAACATAACCCTCATCAAAATCATTGACATCAAAGACAATCGTGCCGTCTTCATTTTGAAAGGCACCGAAGTTATCCATATGCATGTCTCCTTGAATCCAAGTCGGTTTGAGAGTAGGCGTATGGAAAATGGAGGAAGTTTTTGTCATGTCAAAATAAAATAGATAAGCACTTCCTCGGAAAAAGCGGAATGGACTTTCAAGCATTTTCTGATACTTCTCCAAACGCTGTGCCTCAGTTAACTTCATTCGTTGAGCATCAAACTCCTCAAAGATGGTATTTAATAGCTCCCTTCTTAAAAAAACTCTTGTATGTTTCACCTGTTCCAATAATGCATGCTTCATCTAAAAACCCCCTTTAGGTTACATGTATATACGAAAAATAAAGGAATAGGTTTCGAAGAAATTTATCAAAAGGGCTCGATAAAAATGGCTTAGGATCTAGGGTTATTTCGTAACATGTTCAATCACCTATTTTCATACTATAAGACATGCTCAGTTACGGAGGGGGGTTATATGTATTTTTTGACGAAAAGCCTTGTCATTATAGTAGGGAGTATTTCTTTGTCGTTAGGAATTAACTTATTCTTAACGCCCTATGAAATATTAGATGGGGGAGTAGTAGGATTAGCGCTGATTTTACATTATTTATATAAGTTGAAGATTGGTCTAATGATTATTATCATTAGTATCCCTATTTTTATTATTGCCTGGTTTAAATATAGAGCTTATTTTTACAATAGTATTCATGGCTTAATTACCTCTTCCTTGACTATAGACTTGTTAAAGCCAGTCAGAAATCTCGTTCATATAGATGCTCTTTACAGTGCTATACTTGGGGGGATTCTCGTAGGCTTTGGAATCGGCTTAATGCTTCGTTTTCAGACAAGCACAGGAGGGACAGACCTCATTGCGCAATTTATTAGTGATAAAACAAGTATTAATGTAGGGATATTAATATTTTTCATTGATTCTATCGTTATTGTTGTGGGCGGCTTCCTGTTATCCTCCACTACTTTTTTATTGTCTATTATTACGGTTCTAGTAGTAGGCATAACGACGAGCATCATTACGAGTCGTGCTTCATAACATTCGTTTACTCCTGAGCGTGTCGCATAAAAAAATAGCTCCAGTAAGAGACTGAAACTATTTTGGCGTTTGATTGTCGAGTGTTTTCATAAGCTTCTTTTTAGGATGTGCTGGTTTGACCTCTGCAATGAGTATGGCGAGTAATATAAGAACAGCTCCTACAACCATACGGCTCGTTAAAATTTCGTGCAGGAAGATAACCGATAAGATCATGCCGAAAAAAGATTCCGTTGATAGAATAATCGCAGCCTTTGTAGCAGTTGTATATTGATTCGCCACATTTTGAAAAAGGTAAGCAATCGTTGTTGAAAAAATTCCTAAGTAAATAATCGAATAAATAGCTTCTTTTTCTAGTGACGTAGGGATTTCTCCTTGGCTAATGACCACAAGAATACCTATAAAGGAAGCGGTAAGAAATTGAATGATAGTTAGTGCAATGGCATCTTCCTTTTGAACAAAAAGATTTGTACAAAATATATCAAAGGCAAAAGCAACGGCACAAGCTAACGAAAGGGCATCACCAATATTCATCGTCAATGAACCTTGTAACGATAAAAAGCCAATTCCAATAATGGCTATTAAGGACCCAATAATTTCATACCCATCAATACGACGCTTATAAACCGCATAGGCGATTAACGGAACAATAACGACATTAACTGCGGTTAAAAAGGCATTTTTCGATGGTGTTGTATATTGAAGTCCAACCGTTTGAAGAGCAAATGCTATATACAATATGGTACCTAATAAAGCACCTTTCCATATGACCGATTTTGACGCTTTTTTTAATCGGGAACCAAATAAAACAGTTAATATAATTGAAGCTAATAAAAATCTACCAGCCATAACTTGATAAGCCGTTAAATATTCTAAGGCAATGGCTGTTATAACAAACCCACTGCCCCAAACAATGGCTGTAACGAGTAGCATGCCATCCGCTATGTAAGTTTTCATGAAATTCTTCCTCCTAACTTCAATTAGGATAGCATAAGAGAGAAGAAAATAATTTGATTTTATTTCTAAATATTCAGGCGTTTTTTTGTACTTATTCCAAAGCGATTATTCATCACTCAATTTGCTATGTAATAAGTACAATTTAACGGCTGCAGCTAGACGCTCATAAAATACATAGTCATTATCTATAGGTACTACTAACTGACGGATTTTTGCCATACGATAGCGGACGGTATTGGGATGACAATAATGGTCAACAGCTACTTCTTTAATGTTTCCTTTTTTTGTAATATAGGTTTTGGCCGTTTCCAATAAATCTGGATCTGCCTTATCATCGAGTAAAGGCGCTAAAAAGGAAGTAACATAATCCATCGCAAATGTAGGATTTTTACGATACAGCTCTATTAATAAACGATCTGATGCAAGGGACTTATAATGGCAGCTTAGTACCTTATCAATTTCAGCAAAAACACTAGCAAAAAAGGCTTCTCGTAAAGCAGTAGAGATGCCTGTTTGTGTGTCGTACCAATTGCTATAGCCAAAGGTGAATGCTTCGGTAGGGATAGCACTTAATGTTAGCCATTCATGTATAAACCTCTCAGCCTGAAACTGCTGAGATGGGTGAGTGATAATTATAAAATGACTTTGCTTATAGGAACAAAGTAAACCAGATTTTAATAAAGGCTCCATTGATAAAAAGTTCTGTTGCCAATCACTTTGAGATAAACCCCTTCCCCGTAGATTAGCGACAAATACATACTTGTCAAAGGGTCTATCAATTTGCTGTAATATCGACTTCAGCTGCTCCTCTGCAAGATCCTCCTCCATTAATCTTCGTACAATTGTTTCTAAAAAGAACGAGTAATCCTGTGTTTTAGCATAAGCCATCGTTTCTAAAATGATTTTTTCAAAAAACTCATCTCCACCAAATCGAAGGATAGGAAAATTACGGTCTTCCGCATAAGTTAAAACCTCTTTAGGTAAATCTTTATAAATAACAGGCTTATAGGCTAAGGCACTTGCTCCAAGCTCGATCAAGCTTTTGACGGCATTTAATAAATACTCAGGCTTTTGCTTTGCAAATAATAAGCTACTTAACACAACACTGTTAGGAGTGAATATTGTATCTCGCACATGATGTATATCTGGGGAGAATTCAAAGTCGAGTATTTCTACGTTGTGAACAGCTTTATGCAAACCGCTGTGACCAGCAATAACGGTAAATTCTTTTGTAATGGGTAATTGTAAAAAGTTCTCTACATTCATGAATGGATCATTGCCTTTCTTGTAGTAAGCTATTATCTTCTATTATAAAAGTACGTCTTAATAAAAAACCATTAGTTTGAAAAGATTATACATACAATAAAAAAATCTGCTCCTGGTGAGCAGATTTTTCAACGTTATTTATCGATTAAATAGTAGAAAAAATATTAGGCTTTCTATTTCTTAATGGGTTTGTTTGTTCGATAGCATACCCAACATTTAAAATTCTACCTTCTTTAAAGGCAGGACCAATAATTTGGAGACCTATTGGTAAATTTCCTTTAAAGCCGCAAGGAACTGAAAGGGCAGGTAAGCCTGTTAAGTTACTTGGACCTGTAAAACGAATAATATTATCAATCAAATCTACTTTTTTGCCATTTAGCTCAGCGAAATCATCACCAATGGTATTTGCCACTACAGGTAGAGTAGGGGTAATAAGCACATCTACTTGATTAAAAATTTCGTTAAACTCCTGCTTAATTTGACGACGTACTTGCTGTGCCTGTAAGTAATCAACTGCAGAAGGTAGTTCCCCTAGTTCAAATAATAACCGGATATCGTCTCCGAAATCTTGAGGTCTCTTTTGTAAATCAGAATGGTGTATAGCTGCTGCCTCAGAAAGGGATGTTACAAGCTCTGCCCATTCTGCATATTGTAAGGATGGAATTCGCACTATTTCCACTTTAGCACCTTGATCTACTAAACTTTGAATGCTCGCTCGAACAGCCTTTTCTATGTCAGCATCTACGTCTTTAAAGAAGTATTCTTCATTAATGCCGATGACTAAATCCTTACTATTACCTGAAATTTGCTGCACATAATTGTCAGTAGGTACGTCTATGCAAGTAGGGTCTCGATGATCAAAACCAGAAATGACTTCCAGCAAGCCTGCTGCATCCTTTACTGTCTTTGTCATTGGGCCGATATGGTCTAAGCTCCAAGCAAGTGGGTAACAGCCATATTTACTTACACGACCATGTGTAGGCTTTAAGCCAACGATACCACAGGCAGAAGAAGGGATTCGAATCGAGCCTGCGGTATCCGTTCCTAGTGAGGCGACACTTGCGCCTGCTGCAACAGCGGCACCAGAGCCACCACTAGAACCACCTGGAATTTTATCTAAATCCCAAGGGTTGCGAACGGGTCCGTAATGAGGGTTATTATTAGTAATTCCCCAAGCATATTCATGCATGCTTAATTTTCCAGTGAAAATAACACCAGCGTCACGAAGTTTCTCTACTACTGTTGCATCATAATTAGAAACGAAGTCCTTATGAATTTTGGAGGACATCGTTGTAATTTTATCTTTAAAATATAAGTTATCCTTTAGGGCCATCGGAATTCCGTGATACATTCCTTTATATTGCCCTTGGAGAATCTCTTTTTCTATTTCATTTGCTTGAGACAAGGCTTCTTCTTGATAAAAGGCCATATAGGCATTAATCTTAGGCTGGCTTTCCTCAGCAAAATCTAGAATAGCCTTTGTAAGCTCCACGGGAGATAAAGCCTTCGATTGTAGTAAAGGCGCCAGTTCTTCAACGGATTTTAAATGTAAATCAGTTGTCAATGTGATCACCTCCAGGAATGCTACGTACAGCGATATCTGCGTCATCAATCGCAATACCTTCTAGATGGCTACGAAGTGACTGCATACCTTCCCAGCGTGCTTTTAATCGTTCAAGGTGTTCAGGTTTCGGTGTAATTCCTTTGTTCTCCAATAATTGTTGAATAGACAAGCTCATTAACAAGATCCTCCCTTGAATGGTTTTATTATCTAAATAGGTTTCCCCATAAAGACCAGTATCGTCAATCACAAATAAATATAATAGGTAAGATAATCCTATTATTACAATCATACACTAACAATAGTTTATATCAAATAAATAATTCTAAATAGAAAGAATATTATGAAATTAAAACTATTTAATAGATATGAATAAAAGCTTACTACTTGGAAAGGGATACCCTGAATTCTAGTGCTAGAGCTTGCTCTTTTTACATGCGATTCACAGTCTATTTACAATTGAAGCGTACAATGAACCATAATAACCAATTAAAGAGGTGCAAGCATGGAGTCAGCTGTGGAACAAAATATAAAAACGAATAATGTTTTTTCTTTATTAAAATATTTATACGGGCAACATCAACAAAATACGTTATATATGAAACGTTTAAAAGCATTGAAGCAAATTATTCAACAAGGTTCTTTACATACATACTTTCAGCCTATTGTGGATTTACAGACAGCACAAACAATTGGATTTGAAGCTTTAAACCGTCCAATATCCTCGGAATTGTTTACAAGTGTCGACCAGTTTTATGAGTTTGTAGGACAAACAGATTGTGTATTTTTATTTGAATGTTTTTGTAGAAATCTTTCTTTACAACGTTTCAAGGAACGTATGCACAATGATTTGATGGATAAAAACCTTTTAGTGTTTCTTAATATACATCCGAATGTATTATTAGATAAAAAATATCATAGTGGGGAAACGCTACAATTATTAAAGGAACTCGGCATTAAGCCACAACAAGTAGTTTTTGAATTAACGGAGCGTAGTGCTGTTATAGATTTTGTTGAGTTTGAACGTGTATTATCACATTATAGATCGCAGGGCTATCGTATTGCGGTAGACGATGTTGGCTCAGGCTACAATAGCTTGAAAACACTTATTTATTTAAAGCCAGAATTTATTAAACTAGACCGTTCATTAATTCAAAGTATTGATCAGATTAGTGAGCAGCAGCAGCTTGTTACATTGCTAATGAAATATGCCGAGCAGGCCAAAACTAAAATTATTGCTGAGGGAATTGAGAGACAGGAAGAGCTTGAGTATCTACATCGTATCGGTATTCACTATGCGCAAGGTTATGCGATAGGAAAGCCCGCAAAGGAAATACATTTAGGAAAAATAAGGGTGGGTGACCATGAAGATTGGGGAAGTCATTGAAAAGGTTCCATGTATTGATGAATATGTGAAAAATAAAGAAGTAGATGTACTTTTTACGAGTAATCCTTCATTACGTAGTGTTGTGGTAGTTCGTGATGAAAAACCTATTGGGCATATTACACGTACACATTTCTATCAAAAAATAGGTACTCAATATGGCTATCATTTATTTATGGGACGGCAAAATCAATTAATCATTAAAGAAAATC
Organism: Lysinibacillus sp. GW823-FHT06C08; assembly: GCF_058795135.1. NCBI lineage: Bacteria > Bacillati > Bacillota > Bacilli > Caryophanales > Bacillaceae > Lysinibacillus > Lysinibacillus sp. GW823-FHT06C08. Next base: position 28,577 of record NZ_JBXAHN010000001.1, read on the forward strand.
CTTTAATTGTAGATCGGAATATACCGATTACTGAGGTTAGTACTCAAGCAATGTCTAGACCTCCGGAGGATTTATATGATGATGTGATTGTCACTAAAAAAGACCTATATTATGGAATGGTTAGTATAAGGGAGCTTCTGTTAAAGCTCGTCGATACACAGGTGGCCATTGCTAGCTTTTTGAATCCGCTAAGTAGTTTACCAGGTAATAAATTAATCAATGAAAAGCTTGAGGAAGCCTTAAAACTTCCACAATATAGTTTAATATATTTCGATTTAGATCATTTTAAATCCTATAATGACACCTATGGCTTTAATAAAGGCGATAAAATCCTACTATATTTAACAGATATACTTAAAAGACATATATGTGAGGTAGATGATTTTTTAGGGCATATTGGTGGCGATGACTTTGTAGCGATTTTGCCCTATTATGATGCTGCTTCGATTTGCCAAAGAATTATTGATGATTTTGATGCTAATATTTTGAGTTTTTATGAATTAGAGGATCTTGAATATGTGCAGGTAGCCAATAGAATTGGAAAACTGGAGCCATTAACATGCACTACTTTATCCGTTGCAGTTATTACGAATAAATTTCAATATTTTGGCTCCGTAGAACAATTATCTAATGCGGTGACACACGTGAAAAAACAGTGTAAAAAAATTACTGGAAGCTGTTATTTGATTAATACACAAGAAACCTACTTCGTTCATTAAACGATGTAGGTTTTTGTTAATGTTGGGGGATTTTGGGGTATTAATTTTGTAATCACAGGGATCGTAACCCATTAAAGTGATGATGTTGTCACCAATTGAAGCATGGGAGACTAAAATATTTTAAAGAAGTCTCTTTAAAATGATCGTTTTACGTTTTGAGGGCATAATGAATAGCGACAAATCGTTTTTATTTTATGAAATTATTAATCTTAATAAAACATACTTGAATTATAGGGATTATAGGTATATAATTCGATTACATTATTATAAAACACCTTAGGAGGCATTCCATTGTCGAATTTACAAATCATTCTTAACGTAGCAGTTCTGCTTGTGTTCGTTGGAATTTTATATGTGATGAATAAAAAACACGTCAAGTTTTCGAATCGTGTTTTTGCAGGTCTAGGTTTAGGGATTTTGCTTGGTCTTGGACTTCATTTTATCTACGGTATTGATTCTGAAGTTTTAGCTAAAACAACATCTTGGTACAATATTATAGGTACTGGGTATGTTAAATTATTACAAATGGTAGCGATGCCATTAGTATTTATATCTATTCTCATTGCCTTTACAAAAATGAAAATTGGTAAAAATTTTGGGAAAATGGCTGCTCTTATTTTAGCTATTTTAATTGGTACGACAGCTGTTTCGGCAGCAGTAGGTATTCTTTCTGCAACAGTATTTGATTTAGATGCAACACACATTTTACAAGGTGAAGCGGAGACAGCACGTGGCCAATACCTTGAGGAAAAAACGACTGGCTTAGCAGCACCTGATTTACCAACACAAATTGTTGAGTTATTCCCAGCCAATCCATTCTTGGATTTAACAGGAGCTCGTTCAACTTCAACAATTGCTGTCGTAATTTTCTCAGCATTCCTTGGCTTTGCTTATTTACGTGTAGCACGTAAAGATGAAGGAACAGCAGCAACAATTAAAAAAGGGTTAGATGCTATTTATGCCCTTGTCATGGGTGTTGTAACAATTATTTTACGTTTAACACCGTACGGAATTTTAGCTATTATGGCTCGTACTGTCGCAACATCTGATTTCGGTGCCATCTATAATTTAGGTAAGTTTGTGATTGCCTCTTATGCAGCTTTAATAATTGTATTTTTAGTACACTTGTTAATCTTGACATTAAGCGGATTAAACCCAATTACGTATGTGAAAAAGTCTGCGGAAACATTATTATTCGCCTTTACTTCACGTTCAAGTGCGGGTACTTTACCGATGAATATTAAAACGCAAACAGGTCGTCTTGGGGTATCTGAAGGTATCGCCAATTTCTCAGGTTCATTTGGTTTATCAATTGGTCAAAATGGCTGTGCTGGTGTATATCCTGCCATGCTAGCAATTATGATCGCACCTACAGTCGGTATTAATCCACTTGATCCTGTGTTCATTATTACAGTTATTGCAGTAGTAGCAGTTAGCTCATTTGGTGTAGCAGGTGTTGGTGGTGGTGCAACATTTGCAGCGATCCTTGTATTATCAGCTCTTGATTTACCAGTTGCCCTTGCAGGTGTATTAATCTCAGTTGAGCCTTTAATTGATATGGGACGTACAGCTTTAAATGTAAGTGGTTCAATGACAGCTGGTGTTACAACAGCACGTGTTACGAAAGAATTGGATACAGAAATGTATAATAATAAAGAGTTAGGTGCTCAAGTAGCAGACCTATAAGATAGAAGAACCCCCTTTAAAGGTGAAACTTTAAAGGGGGTTGTTTTTATATGATCTTTACATAAAAATCTTTACCATTGATTATTTCAGTAATTTCAATATTAAAGTTTTCTTTATAGTACTCAAAAATATTGTAGGCTAAACCGGAGTGTCCATTTAAATATGTTCCTTTTTTAATCTCCTTACGAGGGTTATGAAAATCAAAATATAAGCGGGAATCCCTACTCATAGTCCTTAAAATGGCTAGAAATTCTTGTTCTTCGATATGAATGCCACGCGTATAGCTACACTCTCGGCGATACGTATCATGAGCAATATTTATCGGAGAAGCTTCAAAAATTACTTCGATTTGTTTCTTCAAATGTGACAGCTCCTTTCGAAATGTGATCAAAAAGTTAGCTACAGACAACCTAATTCATAATACTAGTATATAATTGTCGGAAAATTATAGCAATTAATATCTACCAATCTTGTTGCTGTATTTCCTCTGCTATAATTTGTAAATCATAGGCATTGATTGTCAAAAGTGAATAGTCATGAGACTCCATAAATTTTTCTGCCAGACGTTTGATATATTTTGGAGAGCCTTCATTTTCTTCATCATAAATTAATAATAGACCATCTGTATTTTGAATAATAAATTTATCCTTCTCAATAAATTGCCAAGGAGCCTCGTACGGTTTTTTCGTAATGCTTGTGACGAAATCTGCTCGGGCAATTATGGTTTGATATTTTTCCTTTTTATGGTCCTGCCAATTTTTCTCTTGTTCTAAAAAGGGTGTGATAACTGCATATTTTAAATGAGGAAATTCCTTTTTTAGCGTCCATACAACTTCAGCACTCCAAGATTCTACACCTTGTTGGCCGCTAATAATCACCCATTCGAGCCCTTCATCAAGTAGAAGACGTAGACGGTTTTCCAATGCCTTTTTAATGATACTAATCCCAGGATGTTTATCGTTAAAAATACCAAGTTCATGTGGCTTATAGCCTGTAATCATTATACGCGTTAACAAGAAAATGCCCCCTAAGCTGTATGGTTGTAGTAATAGTATACAGTAGGGGGCAAGGAAAACGAATGCCGATATTATCGATTAAAATGCAATAGTGTTAAAATTACTGCTACAGCCGCACAAATACCTAAAAACCACCACGAGTCTGTAAAGTCTTCTTTAGAGTCACTATTCATATGAAATAATTCCTTTCGTATATAGTAGTTTGTAGGAGTCTTACTTCACCTGACCGGTCCACGACCAATTCGTCCATACACGTAAGACTGTTTCAAATGGGCCACGTTTAAATTTCTTTAAATAGGCAAGGCTGAGGACACATTGTAGGCTGTAAACAACGATACCGAATAAAATACCGCCAAAGACACCTAACTTGCCATATAATCCGAGACCATAACCGTAAAAAACAGTTGTACAAATAATAGTTTGTAGTAAATAATTGGTTAAAGATAATTTTCCCACGCTCTCGAATGCAGGAGCAAGGAGTTGTACAGGGCGTGTTTTATAGAGTAAAGCTGCAAGGCTGACATAGCCAAGTGCTAATAGTTGAGATCCGCCCATCAATAAGATGGAAGAAAAATCACTTTCTATAAAACTTACACTTTTACATGCGAGTCCTATAGGAACTAGGAGTGCCCCTAGCTTATACCACTTTACTTCCTCGTCCATTTTCGTAAAGGCTTGCTTTTTAGCGAGTGCCATACCGAAGAGGAATAGGGGAGCATAAAACATTGGCGCAAAAATTAATACAATAAAGATGAAGGAAGGGTCTTCCATTCCAGGTACTTCTGCATTTGCTCGGAAATCAAAAATTTCTAAGTAGCTTCCATTAGCATAGACATCATTTGCTTGTTCAATGTAAGTATCTAATTCCTTTTGTTCCTTTTTAGTTGCCTCCATAGAACCGTATGTTAAAGCCGTCGTAAGGACAAATAGAATACCCGCCCATATAAACAAAGTTTTGGGTTTACGATTAATAAAGGGAATTAAAAATAAAGTCATACAGCCATAAGAAAAAAGAATATCGCCTTCCCATAAAAAAATGGAATGGAGTAAACCGAGGGCAATTAAACCAATTGCCCGACGTAATACAGACCAGCGGCTTTTATTTTTTTTTCTTCGAATGGATTCAATTAATTTAATAAGCGAGAAGCCGAATAAAATAGTGAAGATTGGCATAAAGGAGCCTTCAATCACAATCTTTACAAAATATAAAGCTCCATTATCTAAGGTAGAAAGATTTTTTAATTCATCTTTGCCATACATCCCAAATTGGAATATCAGCAAATTCGCCATTAAGATGCCAAATAAACTAAACCCACGCATTGTATCAATGAAAGTAATACGATTAGTTGTCATTGCGTTTTATCTCCTTAATTGGTTATCTTATACATAGAATAGTTGAGGAAGCTTATGGTGAAATAATGACTACCTTAAAGTAATCTTAAAAGTAGGTGAGGATATGCAGAAAGCATCCATATTAGTATTAGAGGATGAACGCGCGATAGCTGAAATGATTGATATCATTTTAAGAAAAGAAGGAATGACAAGTATTACAGTATGTAACACGATAGAAGCAGCGAAATCCGAGATTTATGCTAAAACATTTGATTTTTATCTTTTAGATATTATGCTGCCAGATGGTAGTGGATTAGAAGTGGCTCATATTATTCGGGAAAAAAGCGATGCTCCTATTTTTTATTTAACAGCTAAAAGCAGTGACGCCGATAAACTTCGGGGTTTTATGAATGGTGCAGATGATTATATTACAAAACCATTTAACCCACTGGAACTTGTTGCAAGGGTGAAGGTACAGCTAGCACGTTATATGAAGAAAAAGCAAGTCACAGAAAATCATCTTTTTACATGTAGCCGTTTTACATTCGATATTGATGCTGCAGAAATCACTGTGGATGGCGTAAGGGAAATCATTAGTGGCCGTTTGTTTCATTTATTGAAATATTTATGTGATAATGCGGGGCAAGTTTTATCTAAGGAACAAATTTACGAGCGTGTATGGGGAGATTGTTTATTTGATGATAATACAGTAATGGTACATATTCGAAAACTGCGAGAAAAAATTGAAAAGAATCCTGGAAAGCCTACCTGTATTATAACGGTCAGAGGTATTGGCTATAAGCTTGTTGGGGATGTTTCTCCATGAAGCCAGCAGGGAAATTAACGCTTCGTTTTGTATCTTATTTCATCATATTTTATTTATTAATTATTTCAGGCTTTATTATGAGCTTGGTATTTTTTGCGATCTTTATTAATGATCGTGTAGGAGACAACATTCATGTCATGAGCTCCTTTGAAATTGAGGATGATGCTGTCGTCGAAAAAGGAGAATCCATTAAAATTGCCGATTATTTAGTAAAACGTGCTGAGGAAAATGCAGGACAACTTTACTTATTTGATCAGTCGATGACCATTGTAGATTATACAGGGGAAAGATGTGAACTATGTGGAATGCCTGATAGCGAAATTTTTGCATTAAAGCAGCCGGGTATGCATACATGGGAACTCCCAAAATATTATTTGTTATTTCTACCTATTTCTCCTGTTCAGCCACTATTTGAGGAGGCTCTTGATAATTGGTTAGCCACAGGAGCGATTTCAGAAGTGACACTACAGCGTTTAAAGGAACATAAAGCTAGTGTTGAAATTTATGATACGGAATGGAACCGAACAGACATTGTAGGAAAGCGTTACGAAGAGCTGAAGAAGCCGCAACTGGTTGAGGAGAAATACGATATTTTTGAGCATGGGGAACTTAAGCAAAGCACGACCTTAGCGGATGATTCCACATTTGTTGTCCGCATGCCGAATCCATCCTATAAACCGTTCGAAGAGCCTTTCAATAAGGCAATGATTTTATTTGTTTCTATTTTCTTTGGTGGGCATATTATTTTATTACTGGGCGTTATCTTTTTATCGATAAGTATTTCGCGACAATTTGTACGACCACTTGTTTATGTCATATCACGTATTGAGCGACTTACCCAATTTGATTACAGTGATATAAGTGATAAGAAAATCCATCATAAGAAAACAGGGAAATTGAAACGGAAATTTAAATTATTTCAGCCTGTAGAGGAGTCCCTAAACCATTTATCTGAGCGGCTTGATTCAAATGAAAGGCAAATTAAGCAATCAGAGCAGTTACGTGAGGAGTGGATTACAGGCTTATCGCATGATTTAAAAACGCCTTTAAGTTCTATTTATGGCTATTCCACAATGCTTGCCTCGGAGGATTATGAGTGGACAAAGGAAGAGATGCGTATTTTTGCACAAACGATGCAGGAAAAGGCAACGTATATGGATGCGCTTATACAAGATTTAACGTATACGTATCAGTTGAAAAATAAAGCTATACAGCTGGATAAGGTATTACTGCCTTTGACAACATGGTTAACACAATTTGCAGATGAACAGGTAAGCGTAAAGGTTTATGGTGATGTGATGCTGCAAGCAGATGAACTTTTACTCAAGCGGATTATGGATAATTTAATAACCAATGCAAAGAAATATACACCTGTAGGCACGAAGGTGATGGTGGAAGCGCAACATACTGGTAAAGAAGTGATGCTAACTATTGCTGACCATGGTCCTGGCATTCCTCAGGAAGAGCTCGATAACCTATTCGAACGTTATTATCGTGGAACTAACACTACAGATGATACAGCAGGGACAGGGTTAGGACTAGCCATTACGAAACAGCTCATTGATCTCCACAATGGCACCATAAGTGTACGTTCAGATCGTGCCGGTACGGTATTTATTTTAAAATTTCAATGTCATTAAAAAGAGGTATCAAAATTCACTTTGATACCTCTTTTATTATTGTCTATTTTTATTGCACCGCTCAGCTGGGCGCTCAATTTTTACATAACGCCATAGGCTATTAGCGATATCGCGGGCTTCTGCGACATGTTCTGTTCCAACGAATGCTTTACGGAAAGGTGTAAGAAGTGATTCGATAATAAAGAGCTTTGGATTTTCGCGTTGAAGCTCTTCTAATAAGAATTCCGCATACTCCAAGCCTTCCACTGTTTCATTGTTCGTTAATCCTTTGGCAAAGCCATGTAATTGATCAATGACCATATCTTTTGTAACGGTTTTATAATTCACTACATTTTGAATTGTATTGATCATTTCAACGCTAACGATGATTTCTTTCGATTCAAGCATCGTAGGTATAATAACGCTAATATTGCGCAATGCTACACGTACAATGGCTTCTCGATTGATATATTTATTATAATCAGCAATAAAAACTGCGCGCAATGTGAGGTTAATCATTCCAAGTGTTTGCACAGCACATTCATAGCTTATTGGGCTAATTTCTTCACCAAAGACTTGAACAAGTCGATTTGCTAACCATTCTAATTCCTGTAGGTGGTAGTTAATAATAATTTTTTTCAGTTCTTTATCTCTTGAATGGAAGATTGATTCAAAAATTTGAATTAAATTATGTTCACGATTGACGTACATGAGAACAGCGACTTGCTGCGTTAATACTTCTAAATCTGTAGGATCTTTCCCGTAAATAAGTTCATGTCGACGATTACTTGCTTCCTCACGTCCTTCATCTAAAATTGCGATTAAGCATTCGTTCTTCGAAGAAAAATGATTGTAAAACGTCCCCTTTGAAATTTTAGCATCATGGATAATGTCGTTAATCGATGTATCTAAAAATCCTTTTTCAATAAAAAGTGCGCGTGCAGCTGTAATAATCTGTCTTTTTCTTTTGTTCATGACCTCACCTTTTTTAAAATATTATACTCTTATTCTACACTAAAAACGCTGATATATCAACGTTTATAAAAAATATAAACTTATTTGTTGAAAAAAGTAGACTACGAGTATAAAATAAGTTTTATCGAAAAACACAAGAAAGAATTGAGGGATATAAATGAATAGTGAGCAGACAATGAAGAAGCCCCCTTATGGCATGATAGCTATATTATTTGTGGGTGCTTTTGTTGCTTTTCTTAACAACACATTGTTGAATGTGGCACTACCAACAATCATGAAAGATTTTGGGATCACATATTCAAAGGTACAATGGCTCGCAACAGGTTATATGCTAGTAAGCGGTATTTTAGTTCCTGCTTCAGCATTTTTTGTGACACGCTTTAAAAATAGACATTTATTTATTGCGGCAATGTCCATCTTTACTATTGGTACAATTATGGCAGGCTTCGCTCCTAATTTTGACATGCTATTAGCAGGTCGTATGGTGCAAGCAGCCGGAGCATCTAGTATGTCACCATTGTTAATGAATGTTATGTTAACTAGCTTCCCGAAAGAGAAGCGTGGGGCAGCAATGGGGATCTTCGGTTTAGTTATGATTATGGCTCCAGCAATTGGACCGACATTATCAGGTTATATTGTTGAGCACCATGATTGGCGTATGCTTTTCCAAATGATTATTCCATTTGCGATTATTAGTTTATTATTTGGTGTTTGGAAATTAAGAAACGTGATGGAGACACGTGAAGTCCACTTAGATTTCCTATCAGTACTTTTATCAACAGTTGCATTCGGCGGTATTTTATACGGCTTCAGTACAGCAGGAGATAAAGGCTGGTCAAGTCCTTGGGTATATGGCACAATTTCAATTGGCTTTATTGCCTTAATTATTTTCATCATTAAACAATTAAAAATGGATCAACCATTATTGGAATTACGTATTTATAAATACCCAATGTTTGCATTAGGGTCTGTTATCTCTGTTATTGTTTCGATGGCAATGTTCTCAGGGATGATTTTAACACCGGCTTACGTACAATCTATTCGCGGTATTGAACCATTTGAAGCTGGCTTAATGATGCTTCCAGGAGCGCTTGTAATGGGGATTATGTCACCAATTACTGGTAAGCTATTCGATAAGTTTGGTCCACGTATATTGGCCATTATCGGATTAACGATTACAACAATCGCTACATTCGGTTTAACAAAATTAGAAATTGATTCAAGCTATACATTTATCGTATCGATGTATACAATTCGTATGTTCGGTATGTCGATGGTAATGATGCCTATTATGACAAACGGTTTAAACCAATTACCACAAATTATGAATCCACATGGTACAGCTATTAACAACACATTACAACAAGTATCAGGAGCAATTGGTAGTGCGATTTTAGTTACATTCATGAATAATCGTACAAAAGCCAAAGCTGAAGAATTAATTGTCGAGGCGAAAGCAAATGCGGCACAAGCAGGTGCAGCACCTACCGCAGAGCAAATGCAACAAATGCAAGATCAAATTATGCAAACTGCTTTATTAGATGGGATTACACACTCATTCTTAATTGCAGCTGGTATAACAGTGATTGCAGTCGTGCTTGCATTCTTCTTAAAACGCGTAAAGGTTGAAAGCGCAGCAGCTTCAATGGATTTGAAAAAACCAACTAAATAATGGGAAAAACTCTCTATTAAGTAAGAAATTACTTGATGGGGAGTTTTTTTATGTGAAAAAAAATTTTAAGATTGGAGTAATTTTTTATCATTTTATTTTATATGATAATACTAATTTACAGAAAATTTAGATAGTTATAATTGTGGGGTGTTCATTTGGTAGATGCCTATATAAATGAATTAGTGCGGAAAAAGGAAATTCCAGGTGCAGTATTGATTGTTCAACAACATCATAAAAGAATTTTGTCTCTTAGTTACGGGGCTTTTACAGCGCAGGATGGCAGCAAACAACTCATTTTGAGCCATACATTATTCGATGTAGCGTCATTAACAAAAGTAGTGGCAACGCTACCAGCTACTTTACTGCTCTTGAGTCGACAGCAAATGACTGTGGACGATAAAGTTCAAACATATTTACCGAATTTTAAGTATGCCAATATAACCATTCAACATTTATTACAGCATAATTCAGGGTTACCAGCAGACTTAATGCCAGTAGTGAAGAGGCATCATCAACGCGACATCATGACAGAGATATTTTCCAGTAAAGTAGTGTTTCAGCCAGGCAAGCAAGTACTCTACAGTGATTTAGGTATGATTTTATTAGGGAAAGTAATTGAAAAAGTATCAGGAAGGTCACTTAGCCAATTCGTTGAACAGGAAATATTGAAGCCTTGGGGGATGAAGCATACTCGCTTTCAATTACCGGACCATCAACAGGCACTAGCGGCATCCACAGAAATGGTGGATGGAAAATTTGTTCAAGGAATTGTCCATGATGAAAAGTCCCTGCTGTTGGAAGGTGTGGCTGGTAGTGCTGGTCTATTTTCATGTGCGGAAGATTTAGCGAAGTTTGCAGAAATATGGTTAGGTTTTACACAACAAGATGTTCTTCCATATGAGTGGCTAGAACTTGCTCATACGAAGACATTTCGGAATAGGGGGCTTGGTTTTGAAGTATGGAACGGAGACTACTCATCATCTTGTTTTGCTAGGAGGTGGAGTAAGGGGTCATTTGGTCATTCAGGCTTTACAGGCACAAGTATTTGGATGGACCCTGTTGAAAAGGCCTTTGTTATTTTCCTGACGAATGCAGTTCATTATGGAAGGAATACAAATATGAGAAGTATTCGGGAAAAGCTTCATACGTTGATCTATGAAAAATTACTTATATGAAGGGTGGATTAGTTGATATGAAACAAAAGAGTAAATGGTTATGGCTGTTTCCATTATTAATCGTTGTAGCTTTAGTGGGGTGTACCTCAAAAGAGAAAACAACGGTTTCAACAACACCTGATAAGGAAGAAGGGGAGAAAACGGAAGAGATTTCTCTCACGATAGGAAGTTGGCGTACTGAAGATGTGGCAAAATATGAAAAAGTGATTGCTTTATTTAATGAACAACATCCCGAAATACACATTTCCTTTAATCCGACTAAAAATACAGAGTATAACACTGTTCTCAATACAGCACTACAGGCTGGGGAAGGCCCAGATATTTTCCACTTACGACCTTATGCAGCAGGATTAAAGCTTGCTGAAGCAGGATATGTAGAGAAAATAAATGGCTTAAACGGTTTAGCTTCGTTTCCTGAAGAGGCATTACTAGCTTCACGTGATGAAGATGGAAATCAATATGGGGTACCGATCAATTTGAGCTCCACGCAATTTTTCTATAATAAAAAAATCTTCAAGGATAATAACCTCGAAATACCGACTACTTGGGAAGAGTTTATAGCATTAAATGATCAATTGCTTGAAAAGGGCATTACCCCGATAGCAATGGGTACTAAGGAAGGGTGGCTATTGTCATTACTGCACGGGATTGTTGGACCAGCGATTTACGAAGGGAATGATTTCTACCAAGCAGTGCTCGCTGGAGAAAAGGATTTTACAGATGCTCAATTTATAGAATCGATACAAGTAATGAATGACTTAAAGAAGTATTTTCCTGCAAATTCAGAAGGCTTAGGAATGGATGATATTCGTACTTTGTTTGCATTAGAGGACGCTGCTATGTTCCCGTTAGGTAGCTGGGAAATTCCTGTTGTATTAGAAATGAATCCAGATTTAGAGTTAGGGTATTTTCCTATTCCATCTAAAGGGGGTCAGAAAACAGTGACGACTTGGGTGGATGGCTCATTTGCTATTAATGCAAATTCGAAAAATATAGAGGCCGCCAAAGTATTTTTAGAGTTTTTAACAACAAAGGAATTTGGTGAGTTGTTTGTGAAGGAGTTTTCCATGATCAGTGCTATACCTGATATTACCTCTGACGATGCCCTATTAAATGAGATTAGTAAATCCACTGCAAATGAAGCGATACCATACATGTGGGTGACTAATTTTACAGGTGGGGACCCAACAACAAAAAGTTTACTTGAAAGTGAATTACAAGGTATGTATCTAGGTCAGGTAACGCCTGAAGAGGTCGCTGCAAAAGTACAAGACAATGCTAAAACTTGGTATACGCCATTTCAAAAATAAATAATGCTCCTACAAGGAATCTTCCTTTTTCAAAAATTTAAAGGGGGCTGTTCATCATGAGAGAACCTACAGCTTCACCGTTATCAAAAAGAAAATCATGGGCAGGGTGGTCTATCCACCTTTTCCCTATCCCTGCAATTATAATTTATGGAATGTTTGTGCTTTATCCAATTCTAGCGGCCTTATCCTATAGTTTTTTTGAATGGAAAGGGATGGCACGAGGGGACTTTATTGGCTTCCAAAACTTTGTGACGCTTTTCACAACAGAACCTTATGGCTCCATGTTTTGGAATGCCTTCAAACATAATGTTCTTTATTTTATTATGCAAATGGTGGTCATGAATGGTGTAGCTTTCTTTTTAGCATTTATTATCTACCAAAAAATTAAAGGTGCTGAGTTTTTCAAGGCAGCCTTTTTTCTCCCGCGAGTCTTATCTGTAATTATCGTAGGTTTTTTATGGAAGCTTATTTTAAACCCCAATTTCGGAACCTTAAATGTCCTTTTAGAGAAATTAGGTTTAGAGACGTTACAAAAGGCTTGGCTCGGTGATCCTGGAACAGCTTTGATTACAATTATTTTAGTCAATTGTTGGTTTGGACTAGGATTTGGCGTCTTAATTTTTTTAGCTGGGTTTCAGGGCATCCCCAATGAATTAATTGAGGCTGCAAGACTAGACGGTGCAAAGGGCTTCACCTTATTACGTACGATTTATTTACCTTTAATGGTGCCATCGATAATGATCATGGGCATTTTAACATTTATTCAATCCTTTGAGGCATTTGAACTTGTTTATGCCATGCAAGGTTCGATGGGAGAGCCTTATTATTCTACAGATACATTAGCCGTGTTTTTCTATCGCTTAGCATTTGGTAGTTCTACAGCTTCTGGTGCGACAGCTATTGGCTTAGGGTCTGCGCTAGCGACAGTACTGTTCCTATTTATATTAATTTGTACAACGCTATTTTTACGCTTGGCCAATAAAAAAGACGTCCAAATGTAAGGGGGAAGTATATGAAGCAAGGGGCCATTTGGTTTCGACCATTCTATTATCTTGTTGTGTTTACAGTGGCGACAATCAGCTTATATCCTATATTGTTAATGATCTTGTCCTCCTTTAAGAAAAGTGTGGACATTTATAAGGATCCATTAGGCTTTCCATCTAGCTTTAGCTTAGATACTTACCGCACATTATTGTCTAAAATTCCATTTACCACATATTTTTTGAATAGCCTATTTGTCAGTGTTGTATCTGTTGTACTGATTGTTGTTGTTTGTTCATTGGCATCCTTTTATATTGCACGCTTTAAATTTTCTTGGAATCATGCCTTATTCTTCATTTTCTTATTAGGCATGATGATCCCAATAAAATTGGGGATTGTCCCTCTTTTCATTTTAATGCGTGATTTAGGACTAATTAATTCTTTATGGTCTTTAATTTTAATGAATACAGCGACAGGTATACCTTTATCCATACTCATACTAACAGGCTTTTTTAAAACGATGCCGTCTGAATTGGAAGAGGCTGCCCGTATGGATGGAGCAGGTAATCTAAGGGTCCTTTGGTATGTTGTTTTGCCATTAATGCGACCTGCACTAGGAACAGTCGTGATTATCAATTTTATCGCAGCATGGAATGATTTTTTCTTCCCGCTTATTTTTATTACGGAAAAGATGAAACGGACAATCCCGGTCGGAATGATGTCGCTGTTTGGGGAGCATTCGGCTGATTGGGGCTCACTATTTGCTGGACTGACATTAGCATCATTACCAATGATTCTATTATTCTTCATTGCTTCAAAGCAATTTATGGAGGGGCTGACGGCAGGTGCCATTAAATAAGCAATATATTATTGGAGTCGATGGTGGTGGAACGAAAACCCGTGCCATAATCGGTACAAAAGAAGGAAATATTCTCGCCTTTATGGATGGACACGGTACGAATATAAAATCAACTCCAGCCCATGAGGTAAGGCAACATATTGAACATTTACTGGAGAGTCTAGTGCAAAAAATAAGCGCTACAAAATACGATGTTTCAACGATTTTCTTATGCGTAGCAGGAGGGGATCGTCAGGAGGATATAAAACGCTGGAAGGCGTGGATAGCTCCTATGTTCCCTTCTACTTCCTGTAAAGTTACTGTCACCAATGATGCAGTCGCGGCACTTACTAGTGGGACGTTTACACAGGAAGGGTTAGTAGTTATAGCGGGAACGGGCTCAATTGTTTATGCGGTTCAACAAAATTCAATTAGTCGTATGGGGGGATGGGGTTATCTATTGGGAGATGAAGGAAGTGGCTACTATATTGGACAAGAGGCATTGCGTACCATTACTCGTCAATATGATGCTTATGGTTTAAATGAAGATGCCTTTTCTAAAGCCATTTTAGAGCATCTAGCACTAACAGATCCTACGGAAATTATTACACTAATTTATGAGCATTCGCAGCCACGCATATGTATTTCCTCTATTGCTAGGACGGTATTACTTTTAGCTACCCAAAATAATGAGATAGCGAAGAGGATTGTTGACCGTGCAGTTACCCATTTAGTTCAACTTCTCCAAATGATGTATAGAAAAGAACCACAGGTGAAAAAATTTCCAATTGTTACTTGTGGAGGATTATTCGAAAATCAATACTTTGTTCAATGCTTTCAAGCAAAATTGCAACAATCTACTATTGATAATCAAATTATTCAGCCTGAAGTACCACCTGCTATTGGTGCTTTTATAAATGGACTCTTTAGTGAAGGAATTCCAATGACAAAGGCTTTACAACAAACAGTAAAGGAAACTTGGATGAGTGTAAAAAAATCGAATGGAGTGATTTGATTTCGATGGAGCGAATGACAAAACTGACGACTGAGGATTATCATCCAGACACAACCAATTTGGATTTAATGTCCATTGCTGAAATTGTAAGGCTAATGCATGAAGAGGATCAAAAAATTCCACAGGCTATTGCCAAAGTATTACCTGAAATAGAACAGGCTATTATGGCTGTTGTACATGCGCTAAAAAATGGCGGTAGATTGTTTTATGTAGGGGCAGGGACAAGTGGGAGAATAGGGCTGTTAGATGCTGTTGAATGTCCACCCACATTTAGTACTTCGCCTAAACTAGTGCAAGCCATATTAGCGGGTGGCTCAGAGGCAGTAATGATCGCCATAGAAGGGGCAGAAGATGATTTATCTTTAGGTCGTCAAGAATTGGAGAACCAACGCTTAACAAATCTAGATATAGTCATTGGTATTGCGGCAAGTGGTAGAACGCCTTTTGTCAAAGGAGCTTTAAATTATGCTCAGCAAATG
Organism: Lysinibacillus sp. GW823-FHT06C08; assembly: GCF_058795135.1. Lineage (NCBI taxonomy): Bacteria > Bacillati > Bacillota > Bacilli > Caryophanales > Bacillaceae > Lysinibacillus > Lysinibacillus sp. GW823-FHT06C08. The sequence continues at coordinate 44,220 of NZ_JBXAHN010000001.1, forward strand.
GGAGCCAAAACGATTAGCTTGGTCAGTAACGCTCGTTCCACCATTAGCGAAAATGTAGATATAGCTATTGAGGTTATTACTGGTCCAGAAATTCTAACTGGTTCCACTAGACTAAAGGCTGCAACCGCCCATAAACAAATACTCAATATGATTACAACCGCAACTATGGTCAAGCTTGGTAAAGTCTATAAAAATTTAATGGTGGATGTTCATGCTAGTAATTTTAAATTGCGAGAACGTGCCAAGCAAATTGTTTGTGAAGTGACAGGAGTATCGTATATTCAAGCTGAGCAAGTTTTAGAGCAAACCAATTATCAAGTAAAACTGGCTATTGTCATGTTACTAACAAATACAGTGTTAGAAGAAGCGACAGCATTACTCGCCCAATCCGAAGGGCATGTCCGTAGAGCAGTAGAATTACGTAAGCTTTGAAGAAAGAGGTGGATGGAACTGCTCCATTCACTTTTCCCTGAAGGCTACATACTAGAGGTGGGGATGGACGTATGGAAAAAATAAATGCCGGTTTAATTATGCTATCAGAAATGCGTGAGAAGCTGCCCCCTTCCGAGAAAAAGGTGGCGAGCTTTATTTTAGAGCATCCCACTCAGGCGATTAAAATGACCGCTGTAGAGTTGGGAGAGGCAAGTCAGACAAGCAGTGCAGCTGTTATACGATTATGCAAATCTCTGCATGTCAGCGGCGTTCAGGAATTAAAATTGCGTATTGCTGGTGATTTACAGCGTAATAACACCGACGACAGAGATATAGAGGCAAATGAGCCGTTACAATCAATTGTAGAGAAGGTGACCTTGCAAAGTAGTGAAATTTTGACACAAACGGCTAATTTAATAGATAAGGCTGAATTAGAACGTGCTGTATCAGCTTTAGCAAAGGCTAGAAGAATTATATTTTTTGGCGTAGGTGCTTCTGGAATTACTGCTATGGACGCAGATCAAAAGTTTTTAAGAATTAATAAGCATAGTAAAGTATTCATGGATTTACATTTAGGAGCTACAGCGGTCGTCAATGCACAGGAGGGGGATGTGGTAGTCGGGATATCCTTCTCTGGGGAAACGCACGAAGTGGCCAAAATCCTTGAAATAGCGGGCCAAACTCCTGCTACTACCATAAGTTTAACGCGTTACGGTAATTCATTAGTATCGAGTTTAGCCGATATTTGTTTATATGTGTCACCGAATGTCGAAGCGACCTTTAGAAGCGGTGCCACTTCCTCTCGTCTTGCCCAGCTTCTTGTCATTGATATTTTATTTATGGGAGTAGTGACCAGTGCCTATAATCAGACAATTGATTATTTAGATGAGACACGAACGGTTATTCAAGGACTGCATAAAAAAGTTGCTAAAAGAAAAATAAAGTAGAACGAAGACGATTTCTTAGCATCGTCTTCGTTTTTATTGCTCTGTCACAAATGGAGTGTTGATACAGCAGGATCAAAAAACTAAACATGGGAGAAAGATTACTAGCTCCAAGTAATTCAGTTACATCCACTGTAGTATCCAAAGGCAAAGCAATAGGGCCAGAAAAGATTTGTAGCAGCTCTTTCTAGTATTCATACAAAAAATAACACGGATATTAGCAAGTAGAGTTGCTAATGACCGTGTTATTTAAAATAGGCTAGACTTCTTTTTTGAATAGTTTTCCTGGCCAAAAGGCGTATTTGCCTAGAACCGTTGTAATGGCTGGTACAAGCAATGGTCGAACAATGAATGTATCCAGAAGGACACCGATTGCAGTGACGACACCGAATTGAACAAGTACTTGAATTGGTAATGTTGCCAGAACAGCGAAAGTCCCTGCTAAAATGAGACCAGCGGATGTTATGACACTTCCCGTACGGACAACTCCTTCTTCTACAGCTGTTAAATGATCCGTTGTTTTACGTTTTTTCCAAATCTCTGAAATCATAAAGATATTATAATCTTCGCCGAGCGCTACTAAGAACACGAATGCATACAACGGGATAGCTCCAGAAATGGCTTCTGCCCCCATGATATGATGTAAAATCAGCCAACCTGCCCCTAATGCTCCAAAGTAAGAGATGATCACGGTTGCTAATAAATAAACAGTGGCCGTAATGGAACGTAAATAAACAAATAATAATAATGCTATTAAAGCAATCATAGTTGGCATAATAACCGTTTCATCACGCTTAGTTATTTGTTGGGTATCATACTGACTAGCAGTTTCTCCACCGATCCAAACATGCTTATCAGCATTTTTAAGCCCACTTTGCTCCAGCATTTCGACAACTTCTGCCTTTAACTCAGGAATATGAGCCAATGATTCCTTTGCATAGGGGTTGGCATTTAAAGATAGCTCATATAACTGAATAGCGTTATTTTTTTCACCTATTTGCACATCTGCCACGCTATCAATATAAGAAATTGTTGAAAGCTGTTGCTGTAAATTAATTTCATTTTCCTCTGTATCAATCACTAATTGTACAGGTGCTAATTCTCCAGGCGAAAAATTCTCTTCTATTAAAGTGAAGCCTTCTCTTGACGGCATGTCTTTTGGGAAGGATGAAAGTAGATCAAACGTATATTGAATACGTGGAACGAATGCCGCTAATCCACCAAGTAAAATAACAGTTACAGTAATAACTATCCATGGCTTATGCGTAACGAAATGTCCGATTTTATGACTAATCTTATGTGACGGCTTATGTTGTTTCTTCCCTTTGCTAAGTGCCATTTCTTCTGTACGTGGAACAAATGGAAAGAAGGCTACACGACCAATGATAACAAGAATAGCAGGGAGGACAACGAGAGCTGCAATTCCCATTACAAGTACACCAAAGCTGAATGGTACTGCAAAGCGTTGGAATGCGCCGTAATGAGCAAGACTAAGGGTAGCTAGGCCAATGACCACCGTCAGGGCACTCATTAAAATAGCACCACCTGATTCTTTCACAGCGAGTTTCATTGCGACAGTTTTATCCTCAACATGGAAGAGAACTTCTCGGTATTTAGAAATCAGGAATAAACAATAATCCGTACCTGCGCCAAAAAGCAATACCGTCATAATAGAGACAGCCTGCGAATCTTTATCAATCCATCCTTGATCCGCAAAGAAGCCTAATGTTGGGCTGATCACTCCATAGGCAAGACCTACAACTAGTAAAGGAATAATAGCCAGTAATGGCGAACGATATATGATAATAAGTAATACTAAAACAAGCAATACGGTTGCAATTAATAGCTTCACATCTGCTTGGGAGAATAAACTAACAGCATCAGTAGCGATTCCAACTGGCCCTGAATAACGTACATGAAGCATGTCATTCGAAAGTTTCTTATCTAATTGAACTTTGTTACTCTCCATTACTTTTGTAAGTTTATCTAAACTACCTTGTAGGGCATCTGTAGCGACACCTTTTTCAAAAAACACAGGTGTAACAATGGTTGTGCCATTTTCTGAAGCAGCGGCTGATAGAGCCTGCGGTGGCATTTTATCAAATGGTGGAACCATCGTTTGATGAGCTAATGGTTTAGCTTGAAGCTCACTGTATATACTTTGTATAGCCGAATAGTCTTCAGTCGTTAGTCCGCTGTCTCGGTACCAAACTAATAATAATGGTGTACCGGCATCATTAGGGAATTGTTCGGCAATCATTGCCGCGGCCTGTTCAGACATTTCCGTGTCAGGTAGGTTTTTGCCTGACTCACTTTCGATGCTATTAATTTGTGGCCAAGCAAAAGACAATACAATGACTAATAATACCCAAAAGGCTAGTGCTAATAAGCGCCCTTTTTTACTTGCAACCATTGAGCCCCATTGCTCAAGTGGATGTTTTTTCATGAGAAGACCTCCATTTCATGTAAGTGATTTAATTATATATACTAGAAGGTTAATTAATCAATCTAGAAATACGGATATGTTATAATATGAGTAAAAAGACTGCTTATTTATAAAGGAGGTGAACTTGTTGAAACAGTCACCGCGTATGCTTGGAAGACCTCGCCATGATGAAAATGCGAAACCGACAAAAGATCTAGTCCTTGAGACGGCTACAAAACTTTTTATTAAAGAAGGCTACAAAAATATTTCGATGGATGATGTAGCGAAAGCTTGTAACGTAACAAAGGCGACTATCTATTACTACTACCCAACTAAAGGCGAATTGTATACATCGGCACTCATTGCTATGATGGATCGCATCAGGCTATCCATTCTACAAATTTTGGAGCAACAAAAACCATTTAAAGAACGTCTTGAACAGCTCGTTGAAGTTCATTTATCAGCAACTATTGATATTGATATGAATAATTTTATGCGGGAGGCCTCCATCAATTTATCGGAATCTCAGTTGAGACAAGTACAAGCATCCGAAAATGAAATGTATCAAACGATTGAGCAGGCTATGCAAATGGAGATGGAGAAGGGCACGATTCGAAAAGGGAATGCCAAGTTTTTTGCTCATAACTTTATGGCATTGATGACAGTAGGGTATTTTAAAGATGGCGATGGAAAAACTTTGTTAGGTTCAGTAGATGTAACAGCAAAAGAAGTAACAAATTTCTTTTGGCTGTCTGTTCAAAATAAATAAAGCTTTGAAAGGAGTTATCTCATTAAATTAGAGATAACTCCTTTCATTGTTATATTTCAAAAAAGGGTTCTAAAAACGACAAGAAAGTGAATGATCATAAAAAAATTTGATGCATTAGAAAATTTATGATAGTAAGGCAGTTAATAGTTGATAAAATCAATGAATTTTGAAAAGATTGTCGAAATTGTGATTTAGCGCATTGAAATAATGTACAAACAGTCTTATAATGAAGGTTGTAATGTCACCAAGACAAGATAAGGATGGTATTATGATGCGCTTTTTGCGACTTAAAGTTAACATTGTAATAACAAGTCATACGAATCGCTATCCAGCCCTTGTGACTGGTGATTGTGTAGGATATACGCTGTAACGACTGTTAAGTTTTACCTTAATGGTCTTTTTTACATGTAAGCAATAAAAAATAGTACTAGTGATGGCAAAGGAGAGTTCAAAATGTCAGAAACGAATAACCAAACACAGGCTGAACAAGTAACTGTGAGTAAAGAGCAATTAGATGTACTAGATCAATTACTAAAACCTGAAGTTCAAGAATCACTTACAACTTTAGTTGAGCAATTACCAAAGTTAACTGAAATGATGACTTTATTAACGAAATCATACGAGTTTGCTCAAGCTGTTGCAACAGATGAAGTGCTTAAAAATGATACTGTTGGTGCAGTAACAGAAATCGCTGGACCTGTAGTAGGCTCTGCGAAAAACCTAGCAGCAACTGCAATTGAAGCGAAAGACCGAGCATCTGAAAGCCACGAAGTAATTGGTTTATTCGGTCTTGTGAAAATGTTAAAAGACCCTCAAGTTCAAAATGTATTCCGTTTTGTTAATGCTTTCTTACAAGTAAGCTCAGAACGCAAAGCTAAATAAGACTTAAGGTAAATTCAATTCGTAAGGACGGAGGATTAATTAATCATGTCAAAAGAAATCGTCATCTTAGGTGCAGGTTACGCTGGCGTTTTAACTGCATTAACAGCACGTAAGTATCTATCAGCTGATGAAGCTAAAATTACTGTAGTAAACCAATTCCCAACACACCAAATTATCACTGAACTTCACCGTTTAGCAGGTGGTACAATTGCAGAGGGTGCTGTTGCATTACCACTTAAAAAAATCTTTAAAGGTTTAGACATCGATCTACACATTGCAAAAGTAACGAAATTCAATGTAGATAATAAAAAAGTGGATTTAGATAATGGCTATACATTAACGTACGATACGCTTGTAGTATCTTTAGGAAGCCAAACTGGTTTCTTCGGTATCCCTGGATTAGAAGAAAACTCAATGGTTCTTAAATCAGTAAATGATGCCAATAAAATTAACAAACATATCGAAGATCGCATTAAAGCATATGCACAATCTAAAGATGAAGCAGATGCAACAATTGTTATCGGTGGTGGCGGTTTAACAGGTGTTGAGCTTGTTGGTGAAATCGTGGACAACTTCCCGAAAATCGCTGCAAAACACGGTGTTAACTTTGCGGATCTTAAAATTAAACTTGTTGAAGCTGGTCCAAAAATCTTACCAGTACTTCCGGATACACTTATCCAACGAGCTACTGAAAGCTTAACAAAACGCGGTGTAGAATTTATTACTGGAACACCTGTAACTGGTGTTGACGGCAACGTTATTTCTCTAAAAGACCGTGAACCAATTATTGCAAACACACTTGTATGGACAGGTGGGGTAGCACCACTTCCACTAGTAGGTGAATCAGGCCTTGCAGCTGATCGCGGTAAAGCAACAATTAATGAATTCCTACAATCTACATCTCACGAAGATGTATTTGTTATTGGTGACGCATCTGTAGCATTACCAGCTGATGGTGGTCGTCCACTTTACGCACCAACTGCGCAAGTTGCGTGGCAAATGGGTGAGCTTGCTGGTTATAACGTCTTTGCACAATATAAAAATCAAGAGATGAAAACATTCTCTGCAGTGAACTCTGGTACACTTGCAAGCCTTGGCCGTAAAGATGCGGTTGCTACAATTGGTGCAAGCAACACAGAACTTAAAGGTCTTCCTGCAACATTAATGAAAGAAGCTTCAAATATTCGTTATTTAACACATATTAAAGCTCTATTCGGTTTAGCTTACTAAAAATTATTATCCCACTTCCATTAGGAGGTGGGACTTTTTTATGGAAAGTTTGCTCTTACGATATTTGTTTATTAATTACTTCAAAGAGAGTAAAATTAATACAAATCTAGTTACTGGAGTGATGACATGTGTTAACGATATTTCAATCAAAAAGAGAAGATATAGAGCAATTTAAGGATAAAATTGATGAGTTGAATGCAAAGCTAGATAAGAAGGACCATGAATTACAAATTTTTCTCAATGAATTACATAAGGAATTAATTTCGACGATTGGACAGCACGATATAGTTAATCATCAACATGTCATTTTGGGTGAAATGGTTACTACTATTTTAAACGAGTTTAATCGTGTAGAAAACAGCACCATTGAATCCAATATCATATCTGGCCATGCTCTAGAAAAAGGAAACTCTTTAATTCTTTCTTCAGATGAAATGGTTTCTTTATCGATTGATAGTAAACAAGCTGTAAAAGAAGTTCAGCATGTTATTGATGAGCTTGGTGAGCAATCAAGAAAAACAACAAATAGTATGAACCATTTAAGTGAACGTTCAAAGCAAATAACAGATATCGTCAAAGTCATCAGTGAGATTTCTAATCAAACCAATTTACTAGCATTGAATGCATCTATTGAAGCAGCGAGAGCAGGGGAGCATGGCAAAGGGTTTTCAGTCGTTGCAGAAGAAGTACGAAAGCTTGCTGAAAATACCAAATCAAGTACAGAGGATATTGTGAATCTTACGAAAAAAATTGAGGATCAAATATCTGAGGCATATGAGGATAATAAAAATAATATGCAACTGGTGACAGAGGGACTTCAAAAGAGCACGGATACGTCTGAGCAAATTAACGTATTACTCCAAATCATTATGAATGTCCAAGGTGAAGTGAAGGAATTACTTCACTATATAGATAGCCAAAAAATTTCGACTGAAGATGTCATGAGTAAATTTAAAACAACGACAGTACTTTTTGATGAAACAAATAAAGTTTTAACTGACCATATTGATGAATCAGATATGGTCACAAAAAAATTACTAGAAGCAGTTGAAAAGGTGAAGGGTTTCCCTCATTCAATTTAACTATAGTTTTACTTGATACATAAAAAAGCACCGTTCTAAAAATGATTAGAATGGTGCTTTTTCGATACTAAAGTTTGGATTTGAATATTTCTTTTGTAGCTTTCTGTATTAGCTTTGGTAGCACGCCGAAGGAATAAGGCTTATAAACTCTCTCAGTCCATTTGTGTCCATCTTTTCCGTATACACCCATAGTAACAGAAGGGATATTCATTTCCTTTATTTTCTCAAATGGTAGGGGATAGAGTGTATCCCATTTTGGGAAGTTATTGAGCAACTCTTGAAGTTCCTCTTGGGTAGAATGAATAGATAAGAAGCTTCCATCCGCTAAGTAAGGGAAAAAGCGCTTAACTTGAAATACTTCGCCTGTTTCATACGCTACCTCATCAACGACTTGTGATATGGTCTGCTTTAATAACTGATCTCTTACCACATTTTCCTTTAAATAATTATGGGGTAGGAATGGTGGTGCAAAGAATAGCACAACTCGAGGCTTATGCTCTGGATCTGCCTTTTGCAGGGCATCAACGATTGCAAACGACTGTTGGCGTAATTCCTTGCCTGCATTTTTTCTCAAGACATCAGCAATAATAGGCTCGGTTTGAATACCCTTTCCGTTTAAATAAACAATAAGCTCATCATAAGTAACAACCTCTATATGCCATGATAATGAACGCTTAGGTACGTTGGAGCGTTCAATATATTTCTCATACTGAAGCTGTAAATATTGTTCTGCCTCAAGACATGCCTGTTGTGCGACAGACTTAAGTTTCTTAACAACATGATCTGGTGACTCTTCATATAAAAAATAGTTAAAATAAATGTGGCTAGTAGACGCCGTTTGTACCGTATAGGATTCTTTGGTGTCACGTTGGTATAAGCATGTAGGTGGAAGGATAGTTTCTCCTGCAATTGCCTCCGTTAATGCTAAATTATTATGAATATGCTCTGTTATTTTAGCTGCCACATAATTGGGATCGATACCACTTAATGTATCTCCCACATGTACTTCCCGCCCATAAATGTGGAAGGAGGGTAGTAACTTTCCTGCAACACCAGTATAAATATAACGGTGAGGATCTTCACCATATAAAGGAGTTGTAAAGTCAGTATTAATCGCCATTAGAAAATCTAGTGCTTGTTCCATTTTTAAACGATTAAGCTCATCTAATGCATCAATAATTCCATTATGCTCTGCTTCTTCGCCACCGTTTAAAATAAGTAATATATTTCCTTCTAATTCATGAAGATGATTGGTGAAATATTGAATATTGGCAATATGGACTGCAGCTCCGCTTTTCATATCTACAGCTCCACGCCCAAACATCCAGTCGCCACTTTGAGCATCCTTCTGTACATCCGTATTTCCTTCATAGGTTTTAAAGAAATCCTCAAGCTTGGTAGGAGAAAAAGCAAACTCTTTTAAATGACCATAATCTTCTATATCCACTGTATCTAAATGAGCGTGATAAATAATTGTCTTTTTTGTTGCATGAAGACTTTTTACGAAGGCAAAAAGATTTTTTCGGCCAATGGGGTCCTGTTTTACGTTTAAAGTCCAAAGAAATGCAGGGTTTTCTTGATAGTAAGGGAATTCCTTCATTTTCTCATAGATATACTCGATAATTTTCCCTTCACCTTGAGTACCATTAATACTATTAATAGTTACTAACTCATTTGTAAGCTCTTCAATTTGCTTTGCGATGGGTAACTGTCTTAGTTGTGAATACATGTATATTGCTCCTTTTTTGTTCGATTAGATATCATTCAAAATAGCAACTATATTTACTTAATTGTTTCGTTATATGAAAATAAATCCGCATTGTGGAATATAATTCATCATATAAGAAAAAATCGTAAACGTCAATTTTCATTTTTATAAAATTCTGTTTCTTTTTATTAATTTATTCGGTTGCAAGTCTATATAAATGAGTAAAAATTCGTTAAAATGAATAAAAGGAGGATGAGCAATGATTCAATCCATTGAAAGAGCAATGATGATTATTCATGTACTAGCCAAGAATCCTAAACGATTCTTTTCTGTTCAAGATATATATAATGAAACAGACTTACCTAGCAGTACAATTTATCGTTTATTGTATACATTAGAAAACTTTGATTTAGTAGAAAGAAATGAGGAAAAAAAGGAATTTCGTTTAGGGTATACATGGTTACAGCTCGGCATGAAAATGTACCACCATACAAATATCCGAGAAAAAGCCCATCCTTTATTAGAAGAGCTTGCCATTAATGTGCGGGAAACAACATATTTAAATATTCCAAAACTAAATAATTCTATTATTATTGATCGTGTAGATAGCCCAAAAAATGTACGTATCATTGATATGATAGGTGAAAAAATCCCCTATCCGATTGGAGCAGCGAATAAGGTATTACTTGCATTCTCAGAGAAGGAAATGCATGCAGGCTTTCTAAAAAATATAAATGATCTTGAAAAAATAGAGTTAATGGAACAATTAAATGTCATCAAAGATAAGGGATACTCCATTAGCTATGGAGAAAAAACAAAGGGAACAGTATCGGTGGCGGCACCTGTTTTTGATTTAAATAAAGAACCAATTGCAGCTATTAGCGCAGAGTGTTTTGAGTATGATACAGATACTGAAAAATTAGAAAGTATTGCAAAGGAAGTCACAAGAGCTGCTCACCTACTTTCACAAGAGCTAGGTCATATGTAAATAGGTCTTTTCCACGTAAGGAAAAGCCCTATTTTTTTTGTTTACCTAGGAGAAGTACTTTGATACAAAGTCGCTTTAGACGGGCGTATCGTTAAAATAAATAAAATGAAAGCTACCATCACCATGACAAATGAGGCACTTACTATAACAAATCGTATAGAAATAAATTCAGCAGTCATTCCAAATGCAGCAGTCAGAATTATGATGAAAAGGGCTTCAAAAAAACCATAAATACTCCCTATACGTCCCATGCTTTCAGCAGGGATATTATTTTGGTAAAAAGTATAGAAACCTGTATTCGCAAAAGCTGTTGCGAATGATAAGAGAAAGCAACCTAAAGCTGCCATAAAAAAAGTATAGGAAGAAGTAAACAGTAAATAACCGAAGGCCGTCATTATAGACCCCATGCCGATTAACCAAGCAGTAGAGGTTTTTTCAACAAAGGCTGAATTGGTTAGAGAGCCAATTAATACACCGACACCTGCAATACTGACTAAAACCCCATATTCTCCCTCTGATAAAGCAAGTACTTGAGTGGCAAAAGCAGCCTCTAAAGAATCAGTCGCTGTCATCAATACAATGGTAGCACTAAATAATAAATAGACTGCCATCACATAGGCATTTTTTAAGCTAAAATGGATGACCAATTTCCAATCATGGAGCCATATTTTATAAAGTGTTGCATTTTCTGTACGATGAGCAAAGCCTAATTGTACATGTCCTTCAACGTCTGGCATCTTTATAGTTATGCAGGCAGATAAAAATAAAGCAATAGCATTTAAGTATATAGCCATATTCGGTGTGCCTATTGTAAATAGAAAGCCTGCTATAGCTGGACCTGTTAGGAAGGCCCCAGAATCAAGCAAACTACGTAATGAGTTAAAGCGTTTTCTTTGCTCTATCGGTATCAATTTAGTGATATAAGTTATAGAGGTAGGATGATACATAGAACTAGTAGCTGTAATGATAAAGACTAAAATATAAATCCATCCTATGCTCGAAAAGCTGGGAAGTGCGACAATCAATATGGACCGGCAAAGATTCAATAGAATCATCAGGTGTTTTTTATTAAAGCGGTCTATTAAACTACCAGACCAAAAATTAGTAAACAATGTGGAGAGGGCCCTTACAATATACAAGCCAGAAACAGCAAGTGCTGATTCCGTCAGATTGAGTACAGTAAGGTTCAAAGCAATAAAATAAATCCATTCACCGATACTAGAAATACCAATACTACTTAAAAGGATAATTGGATAGCGCCACGATTTTAAAGATTTTTTCATATAAATTCCTCCTTCAGCAAAAGTGATCTTGCAAAATAAAAAATCCCACCCCCAAGACAGTAGTCTTAGGGACGAGACGGAAGAATTTATGCTCACGTGGTGCCACCCTAGTTCACTAGTATGTTGCCATAATAGCCTTTTCAGTACGGCATGAATGAATGCTTATACTGTAACTCTATAACGGGAGTACCCGTCGCACCATCATTCTAATAGAAATCCAATGCGCAACTCTGAGGCTTGTTTCAATAATTAGTTCTTGCTCGTTTTCAGCAACCGGAGCTCTCTGGGAAGAACAGCCTTATTTACTCTTCTCTTCACTGTATTTTGGATAGTGTAGCATATATAGATAATTTTGGTAAAGCGCTACATTGAAATAGATGGTCCATTTTTTTGAATGTAAGCTTTCAGTTGCATGAAAAGCGACTCGCAAAACTGGATAGTATGAATCATATTGGAAGCATCCTCAAGGGAATGATTAAGACCATCAAAAACAGCGAGATCGAGAGTAGTAAGTTGAGCTATTTTTTTCTGTGAAAAATGTGGATCTGCTGTGCCAATCGCCAAAAATGCTTGTTTATCTAATAGATTAGCCATTGTATGGTCTAGTGACAATAGAGGTGTTAAGAGTATATATCGAGTAGGTATTAAAGACGACTGTTGCATATAAAAATCTATTATAGGTAAGGTGCCTAATGATTTGCCTATATAAACGGCATTTGTATAAGGCTTTGTTCTTAAGCAATGTTCTACAATAGGATTGACAACGCTATAGACCATATTTGAAATGGCCTGTGGTTCCTGCTCAAACAGTTGTTGTTCAAACGAATAATTGATTTGGATAACATCATATCCAAGCTCTAACAGTAGTAATCGTGAATAATAAAGAACAGGTTTTTCGTAGCTATAGCCTGTACCAGATAACATAAAGCATATGCTATTGCTGTTTTGATCAAAAAAATCATAGGGCATTCCATTACAATTCTCTTGCTTAGGTTTAATTTTCATAAAGATATCTCCAGTCTTTGGAAATTTAGTTTATAATTCGACTATAACAAGGAGGGAGAAAAAAATGAAGGCTATAGTAATAAATGAATTTGGTACGTCTGATGTATTAACATATACGGAATATCCAAAGCCTACAATCTCTACAGGAGAAATCCTAATACGTACAATCTATACGAGTGTGAACTATGCAGATATTAAAAACCGTACAGGTAATAAGGCTAAAGGAAATTTTCCAATGATTCTTGGGTTAGATGTTGCTGGTATTGTAGAAGAGGTTTTTAATGAGAAAAGCAATTTTCAGAAGGGGGACCAGGTCATTGCATTTCCGATAAATGGTGCATATGCAGAGTATGTCGTAGCAAAGGAACAATTGGTTTTTAAAGTCCCCTATGATGTACCGCTAAAGAAGGTAGCAGCTGTGCCAACTGTATCGTTTTTATCGTACATCTTAACACATCAGATAGCACCTATTAGTCAGAATGATTCGGTATTAATTCATGCTGCATCTGGTGGGGTAGGAACAATGCTTATTCAAATGGCCAAAAAGCTAGGCGCTAAACAAATTATTGGAACTGTAAGTACTTTGGAGAAGGCATCGATAGCTTATCAGCTTGGGGCAGATCTTGTTCTTACATACGATCAATTTAGTGAACATGTAAGAGGCTTTACTGGAGGTCTTGGTGCCGATATTGTCTTTGATTCCATTGCGGGAGCTATAACAGAGGAAAGCTTAACTTGCCTAGCACCATATGGCACACTTGTACAATTCGGCAATAGTGGAGGCAAGGCAGGAATTATTAAAACATCGAATTTACATAGTAGCTGTCGTAATGTAAAAGGATTTAGTCTTGGTACGACTAGGGACTTAAGACCGGAAATGTTACAACAGGTTGCTCAACATATTTTTACTTTATTAAAAGAGGATAGTTTTCAAGTGCCTATTGCTAAAGAATTTTCATTAGAGGATATGCCGAAGGCTCATGAACTGATGGAAAGTCGTCAGCATCAGGGAAAAATAGTAATAAAAATATAGAAACAAGGGGAGAGTGACGCTCATAGGAAGAGCGCCATCTCTCTTTATCAACGGTCTAATTCATTTAGTTTTTCATATATACGTCTTTTTCGATATAGCATAATACCCGTTTCAGCAACATCTTGAATCATGCCTTTATTTGCGTATGCGCCGAAGATCATACCAGCAATAGGTATCATTTGAAACAGTTTTTTCCAGCCCATCTGGTCCCGATACGTATAAAATACCTCCTGCCAGCCTTGTAGCTGGGAAATCATATTATCAGTAGCTTTATTAGTACTATTCATAGTGGAAAGCTCCTGTAGGATGGCTTCCTTACCGACGATATCTGCTGATGTGAATTGCAGGCATTTCACAATAAAAATTCGCTCCATTTTATCGTTAGGGTCATAGCCATGTATAATAGCAATTTCTTGCAATGTCTTCAGTGCGGTTCCTAAAATAACAGGTATATCAATAGCCAAGGTAAATATTCCGCCAAATCCAGTAGAAGCCCCTTGAACAGTCGCAAACTTTACACGCTCATTTTGCAATTTATCACTAAGAGTAATCATATCCTCTAATGGGATTTGACCAATATCTGAAATGCCCAAAATATGCTCTGTGGAAGAATGGTTACGGATTTTTTGAATCATGGCTTGTTCATTGATTAAATATTTTCCACCGGATTGTATGTAGTTCCCTAATTCATCGACTAATAATGCAATTTTATTTTGAATAAAAGTAGGCGTCATTTTATCTAACAACTTAAACGGTATTCTACCTAGTTTCTCCCAAAACCATAAATCCTTTTGATCCTTTTCCCAAACCTGAATTTCCTGCAAGTGCTGCTCTAATAGCTGACGGTTCTCCATTATTGTCTATCCCCTTATGTGTTCTTTTACTTTACATACGAAAAAAATAGTATAAGGTTTCGCCTTGTCTTGATTCATCTGTATATTTTTTGTGTCGAAAATAAAGGTTCAAGTACAAATGGACTCCGACCATCTAATAAAATGATATGTTATTGCCAGATGGAAGCAAGGAGTGCAATACCTTCATCTATTTGCTGAAGTGTCAGTCCCCCATAGCCTAAAATGATTAAAGTATCCTCTGTACCATGCTGATAGGAAGTAGAACATGGATAGACAAGAATTCCAATGTTTTGAGCAAGTTGAATCGCATTTTTCTCAGAGAGTCTATTAGGTAACTTCATCACGATATGTAGCCCAGATTTTTCACCGATGATTTGAAATTCCTCCGAAAAATGAGTGGAGATAGCAGTTAGTAGAGCTTGTTGTTTTTTACGATAAACTGTCCGCATTTTCGCTAAATGTTTATCAAATTGACCTTGTCCAATGAAATCAGCTAAAACAAGTTGCTCTACTCTGGAGACAACTGATTTTTGATCATGGTTAAAGGCATTAAACGATGCAATTAATGACTTTGGTAAAATCATATAACTGATTCGCAAAGAAGGCAGCAACGTTTTAGAAAATGTTCCAAAATAAATAACTCGCCGAAGCTGATCCATTTTTGCTAAAGAGGGGATTGGCAGCCCTTTATAACGAAATTCTGAGTCATAGTCATCTTCAATAATGTATGCCTCATTCAAATTTGCCCATTGCAACAAGGCGGCTCTTCTCTCTACGGTCATAATCATGCCCAAAGGAAATTGATGAGCTGGTGTTGTGTATAACATGTGAATTGTTTTTGAAGGAAGAGTTATACCGGCTTTATCCACAGGGATGGCCTTTGTAGACAAACCGCATTGTCGTAAAGTAGTATGTGCCCGTTTAAAACCCGGTTCTTCTACTCCGACCTTACTCTGGGGACCTAAAAAGAGACTAAGGGCTTGAAGTTGACTTTGTGTTCCACCATAAACAAACACTTGTGAGGCATCACAAACAACGCCACGTGAACGTTGTACATAGCGCGCAATTTCAGATCGTAAAACGTCTTCTCCTGCCCAAGGACTTGTGGATAAATTATTCCTGTTTACATGTTTTTTCAGGAGCTTATGCCAAAGTGAATAGGGAAAAGCCTCGTTATCCACATGCCCGTTATGAAAATCATACTGAATGTCATTGGATATGATTGTCCTTAGAGGAACCTCATGCTGCTGTTCATCTTGTACCCAATCAAATTCAAAGGGAGCAATAAAATAACCCGACCGTTCTTTACTATAAACATAACCTTCTGCCAGTAATTGTTCATAAGCCTCCTTCACAGTATGTACACTTACATCGAGAGTTCGTGCAAGGGCTCGCTTAGAGGGTAATTGCTCATGACCTAATAGCCTTTTAGATAAAATAGACTGTCTAATTTCTTCGTAAATCTGAATGTATTTGGCTGAATCTCCTGTCAATGAAATGGATAGCTCCACAAGATAACCTCCTCTGATATGGTCTGGTTTTTAATAATTGGTACTTTCCATCATATCAATTTTACCGTTAAATAATTAAAAAAGGAGTGATACATCATGGAATTTATTGCATTAGAAAATGAAATAGTTAAACTAAAGCCTTTAGAGTTAAATGATTTATCGGGGATACTAGAGGCGGCGAGTTATCCAGAAATATGGCCACATATGTCCACAACGATTGAAAAAATCGTGGATGTGAATAACTTTGTGGAAAATGCTTTATTAATGAGGCGTAATAAAACAGAATTTCCTTTTGTTATTGTGGATAAAAAGACGGGAGAGATCATAGGGTCTACACGTTTTATGGATATAGATGATACACATCAGCGGGTTGAAATAGGAACAACATGGCTGACACCAGCCTACTGGCGTACCGCTATTAATACAAATTGTAAATACCTATTATTACAATACTGTTTTGAAATCCTTCTTTTACAGCGAGTTCAAATCAAAACTGATCATGAAAATATTCAATCTCAGAAAGCTATTGAGCGTATAGGAGCGACAAAGGAAGGTGTATTACGGAATCATATGATTCGTAAAGATGGAACCACTCGCCATACAGTCATGTATAGTATGACGTTAGAGGAGTGGCCGCAGGTGAAAATTCACTTAAATCAATTATTAGGCGAATCTAATTAATATTTGGGTTTTAATGGATTTTTATTGGCCGCTAAGACTTTTTTTTCTATTAAAAAGTGTCAAAAAATAAGGGGAAGGGTAGAGTACTTAAAAATTGAAAGAGGGTAATCTACTTGAAACCAAAATACACGCTAAGACAAATCTATGGTGAGAATGCAGTTTATACACCAAGAACGCCGTTTAGTGATAATCCATGGATGATGGACGATCCTCATAAACTGGATGCCCTAACCTCTAGAGAAGTAGCAATTGCTGATATTCCTGTATTAGTGCACCGAGCTACCCAAACTGAAAAAGCTCAGGAACTACATCGATTAACAGGTTTACCATGGGTCGAACAGCCTTTTAGTTATGACACACAGGAGGAGTATTTAGCTCATATTCGTTCTTGGTGTGAAGACGACAAAACGATTGTTTGTCAATATATACATGACTTGGATCATATGGACCGTCAATGCTATTGGATGGATGCCGAGAAATTTAATGAATTGAATTCAAAAGCATATATTGATCATTTAATCGATAGCAAATTTGTTCCGAGTCGTTTAAATGTTGAAACCTATAGGCTCTCAGATGCCATCAAAAATTGGCAACCGCCTGTGGTCCTTAAGCCGGGCGATGATTCCCCAACCTCTGGAGGATATGGAGTCATCATTTGCCATAATAAAGAGGAACTGACGGAAGGTCTGCGGCAATTCCGAATGACTGGAACGGAGAGCATAATTATTGAGGAGTTATTACAGACAAAGGACAATTATAGCTGTCAATTTGTCTACTCCGAGGAGCTAGGTATTCAATATTTAGGAGCCTCTCAACAAATTACCGATGAAAACGGTATTTATCACGGTAATATAATAGTAGATGAAGTTCCTGAAAAGGTCATCGAAGTAGGAAGACATATTATGGAGCAAGGCGTTGCAGAAGGATTCGTTGGTGTGGCAGGGTTTGATTTAATTGTCACAGAGGCTGGTGATGTTCAGGCTATTGATTTGAATTTCCGCCAAAATGGCTCCACCTCTATGCTAATGTTTCATGATACTTTAGGTAAGCCTATCAATAAATTTGCCTCCTATGTTGCACAAAGTCCACAGGAAAATGAAGTTTTCTTTCAAACCATTAAGAAGTTTGTTGAACAGAAAATATTATTTCCGTTATCATTTTATGACGGGGATTATTTCGATGAACCTGTTCCCTCTAGATTCGTTGGAATATGGTATGCCGATCAACTTAGCGAGATTGAAAAACTTGAGCAGGAACTATTATAGTAAAAAAAGAATGGTCATTAATCGACCATTCTTTTTTTATAAATAAATGCAGCGAGAAACCAAGAAAGTAGAGACCATACAACTATCGTAATCATAGGAATGAATACATCTGACATTGAATATTTACCTTCTAATGCTTCTGCTAACAGTAATAATTGTGAGCTTGGTAACCATTCTGCAATCTTTAGGATTGGATAAGTAGAAGCAAAATTTAGGGCGATTGGGCCAAAAGAGAAAATTATGATAACCGGTAAAACAATGATGGAACCTTCCATAATAGACTTAGAAAATAGTCCACAAATCGTTCCAAGTGCAATATAAAATACAGTAGAAAGTACTAATGAAATCGCTAAAATGAGTAGGTTAGATGGTTTATATCCGACAATAAAAATAGACATAGCTACCACGATCATCGTTACGATAAGAACAAATAAGCTTTTACCAATTAATATATCTCCTAGTGAGGCAGGGGAGAGCATCAGGCTGCGTAATGTATTTTTCTCCTTCTCCTCCGCAATTAAACAGCATTGTATATAAGCCGTTACCATTGAAAATGTCATATTAATAGGTAAGAGATAAGCGTTGATAGAGGATGCACCGGATTGGTTATATAAAAATGCCAAAATTATCGGTAAGAGTACCATCGAAGATACAGCATAGTTACGTGAAAATTCCTTATAATCTTTCATTAATATAGCTTGAATTCTTGTCATTGAAATATTCATACTAAATCACTCCCTGTTATTTGCATAAAAATATCGCCTAATGTTGGTTCATTTGTATGGATTCGAGTAACGACATTGGCTTTCATCCATTGATACAGCTTCTCAGCATCTTGAGCGCCGTTTTGAATAACTTCTTGTGTACCATCTGTAAGCTCAACAGTCAGAGAATCGGTGCCAAATTCCTGCTTCAAGTCGCTTGGAGCACCAATTGCTCGAATTTTCCCTTTATGCAGAAAAGCAACTCGGTCACAAAGTATTTCGGCTTCGCTCATGTCATGTGTTGTTAAAAATATCGTTGTCCCCATGGCATTCAGTTTTCGTAAACCATTATAGATATGTTCTGTATTTACAGGATCAAGGGCAGAAGTAGGCTCATCTAAAAATAATAATTCGGGCTTATGCATAATAGCTCTAGCCAGTGTAACCCGCTGTATCATTCCCTTTGATAGCTGACTAATCTTCTTTTTACGATCAGCATATAAGTTCACAAAATCAAGAGCTTCTTTAACGGCAGTGACTGACAGCTCATATAACTTACTATAGAGTAATAAATTCTCCTCAATAGATAACCTAGTATACAAACCACTATTATCTGTTAATATGCCAAAACGTTTACGATTTTGACTTTGTTTCATGTCAGCTGCTGGCTGTCCAAATAATAGAACATTTCCAGCCGTTTTTTCAGTTTGCGCAGTCAATATTTTAATAGTAGTTGTTTTTCCAGAGCCACTCGGACCAAGGAAACCAAATATTTCTCCTTTTTGTATAGTAAAGGAAACATCTTGTAGGGCGGTTTCTTTATTAAAGATTTTTTTCAAATGCTGTACATCAATTACTGCGTTCATGTGTAAGCCTCCTGTTTGTTGTTGATGTCTAAACTATAAACAACAAGTGAAAGGTTCACAGCAAAAATTAGATGAGAGGCGGAAAAAAGACCATCAACGAAACAATATGGAAGGTGACAGGAGTCGTTTATTTCCTGGGAAATCTACTAAATTCCGAGTATTTCCTTTAAATCTGCTAGTTTATTTTTCGACAAAGGCACAATGGTTTTATCAGTACTGTTGAGTGCAAGGCTATAGCTATTGCGTGTCCATGTAATGATCTCTCGAACCTTTTGTAGGTTAACAATGTATGAACGGTGGCTTCTGAAAAAGCCGAATGGTGTCAGTTTTTGCTCTAGCTCATTCAGTGATAGTGTACATGGGTAGGCTTCACCTGCAACATTAACAGAAACGATACCTTCCACACTTTCAATATAATCAATCTCTGGTGGATTGAATAAAATGATCTTGTCATTTTTCTTTGTTGGAATTTTATCAATGCGAATCGGTGAATTTTCAAGTTGGGGAGGTGGTGTTTGCTCTAATTCTTCCGCTTTAACATCCAAGGTATGTAAGCCGGCCCCATCTAATCTATGTATAGCAGTACTTGCAATCATTAAGTCTTCTAGATTATTAGAAAGTAAAATGATGCTTTTTTGCCTTTTTGTGAGTGTTTTTAGTATTTGTTGGACATTTTGCTTGGAAAACTCATCGATATTTTGAAAGGGTTCTTCTAATACAAGAAGAGACACTTCCTGAAGATATGTACCCAATAGCTTTAATCGCTGTTTTTCACTAGTAGAAAGCTTACTAATTCGAATGTTTCTTTGATCAGTTAAGCTAAATATCTTTAATAAATCCTCAACCTCATTAGTTGGACGTTTGAATAATTTTAAATAAAAACGTATATGCTCACGAACAGTAAGGCGTTCATAGAGTGCACTTTCGCGGAAATATGTAAATGTATGATCTCGTTTCATAAACCATTGCATTAAAGTATGTATTTTAGAAACATCCGTGTAGATGCCGATAATCATGCCGGGTTGTAAGGATATAGGAAAGCTCGGATATATCACATTACCTCCCTCAATATAAGGGTCAACCAAAATATCTATATGTTGTTCCATTGTTTGTTCCTCCTAATGTTGTTCTACTCGTAAAAAGTTTAAGATTTTTGCGTGTGCTTGCATGTAGCTAGTTGGACAAAAATTGGAATTATAAGTATCTATAAAACCGTGATATCCTTGATATTGCTCCATTTGAACATTGGATTTATGTCTGAGTTCCTGTTTTAATGCATTCACATCAAAGCTACTTTCATAGCTAGGTAAAATGACCAAAGTTGGACATGATGGTTGGACATCTAAGAATTGTCGTATTCGTGAGCCATAAACACAAATAACTCGATGTAAGGGAAGAGTTGATAATCTCCAGGCTAATGTGGCACCTACACTATATCCAATTAGCACTACTTCATCATATTTTTCACATGCCTTTAGTAGTTTTTTGGATAACATCTCAAGAGGTGCGTCAAAGCCGACTGTATGTAAGAAATAATCATAAGCTTGTTGTGCCTGTTTGTATGAAAAGGATTTTCCTTCTGGATAAAGTGAAACACAGCAAACGGAGGTATACTCGTCAAGGTAGGATTGGGCTTGTTCTTTGATAAATTGATTGATGCCGTATATTTCATGTAATATAAATATTTTTCTTTTCATGACGACCTCTTTTCGCTTTTTCCAATAGTGTAACAAAAACTAACGTTTACGTATATTTTAGTAATTAATGGATTGGGTTTTTTTATTTTACTAGAATAGTTTATATTTAGGTTAGATGGGGAAAAGTGTTGAAAATAAAGGGCCACACAATTTAGATATATCTAATATGTGTGGTCCTTTATTTAGTTTCTTATTCAACTAATGTGCCCGATTGTTGAATATTGTTTCATCTAAATCCCCAGCAATTAAAGTATAGGATTGAGAAAAATAAAGATTTACAACATCTCTATATGCAGTTTTTTATTCAGATAATACCCCCTACAACGTTTTCTGCAAAGTATCGAAAAGTCTTATTGTGGCTATCTTTATATACCTTTGTATAAAAAGCTGTATAACCAATATCCAAAGAAAAAGCCAAGAAACGTTTGTTTTTCAGCGTTTCTTAGCCCTTTGCGTCTGCCCAACTTTGATTTGGGAACGTTATTAAGATTTAGTTTGTATATATTATAATCTCTGAAACTTAATGATTTCTGATAACAAAACATATAAATTTTTAACGATTTTCCGTTGTTATTTGTTCAAGTGTTTTCCATACAACAATTTTTTCAACTTCTTCTCCGTCACTATCAAATTTAATTTTCAACCTCCGTGCTTTATCTGCTTTTACATCACCCAGCGAAAGTTTTATCACAATTTTTCCTTCACCATTAATTTCTAAACCGTTTATATTTTTTAACTCCCTATCATATGTTTCGCCGTGTATACCAGTTCTCCTTAATGGGTCTGCTCCAAAAATCTCATACTTTATACCATCTTCTTCGTATGTAGTAAGCGGGTCTGGATAATCTTTAACGAATTCAATCGATTTTAACGTTATCGGTGAATCACCCGTCCATTGAATTGGTACTACCACATGATAAGTTTCTTTTTTCCAATCAGTACCGAATTGCCCTAATAAAAATTCACCGTCCACCTCCTTGACCTGCTCGCTACACCCGCCTAATAAAACTAAACAGAATAGGACACTTAAATACTTTAGAAATCCCTTCATATAAACACTTCCTTTGAAAATATTCTACCACAGCAAACTATATTCCATGCTTTAAATGAGTATCTATCCCAGCAGATTGCAGACTAAAACCGTTATCAAAAGTCGACGCTACTGGTAGTTTTTAATATTATTAAAATTGACTTATTATGTATTTATTGTATCATAAAATCCATAATAGGTAAAAATTAAACTATTATAAGGTAAGCACTAAGCAAGGGAAATTGCGGTTCACAACAGTAGTAAATCATAATTTAGGAGGAAAAAATGAAAAAGTCAAAATCTCTTTTCTCATTAGCAGCAGTATTATTAATTGGTGGATTGTTCAGTTTTACAGAAATAGCAAGTGCATCTGAAACAGATTCTTTTAAAGAAGAGGTGGGTGACCTTTTCGTTAAAATCCCTTATGCAAAAAGTGAAGTTTATGTTCAAGAAGTAGAAACTAATGACCCGAGTATTGAACAAATAAATGTCTATGACAAAGATACTAATGAATTGATTACTGAAATTTCTGTTCAAGAAGTAGAAACTAATGAATCGATTACTGAAATTTCTGCTCAAGGAAAACTTTCTTCGGCTAGAAATTATGTTCAAAGAGAAGTTTCACAATCGACTGGTACAGGTTATGGTAAAGCATACTTAAAGGCTCGATTAGAAATTTATTCATCGCAATCTTTCCGTGAAATCAAAGGAATTCAAGGAACTTGGTGGGAAATAGGTAGTTCAAATTCATATATCGAACAACAGAATTCAAATGGCATATCTACAACAGGCAAATTCCCAACAACTCAAGTAAACATAAGCGGAGCTACAACTCTTGCTGCTGAAACTACTCAAGGTATGAAAGTAGGGTTCGAGAAGGCTGGTTTCAGTGTATCAGGGGGCATCGACGGCAAATGGTATGCTCGTAAAAACATAAATTTATCGTATGAGTATTCACTTTATTAAAATGAAAAAATCATTTTAAGTTTAAATTTTCTCGAAAACAATTTAGCAAATAGCTTTATTTGTACAGCCAGTTCACGGTATTTTACCGGAATTGGCTGTTTAATTTTGTTTAAGAGGAAAATTCATCTTTCATTCTCGCATTTTATACCATCTTCTTCGTATGTAGTAAGCGGGTCTGGATAATCTTTAACGAATTCAATCGATTTTAGCGTTATCGGTGAATCACCTGTCCATCGAATTGGTGCTACCAAATAAAAGGTTTCTTTTTTCCAATCAGTACCGAATTGCCCTAATAAAAATTCACCGTCCACCTCCTTGACCTGCTCGCTACACCCCCCTAATAAAACTAAACAGAATAGGACACTTAAATACTTTAGAAATCCCTTCATATAAACACTTCCTTTGAAAATATTCTACCACAGCAAACTATATTCCATGCTTTAAATGAGTATCTATCCCAGCAGATTGCAGACTAATCCCGTTATCAAAAATCGACGCTACTGGTAGTTTTTAATATTATTAAAATTGACTTATTATGGATTTTATGTATAATAAAATCCATAATAGGTAAAAAATTAAACTATTATAAGGTAAGCACTAAGCAAGGGAAATTGCGGTTCACAACTGTAGTAAATCATAATTTAGGAGGAAAAAATGAAAAAGTCAAAATCTCTTTTCTCATTAGCAGCAGTACTATTAATTGGTGGATTGTTCAGTTTTACAGAAACAGCAAGTGCATCTGAAACAGATTCTTTTAAAGAAGAGGTGGGTGACCTTTTCGTTAAAATCCCTTATGCAAAAAGTGAAGTTTATGTTCAAGAAGTAGAAACTAATGACCCGAGTATTGAACAAATAAATGTCTATGACAAAGATACTAATGAATTGATTACTGAAATTTCTGTTCAAGAAGTAGAAACTAATGAATCGATTACTGAAATTTCTGCTCAAGGAAAACTTTCTTCGGCTAGAAATTATGTTCAAAGAGAAGTTTCACAATCGACTGGTACAGGTTATGGTAAAGCATACTTAAAGGCTCGATTAGAAATTTATTCATCGCAATCTTTCCGTGAAATCAAAGGAATTCAAGGAACTTGGTGGGAAATAGGTAGTTCATTTTCAAATATCGAACAACAAAATTCAAATGGCATTTCTACAACAGGCAAATTCCCAACAACTCAAGTAAACATAAGCGGAGCTACAACTCTTGCTGCTGAAACTACTCAAGATATGACAGCAGGGTTCGAGAAGGCTGGTTTCAGTATATCAGGGGGCTTCGGCAGCAAATACTATGCTCGTAAAAACATAAATTTATCGTATGAGTATTCACTTTATTAAAATGAAAAAATCATTTTAAGTTTAAATTTTCTCGAAAACAATCTAACAAATAGCTTTATTTGTACAGCCAGTTCACGGTATTTTACCGGAATTGGCTGTTTAATTTTGTTTAAGAGGAAAATTCATCTTTCATTCTCGCTACTTCTTTTATTTGCGTTGTTCCCATTTCGTCCCCCTAAAAGTTATATACGGGATAGCACCGTCAAAACACATATTTTATACGTAAAGACTGAAACACTAGATATATCATGTATTTGATTGCATTTAACAAAAAAGGATATCTACTGTATATTTTAGTATCTTGATTTTGGTATGAATTTTGGTTATCCCTTAGCGTATAATATCCGCGTTTTGTCCGCTGATCCTCTTCAGTATCAAGGGCTTTCAAACAGTAACCTTCCCAAAGCGTCGTTTGGTACGTGTCATATAAAAATGTTATTCAATAATATGGCCCGATTGTTGAACACAAGTTAAACAACACTCTTAAACTAACCTGCACCGTTAGTCTCAACAGAAAAAGGGCTCTATCTCTTATTGGAGCAAAGCTCGTATAGCTAAGGAGGAGCCTGCTGCTAGGACAGCTATTACTTTATACTTCATACATATTAAAACTAGCAATTAATGTTAGTTTGAGAGTGCATGGTCGATGGAATTACGATATAAAAATGATTTAAATAATAGTAAGAATTGACAAAATAGCTTTGAAAAGGGGAAGTTTTACTTGATAATGATTATCATTATCGTATAATAGGGGAGGAAGGAAATAATAAGCATTTTTATAAGATGAAAAGTATACAGTAGGGGTTGTAGTTCAGCTGATGCCGCAGCCCAATTGTTGAGATAGGAAATAAACATAAACGAAAGGTGTGTTAAGTATTGTTTGAACAAGAATTGTATGATGTAACGATCATTGGTGGAGGACCAGCAGGGTTATATTCTAGCTTTTATTGTGGCTTACGTGAAATGAAGACGAAGCTAATTGAATCTCAGTCGCAGCTTGGGGGAAAAATCCACGTTTACCCAGAGAAAATGATTTGGGACATTGGGGGCGTTACGCCAATTTCAGGTGGCCAACTCATTAAGCAGTTAGTAGAGCAAGCCTTAACATTTAATCCTTCTATTTATACAGATGAAAAGGTATTATCAATTGCTAAAAACGAAGAGGGTATTTTCGTTATTACAGCCGAGTCTGGGAATATTCACTATTCAAGAACGGTCATAGTTGCTATTGGTGGTGGCATCCTTAATCCTCAAAAAATAGAGATTGAGGGAGCTGAACGATTTGAGGTATCTAATTTAAACTATACTATCAAATCCTATGAAAAATTTAAAAATAAAGCGGTCATTATTTCTGGTGGCGGTAATACAGCTGTAGATTGGGCACTAGAGTTAATGGAAGTGGCGTCAAAGGTCTATTTAACGTATCGAAAAGATCAATTGTCTGCACATGAGGCTCAAATTACGGAGCTTACGAATAGTGCGATTGAATGCCATTATAATTCTGAAATTACAAAATTAATTGCAGATGATCAAGAAGGAATGATTAAAGCAATTGCTTTAACAAACCATGAAACAGGTACTGTGACGGAAATTCCTATCGATGAAGTTGTCATCAGTCATGGCTATGTACGTGATAAGGAACTTTTAGATAATAGTCCATTAGCAATTGAACGTAAAAACGACTATTTCATAGCTGGTACTATAAATAGTGAATCATCTATTCCGGGTCTTTATGCGGCAGGAGATATTTTGCACCATGATGGCAAAATCCATTTAATTGCAGCAGCTTTTCATGATGCATTGCACGCAGTGAATAGTGCGAAGAAGTATATTCAGCCAGATGCTTCTGATGGCGGTATTGTATCCTCACATAATGATATTTTCAAACAACGTAATCGCAAGCTATTACAGGAAAGCTTAAAATAATCAATCTTAGGAGCACTCATGCATTTTAGGTGTTCCTTTCTTGTTGTTTTAAAACATGCTATAGGAAGGGAGCTATTCAGTATAAATACGCAAGAAATTATAGAATTCTATACAATGGCACCTTTAACATTTACGTCTGTCACTACTGATCAGATTTCTTCTGAAACGGTTGCTGAGACTAGCGAGACAAAGGAAAATGTAGCTAGACTTATCTTCCCAATCAATGGGATAGGTGACGTTAAAATAGAAGGCACTAATTATCACATAAAAAAAGGACGAATCCTCCATGTTGGTCCCAATTTCCCCAGTCGATTCTTAGCTGTTAATGAGGCCAAATTAGAATATGTAGTCATTTACTTTCACCTATCTGATGAAGAACAGGCGAAACTTCCTCTTTATAATAGTCATTTTCCTTTACAGGTTGTAGAGCACATGAAATTAATGAACATAGTGCAGCAATTAATCGCAACAAATCAAAAGGGTAGTCATTTATCATTTCTTCAATCCAAAGTACTCTTTTTAAATATTTTAGAGGAAATAATTTTATTGATGAAGGTGAAAGATTATCAAAACATAGCATCCATTTTGACGTATATACAAGAAAATTTTACAAAGAATATTACTGTGAGCGATATAGCTAATGAATGTAATTGGGACCGTAGAAAATTGAGCTATGTATTTGAAAAAAGAATGGGTGTCAGTCCCCATGTTTATTTAACTGATTTACGTATTCAAAAATCCAAAATGCTATTAAGGTCATCTGATTTTTCTATAAAGGAAATAGTTGATCGAGTAGGTTATACGGATTATTTTTATTTTAGTCGTGTTTTTAAAAAGGTGACAGGTTTATCACCTAGTATTTTCCGCAAACAGATGAATTAACAAACACTCGATGAAAAAATTACATTCATTGGGTGTTTTTTGTATAGATCGAACATAGCTTTCTCTTTTTTGGACAACCTAAGGAGAAATACTGACATGGTGGGGTGATGATCATGAAAATAGAGAGGTCGTCAGAATGGGAAGAAGGCTTTATCAATCGCGTCAATGATCTTGAACAATGGCATAGCTGGACATTATATAAGATGAACTATGATATTGTCAAAATGAAATTAATCCCTGATTTCAAAGGTCTACAAGCTACAAAGTATTTACCAAATTTAAAACCTCTTGCACATCAGCTAGAAGCAGCTGAAACAGTCATTGAACGCATGAATGGAAAAGCCATTTTAGCAGATGAAGTAGGTCTTGGTAAAACAATTGAAGCGGGTTTGATTTTAAAGGAATATCTGTTAAGGGGCCTTGTGAAGAAGGCATTAATATTAGCGCCAGCTTCCCTTATTAATCAATGGATTGAAGAGTTAAATTTAAAATTTCATATACCTGCTATTGCTTATAAAAAAAATTGTCCAATAGAGCGCTATGACGTCATTATCATGAGTATGGATACGGCGAAAAAGAGCCCTCATAGGGAGCGTATTTATGAACAGGATTACGATATGATTATTATTGACGAGGCCCATAAATTAAAAAATAATAAAACACAAATTTATGAGTTCGTCCAAGGATTAAAGAAAAAGTTTTGCTTATTATTAACTGCCACTCCTATACAAAATGATGTTTTCGAATTATATTATTTAATTTCCTTATTAAAACCAGGACATCTGGGGAACTATGATACCTTCCAATCGGCCTTTTCAGCCAGTAAGCATCATCTAGAACATGATGATTATTTGAAAGAATTGGTCAATCAGGTGATGGTGAGAAATCGAAGAGAAGATACAGGTATTGAATGGACCAATCGTTGCGTTCAAATTGTGCCGATTACCTTTACGGAAGAAGAAAGAGAAGTTTACGATCTCCTTGGCTCACTTGAAAACAAAGGATCTTTTGCATTAATTACTTTGCAGAAGGAAATGTGCAGTAGCAAGGAAGCAACAGCATTAACATTAACAAATATGCTGAAGGAGCATGGACAATCACAAGAAATGGAAGCCATTTTAGCCAAACTAATGGCGTTAGAAGTGAATTCTAAAGCAGAAAAGACGATTGAGATTATTGAACAGGCGAAGGATAAGGTTATTATTTTTACAGAATACCGTGCAACTCAAATCTACTTACAATGGTATTTACATTCCAAAGGTATTACAAGTGTATTGTTTAACGGTAAATTTAATAAAAGTAAACGAGATTATATGAAGCATTTATTCAAAGAAAGAGCACAAGTACTCATTGCCACAGAGGCTGGTGGAGAGGGAATAAATCTTCAATTTTGTCATCATGTCATCAATTATGATTTACCATGGAATCCTATGAAGCTAGAGCAACGAATTGGTCGTGTCCATCGTTTGGGGCAGGAGCATGATGTTCACATATATAATCTTGCTATTGAAAATACCATTGAAGAAAAAATCTTAGAATTACTTCATACCAAAATCGATGTGTTTGAAAAAGTGGTTGGTGATTTAGATGCCATTTTAACAAACTTAAAAAAATCAGTATGAGGTAAGGAGGGAAACTATGTATCCGCAGCAAGTTCATGAGTATTTAAAGGGATTTTTCGCCGAAAATGAATGCCCTATTTTAGGGGAAGAGAATCATTCTTTGACCGTGCAGTTGACGGTAGATATTGATAAAAGGATTATGAATAGACCATTTTATTGGCAATATATAGAGGCAACTAATAGTGAACCAAACCCAGCTCAAGTGACCTTTATTACAGATCAGACAGCTATGGCCGGTAACTTGTTTGGTGAAGTTATTCATTATGGCTCACCACGGTTAAATCAGCTTTTTCATGCGACAGGAGAACTAGGTGCCTATGTCCAATTATTTGAAAAAGTTGATCATGCAATGGGGCAGGTTATCCTTACTCCATGGCTAGGCGTTAATTTTAAAGTTTCCTATTGCTGTGATCGGACAAAAGAAATGATGTATTCATTTGGTATTAATTTATTAACGGGTGTTATCAAAGAGAATTTTCATGAATCGATTTATGCCTCAGATTATGACTCCGAACCAGCAGAGAATGTTTTTCATGTGCAATATATAATAAAACCAGTACGTGCTCTTGAAAGATTAAATGCAGCAGTGGAATCCATTATTGAAAAGGATGATCATTCGTGGGCCATTGAAGCGCAAAAGAGATGGCAACGTGATCAACGAGTATTGGATTATTTTTATGAGGATGTAGAGGATAAACCGGAATGCTATGAAATTGAAAGAAAAGCATTAGAGGAGCAATACGAATCTAAAATTAAAATTGACATTATTAATGGAGGATTATTTTATCTCTTTTAAATGAGGAGCTGTCCCTAATAAGACAGCTCCATATTTTAATTGTCTTCCACCAGGCTTTGTAGCTGCGCCAATTTATTGTCCCAGAATAAATGAAAGTATTGGAGCCAATCCTCAATTTCCTTTAAACGCTCACTATGCAAAGTGTAGATCTTTTCGCGACCTTTTTTTTGAGCAGACACAAGCTCTGCCTGTTCTAAAATTTTTAAGTGCTTCACAACAGCTGTTCGACTAATCGCAAAATGCTCTGAAATATTAGAGATAGGTCTATCACTAGATGCAAGTAGCTTTAAAACATTTCTTCTTGTCGGATCTGCAATTGCCTGAAAAACGTCATATTTAATTGCTTCTTGGATCATTAGGCTTCTGCAATTTCTTTTAATTTATGGTGGATGATCATTGTCCAGCCGCCATCCATTTTTGTGCGAATAGCTTCAGTAGCAGCGTTAGCTTTAGGAATAATATGTGAAGCTTCCTTCCAGCCACCATGTGTTAAGGTAAATTCTGTTTGTTCTCCAACTTCTTTTAGCTCAAAAGTAACGAACCAACCATCCTCATCCCAAGCAAATCTTAGAAAATGTGGCGCATCTACACGTTCAACTTTACAGGGTGAAGGACCAAACGGCGATTGAATCGTAAATTCATGTCCCTCAATAGGTTGAAAATCATTGGGCATAAACCAAGCAGCAATTTTTTCTGCAGTTGCTACAGTATCCCACACCTTTTCTATAGGTGCATTAAGTGTAATTGTTTTAACAATATCGGGTAATTTTCCGCTCATGTGTCAATCTCCTTTATAGATAAAATGTAACCATTAGGTGTTATGAATATATAACACCTAATGGTTGTATGTCAATGTTAAAAGAAAAAATTTAGTATCTTTCTGTAAGGAAGTACATATGCTACAATTATTTTTATAATTTTCTGACAGAAAGTAGGAGAGCAAAATGGTGAACATCTCTGTTTTCTTAGTTATGTGCATTTTACTCATAATTTTACCTGGTCCAGATACAGCTATTGCGACAAAGAATACCTTGATTGTAAGTAGAAAAGGTGGCTTGCAGACTATTTTAGGGTCTTGCGGTGGTTTATTGATTCATACGTGCGCAGCTGTCATTGGGCTTTCCGCTATTATTGTGAAGTCAGCTTATGTGTTTGCTGCATTAAAGTATATTGGTGCATTTTACTTATGTTATTTAGGTATTAAAACATTGTGGACCTTACGGACAATTCGTGCACAATCACCCGAAGTGCAGGATGAAGCTAATATGGATCATAAGTACTCACATCAATCATGCTTTAAGCAAGGGTTCCTCACTAATGTGACGAATCCGAAGGTGGCTGTATTTTTCCTAACATTTCTTCCTCAATTTGTGGATGGAACGAGTGGAACATTCCTACCGTTTTTAATGATGGGATTAATATATACAGCTTTAACGATGTTATGGTTTGTATTTTATGTCTATCTATTAGATCGCATTAGTGCATTTATGAAAAGGCCAACTACTAAGGCAGTAATCGAAGGATTGACGGGTGCTGTGTTAATAGGATTCGGCATTAAATTAGCATTGGAAAAGGCCCACTAATAGTCAATACACCACTATATTTAGATGTAAAAATCTAATGATAGGTGGTGTATTTTTTTGTTGAAGAGGTGTGTGGAAAATAAAGGAATATCTTCTGGATGATAGTTGTAGTTTCCGTGCACTTATTTTTTCAAGAAGGATTACCATAGATGAAGAAGAATTAATTACTATAAGAGAATTTTGCTGAGACTTTCATCAAAAAGAATAAATGGGGAAGATATTTATGGAATTACGAGATTTAAAAGCATTTATGTCTGTTGTCGAGCATGGTAGCTTTACGAAGGCTGCGAATGAAACATTTGTATCTCAGCCTTCATTAAGTAAAAGCATAAAAAAATTAGAAGATACATTGCATGTAGAACTATTGAATAGATCTACACGCAATGTCGAGCTAACAGATGCAGGTAGTATTGTTTTTAAACAGGGGCAAAAAATCATGCGTTCCGTTCAAGACCTGCACATTTTACTAGATGATTTATTAAATATAAAGACAGGCTCCATCAAGCTAGGGATTCCACCTTTAATTGGGACATTATTTTTTCCGAAAATGGCTAGAGAATTTCATCAACAATATCCTGACGTGCATTTGGAGCTTGTTGAACGAGGTGCAAAAACGGTGGGTACGTTAGTAGAAAACGGTGATGTTGATATGGGGATTGTCGTTCTACCGACGGATGAAAGGAAGTTTTCCGTTCAGCCATTTGTAGAAGATCAATTTTATGTATTTATAAATGAACTACACCCATTAGCTCAGTTTAACGAAATACAATTGCAGGATTTAAAAAATGAAACCTTTATTATTTTTGCTGAGGAGTTCGCTTTACATGATTATGTGATTAAATCATGTGAAAGTGTTGGATTTTCACCAAATATAGGCTATAAAAGTTCGCAGTGGGATTTGATAGTTGAACTGGTCTCATCAAATTTAGGAATAACATTACTGCCATATTCTATTGCTACTAAGCAAACAAATAATAATGTCAAAATGATTCCCTTAGCTAATTTTGACATGCCTTGGCGTTTGGGGATTATCACCAAAAAAAATACATATCAATCGTATGCCTTAAAACAGTTACTTAATACGATACGTAAGTAAGAAATATAGCGATTTATTCTATTTTGGAATAAGTGGTATTCTAATTAATTCCTTTACTTGTAAAATGTTAATAAGGTAGAATTTTTCTTAATAAACGAGCAATTTTAGGGGGTTTCGAGATGGAGGATGGGAAAGTGTGGGGTTCATTTGAAGAAGCGGTTGCTGATATTAAGGATGGAGATATGTTAGCAGTAGGAGGATTTGGTCTATGTGGTATACCAGAAAAGGCTATTGCAGCTTTAGTGCAAAAGGGCACCAAGGATTTAACAGTAGTCAGTAATAACTGCGGTGTAGATGATTGGGGCTTAGGCTTACTATTAGCGAATAAGCAAATAAAAAAAATGGTTGCCTCTTATGTAGGTGAGAATAAAATTTTTGAGCAACAATTTTTAAGTGGTGAGTTAGAGGTAGAGTTAACGCCTCAAGGAACACTTGCTGAGCGCCTACGTGCAGGAGGAGCAGGGATTCCAGGGTTTTATACAGCTACTGGAGTTGGTACGCCCATTGCTGAAGGCAAAGAAGTAAAGGTTTTTGATGGGAAAGACTATATATTAGAAAAAGGAATTACTGCTGATTTTGCTCTAGTTAAAGCATGGAAAGCAGATAAGTTAGGTAATTTAGTGTATAGAAAAACATCACGTAACTTTAATCCACTAGCTGCAATGGCAGGTAAAATTACCATTGCTGAGGTTGAAGAAATTGTAGAAGTTGGCGAGTTAGACCCAGATCATATCCATACACCAGGAGTTTTCGTTCAACGTGTTTTATTGGGTGAAAATTATGAGAAACGTATTGAGCGTTTAACAGTGAAAAAGGGGGAAGCGTGATGGCTGATACAAGACAAAGAATCGTAAATAGAGCAGTAAAAGAAATTCAAAATGGCATGAATGTAAATTTAGGTATTGGTATTCCAACTTTAGTTGCCAATGCTATTCCAGCCGATTATGAAGTACTTTTACAATCAGAGAACGGATTACTTGGCATCGGTCCTTATCCAGTTGAAGATGACGTAGATCCCGATTTAATTAATGCTGGGAAAGAAACGGTGACAGCTATGCCAGGTGCCTCATTTTTTGATAGTGCAGAATCATTTGCTATGATTCGCGGTGGCCATATTGACCTTGCTATTTTAGGCGGTATGGAAGTTTCAGAGAACGGGGATCTGGCAAATTGGATGATTCCAGGGAAAATGGTCAAAGGAATGGGAGGCGCCATGGACCTTGTAGTAGGAGCAAAAAGAGTCATCGTCGTTATGGAACATGTTAATAAAAACGGTGAATCCAAAATAAAAAAACAATGTGAACTCCCATTAACAGGTAAAGGTGTTGTCCACCGGTTAATTACAGACTTAGCTGTATTTGATTTTACTAAAGATGGGATGCAGCTTATTGAATTAGCAGAAGGCGTTACTGTAGAGGAAGTAAAAGCAAAGACTGCGGCTTCGTTTCATGTAGCTTTAGCACAATAATTTCAGACTTAGGACTGTTTTCAACGTGGTTGTATCATCCTATACTCGTTTAAAAAGGGAGAGTTTCGGATGGACCAACAATGGACAAATGAACTAGCAGTTGCACAGGTCAGAGTAGCAAGGCCAACAGATCAATTAAAAGTAATTGAACGATTTTATTGTGAGGGTATAGGTTTAAAGAAAATTGGGTCTTTTTCTGGGCATCGTGGCTATACAGGAATAATGATTGGTCTTCCAAATGCACACTATCATTTGGAATTTACAGAACATGTTGAAGGGAGCCCTTGTCCTGCTCCAAGTAAGGATAATCTGTTAGTGCTCTATATTCCAAACAAAGAAACCATTGATAGCATTACTAAACGCTTATCACGAATGGGGTACCCTGAAGTAGAGCCTGAAAATCCATATTGGATGCAGAAGGGTATTACTATTGAGGACCCTGATGGCTGGCGCCTTGTATTAATGAATACAGAGGGCATTTAAACAGAAGAAGGAATGCACGAGCTATAATCGTAGTCTCGTGTTTTTTTTGTCAAAATAAATACCCTATATAGTATATAATTTATAAGGGGGGTATTTATATATGCAACGAATTAAAACTTTGGATAGTTGGAAAGAAGTGTTAGAACAATCTCACGAAATGCCATGTCTTGTCTTAAAATTTAGTCTGACATGTATAAGTAGCATTTCAGCTTTAAAGGAGTTCAAAGCATTAGCGACAGAATTACCTAAATATGTAGTCATTGTCCAAAAGGAACGTGATGTTTCCAACGCCATAGAACGTGATCTACAGGTAAAGCACGAATCACCGCAGTTTATAATTTTGCAGGGTGGTAAAGGAATTTGGCAAGCAACCCACTACAAAATAAAACAGTCTCTTTTAGCGGAGGGACTTAGCCTATATGTGAAATAAACAAAAGATACCCCTTCATACATGGAGGGGTATCTTTTGTTTCAATAAAATTAATCCTCTAAAGCTTCACTTTCATGATAATTCGTTGCAGTTGACTCGATATCAACCTGTAAATAATTGGCCCAATCTACTTTATGATAATCCTCTTCACTAAAATAAATATTCAATACTTCTGTCATGGTTTTATCTCCATTTGGTTCAGTAAGTGGAGCATACCAAGTAACAGCAGGTGTCTTCACATCTTTCAGCTTGGACAAATCAGCAAAAATTTTAGTGGAGTCCTTCAGCATCTGACTTTTCGAACCTTCTGTCACATCCGTATCTTGTATTGATATTGTGACAACACCTTTGGATTCTTCAACCGTGAACTCATTTTTAACAATTGCTCCGACAATATCTTCAACGGAAGTATTTTGATCTACTGCGACCTCTTTTGGATCGTCACTCTTTCCGCAAGCTGTTAGAAGCAGTGAAGCAAATACCATTACATACATTAACTTTTTCAATATCATTACCTCCCTTGTTACTCCATATATGCGCAAATTGGAAGGGAATTATACAAAATATGAGAAGGTTGTATGCACTTTTTAAAACTAGGATTTAAAACGGTAGATGAACATGTCCTTTTTGAGGGGTTTAGAAATAGGATAATTAAAATTGAAGATATAGCAGGTGCTTTAGGGCAAATGCGTATGTGGGATTTAGATACATTTTTCAAACATAAAAAAGCACCTTAACCACATTGGCTAAGGTGCTGTAAAAGTAAATGTAATATAAAAAGCCGCGTATGCCGTAGTTATTATAGAAAGTTTTAAACCACCACTCCTCAAAGTGGGTGTTCGCAGAAGTTTTCCTGCTTATCCTCATGCACCGTAGTGTGAGGCCCGTCATTCCAACTCCAATAATAAAACTCCCTTTTACAGCTTAAAGGTTAAAACTTAATATTATACGAACAATGCAGCCTTTATGGATATATTAAAGCATGATCGACAAACATGCAAGTAAGATGATTGCTTGAAATAAGTCAATGGGCAGGTGTCCCAAATTATGCAATACGTAACGACAAATACCTTTAGAAAGGAACTGGAGCTTCATATTATTTTCACAAATACGAACAAAAAATACGAACAACCTTTGCTTATTATGGACGACTATGTAAAGATAGGAGCATATAGAGGATTTATCTAGCAAAAAGTAAAAGGAGGAAGCAGAAATGGCAGCTTATCCAAATTGTCCAAAATGTAATTCTGAATACACATATGAGGATGGAACGAATTATGTATGTCCTGAATGTGCGCATGAGTGGAGCATGGACGCAACGGAATCAGAAACAGATGCACTTGTTGTCAAAGATGCAAATGGTAATCTGTTAGCTGATGGTGATTCAGTTACGGTTATTAAGGACCTAAAGGTAAAGGGGAGTTCTTCCACTTTAAAAATAGGAACGAAGGTAAAAAGCATTCGCCTTGTAGAAGGGGATCATAATATTGACTGTAAAATTGATGGCTTTGGCGCTATGAAATTAAAGTCAGAATTTGTGAAAAAAGCATAGTGAATTGAAAAAGCGTCTAAACTCACACGAATGTTTAGACGCTTTTTTTATTAGTATTTATTTTAAAAATTTTGCGTAATAAAATGGCAAAGGCCGCACCTACTAAGGCAAAAATCGTATGTAAGAGAGCGATATAGCCTGCTCCCATCAAAAGTGTCCCAAATTCTGTTAAGGAGTAGGTGGTAATATAGAGCTCATTCGTAAGGTTGTCGATAATCGCCCAAACAAATACAGGCACAGAGCTAATGATAAAAACAATCCAAATGTTTTTATAGAAAAGGTAAGACAGACAACCGAAAATGGCATACGAAATGACAAAGCCCATTTGATTGCCAAGTAACGATGAATTAATGGCAAACATGAAAGAAAGTACAATAAATATAAGATGAAAAAAAGATAACGTTTTTTTCATCGGTATGTATTCTTTTTGAATTGGTTTTGAGCTAAAGAGCTGCTGACAGTGCGAACAACTTGCTAAATGCTGCTCTACATATATTAATGTTGGTGCTTGGAGCATTTGTTTCTTATATAACGGTAATAAATCTTCTACAATTGGGCAATCTTCTGACAAAACTCTCCCTCCATTCAATTACCTTTCATTATACGATTTTTTAGAGGAAATAAAAAAAGCCTTCCTGAACTTTTCATTCGGAAAACTTGTACATGCACCTGACTATTTGGCTGTTAGTACTTCATTTGTTAATGCTTGAATATCAATATGGGTTTTTTCCTGTACGGCGTCTTTTAATATTTCAGTGCGGAAATATTGGACAGTTGCTTCAAGTGGAATGGCTAAAAGCTTCGATAAGGCATTTTGATACATATAGACGAATTCTTTGTCAGTATTACCTCGCTTTAATTCTGCAAAAGCTTCATAAAATTGGTCCAGCTTATCCGCAAATTCAAGTAGACGCCCTTCTATCGTACTATCCTTGCCTTCTTTCATGCGCTCAAAGAAAATGGCTTGAAATTCCTCTGGGATTTCATTGCTAATAAACTTTTCCATCATCTTTTCTTCCACATGTGCTAGCATTTGCTTGAGCTCGGGGCTAGCATGTTTTACTGGGGTTTTAATGTCACCAATAAAAACTTCAGCAAAGTCATGATTAATTGTTTTTTCATATAAAGATTTCCAATCAATCTGTACGCCATTCATTTCTTCTAATGTCGCGAAAAACATCGCATATTGTGACACTTTCCAAGAATGGGCTGCCACATTATGTTCTTCAAATTTGAATCGCCCAGGGCAACGAATAATTCGTTCTAAATCATTGAGGCTTGTAAAAAATTGATGAATTCCTATAAAAATCACTCCTTTTGTTCTATAAGTGCATGTTACTATAAACAATACCCTCTTTGTAAGATTTTCAAACAATTTAACAATGATTCAATTTGTGTTTACAAAGGATTCACAATTATCGAATAAGCAGACGAAGGTTGAATGCTATAATGTAGGGGACTGATGAAAAGGGGAGTACACATCATGTTTTCCATTTATACGCTTCTTCTTTATATACATATTTTAAGTGCGGTTCTTTCGATTGGGCCATTGTTCGTTGTGTTAACGATTGTAAAAAAAATGCGTACAGCTTCAAATGGTGAAATGCCACCATATATAGAAACTTTTAAAGGGGCTATTGCCATTGTCAAACATTCAGGACATGTACTTGTAGTATCAGGTATTTTACTAATGTGGCATGCCGGTTACCATTGGAGTACTTCGTGGATTGTTCTCACTTTCCTCGTGATGCTTGCATCCATAGTATTTTTAGCCAGAGCGTTTAAACCAACATTACGGACTTTTAATACACCAGCATATAATCACCAACGATTTGTTGCTCTATTGCAGCGTAAGACGTGGATGTACATTTTGCTATTGCTCATTATGTTATGGCTAATGGTGGCAAAGCCAATTGTTTGGTAACGAGTCCTTTATTATTGAAAAATCGCACCCCGAGGAGTGCGATTTTTTTAGTTTACTAAACGTTTGAAATAGCTTTTTCTTATCCATAAATAACTGATGAGGAACAGCACAAAGAAACAACAAGAACTGGCAATGGAAACTTGTAAAAATGCTGTAGAGACCATTGTACGCATAGCTAATAAAATAGTAAGTAATAGCAAAATTGCTATTGTGAACGGTACAAATATAAGAATGGCCAATTCCTTTGCAATAACAGAGGCTAATTCTTTTTTAGACAGTCCTAGCTTACGAATGCCCATATATTTTTCTTTTTCCTGTAACAATGTTGTTTGTAAATAGAAGTAAAGTATACTCATGGCTGCACTTAAGAAAATTAAACTTAACATAGAGCCAATGAAGAACATAACGCTTTTAACAAACATTTCCGAATCATATAAGTTGATTTTGGATGTAACGTAACGTTCACCAGGTAAGGATGGTATATCTTCGGTAATGGTCTTTGCTAATTCTGTATGAGCTGTCCAATTTTCTAATTCATAAATATAGGTTTTATAAACAGGGTAATCAATCGACTGATAAATAGAATCTGGCACAATGAAGTAAGTTTCCTGAAACCCTGTAGATAGTAGGTTCTTTTCGTTAATTTCAGCGAGTTTGAATGATTTTATATAACGGTCACTAGCATTGTTGGTTATCGGTGCTATACCATGATTCCCAGCAACCGCAATAAATTCGTTTTTATTAAGGTGGATTTCCTTTTGCTGTAGCAGATTGTAATCAGATAATGACATATAGCCAAGGCGTTGATTTTCATCTGATTTAAATTCAATAAAATACTTGTTTGCTTTTACTGTTGCTAGCTTCGTTTCAAGTTTGTCTAAATCCTCCTTTATTAAACTGTCTTCAGCTTTTGGGTCCGCGATATATTGCAAGCTATACGGATAATTTCCTTCACTATCTTTCTGAACATTGTAATAAGAGCTAAACAAAATGCTTGTACATAGGAATACGCCACTTAACAATATGGTAATTAGAAATAGCATATTTGCATGGGATTTCATTTTTGCATTTAAATTTGACGCTAAAAGCATATTTGTTTTGCGAAGGTAAGCGGGAGACTTCTCAAATATTTCCAGAAATAGACGTAAGCCTTGAGCAATGACTAAATAAATCGTGCTAATAA
The DNA here is from genome assembly GCF_058795135.1 of Lysinibacillus sp. GW823-FHT06C08. NCBI lineage: Bacteria > Bacillati > Bacillota > Bacilli > Caryophanales > Bacillaceae > Lysinibacillus > Lysinibacillus sp. GW823-FHT06C08. Next base: position 83,855 of record NZ_JBXAHN010000001.1, read on the forward strand.
TGCTAGCGAAAAATAATAAATAAAAGAAAACACTTAAAGACTCTACAATGGCATGCTCAATATTTAGTAAATAAGCTAAAAGGGCGGTCATTACTATGCTAGCAGCTAATAAAATATAATGTGGTTGAATTGATTTTTCGATAACAGTATCACTTGTTAAAAGCTGTATGGAGGCTTCCTTATTAATCAATTTAGTGACGATTTTGGAAATTACCATAAATAAGATTAAAAATAAACCTATTGTTAAACCAATTGCCTGCAGAGGTATATACATACTAAATGTTTCTGCTTTTAACACTACTTTAGCGGCCATCAAGAACAGGGGAGTCATGACAAGACCGAGAACGATTGCTGCAATAATCGCCATAATTCCAATGAATAGGTTTTCGCGGAATATTAACTTTCGTACTTGTTTCATGGAAGCCCCTGTAATCATAAAAATGCCAAGAGTTTTAGACTTTTTGCGTAAAAATGCCATGATCGAATAGATGATATAAATAAATGAAAATAAATAAACAAGCATACTAGCAAGCATTAATGAAATGCCAAGTGTTGAGTCAGGATCTAGGCTTTTTAAGCTGGGATGAAAGACGATTACAGAAAATAAAAAGAATATAATGATGGAAAACATACTGCTTAGAAAATAAGACACATAAGTCCATTTATCTCGTAAAATATTTTGGATAACAATGTGGTTAAAGGTCATGTTGCCCACCACCTAGAAAAGCAAGAGTGTCCATAATTTCTTGATAAAATTGCTTGCGATTGTTGCCCCGATGTATTTCATTATATAATTTTCCATCCTTGATAAATATAATACGATTGGCAAAGCTTGCTACGTAAGGATCATGTGTCACCATGAGAATGGCAGTTTGTAGTTCTTGATTGATGGAGGTAAATAAGTCCATCACATCATTGACGGCTTTTGAGTCCAGATTCCCTGTAGGCTCATCTGCTAACAATAAGCTAGGTTCATGGATAACAGCACGAGCAATAGCTACTCGTTGCTTTTGCCCACCTGAAATTTCATAAATCCGTTTCGGTAATAGCTCCTCAATTCCAAGAAATTGCGCTACATGCTTTAAACGTTGACGCATTTTGGCGCTAGGTATGCTATCTAATGTTAGCGGCAATAAAATATTTTCCTTTACCGTTAACGTATGAACAAGGTTAAAATCCTGAAAAACAAAGCCTAATTCAGAACGTCTAAATTTTGCAAGGTCCTCATCATTTAAAACATAGGGATTTCTATTATTAATAACAATATCTCCAGCAGTGGGGCGATCAATGGTGGATACACTATTTAAAAATGTTGTTTTCCCACTTCCGGAGGGCCCCATGACTGCTACAAACTCCTGTTGCTGTAACTGGAAATCAATGCCTTTTAATGCCTTGTAGGTAATCTCCCCGATATATTCTTTTTGCAAATTGGTCACTTGAAGAATGATGTTTCCCAACTTGGAACAACTCCTTTAAATTAATTTGATAGCTATAGTATAAAAAAGGAGCGATCAATAACCCATTTCACTTGATGACGGGAATATGACAAAGTTGTCATATTCATTTTATAAGACTGCTTGAGAAATTGATGGAAAACTTAGTGTGATCATGTGAGGATTGCAAGGTGAATGGATGGTCTAGTATCGTTAAAACCTTTTTCACTAAAAATAATCCTATGCCTGTTGCTTCTCCATTTGTTCGTCCTTTTTTGCCCGTATAAAACAAATCAAAGACACGAGAAATTTCGTTAGTAGGGATTGTCTCACCACGGTTATCGATATGCAAAAAGTCGTTGTCATAATCAATATGGACAGTGCTTGCAACTTCACTGTATTTGACAGCATTATTTAATACTTGATACAGAACAACCTTTAACCATTTACGATCGGAGTATATCATTTGATCTTCTGCCAGCGTTAATTTTGGGAAAACCTCTTTTGTAATAAAATAATCTTTCAAATCATTCACGACTTCTTTTACAAGCTCTTTTAAAAGAATAGGCTCAATTTTTAAATCAGCTACTAAGTTTGAACTACGCTCATACGTTAATAGTTGATTGAGTGTAAATGTCAGCTTATCACATTCTTTACTAATGGTTTGCCATTGCTGTAATTCGTTAGAAGTCATGGTGGACGCTGATTGTGTAAGTAATTGAATAACAGATAGCGGTGTTTTCATTTGATGTGCAAAATGTGATAATACGAGATGCTTTTCCTCCGCTTGCTCCTCTAATTGTTGCTGTTGCGTTAAATGTAAATATTGCATTTGTCTTAGTTTTTCACTATAGGTTTGTTCGATTGAAGCTTGGGGCTCATACAGATGAAGGTCGTCCCTCGATAGATCTTCTTTTTCTAAGTGTGTATATAGTCGTCTCCTTCGGTAATAACGGCCAACAAGCCAAAGGATAAATAGAAAGCTAACGAGAAAAATAAAATAAAAATAATGCGCTGTTAAATCATCTAATGCTTGAATCATCCAAGGTAAGAGTAGGAAGCTGATACCATAAAGAATAATAATACTCATATGATCTTTAAAAAACAGCTTCATTTTTCTTCCTCCACAAGTTGATAACCTAGGCCGCGAATGGTTTTAATTTCAAGCTGAGAGTGGATAGCTTCGAATTTTCTTCGTAGACGACCAATGTTCACAGATAATGTGTTTTCCTCCACAAAGGTTTCATCATCCCAAATAGCACTTAATAGTTTTTGGCGAGCTACAACATTTGGATAGGCTTCGAACAGTAGTTTACTGAGCTGCATTTCTTTTAAAGTTAGCAGGCTCTCATTGCTATCTGTTTGGAGACGGACTGTGTCTGGGTTTAATGTGGTATTGGCTATTGTAATGGTGGATGTATCAAAGGAAGCATACTCACCATATGTACGCCGAAGTAAACCATTCACTTTTGCCATAAAGACATCTAGTGAAAATGGTTTAGTAATAAAGTCATCAGCACCATTTTCAATACCATATACTTGATCGATATCATTGACTCTAGCTGAGACAATGATGATTGGACAAGTGGAAAGCTGACGAATTTTACGTGACCAAAAATATCCATCAAAGGTTGGGAGATTGATATCCATAATGACTAAATGTGGTTGGATGTCATTGAACTCTTCTATGATGTGCTGAAACTGTTGCACTGTATGGCATTCAAACTGATATTTCGATAAATGTTCGACAATCAGTGAAGCTATATTGCTATCGTCCTCTATTATGTATATTTTGTACATATCTATCGACCCTTCCTTCGCTCTTTACTTTATAATGTACCCTTTTACCATAAATCTATAGAAGAATTGTACCTTGGAACATCAAAAAAGAGCTACCACAAACTTACTTGAAGCTATTTTTAAATAAATTTCCTGTTAGACCTTTAGAATTATAAAGAATACTTTAAGTGTGAACAGAAAGAACTAATCGAGATGTATGCTTTCTTTGAATTCAAGCGCTTTACTCAATAAAGTAAAAAATACCCAGCTGTTAAGTTTTCTTTAAGAAGTATGACGTATGATGATTGAATAGATATATTAAATTTTAAGTTAAAACATAGATAAGATTTAACGAAAAAATCATCTCAATGGGAGAAATGATCTATTGTGGGTAAATTCAAGTTAAAGTTATCATTTCTTATTGTTTGTATGACAATAATGGTTGTACTGGCGACATCTGGTGTTAGTATTTGGAGTAGCTATCAAAGTTTTAACGAAATTTTGATGGAACATTTTATGCAAGATACATACGTAAAGGGATCTTCTGCAATTAAAGACGGCTATCTAGAGGACTCGATGAAGGAAGATATTACATTAGAACCATTTTTGGAACAGGTAGCTTCAAATGAAAAGATTATTCCTTTTAGCCTGTTTCTTAAAAAGGTTTTTGTCCCTATCGTTTTAGTCATTGCTATAGTAGTGGTGCTCGCTATATGGCTAGCATTAAAAATAGTACGCCCCCTAAATGAGCTTTCGACCATGATAGAAGCTGGCGAAAACGGGCAGGGGAAAGAACATATTGCTGATTGGTATGATGAAGCAAAGTTGCTGAAAAAAAACGTACAAAATATGATGATTTGCGCAGAAAGTAAAATTACTGATTTAACGGATCAATTAAATTTAGACTCATTAACAGGTATTCCGAATCGCAGAATAATGGATCAAACTCTCCATGAATTAATTATTAATAAAGTTCCGCATTCAGTTATCTTAATTGATCTAGATGATTTTAAAAGTATAAACGATACGTATGGTCATACCGTGGGGGATGAAGTATTAAAAGCTTTCGCTCATCATATGCAGCTAAATATGGAGGAGCAAGGTATGTGCTTCAGGTATGGCGGAGAAGAGTTTATGATTATTTTGCCTTCAAGGAGTATAGATGAAGCGGTAGAACTTGCAGAAAGCTTGCGGGTTAAACAGGCCTTACAGGAAACTGCGTGTGGTAGACCTGTTACAATGTCCGCCGGAATTACTGCTTTTACACCAAATGTACAGAGCCCAAATCAATTGATAGAAATTGCAGATCATGCTCTGTATAAAGCAAAACAGTCAGGGAGAAATTGTTTATGTGTAGTACGGAATATGAGACAAATGATTATTAAATCATGAGTAAAAGCATGCTGGCTTTCTACACCAGCATGCTTTTTTGTCGTCACTCTTGGTTGTTGTTTCCTTCATAGGCAAAACATTTAACTTAGACAATAGAGTACGTTTAAAAGAACGGTAAATTTTTATAGCCTCTGCTCGGTTCCCAATATTAGCATAGTGCTTGATTAATTGCTGGACAGCTTGATCGGAATATGGATTTAACTTTAAATCTATAAGTAACGAACGTTCTAGGTTTTTGACATCCTGAACTTGTTCATAATAATGGGCTAGTTCTTTCAGTAATTGAGTAAATAATTTATTCATCAAATTTGCTTTACTAGCAATCGGGTAGGCCATCGTAGCCATAAATTCTCCACGATAGTCTTGAAGAAGTGCTTCAGCCCTTTCGATATCCAATTTTCCGGTTTGTTCTTTTTTATTCAAAATAATCTCTAAATCATTAGCGTCACATTGAATATGGTCTAATGTTAAAATATAACACCCGTTTGTATAATCGATTACCTCTAAAAAGCCCTATGCTGAAAGGGAGGAGCGAAGGTATGAGACGGTGGTATGCAGTTGAAGCCTTGCTTTATTAAAATCAGTATAATAACTCCATAGATTATCAATAATAGTGTCACGAGGCACAGGGGTATTGAGATGTAAAAAAAGTAGTGCAAACAATTCTTTCGTTTTAATAGTCCGCCAATGAGAGGTTTTCCTTCATAGGAAACAACAAATTCTCAGAAGCATTTTATTTTTAGCAATGGCTCTGAATGAAATCATGTTGGCAATGACGTTATTTTTGGCTCAAGAAGATCCTCAACCCTTTGAATAGTCGTCGCTAAGCGAGATGTTGAAACGGGCTTTAACAGGTAATCATTGAATGTAGTTCAAAGGCTTGAACAGCACAGTCTCGGTAGGCTGTAACAAAACAATATAGATGCTCTCATTCCACGATTTTAATAGTACGGCAATGTCTAATCCATTCATACTTTTCATTTCAATATCTAGAAATGCTACTTGAAAGTCCAAGCTCGGTCCCTCTATAAGTAGATCTTTTACAGATGTAAAAGTTTTAATAACCTCAAACCTATCAAATTTTTGCAAGTGTTTCTCCATACTAATAAGTGCTAAAGGCTCGTCGTCCAACAATATCGTCCGAATCAAAATAAAAAACACGACCTTTCATTTCAGTTTAGAGGTTATTAGATTGAGATATCTATCCTTTGTATGGATGTGTTAGGATTTGCTGCTGAGGTAAATGCTCAGTAATTTACCTCAGCAGACATATTTAATTTCCATGCATGTTGCCATGTTTACCTCACGATTTGAAAATGGTTTTGGATGAATTCTCAATTTTTTATGTCATCTATTTCTTCTTTTATTGCCCGTAAATAGTAAATATCTAATATAAAAAATACTAGTCTAAACGATGGTTTTTCCATCTAATTGGACGATTTGTTAAAAAAATAATCTAAATTGTATAATTTTCCGTTTTTATAGTAATAATTCCTAATATCAGGCAGACAGTCCTGAGTTATTAATTTGTAAGCTTATTGTTGCTTGCATACTAGATTATTTGACTCTAGCGTGCTAACAGCAGACTTGCAAAAAATAATAAAATATTGGAGGTATTACTAAACATGAAGAAGAAAGCTTTAGCTTTAGCAGTAACATTGACCGTTGGTTTGAGCCTATATGCCAGTCCTTCCTCTGCGAAAGACAATTCCGGCAATATTCTATGGGCACTCCCTCAAATTTATAATTTAACCGTTGGAGAATTTCAACAATTGGCAGAAATGGATTCGTTTTGGTTTTATCCAGAGCAAGATTTAGTGAAGGACACATCAAATACAGAAAAAACATTGGAAGATGAATATGTCATTAAAGGCGGTGACACATTATTTTCAATCGCACGTAAAAACGATATAACAGTTGATGAATTAAAAGCATGGAATAACCTTGGTACAGATTTGATTTTTGCTGGTGAATCTTTAGCTATAAAAGCTTCGGCAGCTAAACCAAAACCTAAAACATCAGAAGCAGTTTCGACAAGGGTGGTGGCTTCAACAGCAAAAACGAAACCTGCGAGCGCTCCATCAAGTGGATCTGGTAGAACGTTAACAATGCGTGCTACAGCCTATACAGCCTATTGTGAAGGATGCTCGGGAATAACAGCGAATGGAACGGATATTCGATCTAATCCAAATTTAAAGGTAATTGCGGTTGACCCTCGTGTCATCCCGCTTGGCTCAAAGGTATGGGTAGAAGGATATGGTGAGGCGATTGCAGCTGACACGGGCGGAGCTATTAAAGGAAATAAAATTGATGTCTTTATTCCTACCGAGGGACAAGCTCTTCAATGGGGCGTCAAAACAGTAACCGTCAAAATTTTAGACTAAAACATGAAGGGATTTCTCATAGGAGAGATCCCTTTTGTGCATGTAACGACCTCGGTAAAATTAATAAAAAGTGCATAAGTATTGATTAACTTGGAAACCATCAGAAATAGAGGAGGTATTTTTATGAAAAAAATTAGCTTAATTAGCCTTTCTTTATTAGTTTTAGTTGGTGGTTGTAGTTTCTTTGATAAGAAAGAAGAAAAAGTACAAGTAAATGCATCATCCCCATTAACAGCTACTGCAAAAGTCATTGGTGCAAATAACGAAAGTTATGGGAACGCGTATTTTCAGGAAGAAGATAATGGTGTAATGATGACCCTGGCATTATCAGGCCTACCACCAGGTACACATGGAATTCACATTCATGAAGTAGGGAAATGTGAGCCCCCTAAGTTTGAATCGGCTGGTGCGCACTTTAATCCGACCAAAAAAGAGCATGGTAAGTTAAATCCAAATGGTTATCATTTAGGGGATTTACCCAATCTAGAGGTTGGTGACGATGGCAATGTCGATTTGAATTTCTTAGCAGAAGGGCTAACATTACAAAAAGATCAACCAAATTCGTTGTTAGACAGTGACGGAAGTTCAATTGTTATTCATGAATCAGCAGATGACTATAAAACAGATCCAGCAGGTAACTCTGGTGCAAGAATTGCTTGTGGCGTTATTCAATAGAATAGAAACTGTATCCAATCATCATTGGATGCAGTTTTTTTAGTTTTCGTTATTTATATGCACTTTTTATACGGTTTTGAATTTAGAAATTATATGTTTTTTATAGGTAAAAAAAGGTTAATTAAATAATAAACTATTTTTGAAAATTAATAGTAATGATCAACAGTTGTATAAATATAATATTCAGAATTTACTATAAAATAATTGACACAATAATACTTAATTTGCTAATTTTATATAGATTGTAATTATTATACTCAATGAGGGGGAGAACGATGGAGAAGAAACAATTTAGATGGTTGCTTTTATTAAGTGCGTTTGCACTTATGATTTTAGCAGCATGTGGGACAGATGGCGGAAGTGGCTCTAAGGATACGGACGAGAATGCTTCGGAGTCATCCGAAAAGCCCAAGTTTTTAAGTCTATTAACAGGTGGAACACAAGGTACTTATTATGCACTTGGAGGTACATTTGCTGATCTCATTACGAAAGAAACAGATATTAAAACAACTGCTGAGGTGTCTCAGGCATCTGCTGCCAATATGACTGCTTTGCAAGAAGGTAAAGGCGAAATTGCATTTGTTCAAACGGATATTGCTTACTATGCTACGGAAGGAAAGCTTATGTTCGATGGAAAGAAAATTGATACAATTTCAGCTTTAGGTGCCCTTTATCCTGAAACAGTCCAATTAGTTACTACAGAAGCAACAGGTATTAAGACTTATGCGGATTTAAAAGGGAAAAAAGTGTCTGTAGGGGCACCTGGTTCTGGTACTTATGCGAATGCCGAGCAATTACTAGAGATTCATGGCTTAACAATGGATGATATTAAAGCTCAAAATTTAGATTTTGGGGAGTCGACAGATGGACTTCAATCAGGTCAAATTGATGCGGCATTTATTACTGCAGGTACACCAACAGGTGCAGTTGAAGCGTTAAATGCTACAACGAAAGTAAATATAGTTGGTGTAGATGCAGGTAAAGCGGATGAATTAATTGCTAAATATCCTTATTATGCAAAGGATACAGTAAAAGCAGGGACTTATGGTATTGCAGAAGATACAGAAACGGTTTCAGTTCTTGCTATGCTAGCAGTGAAAAAAGAACTACCAGAGGATGTTGTCTATGCTATGACAAAAGCTATCTATGATAATACTGATAAGATTTCTCATGATAAAGGTAAATTTATAAAAGCTGAAACAGGCTTAGATGGTATAAGTATTGACATTCATCCAGGTGCTCAAAAATACTTTGATGAGAAGAAATAGTCTAAACTATCACTAAAATATGAAGGGGCTCGAATTGCGTAAAGCTTCGAGTCTTTTTCCTACTATAAGGTGTGAGTATAGGCGAGTAGCTTTTAAAGTAGGGAGAAGGATAAAATGCAACAGAGGAAAGTTAGTATTGCAGTCATTTTAGTAATCTTCTGCTTAATTAGTGTAGTTATTCTTCCATTTCAAAAGGTATTCACCTTTACAGAAACGCGCACGGCAAATCCGAGAGTATACTACATACCAATTACTGAAAATGAAAAATTTCAAATTAGATATACCCATTCCATACATAATTCAGATGTATTCGAATCCTATCAACATGTAAAGGGAAATCGTATTAAGATGTTAGAGATGGAATATGAAGATTTAGCAATAGGTATGCCAGGCTATGCCGAGGAGGGCCAAACATTTATAGAAAGGGACGGCAAATATGTTCTTCAATTTGATGATCATCGAGTCATTGACAATTTTACCATTTTAATTGGCGATTTGGATGTAGATTTGGTATTCAACTATGAAGGCGTGGAATATGATTTAAAAAAAGATTTACAAAGGGGAAAATCCTATTTATTTGAAATAAGGCAATTATCTCTTTATGAACAGTGGAAAGGAGTAAGGATGAAATGACAACACAGGAAAAAGCAAAGAAAGAAAGAGTAGAAGAATTCGAGCAAATTTCTGCTGAAGAGCAACAAGCTATACTTGAAAAATATGATATTGAATCCAACGTAAGAACTGTAACAGGTATTATGAGGCATGTCATTTTCTATGGTCTTTTAGCATTCTCTTTGTTTCAACTTTATACAGCCATTTTCGGGCAATTCCCAGCACAAATCCAACGTACTATCCATTTAGGCTTTGGTTTGACACTTATTTTTCTACTATTCCCTGCTCGTAAAAAAGCACCAAAGCACAAAATTGCATGGTTTGATTATTTATTGGCTTTGCTTTCAATAGGGGTAGGGTCGTACTGGTCTATGAACTATACTGAGCTTGTGAATCGCAATGGCTCTATAACACAAATGGATTTTATTGTAGGTCTTATTGCTGTTTTATTAGTGCTTGAGGCCGCTCGTCGCGCAGTCGGGCTTCCAATTACGATTATTGCAGCATGTTTTTTAATCTATGCTTATTATGGTCCGTATTTTCCGGCATTTATGGCACATAGAGGACAGGATTTAGAGAGTCTTGTAAACCTTATGTATTTTACAACAGACGGGATATTCGGTACCCCAATTAGTGTGTCAGCCACTTTTATATTCGTATTTTTACTCTTTGGAGCCTTTCTAGTGAAAACAGGGGTCGGTCAGTATTTTAATGATCTAGCCGTTTCGTTGGCAGGTAAATTAATAGGCGGCCCAGCAAAAGTAGCAGTCTTTTCTAGTGCTCTACAAGGTACCATTTCGGGTAGCTCTGTAGCCAATGTCGTAACATCAGGCTCCTATACGATTCCGATGATGAAAAAACTAGGCTATCGTAAAGAATTTGCAGGTGCAGTTGAAGCGGCAGCGTCAACTGGTGGTCAGCTAATGCCACCAATTATGGGGGCGGCGGCTTTCCTAATGGTAGAGTTTATTGGTCGTGGCATTACGTATTGGGATATAGCAAAGGCGGCAGCTATTCCAGCCCTTCTATACTTTACAGGTATTTGGATTATGACGCACTTTGAAGCAAAACGAGTTGGTTTAAAAGGTCTTAGAGACGATCAAATGCCTAATCGAAAGGAAGTATTTAAGAAAATCTATCTTTTATTACCGATTGTTGCGATTATCGTACTAATGTTAACGGGGACACCTGTTATGCATGCTGCATTGTATGGAATCATTATTTCCATAGGGGTTGCTATGTTTAATAAGGATACACGGCTTAAACCGATGGACGTGATAGAGGCATTGGTCGAAGGTGCTCGTACTGCGTTAGGTGTAGTGGCAGCAACAGCTTGTGCAGGGATTATTGTAGGGGTTGTTGTAAAAACAGGACTTGGTTTAAGTCTAGCCAATAGTTTAGTAGCTTTGGCTGGTGGTAGTATTATCTTGACATTAATATTTGTGATGATTGCTTCACTTATACTTGGTATGGGTGCACCAACTACCGCAAATTATGTGATTACATCGACAATCGCAGCTCCAGCGATTGTAGCATTATTATCGCCGAATACACCGCAAGAGTTAGTACCATTAGTTGTATTACTATCGGCTCACTTCTTTGTGTTCTATTTTGGTATTATTGCAGACATTACACCACCTGTAGCGTTAGCCGCCTTTGCAGCATCAGGTATTTCAGGTGGCGATCCTATTAAAACAGGTGTGAATTCAGCAAAGCTTGCTATTGCGGCATTTATTATACCGTATATGATTGTCTTTTCACCGTCTTTATTAATGATTGATACGACAGTACCACAAATAATATGGGTTGTATTTACTGCTATTACAGGAATGGTTGCCATCGGTTCGGGTGTTATTGGGTATTGGTACCGTAAACTGTACTGGTTTGAAAGAATAATTGTTTTAGTTGCTGGTTTATTACTTATTTATCCAGAGAAGTTCTCGGATTGGGTAGGTTTAGGCATCTTTATTGTCATGTTTGTGATTCAAGTATTATCCCATAAAAAGGGTAGTCACAATGATCATACAAATGACAAAACGGATGTGACTGTATCGTAAATTTTTGATGTAATACAATAGTAGTCTGCTCTAATAATAGCTGGCCCACGGTTTCAGTCAGGTGCTAATAGGCAGACTTTTTTTATTATTTGGAATTAAAAGGAATAATTTGTATCTCGATTGTTCTAAAAATGAGATTGATTTTATATTAATAATGCATAATGAGTATAATTTATTGCGTTTTATCGAAGTCCTATTGTATAATTCTTTTATCAGAAAATTCAATTAAATAAAAGAGGGGTGATACAATGGGTAAATTGTTAAATTCTAAATTTGAGACATATTTAATGGATCAAGAATTTGACCGTAAGGAAGAGGAAGAAAGAAATGAGGAGTCATTAGCAATCGTGCAATATGAGGAATATCCAGAAGGATTTTTTACAAGTTTATAATAAATACTTGATGGCTATGTTGAAAGAGATAATAACTTTTAACATAGTCCATTTTTTTGTGTCCTTGCAATTTTAAGTGGCATATAAATTTATTAAGCTACTTCATATTAATGGGTCTTACTGCGTATATACTTTTATAAAATAGATTCATGTATAATGAGAAACAAAAATGCGTATAGAGGTGTCGTTATGTCAAAAGCTATAACATTAGAAGAAACAATGCATCAATGGTTTGAACATTTTCACAAATACCCTGAAGTGAGCTGGAAGGAGTTCGAGACGACAAAAAAATTAGCGTCAATCTTAGACGAATTGAATGTTTCTTATCGCTTGCTTGGGGATGTACCTGGATTAATTGCAGAAATTGGAGCAGGTGAAGAAGTTGTTGCGGTACGTGCTGATATTGATGCTTTATGGCAAGAAGTAGATGGGAAGTGGCAGGCAAATCATTCTTGTGGACATGATGCTAATATGACTATGGTGCTTGGCGCATTATTACTACTTAAAGATCAACCATTGCAACATCGCGTCCGTTTTATTTTCCAGCCTGCCGAGGAATTAGGGAATGGTGCAGTCGCTGCTTTTGATCGAGGAGCTGTTGAGGGAGTATCACATTTATTTGGTGTACATTTAAGACCTATTGAAGAGCTACCCCTTGGTAAAGTTTCACCAGCTATTCATCATGGTGCTGCCTATTTCCTAGATGGGACTATTCAGGGAATTGACGCTCATGGGGCGAGACCGCACCAAGGGAAAAATGCTATTGATGTCATTATGGCTGTTCAACAAATGCTAAACAGTATTCATCTATCGCCTTTTGAGCCCCATTCTGCCAAGTTAACAAAAATTATAGCGGATGGCGGTAGTACAAATATTATTCCAGGGAATGCTAGTTTCTCGATGGACATTCGAGCACAGCATAATCAACAACTTGAATTACTTCGTAACAAAATTGAGTCTGGCTTAAAATCAATTCAGCAACAATTTGAAATTGATATGAATTGGAAGTGGCTTGATTTCACACCAGGCGCGGAGGTGTCAACAATTGCTGCAAAAATGGCGAAAGAGGCAATTGTTCAAGCATTGGGCGAGGAATATTTAGCAGATGAAATAACGACTCCAGGCAGTGATGATTTCCATTTTTATACCGTGAAGAAGCCAGAATTAAAAGCGGCAATGATTGGAATTGGGGCAAACTTAACACCAGGATTACACCATCCTAAAATGACATTTGATCGTAGCGCATTAATGGATGCTGCCAAAGTACTTGCCTGCGTATTAGAAAAAAAACCTGAATAAAAAAATATTTTTTTAGCTATATGAAAAATGCAATAATTTTTTCATATAGCTTTTTTTGCATGAACATTTCTTTAAATGCATGGATATTCAAGGGTTTGCGGAGCTTTTTATTGCTACTTGAAAGCGTTTTATTGCCCTAAAACAAAGGGATTTGCTAGAGAAGCATAATTTTTTTGCGTTGACTTTTAATTTTTTGAATATTAAGCTAAAAAACGTAAAAAATTATTTGCGTCTTTGAAAAACCGAAAAGGAATTTGGTGCAAAAAAAGGGGATGGAAAAATGAAAAAGGATATAAATGCGGGCTGGGCACTACTAACTTTTGCAATTATGATTATTACAATGTTGATTACAGTAGTTGTTTTAGAGCAAAGTCCTCACGTACCTCTTCTTGTCGGCACAACTGTAGCAGCAATTGTTGCCAAAATGCATGGATACAAATGGTCTGAAATTGAAGAAATGATGTATAAGGGGATACGTTTGGCATTACCTGCCATTGTCATTATTATTTTAGTAGGTTTGACAATTGGAGCATGGATTGGCGGCGGGGTCGTAGCAACGATGATTTTCTATGGCTTAAAGCTAATATCTCCAGCGTGGTTTTTAGTAACAATTATGCTCTTATGTTCCATCGTGTCATTAGCTATTGGTAGTTCGTGGTCGACGATGGCGACAATCGGTGTGGCAGGCATGGGTATTGGTTTAAGTATGGGTATTCCAGCAGCTATGATTGCCGGTGCGGTTATTTCAGGTTCTTACTTTGGAGATAAAATGTCACCATTATCAGATACAACGAATCTGGCAGCTGGTTTAACAGGTACAAATTTATTTGAACATATTAAGCATATGCTTTATACAACGATTCCAGCGTTAATTATTTCACTTGTTGTTTTCGGATTTTTGGGTAGAAAATTTGCAGATGTTTCGATGAAATCAGAAGAAATTTTAACAACGTTAAAAGTGATGGAAGAAAGCTTTGTTATTTCTCCTTTACTATTACTTGTACCAGTGGGTGTTATTGTTTTAGTAGCTAAGAAAGTACCAGCAATTCCAGCTTTAATTATTGGGATTGTATCAGGTTTCTTACTACAAATTTTTGTACAAGGCGGTTCGGCTGCAAGTGCTGTACAAGCATTACAAGCCGGATTTGAAATCTCGACAGGCAATCACATGGTAGATGATTTATTTAACCGTGGTGGTTTAGATTCTATGATGAATACGGTTTCAATGACCATTGTGGCGATGACATTTGGTGGTATTCTAGAATATTCAGGGATGTTGAAAGCCCTTATGAATGTAATCATGAAGTTTGCTAAATCTACGGGGAGCCTTATTGCTTCAACAATTGCAGCGTGTGTCACAACGAATGCAACGTGTTCAGAGCAATACATTTCAATTGTAGTCCCTTCACGGATGTTTGCAGGTGTCTATCAGCAACGAGGCCTACATTCTAAAAATCTATCTCGTGCTTTAGAAGATGGGGGAACATTAACATCTGTTTTCTTCCCATGGAATACTTGTGGTGTGTTTATTTTAGCGACATTGGGTGTAGGCGCTATGGAGTATGCACCATATGCCATTCTTAATTTCATGGTACCTATTATTTCCATCATCTATGGATATATTGGTTTTGCTATTGTTAAATTAACGCCAGAAGAAATGGCGGAAGCAGAGAAACGTAAAAAGGAACAAGAAATGGAAAACACTGATAATATGGTAATGGTTGATTAATCATATGAATTCTCGTAGATGCTTAGCATTTACGAGAATTCCTTTTATATAATTGGTTAATAGGTGGCGAAATTTAATTCATAAATGGTGCGAGGTCGACCCTGTTGATGTGTCATTTCTTCGCCAACGACCTTAGCGTAACCTTGATCTACTAATTTTTTTATAATACGCTCAGTTGTACGTCTAGTAACCTGTAGGTATTCTGAAAGATTCTGCGATGTAAATTGTGCGGATTGCCTTTCATGACTAAAATTGATGATTTTAGAAATATTTAATGGACTTAAGCTTGTGAGTTTGGCCATTTGTAATACATAAGGATCATCTGTTTTTAAAGATAATTTACCTTCTGATTTGGGAAAGGGACCTAAAAGGTTTTTATGTTCATCCAGAATATAAATTTCAAATGGTTTCGAAAATGTTAAAGCATGCTGAGCATTTCGGGTGGCTTCTAACATGGAGTGACCATACCCGAAGGCTAGTTTAATTGGTATTTCAATTTGTTTAATAAGCTCTTTTAAAGTTTCCTTTACAAGTGCATTTTGTAAATGGCCAGCAGTTGTATAAAGCTCAAAGGTTTGTGATGAAATTTGTTTATATGTTGAAAAGGTAGCCTTCGCAATTTGATTTAAAATAGCTGAATCAATGGAAGAATCAGTAGGGAATTCTAAAAATCCAACTACGGCCTTAAATGATTCGGATTTTGTTAAAAGTGATTTTGATTTGGTTTCTTCGAGACATTGAATAATAGAATTCGTGGCATCTATCATGCGCATGGCAGGTATTTGATGTGCTTGTAATGTATCAAAAACACTGTGGATACTTGTAATCACGAAATCTATGCTTTTGGTATTCCACAGCGCAATGTGACGCTTTAGAATATGTTCTGTGGGTTCTGTAATAGAAATATGTTGAATATGTGGCTTCGGACCCTTATAGTCAATTTCTGTTAAAACATTATCAACAAATGCTGGATTCATTACATCAATTGAAATTCTATTGATTGGTATAGCATGTTTAGCTACTAGTGATAACAGAGTTGTAGAGATAGTTGTTTCATCTTGTTTTATATAATTCCAAGGTATTGGTATTTTCGGTAGGAGAGATTGAGCATGTAAAAAGGGTAATGTACCTCCGAATAAAAGAGCATCACATGGTTTAATTTGCTTCATTAAAATTGGCGCCTCAGAGGGGTGGTTGTATAGATAAAATTCTAATTGAATATTGTCTATATTTTGTGCGATACTAATAATACGCTTCATAAATGCTTTAGAACAAATAATCGCTATTTTCGTAGACATGGGCATCGTTCCTTTTCTATTTTTTTAAATATTTAGCGACGTATTAGCGACGTATATAACGACGAAGGAGACTGATTATTATGAAAATCCAACAAGTAGAAATTTATGCTATACATTTACCGCTAATTGATCCATTTATCATTAGTTATGCTACATATGATACAATGCCTTCTATTATTTTAAAAGTAACAACTGATACTGGTATTGTAGGTTATGGTGAAGCGGTTCCTGATGAACATGTAACGGGTGAAACATGGGAAAGTACATATGCTGTGCTTCAACATCATCTTGCACCTGCTGTTATTGGTGAAGATCCCATGGCCTTTGAAAAATTGCACGATAAAATGAATAAGATTGTAAAAGATGTTCCGGCAGCAAAGGCAGCTATTGATATTGCTTGCTTTGATATTGCTGGGAAAGCATTGGGAGTTCCAGTATATCAGCTTTTAGGTGGGCGTTATCATGAAAAATTCCCTATTACACATGTGTTAAGTATTGGAACGCCCGAGGCAATGGCTGAAGAGGCTGCGAAGCGTGTAGAGATGGGGTATCGTTCATTTAAAATGAAGGTAGGTACAGAGGTAACCCGTGATGTTGCTCGTATTAAAGCAGTAAGACAGCAAGTAGGTGAAGATATCGCCATCCGAGTAGATGTCAACCAAGGGTGGGAGAATGCTGCAACTACATTACAGGGCTTACGTGCAATGAAGGATTTAAATATTGATTGGTTAGAGCAACCCGTTGATAGTGAAGATATCGATGGAATGGTTGAGATTAAGTCAAAATCTGATGTACCTCTAATGATTGATGAAGGGATTCGAGGAGTACGTGAAATGCGTGAAATCATCGCCAAGCGTGCTGCAGATAAAGTAAATATAAAATTAATGAAATGTGGAGGCATCTATCCTGCAATGAAGCTAGCAGTTATGGCAGAAATGGCTGGTATTGAATGTCAAGTTGGTTCCATGGTAGAGTCCTCTGTTGGCTCTGCGGCAGGTTTCCATGTAGCATTTTCTAAAAAAATTATGACAAGTGTTGAATTGACAGGGCCATTGAAGTTCTCAAAAGATGTGGGTAATCTTCATTATGATGTTCCTTTTATCTGTTTAAATGAACAACCGGGTCTCGGTATTGATGTAGACGAAGTTGTTATGAAGGAATTGTGTAAGTTTTCAACTGTTGTCACAGCCTAAGGAGGCGAAACATGGAAAAAATATATGAAGGTATGCTAGGAGAGACTCCATACTTTGTCACAGAGTTAACAATTCAACATTTACAACAAATCGAAGACTTGCAGGTGGAGGTTTATGAAGCTTTAGCTGATAAAAGCATCTTACAGCCATTGAGCACCGAGGAATTCGAATTTATTCTAAATGGACAAGGTATGATGATAGGCGCCTATGCAGGTGAGAAATTGATTGCCTTCCGTGCCCTATTAAATCCTCCTATTGATGAGGAACATCTTGGGTATGATTGTGGAATTCCTGAGAGCGAATTTAATCGAGTTTTATATCAGGAGATTTCTAATGTTTCACCAAAGTACCGTGGCTACGGCTTACAAAAAACATTAGCGACAATAGTGATGAGTAACATCGATGTGGAAAAATACGATTATGTATGTTCAACAGTCAAGCCATTAAATATTCCGAGCTTAAAGGATAAGTTCGCTCAAGACCTTGTTATTAAAGGATTAAAAATTAAATATGTAGACAAACTACGTTATATATTCTTTAAGGATTTACGTCAAGAGCTCCCTTTATTGACAGAAAAACAAGTAATCAACATGAAAGATACAGCGGCACAACAGCAGCTTTTGAAGCAAGGCTTTCTTGGTACGTCTATGTATGCGGAAAATAATGATTGGTTTGTAGTATACGAAAAATAACATACAAAGCCTTAGCTTTCACATGTATTTGTGGAAGTTAAGGCTTTTTTTGTCTTGCTATTATTTCTTCATTGGACAAAATCCGCATGCCATTAATCCCGGTATATCTTTCGAAAAACAACACGATTTACGGACAGGGACATTGACTAAATTTGTTGGACTTAGACCCCCTGTATATTGTGCCCACCAAGATTTATTAGAGAAGCGTGCCCATGTTTTAGGGTCCTCCAATATTTCTATATCGTCCATAGCTTGATCGGCTAAGCCAGGGTTCGATAGTAAAATATGATAATGCCATAGTAAATAGCCAAAGAAATTTTCCCATATAGTAAGAGGGGAGATTGAAGTTACTTTTCGAAGTTGTTGAACAATCACATGACCATCGTATAGAATTTTTTCAATGACCACCTGACGTTCATTCTCCTCAACATAGCGCCAATCATTAGGATTAACAAACATAGCGACTGTAAAGCTGTTGAATTCCTTGGCAGCATCGAAGCGTAATTCAATTGGCTTTCCATCCCACACCTCGTCATAAGCGGCGAGCATATAAAGCTGCATAGCAAAAAACATCCCATAGCGGCGTGCGAAGTGAGAAATCGCGGCAGTTTCCGTAGCGGCGTCCGTGATACCCATCATGAGATTTAAAAAATCAGGATGGTAAAAGTCTTTATGTATATCAGCTAAAGTAAATAACGTTCGCTTTGGTTCCGTTGTATAAATACTATAGGAGTTTAATTGTTGAACTTGATCCATCGTTAAAGCTGGCATGATGATCCCCTTTTCTTAAGAGCTTTCGTAATTCAATTATAAAGTAATCATTTTTGCTTCACAAATGGAATGCCATATAGTAAAATACATTAAACATATATGAAAGGTGGGTTTTAAAGTGTCATTGCCTCATGCAATTCCTAGACCACTGGTACGACTTAATCAATGGACGATACTATTAAGTGTGATCGCCACATGGATTACAGGAATTATATGGATTTTAGCCATTCCATTGGTTGCGAATTTATTGGGTGTCTTCTTTAACTATAACCCCATTATTCGGTTTGGGAGGTTGTTTCTCAAAAAAGCTCCATCTACCTATATACCAGAGGATGCACAGCAACAAAAATTTAATGCGAGTATAGCTAGCTTTTGTTTAACGGGTGGCTTGTTAGGTTATCTATTAAATTGGCAGGTAGTAGGTCATATCTTTACGGCAATGGTAGCAATAGCTTCTTCCATTGCTATAGCAGGTTTTTGTATAGGTTGCTTTTTACATTTTCAATTGAAGCAATGGCAGTACCGCCGTTCGTTAAAAAAATCTTTTTAAAAAATTATTAGATTATTGTTGACAATTTAATTGATAATGATTATCATTATCGTATAAAGATTATTCCTCCACTACAATACAGTGTAGAGAGGATGAACTTTAGCTACTTTTCTCCAGAAGTTTGCTAGTTCATGATTACGCTCCTAAAACCCCCCTCATTTTTTGGGAACGTGAAAATCTCAGACGACTCTTTCTATTATAGAATGGAGTCGTCTTTTTTTGAATTTATCTGTGGGGCAGACGTTTTAATTTTCATACTGCCAAGAAAAAAACAGCCCTCCAAATGAGCTGTTAGGAAGACGGCGTTTGTTGGGCAGTACTTTTTCTCCCAAGAATCATTGTGTAGTAACTGTGCAGTAGCATTCCGACAATAATGACACCTAGACCTGCCAGGGCAATCGAGTTAGGGAATGGAATACCTAATAATATTACCTCACCAATAATGACAAAAAGAATTTCTGTTGACTGTGTCGCTTCAACCGCTGCTAGTTTGCCCTGATGATCTTTTACACGATCTGTTGCAATGAAAAATAAAATAGTTGCTATGACGCCTGAGCTAATACCCACAAGTAATGATTGGAATAACTGGCCTGTTGAAGGTAGGCCAACTGTGAACAGGGCATAAATAGCCATGATAATCCATGCTGGCATCGAAGCGATTGTCATACCAAGAACACGTTGGAAGGTATCGATACGCCCTCCACAGACGTCCATCATTTTACGATTGCCGAGAGGGTAAGCAAATGCAGCGACGATGACAGGCAAAATCCCTAGCATTAAACTTTTAAATGAAACCGATTGTGCCTGAGGTATTTGGATTAGTAAAATACCTACTAAAATGACACATGAGATTAGAAGGGAAATGAATGGTATTTTTTGACGCACTTTTTTGCCAGCAATAACTGTCATAAAGAGTGGAGCTAATAATACGCCAGCAACAATGGTAAATTGCCAAGTGCCAGAAACTAACCAGCCTGGGCCAAATGCAGCGGCATAGGTTAACGGTGCATAGAATAAGACAAATCCTACAAAGCTCCAAAGAAGCCAAGCTGTAGGCTGTACTTTTATCTCATTAGATAATTGTGAAAAGCCTCTGCGATAAAACACAATGATAAGTAAAAAAGGTAGCATGAAGAAATAGCGTAATGACGCGCTCCATAGCCAGCTACCACCTTGCATTTCCATGGCATGATTTAAAATAAATGTTACAGCAAAAAAAAGGGAAGCTACTATGCCTATAGCAATTTCTTTCATTATGATCACCTCGATTTGAGTTCATCACTCAAATTCTTTATGTAATTAGAATATTCAGTAATTATCATAGAAAAAATGACGAAGAAAGGAACTAACCTTTCTCCGTTATATTTCAAGTCCCTTAAAGAACTACTTTGGCACAAGATAAACTATTCTGCACGTTGTTCAAATAGCTGAACGATTTCAATGATGACTTGTGTTGCCTTTTCCATTGTTTCAGCAGATACATATTCAAATTTACCATGCATATTTTCGCCGCCAGCAAAAATATTTGGTGTTGGTAAGCCCATATAAGATAATTGTGAGCCGTCAGTACCACCGCGTATAGGTAGGGTAATTGGTGTAATATCTAATTTTTCCATAGCCTCACGAGCGATGTCCACAATTTCTTTTACAGGTTCGATTTTTTCGCCCATATTATAGTATTGATCCTCGATAGTAATGCTTAAAGCATTCTCACCAAATTGCGCTTGAATTTTGGCTGCAGCATCTTGCATTAACTGTTTTTTCTCTTCGAATTTTTGACGATCATGGTCACGAACGATATACGATAGCTCTGCATGCTCGATAGCCCCTTTAAAGCCCATTAAATGAATGAAACCTTCATAACCTTCAGTCTTTTCAGGAACCGCTTCTGTAGGCATTTCATTTTGGAAGGCAATAGCCATTGTAATGGCATTGACCATTTTATTTTTTGCAGATCCAGGATGGACGCTTGTTCCTTTTGTGACTACCTTTACGCCAGCAGCATTGAAGCTTTCGTATTGTAGCTCACCTAATGGTCCACCATCCATTGTATAGGCATAGTCTGCTCCAAATGCAGCCACATCAAATTTATGTGGGCCACGGCCGATTTCCTCATCAGGTGTAAACGCCACGCGTAATTTACCATGCTTAATACTTGGGTTTTGGATAAGGTATTCCATAGCTGTTATAATTTCAGCAATACCAGCCTTATCATCTGCTCCTAACAATGTCGTACCATCTGTCGTAATAAGTGTTTGACCAATGTAATTTTGAAGCTCAGGGAAATCAGTTGGTGACATCACTAAGTTTTTGTTTAGCTGAATATCTCCACCTTCATAATTATCTAAGCGCTGCGGGTTAACATTTGTTCCCGTAAAATCCGTAGTTGTGTCCACATGTGCTAAAAAGCCGATAGTTGGAATATCTTTGTCTGTATTTGCTTCTAGTGTCGCAAATAAATAGCCATTTTCATCTAATGTAATGTCTGTTAAGCCTACAGTAGCAAGTTCATCTTTCAAAACATGTAACAGATCAAATTGTTTTGGTGTAGAAGGAGTAGTTTCGCTTGTGAAATCTGATTGTGTATCAATTTTTGCATAACGTATTAATCGCTCAATTACTTGTTCTTTCATAAGTATGGCCCCCTAATGTGTATGTGTAATTATTGTAACACTTTACTTCGGATTTCGGAATATTGAAGAATACTTAAAGCTATGAGTAATTGGGCACTATAATAAGTCAGCATAATGACTTCATGTGAAAAAGCTAATGGCATTACAAATTTATTAATAGATAAATAGGAATCTGAGGCGATAAATAACAAAGCACCTATTGTTGCGAATTTAGAGCCAGTTTTAATTGCTGTCCATCCCATCGTTAAAATGACTGCAATATAGGCGATCACTGCAATAGCTAAAATCGTTTCACCAGTTTTGAAAACGGATCCTGCAATCCAAATGGCCATTCCTGCTCCGTACAGTAATAAGATTATTTTTGCCCATATTGGTACTGGTTCCTCGTTTGCAGATGAGAAGGCAAAAATATAAAAGATATGGCCGATTAGAAAACTAGTTAGCCCAATTAAAAACCATTGCAATGTATAGTCGCCAATCATACAAAATACTAGACCTATAATAATCAATAGTTGATATTTTTTTTTATGTACGGGTTTCTGAATGGCCGCTAAAATAATCATCAACAACATCGGGATGACCTTAAAGATTAGTTGTAAGCTTTCTGGAATATGAGAAAAAAGAAAAATGTAATACAACCCAAATAAAATAATGAAAGCAATTAATATTTTTTTAAACACTATTTTCAGCTCCTTTTCTATTATGAAATTCTTTCTTTATGATAGAATTCCTTTATTTATCTATGCAGCCAACATTTTTTATCTGATAGTGAAGAGCGGGTACTCACCTCTTTAAGTAACGAGTCGACAGGGAGAGTGAATCTAAACGATATTGAAATAAAGGATATGCAAAACAATACGTCCTTTGGATATTCCGGTGGTCCAACATTTTGATGGCGAAAATCACCATCAGATGTTATAGACTTTAAAAATACCTGGACATAAAGACGCCTACATGTAATTTAATATACCTTATGTATGAAACTTTTTTAGTATGTAACCGTAAATAAGAAGACAGAAAGCTTTAAGAGAGGATGAACCAAATGACTAAGCTACTAATAGCTTCTGCAGTCATTGCATTAATCGCGAGTGTGTTAGTAACACCGCTTATTACTAAGAAGCGAGAAGATGGAAAATCTAGAAAGGTGATTGGATACTTTTTTATTGGTGTCTTTGTGCTAGGGTTTTTAGCAACAGGAATCACTTTGTATGTAACAAAAATTGACGTCAATTGGCTTGTTTTCTGGCCAGCTATTATTTTATTAACGTTAATTGGTGCAATGCTTGCAAGTGGCATTGAACGAAAAATAAAAGGTGTTTTATTTTTAGCGAGCCTAGGTGTTGCAGTCTATGTTCTATCAGCACCATTATGGAATGCGAATGAGAAATTTAAGTCTTCAGAAATGAAGGAAGAAGTGGAGCTAAAGCCGTTTGATGAGACACAGACACCTGCAAGTGTTCCACCAAAATTTGCTCGTAATAAAATGAAAAAGGCATTCGGGCAAGTACCGAATACAAGCTATTATGAATTAGGTCGTTTACAAATTCAAAAAGTAAAAGGTGAATATGTTTATATCGCACCAGTTGAATTTTCGGGATTCTTTAAATGGATGAATGGTGATACGACACCTGGTTACTTTATTATGAGTGCTACAGATTCAGCAGATAATCCTAAATTTGTAAAAGAGGAAATGAAATATGTTCCTTCAGCCTATTTAAATACCAATTTAGAACGTCATATTCGTTTACAACATCCATTCCTTATATTCTACGGAGATGTACAACTTGAAGTAGATGATGAAGGGAAGCCTTATTACATTCGCTCATATGGTGAATTTATTTCTGGGCGTAATGGCTTTGATGTAAAAGGTATTGTCTTGGTCGATGCACTTACAGGGAAGTCAGAAGTAGTTAAGCTTGATGCTATACCTGAATTTATTGATGGTGCAGTTTCACCTGAGACTGTAAGCTTACAGAACAGTTATTTCGGTAATTATGTTCATGGTTTTTGGAACAGTATGTTTGGTAAGAAAGATGTGAAAATTCCTTCGGACGAAGGTACAGAATCGAATGTCAGTCCTATTTTTGATGAAAAAGGCGATATGTATTACTTTACCGATTTTACAAGTCCTAAAGAAGGCGTAGATTCCATGTTAGGTTATTCCTTAACGAATGCAAGAACAGGCGAAGCAACCTATTACACAGGTAATCTAGATTCAAGCTATATGGACTCACAGGGGAATTTGCAAATTATCGAAAAGAAATTTATTGAGAAAAAATGGGCTGGTGAAATGCCTGTATTATATAATTTTTATGGAGAAGCTAGCTGGCTGACAGCGGTGCTTGATTCAAATGGATTTTTACAAAACTATTTCATTGTTTCAGCAGCCAATCCTGAAATTTCTGTTTACGCTACCACTCCAAGAGAAGCACTGAAGCTGTATAAAACTGCTTTAAGTCGTGGAGGAAATACGGTAGATGGTAGTTCAAATGCAGAAGAGAAACAGGCTAGCGGAAAAGTTGTCCGAGTTTACAAGGAACGACTTGGTGATTTTACGACGATTTCTTTCTTATTAAGCAATGGTGAAAATTACTTAGTAAGTGCCGAAACAGAACCTTTAGCTATTTATTTACAAGAAGGTGACGAGGTTATTATCAAATATGGTGACACAGGGGAGCAATTCCTGCCAGTCCGTTCTTTAATTATTAAAGGCTTACAATAAAAAAGTAAAAGACGATCTTGTTCGTTATATCAAGAGCGTCTTTTTTATGTTCCTTCGTTTTCAATAAAGCTGAGCATTTTTTCTCTATGGTTTATAAAGAGTGTTTTTGCATGATCATTTAATGTGAAAGTGTCTTGTAAGTATCCTTTTAGCAATTTTTCCTCGTAGGCAAAAGACTGGTTGTCCTCATTTTCTAAAATAAAGGATAGTAGAAGAGCGTGTAATACTAACACTTCTAAATTTTGAGTATTAGTAATAAATTTTAAATTGAGGATAGAGGTATGGGCAACAAATTGATTGACATAATCTATCGCATATTTATAAACGGCTATATCTGTTTCAGGCTCAAGTCGTTTTCTTAGTTGAGTGCAAGCAGCATTTAGTTCTTCAATTTTTAAAAATAAACCTCTTACACTTCTCTTATGTTGTTGTTCTAAGGTACGAGCAAGATGTTTATTGATATAGGACATTGCTTGTATAACTCCCTTCGTAAATAAGTAATCATTTATTAATATGAATGGAATTGTTTGAAAATGGAAGAGTCTTTTCGTTTAATTTATTATTGTACTTAATAGATATATCGAGACATAATGACTAGAGTTTATACAAATTAGTATCGATATTATGAAAAAAATGGGGTTATTATCATTCGATAGTAACCCCATTTTAGAAAAAAGTTGTTTATTTCCAGTTAAATCCTTTCGTAGCTAAAAAATCTTTTATATGAGGACGACGTTGCTCAATTAAAAAATCAGCCATTTGCTTTGTCCAATTATCGATTTTTCTGTTAGATGATCGACTATTATAATAGGCTTCCATTGTCTCATTATATGCTGGTAAAAGTTCATCATACTTCTCGGCATTGTATTCATTTTCATGTAATACGGCAGACACAGGCAAACGTGGTTTTACCTCATTACGACGAACAGGTACACCAATTGTTAGACCGAACAACGGGAAAACGTGATCAGGTAAATTAAATAAATCGCTTATTTCTGAAGGGTTATTGCGCACTCCTCCAATATAGCAAATGCCATATCCCATTGATTCTGCTGCAATAACAAAGTTTTGTGCAAACAATGATACATCAGCAACTCCAACAAGGACATTTTCGGCTGAATCTGCCACGATATCTACTCCCTCTAACTTACCTGCCATTTGTAGGCGTTTGAAATCAACGCAAAAAACAAAGGCTCCACCAGAAGTTTCATACTGACGGGGATTCCCAGAGAGTAATCCTAATTTCTCTTTTTTGTCTGCATCTGTTACCCATATAACACTATAGGCTTGCACAAAATGTGACGTGGCAGCCATTTGGGCTGTTGCGATTAATTCTTCAATAATTTCTTTTGAAATCGGGTTTCCATCATAGATTCTTACTGAAGAATGGTTTCGTAATAATTCTTTAACCATTTGTCTACTCTCCTTTGTCACTTATATATCAAGAGCATAGCACGCTTTCCAATCAAAATCGATTAAAGAGGGGTAGATAATTATATTTAAATAGTTTGGAAATGTAGAAATTATCTCGGAAAGTTAAATATTTCATTTGATATAGATTAAATATTCTAAATAGTATAAAATTATATAATCGGCTTTTTATTTGGTTGTGCTACCAAAAATTAGATTATTCTTATGCAGAAGAGGAGTGGGGTTAGCTCTTTTAATTAAGGATAAAGCCTCCTGCCTATTTGTTTGAAGCAGAGGTAATTTTGATGACAGAGATAATGGAACCAAATACTAGTTGAACAAAAATAAAGTGGGATGGAGGAATAAGGAATGGAAGAAAAGTTAGCGAAAAAGCTTCGTCATGAGCAATTACGAGGCAAGGTTGTAACAGCAGAAGAAGCAGCATCTTGGATTAAGGATCGCATGGTATTAGGGATGAGTGGTTTCACTCGTGCTGGAGATGTAAAAGTTGTACCTCTTGCTCTTGTAGAGAAAGCTAAAAAAGAGAGCTTCCAGGTAGATATATATACAGGAGCATCTCTAGGCCCTGAGGTAGACCAATACCTAGCGGAGGCTGGCGTTATTCGCAAGCGAGGACCTTTCCAGGCAGATGCTGGTATTCGCAATAAAATTAATAGTGGTGATATCACATTTGTAGATGCACATTTATCTCATAATGCGGAGTTGGTTCGCCAAGGCATTATAGGACCTATTGATTTTGCAATTATTGAAGCGGCTGCTATTACAGAAGATGGCTTATTAATTCCTACAACTTCAGTTGGTAACTCTCCGATTTTTGTGCAAGAGGCAGATCAAATCATCATTGAATTAAACATAGCACAACTTGATGCATTAGAAGGTGTTCATGATATTTTCGTTCCTGCACAACAGGGGAAACGGGACCCAATCCCTTTGCAAAATGTGTCTGATCGTCTCGGTACAATTGGTATTCCGTTAGATTTAGATAAAGTAAAAGGTATCGTAGTTTCTGATATTTTAGATGCGCCATCAACGATCGTTCCTGCTGATGAGGAAACGGATATTATGGCTAATCATCTGTTAAACTTCCTACGAGAAGAGATTAAAGTTGGACGTTTAACAACAAGCTTGCGTCCAATTCAATCTGGGGTTGGATCAGTGGCGAACGCAGTGTTACTTGGTTTTAAAGATTCTGAGTTTGAGAACCTAGAAGTATTCTCAGAAGTACTTCAAGATGCAGTATTTGAATTAATCGATGCAGGAAAAGTGAATTTTGCTTCTGCTACTTCCATTACCCTCTCTGAACAAGTAGGAAACCGTGTTTATGGGAATTTTGACAAGTATGCGGATAAATTAGTACTGCGTCCACAAGAAATTTCTAACCAACCAGAAATTATTCGTCGACTCGGTTTGATTTCAGTAAATACGGCATTAGAAGTTGATATTTACGGAAATGTTAATTCTACACATGTTTCTGGCACTAAAATGATGAATGGTATCGGGGGATCGGGTGACTTCGCCCGCAATGCGCGTTTAGGTATTTTTGTGACTAAATCCTATGCTAAGGGTGGGAATATTTCGAGCATTGTCCCAATGGTATCGCATGTGGATCATACAGAGCATGATGTTGATGTTATCGTAACAGAGCAGGGAGTGGCTGATTTACGCGGGCTTGCTCCGAGAGAACGTGTAGGTCTAATTATTGATCATTGTGCTCACCCTGACTATCGTGAGCAGCTATGGCAATATTTTAACGACGCTAATGAGGCAACTGGTGGACATCATACGCCACATGATCTTGAAAAAGCGCTGTCATGGCATGTCAATTACGCAAAAAGTGGGACAATGAAAGACCCAGCTTTATCAAAATAGAATTCTAATAAAAAGGCCTTGAAGGACAGCTGCTCCCTCAAGGCCTTTTGTTGTATAAGTTTATCTAAGACGATTAGAGTTTAAAGTAGGCCAATCCATTTCCAATAAGTTGCAGAGAACAGCAAAATTAGGAGGAAGCCGAGAATCGTTAGTGGGATACCTGATTTCAGGAAATCCTTTGTTGTAAACGCTCCTGTACCATAGGCAAGCATATTTTGTGGTGCACTAATTGGTAATAGGAAACCAAAGCTAATAACAAATTGTTGTACAATAACAAAACCAACCTGATCAACATTAGCTGTTAATGTGGAAGCTAACACGATAAACACTGGTATAAGTGCAGAGGCTAAGCTTGTTGCACTAGCAAAACCTAAATGAATAAGAATATTAAATAATGTTACGATAGCAATCGTAGCAAGAATTGGCATAGTATCTAGACCGAGTGAACCAAAAACTTTATCTGATAACCATGATGCACCTTTTGTATTCAGCAAAATAGTTCCGAGCATAATACCTACTGCAAAGACAATGATTGTTCCCCAAGGGATATGAGGTTCAACTTCCTTCCATGAATAAACGCCGATTTTAGGCATTAGTAGTACAGCAATGGCGATAATTGTAACCGTTGTTGTATCAAATGGATGGAGCTTGCCTTCCGTTGCCCAGAAAAATAGTAAAACTAATGATGTAACGATCAACCGAATCTCAGGTGCTTTTAACGGCCCAAGCTCTGCCAATTGTTTCTTGATGACTTCTTTACCACCATCAATATTGCTCGTCTCAGGCTTAATAAGCGTAATCATAATGAAAAATAAGGCTACTGACATAATAATCGAGAATGGGGCAGCATAAAGTAACCAAGCACCCCATGAAATATTCACATTAAATTGCTCTTGGATGAAATTCAAAGCAACCATATTTTGCGCTGCCGCAGTTTTAATACCGATATTCCAAATGGAGACGGCTTGTACAGAAGTAATAACGAGTAAAGCAGCAAGTCGACTATCACGTGGTAAACCGAATGCTGCGACCATTCCAAGAAGAATAGGGACTACTGCGCCAGCACGTGCAGTAGCTGAAGGAACAAAAAATGCAAGGGCAATTGAAACTAATATTGCACCGAAAACAATGGCTTTTGTTTTTGTTCCTACAAGTGAAAGAATCCAAAGAGCAAGTCGTTTATGCAAATTGGTAATTTGCATGGCTGCTGCTAGAAAAAGAGCCGCTGCTACTAGGGCCACGGCAGAGTTACTAAAACCACTTAATGATAGTTTTAAGGCGCTAGCAGTACCTAGTTGTGTTGTTGGATCATCCATGGATGGTGCAAGTCCTAGTAAAACAGTGACGAGTGCGATAATCATTGCAGAGCTAACAGGATATGAAACGGCCTCTGTTACCCACAGGATAACCGCGAAAGCTAAAATGGCTAAAGCGCGCTGTCCAGCTACAGGTAGCTCACCGTTATTAGGTAAAAAAATAATGATAATTAATAAAGCAAAAGCCAACCCAATCCATAAAGGCTTTAAATTACGCTTCGTTGTTGTTTGTTTAGGTGAAGACATATTTTCTCATCCCTTCTACGTCTACGTAAAAATGACGGTTATTATCCATAACATCGGCCAGTATAATGTTTTTTTAAGATAAGAATTCGTCCATTTGTTGTATAGAATGAAAAGAAGCAAAATATGTCTGTTTTACAGCTTTAATAGTAATTAAAGAGATAATTTATGGTCGTAAAAAATACAAATATCTCCTAAAAAATATTATTTCTTTTTCTTGAAGGCAGAAGTAACTTTAGGCTCGGTTCCATTGATTAAACGTTGAATATTTTCAATGTGCAAAATAATAGCAATAGCAAAAAGTAGAATGGTAATAATGGTCGGGCCAAGCCCAGGAATCCATAAATAAGTAGCGGTACAAAAAACGAGGTAAAACTCTAATACCCCAACAATTAAATAGTTCGTTGCAAAAGATAAAATAATAAATAGAATAAGTGCAAATAAACCAATCTTCCAATCAACCGCAAGTAAAATTCCAATGATAGAGGCAGTCCCTTTTCCACCATTGAAGCCCATATAAAAAGGGAAATTATGCCCCAAAATAACCCCTGCAGCTATCAAATAGGTGAGGAGCCATGTTTGTTCTGCTGTTAAATGTGTTGCATCTGTTAAATAAAAATGTGCACCGACGATGGCTACGACGCCTTTGCCAATATCGATAAGAGCTACTAAAACGCCATATTTCCAGCCGAGTGAAAGCGTAGCATTAGAGGCACCAGCATTGCCATGGCCAGCTTTTTTTAAATCAACCCCGGATAAAAATTGTGCCACTTTAGAGCCGTGAATACAGCCAATCAAATAGCCAACAACTAGAAAACAGATCACGGCTTTTACCATAAAAATACTCCTTTCAAATTTTTTTTAAAATAGTGTATGCGTTCTTACTACGTAAAAGAGCAGACAGAAGTTTCGGAAAAAATAAAATTTAGATGTTGACAGAAAAAAACTCTATGCTTATACTTTGTAACAACGATGGAAATTGAATCTCATACTCTTATCAAGAGCGGCGGAGGGATAGGCCCTATGATGCCCGGCAACCAGTAGGTGATGAACTTACTAAGGTGCTAATTCCTACAGATTCTTACTTGGATCTGGCAGATAAGGGGAGGAAAACTTGCAACCGCAACCCTCTTCTTAGCTGAAGAGGGTTTTTGTTTTCTACAGAAAAATCCTCCTCATCTCCGGTACCATCGTAAAAAAATAACCAAATGGAGGTACACAATGACAAATTTTAAACCAGAAACACTGCTGTTACATGGCGGTCAAGAACCAGACCCAGTGACGGGTTCTAGAACAGTTCCTGTTTACCGTTCAACTGCTTTCGTTTTTAAAGACACTGCTCATGCGCAACGTCTTTTTGCCTTAGAGGAAGCGGGAAACATTTACACGCGAATTACGAATCCGACAGTGGATGTTTTTGAAAAGCGTGTGGCTTTATTAGAAGGTGGGACGGCAGCAGTAGCACTTTCATCTGGTGCAGCAGCTATTGCATTTTCTATATTAAATCTAGCTGGAGCAGGAGATGAAATTGTAGCAGCCAGTTCTTTATATGGTGGTACGTATAATTTATTCGCTAATACATTACCAAACTATGGTATTAAAACGATTTTTGTAGATGAAACAAACCCAGAGAATTTTAAGGCTGCCATTACTGATAAAACAAAAGCTGTCTTCGCAGAAGTTTACGGTAATCCAAGCTTAAAGGTTTTAGATATTGAAGCTGTAGCTAAGATTGCACATGACAACAGCTTACCATTAATTATCGATAGTACATTTGCTTCTCCTTATGGTTCTACACCAATTGACTACGGTGCAGATGTGGTAGTTCACTCAGCAACTAAATGGATAGGTGGCCATGGGACAACTCTAGGCGGTGTTGTTGTAGACGCTGGTAAGTTTGATTGGACTAGTGGGCGATTCCCAGGCTTTACAGAGCCGGATGCTTCTTACCATGGTTTACGCTATGGAATAGATACAGCTTCTGCAGCATTTGCTACAAAGCTGCGTGTACAGCTGTTACGTGATTTTGGACCAACGTTAAGTGCAGATGCAGCTTTCAATCTATTACAAGGTTTAGAGACGCTTCATTTGCGTATCCCTAAACACAATGAAAATGCTTTAGCTGTGGCTGAATATTTACGTAACCACCCATCTGTGGAGTATGTAAATTATAATGGCCTGGAAGATTTTCCAACACATGAGTTGGCGAAAAAGTATTTAAAAAATGGCTTCGGCTCAGTGCTTACATTTGGCATTAAAGGTGGACGTGAAGCAGGACGAAAGCTTATTGATCATGTAAAGCTGTTTTCACATGTGGCAAATGTAGGGGATGCTAAGTCGCTAATTATCCATCCAGCATCTACTACACACCAACAATTATCAGCAGATGAACTAATTCAAGCTGGCGTAACCGAATCGCTCATTCGCTTATCAATCGGTTTAGAGGCAGTGGAGGACATCATTGCAGATTTAGAGCAGGCTATTACTCAGGCAACAGCAACAACTGAACAAACAGTAGAAGCGTAATATAGAGACAGGCGAGTGTTGTAGCGTTTACGTATTTTCTCATTCGAATAGCCTCATTTGGTATACGTCAAACGTTGCTACATTAACCAATTACCTCATCCGGTAATTATCAGAACCTTTTAAAAAATAATACCGAGTAATTTTATATGTATTATTGACTTTGTTAAAACCTTGTTATATACTTGGAATTAAGTTAAGTGTTCGGAAAAACCTCGTTGAAAAGGTAAATGTTTTCATAAGTGCTCCCCCCACTTTTGAATAGATAGGAGAGTAGTTACATAGCCAGTGGCTACTCTTCAAAAAAACTGATGATAAAGGAGTGTTTAAAATGGGTAATCTCTATAGTGCGCAAAACATTGCATCTTATCTAATTTATGAACTAAATGAAGGTCATGTATTTGTTAACAATCAATCCATTCAACACATCCTTACATTAGTGGAACATAAATGGCAGCAAATTTTTGGTCATTCAGCATATCAGGAACAGGTTTGCGCAGATGATATTGGCTATACGATTAAGGAAGTTTATGAGACATATGCGAAGTATGGTGTGAGCCACATCCAGCTTCCAGCAACAGAATTTTATTTGAAATACGGTACATTTCAATTAGTAGAACGTACGTATGCAATACCAAATTTTACAGAAGAAGAAATTAGTATTGTTCAACAAGCTTTAACACAATATCGTTTTCAATTGCTTTCAAAAGCGAGCTAAATAATCCCTCATATATTTAGGCTCATTCTCTGCTGCTACAGGGAATGAGCCTTTTTTATAGTAGTTTAATTATTTAGCTGGTTTATGGGTGTCTGAACATACATATATAATAGAAGAAAGACATCATTATTTGAGAGTAAAGAGTCAATATTTGTTCAAATTTTATGGATAAACTAAAAAAACGTATAGTAAAAGGAATGAAACCGATTTCTTTTGCACGTCTAGGGAAAACAAATGTCCTTCCTAGAAAGATTTTTCTTGTGTAAAGTATATATATGCGTTACAATTTTCTTTAAGTTAAATTTCGAATTATTTGAATTTGTATATGATCTAACATGTACTGAATATCAAAATTTATCCAAAATTAAGGGTTGGCTAAGGCCTGCGGTTGGTGTCAAATGATTTGGCACAACCCCACGGAGAGTTTGGCTTGATGAAACTGCGGAATGTAAGTTGGAGGGAATAATAAGAATGGCAACTATAAAGGCAGCGATTTTAGGATTTGGAACGGTAGGTCAAGGGATCTATCATATATTAAATGAAAAGCGGGAAGATCTTAAAAATAAATTAGGCATTGAGTTGGAAGTAGCGAAAATTTTAGTAACAGATGCTAGCCGCGAACGTGTACCAGGCACAGCACATTTGATGACTACAAGCATGGATGATGTATTGGCTGAACCAGGCATGCAAGTAATATTTGAAGCCATTGTGAATGAAGAGCCTGCATATAGCTATTTAAAGAGAGCGGTAGAGCATAAATGTCATGTTATTACTGCCAACAAAGTCATGTTTGCAAAGCGTGGGTTAGAGTTACAAGAACTTGCAAAAGCAAATGGTGTCTTTGTAGGCTTTGAGGCGACAACTGCTGGAGGAGTACCTGTTATTAAAACGATGAAAAATATATTACTTGTTAATGATGTTAGTCGTATACAAGGTGTTTTAAATGGTACTTGTAATTATATTTTAACTAAAATGCGAGCAGAGGGCTGGTCATTTGATACAGCTTTAAAAGAAGCGCAAAGTTTAGGCTACGCTGAGGCAGATCCGTATAATGATGTTTCTGGTCAGGATGCCTTTAAAAAGTTAATGATTTTAAGCGCCCTAGCATTTGGAGAGCAACCTGATTGGGCGGATGTAGAAGTTATCGGCATAGATAGTATTTCAGCTTCGCAGGTCCATGAGGCATGTGAAAAGGGTTTACGTTACCGTCATGTAGCTGAGGTGGAAAAACTAGCTAATGGGAAAATTGTAGCAAAGGTTGGACCACAACTGGTTGATAAAGAACATCCACTTTATCCAGTCGATGATGTGTTCAATGCAGTTGCATTAGAAACAAATTATATTGGTACTTTAACCTTAGTAGGTCCTGGTGCTGGAATGTACCCAACAGCAAGTGTGATGGTAGAAGATTATGCTGAAATCATCGGGAAAAGGGCAGGATTTGTTGTAACGATTTAATCATTATTATTTTATAAAGGTAACCCGCCATTCAACAATGATCTATTGATTGAATGGTGGGCTTTTTAATCCTCGTCTTTTACGTCAATATCCTCTGGTATCGGGGTAGATCTCCATATTTCAATTTCCTCTTTAATACGTTCCAATTGATTAAAATACGTACTAAATTGTCCACTATTTATGAGTATCATATTTCCATCGAAAACGGAACGGATGCGTCCCTCATAGACTAGGCGTATTATTTGTTCTTCAGGCATACCTAGTTCAATTGCTGTCTCTTCAATTGTTTTGTACATACAACTCGCTCCTTTAACTGTATTCATTATAACGTCCATTTAACCGAATGCATACTGGAGTGGATGAAAGAAAAAGTAAAAATGATAATTGTTTGATTTTGGATAAATATGTATGATTAGTATTGGAAGGAAGAAGGCGGAGGGGGTCTACATGTTAAATCTGTTATTTGTATGGTTAGCAGCTATTTTATGGGGGATGACAGGAACTGCCCAAACGTTTTTAGATAATAATGTATCTCCGATTGCAGTCGCCACTATTCGTTCTGCCATTGGTGGTGGAATCCTCTTAGCTATTACAATTTTTTGGCGAAAAATTAATTTTCTACATTGGTCGTGGAAATGGACGATTTTAGCTGCGGCTAGTATTGCTCTTTTTCAAGGTCTTTTCTTTTCATCAATACGTCTAACAAGTGTAGCAATTGGAACTGTTGCGACCATTGGAAGTGCACCGGTATTTTCAGGCATTATTGAATGGATTATATGGAGAAACCGACCATCTATTATTTGGGGGCTAGCTACATTGATAGCGATCATGGGCTGTCTTTTATTGTTTATCAATAATGGGGAAGAAGCTGTACAAATGGGTGGCTTTGGTTTAGCGCTCTGTGCAGGGTTATCTTTTGCCTTTTATACAAATATTAGTAAGAAATTAATGGTGCAGGAAGATGCTTTACCAGCAGTTGCTATGACGTTTTCGCTCTGTACTTTATTTTTACTACCGTTTTCACTGTCTAATGGTTTTGCTTGGTTAGAAAATATGCAAAATTTATGGACGATACTATTTATGGGAATTATGTGTACTAGCGTAGCTTATTTACTGTTCTTAAACGGTTTGCAAAAAATAAATTCATCAACAGCTGTAACTCTATCCTTAGCTGAGCCATTGACAGCCGCAATACTTGGCGTTTTTCTAGTCGGAGAACAGTTAAGTGGCGTGTCCTGGCTAGGTGTAGCAATGCTATTAGGCAGCATTGTTGTGTTGACGATAGGTGGGAGGCAAGAAAGGCTTCATAATAAGCTAAAACCTTAAGAAATTCTTCATTTTTTTACTAGCTGGATTTTAAGATTTGAAAGGTACACTTATATTTGAGAGCGAGGTGTCTATCATGACGAAACTAACAGTTCTTGTTACAGACGACGATCAAGATATTCGTGATGGTATTGAAATTTATTTAAAAAATGAAGGCTATAATGTTATAAAAGCAGCAGATGGCTTAGATGCAATAGACAAGCTAGAAAATAATGAAGTACATTTAATTATTTTAGATATAATGATGCCAAATATGGATGGGATTACTGCGACATTTAAAATTAGAGCAGAGCGCAATATCCCTATTATTATGCTTAGTGCAAAGGCAGAAGATGGAGATAAAATTCATGGATTATCGGTAGGCGCGGATGATTATGTAACAAAGCCATTCCATCCATTAGAGCTATTAGCACGAGTGAAATCACAGCTTAGACGCTATGTACAACTAGGAACGTATAGTGAAGGTGCAACAAAAGTAGAAATTGACGGGCTTACTCTTGATGAAGATGCTAAAGAAATCATTTTAGAAGGAGAACCAGTTCGACTAACTCCAATAGAATATAAAATTACGGAATTATTAATGAAAAATGCAGGGCGTGTTTTTTCGATTCGTGAAATTTATGAACGAGTTTGGAATGAGGAAGCCTACAATGCTGAAAATATTGTAGCTGTGCACATTCGAAAAATTCGTGAAAAAATTGAAGCGGACCCAAAAAACCCACGCTATCTAAAGGTGGTATGGGGCGTTGGCTATAAAATGGAAAAATAAAATAGAGAAGTATATGACTATTGCAGGATTCATTGCAGGTGTTGTTGGACTTATTTATTTTGGCGTTTATGCTTATCAAATCGTCGATTCTCGCTCCTCAGAGGTTTTACAGTTACTAGAAAGAATTTTTTAGAGGAGTGTTAGTGGTATGATAAAAAAATGGAAATCCCTACTGGTGTTAATGAGTCTCATTTGGACTATTTTCGGCATCTTTACTTTTTGGCATGTAGGCTATCAGTATATTGGTAAGTCCTATTTCGAATCAGAAAATTTCCAACATGAAATCGATAATTTTACTTCAGAACTCGGGCCGTTAGTAATAAATTTACCGAAGGCTGAAGACTTAAAAGGGAAAATAGAGATTACGCAGTCTCAAATAGAAGATCATCGAAATTATTATGGTACATTAGGACAGCAAATCGATAATATTAAACAACAATACGAACAGCGAATTCAGGAAGCAATGGATGCCAATGCGGGAGAATTACAAATAAAGCTAGAGACTGAACGAGATAATAAAATTAAAGACATTACGGCAAATTTCGAAAACGATGAACATGTAAGAAAGAAGATTCTTGCTGGGGAAGAAGCACTCATCGATAAATATATAAAAGCAGCACAGAGTGAAGCTAAAAGCTTTAAAAAGTCTTATGATTACTGGTCTTATGAGTTGACGAATACGGAAACAGGAGAAACATACCGTGCAGGTGATGTTTCAGAAAGTAGTGCCTATAAAATAAAGTATTCTGAGCGAAATCCATTGTATGTGGGAAATATTAGTAATAATGTAAGGGATATTTTTTACCGTACAGAAACTTATGTGGATGTCGATAATCTTTATGAAACAACTGAATATATAGGTGTCTTAACCATCTCTAAAAAAGCAGTTCAATCATTAGGTGTTATGCAGGATTATAATCGTTTTCACCGTAATCAATATACCTACTTCTTTATATGGCTCACTAGCATAATAACGGCAATTTTTGCTTGGAGAGGTCGTAAGGATGTACTGCAAACTGTTAAA
This sequence comes from Lysinibacillus sp. GW823-FHT06C08, assembly GCF_058795135.1. NCBI lineage: Bacteria > Bacillati > Bacillota > Bacilli > Caryophanales > Bacillaceae > Lysinibacillus > Lysinibacillus sp. GW823-FHT06C08. Next base: position 121,411 of record NZ_JBXAHN010000001.1, read on the forward strand.
GGAATGAAGGAAAAAGACGTTTTAAATAAGGTGAAATTCGATTTTCAAGTTGTTTTAGTGTTGATCACAGGGTTTATGTATCTTATTTCATCTCAAATTGTTTTTGAGTCGATTGAATACACTTACGATTACAATTTCCAATATAATTATGTACGCTCTATACTAGATTTCGCCTTTAAATTAGGTGTGTTAATTATCATAGGAATTGCTTTCTTTATTCAATTAATTTGGCTTTATACAAGAATAGATACGTTGAAAAAGTTAGAGCAAAATGTGAAATCCAGTTATTTATGGTCACTCGGGGATTCAATTACGGATTTATTTATTAATCGCTCTATAGCGATGCACGCACTGTTCATGTTAGGGGCAGCCTTCTTTGGAGGAGGTAGCCTTGTCGCTTCTATGTTAAGAGGAGGAGCTTTCCCAGTTCTTGTTCTAGGTGTGTGTATGTTTGTAGGGTTTCCAACCTTGATTGTTTTCTTATCAAGAATGGGTTACTTAAACCGTATTATGAAGGATACGAAAGATATGGCCAATGGGCGACTGAATCGTGACGTGAAAGTGAAAGGGAAGTCCCCACTCGCTAGTCATGCTGAAAATCTTAATCATTTACGAGAAGGCGTTCGAACATCTATGCATGAGCAGGCTAAAAGTGAACGTTTAAAAACAGAGCTTATTACCAATGTGAGTCATGATTTACGAACTCCGTTAACTTCGATTATTACGTATACGGATCTTTTGAAAAAATCTAATCTTACAGAGGAAGAACGTCAACAATACATTCATATTCTCGATAAAAAATCAGAACGTTTAAAAGTATTGATTGAAGATCTCTTTGAAGTATCGAAAATGGCAAGTGGTAATATTGAGCTTCAACGAAGTCGTGTAGATTTGACACAACTTATTCAGCAGGCGGTAGGGGAGCATAAGGAAGATTTATTACAGTCGCGTTTAGATTTACGAATGACGATGCCTCATGAGCCTATTTATGCCTATGTAGATGGTCAAAAATGGTGGAGACTCATAGATAATTTAATTGTTAATGTATTGAAATATGCGTTAGAGGGTACCCGCGTCTATGTGACGTTAAAACGAACAGCAGATGGTGATGCTGAATTAACGGTAAAAAATGTTGCGAAGTATGAAATTAATGAAGACGCTGATGAACTATTTGAACGTTTCAAACGTGCAGATGCTTCACGTCATACAGAGGGATCTGGACTTGGATTAGCCATTGCGCAATCTATTGTAGATTTGCATGGAGCTCGCATGACAATTGATGTGGATGGCGATTTATTTAAAGTGACAGTTCGAATTTCAGCAGTATGAGGAAAAGGTGGTGGCAGAGGATTGCCACCATCTTTTTTTCATTATAAGCCTAAGTTCTTCGCGATAATTACTTTCATGACTTCATTCGTGCCTGCATAGATGGACATAACAGGAATGTCTCTGTACCTTCGTGCAATCTTATATTCCTCCATATAGCCATAGCCACCATGAAGCTGCATGCATTGCGTGGCTATCTCACGGGCATTTTCAGTTATCCAGTATTTTGCCATGGATACTTTCGTTACCACATCTTTTCCTGCGAGATGCTCTTCAATCAATGATTCCAGAAATGATTTACCGATCTCCATTTTAGTAGCCATTTCAGCTATTTTAAATTGTGTATTTTGAAAGTCTCCAATGGACTTGCCAAATGCTTGGCGTGATTTTACATAGTTTAGTGTTAAGGCAAGCATATCCTCAGTTGCTGTTTGTGCTGCAATTGCCACAGCTAACCGCTCTTGTTGAAGTTTTTCCATCATATAAACAAAGCCCTTACCTTCTTCACCAAGTAGGTTTTGTACTGGCACTCGGCAATCTTCAAAAAATAGCTCAGCTGTATCTTGAGCATGCATACCGACTTTTTCCAGCTTTCTCCCTTTTGTAAAGCCTTGTGTACCTTCTTCAATAACAAGTAGACTAATACCTTGGTGTTTTTTTTCAGCGGATGGATTTGTTTTCACGGCGACAACCGCTAAGTTGGTATGAATTCCGTTTGTAATAAAGGTCTTTTGGCCATTTACAATATAATGGTCTCCATCACGAATAGCTGTTGTTTGAATATTTGCTAAGTCTGAACCTGTACCTGGCTCAGTCATGGCGATCGCTGTAATATAGTCGCCTGAAATACATTTTGGCAGCCACCGTGATTTTTGTTCATGTGTACCGAAGGATTCAATATAAGGTACGACAATATCATTATGCAGGCCGATCCCAATAAGACTTGAGCCTATACGCTCAAGCTCTTCTTGAATAATAACACCAAAACTAAAATCAAGACCTAGTCCACCATATTGCTCTTCTACTTGAGGGCAAAGATAGCCCATATCACCAAGTCTTCGCCAAAATGTAAGCGGGATAAGATGATCTTTTTCCCATTGCGCATAATGTGGCTCGGCTTCTTCTGCTAAAAACTTACGAAAGGTTTTACGAAATAACTCATGCTCTGTTGTTTCAAATTTATAACGTGTCATTTGAACTAGCACCCCTTTTTGCTCGTAAATACGTAAATCTTCTCTATCACCTATTATGTTACTGGAATATTTGTGAAAATAATAGTAGCTTTTTATACTAAAATGACGAAATTGTCATTTATGTCCAGTGAAATGTCATGTAAAACAAAAGAATGATACGAAATAATGAGCTATGCTTACAATGTAGGGTTAAAGCATTTAGTTCCTATTTTCTTTAGAAGATTATTCAAGTACTTCATCCCATATGACTGTTACATATAAATGATATAATCAACTAAATATATAGGAAAGTAGAGGACGAAGATATGCCAAAAGTAATTGGAGGTATACTTTTAATTAGTATTTATAGTGCGTTGACTTTCTATTTGGGGTGGGGAGTAAAGCAGTGGCTAGGGGCTATGGGATGGTTCCGTTACCCAATCTTATTTTGGTTAGTACTGTATCTTGTCGCTTTCAGTATTATTATTGGAAGATTGCATGAGTCCTTACGATTCTTTTCAGTTATTGGTAATTACTGGATGTTTATTTTTGAATACGGTTTATTGCTATGTTTAGCAGCACAATTGATTATTTGGCTAACACCCTTTAAAAATGTACAAATAATTGGTAGTATAGCAATTGCTGTATTATTTATGCTAAGTATTATCGGCTCTTATTTAGCCTATTCTCCAGTCGTTCGTCATTTAGAAATAACTGTTGATAAGAAGGATAGTGAACTGAAGTCATTGAGAGCTGTTGTGGCATCTGATTTTCATTTAGGTGTTTTATCGCATAAAAGGCATTTACAACGTTTTGTTGACTTATCGAATGAAGCACAGCCGGATATTGTGTTGCTAGCTGGAGATATTGTCGATGATGATCCAAAATGGTTTGTTCAAGGGGAAATGGCAGATGTCATGAAACAGTTAACATCTACATATGGAACTTATGGTATATTGGGGAATCACGAATATTATGGTAAAAAGATTCCTGAATTTATAAAAGAAATGAAAAATGCCAATGTAAATATACTACTTGATGAAACAATTCGTATAGATGATGCGTTTATATTAACAGGGCAAGAGGACAGGACGAATAAAGATAGAAAGTCACTAGCAGAGTTAAAGTCTTCCGAAAGCTTACCATGGCTCGTAATGAATCATACGCCTGACGATTTGTTAACTCCTTCGAAACTGGGGGTGGACTTACACATGTCAGGTCATACGCATAAAGGTCAACTGTGGCCAAATCAGTATATTACCGCTCGAGTGTTTGAACTGGATTATGGTTATAAGTTGAAAGACCAAATGCATACACTTGTTTCATCAGGCTATGGCTTCTGGGGTCCGCCAATGAGAATCGGTAGTAGGTCAGAGCTTTGGATAGTGGATATGAAATTTCGTTAATGGCTACAGCTGTGGGTGACTTATAGGTGAAATAGCAGTAGTATATGAAAATGGAGTAATTTATAATAAGTGAGTATTTGATTAATAAAGGTAAGGTGACAAGGTGGAAATTATAGAGTTATTAAAAGCACTGATTTTAGGCTTTGTTGAAGGTATGACAGAATTTGCCCCAGTATCTTCAACTGGCCATATGATTATTGTTGACGATATGTGGTTAAAAACAGAGGAGTTTTTAGGTAAATATCCTGCCAATACATTTAAAATTGTCGTTCAATTGGGCTCCATTTTAGCTGTTATCGTGGTGATGTGGAAGCGTATGTTAAGCCTAGTTGGCTTATACAAAATTGATGGTCAGTCTCAGTCCATTAATAGACGTTTTAACTTATTGCATGTTATTGTCGGTATGCTACCAGCAGTTGTCTTAGGGTTTGCATTTAAGGATTTTATTGACGATCATCTATTTAAAGTAGAGCACGTTGTTTATGCACTAGTAGCAGGGGCTATCCTAATGATTGCAGCCGATAAATTGGCACCAAGAAAACCAAAAGTAGATTCTTTAGATAAGATTTCATATGGTTTAGCCTTTAAGGTTGGGCTAGTTCAATGTTTATCTTTATGGCCAGGATTTTCACGATCAGGTGCGACTATTTCTGGTGGGGTATTATTCGGTATGAGTCACCGTGTGGCAGCCGATTTTACATTCATTATGGCGGTACCTATCATGGCAGGAGCTAGTTTAGTATCTGTTTTGAAGAACTGGGACACATTATCAATGGATTATTTCGGATTCTACGCTGTCGGATTTATTAGTTCATTTATCTTTGCGTTACTATCAATCAAGTTTTTCTTAGCACTTATTTCAAAAGTGAAATTAATGCCTTTCGCAATTTATCGTTTAGTTTTAGCAGCAGTTCTTTGCGTAATTATTTTCATGTAAACAAAAAGTCACTCTTCTTTCACAAGAAGCGGTGGCTTTTTTGCCTTAAATTTATTGGTTTTTCAATCCATCTTTCAAATAAAATGAATAAAATTAGGTATATAGTATTTGTTTTAGAGTAAATGTGTTATTGTATTTAATAAATACAGCCAACATTTACCCATATATTGTTCATTTGGTAGGTTTGAGATTATAATTGATACATAAAGTATCTACTTATTTGTTGTTTTTTAATAGCATGTAGGATAATAGACTTAGCTCGGTATATGATTATAATATGAGGTGGATAAAATGTTTCAAATTGTAAGTAGATCTAAGAAAAATACAATTGAAATAAGTAATGAAGCTAATATAGGCATTTTTATTAAAAATCCTGATCGTTTATTGCAATTAAATCTTGTGGAATTAAGCGTATATGATCTTCAATTAATTAATAGTTTAAAGCCATATGTGGAAAGAAACGTTGTGGAAGTTGTTGCGGCATTTTATCATGCAATTGAAAGTGTGCCAGCATTACGTGAGGTTATTCAAAGGCATAGTTCCAGTGAGCGCCTACGTCAAACATTACGCCATCATATTATTGAAATGTTTGAGGGGAGAATAGATGAAGCTTTCCTTGAAAAGCGTAGACGTGTGGCAAAAATGCATGTGAAAATTAACTTATATCCGAAGTGGTATTTAGCAGCCTTTCAAATTCTTGAAAAATCTTTACGTAAGATAATTTTTGAACTTCGTTTATCTAAGGGGGAGGAAGAAAAATTTTGCGATGCCATCAGTAAAATATGTAATTTTGAACAGCAAATTGTTTTAGAGGAATACGATAACTATGCAAATACATTGATTGAGGAACAGCGCAATAACGTTCGAGAGCATGTCAAGGATGTAATTGGTGGGATTTCTACTCACATAGAGGCTCAATCACAAAATACATCGGATACAGTGACAGAGCTTGTTAATAGTGCCCAAAAGGTGAACGATTCATTGAAGGATAGCATTCATGAGGCAGAATCGATGCAAAAGGTTTCAAGTGAAGGCTATGCCAAAATTGTTTCTATTAATGAACAAACAGGGAAAATTCATCATAAGACATTTGAAATGGCAAATATGGTGGAGCAGCTGGATGAATCCTCTTCAAAAATCAATGCAGTGGTTGAAATGGTTAAAAGTATTTCGGGTCAAACAAACTTATTGGCATTAAACTCGGCAATTGAGGCGGCGCGTGCTGGGGAGCATGGCAAAGGTTTTGCGGTTGTTGCCAATGAAGTACGTAAGCTTGCGGATCAGACGAAAAGTTCAGTTGAGCAGATTGCTGATTTAATTCAGATGTCTAATGGAATTACCACACAAGTAGTTCAAGCTATACAGGATATACAAGAGCTCGTAAATAATAGTATCAAACAGAATGCCGAGTCCTTAAAGGCATTTGATGCAATATCTACCTCCGTAGAGGATTCCATTTCAAATTTCCAAAACGTAGGGAAGCAAATATCAGATTTAGCAAATATTATTGAGACGATAGGTGAATCCTCTGATGAATTAGAGAGAGTTGCCAATCGTTTGAATACGACCATCAGAGAATTTTAAATGAGATGTAACTATGCATACAGCTTATGCATAGTTTTTTTATGCTTACAAAGTGGATAAAATGATTGATTTCACGGATAAACAAAGTCTTTAGGCTGATGAAAAGGGAAATTAGCGATTATTATAGAAGGTTGCAAACTAGAAACCTCTAGAAAATGCTTCCCTTAAGTGTTACGCTATAGGCGAATTAGGGAAATGAGTAGAGAGGTGTTTGGAACATGAAAAAGAAATTATTTATTACACGTAAGTTTCCTGCACATATTGTTGAGCCATTAAAAGAGTTTTATGAAGTTTCTCAGTGGGAAGAGGAGGAGATTGTCATCCCTCGCGATAAACTACTTGCATCTGTCGCTGATTGTGAAGTGTTGTGGGTAACAATTGCAGATCAAGTGGATGAGGAATTACTTTCGCAAGCACCAAACCTAAAGCTAGTAACAAATTTAGCAGTTGGTTTTAACAATATTGATGTGAAGGCTTTACGAAAAAGAGGTATTATGGCGACAAATACGCCTGGTGTCTTAACGAATACAACGGCTGATTTAGTATTTGGCTTACTGCTTGCAACGGCTCGTAGAATTCCGGAAAGTGAGAGATATTTACGAGAGGGAAAATGGAAAAGCTGGTACCCGATGCAGCTGGTTGGTAAAGACGTATCAGGGGCGACGATTGGAATAATAGGGATGGGCCGAATTGGTCAGGCTGTTGCTAGACGAGCAAAAGGTTTTGATATGAAAATTTTATATAATAACCGAAGACGTCGACATGAGGCGGAAGAGATGTATGGCTTTCGCTATGTATCATTAGAGGACCTCTTACAACAATCTGATTTTGTTGTAATTATGACACCTTATAATAGTGATACTGAGGGTCTCATTGGCGCACATGAATTAGCGTTAATGAAAGAGGATGCTGTCTTAATAAATGCTTCTCGCGGTGGAATTATTGATGAGGCAGCTCTATACGATGTCCTGATAAGTGGCAAGTTATGGGCAGCAGGGCTGGATGTCTTTGAACAAGAGCCTGTTGCTATGGATCATCCATTGTTGACACTCCCGAATGTAGTGGCACTGCCGCATATCGGTAGTGCGTCCTTAGAAACGAGAACAGCTATGCTCATGTTAAATGTGAAAGCATTGGCTGCTTATGGACAGGGCAAGGCTATTTCAAATCGAATTGATTAAAAAACGGAGCATATCACTGATAGATATGCTCCTTTTATTTTATCTATTGAATAAATCGAATATACCACCAATACCGCCTTCACCTTTTGACTGGCCGCCACCGCCTTGTGAAATTGGTGCCGCTGCAAAGACACGACTTGCTAAACGGCTGAATGGTAATGATTGCACCCAGACAGTTCCTGGTCCACGTAATGTAGCGAAGAAAATCCCTTCACCGCCAAACAATGCAGTTTTTACGCCTCCAACAAGTTCAATATCGTAATCTACATTTGAAGTCATCGCAACTAAACATCCTGTATCTACACGTAAAACTTCCCCAGGCTGTAATGTTTTTTCATGAATGGCTCCTCCTGCATGTACAAATGCCATACCATCGCCTTCAAGCTTTTGCATAATGAAGCCTTCACCACCGAAGAAGCCTACACCGATTTTTTTCTGGAATTCTACGCCCACAGAAACACCTTTAGCTGCAGCTAAGAACGCATCTTTTTGACAAATAATTTTCCCGTTTAATTGACTTAAATCCATCGGAATAATCTTACCTGGGTACGGGGAAGCGAAATAAACATGCTTCTTACCTGAGCCAACATTTGTGAATGTCGTCATGAATAAGCTTTCACCTGTTACTAAACGTTTACCAGCACCTAATAATTTGCCCATTAGACCACTTTGTGAGCCGCCTTTTGAACCATCGCCAAAAATAGTTTCCATATGGATGGAGTCATCCATCATCATTAAAGCGCCTGCTTCCGCCACAACTGTTTCTTGTGGATCAAGCTCAACTTGCACATATTGCATGTCGTCACCAAATAACTTGTAGTCAATTTCATGATTATTCATAAGGGATTCCTCCAAAAGTAAATTTATTGATATTCTATACGATTATAAAACACTTTGGTTTCAATAAGAAATTAAATAATTTAGAAAAAAAGGGAATTAAATAGAAAATGGCGAATATAAAAAACTAGAATGTGTATTATTTATTTTCATATAACTAAGGGTGTTATGAATATACATAACCTTAAGCGATTCCTCCTTTTGGAGTATTCTCTAATAGAGGGGAAGCAGTTAAGTGAAAATAAAGCCTCTGGCAATTGTCACTGATAATCATAGTATGACAGGGTATATCACATCTTGAAAATTCGGAATATTGAAGTATTTTATTCTATTAAGATTCATAGATTTTGTACCTGAGGAATACAACTGGTTACAATAGCTGAGGCATCATAGAGTATTTCAGGGGGTGTATGTAGTGGAGATTAAAAACTATATTGGTGGTAAATGGAGCACACATTCACATTTACAAAGTATAGCAGTGACGAACCCTGCAAATGGTGAGCAACTTGCTACCATACCACTATCTACTTCTAATGAGGTAGATGAGGCTGTAGTAGCAGCCAAACAAGCACAAAAGAGCTGGGCACTTGTGCCTGCGCCAAAGCGTGCAGAATTTTTATATGCCATCGGTCAAAAAATGAAAGAAAAAAAGGAATATTTGGCGACCGTTTTAACAAAAGAGATGGGTAAGGTAATTGAAGAAGCAAGAGGAGAAGTGCAAGAAGGAATTGATATGGCCTATTATATGGCAGGAGAGGGTCGTAGGTTGTTTGGTGAAACAACTCCGTCTGAATTGGCCAATAAGTTTGCAATGAGTGTAAGGGCACCAATTGGAGTCGTAGCGCTTATTACACCGTGGAACTTCCCTGTTGCGATCGCCACGTGGAAATCTTTCCCTGCTATTGTGGCGGGTAATACATTCATTTGGAAACCATCAAATGAGACACCTATGATGGCTTGTGAAATGGGTAAAATTTTTGAAGAAGTTGGTTTACCTGATGGAGTAGCAAATATTGTGTTTGGTACAGGACCGACTGTAGGGACTGCGCTCATTGAACACCCTGATGTAAAGGTCATTTCCTTTACTGGGTCGACGACAACAGGCAGTAAAGTAGCGGAGCTTGGCGGTAAACATTTGAAAAAGATTTCCTTAGAGATGGGTGGAAAAAATGCTGTCATTGTTATGGATGACGCAGATCTTCAACTGGCTACAGAGGGTATACTTTGGAGTGCCTTTGGTACCGCTGGTCAAAGATGTACAGCATGTAGCCGAGTAATTGTGCATAAAGATGTTAAAGAGCAATTAGAAAATCGTCTCTTAGATGAAATGCAAAAACTCACAATTGGGAATGGTCTAGACGAAGGAGTTAAAATTGGGCCGGTGATTAATAAAGCTGCATTGGAAAAAATTAATCACTATGTACAAATAGGCAAGCAGGAAGGTGCCACGTTACTAGCTGGTGGTAGAATTTTAAATGAGCCACCATATGACAATGGGTTTTATTACGAGCCTACATTGTTTACGAACGTGAAGCCTGACATGATTATTGCCCAAGAAGAGATTTTTGGTCCTGTCGTTTCTCTAATTGAGGTAGCAAGCTTAGAGGAAGCAATTGAAGTAAATAATGGCGTGAAATTTGGCTTATCAAGCTCAATTTTCTCACAAAATGTTAATACTATTTTCCGCGCACAGCGTGATTTAGACACGGGTATTGTTTATATAAATGCCGGCACAACAGGTGCTGAAATCCATTTACCATTTGGCGGTACAAAAGGAACTGGCAATGGACATCGAGATTCAGGTGTTGCAGCCCTAGATGTATATACGGAGTGGAAGAGCATTTACGTAGACTACAGCGGTAAATTACAAAGAGCACAAATCGATACAGAGTAACAGATCAACGAAAGGGGATGTTCTTGATGAAAGTTGTTGTATTAGGTGCAGGTTTAATGGGTAAAGAGGTAGCTCGTGATTTAATAAAAAATGATAAAGTCGATCGTGTATTTTTAGGTGATATCGATGTAAAAGTGGCACAGGACTTTGTGGATACTTTAAATACAGATAGGGTTGAAGTTGTAGAGCTTCATGCAGAGCACGATGATTCGTTAATGAAGGTCATCTCAAAAGGTGATGTTGTGATCAATGCATTATTTTATTCCTTCAACGAGCGCGTTGCGAGAGCAGCTATTGAAGCGGGTGTACATTCTGTAGATTTAGGTGGCCATATAGGTGGTGTTACCGAAAATATATTAGATCTGCATGAGGAAGCAAAAGCAAAAGGTGTCACAATTATCCCTGACTTAGGTGTTGCTCCAGGTATGATCAATATTCTAGCGGGCTATGGTGCCTCTAAATTAGATGATGTTGAGTCTATTAAACTATTTGTTGGTGGCATTCCAACTGAACCAAAGCCTCCGCTTCATTATACACGCGTATTTTCTTTAGATGGTGTTTTTGATCATTATACTGAGCCTTCAAAAACGATTCAAAAGGGCAAATTACAAGAAGTTCCTTCCCTTTCAGGTGTTGAACCTATTTATTTTGATGATTTCGGTGTGCTTGAGGCATTTTATACATCTGGAGGCATCTCTACATTGTATAAAACATTCCCAAATGTCCGCACATTAGAGTATAAAACAATTCGTTATAAGGGGCATGCAGAGAAGTTTAAGCTATTAGCAGATTTAGGCTTCCTTGATTCAGCGAATAAGGTAGAGGTTGATAATCAAGAGGTGCCTGTTCGTTCTGTAGTTCGTGAGGCGCTTAAAAAGAAACTGGAGCTGGGAACAAAACCAGATGCGGTTCTATTACGTGTCATTGTTGCTGGTGAAAAAGCGCAACAGCAATTGACATATGAATATGAAATGGTTGTGCGTAAGGATATGACTATCAATGAAACAGCGATGGCCCGTGCTACAGCTAATACTATTTCGGTTGTAGCTCAGATGATAGGTGCGGGTGTTATTAAAGAGCACGGTGTTTTCCCGCCTGAATCCGTGGTCCCTGGCGATACGTATATTGAAGAAATGGCCAAACGTGGTGTAGTAATAAAAGAGACGTCTCATAAGTCTGCTATGATTGTGAAATGGTAGGTGCTGACCATGAATTTTGACATGTCCACGGAGCATGAAATGCTACGAAAAACGGTAAGGCAATTTGTTGATGAAGAAATTATTCCCTATATTGCAAAGTGGGATGCTGAAGGGGGCTTTGATGCTAAAATTTGGTCGAGGCTTGCGGAGCTTGGGCTAATGGGCGTTTGTGTGCCAGAGCAGTATGGTGGGAGTGGAATGGATTATAACTCCCTTGCTATTGTGTGCGAGGAGCTGGAGCGTGGAGATACAGCATTCCGAACAGCGGTATCCGTTCACACGGGTCTGAATAGCATGACATTAATGCAATGGGGTACTGAAGATCAAAAGCAGCGCTATCTTATTCCACAGGCAAAAGGAGTACGAATTGGTGCATTTGGTCTTACTGAGCCGGGTGCTGGCTCTGATGTGGCAGCTATGTCTACTACAGCTGTCCGTGATGGGGATCATTATGTCATCAATGGACAGAAAACATGGATTTCCTTATGTGATATAGCTGATCACTTTATCGTTTTTGCCTATACAGATAAGTCCAAGAGACATCATGGTATTAGTGCATTCATTGTTGAACGTTCAATGGCAGGCTTTACATCAAAGGCTATCAAAGGGAAATACGGGATTCGTGCAGGTAATACAGGTGAGCTCTTCTTTGAAGATTTACGTGTGCCAGTAGAAAATCGTCTCGGTGTAGAGGGAGAAGGCTTTAAAATAGCCATGTCTGCCCTAGATAATGGACGTTTCACTGTAGCTGCGGGGGCTGTCGGCTTGATCCAAGCGTGTCTTGAAGCAAGTGTGAAATATTGTCATGAACGAGAAACCTTTGGTAAGCCTATAGGAGAGCATCAGCTTGTCGGACAAATGATCGCTAATATGGAGGCTGGTTACCAGATGAGCCGCCTATTGGTCTATCGTGTTGGTGAGTTGAAAAATAAAGGTGTTCGTAATACTAGAGAAACATCTTTAGCAAAATGGCAGGCGTGCGATTTTGCCAATAAGGCTGCGGATGATGCAGTGCAAATTCATGGTGCATATGGCTATTCAGATGAATATCCAGTTGCGCGCTATCTGCGGAATTCCAAAGCACCTGTTATTTATGAAGGTACGCGAGAAATTCATACCATTATGCAGGCAGATTATGTATTAGGCAGACGCCAAGATAAGCCATTAGCTAATAGGCTGCCAAAATGGCCGTTTGAAGAATAAACGAGGGGGATATTATTCCCTTTCGTTTTTTTGTGTAGGGGTAACCATACCTTAAAAAAATTTCAGAATAATGTAACTTTCCATCTTTTTCTTAGTCTAATGGATAAACAAGTATATGAAGGAGAGGTAAAATAATGAAAAGTAAATGGCTGGCATTCATGTTGATAGCTGTTATAGCAATCGTGCCTGGTATTTTCACATGGGCAATGAATACAGAGGTCACTGCCAAGGCTGCAAGTGTGGGTATGGCTACCCAAAGTTGGCAGGCATCATTCTCTGTAAGCTTAAAGAAAAGTAAAATTACTGAGGACAATGTGTATGTAACGACAGAAAAAGGGAAAAAAGTACCTGCAACGATTGCATTGTTAGAAGATCAAAAAACATTAGTTGTAAAGGAACTTGTACCAGGCAGTTATCAATTACATGTAAAAAAAGAAGCCTTTGCACAGGGAGGACTTAATGTAGCTTCGCAAGTTATTCCATTTACAATTATTGAAACGTTAACAGCCGTTCAATCAGAAAAAGAATTAGAACAATATTTTAAGAATTTGTTAAAGGCGCCTAGAGGTGAAATTAGAGAAGAAGAGATGTCTCAAAGTGCAAAAAGTGAAGATAAAGCAACAGCGAATAACGAGTCTACAACTAATAATCAAGTGGAAGGTGTAGAAGAAGGCGATATTGTTGTTGTCAAAGACGGTTTTATTTTTACTGCAAAAGATCAAAGCATTACAGTTGTGAACGCTAAAGACCCGCAGCATTTAAAACAGGCTGCAAATATTAAGCTGAAAGAGTCGCAATATATTTCAAAGCTTGCGCTATATGATAATTTATTAATAGCAATTGGGGATCAATATATTGAAAAAGCAGGCACGGGAATGGTCACAGCTTCATTTTATGACATTTCCAATCCAAACAAGCCAAAACATATACGCGATGTGGGGCAAGAAGGATATCTAAAGGATATCCGTATTGCAAAAGACACACTCTATTTAATTGGTAATATGTATCCGAACTATTGGGTATTACAACAAGAGCAAAAAGCAGATTTAAAACCAAAAACATATGATAGCTTGACAGGAGAAAAGTTCGAAAGTTTACCTTTAGAAAAAATTTCGATTTTGCCTAATACAATGGATGGTACCTATAGTTTAATTACAGCTATCGATTTAAAAAATGGTGCCAAAACAACGGCTAATACAAAAGGGTACTTGGGCGGCAGTAGTGGACTTTATATGTCAGAGAATGCACTATATTTAACGACACCAATTTATGAAGGTAATAACGCCATACCATTAGAAAAACGCGCTATGGATATGATATGGATGCCGAAAGCGGCTGACACGCAAATTTTCAAATGGAATATAGATGGAACAACATTGAATTTCACTGGTAGTACTGAAGTAAAGGGGACTGTTTTAAATCAATATTCTATGGATGAATATAAGGGTAACTTACGAATCTTTACAACAGAAGGTAATACGTGGGATGAGAAAAGTACCTCCTATAACCACCTCTTTATTTTAGATGAATATTTAAAAGCTTTAGGTACAGTGAAAAATATGGCACCTGGGGAAAAGATTTATTCTGCTCGTTTTATGGGAGATAAGGCATATGTGGTGACATTTAAAGAAGTCGATCCACTGTTTGTCATTGATGTAGCAAATCCGAAAAAACCAGCGGTCCTAGGGGAGTTAAAAATTCCGGGCTTTAGTAATTACCTGCATCCATTAGATGAAACACATTTAATTGGTATCGGCTATGATACAGAACAACGTTATGATTCGTATACGAAGCGCAATTTTACGGTGACGACGAATATGAAGATGTCATTATTTGATGTATCAGACTTCAAAAATCCAAAAGAACAATCCACCGTGAAAATTGGCGGAAAGGGATCCTATTCTGAAGTTCAATACAATCCAAAAGCGCTATTCCGAAATAAGGAATACAACTACTTTGGCTTCCCAGTTGTCCAATATGAAGCGGGTAAAGGAGACAACATTGTTTATAAAGGTCAGGGTGCTCAAATTTATGAAATTACTGCAGATAAAGGCATTACTCTAAAAGGGAATATTATGAATGCTACGAACGGTGAGCCATATGAGAATTGGGAGCAGGTCGTACAAAGGGTTGTTTATATAGAGGACGCTCTTTATACAGTAGCGCGTAATGAAGTGAAGAGCTATCAGTTAAAAGACTTTAAACCTCTAGATACATTAATCATTAAATGACAAAAAAGTCCGATGAATTCAAATAGAATTCATTGGACTTTTCTTTGTGGTGGATCTTACTTTTGACGGTAGGGCAAAATCTCAGAAACTGTTACAAATTCATAGCCCTGACCTTGTAAATAAGCAAGAACAGCATCGAGGCCATCTGCAGTAGATTGATGGATATCATGCATTAGTACTATTGCATTATTGTGTAGATTATTTTTTACATTTGGCAATAATTGCTGTGCATTGCGATGCTTCCAATCTAATGTATCAATTGTCCAAAGCACGACTGGAACAGGAATCTCAGCGTCAATCGTGTCATTAGTTGCTCCATAAGGTGGTCTGAAAACAGTGGCACCGTGATTAATAGCCTTCTCTATTTCAGAGGCTGTTGTATTATACTCTTTCATCACTTGTTCTTGCGTAAGTTTCGTTAAAACCGGGTGATTCCATGAGTGATTGCCGATTTCATGCCCACGTGCAAGTACATCTCTTGCAATGTCAGGATAATATTGTACACGACTACCAAGCATAAAGAAGGTTGCTTTTGCGTGATATTTATCGAGAATGTTTAATATCTGCTCTGTCACCTTTGGGTGTGGACCATCATCAAATGTCAGCGCAATTCGTTTTTTATTTGGATCACCAGTGGGTGGTGGTGTAATTGGTTTAACATTTTCCATAGCAATTTGAAAATCAGAGGCTAACAATGGGTTAATGAGCGAAAGTGGTAGTTTCACTATTGGGGCACCTGCTGACCCGCTAGCAATCTCATATTCATCGAAATAGAATTGCAACGAATCGTCTGCAATTGCAAAGCGAGTGAAGTTGGACCATTTTGGTTCAGTAGCTTTTAATAATTCATCCTTTAAAAGCTCATCCTTTATTTGGAGATTCTTCTGCAAATCTTTTCGCACATTTGCGGCTAACGTCGATAAATTATTCTCGTCATTTTGTAATAATGTTTGAATAGTTATTTGCTCGCCAGTTTCGTTATTAATAAAGAATGTTTTCGTTGTGACCTCATGGTTAGCTCCACCTACGTAAAGCATCTTTGTTAGCACAAATGAATAGTAATGCTCTCGGTACGGAAATGTTTCAAGACTAATATTTAATTCACCCATAACTTCTTTATCTTTTTTCATAGAGGCTAGATAGTTTTCTTTTGAATCCGTTATGTATTGTAATACGGCATCATTAAAAACTTCGTTATCTGTTTGTGGGTAATGAATGGCAAAAGGTGTACGTTTATCATTAGAAACATCTGTTACAATTCGTATCCCTGGAAACGCAGAACTTTCCGTTGATATATTACTATTAACCGATTCTGTATCGGTTTCTTTTGAAGCACTAATTTTTTGAAACTTAAATTCATCCTTAGATAGGATAATAACGAGTATAATAGTTGTTAAAGCTACAATGAGGCCAAGTAATAAAAAATCTATTATTGGGCCGCGTTTTTTTCTGCGTTCCTGCATGGTGTTGGATACGCTCCCCTCAATTTTATTTTCTATACAATCAGACGTGCCAATCATGAAAAAAGTTATACAAATCTATAAACTTTTATTGTTAATTTATAGAAATTAATGCTAGCCATTTTTCCTTCTTGAAGTAGTATATCGAACGTGGTTATACTACTGTATTAGTGGATAAAAAATCCTTACTAAAAATAGAACAACCAAAGATCAATTATGTAAAATTAAATTGAAAAAACCCAATCTTTTGGCTGAAATTTTCAGTTGTGTTT
Source organism: Lysinibacillus sp. GW823-FHT06C08 (assembly GCF_058795135.1). Taxonomy (NCBI): domain Bacteria; kingdom Bacillati; phylum Bacillota; class Bacilli; order Caryophanales; family Bacillaceae; genus Lysinibacillus; species Lysinibacillus sp. GW823-FHT06C08. Next base: position 138,113 of record NZ_JBXAHN010000001.1, read on the forward strand.
TTAATGGCAGTTCGATACTATTGGCAAGGAACATTTTGAAGGAGGCAGATAGCTGCAATGGTCTTACAAGAAGCGGATAATGAACTTACGATTGACTGTTTGTTGCTTGCAGGGCGTATTATGATTGAAAGTGGTGCAGAAACATACCGTGTGGAGGATACGATGCTGAGGATGGCACATTCTCAAAATATGCCGAATGCTCAATGTTATGCCACACCGACTGGAATCATTTTTTCGTTAGGCAAGACACAGCCAACGAGAATTTCATCAATTTCCAGCAGGGTTACAGATTTACAAAAAATAGCCTTGGTAAATTCAGTATCTCGGAGACTCACATCTCACATGATAACATTAGAAGAAGCTTATGACGAGCTAAAGTCGATACAAAAAACAAATTATTTTTTACCAACCTATTTACAAGTTATTGCGGCCGCTTTTGCAAGTGGTTGTTTCCTTATTATGTTTAAGGGTGGGTGGTCCGATTTTCCTATCGCTGTTTTAGCAGGGGGGTTAGGCTTCCTAATGCTTGTAATAACGAATCATTTAACAAAAGTTAAATTTTTTTCTGAATTTACAGCATCACTCGTTCTCGGCTTTGTTGCCTTCTTCGCAGTAAAGTATGGTTACGGGACAGAGCTAGATAAAATCATCATTAGTTCTGTTATGCCGCTCGTACCAGGAATTTTGATTACGAATGCAGTTCGTGATTTAATGGCAGGTCATTTTATGTCAGGGATGGCAAAAGGAGCAGAAGCCTTTTTAACTGCCTTTGCCATAGGGGCAGCTATTGCCGTCACCCTAGGATTTTAGGAGGCGACTAGCATGCACACAATGGACATTATCATACAATTAATTGTTAGTTTTTTTGCTACAGCTGGGATTGCCATCATTTTTAATGTACCTAGAAAGACGCTACTTCATTGTGGTCTTGTTGGGGTAATTGGCTGGATTATTTATTATATTTTAACAGAGCAAGGAATGGATGTTGTTAAAGCCTCTTTCTTTGGTTCGTTTGTCATTGCCATCGTGGCTCATCTATATGCGCGTCGATTTAAAATACCGATGATTATTTTTATTGTTGGTGGAATCATTCCGTTAGTGCCAGGAGGCATGGCCTATAATGCCATGAGAAATGTTGTAGAGGATGATTATTTACAAGGCTTACAATATGGTTTAAAGGCATTTTTAATAACAGGGGCAATTGTTATTGGACTTGTCTTTGCAGAAGTAATTATTCAACTCATTTTCCGTTCAGTCCGTTCAAGTAAGGTGAAATTCCAAAAGGTCTATAAAAAATAAAAATAGGAGGCTGCATGTATGCTACGCAGCCTCCTATTTATTGTATTATTTTTTTACAAGCAATGCTTCGATTTCATCTGATGTTACAGGCTTACTAATATAGTAGCCTTGAATAGCATCGCAACCATAAGTAATTAACAAATCAGCCTGTTCCGCCGTTTCGACACCTTCAGCTACTACTTTAAGTTCCATGGATTTACCTAGCTGTACCATACCGTTCATAAGCTTTTGGCTCTTTTCGGATTTTAACAGAGAATTAGTAAATGTTTTATCGATTTTTACTGTATCTATTGGTAAAATTTGCATATATCTAAATGATCCATAGCCCGTACCGAAATCATCTAATATAAAGGAAATGCCTTCGTTTTCTAATTTGCGCATTTGCTGAGCAATAGATGTTGCAGCTTCTGCCTCTAACGCGAATTTTTCAGTGATTTCAATTTGCAGGAGGTTTGCTGGACAGCCTGTTTTAGCAATCATTTCAAGAATGGACTTAGCCATATTTTTATCACGGAACTCTCGTACAGAAGAGTTGATGGATACTTTTAAATCATGGCCAGCTTTTTTCCAAATTAACGCCTGTTCACACGCTCTCTCTAGCATAAAGGAACCGATATTATTAATTAGTCCTGTTTCTTCCGCAATTGGAATTAATTCATCAGGTGAAACCACACCAATCACTTCATCTTCCCAACGTACAAGTGCCTCAACAGCTGTAATTTTTCCAGAATAAACATCGATTTGTGGCTGATATAGGACCTTTAAATTCTTTTGATCAAGCGCTTGTAGTAATCGCTTTTCAATTAACGCTTTTCGATTTAAAGCTTTATGTGTCGCTGTTGATAGTGACACAATTTTATCTCCCCCAGCTTCACGCACAGTTGAAATAGTAGCAATAGACGCTTTCATAAGCTGAGAAAATGTTGTTTGATCTTCAGGATATCTAGTGATACCACCACTAATAGAGATTGGCACAGCAATATTGCCACTGTAAATAGGGTGCTGTTGTAAGTATGATAAAAAGCCTTGAATAAACCATTCACTTAAAGGTGTGATGACTACAAAATCATTTTCATTGATACGCGCCATCGTGCTATCTTGGAAATACATCTTAATACGATTTGTAAATTCAATAATTAGGCTTTGATCGATTTGTTGATCGTGTAGTTCTTTTAAAGTATAAAATTTATCAATACTTAAATAAACAAATGAAAAGTGTCTGTCATCCTCAATCATATTGCTAATGACCTTTTCAAGTCGGTGGGCATTCATCAGCCCAGTTTCCGTGTCGATATAAGCTATTTTCTCAAGTTGGTGTTGGATAGTTTTTGATTTAGTAATATCCTTTTCAATTAAGAAAAATTGTTGTTCACCTGTTTCCAGATTAAAGGTTGGGATAGCCGTTAGTAATACCCAATAGGATTGTCCCGCTTTGGTGATTTTTTCAACTTCACCTTGCCATGTGTGCCCGTTGTTTAAATTACGCCAGATAATATTTGTCACTTTTTCACTACGATCATTATCTGGGAACAACTGCCAAAATGTTTTGCCGATAACACGCTTTGGCGTCCATTGGCTTGTTTTTAGAAATTCATTATTACATTCTAAGATGAAACCATCGTGGTCAAGTGTTACAGTCATAAATGTAGCATTCAATCCTTGTTTAAGGTCTACAAATGTACTGCAATGAGAGACGGCATTAGTCATTAATTCTGGCAGCATAAAAATCATGAGAATCAAACGTTCTCCTTGCTCTGTATAAGGTTTAGCAAGCAGTGCTGTCGACATTTCTGTTTTTAAAGAGGTGTGAATTTGAATTTTTTCTATATACGTACTTTCCTCGCTTTGGAGGATAGCTTGAAAAGTTTCTCCAGGAAGCTGACGTAGTAGATTTTCGTGTATAGATGGAGTAGTATTTCCTGTAATATCATTAGTTGATAAACCAATCAGATGTTCAGCGCTCTTTCCCCAGATAGTGGCTTGTCCATCTTGATTTAAGATAATTGCAGGAAAAGGAAGTGAATTTAAATAATGTTCATCAATCGTAAATGATTTATGCATATGACTCATGAGTTTTCGATCTCCTTGGGTAATCAATATATACTAATATTATAGATAATTATATGGAATTAGTCATTATGAATATATTTGTAAATATTTGATAATGAAAAGAATTAGGACTTTTCTAATGATATTTAAGAAAAGATTTGAAGAAAAGTAACATTTTTTAGTACGTATATAGGAAGCAGGATTGGTATGCAACGTTTAAAAGGAATAATATTTATCGTTTCGGGTGCTATGTTATGGGGAGCGACTGGCCCCTTGATGGAGTGGTTACTGAACCATACATCATTGACTGTTTCCTTTATGTTAACAATCCGTTTATCGGTTGCAGGTATGATACTAATTACATATTTACTGTTAACGGGAAAAAATATTTTTGGTATTTGGCAGCACAAACTATGGGGTAGACAGCTCATTGTCTTTGGTATTGTAGGTATGCTAGGTGTTCAATTTGCATTTGTAGCAGCGATTCATGAAAGTAATGCAGTGCTAGCGACCTTACTCCAGTTTCTAGCGCCAATATTTGTTGTGGCATATGTCTCTCTTAGTTTAAAGAAATGGCCACCAAAATATCAAGTAATAGGAATTATTGGTACCCTTATGGGGTTATTTCTACTACTAACGAACGCATCATTTGAAAGTTTGCTTATTAGTCCAAAAGCATTGCTATGGGGTGTAGCAGTAGGTTTAACCTTTGCTTTTTACACATTATATCCTGCGCGTTTAATGAGAGAGTGGAATGTGTTGTTAGTAGTTGGCTGGGGGATGCTAATAGGTGGGCTCACATTAGGTATAGTGAGTCGGGTATGGCTGTCTAACCAATGGGTCGTTTTTACTGATTTTAAAACACTACTTTTAATGGTTGCTTTAATATTTTTTGGAACAGTCGCTTTCATATTGTTTTTAAGTAGTATGAAATATATAACAGCTGTAGAGACGAGTATCCTCTCCAGCATTGAACCATTAACGGCTATGATTATTTCAGTTATTGTCTTTGGTACTTCTTTAGGATTCTGGCAATTAGTAGGGGTATTCGTTATGCTTGTGTGTGTAACATGGCTTTCAATCGCAGGTGAGAAAGCATAAATATACTATTGTGGTAGTAATTTTTAACTAGCTATAAATTTCATCTTAGGACAAGGGGGAAAGAATGTGAAAGAAATTTTTTCCTATGTAAGACCTTATAAATGGACAGCTATTTTTGCTTTATGTTTAATGTTGTTAGAGTTGTTTGTAGAGCTTGTACAGCCACTTATTATGGCCAAAATCATTGATGACGGGGTAAGAGCTCAAAATCACGAAATGATTATGCAATGGGGTGCTGTTTTACTCGTACTTTCATTTGTTGCCTTTATGGCGGGTATCGTAAATTCTTACTTTTCATCTCATACTGCTCAAAGCTTTTCTTATGATCTACGAAATGCCATGTTTGATAAAATCCAATCCTTTACACTGGCAACCTATCAAAAATTTTCTACGGCATCTCTCATTACGAGATTAACGAATGATGTCACACAAGTGCAAACGGTGCTGTTTATGAGCTTACGTATTATGCTTCGGGCACCTCTTGCTGTGATAGGAAGCATAGTAATGGCTTTTATTGTGAATGCAAAATTAGCCTTATTTTTAGTCATAGGTGCACCTATCATTTTAATTTTCCTTATTTTTATGGTCGCAAAGGGCGTATCTTATTTTGGACGGGTGCAGAAAAGAGTCGACCGTTTAAATAGGGTTTTGCAGGAGAATTTACAGGCCATACGTTTAGTAAAAGCATACTTACGGGGGACATATGAGGCTTCACGCTTTGATGAAGTTGCATCTCGTTTGAAATTCGATACTGTCAAGGCTTTACGCATAATGGAGTACATTATGCCAGCTCTTTTATTCATTATGAATATGAGTCTGCTCGCCGTCCTATGGTTTGGTACAAAACAAGTTGCGGCAGGGACAACACCACTTGGAGATATTGTAGCGATTGTTAACTATGCGATGCGTATGACAGGCTCGTTTTCAATGTTCGCTTTTATTATTATTTTTTATGCGCGTGCAAAGGCTTCAGCTGAGCGTATGGCAGAAGTTCTTTCTACAGAAAATGAGGTTGAAGATGTTTCATTTTCAGAGGAAATCAGCCGTAGTAAACATTATGGTGAATTAACGTTTGAACATGTTAGTTTTACGTATCCAGGCGGAGAGGTGTCAGTCCTATCAGACGTCAATTTCCAAGTTAAATCGGGTGAAAAATTAGCGATTATGGGGGCAACCGGTGCTGGTAAATCCACTTTATTACAGCTTATTCCGCGTTTTTATGAAGTAACAGAAGGAAGAATACTAGTAGAAGGACAGGATGTTCAACAGTGGGATTTACAAGAATTACGTGAAGTCATTGGGTATGTCCCTCAGCAGTCCTTATTATTTACAGGCAGTATTGCAGATAATGTGCGTTGGGGAGATACGCATGCTGAAATGGACGCTGTACTACAGGCTACGATGCAGGCTCAAATACATGCATCCGTTGAGGATTTTCCAAATGGTTATGATACAAAGGTTGGGCAAAAAGGGGTCAACTTATCAGGAGGGCAAAAACAAAGGCTATCCATTGCGAGAGCACTCTTGAGAAAGGGACATATATTAATGCTCGATGATAGTACAAGTGCATTGGATGTTAAAACAGAACAGGCACTTTGGGAGGCACTGAGCGAAGAACATGCTACGATGCTTGTGGTCACGCAAAAAATTCGTACCGCTAAAGGTGCAGACCGTATTTTACTGATTGATGCTGGAAAAGTAGTTGCCTATGGAACCCATGAAGAGCTTTTACAATGTTCCTCACTTTATAAAAAAATTGCAGTCTCTCAACAGGAGGTGGAGGAATAATGGGATTTTTCCAAAAACCTTTTGGCTATGAGCCGATTTTGACTAAAGATGATCTTCAGAAGGCTGTGAAGAAAAAGAAAGGGCCACGAGCAAGTGATTGGAAAAGTACATTGCTACGGTTATGGAAAATTGTCGATGAGCAACGAGCACTCCTAATTGTAGTTCTTTTACTAGTGATGACTAGTTCAATTTTGGCTTTGATAGGTCCCTATGTAATTGGACAAATGATTGATCACTATGTTATGCATGGAGAGCTAGCTGGCTTAGGCAAGGGGATTGTATTATTGATCTGCATTTATTTGTTGCTGGCCGTCTCCCTGTTCCTACAAAATTATTGGATGATTGGTATTGCTCAGCAAACGATTTATAGGCTAAGAACAACTGTATTTGGTCATTTTCAACGACTGCCGATTGCCTTCTTTGATCGTCGTCAGCATGGCGAATTAATGAGCCGTATGACGAATGATATAGAAGCTGTCAGCTCAACGCTGAATAGCTCCTTTATTCAGGTGTTTTCAAGTGTACTAACGCTTGGAGGAACGATTATTATTATGCTGAGCTTAAGTCCATTACTAACCATTTTAACTATGACCATTATTCCCATTATGTTTTGGGCAATGCGTTGGATTACACGTCGAACTGCTCCTTTATTTAAGGAGCAACAAGCAGCTATTGGGGCTCTGAACGGCATGATAGAAGAAACCATATCTGGACAGCGCATTGTGAAGGCTTTTTCCCAAGAGGAACGAATGAAGGCAGAGTTTCAGGAAAAAAGCTTGCGGTTAAGAAGAACGGGATTTTGGGCACAGACATATTCTGGCTATATTCCAAAGGTCATGAACTTTTTAAATAATATGAGCTTTACTATTGTCGCGGGTATCGGGGGCTTACTTGCTTTGTATGGGCATGTGTCAATAGGGGTTATCGTTATATTTACAGAATATGCTCGGCAATTTACACGCCCATTAAATGATTTAGCCAACCAATTTAATACAGTGCTATCAGCTATTGCTGGTGCTGAGAGAGTATTTGCGTTACTGGACGAACAACCAGAAGGAGAATCTACCTCAGCGAAAAAACATCAGCTATTGGGACATGTAGCTTTTAAGCAGGTGTATTTTAAATATGAACAAGACCAGGAATCTTACACATTAAAAAATGTTGATTTTAAAGTGGAGCCTGGGCAGACGGTAGCGCTTGTAGGAGCTACAGGAGCAGGGAAAACGACAATCCTTCAGCTTATTGCAAGATTCTATGAAGTGACAAAGGGCGAAGTGTTATTTGATGGCATTAATGTTCAGGAAATTGATCGTCCATCCTTGCGTTCCCAAATGGCTTTTGTATTGCAGGATCCATTTTTATTTGAGGCAACGGTTCGTGAAAATATTCGATATGGTCAATTAGATGCAAGTGATGCTGATATTGAGGAAGCAGCAAAGCGTGCTAATGCACATGATTTTATCATGAAGCTTAAGGATGGATACGATACGATTCTTGCTGCAGATGGACGAGAAATTTCACAAGGCCAAAAACAATTACTATCAATAGCACGTGCACTTATTGCGGACCCGAAAATTTTATTGTTAGATGAAGCGACAAGCAGTATCGACACAGTAACAGAAATGGCGATTCAAGAGGCACTTGATACATTAATGCAAGGCCGCACTAGCTTTGTTATTGCACATCGATTAAATACAGTGCATAATGCAGACATGGTGTTAGTTATGCATAAAGGTGAGCTAGTGGAAGCTGGTCCACAGCAAAAACTAATTGAATCGGGCGGTTTATATGCTCAAATGCTTCATTCATCCTCCCATCATTTAGAAGAATAGCCATTGACAACTATGAAAAGAGTAATTTCATTTGAAATTACTCTTTTTTTAATCATATTAACAAATGTAATTAATTTGAATAAATAGTATAATTAATATAAATAAGTAGGGAATAGTATATAGTTTGAAAGTAACTAAATGAAAAGAGTTAATAGTGACAATTTTATGAGTTTGTTAGGTTATTATATATCTAGAATTCATAGTAAATTTTAGTCGTTTTCGTGAACTTTTATAGTAAAAATCCTTTTATTATTGGATTATTTGAAGTAAAATTCTGATTAATAGATGGTGATAATATATTTAGTTGCCAGCTTATTTTCATTCTTGCTACAATAGGGCAATAGTCTGATACAGGAACGGAGTAAACAATGAATATTTCAGTGATGACAGTGTCTTTCCCATTGGATGGAGAAACATTGAAGGAAGTAAAATTATTATGTGAAGAAGCGACAATTCATGATTATCGAGTATACGAAACTATTTTGAATGTGCCAATGGCTAGCTCTTTTGAATCTAAGGGCTTTATGGTATTGGCGTATGAGGATGATCAGGATTTGTTAGTTGGTGTTGCAAGTGCCATTGATTTGATGGGACTCCATACGTATGAGTGGTCACTAGTGGTGACACCTGCATATCGCCAAAAGGGGATTGGGACTGCATTAGTTGAAGGCATACAAGTTGGGCTAAAAGAGCGAGGGGCAGAGGGTCAGTTAGCTGTTGTTATTGATGGTTCCCCACATGGACACACATTTATTGAAAATAAAAATTATGTTTACAGCTTTTCAGAAGCAACCTTAGAAACAAAGGCGGAACCTGTAGCATTACGAAGCGATATTACTATTCTTCCCTATAATGGCGAACAGGCTGAGCTAATTGCTATTTATAGTGAAGCATTTGGTGATTTACCAGAAGAATCAACAGAGCTCATCGCCTTTAATACGTCCACTAATGGAAGAAAGCTATGGATTGCTTATCGAGATGGAGGAGTTGTTGGCACGGTGACGACAGCTCAGGAAAATGAAATACAATGGGTAACAGCCCTTGCAGTCCACCCAAATTGTGAAGGACAAGGTATTGGGACGGCTTTATTGTCCTTTTCAAAGGATTATGCGAGTAAAACCGGTGCCACTTTCGTCATGTTAGATGTTGAAATAGACAATAAAAAAGCAATATCTGTCTATGAAAAGGCTGGCTTTATGAAGGCGCAGCAAATTGATTATTATGTAAAACAATAGCAAAAAGGGCGAGGAGTGATTTTAACTCATCGCCCTTTTTATCATAATTGCGTACTATCTTCATATAGTATTAATAAGCCTTATGAAAGGAGTCGTGATTATGCGCATGCCGGCATTGCCTAAAAAGAAGTCTCCTCCGAAGGAAGCACCTAGTTCGTGGTGGAAAGTGGTTAAGGCCTATCTATCGAAAGGAAAGTTCTATCGATTACCACCGAGAAATTGATGAGGTATAAAAAAGTCGCCTTATAGCGACTTTTTAATTTTCTAATAAAAATGTATTTTTAGAGGGACCTATTAAGTAAAGTTCATGCATTGCCCGTGTGAGTGCTACATAGAGTAGCTTTCGATCAATGGGCGTGTCGTAAAAGGGCGTATCAAACGCAGCTACTATAACCGCATCAAATTCAAGTCCTTTCGCTAGATGGCTTGGAACAACGAGCAACATTTCCTGATTAATAGAATCATTTTCAGTTAGTAGCTGTGCAGGTAGTTGGTGAGCTTTTAAATCTTTTTGCATCATCATTGCTTCAGCAGTTGTTTTGCATATTAAAGCAATGGATCGATGTCCATGTTGACGAATCGTTTCAAAAATTTCTTTAATTTGTAAGGCGTCGAATTGATCCGCTTGAATAAAGCTTGGCACGTTGCCATGACGAACAACAGGCTCCACTAACGGAAGTTGTTCATCCATTTGCGCTAAAATTTCATTAGCGACTTCCATAATTTCAATGGTTGTACGATAGCTTTTTTGCAAAGTTCGAAAGCTTGCTCGTGGGAATAAACTTTGGACAGGCTCCCAAGCAGTTAATGAACGATAGCTATGAATTCCTTGAGCTAAGTCACCAACCATTGTAAACATATCAGTATCCAAACCTGTTTTTAAAGCGGCAAGCTGAAATAGACTATAGTCTTGAACCTCATCGATAAAGACAACGCGCATTTTCCATTCATCAGGAATGCCTTTTAAGCGCGCCTGTAAATAATAAAGTGCAGCTAAATCTTCAAGTGCCCATTGTTCCTTGAGATGTGATTGTAAAAATTGCTGTTGTTCGAGATAATGCCATTCAGGAGCCAGTTCTGCTAACAGCTCTGCATTGGTGAGAAGTGAACGATAAAGAGTTTTAATATTGTGTTTGGTAAAGCGGCGCATATAAGCAGCTGCTGTTGATTTGGCTTCTTTTTCAATAGCAGGAATTCGCTCATCGCGTTCATCGATAAATTTTGTTACGACACGTCGCCGTTTTTCATCATCTCGAATACCATTTAATGCCTTTCCAAGTGCTTCATCATATTTTTTATGGAGTGTAGCTAAAACAGACTGCTTCTTCTGACGAACATGGCTAGCTAACACCTTTTTAATATGTGCCAGTCGTTTTTCGATTGGCATATAAGAAAATTCATATAAAAATAGCTTCTTAAGGTGAGAAGCCCGCATGATACAGTATCTTTCAATATAAACATCTTCAAATTGCTCTGCAATATCTTGCTCCAGTTTTCGAATATAGCGTTCGATAACATCACGATAATAAAGAGAGCCTTTCATTTCAGCAATCCAAGCAGATGGCTGAGAATTTCCTCCGGCCACAAGCGATTCTAATTGCTCATTTGGATTTTGAAGCTTTAATTTTAATTTAGTGGCGGATAGTACGTAATCGGTAAAAGTAGTTTGGCATATTTTATCGACGCCTAGTTCTGGTAAGACATCTCCAATATAATCAATAAATAACTTATTCGGTGCTAAAATCATGAGCTGCTCAGGATTAAAATGCTCACCCATTGTGTAGAGGAAATAGGATATTCGGTGTAGGGCGATGGTGGTTTTTCCACTGCCTGCTGCTCCTTGGACAATAATTGGTTGACGAAGATGTGCGCGAATAATTTCATTCTGCTCTTTTTGGATTGTCGAGACAATTTCGGTTAGACGAACATCAGCTTTACCAGCCAATGCTTCTTGTAACAGTTCATCGTTCGTAGTTAAGTCAATATCACGTATATCGAGCAAATCGCCATTTTCAATTTTATATTGTCGCTTAGCAAATAGATGTCCTTTATGAATTTCTCCGCGGACATCGTACTCCATATCACCAAGACGGCCATCATAATAGACATTCGCTACTGGTGAGCGCCAATCGACAATAATCGGCTCATGTGTTTCACGATGAAATAACGAGGTTTTTCCAATGTAAAGAAGTTCTTCAGGGTCACCTGTCTTTTGAAAATGGATTCTAGCAAAATAAGGCTTCTTTTGAACGGCTTCTAGCCCTTCCTTTTGATTACGGGCCATTTCAAAGAATCGGGCATTGGTTAAGATGTTTAAATAACTCAAACTAGAATCTAAGTAATCAAGATCTGCCATCGACTTCCGAATATTCTCTTGAGCGGATTTTAAATCTCTTTGTGACTCATTTAAAATTTGCTGCATATAACTTTGGGTATACGCTAATCGCTCTACTTCAGTCTGAAAATCTGGATGTTTTACAGTCATTTTTTAGCACCTCCTAGGTACTTACAATTTCAAAGTAGATTATCATACTACTATATATAATATTTACCATCAAGTGAAAGCTTAAAAGCTGAATATGTTACTATTACGTAGAGGATTTGAATGAATGTTAATAAAAGAGGAGGTTCATTATTTTGGATATTTTTGCACACAGAGGTGTTTCTGCAAGCTACCCGGAAAATACAATTGCTGCATTCCAAGCGGCATCTAAGCTTCCTATCGCTGGAATTGAGCTAGATGTTCATTTAACAGCAGATAAAGAGGTAGTTGTTATTCATGATGAAACCATTAACCGTACCTCCAATGGTTCAGGCTATGTAAAGGATTTTACATTACAGCAATTACGTACATTTGATTTTGGCTCATGGTACTCATTGGATTATAGTGGAGAAGTGATTCCGACATTAGGGGAAGTTTTAGAACTATTTGCAGGTACAAACCATCGCATTAACATTGAGCTAAAAACAGATGTGTTTGCCTATGAAGGGATCGAGTCATTAGTTCTAAAGGAAGTAGCTGCCCAACAAATGACAGAGAGAGTTATTATCTCTTCTTTTAATCATGAATCTTTGCAAACAGTCGCACTAATCGCACCATATATTGAAAGTGCTGCATTGTTTGCTGAAGTTTTAGTAGACTTTACGACTTATGTTGCACTTATTCCTGCTAAAGGCTTGCATGTTAGTTTGCCTACAGCGTATCGCAAATCAGTAAAACTAGCGCTCGCTGAAGGGGCAACAGTACGTGTTTATACAGTCAACGAGGAGCAGGATGCTCGATATTTACAGCAGCTTGGAATACAAGCAATATTTACTGATGACCCAGAGAAAATATTAAAAGCCCTTACTTAGAGCAATGAGAGGGGGGCGCTCGAATTCCGTGGAATGATTAATGAAGTAATGCCCACGGAACGCGGCGTCTTTTATAAGATTCTTTACCACTTTGCCTGATGCTCCTCAATGCATCCAAGCATTTGTCGAATAACTAATGTTTCACCATTGTCGAGCAAAATGGAACCGTCATAATAACCAAATAATTGATGTACTTCTGATTTTACTAGTTTTGCATTTGTATAGGCTACACGTTCAAAAAACGGAGAGAAGGTTAGTGACACTTGATGAGAGAATTTTGATTTTACTTTCCAGCGCTGCATATAATCTTCGGAATCATAATCAAACAATAAATCCTCATGTATTTTTGTCATTTTGCCATCAACGAAAACAGCATTTTCGGTCATGCCTGTGCCATCTGTCCATTTTCCTCCTAAATTAAGTCCAATTCTTCTTCCACGGACCCGTTGAGAGGCCATTCCCCAATTCCATACGGCTTCACGCGGCCAGACACCTCGACCGTAATCTAAGACAGCAAAATTTTCTTCTGCCGAGAAATTATAACGACGAGTACCAATTGTGACCACACCTGAAGTAGGGAGTGTATGATGCTTACCTGTAAATTGAAATGTTTTACGATTCCAAGGGATGACAACATTTAAGGTTTCGTCTGTAGCGGGATGCTGAATGATGAGCTTTGCACGTAAAATATCGCCATCAAAATTTGGAATAGAAACGGATAGATGTGTTTCATTTTGTACATATAGTATATCAATCATCATTTCACTATTTTTAAACGATACGGACTCTAAAACTTGTGTAGGCATTTTCAATTTGCCGCCTAAGGGAATGGTAATCGTTTTTTCGAAATAACGCTGCGTTTCATATTCAAGGAAATAGACGAAGCAGACTGCTGCATAATCTAGATGACTAATCGTAGCGGAAAATAAGATTTCATCACCGTAGACACACCAATAGTTCCATTTCTTTTTGCGCATGAGATGGCCGCTTAAATTGCTGTTGATAAGTGGTTTACGTGCAAATCCGATGGCTGCTGGATTTAAATTCCCCTTTTTATCGCATAAAAGAGTAGGCTGTAAAATTTCTTTCTCAGCATGCTGCTTCACATTTAACATCCCTTCTGGTCATAAAATAAAATCATGCATTTCTTTTAATCTTATTGTAGCAAAAATGATCTTGAAAATGGAAAGGAACATACTGATTATACCTATTTTCGACAATAATATGAGTAAGGACCTAACTAATAGAAATACTTGAAGAGACATATGATGGCATGAGGAGGGGATGTATGGCAAAGATGTATAATAGGCAAGCTGCTGTACAGTATGCCAATTTATGGTGGAATAGACGCAATCCAGCTTTTCCTAACTTTGATGTAGACTGTACAAACTATATATCTCAATGTTTATTAGCTGGTGGGGCACCAATGCGAGGGGCACCAAGTAGAGATAAGGGCTGGTGGATTCAACAAGGAAATTGGAGCTTTAGCTGGTCTGTTGCACATTCTTTAAGATGGTATTTAGAAGGCTCAACGACAGGGTTGAAGGGGACACGTGTGCAAACCGCCGAAGAGTTAGAGCTGGGGGATGTTATTTTTTATGATTTTCAAGGAAATGGGAGAATCGATCACTCTGTTATTGTTACAAGTATTCAAAACGGCATTCCTTATGTAAATGCTCATACATCAGATAGTATTAATCGACCGTATTTGTATGAAGACTCCACTGCTTTTACGCCCAGCATGACTTACTTTTTCTATCATATAGAGGATAGCTTTGCTTAAGATGAGGTAGTTTTAAAGCATATCATTTTATGATAATGTGAAGGTAGAAGAGATAAACTTAAAAGTTGTCTTGTGGTAGAAGGAGAATGGATATATGAGCGAACAATTTTTATCGGTTAGAGATGCAATTATTCAACGTCGTTCCATTAAAAAATTTAATGGTCAGCCTGTAGATCGTGATGATTTATTGGCCATTATCGACGATGCAGTTTGGGCACCCAACCACGGTAACCGTGAGCCTTGGCGTTTAGTAGTAGCCTGTGGTAAGGAATTAGAAAATCTACATCATTTATTACGCGACCTGACGATTCCAAAATGGCAAGAGCTTTTAAGTGAAGACTTGGCGAAGCAGATGTTGAAATTTACGTTACCCGGCGGCTATGCCTTTGTTATCGTACCGGAGGATGCACGTCAAAAAGAACGTTTAGAGGATTACGGAGCAGCAAGTATCTTTATTCAAAATATGCAACTGTTAGCATGGGATAGAGGGATAGGCTCTTGCTGGAAAACACCAGGCTTTTTAGATAATCCGAAGTTCCGCGAAGCCTTAAAGGTACAGCCTGGTGAACGTGTTATTGCAATGCTACAAGTCGGTTATTTTGATGAAGTACCAAAAGGGAAAGATCGTAAAAAATCGGCTGAAATAGTGACAGTTTTTGGCGAGTAATCGCCTAAAAAGCAAAGAAAATCCCCTCACTGAAGTAGGTGAGGGGATTTGTTATGGAATAGAAAATTATTTTTGTAATTCCGAAACTTCATATAAATAATCACTTAAAACGCGTAAACCTTTATCAAAGTTTTCTAAATGGAAATGCTCATTAGGTGCATGGAAGTTTTCACTAGATAAACCGAAGCCCATTAATACTACAGGAATTTCTAAAATTTCATCAAATGCAGCCACGATAGGGATAGAACCTCCACCACGTGTGTAAGCAGTAGGTACACGATAAACCTTTTCATAAGAACGTCCAGCTGCCTGAATGAATGGATGATCAAATGGTGTTAAGAATGCAGGGCCTTTATCGAACTCCGAAATGTTAATTTCCACTCCAGCAGGTTTATGCTTTTCAACGTGGGCTTTTAATAGCGCAACGATTTCGTCCGGCTCTTGATTTGGAACGAGACGGCATGTAATTTTAGCGCCTGCTTCAGCAGGTAATACCGTTTTGATGCCTTCTCCCGAGAAACCACCAAAGACCCCATTAACCTCTAATGTTGGACGAGCCCAAGTACGTTCAAGGTAGGTAAACCCTTGCTCACCAAATAGTTCTTTTACACCGACCTCTTGTTTTACTGACTCCTCATCAAAACCAAGCGCACGATAAGCTTCACGTTCTTCCTCTGTTAAAGGTAATACATTATCGTAGAAACCTTCCACTTGAATGGTGCCATGCTCGTCACGGAAGGATGCTAATATTTCAGCTAATGCGTGGATGGCATTTTGCACGCCTCCACCATAGAGACCTGAGTGTAAATCTCCTTTAGCTCCACGCACATCAATTTGAATGCCTGCTAAACCACGTAAGCCATAGCATACTGCAGGTTTACCAGGGCCATAAAGTCCAGTATCAGAAATTAAAATGAGATCCGACGCTAATTTTTCTTTATATTCCTCAACAAAGGAAGGTAGATGCGGACTACCGATTTCTTCTTCACCTTCATAAATAAATTTAACGTTCACAGGTAAAGTTCCTGTTGTTGCAAATAAAGCTTCAATCATTTTTAAGTGCATAAATACTTGCCCTTTATCATCACTAGCACCACGAGCGAATAATTTATTGTCACGAATGGTAGGATTGAACGGTTCACTCTCCCATAAATTTAGGGGATCAACAGGTTGTACATCGTAGTGACCATAAAATAATACAGTTGGTTTGCCTTCTGCATGTAACCAATCGGCATAGACAACTGGGTGACCTGCAGTTTGTGTAATTGAGATATTCTCAAGATTTAATTTTTCAAATGCATTAGCAAGCCATTGTGCAGCATGCTGGATATCTTCCTTATGCTCAGATAAAGAACTAATACTTGGAATTTGTAAAAATTCTTTCAATTCGTTTAAATGAGCCTCACGATGTTCAGCAAAATAAGCATCAATTTGCTGTAAATTAGTCATCTAGCATCCCTCTTTCTAATATATTTCGATAATAGAAATAGTATAGCATATCAAAACTAGAAAGTATTAACATGGGTTTATAAATAAATAAGCTCTAATAGGAGGACATCAACTATTTTTATAACAAGGCCAATGGTTGTGTTTGAATGTCTTTAGCTTGTAACGGACGAATATATGTAGGGAAAAATGAAAGACACTGTAAAAAAATTCTTTACAGTGTCTTTCGATAGTCGTCTATAAGTGAGGGCAATTTTTATCTTACTTAAAGAGTGTGTGTATTAAACATTTTTCGATTTACTACTACTGATGTTAGGTGTTGGTGGTGAGTTGTACACACGGGAATATGGTGGTATTGAATTCATTAGCCAAATGTTACTGCCTAGCACCGAATCGTGACCAATTGTCGTTTCGCCACCTAAAATGGTTGCACCTGCATAAATAACAACATTATCTTCAATATTCGGATGACGTTTAATTCCTTTAATTGGATTGCCATTTTCATCAAGAGGGAAGCTTAATGCTCCTAATGTTACACTTTGGTATATTTTAACATTATTGCCGATTATACATGTCTCACCGATTACGACACCTGTGCCGTGATCGATAAAGAAGGATTCACCAATTGTCGCTCCTGGGTGAATATCGATTCCTGTTAAACTATGTGCATATTCAGACATAATACGTGGGACAATTGGTACGCCCACTTCATATAATTCATGTGCAATACGGTGAATGTATACCGCAACAATTGATGGATAACTTAGTAAAATTTCTTCTGTAGAAAGGGCAGCAGGATCTCCGTTGTACGCTGCCTGAATATCTGTTTGCAAGATTTTACGAATTTTTGGGAATTGTGAAATTAAATCCATCACAATACGATCTGCATCCGCTTGACAAGTACAGTTTTCAAGATTGCTGTTGTACTCCAAATTGTAAATTAAAACTTTTTCGATAATATCACGTAAATCCAATGCCGTTTCACGCAGTTTATTACTACTTACAATATTGACGCGTGTAGTATCGATCGGCGGAGCAGTATGAATACCTGGGAACAGTACTTCATGAAAATTATCTAAGATTTTATAAATTTGATTGCGCCCAACAAAGCCAATTGAATTTTCAATATCAACATACTGTCGGTTAATATCACTTAATGAACTTGTAATTTCTGGGACCTTTTCATTTAGCCAATCATTTAAACTCATTGTAAAACACCCCTCAATTTGATAATAACTGATGTAATAAAAGTACAAAGCATTTCATGTAATAGCAACTCTTTTAGCTTTAAAATATATTAATATTTATATTATAGAAAAAATACCTGCATGTGGAGTTGCAATTAAATAATCTTATATTGTTTTACCATAAAATACGACAGCTTTTAAAGCTTACTGCTTCTTGTTATGATCTAGACCGATTTGCACTGGGAGAATTTTAATCAAATAAAAAGAGTCTGATTCCGGAACAATACCGAATTCAGACCAGTAAATTTTTTATTAGTGAGCAGTATAGCCTCCATCAACAAGGAGTGTTGTACCATTAACAAAGCTTGCATCATCGCTTGCTAAGAATAAAACAGCTTTGGCAATCTCTTCTGGTTTACCAAGTCGACCTTGTGGATGAAGGGAAGCTAAATACTCTTTCTTTTGAGCGTCTACTTCAGCTAATAAAGGTGTGTCGATATAGCCAGGACATACAGCATTTACGCGAATGCCTTGTTTTGCATAAGCTGTGCAAAGGTTTTGTGTTAATAGTTTTACACCACCTTTTGCAGATGAATAGGCTGTTGGATTTGGTAAGGCAACAAAACTATGGATAGAGCCAGCATTAACAATGACGCCACCTGTGCCTTGCGCAAGGAATTGTTCGATGGCATATTTATCAGAAAGAAATACACCGGATAAATTAATATCAATGGTTCTTTTCCATTTTTCAAAAGATAACTCGTGAGCGGGTGCATCGTCAGCTACACCTGCATTCGCATACATAATATCAAGTTTTCCGTATTTATTAATAGTTTCCTTTATCATGTTTTTAATATCTTCTTCGCTTGTTACATCTGTTTTTACGAAGAGGGTATCATAACCATCGTTATTTAATTGTTCAGAGATGTTTTGTCCGCGCTCTGAAAAATCGGCAATGACTACTTGTGCACCTTCTTGGGCGAAGAGGCGAACTGTTGCCTCACCGATACCGCTAGCGCCACCTGTGACGATTGCTACTTTATCTGTTAATTTCATGTCAATGACCACCTTAATATTTATTTTGCTGTTGCTCCACCATCAATAACAAATTCGGCACCTGTTGAGAAGGAAGATTCATCAGAAGCTAAGAACAGCACTGTTTGAGCCACTTCTTTTACAGAACCTAAACGTCCTAATGGGAATAAGTTTTTTCCTAATTCATCTTTAGAGCTTCCAGTTGTTGCAGATGCATAATCGGCCATTCCTGTATCGATATAGCCAGGGTGAATAGAGTTTACGCGTACGCCATATGGGGCATATTCCATTGCTGCATCTTTTGTCATAATGCGCACAGCACCTTTACTAGCGCCATATAAAACATGTCCAGCAGCACCTGTTAAGCCTGCAATGGAAGATGCATTAATGACAGAGCCTTTATTTTGTTTAGCCATAAGCGGCATGATATGTTTCATACCAAGGAAAACACCAGTTACATTGATGGACATTAAGCGATTCCAGTCAGAAAGTTCAATTTCCGCTAGTGGTTTAATTATATAAATGCCTGCATTGTTGAAAAGGATATCAACTTTACTAAATGTATGAATCGCTTCATCTGCTACTTTTTTCCAATCGTCTTCATTGCTAACATCATGACGTACAAATAATGCTTCGCCTCCAATTGCTTGGATATCGCTAACGGTTTCGTTCCCAGATTGTTCATTTATATCAGTAATGACTATTTTTGCTCCTTCTTTCGCAAATAATAGTGCAGTTTCTTTCCCGATGCCTGTACCTCCGCCTGTAATAACGGCTACTTTATTTTCCAATCTCATTTCAAGCACGCACCTTCCATTATTTCTGGTTATATGGTTACCTTAGGATATAAAAGTATTCGCTTTATTTTAGCGATACCTTCATCTTACTCCTTTCAATTTGAAATACTATCCTATAAGATGCTGTATAATATAGTGAGTGAGTATCCTCCATTTATAGGGGTACTTTTAGTATGAAGGAGAGGAATTTCCTATGACACACTCATTTCAATCCTTTGAAGAAATGACACTTCAAGAATTTGTGTTATTCATCAAAATTCATAGTAAACAAATTGAAGAGAATACGAATATTTACCTCAATCTAGAACCTTCTATTGCTGAAGCCGATCGAGAAAGAGTGGCAATGCTACTGGATTCGTTTCTACGTTTAATGACGCATACGAATATCGAAGAGCTTCATGATGATTTTAGAAGTTTTTTTAAGACATGGCTTCAATCACAGTTATCCATTATCGATACGAGAAGCTTTCTTCTATTCCAATTGATTTTAGAGAAATCATTGATCACTTTTATGATTCAGCAGAAAATTAGTCGAATGAATGCCATACTAATGTATGTATTATCGATTTTTACATTTTTAGTACAGCTTTATTGTGATGCCGAAGTAGATCATAAAAATAGTCGTAGAACTACCCCTGAAAATGAAGAGTTGAGACGGCTGCAATTGTTGGATAAACTTGATAAATTGCTTATCAGTTCCTCTGGTTATCAGGATTTAGCTTATATCTTAAAGAAATGTGAAGAGTATTTTAGTTATAAAAGATGTGTATTTTATGCCTATGTGCCATGGTCCAATCAATTTTACGGGGTTATTGGTGCAGAGCTTCCAAAGGTTCAAAGCATGAAAGGGGAGCTGACCGGTGAAAATACAGTCCTTGGCTCAAGAAAACCTATCTATTTAAAAAACCCCAAAAATTATGTGAAGGAAGAACATATACAATTATTTAATTTATCGTCGATTATATTTATCCCAATTATTCAACAGGATCAATTATTTGGTTGGCTGACATTTGATCAGCTAGGTGAAGAATTTGATTGTACAAAGGATGAGTTATTGTTACTTGAAGAGGTAGGGAAGCGGTTGGGGTTATTTTTATCACGTAAGGGTGAGAAGGTTGAAAAGAATACAGAACTTCACTTAACAGAAAGGGAGTCCATGATTTTAGGTTTGCTTGCAGAGGGATATGACAATAAAAAAATTGGGGGATTACTATTTCTAAGTGAGCATACGGTAAGAGATTATGTAAGTAGTTTAATGACAAAGCTCAAAGCTAAAAATCGAACACAGGTCGTTGCTTCCGCTTTTCGTTTAGGGCTATTAAGTTAGCCAAGGGAAATAAATATGTAATCCGTTATATGAAATATATCTGCTTACTTTAAAAGTCATTGTTAAAGTGGAATATTTTTAATTTTCTGATAATAATTATTATTTAAAATATAGCAATCAAAATAGAGGTTTAATGTTATAGAGCCGTGTTTTACAGGCTGAGTAATATAGTAGTAAAACATTTTTTACGAATATTACAAGCAAAAGCGTTTAAGCTTACACGATTGTAATGAAATTGAAAGCCAATACGATAGAGTGTAATACATTATTTTGCGAGAATGTGTATAGAAGCAAGAACAAGAAGCGGAGGCATACACAATGAATGAAAAATTAGAAGGCGTATACGAGGAATACAATCGTTATATATATCACTTATGTTTAAAACTAACTCGCAATAATGTAGAGGCTGAAGATTTAATGCAAGAAGTTTGGGTAAAGGTCGTGCGCTATGAAGACAGCGTAGCTGAAGTAGAGCATATTAAGGCTTGGCTTACAACTATTACAATGAATACTTTCAGAGATCGCTATCGTAAAAAGGTTCGTCGCAGTAAATATATGATGAACCAACCTGAAACATTAGACGTACCGATATTAGATTTGGTTCCCAATAATGAAATTTCGACAGAAGAAAAGGTTGAAAAGGATATTGTCACAAAACTCGTACAAGATAAAATGGAGCAACTAGATGGCATTTATAGAAAGACTTTATGGTATTTCTACATAGACCAATATTCACTTGCAGAAATTTCTACGATTATGAAAGTTTCCATTGGTACTGTGAAATCCCGTTTATTCCGTGCAAAGGCTCGATTAAAAGAAATGCTTATGTCAGATACGGCCATTGTGGAATCTGTGCTACCGGCATGATTAAAGCTGATTGGTCGCACACCATACGTACTTAGACGGAAGTATTCAGTCGACTAATCTAAAAAAAGATGCATTCGCATATAATTGCGATGCATCTTTTTATTGTTAAGACTTTATTCTGGACGATTGGATTCAACATCCAATAGACATTTTGAAAAAATAGTGCGCAATGTTTGCAGTTCTTCAGCAGTGAGCATTCCAAACATATTGTTGATAATTTCACTCACTTGTTGGCGAGACTCTTTTAAGATGCTCTCGCCCTCAGAAGTAATAACGAGCTGTGATGCTCGTCGATCTGTAGCGTGCTGTGTTTTTTCAATAAAGCCAGCGTTGATAAGCTTCGTTGTTAAAACGGTGACGCCACCTGTCGTTACCTTTAACCGCTCAGCAATAGCAGAAGGGCGTTTCGGGCCCTCCTGCGATAAGTAGTCTAAAATTAAAATATGGGATTTTGAAAAGCCGAGCGCATTATGATTATTCCACTCGTTCGCCCACTTACGCTCAATAGATGAAACAACTTCAAACAACGAGGTAATGGCTTTTTGTTTTTCTTGATCCATAGAAGGTCATCTCCAAAACTGTTTTAACTTTCTTGTGCCAATCTTGTCATCGCATTTAATTCGTAAGCACGTACTTTGCGCGGGATAAAACGGCGGATGTCCATCTCATTGTAACCAACTTGAATACGTTTTTCATCTATTAAAATAGGGCTACGTAACATTCTTGGATGTGCTTGAATAATAGCAAATAGCTCCTGAATAGAAAGTTGGTCGATATCGATATTTAAGTTTTTAAAATCATTCGAATTTGTTGCAATAATTTCATCTGTTCCATCTTCAGTCATGCTTAAAATTTCTTTAAACTCTGCAAGTGTAAGTGGATGAGAAGTGATACGTTTTTCTTTATATTCAATATTGTGATCTTTTAACCATTTAAGTGCTTTTCTGGATGAAGAACAGCTCGCTTGTGAGTAAATTGTAACTGTCATTCTTCATTCCTCGCTTTCTTTTTTAGATTATATTTTATAAATATCTTATTAGTAAGGTAAATTGTTTATATATATATCTTACTAGTAAGCTATATATAAATCAATAGCTATTTAAAAAAATATCTATAACACCATGATTTTTTTCAGGTATATTAACATATACGAAGATCATCATAAAAAAGTTTCATTTTCACAGCTTACAATGATGTAAGTTTAGGGAAATTGAGTAGGGACTACATGAAGCATAGGCTTGTCCAAGAGGAGAGAAATGACAAGCTAAAAAATATCAGTCCACTGATTATAGTATGTTTAAATGAGCAGAATTATACATAAAAGCTTAAAATTATTTGTGGATTTTCGTAAATAGAAAAAAGGGTGGTCCCAAATGATATTTGAGACTACCCTTTTAGATTTATCCTTGTTGTCCAGATGTGAACCAATCTTGGACATCCCAGACCTTCGTAGCGAGACCTTCATAGAAATCAGGTTCGTGACTTACGATTACAATAGTGCCTTTAAATTCTTTCATCGCACGTTTTAATTCATTTTTTGCATCCACATCTAAATGGTTCGTTGGTTCGTCAAAAAGAAGCCAGTTTGCCTCTTCCATCATTAATTTACATAAACGAACTTTCGCTTGCTCTCCACCCGATAATGAATTCAGTGGACGTGTAATGTGATCAGTCTTTAAGCCAGCCTTCGCTAAGGCAGCACGTACTTGTGCTTGTTCCATTGAAGGGAAGGCATTCCACACATCATCAATTGGTGTGATTTTTTCCGCTTTTACTTCTTGTTCGAAGTAAGATGGATAAAGGTAATCTCCTCGAATCACTTTGCCATTTAGAGGATTAATTTTACCAAGCATTGTTTTCAATAATGTTGATTTACCTACACCATTCATGCCGACTAAAGCGATCTTCTCTCCTCGTTCAATAGCAAAAGTGAGTGGGGGAAGTAATGGCTTGTCCTTATCATAACCAATCACCAAATTTTCAGCCTCTACAACATAGCGACTTGATGAACGTGCTTCTTTAAAACCGAACTCAGGCTTTACAGCAGTTTCTGGGCGATCAATTCGCTCTAAACGGTCAAGCTGCTTGGCACGAGATTTGGCACGGCCAGTAGTAGAGTATCGCGCTTTATTTTTGGCAATAAAATCCTCTTGCTTCTTGATGAATTCTTGTTGTTTTTCATACGCGTCAATATGCTGACGCTTATTGATTTCAGCAAGCTCTAAGAATTTTTCGTATGTTGCTGTATAACGAGTTAGCTTTGAAAATTCAAGTTGGAAGATGACATCCACCGTCTCGTTCATAAATTCTGTATCATGCGAAATTAATAAGAAGGCATATGGATAGTTCTTTAAATAGTTTTTTAGCCATGTAATATGTTCTTCATCAAGATAGTTTGTAGGCTCGTCTAATAATAGAACTTTTGGTTTTTCTAATAACAGCTTAGCTAGTAAAACCTTTGTACGTTGACCACCAGAAAGAGCAGCCACATCTCGCTCCAAGCCAATAGCATCGAGCCCAAGCCCGCGCGCAACTTCTTCAATTTTCATATCGAGTGAATAGAAGTCACCTGCATCTAACGCATCTTGAACTTCAGCCATTTGCTCTAATAGAACTTCTAATTCTTCAGGTGTAGCTTCAGCCATCTTACCTGTAATTTCATTGAGTTCCTCTTCTTTTTTATACAAGGGTAGAAAAGCGTCACGCAATACATCGCGCATCGTTCTACCAGCTGTGAGTACTGTATGTTGATCTAAATAACCATAATGTGTACCAGGGAGCCATTCCACTTTTCCCTCATCATGAATTGTTTGACCAGTGATAATGCCCATTAAAGTTGATTTACCTACACCATTTGCCCCAACGAGTCCAATATGATCACCCTCTACTAAACGAAACGATACATCTTTAAAAAGTGTACGATCTCCGAATGAATGACCTAAATTTTCTACTGTTAAAATTGCCATATATGTTCCTCCAACTGTCTTTCAAGTTTACATTTTATAGTTCTGCAAGTTGCTTATTCAGCTCTGCAAGCTTCGATTCCATATTTGCAAGACGTTGCTCTGCCTGTGCTACTTGATCGTTGTGTCCTGTAGACTCAAGTTTTTCAATATCGCCTTGTAAATTGATATAGTCCATTTTTAATTCTTTAATTTGATATTCTAAATCATTTTTGGTTGGCATGATGGTTGCTCCTTTTTTAAGAATATTTGTATAGCGAATGCGTGTAAAAAGCGATGGGGGTTTTATTGATCCCCCACCGCTTAGTCATTAAAATCAATCGGGAACTGAAAAAATTTGAACTTACATAAGTCCCAACTTTTATAAGATGAGATGCTAAAGTGAAAATTTCTTATATATTGTATCATAATCGTCTTTGAAGTAGCACTAAGTAGAAGCGATATTATGACGATCATAAGCAAAGTCTAAAAGTAGTTCTAAGAGTGTTTCATTATTACTAACGAGATTGAGCTGGCGTTGTTTTTTTACGGCACGTTCACTGCGTGCTTCATGTAAAAGAAACTCCATAACAGCATTTTGTATTTGTGATTGTTTCATTTTACGACCTAGCCCTAGATGAATAAAACCGTTCTGTTCTCTTGGGAAAGCATGTAATAGCTCTGCCTCCGATTGTGCAAGCGTAATGCATGGCACACCATAAGAGGCAATTTTGTAAGGCGTATAATTGGCATTGCAAATAATAACATCTGCTTTTGGTAAAAGTTTGAGAAGTGCGTTTTTATCACGAAGGATGGCTGTGTTGCGACGACTTAAAACCATCATTTGCAAGTCGTCTATAGCATGGCGGTAGCTGTCGTCAATCATAACTGTAATTTGTAGTGGAATTTGGAGCTGTGTTAAGTGTCGAAGTGTACGATAGGTTAAATTATGCTCGTCCCCATCTTCAAAAGCTACAACGATATGGGGAGGATTTTCAGGTGTTTTGCTTTCAGGTCTATCGCTAAAGTTTTGATAGTCTTCGGGTAGTGCAAAAACAAAGCTCCCGCCAATATAATGAGACGGTAAATAATCTTTTACCTCGTGATAGAGTGCTAGTAGTACACAGTCACAGGCTTGACCACCTTCACCAAAATCATCAAAGTGAATAATCGTTTTGCAGAAAGGTCGTAAATCCTGTACTTGTAAAGCCTCGGAATTGCGGCCATCTCTGACAATTAAATCTGGCTGAATGCCTTTCATTTGCTTAGGAAGTTCATTAAAATGATCAAATAAAACGGGGGTTAGACCCTCATTCATTAAAATTTGAATCCCGTCATTTGAAGGAGTTTTTACAAATATAAAAACCTTCTCATTCGTCAGTAGTTTAGCTAATGTTGAAACCCGTTCAAAAGGATACAGCCCTTTATCAATACAGCTTTCAATAATGAAAACAATCGTTTTTTTCGGTACTATTGCTTGCGTTTCGTTTTGCAAATGTATCCCACCCTTTCTCTGTCTCTTTAAATTATGGCGAAGAAAGAGCAAGTATGTGTAAAATTTAGGATTTGATCAATGATCTTTTTAAATAAATCTTTCAAATAGCTATCTTATAGGTACGATAAATAACTTTTAATCATTAAAAAAGTGGTCGATATATATAGTGAGTTTATTAAGA
Source organism: Lysinibacillus sp. GW823-FHT06C08 (assembly GCF_058795135.1). Classification (NCBI taxonomy): domain Bacteria; kingdom Bacillati; phylum Bacillota; class Bacilli; order Caryophanales; family Bacillaceae; genus Lysinibacillus; species Lysinibacillus sp. GW823-FHT06C08. Next base: position 164,498 of record NZ_JBXAHN010000001.1, read on the forward strand.
TACATAACAAAGATGGTGATGATGAAAGGAGGGAAGAAGTATGGGTATGCGTGCTGCAATTGTAGTTGGAGCAACAGGATTAACGGGCTCCTCTCTAGTAGAGCAATTATGTGAAAATGATGAATATGTATCCGTGACAGTAATCGCGAGAAGAAAACCAACTTTTAAGCATCCCAAGCTAGAAGTGAAAATTTGTGATTTTGATAGGTTAGAGGAACAAGATATAGCATTTGCGCATGAACTATATTGCTGTTTAGGCACAACTATAAAAAAGGCAGGTTCTCGAAAGGTGTTCGAAAAGGTAGATTTTGAATATCCTTTAGCGATTGCTTCATTGGCGAAGAAGCGTGGGATTCCCCATTTTCTTGTCATCACTGCAATGGGTGCTAAAGAGAGTTCTCCTTTTTACTATAACCGAGTTAAAGGAAAGCTAGAACATGATTTAATGGAGTTGGGCTTACAGCAGCTTTCTATTATTCGACCTTCACTCTTAGTAGGAGAACGGAATGAATTTCGTTTAGGGGAGAAGGTAGGAGAAAAGGTATTAAAACTAGCCAAGCCATTGTTAATAGGACCACTAAAGCGATTTAGAGCCATTGAAGCCTCTCAAGTAGCAAAGGCAATGATGATTATTGCGCTACACGGTAAGCAACAACCAGTGACAATTTATCCTTCTCATGAATTAGCAATATTGGCATTTCCGGAAACGGTAGAAGAAGATGTTTCGAGGGAGACATTATTTAATTGGGATAAAATTAAAAAAGCAGATTCGCTTCATGAAGAGGATAAGGTTAATCGCAATGTAGTGATTGATCGTGAGAAATATACTATCCACGATAAGGTTGTCGATGAAGAAGTTCGTTTTCGACCATATGATAAAGAGTAATTTTTCTTGCTTTCCGCCTAAAGACTGAATTTCTTGCTTTCCTCATTCCTATTCTTTCCGAGCCACTTTTCATTTGTTACAATATTATTGTAGAAGATGAATGTGGAGGCAAAGTAAAGATGAAAATTTTACTCGTTGATGGCACGATGTTTGGTCGAAAAACCGGTGCTATTTTAGAGCAAGTGGAACAATATATTAAAGAATTAGATGCTAGTTTCGATTTAGAAATGATGCATTTTAGTGAATATAAACATCAAATTGTTGATGGCTCACCATTAAATGAGGATATGAAGAAAATGATCCAACAATTTGAGGAAGCGGATGCTTATATTATTGCAACGCCAATTTTCCAAGCATCAATTCCGGGCGTTTTGAAGAATGCATTTGACTTCCTACACCCTAAAACAATGCGCTATAAACCTGTATCTATAGTTGCAAATGGCGGCACATATCAACACCACCTTGTTGTAGAAAATCAATTAAAACCTATTTTAGACTACTTCCGTGCTCTTGTTACACCGAACTATGTGTATACACATACATCCCATTTTGATGCAGATAATCATATTGTGGATGAGGATGTTCATAGCCGCTTACGTGAATTAGCGCGTGTATTTGTTCAATACTGTGAGATGAGCAAGAACTTGCCGAAGGAAACAATCGATCAACATTAATAGTACCCTTGCACTGTGGTAAGAAATCACTGTGCAGGGGATTTTTCTTTGTAAGTATTCTTTTAGTATGTGATAAAATAAAACTTTAGTGACACTGGAAGGAGGGCTGCTCATGCAGGACATCGCTTTACTAGAAAAACAACGCTGTTGTCTTATTTTGACTAATAAGGCAAAGGAAGCGGTAGAGGAATGCTCAGCAAACGAGCATGCCTTTTTTGCGTTACAAAGATCTTTTACAGTCTACATTGAAAAACGCAAAGCAAAAACAGTGGGTGAAATATTTTTATCTATCTATTTTAATGCTGAAGACAATGAAAAATTAAGTGATAGTATTTCCGAGAAAACGGTGATTATGGACTGTGTATTAAAGCTGGAAGGGTTGCTAGCGACAAATATTCGTTTTGTGCATATGCGAGGGCCGATTAACACAAATCGCCGTTTAGCAGCAGCACTGGAATTTGTTACAAAGCCTAATAACGGAGCAGGCGTTCCACTTGAGCTTCATACGAAAATTAGACAGCTACCGATTGCGGAAGAACGGACTGAATATGTAAAAAAACGTATTGCTAGCTGGGAAGGTTATTTAAAAATACAAGAACGCGATGCGACTATTGATGATATTCATAGTGAATTTAAGCAAAGCTATTTCAATGAAGACTTTACACGCTTAACGCTTGTTTGTCCCTACATAAAGAATAAGGAATGGAAGCAATTAGAAGGCTTGAGTGTTAGTATTCAAGGTGTCCGTGGTGAAATAGGACAAGTGTTGAAGACTCATGCTGGAAAGCAAACAGTTGAAATTGATTTAAAGCCTTTTACACAAGAATTAGCTCGCAAGGATCAGCTTAATCTTCGTTCGAAACAAGCGAGCTTCAGCAACTTTGCAACATTAAGTCAAATTAGAAGATTACGTAATGGCTTTACCAAGTTAGAAAAGGGTGAGGCTGTTAATCCTAATTTAGAGACGATCCTATTTGAAAAACGTCCTTCTGTACGAGCATCGAAGCTACAAGAAGATATTGAATTTCATAATAATTTAAATGAATATCAAAGACGAGCGGTTTTAGGCGCTTTATCCGTTGAAGATTTATTTGTCATACAAGGTCCACCTGGTACAGGGAAAACAACTGTCATTTCAGAGATTTGTCAGCAAAATGTGAAAGCTGGTTTAAAAACACTTGTTGCATCTCAGTCAAATCTAGCGGTAGATAATGCTTTAGGACGGCTTCTTTCCAATCAAGAAATTCGAATTTTACGCTATGGTAGAACGGAAAGTATTGAGGAAGAGGGAAAAAAATTTATTGAAGAAAATGTAGCTCTGCAGTGGCGTGAGCAAACATTGACAGCAATTGAAGAAGCAATCTTGGTCTTTCCTGAACGTGAGCAGACGTTCAAGGACAATTTGACCAAAGCAATAGCTGAGCTTGAAAAATTAGAGTTATGGCTTGAGGAATTGACGCAGGAAATGGCCGCTAAAGAGCAGGCTGCTATTGAAGAACCAATTTTACAGCAGGAAATTCAAGCGTTAAAAAAAGACTTAAAAGCTGCCAAAACAGAGCAACAGACATATGAAGCTCAAAAAGAACATTATGAGAAGCAGCTCGCACAAATAGAGCCCATTATACAGCAGCTTGAACAGACACTTGCTGATCATCCTTCAATTGAAAATCTACAGCTTACCATTCAAGAGACTTCACAAAAAGTGGAGCAATTAGAGGCAGCTGTTCAATATAAAGAATTGCTGGAGCAAAAACAGCAATTAACAGTTCAATTCCAAGATATACAAGAAAAATATGAAACAGAAAATAATCGTCTCATCATCATGAAGGAAGCGCAAAAGTATGTCCATACATTGACGTCCTATGAGCGTATCCAACGATATTTACAGCATTATCAAATTCGTCCTTCTCATGTCCTTTCGCAGCAAATGAATCGAATACAACATCTAGAGGATGCAAAAGATTTAGAGGCATGGTCTACCATTAATAGTCGTCTCCAAAAAGCCATTGCAAAGCTAGAGGCGTTAGTGACGGATGAGGTGAAGGAGCAAGCGCAAGCAAAAAGAAGATTACAGCCTGTGCAATCTTTTTCTTTACAAAACCTTACAGGTGTATTTGCTCAATTAAACAAGGCGTTTCAAGACGATCAAACGCCTGCAATTCATGAAATTGAAAGCTATTTGCTGGGGCTCTATATGCGTCGTGATTTTGTATGGCAAAAAGGAATGGCACTAAAACAACAACAAGACCATAAAGACGAAGAATACGAGTCATTCCGAAAAAATCTTGTTAGTTTACTGCATCAAGAGTGTGCCATTACAAGCTTTGATGTACAAAGCATTCAGCGGCAATTGCAGCCATTTATACAGCATACAGAGCGATTACAACAGCTAGCAAGCAACTTCCTATTAGAAGAAGTACCAGAGGAATCCGTTGAATATTTAAAAATTCTTATGGGACAATTACGAGAGTCTCTTCAGGAAGCCAATCAGCAACTAGAACGAGTTGAAAAGGCTAGAGTTCAATTAGTACCAAAACAAGCTTCACTTCAAACCGTACAAGCTAGCTTGGAGGAAGTAGACCTACTGCTATCACAGATGGAAGAGCGGTTAAAGGAAATCAATGTTGCGGGATTGAAAAAGGAAAAGCAATTGGCCACATTCACAAAGCTATTGCAGTCGACACCAGAGCGAACAGCAGAAGAGGTTAGAGAAGCTATTCAAACTTCAAAGCAAGCTATTGAAGATTTACAGCGTCAGGAAAAACAACTACCGCTTCGAAAAAAATTGCAAGAGCAATGGCGAGAAAAACTACAAAACGCTACTGAATATGATTTAGATGAAATTAGAAAATTGTATGTACGACATGCAAATGTTATTGGTACCACATGTGTAGCTTCGGCGAGTAAAGAGTTTATGGAAAATTACCCAACCTTTGATGTTGTCATTATTGATGAAGTCTCAAAGGCAACACCGCCAGAATTATTATTACCAATGCTGAAGGGGAAAAAGGTTATTTTGGTAGGGGATCATCACCAGCTACCACCCCTACTTGGTGACGATACATTGGAGGAAACATTGAAGGCGATGCTAGAGGAAAATCCAAATTTTGAAGGCGCACAAGAATTGAAAAGTTTACTACGTGAATCATTATTTGAGCGCTTATTCAATAATCTGCCTCAAACCCATAAGCAAATGCTAGCTCTTCAATACCGCATGCATGAAAAAATTATGCAAAGTATTACCCCATTTTACGCGCAAGAAGAAAATGGCTTGCAATGTGGCTTGCCAGACTCAGATTCGGCGAGAGATCATGGCTTAGAGGGACAATTTGTCAAACGTGATGACCATTTATTATGGATTGATATTCCAACTGAAAAACCTTATTTAGAGGAACAGGTAAAGGGAGGCACAAGCCGTTATAATGAAGGGGAATTACAAATAATTCGTCGTATTTTGCTAGATCTAAATGATGCAGTGAAGGCAGCAAAAGAAGCAGGGCGTATGCCACAGGATGCCTTGAAAAGTGTTGGAGTCATTAGCTTCTACGGTGAGCAAGTGAAGAAAATAAATCGTCTCCTACAGCAGGAGCTACAGTTGCCGCATTTACAATTTAGAACGGGGACAGTTGATAAATTCCAAGGTATGGAGATGGACGTAATTCTCGTCAGTATGGTTCGTAATACACCAAAAGGTGGAGATATTGGCTTTGCAAGAGATTATCGTCGCTTAAATGTAGCTCTATCCCGTGCTCGGGAGTTACTACTACTTGTAGGAAGTGCAGACATGTTTGCGAAACGTGCAAAACATCAAGATACAAGAGATATGTATGCCCAGTTATTAAATACTGTAAAATCCTACGAAGGCTTGCGTAATCATGAAGGATTGGTGATGTAGAGTGTCAAAATTACAGCAACGATTAATGCGTGAGCTGCAACAAAATCGCAATATAAAAATTGTCAAAACTGCTGAATGGTGTATTCCAATTCGTACAGTGGATGTAACGTACGAGCCAGTTCGCCGTTCCACGATGGATGTCTTAATGACCATGCTGCTACTGAGCATTCAAGAGGCGGATTTTGGAAATGTGGAAGAATTGAGCGAATTATTGCTTGTAGATCCATTATTTATCGAAGACCTGATGTCTTTAATGATGCGCGTAGGTCTTATGAAAAATGAGGAAGGCTTCTTTAAGCTAACAGAAAAAGGACAGCAACAGCTTGAACAAGGTATCTTTGAAGAGGAGCTTGAGGTAGAAGCATCCACTCTTTACTTTAGTCCTTGTCATCAATCATTTTTGACTAGTGATGTAAATAATGATGAATACGATGAGTTACCAGAGCTTTATCGTTATGTAGATAAGGAAGCTGAACAACAGGAGCAATTTGATGAATCACTCATTATAGCTGCCTTACAAGAAGTGGATAAAGAAGACACAGGCAACTCACAAAGAATAATCGCAAGAGTTGTTGAAGTAGAAGCCCAACAAATTAATGATAGTCCATGCTTAGAATTTATCCTTTACGATAAGGAGCAAGATATACTATTTGTTCGTGTGTGGAATATGTTATTAAATCAATGGGACCACTGTCTAGAACAACAACTTACTGATAAAGAACAATTGATGTGGCGTGAGCAATATTTATAGAACGAAAAAACGAGCGTGGATAGCGTTCGTTTTTTTTATTTCCCATGTCAGCCCTAAAAGTGAGATGATACGAAAAATTGTTTTGATAAATGGATGAACTAGCATAGTATATTACTACATGATAAGGAGGGGACAGATGGTATCGATTAGTTTATGTATGATTGTTAAAAATGCACAATGTACGATTGAAAGATGCTTAGATTCGGTTCGGCATATAGTGGATGAGATGAATATTATTGATACAGGCTCAACTGATCGTACAAAAGATATTGTCCAAAATTATACCTCTCGCATTTTTGATTTTCCATGGTGTGATCATTTTGCAAATGCACGCAATTTTTCCTTTCAGCAGGCAACAAAAGATTATATTTTATGGCTAGACGCAGACGATATTATGACAAAGGAAAACCAACATAAATTATTACTACTAAAGCAATCATTGTATCCAACGGTTGATACCGTCACTATGGATCATTACCTAGTACTAGATGACGATGGGGTAGTGGAGTGCAGTGAGCGAAAGTATCGTCTAGTAAAAAGAGGCAATCACTTTCAATGGCAGGGCGCTGTCCATGAATATTTAAAGGTATCTGGTCAGCACCTTCACAGTGATATAGCTGTCACACATTTACCGTTAACAAAGGATATTCATCGCAACTTATGTATCTACGAAGGTTTAATTCAAAAGGGACATTCTCTTTCAGCAAGGGATTCATTTCATTATGCAAATGAATTAAAGCTGCATAACCGTTATTTAGAAGCCATAAATCAATACAATACATTTCTAGATAGCGAATTAGGTGCTACAGATGATCGCATTGAAGCATGTTTGCATATAGGGGAATGCTATCGATTGTTACAGGATGATCATCACGCTCAACAAGCTATTTTACAATCTTTTTTGTATGATCGACCAAAGCCAGAAGCATGTTGCCGAATGGGCCAATTTTTTATGGAGCAATCAAAACATAAAGAAGCTATCTATTGGTACTCCCAAGCTTTGCAACAAGCTTCCGTCGATTCAATGACTATTCAAAAACGAGCTTACTCAACATGGCTACCTCATTTACAACTAAGTCTGTTATATAGGGAGTTACGGTTATTCGAAAATGCCTATCAACATAACCTAGAGGCACGAAAGTGGAAACCCAATCATTCAGAAATCAAAGAAAATGAAAAATATCTACTCAGTCGCTTAAAGATATAAATCTCTATTAAGGGAATGGTACATCAATAAACAAGACATAAATAGCTTGACCAATTAACACAGATACACCAACAACAATCGTCATAAAAATCACATTACGAGGCCTAAAATTTTTTGCTTCCATTAAAAACCTCCTTTTATATATAGAATATTCTGTTAATTCAAGATATGTTTAGTGGATTTGAGTATGCATAATAAAAGAGCAAATTCACATTCGGTGTGAATTTGCTCTTTATTGTTAATCTAACTTTAAACCTTTTAAGGCTTCCGCAAGTGCATTGTTTACAGGTTCCTCATTATTTTGCTGCTTTAAGTATTTTTGTACGGAACGTTTATCAACCTTGCCTCCGCCTTCTTTTTTCCGTCTTGCTTCAAAGGCAGAAAGTTTTTCACGATAGCCACATTTACATACAAAAATTTGGCCATCCCCTTCACCACGTAATTCTAATTTCTTCTTACATTGCGGACAGCGTGCATTAGTAGTACGTGACACATTTTTACGATGGCCACATTCGCGATCCTGGCAGACAAGCATTTTACCTTTTTTGCCATTTACCTCGAGCATTGGTTTACCGCAATCTGGACAAGACTTAGTAGAAATATTGTCATGTTTATATTTTTTATCACTGCCCTTAATTTCCGTGACAATTTCTTTTGTATAGTTTTTCATTTCATTAATAAATACATCTTTATTGAGCTTGCCCTTTGCAATAAGTTCAAGCTTTTGCTCCCACTCTGCTGTGAGGGCAGGGGATTTTAATTCCTCTGGCACTAAATCCAGTAATTGACGGCCTTTAGAAGTAATATAAATATCCTTGCCACCGCGTTTCTCAATTAAGAATGAATTGAAAAGCTTATCAATAATGTCAGCGCGTGTTGCCACTGTACCAAGCCCACCAGTAGATTTTAATGTATCTGCTAACTTTTTATCATTAGTCGCCATATATTTTGTCGGATTTTCCATGGCTGATAACAATGTTGCTTCATTAAAACGAGCTGGTGGTTTTGTTTGACCAGATGTTTCAGCAAGCAGTTTAACTTTTAGCACATCTCCCTTATCAATGCGTGGAAGTATTTGCTCCTTCACATCATCTGCTGTGTCCTCATCATCAAAGCGATGTTCATATACTTCCTTCCAACCAGCGGATAAAATTGTTTTCCCACGAGCAATAAAGCTTTCATCACCAATCTTTGCACGCAGCGTTAGTTGCTCATATTCGAAAGCAGGAAGTAACACAGCTAGGAAGCGTTTCACGACAAGGTCATAAATTTTACGTTCCTTATCTGAGAATGCAGAAAGATTCACATAGCCCTCTGTTGGAATGATTGCATGGTGATCAGAAACCTTACTATCATCAACAAAGGCTTTTGTTGGTTTTATCGGTTTAGCTAGTAATTTATTAGCGATTGGGCGATACTCACCAATACCACATGCCTTTAAACGTTCAGGTATAGTAGCAACGATATCCTGAGAAATAAAGCGGGAATCCGTACGTGGATAAGTTAACACTTTATGTTGTTCGTAAAGCTTTTGCATAATATTCAATGTTTCCTTCGCAGAATAGCCAAAGATTTTATTGGCATCACGCTGCAGCTCTGTTAAATCATAAAGGCTTGGTGCATATGATTTCTTAGGTTTTTTTTCAATGTCTGCTACGGTAGCATTGCTATTCCCAAGCTTTCTCACTAATGTTTCTATTTTTTCTTTATCAAAGCTGCGGCTATTACCATTTCGATCCTGCCAAGTAAGCTTTAAATGATCCGTTGTTTGAGCTTCTATACCATAATAAGTTTGAGCTTTAAAGTTTTTAATTTCATCTTCACGAGAGGCAATCATCGCTACTGTTGGTGTTTGTACACGACCACAGTTCAATTGTGCATTAAAACGGGTAGTTAAAGCACGTGTAGCATTCAGTCCAATATACCAATCTGCCTCAGAGCGGGCTACAGCCGAAGCATAAAGATTATCATAAGCCTTCCCTGGTTTTAGATTAGCAAAGCCATCTTTAATCGCTTTATCAGTTACAGATGAAATCCATAAACGTTGAAGTGGCTTTTTGATTTTTACTTTATCAATAATCCAACGAGCTACTAATTCACCCTCACGTCCGGCATCAGTAGCAATAATGATATTATGAACATCGTTGCGAATAAGCTGGCTTTTGACCGCATTAAATTGCTTTCCTGTTTGTTTAATGATCGACAGCTTTAAGCGTTCAGGTAGCATGGGTAAATCTTCAAGATTCCACGTTTTATATTTCACATCATAACTCTCTGGGTCAGCTAGTGTGACAAGATGTCCAAGCGCCCAAGTAACAATGTATTTATCTCCTTCAAGGAAGCCATTTCCCTTTTTATTACACTTCAGTACACGCGCAATATCACGTGCTACAGAAGGCTTTTCAGCAATTACTACGCTTTTTGCCATTGTTAACACCCTTTCATAGTTCCATGTTAATAAATATAGCATAGGTTGAGGGGGTTAGCAGTTGAACAGCAGTGGAAAATGGTTTTAATGGATAAAGAAAAGCGGATATAAAAAATTGTCATGAATTTGAGTTGGATCACATATGGTATGTATGTGTTTGTGGTTCTTTAAATTCTGTTTAATGTTATTTTTATGCTCGTATTAAAAGGAAAAATCTATTTGTTGCTAGACACCAAATTTTGAGAATGCTATATTTATATTGTCATAGTATTTTTATAATTAGGAAAAAAAAGAATACTTTTATGAAAGAGAGTTGTTTTTCCTGATTATAAGGAGTGATGGAGTATAGAGCTAGATGAAGGATGATAGGGCCTATGGTAAAGAAAACATTAAAGCAAAGAATTGTAGAGGCTTCAGTTGAGCTGTTTCAGCAGGATGGTTATCACAATGTAACTGTTGATCGTATCGTTGAATATATAGGGGCATCAAAGGGTGGATTTTATCATAATTTTAAATCAAAAGATGAATTGCTGTATGAAATTCATGATGTCTTTATTTCGTATGTTATTCAACAATCACAGGATGCATATGACAAATACGGCACGCCCATTACACGGTTATGTGCGATGCTACAAACGCTGACACAAGTATTTGATATGTATCAAGCGCATATTACAATCTTTTATGAAGAAAGTCGTTCACTCTCAGAGGAGTATAGTGAGATTATTCATAAAAAACGAGATCATTATCGGGACATCTTGCAAAAAGTGATAGCAGAAGGCCAAGAAACGAAAGTTTTTCGTACAGAATTGCCTTGTACCATTGTTACGATGGCGATTGTGGGGATGATTAACTGGACATATAAATGGTTTAAGCAATCTGGGCCATTAACTATGGAGCAAATTACAGATGTTTTTACCGACATGGTATTGCGTGCGATTGTGACAGAACAAGCAATGGATGAAGCAAAGCAATTTATGATAAAGGGGTAGCCAGTAGAAAACACTGGTTTTATTATTTGCTTTTACAAACCGACTAGTCGGTATTTACTTGAAGTAAATTATCTTTGAGCTAAATCTACTATGGCAAATTTGACATTAGGGGGATTAGGGATGAATTTTGAATTAACAAAAGAGCAAGTGATGATTCGAGACATGGTACGTGATTTTGCTGAGAAAGAGATTAAACCGTATGCTCGTGAGGTTGATGAGACATCGACGATGAGAATAGAAAGCTTTAAAAAGATGGCAGAACTAGGCTTATTGGGTATCCCATTTCCTGAAGAATATGGTGGCTCAGGTGGTGATACGGTGTCCTACGCTTTAGCTGTAGAGGAAATTGGCCGTGCATGTGGGGGCACGGGCTTAAGTTATGCAGCTGCTGTTAGCTTAGGAGCTTCGCCAATTTACAACTTTGGTACGGAGGAGCAAAAGCAGGAATTTCTTGTTCCATTGGCAAAGGGTGAGACATTAGGATCATTCGGTTTAACAGAGCCTAATGCAGGTTCAGATGCAGGCGGTACACGCACTACAGCCGTCATTGATGGAGATGATTACGTTATTAATGGAGAAAAATGCTGGATTACCAATGCAGGATACGCTCGACAAATTATTGTAACTGCGGTGACTGGTAAACGTGAGGATGGCAAAAAGATTATTTCTTCTATTATTGTGCCAACGAATACTCCAGGTGTAACGATTAATTGTAACTACGACAAAATGGGTGTCCGAGGTTCTAATACATGTGAGATTGTTTTACAAAATGTTCGCGTTCCTAGAACCAATCTATTAGGCGATGAAAAGCGAGGATTTAGCCAGTTTTTAAACACTTTAGATGGTGGTCGTATTTCAATTGCAGCTCTTTCTGTCGGAATTGCACAGGCGGCTTATGAGAAGGCACTGAAGTTCGCAAAAGAACGCGAGCAATTTGGTGCACCTATTTCGAAGCTACAGGCCATTCAATTTAAATTAGCAGATATGGCGATGGAAATAGAGCTTGCTCGTACGCTTGTACATAAAGCGGCATGGCTAAAAGATCAAAAGAAACCATTTGGTAAAGAAGCAGCAATGGCTAAATTATTTGCTTCTGAAATGGGCTTCCGTACGTGTAATCAAGCCATTCAAATTCATGGCGGTTCTGGATATATGAAAGAATACGATGTAGAACGTCATTTACGTGATATTAAATTAATGGAAATTGGTGAAGGAACATCTGAAATTCAACGTCTTGTTATTTCTCGTTTAATTGGCTGTTAATGATTTTCAACTCATTGTGTCTGGGATCAGCTTTGTGCTGCATAGAGCACTTCTTTCTGATACCGAGACACCTGCTGAAAAGTAGCTTAAATCCGCATTCATCTCATTGCTGAAAGAAGTTTAATAGCATAAACAAGGGGGATCTTCATGGCAGAGCTTGTGTATCAAACAATTGGTCAATTGCTAGATGAACAATCTAAAAAGTACCCGCAGAACGAGGCTTTGGTCTATGCTGATAGAAATTTCCGAATGACTTATGAGCAGCTAAATCGTCAAGCGCGATTGGTAGCAAGGGGCTTAATGGCTTTAGGAATTGAAAAAGGAGACCATATTGCTGTATGGACGACCAATGTTCCTGAGTGGGTACAGCTTCAATTTGGTACAGGGAAAATGGGAGCTCCAATCGTTACGGTAAACACTAATTATCGAGCTAGTGAGTTGGAGTATCTATTAAAGCAGTCTGATGCCAAAACGATATTTTTAATTGAAAATTATCGAGACCATTCTTTTATCCATACACTTCAAGAGTTATGTCCGGAGCTTGAACATTGTGAACCAGGTAATTTGCAATCAAAGCGACTACCTTTATTAAAAAATGTTATTTTAATCGGCGAGACTAAGTATCCCGGTGTATTAAATTGGTCCGATGTAGTAGCAGCGGCTGATCAGGTGACCGAGGAACAATTAGAACAAAGAGAGCAATCTCTTCATTATGATGATGTGATTAATATTCAATATACGTCTGGTACAACAGGTTTTCCTAAAGGTGTGATGCTTACACATTTTAACTTAGTGAACAACGCGGTCAACATTGCAGAGTGTATGCGGTTAACAGCAGAGGATCGCCTCTGCATACCTGTTCCATTTTTCCATTGTTTTGGCTGTGTTATTGGAACATTAGCAATTACAACTAGTGGTGGAACGATGGTGCCAGTACAAGAATTTTCACCTGAAGAGGTGCTAAGGACGGTTCAGCAAGAAAAGTGCACAGCATTACATGGCGTACCAACGATGTTCATTAGTGAGCTTAATTTACCGAATTTTGAGTCTTTCAATCTTTCAACTCTACGGACAGGAGTCATGGCGGGCTCTAATTGTCCGATAGAGGTAATGAAAGCAGTGATTGAGAAAATGGGTATGACAGATATTACGATTTGCTATGGTCAAACAGAATCATCCCCAGTTATTACGCAAACGAGAACGGATGACCCGTTAGCACTAAAGGTGGAGACGGTTGGCCGTGCCTTACCAAACTTAGAGGCGAAAATTGTAGTTCCTGGGACAAATGAGGAAGCACCTACAAATGAACAAGGCGAGCTATGTACAAGAGGCTACCATGTAATGAAAGGCTACTATAAAAACCAAGAGGAAACCGATCTTGCCATTGATCAAGATGGCTGGCTGCATACGGGTGATTTGGCAACGATGGATGAAGCGGGCTATGTCCGTGTAACCGGTCGTTTAAAAGATATGATTATTCGCGGTGGTGAAAATTTATATCCTCGTGAAATGGAGGAGTTTCTTTATACACATCCGAAAATATCAGATGTTCAGGTTGCTGGCGTTCCTGATCCTGTGTATGGGGAGGAAGCGGCAGCTTGGATTATTTTACGAGAAGGTGAGCAGGCAACAGAAGAGGAGATTCGAGAATATTGTCGGGATAAAATCTCTAGACATAAAATCCCAAAACATATTTTCTTTATCGATCAATATCCAATGACTGCTTCAGGAAAGGTTCAAAAATATAAATTACGAGAAGATTTTGTCATGACCGTCAGATAAGGAGGGGCAGTGAATATGTTCAATAAAGTATTAATTGCAAATCGTGGGGAGATTGCTAGACGTATTATCAGAACATGCAGGCGCCTAAATATTCATACGGTTGCTATTTATTCTGAGGCAGATGCTGAAAGCTTACATGTGAAGGATGCAGATGAGGCTTACTGTGTAGGGAAACCACCTGTAGCACAAAGCTATTTAAATATAGAACGTATTCTAGAAATTGCACTAGAAAATGGCGTCGAGGCTGTTCATCCTGGCTATGGACTACTATCAGAAAATGCAGAGTTTGCAAAGCGCTGTGAAGAGGAAGGTCTAATTTTTATTGGACCAAGTGCTGATGTTATTGCATCAATGGGAAGTAAATTAGAGGCACGTAAAACAATGAAAGCTGCAGGTGTTCCCATTGTAGAGGGTGTAGAGACACCGGTAAAGGATGCAGAAGAAGCTACTGAAATCGCTGAACGTTTAGGCTATCCTATTATGTTAAAGGCATCGGCAGGCGGTGGCGGTATCGGTATGCAACTTGTTGAAAATACAGAGGAGCTAGCAAAAGCATTTGAGGGAAATCAAAAACGTGCACAGTCATTTTTCGGTGATGGCACGATGTACATGGAGAGATTTATTGCTAACCCTCACCATGTTGAAGTACAAATTATTGCCGATCATCAAGGCAATGTGGTTCCGTTATTTGAACGTGAATGTTCGATTCAACGAAGAAATCAAAAAGTAGTAGAAGAAGCACCCTCACCATTCATTTCACAGGAGACAAGAGATAAGATGCTAGAAGCGTCAGTGAAGGCAGCGAAGCATATTGGCTATGTCAACGCTGGAACGATTGAGTATTTGGTAGATGAGGATCAAAACTTTTATTTCTTAGAAATGAATACAAGATTACAAGTAGAGCATCCTGTGACAGAGGAAATTACAAAACTTGATTTAGTAGAGGAGCAATTAAAAATCGCTGCACAGCAACCCCTTTCATTTACAAAAGAAAGTATTACGAAACAGGGTCATGCGATTGAAGTGCGTATATACGCTGAAAATCCTTCTACATTTTTCCCGTCTCCTGGTACAATCACAGCTCTAGAATTACCAACAGGCGAAGGGGTTCGACATGAGTGTGGTGTAGAGACAGGTTCAGCAGTTACACCATTTTATGATCCAATGATTAGTAAATTGGTAGTGTGGGGAGAAACAAGGGACATTGCCTGTGAAAGATTAATCCAAGCACTGAAAGCATATAAAGTGGAGGGTATTCAAACGAATATTCCGATGCTGCTAAAAACTGTTACACATGAACAGTTTTTAAAAGGCTATACGACTACAAAATTTGTCGAACAATTTTATTTACCACAATTAGCAGAGTCAAAGTAAGTATTGAAGAGCATTCGCGCTTCATATAGAGGGCGAATGCATAATTAATTTAAAAGTAGGAGTGAATGATGATGGCAACAGTAAAAGCAAGCATGGCAGGTACAGTATGGAAAATCGTCGTAGCAGAAGGTGAGAAAGTAACGGCAGGTCAAGATGTAGCAATTTTAGAATCAATGAAAATGGAAATTCCGATTGCAGCAGAAGAAGATGGCGTGGTAACAAAAATTATCGCCAATGAAGGAGATTTCATTAACGTTGATGATGATATTTTAGAAATTGAATAAGAGGAGGCCTCTTAATGCAGCTACCTAAGCATGTCGTAATGAAAGAAGTCGGTCCCCGTGATGGTTTACAAAATGAAAAAACACATATTACAACAGCAGATAAAATACAATTAGTGAATTTGTTAAGCCAAACTGGATTAAATTACATCGAGGTGACTTCATTTGTACATCCGAAATGGATTCCACAGTTGGCGGATGCTGTCGAGGTTCTTCAAGCCATTAAAAGGAACAAGGATATTACTTATGCAGCACTTGTACCTAATATGCGAGGGCTAGAAAGGGCGTTACAGGCTGAAGTAGATGAAGTAAGTATATTTATGTCTGCTAGTGAAAGTCATAACCAAAGTAATATTAACAAAACCATAGACGAAACATTTCCTATTTTAGAGGAAGTAGTATTAGGAGCTAAAGCGTCAAAGAAAAAGGTTCGAGGCTATATCTCCACAGTTCTTGGCTGTCCCTATGAAGGATATATACATCCTGATAAAGTACTGCGTGTTACAGATAAATTATTGGAAATGGGTGTAACAGAGATCTCACTTGGTGACACGATTGGCGTTGGTGTACCCACTCAAGTTGAGCATCTTTTAGAGGAACTATTAAAAAGATATTCCGCAAATAATTTTGCTATGCATTTTCATGATACACGTGGCACGGCGCTGGCTAACATTATGAAATCTTTAGAGATGGGCGTAACCAAATTTGATAGTGCGCTTGGCGGTCTAGGGGGCTGTCCATATGCCAAGGGGGCTTCAGGTAATGTAGCCACCGAAGATTTATTATATTTATTTAATGAAATGGGCATTCAAACCGGTGTAGATCGACAAAAAATATTAGAGGCTGCACTCTTTATTGAACAGAAATTAGGCAAAGCTGTAGCTTCAAAGCAAATGGCGATTGTCCGTAATGAAAGGAGTGCGAATCCATTATGACTCAACTTGTTCGCTTTGAATTACTAGAGGGAAGTATTGGACTTATTACCCTTTTAAGACCAGAGGCTGCGAACGCGATGTCTGTACAGTTACTGCGAGAGCTATCTGATACGCTTGATCAAATCAACGGAGATCCGACAGTGCGAGTAGTCTTACTAACAGGTGCTGGAGAAAAAGCATTCTGTGCTGGGGCTGATTTAAAAGAACGCAAAGGTATGTCCGATCGACAAGTGAAGCAAATCGTACAGTTGATTGGTGCCACAGTGGCAAAAGTGGAGACACTCGCTCAGCCTGTCATTGCGGTGCTAAATGGAGTAGCCTTTGGTGGCGGTCTAGAATTAGCTTTAGCTTGCGATTTACGTGTCGCAGCAGCACATGTTAAGTTAGGTCTCACTGAAACCTCTCTCGGTATTATTCCGGGGGCAGGAGGAACGCAACGACTTCCTCGACTAATTGGTCTTGGGAAGGCAAAGGAATTAATTTATACAGCGCGTCGCTTAAATGCTGAGGAAGCTAAAAATTATGGCATCGTTGAATATGTTCATGAGGCACATGAGATAATGGAAAGGGCACAGCAGCTTGCTCTAGAAATGGCAAAAAATGCACCATTATCGCTAGTACAGGCTAAAGTGGCTATGAATCAGGGTGTTGAGGTAGATTTAGCTACCGGTTTAAAAATTGAGTCACTTGCATATAGTGCACTGATCCCTACAGAGGACCGATTAGAGGGGCTACTAGCCTTCCAAGAGAAGCGAGCACCACAATATTCAGGAAAATAAAGAAAGAATCCAATCAGATTAATCACACTGACGGAAATCTAAGCGCATTCTCATTGATTTTTTGGCGCATTGACAAAGGGGAATAGGGGCGCTAAAAAATAATTTGGCGTAATTGAATGGGCAAAGGGAGGAATTAAACATGAGCAATATTTCAACAGAAAACACGCCACCTACAATGAAAGATAAAATCCTTTCTGGTGGTTTACCAAAATATCATGACAAAAATGCACAGCAAGGGAAGCTATTTGTACGTGAACGTCTTGAATTATTATTAGATGATGGTCTTCAATCAGAGGATGGCCTTTATGCAAATTGTTTGGCAGGCGATTTACCTGCTGATGGTGTTGTCACAGGGATTGGTAAAATTCATGGTCGTACCGTTTGTGTTTTAGCTAATGACTCAACGATTAAAGCAGGGTCATGGGGAAAGCGTACGGTTGAAAAGATGATTCGTATTCAAGAAACTGCAGAAAAACTTAACTGTCCGTTACTATATTTAGTTGATTCAGCAGGTGCACGTATTACAGATCAGCTAGAAATGTTCCCAGGTAGAAGGGGCGCGGGGCGCATTTTCTACAACCAAGTCAAGTTATCAGGTAAAGTACCACAAATTTGTCTACTATTCGGACCGTCTGCGGCAGGTGGTGCCTACATCCCTGCATTTTGTGATATCGTTGTCATGGTTGAAGGGAACGCATCTATGTATTTAGGATCTCCTCGTATGGCTGAAATGGTTATTGGAGAGAAAGTAGATTTAGAAACGATGGGTGGCGCAAAAATGCACTGTTCAGTTTCCGGTTGTGGAGATGTGCTAGCCAAAACAGAACAAGAGGCCATTGCCTATGCTCGTAAATATTTAGGCTATTTCCCTAATAACTATGCAGAACGTAGCAAAGTAGAGGCACCTAAACCACCAGCTACATTCGATAAATCGATTGAGGAATTGATACCACAAAACCAAAACGTTCCTTTTGATATGTATAAGTTAATTGAACGTATCATTGATGAAGATTCGTTTTGTGAAGTGAAGAAATTATTCGCACCGGAATTAATTACTGGTCTTGCACGTATTAAGGGGCAACCAGTAGGGATTATCGCGAATCAACCTCGCGTTAAGGGAGGCGTATTATTCCACGATTCTGCTGATAAAGCGGCCAAGTTCATTTCTCTTTGTGATGCTTTCAATATACCCCTTCTATTCTTGGCGGATGTTCCAGGCTTTATGATCGGCACACAGGTCGAAAAAGCTGGTATTATCCGTCATGGCGCAAAAATGATCTTTGCAATGAGTGAAGCAACTGTTCCAAAGCTAACAGTAATTGTTCGTAAAGCATATGGTGCTGGCTTATATGCCATGGCTGGTCCTGCCTTTGAGCCAGACTGCTGTATCGCATTATCAAATGCTCAAATTGCAGTAATGGGTCCAGAAGCTGCAGTCAATGCAGTTTATGCAAATAAAATTGCCGAGCTTCCGAAAGAGGAGCAAGCAAGCTTTATAGCTGAAAAACGAAAAGAGTACCAAGAAGAAATTGATGTGTATCGATTAGCATCAGAATTAATTATTGATGATGTAATTGAGCCAAATGATTTACGGAAGGTGCTTGAAAATCGTTTAGAGCTTTACATGTCAAAATACTTACTTTTCTCACAACGTAAGCATGGGGTAAATCCAGTATAAATACTTATGGGAAGGCTGTCTCTCTTTCAGGAGGCAGCCCTTTTTAGTCGATAAATAGTTAACAGCTACTTGCATGGTCTTAAGGAGCATATTAAAATATGGGAAGGAATAAAGGGAAGCGGGTGTTTAGCATGTCAAAAAACAACATAACGGATGTTCAAGGTAATGCCAAGCTCCCATTACCATATCGAGATGTTATTGATACATATTATTTACCAATAAAAATAGTGGGTTGGATGTTATTTAGCATCTATTCTTGTTTGGCTTTTTATAAATTGGTCATCGATCGTTTAGTTAATGTAGTCGTTGTGTTATGGGAAGGTGATTATTCCGTCGGTGACTTAGGGCTGTTTGATTACAGTAGTTGGCGATTAACTACTAATTTTATACCCTTTGAAACGATTTTCCGTTATATAAACTACTCTCAATATTTTAATTGGGATACGATAATTATTAACTTACTTGGTAATTTATTAATTTTCACCCCTATGGGCTTTTTACTGCCATTACTCTCGAAGAGATTCCGCAAAGCAGGCGTTATACTTTGCTTAGGCTTTTTTGCCAGCCTTAGTGTGGAAACGATCCAATTTATTTTTACAGTAGGATCTGCGGATATTGATGATTTAATTTTAAATACTATTGGTGCATGGCTCGGTTATTTAGCTTATAAGGGTCTATTGATTACACCGAAAAAATAGGAAAGCAGCCGGTTTATATAGAGGCTGTTTTTTTTATTTATTAACACTATTTATTTTGTGCGAATGGTAGTAAATTTTATTGAAATCGAAATGAAAGTACTAAAGGACTGAAGCATATATCCTTTGAAATTAGGTATTTATATCTAAAAATGATATTAATTTGTACCCCTTTAGGTGGTTAGTAGTCATTTATACTTGAATTTAATAATGAAAATTCCGATAATAAGTGTACAGAAGCTGTTTCGAAGGAATAGATATAGTGATAAAAAATGTTCATATCTAGTAACAAAATAGCATATGAAGATAGAAGGATGAGGTGAAAACTATGAAAATATATAATTCAATGGAGCAAGATAGATTATCATCACCATTTAATCGAAAAAAGTTCTTGCAGCGCAAAGAAGCGGGAGATGCATATCGAAAAAATGCAATGTATTTTCAACCAAAGAAAAATCCATTATTGCTTGAGCTTGAAAACCTACTATTAGGACGCACAGATCAAGATTTATATGAGCAACAACAAGAAGATGCAGAAGTAGTAACACCCCAACAGCAGGCCATTATGGAAGATTTACAGCAAACTTCAAAGAATGTTCATGCACATGAGCAAGCTTATAAATGGGCAATTGGTCATCATGACGGATCACCTGTTGTAAATAATCCAGATATGAATGATACATTACAGGTTTTAGAGCAGGTGCGAAATGCAGCATTATCACCGTCAAAGCCTTCTGCTCAAGATATACGTTTAGCAGAAAACGTGGATGCTCAAATTCAGCATATTTTACATGAAGCCAACTCTACCGTTGACGCAATAGATGAACAAAACCAACCTTTTGACAATGAAGTGACTACAGTAAAGGTTCCTGAACGTTTCTCAAAGGAATTGAAATTGGACCCATTTGCAGATACAATTTTCGGTAAGAGCCATGACGCTGCTTTAAAATTGAGAGCCTTCAAACAGGCAACTGAAAAGTATGCAGCACATGTTCAAATGACGAAAAATGGCTATCGTCCAGGCAATGATTCTATGTTCTCTTTGATAGCCTAATGTTGTAGATAGGAGATTACGGTTATGGCGAAGGCAAAGCATGCCAAAACAAATGCGATAAGATTATTAGAGCAGCAAAAAATCCAATTTGATGTGATTGAATATGAAATTGGCGACGGTCAAGTGGACGGTGTGTCTGTTGCCGAAAAAATTGGGCAGCCGGTTGCTCGTGTTTTTAAAACATTAGTAGCAAGGGCAAGTGCCCACAAGCTCTTTGTATTTGTTATTCCAGTGGCTGACGAACTGGATTTAAAGGCTGCCGCAAAGGTAGTTGGAGAAAAGAAGATTGATATGCTACCTGTAAAAGATTTACTTAGTTATACAGGATATGTCCGTGGTGGATGCTCGCCGGTAGGCATGAAAAAATTATATCCTACGGTAATCGATGAAACTGCTCAACAACAAGGCAGTATCATTGTAAGTGCAGGAAAAATAGGCATGCAAATGCATGTTCAGCTTAATGATTTGAAGAATATTACAAAGGCCCAGCTTGCGCCAATTACAACTACCCATTAGTAAAATCGGGTAGTTTTTTATTTTCATAGAATACGGTCATTTATCCTTCCATTCATAAACACGATTTCACGATATTTTCAGAAAATATGATACAGTAAGAGCATTATCAAACATAGAGAGAGGGCTAGGAAATGCGCAAAATAATGGGGTGGCGCTGGACATTTTTTATTGGTGGCTTGATTGTGATGTCACTGGGAATTACGATGTCCATTAAAGGGAAAATAGTTGGAACAAGTCCTTGGGATGTCTTGCATGTAGGATTATTTCAAAACTTCGGATTAACGATTGGTACATGGTCTATATTAACGGGTCTTTTTATTGTCGCATCAACATCGATTGTTTTACGAACATGGCCCAAAATTGGTACATGGCTGAACATGCTACTAATCGGTTCATTCATCGATGTATTTAACTGGTTATTGCCTTCAACAGATGTATATGGTCTACAAATTACATATTTTATTATTGGTTTATTTGTCTTAAGCTTTGGCTGTGGTATGTATATTGCTCCAAATATGGGAGCAGGCCCTCGTGATACATTAATGATGATACTCGTCGAAAAATTTGGCGGATCTATTAAAACTGCGAGAATGGGCATCGAAGTTCTAGTGACCATTGTAGGGTGGCTACTAGGTGGGCCAGTTGGAGTAGGAACAGTATTAATTGCATTAACCTCAGGATATATTGTGCAATATTCATTACCTTATTGCCGCAAAGTATTAATGAAATGTATTGGCCATATAGAAGACATGAGACCTTTTTATTAAACTATAAAGCTACTTTTATCTGTTAAGGATAGGGGTAGCTTTTCATCTTTTTTAGTGTTCCTTCATATAATGCAAGGCAGAAACAAAAGGAGGAACGACATTTGAACGGAAATGTGACGTATTATTTTGGACACGCATTGACTGGGCAAGGTGTGAAACATTTATATAAAGAAATGATGGAGGAAGCGGAGCTAGTTTATTTTTTACAAGGTGCCTCTACATCTAAAGGATCAGAGCTGTTGAAGGAGCTGGGTTATTTTTATGTTAAACAAGGCTTTGCTGTCGAATGGTTTAAGCACGCGTTATTAGAGGAAGTAGTCGAGGCTGTTTATGTAAAGGGTTGTAATAGACTGTATGTCTGGGCATCAGAATGGGATATAGAGCCAACATTACTTGGGACGAAGCATCGTGTTATGTCTTTTTATGATTGCTTGGAGGATGCTCAGCTTGAGAAAGTTGGAGAGCAACTGGCAAATGCAGTACAGGAACGTACAGCTTGGCGTGATAAATGTATTGCCAAGCTAAACCATGCTATCAAGCTGCACGATGATTGGGAGGTTGTGACGCAAAGCTGCATGAATTGGCAGGCATTAAATGAACAGGTGGAAAATTTAAAATCGGAAGTCTTCCAATCTATAGTTTTAAATAAAACGGGCGAACGAACACATCGTTTACTTGGAACGTTAACGCCTAGAGGGGCAGAAAATACAGTTGAAAGCATCACAAAAAATATATCGACAAGATTAATGATTAAAGGCAAACCGGGTACGGGCAAATCCTCCTTGATGAAAGGCTTAGCAGATGAGGCGAATGCAAGAGGACTGGATGCCCAAATTGTATGGTGTGGCTTAGATGCAGGATCTGTCGATATGGTCATTATCCCAGAACTAAATTTCTGTATTTTTGATAGTACGGAACCTCATATTTTTGATCCACAGGATGGTCGATTAGGCGATAAGATATTTGATATTGGGCAACATTGTGCGCTTACGAAAGAGGCGGAATTAGCAATAGCGGAAGTACGAGAACGCTATAAAGAAGCCATGCAAGATGCGATGGGCTATTCAAAGCGTTATGCAGAAGCAGAATATACAGTGCGACGTTTATTGGATCATTGCCTATCCGCCTCTTTATGGCGAGAAAAAACAGCGTCATTATTCGAAAGATTAACAAAATAATTTAGCTAAAGGCTTGCTTGTGCTAAACTAGGAGCTAGAACTGTTTTCCTAGGAAAGGATGATACGCTTGTCAAAAGTATTGAATGCATTTTTAGACGAAAACCTACAAGCCTTACATGAACAAGGCTTATACAATGAAATTGATCCAGTAGAGGGTGCGAATGGCCCGATTATTCAGGTACGTGGCAAAAATCTTGTTAACTTATCTTCTAACAATTATCTAGGCTTAGCAACTAATGAAGAATTAAAGCGTATTGCCAAAGAAACGATTGAAAAATACGGTGTTGGAGCAGGTGCTGTACGTACTATTAACGGGACGCTTGACTTACACGTTAAATTAGAGGAAAAGCTTGCTGAATTTAAAGGAACAGAAGCAGCTATTTCTTATCAATCTGGCTTTAATTGTAATATGGCAGCTATTTCTGCTGTTATGGATAAAAACGATGCAATTCTTTCTGATCAATTAAACCATGCCTCTATTATTGACGGTTGTCGTTTATCAAAGGCGAAAATCATTCCGTTTAATCACTCAGATATGGATGATTTACGTGCTAAGGCAAAAGCGGCAAAAGAATCTGGATTATACAATAAAGTGATGGTTATTACGGATGGTGTATTCTCAATGGATGGCGATATTGCTAAATTGCCAGAAATTGTGGAAATCGCCAAGGAATTTGATTTAATTACTTATGTTGATGATGCACATGGTTCAGGTGTAACAGGTAAAGGCAAAGGAACTGTGAAGCACTTTGGACTAGAAAAAGAGATTGATTTCCAAATTGGTACACTATCAAAAGCAATTGGTGTCGTGGGTGGCTATGTAGCTGGGAAGAAGAACTTAATTGATTGGTTAAAAGTTCGTTCACGTCCATTCTTGTTCTCAACAGCTTTACCACCAGGTGATGTGGCAGCCATTACAGCTGCTGTACAAATGCTAATTGATTCTACAGAGCTTCACGATAAACTGTGGGATAATGGTAACTATTTAAAAGCGGGATTAGCGAAGCTTGGCTTTAATATTGGTGAATCAGAAACACCAATTACTCCTTGTATTATTGGAGATGAAAAGCTGACACAAGAATTTTCAAAACGCTTATTTGAAGAAGGCGTTTATGCAAAATCAATCGTATTCCCAACCGTTCCTAAAGGCACAGGTCGCGTTCGTAATATGCCAACAGCAGCTCATACAAAAGAAATGCTTGATGATGCGTTAGCCATTTACGAGAAAGTTGGTCGTGAATTAGGTGTAATTCAATAATACGAAAAGGCTACCTCCGTTGTGGAAGTAGCCTTTTTGCTTACAATGAAAACGGGTGCTTCTTTCCAATCAAATTCTATGAAGTGACGGATAGCTCGAGCAGAGTGACAGATAGCCTTAGTAAAGTGACGGATAGCGCGGGCAAAATACCGGATAGCCTGAGCAGAGTGACGGATAGCTCGAGCAGAGTGACGGATAGCGCGAGCAAAGTGGCGGATAGCCAGAGTAAAGTGACGGATAGCCAGAGCAGAGTGACGGATAGCGCGGCAAAGTGGCGGATAGCCTAAGGAAAGTGACGGGTAGCCCGCCCAAAGTGATCGATAGCTCGTCAAAATAAAGGGCTTCTTATTTTGAGCGTATTACATTCGCTTTTTTTAGCTGCTGGACTTCATGATCAGTGATGTTTAATGCCTGCAAAATTTCTTCATTATGCTGTCCTAAAGTTGGCGCTGCACTAGTTAATTGACCCGGCGTGTGTGAGAATTTTGCTGGGAAACCTAGTGTTCTCATGGGCCCAGCAGTTGGATGGTCATAGGACAAGACCATGCCACGCTCTAAAATATGGGGATCATTTAAGGTTTGGTCATAGGAATAGATAGGGCTGGAAGGTACGCCGTGTTCATCTAAAAGCTCCAGCCAGTAGGTTGCTGGATGTTTCGCTAATTCACTTTCAATTTCTGCCTCTAACGCCTTTACATGCTGAGCACGTGAATAGTTAGTAATAAAGAGGGGATTGTCTAACCAATCAGGTCGTTTGACAACTTTTGTCGCAAAAATTTCCCATAGCTTTTGATTGCCAGCACCTATTAAAATATAGTCATCCTGTGTTTTAAAGCCTTGATACGGTGCGGAAACTCGATGGGCAGTTCCTGTTCGCTCGGGTAATTCGCCCTGACCAAAGTAGGCAGCGGCCTCCCAAACAGTCCAAGCAAGCCCAGACTCTACTAAAGAAACATCGATATATTGCCCCTCACCACTGCGCAGCTTATAAATATAGGCCATTAAAATAGATTGTAAGGCCGTTTGGGCAGCGGCAATATCATTGACTGCAAAGCCAACTTTTACAGGTCGGCCCTGTGGTTCACCAGTCATATGCATTAAGCCACTTAGACCCTGTGCCATAATATCATAGCCACCTTTCTGGCTATAAGGACCCGTTTGTCCATAGCCAGAAATAGAGCAGTAAATGAGTCCAGGATTAAGGGTTTTTAAAGTATCATAATCAATCCCTAGCTTTTTCGTAACACCTGGTCTATAGTTTTCCACAAGCACATCAACAGATTGGATAAGCTCTTTGAATAAAGCCAAGCCCTCTGGCGTTTTTAAATTTAGACATACACCCTTTTTATTGCGATTAACCATCATATACATATGACTTTCTTCATGAATGAACGGGCCCATTGCTCGGGTGTCGTCTCCATTTGGATATTTCTCGATTTTAATAACTTCTGCGCCCATATCCGCTAAGACCATTGTGCAATAAGGGCCCGCTAATACTTGTGATAAATCAACAACTTTTAATCCCTCTAATGCCTGTTTCATTTAACCTCAGTCCCATCATTTTTGACTAATGTAATCGTACGTAACCCTTCAACGGAGGTTGTCCCTGCTAGTGCAATGGAAACCTTTAATTCATCATAGATATTTGTCATTACTTTTTCGGCACCTTGTTGTCCCTCAAGGGCTAGGCCATAGACGAAGGGACGCCCAATTGCTACAGCATCTGCTCCTAAAGCAAGTGCTTTTAAGGCATCCATCCCGCGATATACACCACTATCTAAAATAATAGGGATTTGTCCATTGACAGCACTCACGATGGGGGGAAGGGCATCAAGTGAACCAATAACACCATCTAATTGTCGGCCGCCATGGTTCGATACGATAATACCGTCAATCCCATTTTCAAGGGCTAGCTTTGCATCTTCAGGATGTAAAATTCCCTTTAGTAATATAGGAAGATTTGTACGCCGTTTTAATTCACGAACATGTTCCCAATTGAGTGTAGGGTGGAAGACATTTTGCAAGACGCCTTGTACATACGATTCAAATGAATCATTAGGCAAAGAAGCCATAAAGACAGGATCATTTATGTAATTTCCTTTTGCGTAGCCTAGCTTTAATGGTGAAAATTGATTGCGTACATCTTCTTCTCGCCATCCAAGCATTACTGTATCGACTGTTAAAACAATAGCTTCAAAGCCTGCTGACTCTGCTCGTGCGGCCATACTAAATGCAATTTCTTCATTTGTAGACCAATACAATTGAAACCATTTTGTTGCTGAAGGGGCAGCTTCGGCAACATCTTCGAGTGCATAGGTGGAGACTGTGCTTTGAATATATGGCATATTTAATTGCTGGGCAGCGCGTACAGCGGCAAGTTCACCTTCCTCGTGAACCATTCCGTTCATGCCGACAGGGGCAAAGAGCAATGGCGTTGGGTATGTTTTCCCGAACAAATTAATGGTTGTATGAACGTTTGAAACATCATTTAAGAAGCGGGGAACAATGGAGTATTTTTCAAAAGCTGAACGATTATTACGTAATGTTTGTTCACCGCCAGCACCTGAGCGAATGTAGCCGAATGGCCCAGCTGGAATTTTTTCCGCTACTGCTTTTTCTAAATCAGCAAAGCAAATGGGGAAGGGGGCTTGGGCAGTGATATTTTTTAAGAGTAGGTCACCATCAGTTGTATTTGTCATCGTTACTACCTCACTTATTTATTGAAAATAGGCTTTCTTTTATTTAAAAAAGCTTGAATACCTTCGTTATAATCATCAGAACTAAATGAATCGAGAATCAATTGAGCCAGCTCATCACTCTCTGCATTTTCTCCATCCATTATAGCTTGAATTATTTTTTTACTACCTGCATTGGCAATAGATGATTTACTTAAAAGATGCTCAGCAAATTGCATAGTGGCATTTTCAATTTCCTGCGGCTCATGAAGGGCAGTAATCAAACCAATGCTTTTGCCTTCCTCTGCTGTAAAAATGTTTGCTGTGTATAAAATCTCTTTAGCCTTCGCGACACCAACAATATTAATAAGACGTTTAGTGCTTTCAAGATTATAGACAATCCCAATGTTGGCAGCGGTAATGCCAAGCTTACTCTTTGGTGTCGCCAATCTAAAGTCACAAGCATTGGCTAACTCTAAGCCGCCGCCAATCGCTAAGCCCTGAATCATGGCAATCGTAGGATGTGGGAATTTATAGAGGGCATCAATAGCCTTTAAAGCTAGATCATTATAGGCTTTAGCATTATCCGCAGCATAACGAATATCTAAAAACTCACTAATATCAGCACCTGAGGAAAAGGCGACTTCATTGACACCGCGCACAATTAATAGCTTGATAGACATATCTGTACGTAACTGTTCTAGCTCGTCTATGATCGCTTGGAACATTGCCCTCGATAAAGAATTTCGTTTGTCAGGACGGTTTAACACTAGCGTTGCGATATAGCCGTTTTTTTCTACATAAATCTCAGTTGACATGGATATCCTCCTCCTAGTCTTTCTTCAATTTGGCTGAAATGCGGTTACCTATGGATTGTATGCTTTGTACAAGGATGATTAAAATAAACACCGTTGCATACATGACATCTACCTCATAGCGTAAATGACCATAACGGTAAGCTAGGTCACCTAATCCGCCAGCACCAACCATTCCCGCCATTGCTGTTGCGCCAATCAATCCAATTGTAGCGATTGTTAAGCCTAAAATAATGGATGGGCGTGCTTCGCGTAATAATACATGCCAAATGATATGGCGACGTTTAATACCCATAGCTGTGTAGGCTTCGACAACGCCCGAATCAACTTCTAAAAGCGCTGACTCCATCAGTCGTGCAATATAAGGAGCCGTATAAACTACAAGCGGAACAATAACGCCTTTAACGCCAATCGTTGTACCGACGATAACCTTTGTAAAAGGTAAAATGAAGAATAGTAAGATGATGAATGGTACTGAACGGATAATATTGATGACTAGATTAAAAAATTGATAGAAAAATTTATTTTCAAAGGATTGACCAGGTCGTGTTAAAACAATTAAAAGGCCTAAAGGTATTCCAATTAAAATCGAAAAGAATAATGAAATTCCGACCATTTGAAATGTTTCGATAATTGCTTTGCCAATAACCTCTGACCAATCATTAAAGAAATTATTCATGGATCTCTCCTCCTAACTCTTCCACAGTAACGCCATTCTCTGCAAAATAGGTTAGCGCCTTTTGAACAATGTTGGGCTCTCCGTTTAAATGCACCACAATATTACCAACAATGCCGTTTTTTAATTCAATAATATTGGCTGTTAAAATGTTTGGTTGTACATCATATACTTTGCTCACTTCAGCTAATAATGGCTTACCAGTACTTTCTCCAAGAAATGTTAAACGAATGACGCTACCTGAAACATTTAACTGCTCAATAAGAGAAGGAGTTAAGTTACGTTGTGAAATGGTACTTAAGAACTTTCTTGTAGTAGGGTGTTGTGGTTTTGCAAAGAGCTCAATAGCCGTACCAAATTCAACTACTTTCCCTGCCTCTAGAACAGATACCTCATCACAAATTTTCTGAATGACATTCATTTCATGTGTAATCAGTAGGATTGTAATTCCTAATTCACGATTAATTTTTAACAATAGTTCAAGAATAGCCTCTGTAGTCTCAGGATCAAGCGCACTTGTTGCTTCATCACTAAGTAAAATTTCTGGCTCTTGCGCTAGAGCACGTGCAATTGCGACACGTTGCTTTTGTCCACCTGAAAGCTGATTAGGGTAGCTATCTAGCTTTTCTGTTAAACCTACAATTTCGGCATATTTAGCCACACGATTTTTGACTTCTGTTTCGTTATAACCAAGTAGCTTTAAGGGAACTGCAATATTGTTATAAACAGTTGCTGTCTTTAAGAGATTAAAATGTTGAAAAATCATACCAATCTTTTGTCGTGTTTGACGTAAGTCATGAAGTGAAAGGGTAGTAATATCCACATTGTCAATCAAGACTTTGCCTGCTGAAGGACGCTCTAGTAAATTAACACAACGAATCAGCGTACTTTTACCGGCACCACTATACCCAATTACACCATGAATTTGCCCTTTTTTTACATGAAGATTGATTCCATCCACAGCCTTAATACTGCCTTTTTTTGTCTTATATTCTTTTGAAATATTTTGTAATTGAATCATCAGATTGATTGCTCCTTTCTTAACTTCTAAAAAGCAAGAATCTGCGTGGTTTCCATAGTGGAAATTTGGCAGATTCTTTAGCTTATCGCACGTATTACCAGCTAGGGATTACAGAACCTTTGAATTCCTCTTCAATGAATTGGCGTACTTCATCAGATTGATAGGCCTCAATGAACTTTTTAATCGTTGGGTCGTTTTCATTTTCTGCACGAACGACAATGTAGTTCACATATGGAGAGTCAGTAGATTCTAAAAGAATAGAGTCCTCTTGCGGATTAATGCCAGCTTCCAGCGCAAAGTTAGTATTAATAGCAGCTACATCTACTTCACTAAGCTGCTTAGGAATTTGTGCAGCTTCTAATTCTATGAATTTTAAATTCTTTTTGTTTTCTTCCACGTCACGAACAGATGCTGTTAAGTCCGCTCCATCTTTTAATTTAATATAGCCTGCCTCTTGTAAAACAAAGAGAGCACGCGCTCCATTTGTTGGGTCATTCGGTAAGCCAAATGTTGCGCCTTCAGGAACATCATCCAATGATTTATATTTTTCAGAGTAAATACCCATTGGATTTAAAATTGTTTTGCCAACCGGTACTAAATCTGTATCGTGATCTTTATTAAATGTATCCAGGAAAGGCTTATGCTGATAGCTGTTTGCATCAAGATCTCCTTCTGCTAAGGATGTATTTGGTAAAACATAATCAGAAAATGATTTTAGTTCTACTTCTAGACCTTTTTCCTTTGCAACTTTAGCAGCTACCTCTGCAATTTGCTCATGAGGTCCTGAAGTGACACCCACAACAATTTTATTTTCATCGATAGCTTCGCCTTTTCCTTTGCTATCATCTTTAGAGCCACAGCCCGCTAGTGCTGCTACTAATGTAAGACTTGCTAAACCTACTAAAAATTTATTTTTCTTCTTCATGAAAACTACCTCCAAAAATTGTTTTATCGGTTTTTGAAAATAAAAAAAACTCTCTTACAAATTAAGAGAGGCTCATGAAAAAAGTCCTCTCTTATCTATCAAACGAATTTCGTTTGCAGGATTTAGCACCTTCCTTTATAAAAGGAGGTTGCCGAGCTTCATAGGGCCAGTCCCTCAGCTACTCTTGATAAGAGATTCATATTATATTTTTGTATTTCCGATAGAACTAATATAATTTATAGGGTATAGTAAGTCAATAAATATTTTTGAAATTTTTTATATTGTTATAATATTTTGTCGTGAAGGAGGGAGAAGATTGTCCGTAAGAGTTAATTATGGCATAGGTTCATTTGGTAAGGTGATTAGTGCACGTCTTCTCATGGGAACAGACATCATTGAAGGAATTGAGGCACTTTGTGAAGAGAATAAAATTGAATCAGCAACCATTATTAGTTGTATTGGTAGTTTTCAAAAAAGTAGCTTTGTTTATTTAGTACCTGATGAAACTTCCCACATTAAAGTTCGATTTAGTGATGTGGTTGAGAAAGAGGGGCCACTCGAGTTTATCCAAGGTTCAGGAGTTGTTTGTAAGCGTGATGCACAATATGAAACGCATTTCCATGGTTCCATGAGCGATCAATGGGGAGTGGTTTCAGGCGGTCATTTTATAAAGGGCGGAAATATCGTCATAACAGCAGATGTAGTGCTGGCAGAAGTTCAAGGCATTCAGCATATCCGTCAGTTGGATGATGAAACAGGTCACGTACAATTTTATCCATTAGAACATGGGTTAGATCTTCCAAGGAAAATTGAAAAATAGTAAGTCCTGTAGCTAGCGAAAGCTACAGGACTCCATTTTGTTCCATGTTTAAAATAATTTTAATTGCTCAATTCTATGCATGGCTTCTCGTAACCGTTCCTCGCTTACAAGCAAGCCAATGCGCACATAGCCTTCCCCATATTGACCAAAGCCATTTCCTGCGGCTACCGCAATATCAGCTTTGTCGAGCAAAATATCGGCAAATTGTTCACTAGTAAAACCTAATGGGACAGAGAGCCAGGCAAAGAAGGTGCCCTTTGGTGCCGTTACTTGCCATCCGATTCTATGAGCTTCTTCGATTAGAACATTTCGACGACGCTCATAGGTAGCTCTTAGCTCATCTGCACATTCCTGTGAAGATGTAAGGGCAACAGCTGCTGCTTGTTGAATAGCAGGAAATTGACTACAAAACAAATGATCTTGAATAAGATTAATCGCGGCAATCAAATCAGCATTACCAACAGCAAAGCCTATGCGCCAACCTGCCATATTATAAGTCTTTGATAATGTGTACATTTCGATTCCAACTTCTTTTGCACCATTGGTCTGTAAGAAACTAATAGGTTTATTGCCATCAAATCCAATTGCACCATAAGCAAAATCATGTGATACGATGATATTATGCTCTTTAGCAAAACGAATGGTTTCTTCAAAAAATTCAAGTGTAGCTGTACCACCCGTAGGATTATTTGGGTAATTTAAGTAAAGTAACTTTGCTTTCTCCTTAACTTCTTTAGATAGGGCATCATAATCAGGTAAGAAATTATTTTCAGCAAAAAGTGGCATCACTTCAAAATTAACATCACCTAATACAACACCAGATAAGTAGTCTGGATAGCCCGGGTCTGGTAATAGCATAGTATCGCCTGGATTTAACACAGCCAAAGGTAGCTCAACAAGACCAATTTTTGTGCCACCAAGAATCGCTACTTCAGTATCAGGATCAATCTCCACATCATATTCCCGTTTATAAAAGTCGGCAGCCGCTTGACGTAATTCGGCGATACCACGAAAAGGTGAATATTTGTGGTTTTGAGGATTTTCAGCTGCTTCCTGCAATGCTTGAATGATATGAGTAGGCGTAGGTTGGTCGGGATTTCCTTGCCCGAGATTAATCACATCACGACCTTCTTCCAGGGCATTGTTTACTTTTTGGACAAGCGCTGCAAAAAATTGAGTGGGTAATTGCTGTAGTTTTTTAGAGAATTCCATGCATGATCACCTTTTTCAGAATATAATAATTATTATTGAAGAATATGAAGCAAATAGTAGTACTTTTTTTGTTAATTGTCTAGAGGAGGAATGAATATGAAAATCGGTTGTATTCAGTTAAACGTTGGCTTCGGCAAAGTAGAAGAAAATTTTATACGGGCAGAGGACAAGATTCGTGAAGCCGCAAAACTAGGGGCAGAAATTATTGTGCTTCCAGAAATGTGGAATACGGGCTACGCACTAGAGAAGCTACCAGAATTGGCGGATGTTAACGGTGAGCGTACAAAGGCATTTTTAGCTAACTTAGCGAAGGAACTTAGTGTACATATTGTCGGTGGCTCCGTTTCAATAAAAAAGGACGACAAGTTTTACAATACGATGTATACATTTGATAACAATGGATTACTTGTTGGGGAATATAACAAAGCCCATCTTTTCCGTTTAATGGACGAGCATCTTTACTTAGAAGCTGGAGATGATATGAATCGATTCGCGCTAGGACCTATTGAGGCGGCTGGTGTCATTTGCTATGATATTCGTTTCCCTGAATGGTTACGTGCGCATGCCCTCCGAGGAGCGAAGGTGCTGTTTGTACCAGCTCAATGGCCGACGCCTAGAATTGATCATTGGAAAACATTGCTGCAAGCACGAGCGATTGAAAACCAATGCTTTGTTATAGCAGTTAACCGTATTTCGAGAAAAGTAGAAAACTTTAATGGGCAATCGATGATTATTCAGCCATGGGGTGAAGTGCTTTGGGTTGGTGCTGAAGAAGAGGAAATAGCAGTAATTGATGTGGATTTCTCCATTGTTGATGAAGTACGTGGAAGAATTCCTGTATACGATGATCGTCGACCAGGACTTTATCAAGATGTTGTGGTGAAAGGATAATGAGATGGCACGTTGAAGGGGGAGAGCTCTTGAACGTGCCTATTTTTTAACTCTTGTCATCAATTAAGGAATTTGCAAGGAGCATAAATTCCAGTGTGATGCGATTATGACCCTTCATGAAATTTTCTCCGAGTAAACTTTCAAGCTTTTTTAAGCGGTGATACAGTGTTTGACGAACAATAAACAATTGGTTAGCCGTTTGCTGCTTGGAGCCGTTTGATTGTAAATAGACTTGTAAGGTTTCAAGAAGCTTGCTGTTATATTTTTCATCGTACTCAATAACTGGCTGTAAATAGTCGTTTATAACCTCCTTTAAATTCACCTGCATTTGTAATTTATAGATTAAATGATACAAATGCAAATCATCATAAAAGAACGAGGAAGTTTGCACTTTGCGGCAAATATATAATGTTTCTAATGCAGTTTGATAGCTTTTGGAGATTTCTTGTACATCAGCTACAACTTTACCAACCGCTATTTGAAACCCTTGAGTTTGCTGTTTTTTATAAAAATCAGTTTTGGGCAGTGAGGTAAAGATGCTATTTAGTATTTCTCGAATCGCTCGACAATCTTTTGTATGAAGTAAAATAAAAATGACATAGCTTTTTCTTTCGAATAAAAATGGGATAAAGCCATGCTGTTCAAAGAGATTACGATAATAAAGTTTACTATAGACAATATCCTCCTGCGCTTTCATTACTGTATTGGGAGTGGCCAAAACAAAGACAGCCCCACTAGATTGTGAATAGTTAGTATAGTGAGAAACGATAAATTTATAGATTTCCTCCTTGTTCAGTTTTTGGTCGATCCAATCAGCTAAAATCGAAGCGTCCTCAATATTCTTTTTCTCCTCAATATAGAACTCTCGCATTAATAATTGCGCTAATGCTGTTGCTGTACGGTCTAAAATTAATAATTCAAACTCTGAGAATAGGCCATCTTCACGAAAAATCGTTAAATCTGCATAATGTTGATCAAAAATAAAGATGGGCTCATGTTTAAATTGCTGAGCATATTTATTCAAAGCTAATAATTGCTGACGGTTACTTTTTGTCATGTTGGGAAAAAAGATAGGTTCCCGTCCCTTAATGGAAAACATAATTTGTGTTTTCAATTCGTTATACATATTTTGTAAAATATCATCCGTGTTTTGTCCTAAGACCGTATTTTTATTTAAAGTTTGTGAGTAGGATTCTAGTGTCGAAACCATTAAATATTGCTGATTAATAATTTGACTGTGTAAATCCTGTGTAATGCGAACAAAAGGAACCGCTTCATGAAAAACAATAATCGGGAACTGATGACGATTTGCAATAGCAAGTATTGCTTCTGGAACTGCTTGAATAGAAGAGCCATACTCAATACAAAGGGCAGCACAATTTTTATCGATTAAAGATTCAATAAACGTCATAAAATCTTCGATGCCATGTTGAAGACTGATCCCCGTTGTTAACACCAGCTCTTCTCCAACTAAAAAATTATCTACATGGACTATTTCAAGAACATGTGCCCACTTAACGATTCTTAATAGCCCCTCATGACCTGCAACTACCTCTGCATTCTGAAAGTATTTATTTTCTAACACATGAAGTACTTTAAGTTGGAATTGGCTCAATATAGCTCCTCCTTTTGAAACATCTTCCACGTTTTATATATCTATTATTTCTCTTTCATGTTACTAAATAGCTGTAAATTTAGGTAAGTTAATATTTTGAGAATATTTAGTCTATTTTACATTATGTTTAAAACAATTGTATAGAAATTTACAGTTTGTCTATTACTTCAACGATATGAAACATGTAAGATTTTTGTAAGCGATAATCCAATCTAATAAAAGAGGTGTCAGATATGGAGCAACAAACGCATTTACAAAGAGGATTAAAGAAACGGCATATGACGATGATCGCAATAGCGGGTGTAATTGGGGCTGGCTTATTTATGGGCAGTGGCTCAGTCATTAACTTGGCGGGTCCAGGAGCAATTTTATCGTATATATTTGCAGGAATTATCGTCATCTTAGTGATGCGTATGCTAGGTGAGATGGCGGCTGTCAATCCAACGAGTGGGTCGTTTGCACATTATGCCCATGAAGCAATTGGTCCATGGGCAGGCTTTATGATTGGCTGGCTGTATTGGTTTTTCTGGGTCATAGCTATTGCATTAGAGGCGACGGCAGCAGCGGCCATTATTCAATATTGGTATGACGGAATTCCTTTATGGCTCTTAAGTTTACTTTTAACCGTAGCACTCACTTTAACAAATGTTCTTTCTGTAAAAGCCTTTGGCGAATTTGAATATTGGTTCTCTCTTATTAAGGTTGCAAGTATAGTAGTTTTTTTAGGTTTAGGCGCGTTCATTATTTTTGGTATAGCCCCAAACTTTAACGCTGTCGGTCTGACAAATCTAGTTGAGCAGGGTGGATTTTTACCAAACGGCTTTGGCGCTGTACTAATGGGTGTTGTCATTGTTATTTTTTCCTTTATGGGGACAGAGATTGTCGCTATCGCTGCTGGTGAGTCAGACGAACCGTTAGCAGCTGTAACAAAAGCTACCAATTCGATTACTTGGCGCATTTTAATTTTCTATGTGGGTTCAATAGCTGTTGTTGTGACGTTATTGCCTTGGCACTCCTCTGATATTTTAACAAGTCCTTATGTAGCAGTGTTGGATTATATTGGTATTCCTGCCGCCGCACAAATCATGAATTTTGTTGTTTTAACAGCTGTGTTATCGTGTTTAAATTCTGCACTTTATGCAACATCACGAATGGTATTTTCTTTAGCAGAGAAGGGCGAGGCACCAAAAGCCTTTTTGAAATTAAATAAAAATGGTGCACCTGTGAATGCTATTTTAGCCGCAACATTTTTCTCTTATATTGCCGTTATTATGAATTATGTTTCACCAGATAAAGTATTTATGTTTTTACTAAGCTCTTGTAGTGCTATTACTTTAATTCTTTATTTAATTATCGCCTTTTCACAATTGAGAATGCGTAGAAAGATTGAACGCGAAAATCCTGAGCTATTAAAGGTGAAGATGTGGCTATTCCCGTATCTAACGTATTTCACAATAGTAGCTACAACTGCCTTATTAATAGCCATGTTCTTTATTGAGTCTATGCGCTCACAAATTCTATTTACATGTGTTGTCGTTGCCGTGGTAATGATTTTTTATTTACTTACGCAAAGGAATAAGGTGATAAAACAGGTCGATGAATCAAGCTCTATTTTTAGCAAAGACGAATTTGATTTTGAACAATAATCCCATATAAGGAGAGGTTAAATGATGACAGTACAACAAAAAATGAAAACGCTAACACATTTTATCAAGGGGGAAGAGGTAGCTGGTACTAGTGGAAGATTTTCAGATGTGTATAATCCAACAACAGGTGAAACGATAGCGAGAGTCCCACTTGCTTCAAAAGACGAAGTACAGCAGGCCATTCAACATGCTAAGGAAGCCTTTCCTGCATGGAAAAAGGTGTCCATTGGGAAGAGGGTTGAGGTTTTACATCGATTCCGTCAATTGTTAGTAACAAAACAGGAAGAACTTATTGAAGTGATTTGTCAGGAAAGCGGGAAAACT
Organism: Lysinibacillus sp. GW823-FHT06C08; assembly: GCF_058795135.1. Taxonomy (NCBI): domain Bacteria; kingdom Bacillati; phylum Bacillota; class Bacilli; order Caryophanales; family Bacillaceae; genus Lysinibacillus; species Lysinibacillus sp. GW823-FHT06C08. The sequence continues at coordinate 201,511 of NZ_JBXAHN010000001.1, forward strand.
AAAGAGGATGCCAAGGGCGAAATTATTCGAGGGATTGAATCGGTAGATATGGCGATTAGTGCCCCACAATTGCTAAAAGGGGAGTATTCCGTCAATGTAGGTGGCAATATTAATGCTTTTTCTGCCAAATCACCACTCGGTGTAGTGGCAACGATTGCGCCTTTTAATTTCCCTGTTATGGTCCCTTTAGCTATTACAAGTATGGCTGTGGCAGTAGGGAATGCTGTTATTTTAAAACCATCTGAACGTGTTCCTCATTCTGCATTATTTTTAAGTCAATTATGGAAAGAGGCGGGACTTCCTGATGGTATTTGGACAGTAGTGAATGGCGATAAAGAAGCGGTCAATGAGCTTCTAGAAAACAAAGAGATTCAAGCCATTTCCTTTGTAGGCTCTACGCCAGTAGCCGAATATATTTATCAAACGGGAACAAAGCATAATAAACGTGTGGCTGCTTTTGGTGGTGGTAAGAACTTTATGATTGTTATGCCAGATGCCAACTTGGAACAAACTGCGAACGCCTTTTTAGGTGCGGCGTACGGGGCAGCATCACAGCGCTGTATGGCGATTTCTGGAGCGCTTGTTGTTGGTCAAGATACAGAGCAACGTTTTACAGACATATTGAAGCATAAGATTTCACAGCTAAAGGTAGGTCCTTATACAGAAGAAGATGTCGATTTCGGCCCAGTTATTACCCAACAATCGAAAGAAACGATTATCAGCTATATTGATGGTGCTGTTACTGAAGGGGCAAATCTTGTCATTGACGGACGAAACCCTAAAGTATGTGAAACATCTAATGGTTTTTATATTGGGCCAACACTCCTCAATAATATTACGCCTGATATGACCATCTTTAAAGAGGAGGTCTTTGGTCCAGCACGTATAGTAGTGCGCGTGGAGACATTACAAGAAGCTATTGATTTAATTAATGACCATGAACTTGGTAATGGTGTAACGATGTTTACAAGCAGTGGTGCAGCAGCTCGTAAATTCCAAGAAGAGATTGAAGTGGGCATGGTAGGGGTTAACGTACCAATTCCAATTCCTGTCGGCTACCATAATTTCGGCGGGTGGAAGCGTTCTAAGTTTGGTGAAGGGTATATGTTTGGTCCAGATCAAGCGAGATTCTTTACAAAGGCGAAAACAATCTCGGAGCGTTGGCCGGATGAAACGGAAGATGCAACAAGCTCCTTTGCCTTCCCAAGTAATAACGATGCAACAAAAAGCTAACCTACTAAAAAATAAATGAGAGGGTGTTCAGCAATGACACAGACCAATCTTAAAAGTGATGTTTTAACAAAGGATGAGCGATATGTATGGCATTCAATGAAACCCTACAATCCACAAGCAACATATGTAGTGGAAAAATCAGATGGTGCAAGAATAATAGATACGGATGGCGTCGAATATATTGATGCCATGGCTGGGCTATGGTGTGTAAATGTCGGTTATGGACGTAAGGAACTGGCAGATGCCGCACATGAGCAAATGATGAAAAATGCCTATGCACCATTATCGCAGGGACATTTACCAGCCGTACAGCTAGCTGAAAAACTAAATGACTTGCTTGGTGGGGAGTACGTTATTTTCTTCTCTAATAGCGGATCAGAAGCGAATGAAACAGCTTTTAAAATAGCGCGACAATATCACCAGCAAAAAGGGCAAAGCTCCCGCTATAAGATTGTCTCTCGCTACCGCGCCTACCATGGAAATTCCTTTGGGGCATTAGCAGCAACAGGGCAAGCGGAACGGAAATATAAATACGAGCCACTATCTCCCGGCTTTATCCATGTTGCACCGCCTGATCAATATCGTGAACATGAAGATGATGCTGTTGCGCCATTAGATTTAGCGAGCGTAAGGGCTGTCGATAAAACGATGACATGGGAACTGAGTGATACGATTGCAGCCATGATTTTAGAGCCAATTATTACAGGTGGCGGTGTCATCATGCCTCCCGAAAACTATTTAAAAGGCATAGAGGAAGTGTGCAAAAAGCATGGAGCTTTAATGATAGTGGATGAAGTTATTTGTGGCTTTGGTCGAACAGGCAAGCCATTTGGATTTATGAATTATGGTGTGAAACCAGATATTATTACAATGGCTAAAGGGATTACGAGCGCATACTTACCATTATCAGCAACTGCCGTAAAGCGTGAGATTTATGAGGCTTTCACTGGCACAGATGCCTATGGCTATTTCCGCCATGTCAATACTTTTGGCGGCTCTCCAGTAGCATGTGCAGTTGCATTAAAAAATATTGAGATTCTAGAGCAAGAAGTGTTGTTCGACCGCTCCAAGGAAATGGGGAAGGCTACATTACAAATATTGCAAGAAAATTTACAGGATCATACGAATGTAGGAGATGTGCGGGGCAGAGGTTTATTAATTGGGATTGAATTAGTAGTAGATAAAGTCTCGAAAGAACCTTTACCAGTGGAGAAGGTAAATGCTGTTATTGCCGCATGCAAAGAACAAGGGGTGATCATTGGGAAAAATGGGGCAACAGTAGCGGGCTTTAATAATGTTCTGACACTATCACCACCACTTAATATTATTCAAGAGGATCTTCAGCGTATACTTGATGTGGTCGTAGAGAGTATAAGAAAGCTGTAATACATGATGTTGGTTCTAAAGGCCTTGAAGGAAGGGCTTTTAGAACCTTTTTAAACAACTAGAAATGAATGCTCGGTAAAAATAATTATTAAATTTATAAAAATAATGCTGGAAAAAAAGTGAACTGTAGTTTATAGTTGTTAAAAAATAATAAATTTTCTGATAATTATGCATCGAAAGTGTCCTTGATCCTGGAAGGGGATATTTTTTTAATTACTTATTTTCAGCAGTGGAATAAATAAATCTTGTCGGTTGAACTATAGTTTCTGATGAAAAGCAATTGTGAAGTTGAGAAAGCAATGTCTTCCTTTGAATTGTCTTATCGTAATGAAAGTATAGTTTATTTTTTTGCCTATTTATTTTCATCAGTGGAGAAAATAAATAATTTTAGTAATTATATTTCTTAATGAAGCCATTAGGAGGTATTATTATATATTTTTACAAAGGGAGTAGATGAGATGAATTATGTTAAAAAATTGGTTTTTGTAATTCTATGTACATTGCTTTTAGCAGCATGCGCAGAGAAAGACAATTCTAACGCATCAAACACTGGGGAAAAATCTACTACAGATTCAGGTAAAGCTAGTTCAAAAAATGAATTGGTCATCGCTGTAAATGAAAACTTTATTTCTATGGATCCACATAACACAGGAGATACCAATTCGGGTTCAGTGCAGGAGACGATGTTAGAGGGGTTACTGGGCTTCGATGCGGATGGACAAATAATTAAGGTGCTTGCAGAAGATTATACAATCAGTGAAGACGCACTGGAGTATACATTTAAGCTGCAAGAAGGGGTCACTTTCCATGACGGGGAGCAGTTTAATGCAGAGGCTGTAAAAGCCAATATTGAACGAATTATGAATGATGAAAGCTTACGCCTCTATTCACGTGGTTTTAGCTTAATCAGTCATGTTGAAATACTAGGAGACTATGACATTAAAGTGACTTTAAAAGAACCGTATGGACCGATGATTACACGATTCGGAGTGGCCAAAATGATTAGTCCCAAAATGATTAAAGAAAATGTAGCAGATATTCCTAAGCAGCCTGTCGGAACAGGTCCTTATCAATTTGTTGAATGGGTACAAGGAGATCATTTAACCATTGAAAAATTTGATGGCTATTGGGGTGGCGGTGACCGTGTATCTAAAATTACGTATAAACCAGTCCCAGAAAACGGATCTCGGGTGGCGATGTTAAAAGCTGGGGATGCACAGGTTATCTATCCTGTACCTGCTCAAAATATCGATGAGCTTTCTAACCATAAAGATGTAGAAGTTAATAAAGTTCCTTCAACAATTGCTCATTATGTTTCCTTAAATACGTATAAAAAACCGTTGAATGATAGTAAGGTTCGACAAGCATTTAATTATGCGGTGGACAAAGAAGCTTATTTAAAGGTTGTTAATGCAGGTCTAGGCTTACCGCTAGACTCCATTATTCCTTCCAAAACAGTTTATTATAAACAGCAAAAAATGTATGAGCACAATATAGAAAAAGCAAAGGCCTTGTTGGCTGAGGCTGGATATCCTGATGGCTTCGATATTGAAATCTGGGGAAATACGAACTCGGATACGATGAAGGGAATGCAGTTTATCCAACAGCAGTTAGGACAAATCGGTGTCAAAGTTGCGATTAAATCTATGGAAGAGGGTACTTTGTCAGATGAGATTTACGGGGCTCAAACACCAGATGATGCAAAATTACAAATGTGGTATGTGAGCTGGTCAGCCTATGCTTCTGATATAACAAATGCGACAAAACCACTTTTCCATAGTGTATCATTCCCGCCAAATGGTGCGAACACAGCCTATTATCATAACACTGAGGCAGATCAAATAATGGATGAGGCTAACTCCATTTCAGATGTAGACCGCCAAGCTGAGCTCTATGAAAAATTACAGGAAATCGTTTACCAAGATACACCTTGGATTTTCTTAGGGGTAGATGAGGTTGTATATGGTGTACGTTCAAATGTCAGCGGTGTATTAGTAAATCCAACAGGTGGGCTGGATGTGAAGAATGCAAAAATTGAGTAAAGCTACTCAATATAAAAGGAATTGATATAGGTCAATTCCTTTTCTACAAAATAGAAAGGAGGAGCTCGTCATGTGGAAATATACAGCAAGAAGAATTGTTGAAATGATACCGATTTTAATTGTTATTTCAATATTAACGTTTTTATTTATTCATTTCATACCAGGAGATCCTGCGCGATTAGTAGCGGGTAAGGATGCCACGATCGAGGATGTTGAAAACGTACGTCATGAATTGGGTCTTGATAAGCCTATTTTAAAACAGTATGTAGACTATATGAAAAATCTAATGACGGGTGAACTTGGCACGTCCTTAACAACAGGTCTACCTGTGATTGATATGTTTAAAACAAGGTTTATGCCCTCTCTTCAGCTTACCTTTCTCTCGATGTTTTGGGCTACATTAATAGGTTTAATGATTGGCGTTTTTTCTGCCATCAATAAAAATAAATGGCCTGATTATTTCGGAATGGTAACAGCGGTTTCTGGCATATCGATCCCTGGATTTTGGTTGGGACTATTACTAATTCAATTATTTTCAGTACAGCTAGGGCTATTCCCAACAGGAGGGTTAGATGGTTTCTCTAGTTATATTTTACCTTCCCTAACTTTAGGGGCAGGTATTATGTCAATGATTGCACGATTTACTCGATCTTCTATGCTCGAAACGTTACAGGCTGATTTTATAAGAACTGGGAGAGCAAAAGGTCTGAAGGAACACTCTGTCATAGTGACCCATGCTTTACGAAATTCTTTAATTTCTGTAGTGACGGTCGCCGGCCTACAATTTGGTTTTCTACTAGGGGGTTCAGTGGTAGTCGAGACCGTTTTTAGCTTTCCGGGGATGGGGCGTCTTCTAATCGACTCGATTGCATTCCGAGACTATCCTGTTATTCAGTCAGCTCTATTATTATTTGCGTTTGAATTTATTTTAGTAAATTTAATCGTAGATGTGCTTTATACAGTGTTAAATCCTAAAATTCAATTAGATTCTTAAGGGAGGGAACAGGATGACTTCACCAACTACGGTGCAAAATAGCCAAGTGCAAAAAACACAAAGGAAATACTCTCCTCTTAAGGAATTTTGGAAGTCTTTTAAAAAGCAAAAGGCTGCATTGTTAGCAAGCATCTTTATAGGGTTGCTAATTGTAATCGCTATCATTGGTCCATATATTGCACCCTATGATCCGTTTGAACCAAACTATGATGCCTTATTAGAAGGACCAAGTGCCAGTCATTTAGCGGGAACAGACGAATATGGTCGGGATATTTTTAGTCGTTTAATTGTAGGGGCAAAAATCTCCTTAATGGTAAGCTTTAGCGCGGTATTTTTGGGCTTAATACTAGGGACTATTTTAGGTTTAATTAGCGGTTACTTTGGTGGTTGGATAGACAAAGTTATTATGCGTAGCTGTGATGTATTGTTTTCATTTCCTGATTTATTGCTAGCCATTGCCATTGTCGCATTACTTGGTCCTGGGATTAATAATGTGATCATCGCTGTCATGATTTTTAGTGTGCCATCCTTTGCACGCTTAGTACGTGGCGCTACATTGAATGCGAAAGAAAATGTATATGTAGAAGCCGCACAATCAATGGGGGCCTCCCATGTAAGAGTGCTGTGGAAGCATATTTTCCCTGAAACGATTAGTGAACTAATTATTTTTGTCACAATGCGTATAGGAACAGCTATTTTAGCAGCTTCTGGCTTAAGTTTTTTAGGCTTAGGTGCGAGTCCTGAAATGCCCGAGTGGGGAGTAATGTTAAGTAGTGGACGCGACTACTTAGGAACATCTTCTCATGTAGTCATCATGCCAGGAATAGCTATATTTTTAACCGTACTAGCATTTAACTTAATAGGCGATGGATTACGAGATGTATTAGATCCGAAAATTAAAAATAATTAAGGAGAATGCCTATGACAGAACATGTATTACGAGTAACAGATTTAGAAACGTCCTTTATGCGTGATAAAACAGAGATCAAGATATTAAGAGGTGTCAATTTTTCGATTCGTAAAGGCGAGATATTGGGCTTAGTTGGAGAATCAGGCAGTGGGAAAAGCTTAACGTCTTTATCTATTATGCAATTATTTCATGGAACTACAGGCAAAATTGTCAATGGCTCTATTCATTTTAATGGGGAAGATTTGACCAAAATGTCTGAATCCGATATTCGGAAAATTCGTGGAAAACAAATGGCTATGATCTTTCAAGAGCCTATGACCTCTTTAAATCCCGTTTTAAAAATTGGTAAGCAGTTAATGGAAGCAATTGAGATGCATTTGAAGCTGCCAAAAGGTGAAAGTAAACATCATGCCATTCAAATGTTAAAGAGTGTAGGAATAGGAAGAGCCGAAGAAATCATTCATGAATATCCACATCAGCTATCAGGGGGGATGCGGCAGAGAGTGATGATTGCTATGGCGATGGCCTGCCACCCCAATCTACTTATTGCTGACGAACCAACTACTGCACTAGATGTTACGATACAAGCGCAAATTTTAGAGTTAATGAAAAAGTTAAAGGAAGAAAATGCAACAGCTATTTTATTAATCACACATGATTTAGGTGTTGTGGCCGAAATGTGCGATAAAGTGGTCGTGATGTACGCAGGGCAGGTTGTAGAGGAAGCAGATGTATTTGAATTATTTGCAAGCCCTAAGCATCCTTATACGAAAGGCTTAATTGCATCTGTGCCAAAAATTGGTGAAAAAAAGGAAGTATTAGATTCTATCAGTGGTCATGTACCATCTCCGCAACATATGCCGATTGGTTGTAAATTTGCTCCGCGCTGTCATCAAGTGATGTCTATATGTCATCAGGAATGTCCACCGACAGTGGAAATTTCAGCTACTCGCCAATGTAGCTGCTGGCTATATGTGAAAAAGGATGTGGAAATCAATGCCTAACAGTATTTTAAAAGTGGAGAATTTAAAAAAGAGCTTTCAAATTGCGGGAGGGTTATTTCAAAAGAGACAACATGTTAATGCTGTAATAGATGTTTCCTTTGAAATAGAAGAAGGGACAACATTTAGTTTAGTTGGAGAGAGTGGTTGCGGGAAATCAACAACTGGCAGGCTAATCACTAGATTAATAGAGCCGTCAAGTGGAAGTATCGTTGTCGATGGAAAAGAAGTGGCTACTGCCAAGCAATCTGAATTAAAGCATCTAAGAAAAACTGTCCAAATGATTTTTCAAGATCCTTATGCCTCCTTAAATCCAAGAATGAAAGTAAAAGAATTAGTTGGTGAGCCGCTAGAAATTCATACAAAGCTATCAAAAGCCGAGCGTGAAAAGCTAGTACTCGAAATGCTTGAAGTAGTTGGCTTGAATGCTGATCATGCTGATCGTTATGCACATGAATTTAGTGGTGGACAAAGACAGCGTTTAGGGATTGCACGTGCTTTAATTACAAAACCTAAAATCATTATTGCTGATGAGCCTGTGTCTGCACTGGATGTTTCTATACAATCACAAATTTTGAATCTATTAAAGCAATTGCAGCAAGAATATAAAATATCCTATCTTTTTATTTCACATGATTTAAGTGTTGTAGAGCATATTAGTCATTATATTGGTGTCATGTATTTAGGAACAATCGTAGAAATCGGAAAAAAAGAAGCGATCTTTAATGATCCTAAGCATCCGTATACACAAGCGCTTATTGCCTCTGTACCGATTGCAGACCCAATGTTAAGAAAGAAAAAGAAAGTGTTGATAGGTGATATTCCAAATCCTAAAAATCCACCAAGCGGTTGTACCTTCCATACAAGATGTCCCTTTGCAGCAGATATATGTAAGCAAAAGATTCCGGAAATGAAAAAAATTAACGAAGAGCAAAGTGTAGCTTGTCACTTTGTCAATTGAAAAGGAGAGATGTTTTAAATGAAAGTAGGCTTAAGCACATACAGTATGGTCAAAAAAATGAAGCAGGGCGAAATGAGTGTTCTGGATGTTTTGCAATGGGTAGCGGACAATGGTGGTCAGCATGTAGAGTTAGTGCCCTATGAATTCACAGTAGTAGATAATGATGAGCTCGCCACTCAAATAAAAGAGAAAGCTGCTGAGCTAGGATTGGAGTTATCTGCCTACTCATTACCCGCAAACTTTATTCATGAGACTGAGGAAGCCTTTTTTGAAGAAGTGGAGCGCTTAAAGAAACACGTAGATGTTGTACATCGTATGGGTATCAAAATTATGCGCCATGACGTTACACTTTTTACTTTACCAAAGGAGCAAACAACCATTCATTATTACAATGAACATTTAGATGAAATGGTAAGGGGCTGTCAATTGCTTGCAGATTATGCGAAACAATTCAATATCACCACAACTATTGAAAATCATGGCTTTAATGTTCAAACAAGTGATCGTGTACAACAATTAATTCAAGCCGTTAACAGAGATAATTTTAAAACTACATTAGATATCGGGAATTTTTTATGTATAGATGAAGAGCCTCTTATTGGTGTTATGAAAAATATATCCTATGCCGCTACCGTGCATTTTAAAGATTTTTATATTCGCCCTTATTTTGAAAATCCCGGTGATGGCGAATGGTTCCGTACAGTTCATAACAATTACATCCGAGGAGCAATTGTCGGACATGGTGATATTAATATTCGAGAAATTATAAAGCTTGTCAAAGGCTATGGATACGATGGTTATATTACAGTGGAGTTTGAAGGTATGGAGGATTGTCAGGTTGGTTCAAAAATAGGAATGGATAATGTTCGTCGTTTATGGGATGAATGTAAGCTTTAAGGAGGGAAGAACATGGACAAATTAAAAGTTTGTGTAATCGGAACAGGCTCTATTTCGGATTATCATTTAGGCTCTTATATGAAAAATCCATCAGTTGAGTTATATGGTGTGTATGATACTTCTATTGAGAGGGGGAAAGCAAAAGCTGCTCAATTTGGAGCCACTCATGTTTTCTCTTCTAAAGAGGCATTATTTGCAGATAAAAATGTAGAAGCTGTCAGTATTTGTACATGGAATAATACACATGCAGAGCTAGCCATTCTCGCTTTAGAAAATGATTTACATGTACTTATTGAAAAACCCTTATCTATGACTTATGCGGAGGCATTAAACATCCAAAAGGTTGCTGGAAAACATCGTAAAGTATTTCAGGTCGGCTATGTAAGACGTTTTGCAACGAACACAAAGGTGCTGAAACAGTTCATAGATGATAATAAATTAGGGGATATTTATTATGCGAAAGCTTCTTGCTTAAGAAGATTAGGTAATCCAGGAGGTTGGTTTGCAGAAATCGATAAATCTGGTGGTGGCCCATTAATAGATTTAGGGGTCCATGTTATTGATATATGCTGGTACTTAATGGGGAGGCCGAAAGTGAAGCGTGTAACAGGTCACACCTATAATCAATTAGGAAATAGAAATCATATTGAACATTTATCTTTTTATAAAGCGGCAGACTATGATGCTACTAAAAATACAGTTGAGGACTTAGCGAACGCCCTTATAACATTTGAGAACGGGGCTTCATTAATGGTGGATGTTTCCTATACGCTACATGCTATAAAAGATGAAATGAGCATTAAGTTATATGGCACAAATGGGGGAGCAGAGCTAGAGCCTGAGCTGAAAATTGTCAGCGAGGAGCATAATACCATTTTAAATATTCATCCTCAAATTAATGATCTATCCTTTGATTTTGTAACAGCCTTTCAGAATGAAATCAATACGTTTGTTGATTGCTGTCTTCACCAATATGATTCAGTGGCACCTGTTGAGGATGGGGTAGAAATTATGAAGATTTTAGAGGGGATTTATATTTCTGCAAGACAAGGAAAGGAAGTCGTATATTAAAATGGTGAAATTGAACAATAGAATTGGTGTGATTGTAGACAGCTTTAGATTGCCTATTCGTGAGGGATTGCTAAAAGCGAAAGAGGTCGGTGCACAAGGTGTTCAAATGTACGCAGTTTCAGGTGAGCTAGTTCCGGACCATTTAAATGCTATACAAAGAGCTGAATTGAAGCAATATATTGTAGATTTAGGGCTCGAAATTTCAGCATTATGTGGAGATTTGGGAGGACATGGCTTTCAAGATAAACATGAAAATGAATGGAAAATAAAAAAATCGAAGGATATTATGCAATTGGCAAAAGATCTTGGTACATCGATTGTTACGACTCATATTGGGATCATTCCTGAAGATGAGAATGATCCAATCTATCAAACTATGCTAGAAGCATGTGAAGAATTAGGGCAATTTGCTACATCACTAGATGCTTATTTTGCAATTGAAACAGGACCAGAGACGAGTCAAACATTAAAGAAATTTTTAGATAAACTATCCACGGATGGTGTATCAGTTAATTTTGATCCTGCCAATATGGTAATGGTAACCAAGGATGATCCTGTGGCGGGAGTGAAGCTTTTAAGAAATTATATTGTACATACACATGTGAAGGATGGCATTCAATTACAGCAAACGAATCCAAAAGACGTGTATGGGTACTTAGGATACGATTCTGGAACATCTCATGATAAGATAGAAGAAATGGTGGAAAATGGGGATTTCTTTAGAGAGCTTCCACTAGGTCAGGGAGATGTCAATTTCGAGCTTTATTTTTCAGCTTTACAAGAAATCGGATACAATGGCTATTTAACTATTGAACGAGAAGTGAGATCAAATCCCGAAAAAGACATCAGAGAGGCTGTACAATTCATAGAAATGTTTAAATAGGGGATGAATCTAATTTGAAAAAGCAAGATCAAGTACAAATGAGAAGACAAAATAAGTATATTGTGCTTGACGCAATTAGGCAGATGGCACCGATTTCAAGAATTCAATTATCAAAGTATACAAAAATGAGTCCTACGACTATTACTCGTATTGTGCAGGAGCTAGAAGCGGAAGGCTTTATACTTGAAGGGGTTTCAGAGGAAACTACCATTGGTAGACGGCCAACATTAATTCATATGCGTGAAGATGCTTTATATACTATAGGGATCGAGATAGATTGCTTTACAATTCGACTTGGTATATTAGATTTTTTAGGAAAACTGATCGCTTTTCAGGAAATCAAATGCAGCATAAAGCATCGTTATGAGGAAGCAATCCATCTATTAAAAAGCTCCATAGCGACTATTATGTCAGAATATCAGATTGCTCAGGAGAAATTATTAGGCATTGGAATAGGGGTACCAGGTGTCATTAATAACGAAGAAGGGATTATAGTTTCTTCTGAGCAATTAAAGTGGGAAAACTGCCGTATAGGAGAGGACCTAAATGGTGTTTTTGATTGTGAAGTCATCGTAGATAATGAATTGAAAATGCAAATCATTGCAGAAATTGGTGATATCTATACGCCTCTTTATTCAAATTGTATTTTAGTAGGGATGGGAACGGGCGTCGGAGCATCGATATTACTAAACGGAGAAGTGTATCGTGGCATTCAAAACAAAGCGGGAGAAATAAGTCATATAACGATTAATCCCTTTGGTGAAATGTGTCACTGTGGAAAACGAGGGTGCTTGTCGATGTATATTTCAGAAATGACCTTACTCAATAGAACGCCTAAAAATCTAACTATTCAATCAATAGAAGAGGTTTTACAGTGTGTGGATCGAGGCGAACAATGGGCAGTGGACATTCAACAAGATGTAGCTACATATCTAGCCATTGCTATCAATAATTTGGTGTGTTTATATGAACCGGAAGCCGTTATTGTTAGCGGTGAAATTATTGAGCACAATGTAACATTTCAAAAACTTCTTAGTGAAAAATGCAAACAATATATATGGAAAGAACTACAACCTCATTTTGTTTTACAGTTTTCAAACCAATTAAAAGAGGGCGTGGTCAAAGGAGCAGCATTACAGGCACAAAAGCAACTGCTGTCTGTTTAAAGAAAGGTTGGTTGATTCGTGGCTTACTCAGAATTTTTGAAAGAGTACCGTTCAGGATTAATGGAAAATGTGCATTATGGACAAATGAGTGCTGTGAATCTAGCGAAGGAAGAATTCGTTTCAGTTGGTCAAGATTATGAGCCTGTGTATTTTCGTTCTGCAGCAAAACCATTTCAAGCCATTCCAATTTTCATGACTGATTTTATAGAAAAGTATGAGATAACTTCAACGGAAAGTGCATTATTTTTGGCATCGCAAAGAGGTGAAATATACCATCAAGGGGCATTGACCTCTTTGCTGGAGAAAATTCCTGTTGGTGAAAATGATCTAATTTGTGCAGCGTCATATCCGCTTAACGAAGAACCAAAAACACTCTATATTCAACAAGGATTCCAAAAAAGGAAGCTACTTCATAATTGCGCAGGTAAGCATTTAGGATTTTTAACTGCTTGTCTGGCGAATGGCTATAATTTTCAACAGTATTGTCATCCAGATCATCCATTACAGCAAATGATAAAAAAATACATTGCTTATTTAAGTGACTATGATGAGGGAAAAATTCGCACAGGAATAGACGGTTGTGGCGCACCTGTTTTTGCGATTCCACTAAAAAATATGGCGATAGCCTATTTAAAGCTAGCACGGCCAGAATTGATTGATGATGATCAAGTTCGTGAGGCGGTAAAAAAGCTTACGACAGTTATGAATCAAGAAAATCAAATTATCGCAGCTGAAAATTTTATTTGTACAGCATTATTAAAAGATCCTAATATTGTAGCAAAGGGTGGAGCTCAGGGTGTATATTGTTTTGCTCTACGAAACGAAGGGGTAAGCTTTGCCCTGAAAATTATGAATGGCTCAGAAAGTCCATGGCCAAATGTAATTGCTTCTGTGTTAGAACAAATTCAGTATTCAAATGTTGAAACAATTGAGCGAATAAAAGCATTATCGCCTTCCTTTGTGCGAAATGACGCAGGGCATGAGGTAGGCGAAATCGTTTCCACAATTAAAATCGTATAGAGGTGAAGGCACTTGTATGTTTTGGCAATTGACGGTGGTGGAACGAAGACAATTGCTACCATCTCTACATTCAGTGGGCAAGTAATAGCCCTCGCAAAAACGGGTAAAAGTAACCCTACATCCATGAACATCGAGCAATTTACGCAGACGATAACAGAACTTATAAATCAATTGAAGAGTCAACAACCTCTCCATTTTCATCAACTAACAAAATGCCATGCAGGACTTTCTGGTGTGACAGAAAATAATAATGAGGACATTACACAGACATTATTAACGTCGCTTTTACCAAAGGGCTGTCAATTAACTTTATCAAATGATGGATTGAATGCACTGTATGCAGGGACATTAGGTCAACCTGGCATTGTTCAAATATCGGGTACAGGTGCGATTACATTAAGTATAGATTCAACTGGAAGAATTGAGCGGACAGCAGGATGGGGTTATATATTTGATGATGAGGGCAGTGGCTATGATATAGGTATTCGAACATTAAAGGCGATTTTTAAAGAATTTGATAAAAGAGGTCCAGAAACGATATTAACGGGCGCTGTATTAGCCTATTTTCAAGTGCAATCTGTGCCACAAATCATTGAAATTGTATATGGTGAAGGGCATCCACGAGATATAATTGCTCCGTTAAGTAAAGTAGCGATAGAGTGCACAAAACGTGGAGATATAGTAGCAAATACTATTATAGATGAAGTGTGCCATATTTTTTATCAAAGTATCGATGCTTGTTACAAAAAAAATCCATTCTTCGCTGAACGTGTAAAAGTCGTGTTAGCAGGTGGAGTTTTTAAGGAATTGCCATTATTTATTGAAAAACTAGCTGTGCTGGATAAAAAGTATAGCAATCAATATGACTTTATGGGTGCTTCCAGCTTACCGGTAGGTGGTGCCGCGTTAGCCGCATTAAAATTACCTAGTAAGGAAGCTGAAATATTTATAGATCAATATAATGAGAGTATTCATGAGTTTTTAAATGAAGATGAATCCCCCAGCAAGTAGAGAATATCCTTCTCTACTTGCATTTAGTTAATCTCCTCTTTTAAACATATACCCCTTATAGGATTTATGAATAATCATAACAATTCCCATTAGCATGAAATTTGACAATAGTGAACTACCCCCATAGCTTAAGAAAGGTAAAGTAACTCCAGTGACTGGTAAAAGTCCAAGTGTCATGCCAATATTTTGAGTAATTTGGAAGGCTAATAAGCTTGATATCCCTGCGCCCATTAATGTCATAAAAGGGTCTTTTGCTTCAACAGAAATAAGAACAATTCTGTAGATGACAAAAAACAGTAAAGCAATGACAAATGCCCCGCCAGCAAACCCTAATTCCTCGGCAATTGCAGAAAAAATAAAATCAGTATGCTTCTCTGGCACATAAACATTATTATTCAGATAGCCCTTCCCGAAAAATTCCCCCGACCCGATGGCTAAAAAGCCTTGGCGAACCTGAAACGAAGAATCTATGTAATCATAAGGCTGTAGCCACCCATAAATACGAGATACTTGATGTCCTGATAGGGCACCTAAAATTTTTTCTGTAAAAAAATCATTAAATCTGACATAAAGTACTACAACTGTACTGATTAAAACTAGAGGTATGGCCGTAAATACAATCAGTAATTTCCTATGTATGCCTGAAAAAAATAACATGGGTAGAATCATTGCCATGTATAACATAACCATGCCTGTGTCGGGTTGTTTATAAACAAGGAGCGAAGGGGGAAGGACAATAAGTCCAATTTTCACAAATAGCCATAAATCAGCTAGATAGGAAGGACGTGCATTTTTCTCTTGATGAGAGATAATGATTTTACTCACAACAATTAAAAAGGCAAATTTTAAAAACTCTGATGGCTGAAGAGAACCTAGAAAGGGTATTTGATACCAAGATTTAGCCTCGTTTATCGTCCGTGCAATACTCTCTGGTGCTACTATGAGTCCAGCAGTTAACGCTACCGCTAATCCATAAAATGGCCATCCAATCTTTTTTAATTGTTCAATATCAAGTAAAGAAATCCCAAACATGATTATAAATCCAATAAGATAAAAGATAAATTGCTTAACAATGAAGGAACTGGCATATTGTCCGAAATTGACACTGCTAGAATGGACAAAAAGGCAGCTAAAACCTCCAAGTAAAAAGAGGCTCACAACTAAACTTCCATCCAATTTCTTAAGCTGCGACAAATGTAACACCTTCTTTCTATAGTTACTACTATAAACGCTGGTAATGTGTGGAAGGTTGCAACTATTTGTATGATGTAAATAAGGGATGATGGTATGAATCAATTTGTGCTGTAAATTACCTATTTGGGGCTGGTGAATGGGCATAATTTCTTAATTCTTCGTCTAATCTTTACAAAAACATAACACTGGCTTTATATCTTCATACTATCATTATTGGTAAGAGTTGGAGGAGGAGCCAGAGAACATGCATTTTTTTCGTTTCATAAAGGTGAAGGACAAGTTACTTGTACTTATGATTGTTTGTGTATTATCGAATGTATTGCTAGGTGTATTTAGTGTGGATTATTTAAGGAAAATGTCGTGGCATGCAAGTGAGAGTTACAAACAGGGGCTTGTTCCAATTGGGTGGCTAAATGAGCTGGAAGAATCGCAACGTCAGTTAGATTTTATCGTCGATTCTGATGGCAATTATACAGGAATGTCTTCCATTTTAAAAGACGTGGATAAGCCGTTAGACCATTTAAAAAGCCAAGAAATTGATAAAAAAACGAGTCATCAAATTAATAAGTATAAGTCCTTACTAGGGAAGCAGAGAGAATTGATTGAGGGCTACCAGCAATTGACCCAAAGTGAACAAGAGAAATTTTATTCGCAGACATTTCTACCATTAAGTCAGGAAATTCATACATTATTAGAAGAAACACAAAACTATCTTATTCAACGAGCAAAAGACCAACAACAGTCCTATCAAGAAGATGTTCAATTTGGTTATTGGTTGCTTGGTGGTGTGTGTTTAACAGTTGTGATGCTAGTTATTATTATAGGATTTATAGCAACAAAAGCGGTCAATGTCCCTACACGGCAATTAAAATCATTATTAAAACAGGCTGAACAGGGTGATTTCACTGCCAATGCAAGTTATGTGGCCCATGATGAGCTTGGTGAGGTAGTGCTATCTTACAATCAAATGGTCACAGAAGTGAAACGTTTGCTCCATACAGTTACGGACAGTGCCTACGAAGTGGAGGAAATGACCGGGAAATTGCAGGAGTCCTCGGAGGAATCTTCAACAACGACATTGAAAATAGCAAAAGATGTACAGTCTATTTCAGATTCAACGGCAGCGTCTACTGATAAATTGGCTTCCAATACATCATCTTTAGAAGAAGTTTTAAATGATGTACAAGTTATATTAGAAAAAATTCAAATTGTAGAAAACTTCGCTCATAAAACAGCTCGAGATGCGGAAAGCGGAACTGAAATTGTGCAAGCCAATTTAGCACAAATGCAGACAATTAAGCAAGCTGTAGAGAAATCCAATACAGCCATCTTTAATTTAGTCGAACGAGCATCATCAATCGATCAAATGATTGAGGTCATTGAAAAAATAACAGCACAAACAAATCTATTAGCGTTAAATGCATCGATTGAAGCGGCAAGAGCGGGCGAGCATGGCAAGGGATTTGCGGTAGTAGCGAACGAGGTACGCAAGCTTGCAGAGCAAACTGTTCATTCAACGCAAACTATTACGTCCATTGTACAAAACATTCATCTAGATTCAAGCTATGCAGTACAGATGATGGAGGGTGTGCTTATGGCAACCGAAAAAGGAGTTGCTGTAACAGGACAAACGGCCTCTAGTTTTGATCAGATTTTAGAAAAAGTACATACAATCAAGCCTTATATTATGGAAGTCTCTTCTACAGTCCAAGAAATTGCCAATCATACAAAAACGGTTAGTGAGGATGCGGTTATGCTGACATCGTTATCTGATACGAATACTGTATCGACGAAGCATGTTGCTGCTTTAACAGCCGATCAATTAACAGCACAGCAACAATTCCACAATTATATTAAAGAATTACGAAAGGTATCGAAAGTGCTACAAATAGCCGTTAAACGTTTTTCAATATAATTTAGTCCTTCATATTTTAATGGCTATAGAATCTTCTTTGCAAAGTTAGCAAAGGGGATTCTTTTTTATTTGCTCTAATAACTTGTTGGATGGGAGTTTCAATATATGTCCTCTGAGAGTGTACAAATGTATTTGATATATTTTTGTAGCACAATAATTTAAAATGTTCATATACTGAGAAGTAAGGGATAGTATGTTTCTTTTATGAATATTTTTAATATAATTGTTGTATTTTCAAAACGAACACATTATAATGAATTTCATTGAAAGTGTTATTAAATCAATGTTTATTAATATATTTTTGTACTTTCGGTAAGTACAATTGTTCACATGTGGAGGTTTTGAGAAATGAAAAAAATTATGGTTACCGGAGCACTTGGTCAAATTGGTTCTGAGCTTGTAGAAAAACTTCGTAGTATTTATGGAGAGGACAATATACTTGCTACTGACATTAGAAAGCTTGACCATACTGAGGGCCCGTTTGAGATATTGGACGTTACAGATGGACAAAGAATGCATGATTTAGCAAAGGACTTTGGTGCTGATACAATGATGCATTTAGCAGCACTATTATCAGCTACAGCTGAAAGAAATCCTTTGTTGGCTTGGAATTTAAATATGGGTGGATTAATGAATGCTTTGGAAGTTTCACGAGAGTTAAATATGCAATTCTTCACACCAAGCTCAATAGGGGCATTCGGACCATCTACACCGAAGGAAGACACACCTCAGGATACATTGCAACGCCCGACAACTATGTATGGTGTTAATAAAGTGGCTGGCGAATTATTATGTGATTATTACTTCAGCCGTTTTGGAGTAGATACACGTGGTGTCCGTTTCCCAGGTTTAATTTCTTATGTAACACCTCCTGGTGGTGGTACAACTGATTATGCGGTAGAGATTTTCTACGAAGCGATTGAACAAGGTAAGTATACATCTTATATTCAAGAAGGTACGTATATGGATATGATGTACATGCCAGATGCTTTACAGGCAATTGTTGATTTAATGGAAGCCGATGGTAGTAAGCTTGTTCACCGTAATGCTTTTAATATAACAGCAATGAGTTTTGAACCATCGCAAATTGCAGCTGAAATAAAAAAACATTTACCGAACTTTACAATGAACTATCAGGTTGACCCAGTTCGTCAGGCAATAGCAGATAGCTGGCCAAACTCAATAAATATTGAAGCGGCACAAAAAGAGTGGGGCTTTAAAGCAGAGTACGATTTGTCAAAAATGACGGTAGATATGTTAGAAAAGCTAAAAATTAAACTGCATAAAAGAGCGATTTCATAATAGCGACTGAACGGATGATTTGATAGACTTCATCCGTTTTTTTATGAAATAAATGGGGGATATATATTCTTATTGGAATAGATTCGTTTATACTTGTGTTTCAAGATCAGCAGACATTACATCATTAGTGTAAGTTGAAGAGCGATTTCCAGTTTAGGAAATCGCTCTTTCAGGTTTAAATTATTTATTTAACATATGAAAAACTTGCTCAACGTCCTTATCGCCACGACCTGAGATATTAATAATAATAATTTCATCAGTTGTAAGAGTAGGCGCTAGTTTTAGTGCATGGGCAACTGCATGAGAGCTTTCGAGTGCAGGAATAATACCTTCTACCTTCGAGAGCACCTGAAATGCCTCTAGGACTTCTTCATTTGTCACGGTAACATACTCTGCACGACCAATTGTTTTTAAGTGACTGTGCTCAGGTCCCGCACCTGGGTAATCTAACCCTGCGGCAATCGAGTATGTTGGTAGAGGGTTTCCCTCTGCGTCCTGTAGCACTAAGCATTTGAAGCCGTGTAGTTCTCCAGGCGTTCCTTCGTTAAGTGTAGCAGCTTGATCTGGCTCTATTCCGATAAGACGAACATTTTTATCAGCAATAAACTCTGCGAATGCCCCTATAGCATTACTTCCACCGCCAACACAGGCTAGGACAGCGGTTGGTAGTTTTCCTTCTTTCTCCAAAATTTGTTCGCGGCTTTCGCGGCTAATAACTGATTGGAAATGTTTAACCATTGAGGGGAATGGGTGCGGCCCAACAGCAGAGCCCAATAAATAAAATGTCGTTTCGTAGTTTGCCACCAAATCAGCGAATGCTTCATCAACGGCATCCTTTAAACGTCCTTGCCCCTTATCAACAGCTACTACCTTTGCTCCAAGAAGCTCCATTCGAAATACATTTAATGCCTGACGTTTAGTATCCTCTAACCCCATATAAATAGTACAATCCATCCCGAACATGGCACAGGCAGTAGCGGTTGCCACACCGTGTTGTCCTGCACCAGTTTCAGCAATAACGCGATTTGCTCCCATACGTTTTGCTAATAAAATTTGACCCAATACATTATTGATTTTATGTGAGCCCGTATGGTTAAGATCCTCACGCTTTAAATAAATTTTTGCGCCAGCCAATTGCTTTGTTAAATTTTCTGCAAAATAAAGGGGGGATTTGCGACCGACATATTCATGGAAATAATAATTCAATTCTGTATTAAAGTCTGCATCTTCTTTGAATTTTTGGAAATTTTCATCCAAAATAGTTAATACATGCTGAAGCTCCTCTGGAACGAAGCTTCCACCAAATTCTCCGAAATATCCTTTATTCTCTGCTACTGTACTCATCTTTCCTCGACTCCTCTACGCTCATTTTTTCATAAAAAAAAGCCACTCCAATCCTCTGTAAAAAGGACGAGTAACCGTGGTGCCACCTTTATTCGCAATTGATGCGCGCTTTCTAACTCCGATAACGGGGAGCAAATCGGCCTTACATTGGATTAAGGCTGCTCTGAAGTCCATTCACAAGTACGTACTACTGGTTTACACCGACCACCAGCTCTCTTTAAGTAACGATGCTTGCTACTATTCTTCTTCTTCGCATTTATTAGAAAGAATTGTAGAATGTTTTCAGAATATTGTCAAGAAAAAAAGACGAATCTTGTAAGACTCGTCTATTCAATCATCTCTTTAAAGTGAAGGCGTTTATTGAGTATATACATAATAGGTGCACCAACCGCTAAGACAACGAATTCACCTGCCGCCACCGTGAGCCAAGTCCAAAAGAATGGTAGCTCTAGGGCTAAATTCAATTCAAAGGCGATTATAAACATTGTGCATGTAAATAAAAATGTATTGATGATTAAACGTGCCCAAATATGTTTAACAAATTTACAAATCAAAATGAACAAACCCAATGTAATCATAGAATGTCCAACACCAAATACTAAGTCGTAGATACCGAGTGGTGAAAAGATATTAGAAATAAATACCCCTATTATGATACCAACGGCAAAGCGTGGATTAAAGGCCACTAAATGGTTGAAAATTTCAGATACACGGAACTGCACCTCTGTAAAACCAAATGGTGCAACAAGCATCGTCACAGCAATGTAAAGAGCTGCAATAATACCACTTGCTGCTAAAAATTTTATCTTCATATTCATTTCTCCTTAGTTTTTTTTCGTGGGATGGTTACGAACCACGTAGAGCAAGTGCAATCATATCAGTATTCATGCAGGTTTGTAAATAACTATGTGTAAATAATGTGTAAAATTATAAAGCGGCTAGAATATTGACCATATTATTTTCATCTTCTTCTCGAAGTTCTTTAATGAGGTGTGTGTAAATTCGAATTGTTGTATCTACATCTGCATGTCCAAGTCGGTCGGAAATATACTGAACTGTTTGTAAAATAAAATACTAGCGTGAGAATGGCGTAAACCATGAATTGAAATTTCTTCAATCTGTAATTCACGAAGTATTTTTTAAAATGCTTTATTAACACCTGTATTGCTGAAAACTTTGTATTTAGAAGCGGGATTATAAAACACTAACTTATGAATATTTTCAGGTGTCACTTCAAAAAAATGATTGAACAGACTCATCGTTACCTTGTCTATTTTAATTATGCGGTTTGAACTTTTCTTTTTGGTCTTTTTCTTACCCTCATCATAAGAACTTGTATATCCCCATGTTTTGTTAATGTTGATGGTGTTGTCTTTGAAATTAAAATCTTTTCTAGTAAGTGCGATTATTTCAGCAAAGCGCATCCCTGATTTCAAAGCTAAAAAATGTAGTATACAGGTCTATTATCTATTTTTAGTGATTCCATTAGATAACCGGACAACAACTTGCTTTCTGTATAGTTAATGTGCTTTTCATGTCTTGGGTTATCGGGCATTAAAAATACTGTCTCAGCTTGTCTTTTTACTCTTTTAAGAGAGCCTCTGTATCCCCATTAACTAAGACGGCAGCAATTTCACCGTTCTCAACCTCTGGTTGTTCCCGTATTAAGACGTATGATCCATTCGGAATAGTAGGCTCCATGCTATCGCCTTTTGCTTGTAAATAGAATAGATTTCCACTTGGTAAGTTGTCAGGTGACTCATATCTGTAACCAGTTAAGTTTTCATCTGCCGTAATCGGGTCGCCACATGCAATTTTACCCAAAATTGGGATTTGTACAGTAGCAAGGAGAAAAAGCAATTATGTTGTTAGTTGTAATTGGTGTATCCCAACCCATTAGGTGAGCAGGAGAAACATTCAATACACTCGCTAATTCAATCTAAAATTCTAATAGGTGTTCTAGAAAAGTATCCATTAGAGATTTTCGAAGAAAGACTAGAGAATGCATTACTAAAACAAGTTGAATTTTCTAATAAAGAGAAGTTACATGGAAAAATAACACAGTGGATTACACAATTAAAGGGAGAACTAATTGAATATGGAGAACTTAAGCATGATATTGAGTTTGTAAAAGAAGTATTGTTGCAAGCAGATACTTTGATCGATAAACATTCTTTTAGTAGTGCCGTAGATCGTGCTCACACAGCACTACATGGATATTTAAAAGCAATATGTGATGAACAGAATATTACCTTTGATGAACAGAATATAAAAATTCAAGATATGTGGGGAAGGTTGAAAATATCCCATCCAAAATTCAATATTAATGTAAAAGATCATCACAAACCTATTAATCAAACAGTCAACGCTATTGGCAAGTTTTTAGAGAACATGAATGATATTAGAAATAATCATGGTTTCTCTCACCCTAACGAAGATATAATAGAGGAAAATGAGGCGAGGTTTATTATTAATTTATCAAGAGTTTTATTGTTTTATATAGATAGCAAAACACATGATTCCTGAAATCCGAAAATTCCTACTTGCTATGATTATTGCAGCATCATTAGTTACTGTAGTAGTAGTTGCGAAGGATCAAGTAAAACCTGAACTGATTTCGAGATTGAAAGACAAAAATCCAACAATTATTTATCGCAGTGGTAGTGGAAATGGCACAAATTTAACTCCAAGACCTCAAGATACTGGAGGGCTTTCTTATAACTTAAAAATGCCTAGTGGTTCGTTTACAGCAACTACCATAGAAGCTGTAAATAAAACAGGGTCATTAAAAGCTATTAAAGATGGTGGTAATCATGTTTCTGTAAAAACAGATAAGGCATCAGAAATGAAAGGTTGGATTGATAGTCGAGACAATGCAAATGACAAACCGCATAAATACACTAGGATTCTACAGGGAATTTCTGTGAAAGTTAAATAAGCAACATTTCTATGAAAGGTATGAATTTTTATGGAAGATAATTTAGTGATTTATTATTCCTATAATTTGAATTGGAATTTACCAAAGACAATTCAAAACGAAGCAAAAGCATTTCTTTGTCAAATTAACAATGAACAATTGCCACTTATATTTCAAAAATATTCAAAAGAATGTTGGGAGAACGCAGTCGATGTCGTCATATCTATCGGGTATCCAAATAATAAAGTGGCCTTGCCTAGTTTATATGAATTATTTAAGGATTTGAATTGGCCAGGAGCATCAAAAGCCTTAGATTATTTAAAGGGTCTAGAACGTCATGTGAATAGTATTTATATAGAAAATGCTTGTGCTAAAGCTGTTGAGGAAAATGATACGGAATGGCTTTACTTTCTGTATGAGGTAAGTGTACAACTTCACATTAATAAAGATGATTTTAAAGATAGTAAACTATATCACGGAATGAAAAATGCTTATGAAGAAGCTTAAATTGAATATTTTTATTGAAAAAGGCTGGGACAAAACTAGCTAATATTCAAGATAAAAGGGAAATCGATGCTTTTCGATTTCCTTTTTTGCTTACTTGACTAAATTCGCAAAATTGTCATAAATATTTTTTACTATTTTTTAAAAAGGAATCCAATAACGTAAATAGCGTAGTTTAGCGGTTTAAAGCGCCAAATTAAATGAAATGCTAAATTTTTTTGTGAAATATAAAAGTCAGAACATTCATAATGTTGTTGACGGAGCTCAATAATAACGATAATATAGCGATACATTCACACTTTGTTTGGATAAAGTGTGGTAGATATTCGAGAACTTAATCGGGGGGATTAATGGTGAAGAGCAATGTCAAAAAGCTTTCATTCCTACTCTTTGGATTAGTATTACTACTTGCTGCTTGTGGTAGTGGTGGGACTAGTTCAACAGAATCAAAAGGGAACGAAACGAATAACGCAAGTGACAGCGGGAACACAGATGATAAAACATATAAAATCGGAATTACGCAAATTGTAGAGCACCCTTCTTTAAATGCAGCGACGGAAGGCTTTAAAAAGGCGATTGAAGATGCAGGTTTAAAAGTTGAGTATGATCCACAAATCGCACAAGGCGATAATAGTCTTAACACAACGATTGCTAACAATCTAGTAAGTGCAAACGTAGATTTAATATTTGCTAACTCTACACCTTCTGCACAGGCCGCGGCAACAGCAACAAGTGATATTCCAATTATCTTTACTTCTGTAACAGATGCTGTAGGTGCTCAGCTCATAGAATCGATGGAGAAGCCAGGGAAAAATGTTACAGGTACTATCGATTTACATCCTGAAACGATTTCTAAAACGGTTGCATTTTTAAAAGAGCTAGGTGCTAAAAACATTGGTATGGTCTACAACGCTGGTGAGCAAAACTCTGTAGCACAGGTGAAGGAAGTAAAAAAAGTAATGGCTGAGCAAGGTCTTGAGGTTAAAGAGGCTTCAGCTGCAACTTCTGCAGAGGTAAAACAAGCAACTGAATCTTTAATCGGTAAAGTCGATGCACTCTATATTATTACGGACAATACAGTAGTCTCTGCTTTAGAGTCTGTCATCGATGTAGCAAATGCCAATAAATTGCCTTTAATAGTAGGGGAGCTTGACTCTGTGGCGCGAGGCGGTTTAGCTGCGTATGGTTTTGAATATTCCGACATTGGGTATGAGGCTGGGCAAATGGCAGTGAAAATTTTAAAAGGTGAAGCAACACCTGCTGAAACGCCAGCGCAATATCCACAAAATCTAAAGCTATTAATTAATAAAAAAGTAGCAGATGATTTAGGGATTGAAATTAAAGATTCTTGGGGTGCAGAACTTCTAGAAAAATAACTTGAAGCGGGGGAACTATCCCCGCTTTATCTTCATTTACCAGCAGTAGAATAATAAAGAGATTTAGGAGATGATTCAACGATGTTTTTAGCATTATTTGGCGCAGTGGAGCAAGGAATCATCTATGCAATTATGGCACTTGGTGTGTATTTAACATTTCGGGTGTTAGATTTTCCGGATTTAACGGTTGATGGAAGCTTTGTAACAGGGGCGGCGACAGCAGCAACGATGGTTTTGCTTGGCTACCACCCAATCTTAGCGACTTTAGTGGCAATTGTTGCTGGATTTATTGCTGGATGTATGACAGGAATCCTTCACACAAAAGGGAAGATAAACCCACTATTATCAGGGATTTTAATGATGATTGCCTTATATTCGATTAACCTACGGATCATGGGGTTAACTGCAGAAAATACGATAGGTCGTCCAAATATTCCATTACTAAACTCTGAAACGATATTTTCAAAGTTTCAAGCGTTTTGGAGTAATTTAGGGATAGATGATGCTCTCAACAGCCTATTAAAAGGTATGGGGATTCAGCAAGTACCAGGTACTTGGAGTGTACTAATTGTCATTGTAATTATTACAATTTTAATAAAATTAGTGGCAGATTGGTTCTTAAAAACAGAGGTTGGGCTTGCTATTCGGGCTACTGGTGATAATAAACGAATGATTCGCAGCTTCTCAGCCAATACAGATACACTCATTATTTTAGGGCTAGGACTTTCCAACGCACTTGTCGCATTTTCTGGAGCTTTAATCGCACAATATTCGAAGTTTGCTGATGTAAGTATGGGAATTGGTATGATTGTGATCGGGCTTGCATCTGTCATTATCGGGGAAGCTATTTTTGGTACAAAGACCATTATTCGTACCACTTTTGCAGTCATCGCTGGAGCTATTATTTATCGTATTATTTTAGCTTTAGCTTTACGTGTAGACTTCCTGGATTCAGGAGATATGAAATTAATTACAGCTATCATTGTCATTTTGGCGTTGATCTTGCCTCAATTTATTAACAAACGTAAGGAACGTAAACGTAAGGCTAAACGGGCTGCTGAACTTACGCAAATCAAACAAGTAGAGCAAGGAGGAAAAGGCCTTGCTTAAATTACACGGTATAAATAAGGTGTTCAATGAAGGGACACCGGATGAAAAGATCGCTCTAGCAGAAATTAACCTACATTTAAAGCCTGGTGATTTTGTTACTATTATTGGGAGTAATGGGGCAGGTAAATCAACGATGATGAATATGATTTCTGGCGCCCTAACACCAGATTTCGGCACGGTTTCGATTGATGGTAACAATGTTACTCATTTGCCTGAGTATAAACGCTCGCAATTTATAGGTCGTGTTTTCCAAGATCCAATGGCGGGGACAGCACCTGCTATGACGATTGAGGAGAATTTAGCACTAGCCTATTCCCGTAATAAGAGTAGAGGATTGCGAAGAGGTGTAGACAAAAAACGTCGTGAGTTTTTTATTGAATCGTTAGAGATGCTTGGATTAAATTTAGAAAACCGACTTTCTGCAAAGGTTGGCTTACTTTCCGGAGGGGAACGTCAAGCTTTGTCTCTGTTAATGGCCACTTTTACAAAACCATCTATATTATTGTTAGATGAGCATACGGCTGCGCTTGATCCATCACGTGCTGAATTGATCACCCGTATTACAAAGTATTTAGTAGAAAAAGATCAGTTAACGACATTGATGGTTACACATAATATGCAACAAGCTTTAGATTTAGGGAATCGCCTAATTATGATGGATAAAGGTCAAATTATTTTAGAAGTTGCGGAAGATCGTAAGCATGAATTAACGATACCTGATTTAATGGCTGAATTTGAACGCATTCGTGGTGAGAAAATGAATTCGGACCGTGCTTTATTAGGATAAAGGTATATCGTTCATACATTCGTATGAGTGTCAGACTATAGGCAAACTCAATGACATTTGGGTTTGCCTATAGTTTTTTCATTTACAATGATGTGAGGGTCGAGCTGCCTCCCTTGCTCCGTTCATCTATATAAATGGTTGAGAAAGATGCTGTTGAGGTGACTCTCAAATATTTAAACATAGAAAAAGCCTCACTTGATAAAAGTGAGACTCTTTCATTTACACGAGTAGGCCAAATAGCTGAATATCATTGTTAACTTCTTTGTATTTGAAGCCAAATTCGTTCATTCTCGCTAGTAACCCCTCGTAATCTGATCGATCACCAAGCTCGATGCCGACTAGAGCAGGACCGCTTTCTTTATTGTTTTTCTTAGTATATTCAAAGGTTGTAATATCATCATTAGGTCCTAGCACGCTAGTTAGGAATTGACGAAGAGCACCTGCCCGTTGGGGGAAGCTGACGATGAAGTAGTAAAGTAAGCCTTCATGAATAAGAGACTTTTCTTTAATTTCCTGCATACGTCCAATATCGTTATTCCCACCACTGATGATAACGACAACAGACTTTCCTTTGATTTCTTCTTTATAAAAATCAAGAGCTGCAACTGACAATGCACCAGCAGGCTCAGCAATAATCGCATGTTTATTGTACAAATCTAAAATGGTTGTACATACTTTTCCCTCAGGTACAAGAATAATGTCGTCTAAATAACGGCGACAAACATCATAAGTATGATGACCGACACACTTTACGGCAGCTCCATCGACGAATTTGTCAATCCAATCAAGAGCAACTGTGCCACCTTCAGCAAAAGCAGCCTTCATACTGCCAGCACCTGCAGGCTCTACACCAATAATTTTGCTAGATGGGGAAAGGTTTTTAATATAGGCAGAAACACCAGACATTAAGCCACCACCACCGATACTGCCAAATACGTAGTCGATTGGCTCTTCCATATCATTCATGATTTCTACCGCCACAGTTCCTTGCCCAGCAATAACATCGAAATCATCAAATGGGTGAATGAAGATTTTTCCTTGTTCTTCACAGAAACTTAGTGCACTTTCAGCAGAGTCATCGAACGTGTCACCCGCTAAAATAATCTCCACATACTCACGACCAAACATACGCACTTGGTCTATTTTTTGCTTCGGTGTAGTTTGAGGCATAAAAATGCTAGCTTGGATTTTTAATTGGGCACAGGCATAAGCTACACCTTGTGCGTGGTTGCCTGCGCTGGCACAAACAACGCCAACATTGCGCGCTTCATCCTCGATTTTTTTGATTTTATAATAGGCGCCACGAAGCTTGAATGAGCGTACATGTTGTAAATCCTCACGTTTAAAATAAATATTTGCGCCATATTTTTCTGATAAATAGTCGTTTCTTTGTAGAGGTGTATGCACAACTACGTCTTTTAAAAAATGGTGTGCAATGAGGACATTCTCCACTTGCACGGTTCTAGTATCAGCAACTTCCATAGTATTCATCCTCCGTTTTACGTTTAAAACATTTATCTATGATAGCACACTTTTTGTGCTTTTTGGACTTAATTTTTAGTAAATTCTAAATTTTCCGTGTCTATTTTATAATGTAAGCGTTTTATCTTTATTTACCTTACTTTTTGTTGGAAAATGAAGCGTTAAACATAGGTAAGCCCCACTTTTATGGACCATTTCCAGGTGTAAAGGAAATCGTTTTTTTTAGAGGCCTAGCCGCGATTATACGGAGGCATCATTGATCAAAAAAATACAACTTTCATATCAAAATGGGTCAAGCATATACTAGATTAGCTTAGGACAAGTGGGAGGGTAAGCAGTGGAAATCATTCAAGGAATTCTATCTACATATAGCCAATTTTTCGATTGGGCAATGTGGCAGGAAGTATTAGTGGATCCTGTATCATGGGGACTAATATTTTCATTAATTATTATAGAAGGATTGTTGTCAGCAGATAATGCACTTGTATTAGCAGTACTTGTCAAACATTTGCCAGATAAGCAACGAAAACGAGCTTTAATGTATGGGATGCTAGGAGCTTATTTTTTCAGATTTTTATTTATTGGAATAGGAGTTTATCTTGTAGAGTTTTGGTTTATTAAAGTGTTAGGTGCGTTGTATTTAGGATGGCTCTGTATCGCTCATTTCCTTCAACTTGGAAATGAGGATAGTGTGAAGGTGGTAAAAAAATCAGGATTGATGGTTCGTTTCTTTGGGACCTTTTGGGCAACGGTTATTTCCGTAGAGCTGATGGATATTGCTTTTTCCATTGATTCAATATTTGCCGCCTTTGCTATTTCAGATCAAGTATGGGTGCTTCTAATTGGAGGTATGTTAGGAATCCTAATGATGAGGACAATAGCGGGTGTATTTTTAATTATGATCGAAAAAATTCCTGAGCTAGAAGCGACTGCTTTCATCATTATTGGGGTTATAGGGTTAAAAATGTTAGTAAGTGTTGTTAATATTCATATACCTCATTATTTTTTCTTCCTGTTTTTATTGATTGCCTTTTCGATCACGTTTATCGTGCATAAACTAAATAAAGTAAAATCTACCTAATTAAAAGAGGCTCTGTTCTCCAATCATGAGAGGACAGAACCTTTTATTTATTTTACATATTTATCAGGATCAACAATGTAGAATCTTTCAACATTTAGCCAGCTTTCGCTCATCGGTTCTCCATCATCAATGCGTTTTTCTGTTTCTTGCATCATCCAACCAGTTTGTGATGCGTGTGCCTGTAATGCTTGTAATTTATCCATTCGCATTTCGCGAATATCATAGACCACATGAGGCTCACCATTTTTTTCAATAGTATCGTTTGCGAAGGCACAGCCAAATACTTGCGGACGTGCAGCCTTAGGCATACGACGTACAGCCTCAACGACAGCACGCGCGGTTGCTTCATGGTCTGGATGTACCGCAAAACCAGGTAAGAACGTAATAATTAATGAAGGCATTAGCTCTTCAATTAAACCTTCTACCAGCTTTACCATCTTCTCATCGTCTTCAAATTCGATTGTTTTATCACGAAGACCCATCATACGTAAATCTTGAATACCCATTGCTTCTGCGGCTGCAATTAATTCTTTACGACGTATTTCTGGTAATGATTCGCGTGTAGCAAACGGGGGATTACCTAAATTACGGCCCATTTCACCTAATGTTAAGCAGGCATATGTAACAGGTGTATTCATTTTTTTTGTATAGTAGGCAGTCGTGCCAGCTACTGAAAAAGCCTCATCATCTGGGTGAGGGTACACAATTAAAATATGACGTTGTGGTTGTAAATTCAAAGAGTCGTCCCCCTTAGTAAGTAAATGGCGCTTCACTTATTTCAAGTGCAATCGCCAATTTTCCAGAGTAATCTAAACCAGCCATTAATAAACGGCCTAAATCATCTAATTCATAATGAGTAATGCCTTGCGCATAAACCCAGCCATGAGGTAATTTTAACCCAACACGATGAGGTGTCTTGTCTACAACTTTAGCAAGTTCATAATTAATTTTTGCGTTGCGTATAAAGGCACCTGCATTAAAGAACTTTTCATCATAGTGTGCTGCATAAGATCCGTTTGTCGTCTCAAGATGAATATAAACGTCTTTGTTGGCGAAAGAATTTAGTAATTCTTGCAACGTCTCTACTTGTACTTCTTGCATCTTAACACTCCTCTCGATCATTTCTCCTTTAAGTATAGTAAAAAAAATTAGCAAAGGGAAATTGATTGCTTCATACGTACAAATTAATGAGTTGTAAAACTTATACCTTCACATAAGGCCACCAAGATTTTTAAGAGCTTCATTGCCACGACTACTCAAAATCTTTGTCTTCCGACAGAGGCTTATCCAGATTCATCCACTACCTTCTAGAGTAGGCAATCTTCTACTAAATCATGGAAGGGTGAATCATTAACTATTAATCTATGACGAATTTCCGAGCAATATTCTTGAAAAAATTATTGTAATGTATCAATATAAGGGGTGTGAAAATATATGTACAAAATGTGTCATTTTGTATACGGTTTCACACCTGAAAAGATATTGTAACCATAGCTTCTTCCAAAATCGTGTGTAGACAGCACTAAATGCTGAAGGATGGTAAAACTAGGTGAAAACGAATTCTATCTTGGTACAATAGATGACGTTCCTCCAGCATCTTACATCGTGCTGTGTGTAAAAGGGAGAAGAATGAAGCTCATTATCATAGTATAATAAAAAACCGCGTTTCTCTTTATGACGGAGAAGCGCGGTTTTTTATTGAGTTTATGGATAGGCTATGTATTTTTTAGTATCGATTAAGCTTTCTTTCGATTGTTTCTAAACGATTATTGACACTTTGCAATTGTTTAAACATTTGTCTCATATAAAGATTTTGATCTTCATTTTTGGTCTTTTTTTCTTGTGCTAGTTCCTCTTCCTCCTGGAGTGCCATTATTGTGGCGAGGGTGGACAATGAGTAGCCGAGTGTTAAGACAATGGAAGCTAGTACTTCTACTTTTGAAGAGGTTATTTCTCCAGCTAATAAACCTGATTCCTCAGTTAAGTCCTCTGCCTTTTGTTTTTTCATCTTTTCCCCTCCCATCTAAAGCTAATATATGGGGGATGAAGTCCTAACGTATCTTGTCCATTTTTTTATCTTTATTCAGCGGGATTTCTAGAAATTAACGCATTATTTGTATGTAATATTTAGGTATTAAACTCATTTTTTGACTCAGGATGATAGGGATAATTTTTGAGGGAGCGTGGATGTAACATGATTGAGGTGACTACGATAGTAACCTTCGTAGTATTAAATGAAAACAAGAAACCTCTGTTGATTCCCCCCTTGTGCAGGAATAGAGGAGTGGCTCTGGGCAAACTTATATTCATGACTGATCCATTGGATGATATGTAAAAGAGGGATGTCTCCATAATCTTAGAGACATCCCTTTCAATGTTAAATTTCAGTGACTGTTATTTGTGGAGCACCAAAGCGGGATTTTGCTCCATGCATGACGGGACCAACATAGTCGTTAAGAGCCCAACCATGTGCAATGGCTGCGGATACAAACTCTTTTGCTTCAATAACAGAATCCATAACAGACAATCCATTTGCGAGATTTGCAGTAATAGAAGCTGCAAAAGTGCAGCCTGCACCGTGGTTATTAGTGGAAGCAACTTTTTCGGATTCTAATAAGTAAAATGCTTCTCCATCGAAGAATAGGTCTGTTGCTTTTTCTGTAGCTAATGCTTTTCCACCTTTAATGACTACAGCCTTAGCCCCAAGCTCGTGGATTTTTCGTGCGGCTGTTTTCATCTCATCAATCGTTTTGGGCGTACCTGTCCCAGCCAATTGGCCAGCTTCAAAAAGATTAGGTGTTGTGACTGCTGCTAATGGTAGAAGATGTTGTATCATAGCATCTGTGTTGCCAGGGTTTAGGACTTCATCGTCCCCTTTACAAACCATCACAGGATCAATGACAACGTTTGTCGTCCCTGATTTTGCAATAGCCTCTCCAGCAAGACGAATAATCTCTTCCGTAGATAGCATGCCTGTTTTAATAGCATCAATTCCTGTTGAAAGGGCAGTATCAATTTGTTTTTGTAGAAGTTCAGTTGGTAATGGTGTGACATTATGTGTCCAACCATTTGGGTCCATTGTTACGACAACTGTTAAAGCCACCATACCGTATGTACCGTGCTCTTGAAATGTTTTAAGATCGGCCTGCATACCTGCGCCGCCGGATGTATCAGAACCAGCAATTGTTAATGTTTTTTTTAGAGTCATGAAAAGATCTCCTTTATTGTTAAGAGTGTTAAAATTACCATTTAGTATAGTCTTATTCTGATTCTATAAAAATAGTCAGAATTTGATATTTTTATATGGTCAGTTTGTGCTGAGACTTGAATTCATGGATGATTTTTTGTACCGTTGTAAGAAAAGAAAGGGGCTTAAAGGACGATGAAACAAGTATTCCCGAATGATTGGCAAGAAATACTTGCAGCAGAGTTAGAAAAACCATACTATCACACATTACGTCAATTTATTGCTAATGAATATTCAACGCACACTATTTATCCTCCTATGCAGGATGTAATGAATGCATTTTATACAACAGCATATCAACATGTGAAGGTCATTATTTTAGGACAAGACCCATATCATGGCCCTAATCAAGCGCATGGGTTAAGCTTTTCTGTCAAGCCAGGTATTCCCCATCCACCTAGCTTACGAAATATGCTACAAGAGCTACAAGATGATCTCGGCTGTTCAATTCCTAAAGATGGAACTTTGACGAAGTGGGCAGAACAAGGTGTTATGCTTTTGAACACAGTTCTTACCGTGCGAGCTGGACAGGCAAATTCCCATAAAGATCAAGGTTGGGAGCAGTTCACTGATGCGGTTATCGATAAGCTAGCTGCAAGAGAGGAACCACTTATTTTTGTACTGTGGGGTAAGCCTGCGCAACGAAAAAAACAGTTGATACGCAAATATGACACGCCACATGTCATATTAGAAGCACCACATCCTAGCCCATTAAGTGCTTATCGAGGATTCTTTGGGAGTAAACCTTATTCAAAGATTAATCAACAATTAGTAGAATGGGGTAAACAACCAATTGATTGGTGTTTAGCATAGATTGGCACAAATCGTTTACTTTATACACTACATAAATCGTGATACAGTTAAGATAGATGAAAGAGAGGGACAACGATGAAGACGAATTGTTTTCAATGTCATTTTTTTAAAGTAACCTGGGACCCTCAGACTCCACGTGCCTGTGTCTCATATGGCTTTAAAACAAAACAAATTCCATCCGTTGTCGTGAAACAATCCTCAGGTATGGAATGTTTAAAATTTGTACCAAAAGTAGAAAGTAGGAGAATGCAATGATTCCTTATCAAGCCGTTATACAACAACTTGAAAAACAATTATCTGGTGCAAAAAATGCAGGGAATGATCAGCAGATCCGCGAAGCTCTTACAGCAATTCGAGCATTATGTGATGTGGTGTTAGATTCTCCTAGTAATACGCCATCTATCACAACACCTTCTAAGCATTTACCACAAATGCTTGTATCAGAGATGAAGCCATCTAGTTTATCTACATCCAAAATTGAAGAAGATGGAGCCAATGGTGATTCAATTTTTGATTTTTAATCAATATTAAAGGTAGGGTAACGCGCAATGAAAAAATTTATCGTGACAGGGGCTCTCCATGGCCTATTAGCAGTAGCCTTTGGTGCATTTGGTGCACACGCTTTAAAGGAAATTTTAGATGATTATAGTCAAGGTATTTGGGAGACGGCTGTTCAATATCAAATGTTCCATGCTACTGGTTTGTTAGTAATCGGACTATTAATGAGTTCTAAATTATTTGGTGAAGTGAAGCAATTGAATTTGGCAGGAATTTTCTTTAATTTTGGGATTGTCTTCTTTTCTGGTAGCTTATACGTATTAGCGATTAGTGGTATTAAAGTATTGGGCGCGATTACACCAATTGGTGGTGTACTATTTTTAATTGGATGGATACTTATTATTTTATCGGCTTTAAAACATGCTCGTTAATTTAAAATTAGGACTCTCTTACATGATTTGTAGGAGGGTTTTTTCTTTATTTTGTAAGATTACGATTTAAATCCTATTCTTTTTGTAAGAATTTATAGTACACTACTACTATTACTTGCAATATTTCGAAAATACAAAAAGAGAGGTTGTGTAGGATGGAAAAGCTATTTACTTTAATAGATGAGAATTATGAAGAGATGGTAGGGATTCGTCGTCACTTGCACGAATATCCTGAATTATCCTTTGAAGAAGTGGAGACACCAGCCTATATAGCTGCCTATCATAAAGAATTGGGTCATGAGGTTCGTGAAGGGGTAGGTGGAAGAGGTGTAGTTGCCGTGCTACGTGGTGCAAGGCCAGGAAAAACAGTGGCGTTACGGGCTGATTTTGATGCATTAGCGATCCAGGAGGAAAATGATTTACCTTATAAATCAAAGGTCGCGGGTAAAATGCATGCTTGCGGGCATGATGGTCATACAGCAACATTACTAGGATTAGCTAAGGCACTCAATAAAATGAAATCTGAAATCACAGGAAATATTATATTTATTCATCAGCACGCTGAAGAGGTGGCACCAGGTGGGGCCAAGTCGATGATAGAGGATGGGTGTTTAGATGGTGTAGATGTTATTTTTGGTACACATCTCTGGGCTCCCACTCCGATAGGGGAAATTTTAGTGAAAGACGGCGCCATTATGGCAGCTGCAGACAAAGTAGAAATTGCTATTCAAGGGAAGGGTGGCCATGGTGCCGAACCACATCACTCCATTGATGCAGTTACTCTTGCCTCGCAGTTTGTAATCAGCGCACAACAACTTATCTCAAGACGTATTGATCCATTAAAGTCAGCCGTTTTAACAATTGGTCATTTCGAGGCAATTAATCCGTTTAATGTGATTGCTGATCGTGTTAAATTGGCAGGCACAATTCGCACCTTTGAGGAAGATGTGCGCACACAGATGGAGCAGGAGCTAGAAGCCGTTCTAAACGCCACTTGTCTAGCCTTTGGAGCAAGCTATGAATACCGTTATACAAGAGGTTATCCACCTGTGTATAACCATCAGAAGGAAACGGAGTTTGTAGCACAGTTAGCGTCAACTGTCCCAGGTGTAGAGCAAGTGAAAACTTGTCCACCGTTTATGGTTGGAGAGGATTTTGCATATTATTTAGAAAAAGTACCTGGTACATTCTTCTTCACAGGTGCGAAAAGTCCAGAATGGGAAACAGCTTATCCACATCATCACGCGCGCTTTAATTTTGATGAACGTGCAATGCTAATAGCTGCTAAAACTTTAGGAAAAGCTACATTGGAATATTTAAAAGAATATTAATCTAGCGCAAGTTAAAAATCCGCATACTCTCATCGACTGTTGTCAGTGAGAGTATTGCGGATTTTTAAGATACAATATAGCGATTATGGATTTTGATTAAAATAAGCCATTTCTTCATCATATTCAGCAAAATCGAAGTAAATCATTGGGAATAAGAAGCGATGATTGGATTTAAGTTCACGAATGATAACATGATCTCGTCCAGCAGCCTCTACTACACCACGCACAGTTTTTGTGTTTTTGCCTTGTTCCACTGCATGCTCAAAAGAAAAATGGAAGGTAGCTGGTTTTCCGCGATTCAACCGTAAAATATTTTCTATATAGGACTCTTCGCGGCCTGGTGGTCGTCCGGTCGGGATTGTGACTGGAGGAGGAGTCATTTGTTGTTGCGTTGTTGGTGTCCAATAATAAGGCATCATCAATAATCAACCTACTTTCTTTTTAAATTTGAGGACAATCTTCTTCAGTTGGCGAGAAGAAGCAATGAGATTTGTATCTGCCTGTATTCCATTGGCCATACCATTGTGCAGGACAATCGCCCGCCGGCATGAAAAACCACAAGGAACGGTTAGCTGGATGAAATCTTTCGCCTTGAATCACCCTTTTGGCTAACCGGATATCTTGATCACGTGCTCGTTGATAAAAATAACTTTTTTGAGTTGCTTCAAAGCCACCTGGACGCTGATAAACCATCTGTTCAATTGTTCGAATATCACCAAAATCTAAACAATCACCCCTTACACGATTAACGCCAACATTCCCAACCATCAGCATGCCTAACTCACCTTCGCCTTCTGCCTCGGCACGCATAAGCCTTGCTAGCAGGGCTGTCTGGGCATCATTCGTCTTAATAACAGCGATTTTCATACCTCCTCGCTGTCAGTATATGCATGATGGTATTGTAGACATGTTCAATTTTGTGAAGAAAGAAATTCACACAACAAAGGTACTACGCATATAGTAATAATAACGACAAGTCCGTAAAAAATAATCTAAAAGCCATTCATATTAGATAACGTTTATGAAAAATTGGGTAAATAGAAAAAGGTATAAATAGGGGAATAGGAGATCAATAAATTGCATGTGTAGGCCGTACATGTGAGGTGATTACTTATGGAAATAGGGGTATGGTTTGGGATATTACTAAGTGCGGTGCTGGCCTTTTTACTAGGGGAGTATTATGGACAGCCGCTCCATTGGTATCTATTTATTTTAATAATAGTGATTGGTTTTTTTATTCAAACGATCATCTTAATTTTAAAAGTAAAGGACGAAAGCTCTTGAGGAAATATGAAAAAAAGTAAATTCAATGATTAAGGAAGTGTCATCGCAGAGGGATGGCACTTTTTTATTTTATAGATAATTTTGCTTAGCCAGTATAGTAACGATATTCAGAGACATACTAAGGTTGAATTTATTTTTGCTTTCATGAAGGAGCGTTACAATGCGTATTTTTAGTATGTTTGTAGCAATAATTATTAGTGCCTTTATGGCAGTCGGGATAGCAGAATACTATCATCAGCCGTATAATTGGTATTTGGTCTTTCTGATGATTCTTACCGGATTTTTTATTCATACAATCATCTTAATATTTGAAGCTGAGAATGCGGAAGAAAACGAAATTTAAAAAATGCGAGTCCTCACTAGGGACCCGCATTTTTTAATGTACGTATTAAACCGTTAAGAATGTAACTAATTTATCGTTATCAAGTAGATTTCCGACGAAGAATGCACCAAACTCACCATAGCGAGCAGATACTTCATCAAAGCGCATTTCATACACTAATTTTTTGAATTGTAAAACGTCATCAGCAAATAATGTAACGCCCCACTCGTGATCATCAAAGCCAACAGAGCCTGTAATAATTTGCTTTACTTTACCAGCATAACCGCGACCAATCATACCATGAGAACGCATTAATGATTTACGCTCATCCATTGATAGCATGTACCAGTTATCATTCCCTTGACGGCGTTTATCCATAGGGTAGAAGCACACATATTTAGAACGAGGAAGCTCAGGGTATAGACGTGCACGTACATGTGGATTTTGGTATGGATCTTCATTTGATTCACCAGCTAAATAGTTTGAAAGCTCAACAACAGATACATAAGAGTATGTAGGAATTGTAAAATCAGCAATGGCTAATTTATTAAATTCTGCTTCAAGCTCTTGTAGCTCATCCATTGTTTCACGCAATGTCATAATCATAAAGTCAGCCTTTTGACCAACGATTGCATAGAAGGCATGAGCACCTGTTTTAGCGAGATCTGCTTCATTTAATTTCTCTAAATAAGCAAGAAATTCTTCTACTGCTGCTTGACGTTCTTCAGCAGAAACGAGCTTCCATGAAGCCCAATCAATTGAGCGAAAATCATGTAAAGCGTACCATCCATCTAACGTAATTGCTGCTTCATTCATTATTGAAAACACTCCTTTATAAGTGAATACTATTCAAAATTAGTTTATCATAGTTTGTGCAAAATCCCTAAGTTCATGAATGGTTTTCACGAATTTGACACCAACTTTAGATGATGTATGCTAAAGAGAAGAGATGGAATTAGAGGAGTACCAATATGAAAAGTATTTTACAGCAGCCAAATTGGCGTTATTATGATCAATCAATTAGCGCAAAGCAGCGATCTCCGTTAGAATCCTTTGCAACCGATGATACGTTGTGCCAGCTAGTTGGACAATTAGTATCACCACCAACTGTTCGGACATGGGTTCACGAGGCATCTGTTGTGCTTGGCATCCAAGATCATCGTTTACCATATGTACAGCAGGGAATGGATTTACTGAAATCGAGAGGTTATCAACCTATCGTTCGGAATTCAGGTGGATTAGCTGTTGTCCTTGATGAAGGGGTTCTAAACATTTCCATTGTATTATCTGAGCAAATGAATTCTTTAAGCATAAATGATGGCTATGATGTGATGGTCGACCTCGTCAAAGGTTTATTTCCAGAGGTGGCTGAGAAGATTGAAGCCTATGAAATAGTAGGCTCATATTGCCCCGGTTCGTATGATCTAAGTATTGAAGGGAAAAAGTTTGCAGGGATTTCACAAAGGCGTTTACGCCAAGGTGTAGCTGTACAAATCTATTTATGTATAGAAGGTAGCGGCTCACAGCGTGCTGCCCTTATTCGAGATTTTTACGAGGAAAGCTTACAGCAGGAAGAGACGAAATTTACTTATCCACAAATCGTTCCTGAAGTCATGGCATCATTATCGGAGCTTGTCGATCCACATTTAACAGTAGAGGCAGTCGTTATTCGTCTACAGCAATACCTTCATCACTTAGGTGGAAATGTACATCCAGAATCTTTTCATGACGAAGAATTAACATTATACGGTTTCTATTTAAAGCGTGTTTTTGAGCGTAATGCCAAAATGCTAGAACGACATGAATAGAGACTACTATGAACACACATAAAAAAAGGCGATGCTGCTAATTAAGCGCATCGCCATTTTCAGGCTGGAAATTAGAACTACTTACTACGAGATTTCCGTTTTTCTCCATTTTAAAAACTGGTGCAACACGTTCTTCCTCTTCATCTAATGTAACAAGTCGTCTAGCACGATTCATAATTTGAACGAATTGTTCGTAATCTTTGCGGATTGCTCGGTTTTCTTCTTCGAGCTTTGTAATTGTTTTCTCTAGTTTTTTATTTTTCTCTGATGTTACATGAACAAGTTGTCTCCATTTTGAAGATTCATTGCCTACTTCACCAGAATGCTGTAAACGTAGTAAATAAGCTATAACAATATCAAGAGAAAGAGCAGATAGCGGAATTGATTTTCCTTCTGCTGCACTACTATTTACTGTAAACATACTAGAAGTGCGACGTCTTGCAGGAGCTCCTAACACTCGCATTCTTTCTTTTCTTTCTTTTTTAGCCTCTGCTAATTGTTCTTCATATTCTTTCCGAACAACAGCATTCCAACGGAAACCACAGGCTGCAGCCGTACGATTTAACGCATCACCAGCTTCTTCAAAAGCGTTTAGCTGTGTGCTTCCCTCCGTTACGTGACGAATGACCGCCTCTGCTAATAATTCATCATTTTCTTCTAACCAAGCATCTTGTCTGATTTTACTCATATTAAAAACCTCCACCTTTTTTGGAACTTATTATTTAAGACTAGCATGACCAATCTTTTAACCTTTTATTCATCCATGTGAAAGGAATTATGCTTGAATAGAAGGGGAAAAGTACGATACAATACCCGTTGTAGGTTTGTACGTATGCTGCATACTTAAATATGTGAAGGTCATACGTTCCATAGAGCGAGCGGTTTTTGTTTGAAAAATACTATATAGAAAGGGTTGTTGACAAGATGGCAAACGAGTTTAAAGTTTGCGATGAATGTCAGGCCGTTAACTTAAAAACGTTAATTCCAAAATTAAAGGAAATCGATCCTGATGCAACCATCGAAATTGGCTGTCATTCTTATTGTGGTCCAGGACGCAAAAAAACATTTACCTTCGTAAATAGCCGCCCTGTTGCTGCGTTAACAGAAGAAGAACTAATGGAAAAGGTTTTAACAAAATTAAAGAATAAGTAAAACAAAAAGCTGTCTCTACTTGGTTGGAGAAAGCTTTTTGTTCATTTATTCAATAGAAATTTAGAATAATTGTGATTATGATTGAAAAAGGTTGTTAGTATCTATAGAAAAAAGTGAATAAGTATGCTAGTCCTAGATTTATCGCATATAATAGAACTATAACAAAATGGGGGTGCTATACAAATGACATATGCAAACGCTAAATTACAAGAAGAAAAGGTATTTAAAGACCCTGTTCACCGTTATGTACATGTTCGAGACCAAGTGATATGGGATTTAGTAGGTACAAGAGAATTTCAGCGTTTACGTAGAATTCGTCAGCTTGGTACCACATTTTTAGTCTTTCATGGGGCGGAACACAGCCGCTTTAGCCATTCGCTTGGTGTTTATGAAATAGTACGCCGTATAGTGGATGATATCTTTGTTGGTCGTCCAGATTGGGATGAGGGTGAACGACTTTTAGTGCTATGTGCGGCACTCCTACATGATTTAGGACATGGGCCATTCTCACATGCATTTGAAAATGTCTTTGAGCTGGATCATGAATATTATACGAGAGAAATTTTATTGGGTGATACGGAAGTCAATGCTGTGTTGAAAAAAGTGGCAGCTGATTTTCCTGAAAAGGTATCACAAGTAATCGAAAAGACATATCCAAACAAACAAGTCATTAGCTTAATTTCAAGCCAAATTGATGCGGATCGTATGGATTATCTACAACGTGATGCTTATTTTACTGGCGTTAGTTATGGTCACTTTGATATGGAGCGGATTTTAAGAGTAATGCGTCCTCGAAAAAACCAAGTGGTCATAAAAGCTACTGGTATGCATGCAGTAGAAGATTATATTATGAGTCGCTATCAAATGTACTTACAAATTTACTTCCATCCTGTGTCACGAAGTGCAGAGGTGATTTTAAATAAAATTTTAAAACGAGTAAAACAATTGAGCTTGGAAGGCTATATATTTAAGCATGAACCTACACACTTCCTAGCATTTTTCCGTAACGCAATTACGCTCGAGGATTATCTTGCCTTAGATGAGAGTATTCTTTTTACATATTTTCAACTATGGATGCAAGAGGAAGATACTATTCTAAGTGATTTAAGTCGTCGCTTTGTTAATCGTAAGCTATTCCAATACATTGATTTAGATCCAGGAGTAGAGCTTGATAAATATCAAAAACTACAGGAACTTTTCAAAGAGGCAGACTTGAACCCAGACTATTATCTTGTTCATGATACAACGGCAGATCTGCCGTATGATTTTTACAGACCTGGTGAAGAGGAAGTGCGCGTGCCGATTTTCCTAGAAATGAAAAATGGTGAACTACGTGAGCTTTCACGTGAATCAATTATTGTTGATTCCATTTCAGGTCGGATGAAGCGTGACCATAAAATATATTTTCCTTTAGATTTTTTAGAAGATGATTCAACGCATTCAACCATTAAACAGAGAATATTAACTTTGTTGAGAAGAGACGGTAAATAAAATATGAAATAGAAAGCAGTAAACACGTTCAAAGGAGCGATGTTTACTGTTTTTTTTGTATGTTTAGATGATTGTTTAGAATCTGTTCAGTGCTTGTAGTTATAATGTATCAAAAATGATGAAAGGTGGTGATGTATGTTGTTTTATACGTCGCAAAAGTAATGCATCTAAAATGAAATACAGGAAAGTCTATAATTTGTTAATTCCTATGTCCTATGTTAGGATACAATTTGGCTTTTATTCACAAGAATGACAAGTTAATTTCAGGGAGGAGAGACACCATTGTTTGTGGCAGGCTTTAACTGAAAATGAAAGAAAGCTATCGTCGTAGTAAACAATCAAGCTCTCTATCTATTAGAAAAGAGGAGTGTCATGAGAAAAAAATTGAACATTGCTATGCTGACCATGTTGTTAGTGTTCCAAACACTACTCAGCCCACTGTCAGTATTTGCATCTGAAGACCTTTCGACACCACCAGTCGTGAATGACAATGGTTCGGATGATGAAATGGAAAAAAATCCATCTACACCAGTGAGCGATGACACAGATTTTTCAGAAGATAACATAGGTGAAGAAGAGCTTTCTACAACACCGCAAGAAAATGAAAACAAGGAGCAAGATCCTGAGGGCCAAGCTCCTGAAGAAGAAAAAGTGGATGATGAACCCGCTAAAACATTGCCAGTGGATAATTCACCATTGGTTCCTCAAGAAATTCCAGCTTCACTATTATCATTTGTAATGAAAATAGGTGAAAAAACAGTTGGAGCAGGTGAATTTGGTACAGAGTTAGATCCAAATACAACAGCTAGTTTCACGGTTAA
The DNA here is from genome assembly GCF_058795135.1 of Lysinibacillus sp. GW823-FHT06C08. Lineage (NCBI taxonomy): Bacteria > Bacillati > Bacillota > Bacilli > Caryophanales > Bacillaceae > Lysinibacillus > Lysinibacillus sp. GW823-FHT06C08. The sequence goes on from NZ_JBXAHN010000001.1 coordinate 244,296, forward strand.
ATTTTCCGTGCCAATGCAAGATAGTCAAGCAGAAGCTTGGGGAGACGGGAGTTGGTTTGAATTCCAATTGCCGCAGTCGTTAATTGATTTTGACGGGGCATTCGCCGGTAGCAAAACAGTAAACGGTATCACATATAATTATGTAACTACGGATAATAAAGTTCGTGTAGAGTTAAGTGGTATGGAGCCCGGCTCAGGAAGCTCTCAACCAGAGGATTTAACCATTACATTCAATTCTGGTTTTAATAACCTTTCTGACGACATTGAGCAGGGTCTGGAAATTCCTGCAGCCACAGGCGGTAGTGAGATAATTAAAGTTAAATTTACTTTTTTACCTTCAACGAGCCACAAAAAGGTAAGTAAGGAGAAACTAGGGACTCCTACACCTGCAGCAAATGGTAACCATGAGATGGAATGGCAGGTATGGGTTAATGAAGCAGGTAAATTATTAAGTAATCCAACTTTAACAGACGAGCCAACATCTCATGAAATTATGGCTAATTCCGTAAATGTTTATCAATATGAGGTCGGTCTTAATGGTGTGAGAACAAGTACAGAAAACATTGTTCTGACAAATGGTAGTTGGAGCGATATTGAAAGTACGCTGACTGGTAAGTATGCCTATAAAATTACGTATAAAACGTCTGTAACATTAGAGGCGGATAAACGTGATGGTGTAGTTAACTTTAATAACAAGGTACTATTTACTAATGATGGACAAATAGAATCTTCTAATACGGCAACGCACACCATTACGTATGGAAAAGCGCTAGATAAAAAGTTAGATAAAAATACAAACTACGAAACAAAGTGGCATATTGATTACAATCATAATTTGTTAAGTATCGATCAAACTGATGCATATGTTATAGATACAATTAAAGGTCCTCACGAAATCGATGCATCAAGCATTAAGGTTTATAAAATGAATGATGCAGCTGGCAATGTGGCGACAACAGTTTCGGAAGCTAATAGAGTAACAAATGGATTTACTATTAATCCTACAACTGGAAATGCTAAAAGCTTTACATTAACCTTTGATAACGATATTTCAGATGCCTATACAATTGTGTATGATGCGAAATATAGTAAACAGGATTTTTATGAACATGAAGCAGGGCCGTTTAATAATAGTGTGACAAGCGGTTCAGGTAAAGAGAAGAATATAAACTATGTACTTACTGAAAACCTATTACAAAAATCATATACAGTTGATTTTGATAAAAAAGTAATTACATGGACAATCAACATTGTATCTGATAATCCAACTAAACCAATTAACAACCTAACACTAACAGATACATTTACAGCCGGTGCTGCAGATGGGGTGCATGAGTTAATAGATAACACTGTAAAGCTTAATGGTATAGCAACTTCTTATACTCTAATTGCCGGAGATAAGAAAAAAGGCTTTACAATTTCAGGTATTAACGTACCAGCAGGTAGTACATCAACTATCACTTATCAAACGAGCTTCGCAATTGGTGATGAGGGTACTGTACAAAAGCAAGGGTATGGAAATACAGCTGCTACAGAGTGGACAAGTGGCGGTAAATTATATGAAAAATCAGCTTCTGCGAGCTATATTCCACAATCAACTACTGTTAATAATGGCAGTAAATCGGGAACGTTCAACTACTCCACGCAGCAATTTACATGGGATGTAAAAGTGAATATCAATAAAAAGGATATTAATGGAGCTATTTTAATTGATACAGTTGGTGTGGGACATAAGTATTTACCGGGAACAATTGAAGTGTTACCTTTAACTAATTTAGGTGGTAGTGATACAGGCGGAACTATTGGTACTACACCGATTGACTCGAATAATTACACAATTTCAGCGGAAACAGATAAAGGCTTTACATTAACATTCAGTGATTCCTTATCAGGAGACATAAACTACCAAGCATATGTTGTTCGTTATAACACAATGGATGACGATCATATTTTAGGTATTGGTTCTGATACGTCTACTGATAGAGGGAATGTATATACGAATGATGCCACATTTAAAACAAAAGGTACGCAAGAATTTACGCTGGAATCAACGCCAGTAAAAATTGATGAGAATGTAGCGAACAATTTAGTGACAAAAAATAAACCACAACAAAACGCGAGTAAAGAAACAATTACTTGGACATTGGATGTGAATAAATCTCATTCTGATTTAGGTCAAAATGTCATCTTAACAGATTTACCAGGTAATAATTTAATGTTATTGGAAAGTAGTATTCTATTAGCACCATACACAGTATCTAAAACAGGTATTCAAAATGGATCTACCTGGAAAACACCTCTGCAATTAGGGGTAACTGTCAAGTTTGATACTCAAGGTGGCTTTAGCCTCGAATTCCCTGATTTAAATCGAAAAGGGTATCAAGTACAGTATAAAACAATAGGCTTTGGCCAAATCGGTGATGCATTAGAAAATACAGCAACATTGCATTATACGGGGCAAACAAAGGCTAATCAAAAAACTGAGAGTGACTATAAGGGTAAATTTAGCTTTAGTAGCTCTGAATCAGATTTTTCGTCAACACGAGGCAGTGCCAAATTCAAAAAAATTGGCATCGATTCAGCTACAGGTCAATTTAAAGAAAATTTAGCTGGTGTTGAATTCCAACTAATTAAAAAAACTGCAAAACCAAATGAATATATCATACAAACAGCTACTACAGATGCAAATGGTGAATTCACATTTGAAAATGTGCCGTACAATGACTATCTCATCCGTGAAGTAGCACCACCAACTGGTTATACTAAAATGTCTGATTTTAAATTTAAGTTAGATGAAAACACGACACTAAATAAGCAGCCAGACTTAATAACAAAACTTGTCAATACGACACCAATAGTTGGTGGTAGTTGTACACAATTCGAATTAGCGATTAAGGATATTGATGGTCATTCCATTACTACAGGTACAGTTACATTAAAGGATCCCAATGGTACAGAAACAGCACCATACAAAGTAACAAATGGCAATGTGACATTACCTAATTATTTTACTGCTGGTGAGTATACAGTAACTCATTCAGTTGAAGGTGAATTAGGAAAGGTAACAGTGAAATATGATGGTGGATGTAAAGCTGTAGTTCAACCAGTGCCAAAATGTGAAAACTACACAATTGTAGTGAAAGATGGTCAAGGTAATATTCGTACAAATATTTTAGAATTAACATTAAAACAAGGGACTACAGTAGTGACAAAGGTATCTCCTGACGCAGTAGGTAAGTTTATTGTTCATTCAAATGATCCTATTACTGGTGTAAAACCAGGTGAATACACAATATACGAGGGTAACCAATTTTTGGGTACAGTTACACTGACATACAAGAAAAACTGTGGTTATGAATTTACAATTATACAAGCACCAAAATGTGAAACGTTCGAACTAACGGTCAAAGATGTTGATGGAAAATTAATAGAAGATAAAACGAAAGTAACGATTAAAGATTTAGATGGCAAAACGGTAGCTACTGAAGAAACAAAAGACGGTAAAGTAGAATTAAAAGATTTAGAGCCAGGTGTTTATAGTGTATTTGATAAGGATGGTAATAAAATTGGGGAATTCTCCAGCAATATTAATTGCCAAGCAGAAGTTCAACAAACACCAGCCTGCGAGCGCTTTACTGTAGAGTTAAAGGATGAAAATAATGTCCTAATTAAGGCGGGGAAAGACGTTGTTATTAAAGATAAACAAGGTAACGTTATTTCAACAGTTCTAGAAGCGGATGGTAGTATGACATTTGTTTCTAAAGATGTACCCGCAGGTAAGTATGACGTTTATGACAATAAAGTTTATTTAGGAGAAATTGTAGTTTCTTACAAACAAATTTGTAAAGTAGACTTATCAATTGCCCCTGCGTGTCCAAACTTTACATTAACGATTAACAATATGTATGGTCAGCCTCGTGAAGGTGTCAAAGTAACATTCACAGATGAAGCTGGTGTAGTAATAGAAGAGAATGGTTCAACAGAATTTACAACAAATAATATAGGTCAAATTACTATAAGTAATTCATTAATTAGGCCTGGTAAATATATTGTCAAAGAGAATGGTATTACAATCCTTGGTACAGTAACAGTAGGTAATACGTGTGAGGCTAAAATTCAGCCTACACCACCTGTAACAAATCCAACTGATCCTGATAATCCCACATCAGAGCCAGGGCAGCCGGTTGATCCAAACAAACCAAATCCAGATCCAGAGAAGCCGATTGATCCAAACAAACCAAATCCGGATCCAGAGAAGCCAGTTGATCCAAACAAACCAAATCCGGATCCTGGGAAACCAGTTGGTCCTAATAAACCAAATCCAGATCCAAACAAACCAGTTGAACCAAATAAACCAAAACCAGATACTAACAAACCTACAACTCCTGGTAATGGTGGCACATCAGTACAAAATGTTATTGATCAAGGGAAACAATTACCACCGTATAATCCATCAAACGTAACTAAAGATACGTTGGATGCTTATAAAGATTTCCTGAAAAAATATAGTAAACTATCAAAAGATGAGCAGACTGAGGTGGCTCAAGCTATTGATATTAATAAAATCAAAGCGGATGCAGAGCGCTTAGAAGCACAGCTAAGAGCACAAGGTAAATTACCACAAACAGATGGAGCCAATCAAACAGCTCTTGTATTTGTTGGCTTACTTCTTGTAGCTGGGTCAATATGGTTCATGCGTCGCCGTACAACAGAGATATAATCAAAAAAGCGCCATCTTTTAGGGATGGCGCTTTTTGTGTGATTTAAAAGGTTCCTTTGGCATTTTCTAAAGAATAGCTTTGCACAAAATCTGCTTGTAAGGCGAGTCGTTTGGAGCCTTTTTCCGCGCAGGTAATTAAGGTTAACGTCGTCTGATTGGGGATATCATCCACGATGTAAACATCTGTTGCTGCAATGATTTTTTTAGTCGCTAATTGATACTCGTACACATTACTCATGTCTGTGACATAAATAATATCGCCAATTTGTGCTTGATAGAGGGGACTGAATAAAATATCTTTCTCTTCAAAATAATGACCTGCCAAAGCATAGTTTCCTTGACCGAGCTGCTGATTAGGCTTCATCGTACCCGCTCCAATAGCAAGAACAGCATTACCTACTCCCTTTAAAATAGGAAGCTGCATATGGACACTAGGCACGGCAATACTGCCGATAACAGGCATTTTGCTAGCCTTTATTTGCGCTTGGAGAACCTCGGCGATGGACAGTGATTGCACGGCTTCGAACTCAAAATCCGCATCTAGTTGGTTGTTCCTTTTAATATCGTCAGTGCTGTACTCTACTGCGTTGAATTGGTCACTCATACGTGCAATCAACACGTTTTGAATAGGTGTGATAAATATTAGTAACAAGCCGATGATAAGCACACATAGAAGTAAGGCCAGTTTAAGTTTATTCCTTTTCATTAATCTTTGATCACATCCTAGCGATAGTAACGAAATACTGAAACGTTTAAAAATGGGTAGAGCGTTAGGCGGCTCTACCCAAGTTCAATTTATTTATCACTCAAACGAACGCCAGCAACGCCGTAATGGTTTTTAGACATTTCTTCAATAAAAACTGTTACATTTTCTGCAGGTGCATTCACTGTGCGTGAAACGGCTTCTGTTACTTCTTTTACAAGGGCGCGTTTTTGTTCCTCTGTACGACCTTCAAGCATTTTAACTGTTACGTATGGCATAATATTGCCTCCTTTATAGAATAATGTTGTATAGTTAGTTTATAAGAAAGTAGTATAAACTTCTTACTTGCGTTGAGGCATACGTGCCATGATAATTGTGGCAATATGCTTCCTTTTATAATAGCAGAATGGAGGGTATTTAAGTATGGCAAATGAAGAAAAACCAAAACAAAAAATGGGCTTTACGATTATAAAAAATGATCCAACTGATGGACATAAGGGTTTTGGGATTGGCTCGCTTTCGTTAGAAAATGTATCGCCAGTCATTTTAGATGTGGAAGAGGGAACAGCATCTGTTGAGATTGGTGCTATGCATGCACGTAGCGATGTGGAACGCGGAATTAAATTTACAACGAATCGTGCTGATTCAGAGGGTGGAAAGCCATATTGGCTAGTATGGGTGACAATCGATCATAAAGAGGATGGACCTTACTATGCGGGAATAACAGCTTGTGAAATGGTAGTGAACCGTGAAAAACGCCGTGGCTATAAAATTTTGGCTGATCATGTGAATAAAATGGATAAATCCATGAAACGTCATATTATCGTAGAGCATATGGATACGCCGTCTAAAAAAGTGTTAGCTGCTTTCCTAGAACAACTTAATCCAGACCTGTGGGAGCGAAGTAGCGAGCAATTGCGTCAAGACTTATTTGTCGAATAGACCTTTAATGATTGAACAAACTGTGACATTTTGCAATCGTTTTCGATATTAGGTTGAAAGTGAGTTTGAAACAAAGTAAACTTGAGGCAGAGCTTACATTTTAGTAAGCTAGGACACTTGGTTTCGCGAAAGTTATGAGCGCTATGCGGCATTTGAACAACCCAAGCCAAATGCCCCATGATGCTCATACTTCGCTAACCATAAAAAGAAAAGCTTTCTGTTCCCACGGACACGTCTCCGGGGAAGAGAAAGCTTTTCTTATTTTTCGTATATCTATCTGTTACTTTGTCGAGAGCCTTCATAACTTAAAACGTATTAGGCTTAAAAAGGTTTCCGGATGATTGTTTGTTTATTTTTTAGTCTTTAAATATGGAGAACGGTAGCATATTCCAAAATTCTCCCCATGTATTACTGTCAAGAATGTCAAAGTTTGTACATTTCTCAGTTGGTACATCCTTAGATTCCATATAGACAAGTCGTTGTTTTGGACAAGCGTCAGTCGCTAATTTACCTGTTTCGATATCGATAACAACACCTTCAACAGCTTTTGGCTTTTTGAAATCTTCATTTTTTGTCCCTTTATTAACAGTCTCCATAAAGTCTATCCATATTTGCTTTGTCGCTGCAGTATCTTCTTTTGTCGTTAGGTTTTTCCCTTGGTCATAGCCGTTCCAGACACCAGCAGTTAGACTTGGTGTAAAACCGATAAGCCACTGGTCACTATTGGTAGACCCTGATTTTGCTGCATAAGTATGGGTCATGCGTGAGCGAATGCTTATTCCAGTTGCAGGTGAATAATCGCTGAAAACTGGGTCAAAAATACCTGTCATCATTTCTGTTAAGATAAATGCATTCTCTTTGGAAATAGCTGTCTCCGTTTTTTTCGTCACACCTTTGTTTTCATAAATGACGTCTCCATTAGCATTTTTTATGGATACAATTGCCGTCGGAGTCGTTTGCTGCCCTTGTGATGCTAAAACATTATAAGCATTTGTCATTTCATAAAGCGTAGTTTCGATCGTGCCAAGTGCAATTGATAAATTATCCTTTGCACCAATGCCTACATTAAAACGGTTCGCCATATCGTGAAATTCCTTGAAGCCAATGTCTTCTAAAGTCTTTACAGCATAAATATTATCCGAGATAGCAATAGCTTGCGCCATAGTCATATCGTGATCAGCAAACTGCCCATTTACATTTTTAGGGGCATACGTCCCTCGTCCATTATCATAGGTAAAAGTTGTTTCACCTACATCTAAAAAAGTAAGCGGAGTGTACCCATTTTCTAAAGCCGCCGCATATAAAATAGGCTTGATGGTAGACCCTGGCTGACGTTTTGCCTGTGTCACACGGTTAAATGAACTTACTGCATAGTCACGACCACCTACTAATGCTGTTACAGCACCTGTTTTAGATTCCATACTAACAAAGGCTGTTTGAAGATCATCAGCAGGCATGTTTTTTGCCACTGCTTCCTCGGCTGCTTTTTGATGTTCAAGATTCAAGGTCGTTTGAATCGTCCAGCCACCCTCACTAATATCCAAATTTTTTGATTTTAAAATTTCACTCGCTTCTTGCCAAGCAACATCTAGGAAATAAGGGGCAACAGATTTGGTTGCTACCCAACTGTCATTTTTCAATACAAGTTGTTCATTTTCTGCACGTGTTTTTTCTTCTTGTGAAATAGCTCCTTGATCTGCCATAAGCTTTAAAATAACATGTTGGCGATTTGTAGCTTTGTCCAAATTAGCAATTGGCGAATAGATACTTGGACCCTTTGGTACACCGGTTAACATGGCTGCCTCTGCTAGCGTTAAATCACGAGCAGACTTGCCAAAGTAAAATCGACTGGCCGCTTCAACCCCGTACATGCCATGACCGTAATAAACCGTATTTAAATAACCTTCTAATATTTCATCCTTATCATAAAAAACTTCTAATCTATAAGCATACAGAGCTTCATTTAATTTACGTGTCCAAGATTTCTCATGAGAAAGATAAAGGTTACGAGCATATTGCTGGGTAATTGTACTAGCTCCTTGTACCTTTCCTCCAGCTTTAATATCCACTAAAATCGCACCAGCAATACGTGAATAGTCAAAGCCACCATGTTTATAAAAATCTTTATCTTCAACAGCTACTACTGCTTCTTTTAAAAAAGGTGACATCTCATCGAGACCAACCCAATAACGTCTCTGATTTGTAAAGTGGTCTCCAATTTGGTTCTCATTTTCATCTAAGAAAATTGAGGCTTTCGGTACGGTTAAAGGCGGTGCACCAGCCACTTGAACATAGATGCGTAGTGCTACAAATGCTACGACAATTGCAGTTGCAAAGGCGACAAAATAAGTAAGTGATTTCCGTGTGCGCTTTACACGCTTTTGCTTTCGATGATAGCTTTTTCGTTTCATCCGACTTTCACCTCGTTTTCTCACAACTTCGAACTTAACGTTAGTATGTGTTCGAACATTCATCTTTAATCGAAATTCTACCTAAAAACTATTGCACTTTATTCAAAAACATCTATACTTTTTTTGTACTACTTGAAACGCTGGCATTCGACAAGAAAATCATACTTTGTAGATTTTAATCGAAATTTGCTAGAGGTTCCAATAATGTATACGAGGATAAAAGGATACAGGTTTCATTACAATCCTGTAAGCCATCATAGTCGGACTTTAAGATAAGTTGTTTTTCAAAATAATATTTTATTTATAACGGAGGTCTAGCAATGAGATTTGATGAAGCGTATTCAGGAAATGTATTTATAAAAAGTCATCCTACATATGAGGATGCTCAGGCAGTTATTTATGGTATGCCGATGGATTGGACAGTTAGTTACCGTCCAGGTTCACGATTCGGCCCACAACGTATCCGTGAGGTATCTATCGGTCTTGAAGAGTACAGCCCATATTTAGATCGTGAGCTTGAGGAAGTAAAGTATTTTGATGCAGGTGACATTCCACTACCATTTGGGAATGCACAACGTTCATTAGATGAAATTGAAAAATTTATTGAAAAATTACTAGCTGATGGCAAAATCCCTGTTGGTATGGGAGGAGAACATTTAGTGTCTTGGCCTGTCATGAAAGCAGTATCTGCTAAATATGATGACCTAGCTATCATACACTTTGATGCTCACACAGATTTACGAGTAGAGTATGAGGGAGAGCCACTATCACACTCAACACCAATTCGTAAAATTGCCGAACATATCGGACCTAAAAATGTATATTCATTTGGTATTCGTTCAGGAATGAAAGAGGAATTTGAATGGGCGAAGGAAAACGGTATGCATATTTCTAAATTTGAAGTACTAGAGCCGTTAAAGGAAGTTCTTCCAACGCTGGAGGGGCGTAATGTTTACGTAACGATCGATATTGACGTGTTAGATCCAGCTCATGCACCGGGAACTGGCACAGTTGATTGCGGTGGTATTACTGCGAAAGAATTACTAGCTTCCATTCATGCCATTGCAGCAAGCGGCGTAAATGTTGTAGGCTTTGATCTAGTGGAAGTAGCACCTATTTATGACACATCTGAAATGACAGCTAACACAGCTTCTAAGTTATTGCGTGAAATGATTTTAGGCTGGGTAAAATAATTATGATTAGATGGGGGTAGCTATGGCTAGCCCCATTTTTTTTAGTCGTTTCAAAAAAGTAAAGGTATTATTTGACTCAATATTCACAATACGAATATAATTTTTTGTATATAAAAAGGGAAGGAGGGGTATTGTGATTTGGTCTCTTCTCATGAATGATATATTTATTTTTATGAGTACAATGGAATATTTTTGGCTATTGGCTTCGTTCGTTTTAACAGTTCTCTGTGTTAATTTACAGCTATATTTCGCCAATAAATTCATGGTTCAAGACATACAAGATGAAGAAATTGAAGTAGATTATGACATCACTAATACTTGGACTCCACCTTTGCTAACGTGGTTCGTTCTCTGTATAAGAACGTCAGAAAACAATGAGGAAGAAAGTGTGTCTCCTAGTTTGATGTAAACTTTAAAACTAGGAGGAGAATCATTGTTTACTTTTTTAACGCAACCTATTATTTATTTCATTCATTTTATCCATTCTTTTACAGGAAGCTATGCAATAGGTGTTATTAGTATCACGATTGCAGTGAGAGCAATACTTATGCCGCTTTTTATTAAATCGGCCAAGCACCAAAAACATTCAAAAGATTTAATGACATCCATTAAACCTGAACTAGATGAGCTTACTGCTAAATTGAAGAATAGTCATGATGAATCTGAAAAAATAATGGTTCAACAAAAAATTCAAGAATTAACTTCAGATTCATTGAAAAGCTCATTATTAGGTTGTTTACCAATCATCATTCAATTGCCTGTGTTATTTTCACTGTACTATGCGATTAAGCTAGATACAGTGATTGCCAGTGAAAATTTCCTTTGGATGAATTTGGGCACAGTGGATATCGGGATTTCAATAATAGCTTGTGTCATCTACTTCATGCAAAGTTGGCTCTCGTTAGATAAAAATCAACCAATAAATATGAAGATTATGATGTTCATTAATCCCATCATGATCCTTATTTTTAGTTTGTTTAATCCAGCGATTATTCCAATATATTGGACAGTAAGTGCTTTATTATTAACGGTTCAGCAATTAATTATTAAAAAATGGTATAGATAAATTGCATAAATCCTCTCTTCATTAGAAGGGAGGATTTTTTTATTGCTCAATTATCCGTAGTAGTTGCGCTCTAGTTGACTTCTATCTTGAAAAAACAATGGTATTCATCCTATAATAAAAAGGTTATAGTAAAAGACTAAAAAGGGAGCGTCCGTTATGGCGAACGAAGTAAGATCGCAAGTAAACATTACGCTCATTTCTACGATTCGCCCAAGTGATGGAGAATCCGAAAGTTATGAAATGCGGCTCAAAGGGCAGCTACTTGAAAAAGCAGGAAGCTTGTATTTGAAATATGATGAGGTGCAGGAGGATAAAACCATCCGCACGACTATGAAGTTAGGCCATGAGAAGGCGCTTATTATGCGTGCTGGTGCTGTCAGTATGCGGTTACCACTGAACATAATTGAACAGCAAAAAGGGCATTATGAAGGTGAGTTTGGCTCCATGCCACTCGTTATCGATACGAAGAAAATGTCGTTTACGAACAGGGCAGTAAGCGGAGATTTCCATGTACAGTACGATTTACTAATGGGTGGGCAATCTGTTGGCAATTATACATTAGATATTACATTTACGGAGGTACAATGATGAACGCAGTAGAACAAGTACAACAGGCTATAAAAGCAGCGTTGGCTCAAGCCGTGAAAAAAGCAGGCTTAGTGGAGGCTGACACAGAATTAACAATTCACCTGGAAACACCAAAGGATAAAGCAAATGGTGACTATGCAACAAACATTGCTATGCAATTAACAAAGTTAGCGAAGAAGCCACCTCGTGCAATTGCGGAAGCTATTTTAGAAAATCTGGATACTGAAGGAACAGATATTGAGAAAATTGATATTGCTGGTCCTGGTTTCATGAATATCACAGTGCGTAAAGATTTCCTAACAGGGGTAGTTACACAGGTTATCGAGCAAGGCGCAGACTATGGTCGTTCAAATGCAGGCGCCGGGGAGAAGATTCAAATAGAGTTCGTTTCGGCTAACCCTACAGGAGATCTTCATTTAGGACATGCGCGTGGGGCATCTGTTGGAGATTCATTATGTAATGTATTAGATATGGCTGGCTACAGTGTCTCTCGTGAGTACTATATTAATGATGCAGGGAACCAAATTAATAACCTTGCATACTCATTAGAAGCACGTTATAAGCAGGCATTAGGAATGGATGCCGAAATGCCAGAAGACGGCTACCATGGCCCGGATATTATTGAAATTGCTGGCAAGCTAGCAAAAGAGCATGGTGATGCAATCCTAACTAAATCAGATGAAGAGCGTTTTGCATTCTTCCGTCAGCATGGTTTAGCGTTAGAATTAGATAAATTAAAAACAGACCTAGCAAACTTCCGTGTAAACTTTGATGTTTGGTATTCTGAAACGTCTTTATATGAAAACGGAAAAATTGAAGTGGCATTAGATAAATTAAAAGCAAATGGTCATGTGTTTGAAGAGGATGGCGCTACTTGGTTCCGCTCAACAACTTTTGGTGATGATAAAGACCGTGTATTAATTAAAAACGATGGTTCGTTCACATATTTAACGCCAGATATCGCCTATCATGAGGATAAAATCGTCCGTGGCTTTGATAAATTAATCAATATTTGGGGAGCAGACCATCACGGCTATATTCCACGTATGAAGGCTGCCATTCAAGCATTAGGCTATGATCGTGATACATTAGAAGTAGAAGTAATTCAAATGGTTCAGCTTTATAAAAACGGTGAAAAATTCAAAATGTCTAAACGTACAGGCAATGCGGTAACAATGCGCGAGCTTGTGGAAGAAGTTGGTTTAGATGCAGTTCGCTACTTCTTCGTAAAAACAGCAGGCGATTCTCATATGGACTTTGACCTTGACCTTGCCGTATCGCAATCTAATGAAAACCCAGTGTATTATGCACAATATGCACATGCACGTATTTCATCAATTTTACGCTCTGCCAATGAACAAGGTTTTGCTGCTACAAGTGAAAACCTAAACCTATTAACAGCTGAAAAGGAAATTGATTTATTGAAAAAAATAGGCGATTTCCCACAAGTGGTAGCTGACGCGGCTAAACATCGTACACCACACCGTATCGCAAATTATATTCAAGAAACAGCGGCTGCTTTCCATAGTTTCTATAATGCAGAAAAAGTATTAGATGCTTCAAACAAAGAGCTAACAGAAGCTCGCTTAGCATTAATTACTGCAGTTCGTACAACAATTGCTAATGCGCTTCGTTTAATCGGCGTGTCAGCACCAGAAAAAATGTAATAATCTATCTTAGCCCCTAACAGGAAAAGTGTTAGGGGTTTTTTTATGGATAGAAAGCAAGTTAACACATTAAATTATGGTAGTTAGTGATACGAGAGTAATGGCTAATCATTAAAATTTCTGCTTCGAACTATATTTTTCTGTTAATTCCGAAAATTTTGTTGAAGTTTACGTTAACGTCAATGGTATACTGTTGCCAATCAGGAGGGGGAGACGATTATGAAGACGATTCAAGAGGTGGCTAAGGAGTTCGATGTGTCCACACGTACAATTCGTTATTATGAGGAGCTTGGGCTTCTTTGTCCTCAACGTTCATCTACGAATCAACGAACCTTTTCGAAAAAAGAATCTGCGAAGCTCAAGCTTATTTTCAGAGGAAAGCGTTACGGCTTTTCACTGGAGGAGATCAAGGAAATGGTGTTACTTTTTGATTTTGATCGCTCAGGAATTCAGCAATTGGAGCGAACCGTTGAATACGGAGAGCAAAAGATTCAGGAGATTGATAGGAAAATAGCTGAGCTTACGCAAATGAGAAATGAATTACAACAAATGCATGGCATGTTTAATGAGAAATTAACGACTTTAAGGGGAGAGATGCACGATGAATAGTTCCGATTTATTAGCACGTAATGCCCGTAAGTATCCAACAAAGGAAGCCGTTATTTGTCATGGTAGAAGAGTGACCTATCATGATTTAGATGAGCAAGTGACCCGTTTTAGTCATGCATTATTAGAACAGGGTGTAAGGCAGGGAGATAAAGTTCTGATTTTTATGCCTAACGTTGTAGAGTTTGTCGTGAGCTATTTTGCTATTCAGCGAATGGGTGCTATTGTCGTCCCAGTCAATGCTAAGTTTACATTACAAGAAGTAGAGTATGTGGCACAGCATGCTGAGGCAAAGGTGATTATTGCACATGAAGCCATTTTTGCGGCAGTCCAGCATATTGCCGTAATCCCGTTAAAAATTAAAACAGGCCAACAAGTAGCAGGCTGGCTTCATTATGAAACAATGATTCAAAGTGCCAGTTCCCAAACGATTGAATGTCAGTTAAACGAAGATGATGCTTCGACCATTTTGTACACATCAGGTACGACTGGGAAACCAAAGGGCGTATTGTTTAGCTATCGTAATATTTTAACGGTTGCGCAAATGATTGCAGTTGAAATGGAGGTCAAGCCTGAAAGCCGTATATTGCTAATGATGCCATTAACTCATTCGGCTCCATTGCATTTATTTTTAATGGCAGGTGTATTTGTAGGCTCTACAAATGTGTTAACGCCAACTTTTACACCAGATTTATTAATGGATTCCATTGAACAGGAAAAAACGACTCATTTCTTTGGCGCACCTGTTGCTTATTTATTAACAGCACAGATGCCGAGATTGCAATCAGCTGATTTGTCCTCCATGAAATGGTGGGTATATGGAGGTGCACCTTTATCTGAAAACGAAGTTCGTTTCATTCAACAGTCATTCCACACAACTAATTTAACATGCGTATATGGATTAACAGAGGCGGGGCCAAGTGGATCATTGCTATTTGGCAAGGAGCATGAAGGAAAGGCTGGGAGTATTGGACAGCGAGCACCTTTAGGTACAGAGATACGTATTGTTAACGACAGTGGCGAAGATGTACCAGCAGGAGAAGTAGGGGAAATCGTTTTATTTGGTGAGGGTAATATGCTTGGCTACTACAGAGATGAAGCGGCAACCAATGCGGCCTTTATAGACAGTTGGTTAAAAACAGGTGATCTAGCTCGTAAGGATGAAGACGGCTTTATTTGGATTGTTGATCGAAAAAAAGATGTGATTATTTCGGGAGGAGTCAATATTTATCCGAAAGAAATTGAAGATTGCCTTTTAAGCTTTGAGGGGATATTTGAAGCGGCAGTGGTTGGTGTTCCACATCCACAATGGGGAGAGACAGTGAAGGCTGTTTATTCCGCTAAACAGGATATTGATGAAGAGGCTCTAAAAGATTATTTAGAGGGGCAGCTTGCTAAGTATAAAATACCGCGAATTTTCGAAAAAGTGGAAGCGCTACCAAGGAATGCGTCAGGCAAAATTTTAAAACAATCTTTGAAAGGACAAGAGGTGAGATAGCATGAAAGTTTTACAACAGGAAATAGCAGGCACAAGCAATTTCTTTACAGATGATGATACGCTTCAAAAAGTGTTGGAAATGATGCTCGATAAAGAATTTTCATCTTATGCGCATCGGGAATTGACGGACTTTGGTGAGCTATGTGCGGGTGCAATAGATGTGAGGGCGAAACATACTGATCGACAAGGAGAGCCTCGCCTTCAAAGGTATAATGCCTATGGCGAAGAGGTTTCAGAGGTATGGGTCAATGACGGCTACAAAAAAACAATTGAGGAGACATATAATACGGGGATTGTTGGCTATGTGCATAAAGATATTCCCCAACTAGGTCACAAAGGGAATTATGTCTATAGTTTTGCGCAAGGTTATTTACTGTCACATGCGGAGCCCGGTTTTTATTGCCCTGTGACGTTAACGATGGCTACTGCCTATTTATTAGACCATTATGCAGAGGAAGGAGTTAAGCAGCGCTTCTTACCGCATGTTTGTGCAACAGGCGATATGGAGCTATATGAGGGAGCGACATTTTTAACAGAGCGACAAGGAGGCTCAGATGTTGGTGCGAATGTAGTAGAAGCAAAACTTGTGGGGAATGAATACCGCCTCTATGGTGAAAAGTATTTCGCCTCCAATGCAGGGATGTGTGGGGTTGCAATGGTATTGGCACGAATAGAGGGTGCACAAGCAGGCTCTAAAGGATTAACTCTATTTGCAGTTCCATGGCGTAATGAAGATGGATCGGCTAACCAACTTCGTATTCGACGACTAAAAGATAAATTAGGTGTGAAAGCCGTTCCATCTGGTGAGGTTGAGTTTGATGGAGCACTCGCTTATGTAGTTGGTGATCAAAATAAAGGGATTTATTATATGCTGGAGGCGCTTAATTTATCAAGAATTTGTAATGCTGTGGCATCCATTGGTATTATGCGCCGTGGCTTCTTAGAGGCGAAGCATTATGTGTCAAATCGATATACCTTTGGTAAACCTTTAACACAGTATCCTATGATCCAGGATACATTGGGTAAATATGCCGCTAAGCTGCATGTAGAAGTAGCCACGATTTTTGATCTTATTCAATTATACGATAAAGTGACAGGTGGTCAGGGAACAGAGCAAGACATCATCATGAACCGTTTATATATTGCCATTATGAAAAAGGAAACGGCAGAGCAGGCGGTCCATTATGCAAGTGAAGCAATTGAGCTACATGGCGGGAATGGCTATATTGAGGACTTTGTAACACCACGCTTACTGAGAGATGCGCAAGTGCTGACGGTATGGGAGGGTACGGCTAATATACTAGCTTTGGAGCTTATTCGCTTAGTGGATAAATACAGGGCACATGAATTGTTTGTTCAAGAGATGAGCAAGCGATTAGAAGTATTAACAGACCATTCATTAGTGAAAATCGTTCAAGAGCAATTAACTAAACTATTGGCAACCTTACAAATTTTTAGTACTCTCGATGAAGCGACAAAAACGTTTGAAGCAAAGGATGTTGCCAAAAAAATGGCTCAATTATATGAAAGTGTCATAGCCGTTGAGTGGGCACAAAAGTTTGGTGGGAAATATGATAAACTAGCGGATGTTTATTTAGAGCAAACTTGGTCATTACGAACGATCGGTGCTCCGATGAAAACCGTACAGTATTTTGCTGAAATCGTCTAATAACCTTTGGAGTCGCCTTGATATAGAGGCGACTTTTTTTAATTTCATGTATAATAAAATCAACTGAATATTATAAAGGTTCTTTACTTAAGTAAAGTGAAAAGGGAAATCGGTGTAATTCCGATGCGGTCCCGCCACTGTAAGTGTGAGTTTTTTCAAATGATGCCACTGAAGATTTCGGGAAGGCTTGAAAAAACGTACTGAGCACAAGCCAGGAGACCTGCCTTTATAGCATAGACATGACAGCCTACGAGGATAGGATGGTGGATTTTGTATCAGTTTTTTGGTGCGATTTTGACCCCTCATCATTCGAAGATGAGGGGTCTTATTTTGATGGAGGAATACTTCTAACACATGAACGCACAAATCAACGAAGGAGGATTCACATGAAGAAATTTTGGAAAATAGGGGTATCGGCATTTTTAACGATAGGGTTGCTAGCAGCTTGTGGACAAGAGGCGCAAAAAGACAATTCCACACCTACAGAAGAGCAAACACAACAAGAAACATCTAAGGCGGAAGAAGCAACATTCCCTATGACTATAACGGATGCTATTGGGAAGGATATTACACTAGAGGCTCCTCCTAAGAAAATAGTGTCACTTATTCCAAGTAATACGGAAATATTGTTTGGCCTAGGTTTAAAGGATGAAATCGTAGGGGTTACAGACAACGACGATTATCCACCAGAGGTAGTTGAAAAGGATAAGGTTGGTGGCATGGAGTACAATATTGAACAAATTATTGCCTTAAAGCCAGATATCGTTTTTGCACATGAATCTAGCATGTCTCTTTCGGAATCAGCCATAGCACAGCTAGAATCTGCGGGCGTGAAAGTATTTGTTGTAAAAAATGCCCAAGATTTTAATGAAACCTATACAACGATTGAACAGCTTGGGCGTGCTACAGGGAAATTACCAGAAGCTGAAAAAATCATTGCTGACATGAAGGCGAAAGTGGAAGAGGTTCAGGGGAAAGTGAAAGACGTTGAACCTAAGAACGTTTTTGTAGAAGCCTCTGATGAACCTAATATTTATACAGCTGGTCAAGGCACATTTATGAACGCAATGCTGGAGATGATCCATGCAAAAAATGTAGCAGCAGACGGTGATAATTGGTATGAAATTGGTGCAGAACAAATTATCACAAAAAATCCAGATGTCATCGTGGTGACATATAGTTATGTACCTGATATTTTAACAAAAATACCAAAGCGTGCTGGTTTCGATACAATTAATGCAGTAAAAAATAATGCTATTGTGCAAGTAGATGAAAGCACAACAAGCCGTCAGGGACCACGTTTAGCGGATGGCCTTGAGGAATTAGCAAAAGCTATCTACCCTGAGGTATTTAAGTGAAAAAAATAGCAACAGCCTATGTATTAACATGTACGCTTCTTATCATTAGCATCTGGTGTGGCGTAGCTATAGGCTCTGTTCATATTCCGATAGAAGTGCTGTGGAATCAGTCAGTTGATGAAACAGCTGCCAATATCTTTTGGAAAATTCGGTTGCCCCGTGTGCTTTTAGCGGGGCTAGTAGGAGCTTCTCTCGCCATTGCGGGAGCGGCTTTCCAAGGCTTGCTCAAAAATCCATTAGCAGATCCATATACATTAGGTATTTCATCTGGTGCTTCTGTCGGCGCAGTCATGACAATTTTTTTTAATATTTCTATACCTGTTGTAGGCTTGTATGCCTTACCTACCTTTAGCATGATAGGCGCAATTATTACAATGGTGATTGTGATGAGCTTTGCTAGAGTAGTAGACCGTTCTTTAAAGATGGAAACACTGATTTTAACAGGAGTTATCTTTAGTTCATTTTTAGGATCGTTAATCTCGTTAATGATTGCTTTATCGGGAGAGGAGCTACGCCAAGTAATCGGCTGGCTACTCGGTTCTGTTTCTATGCGTGGTTGGCCATATGTTCAAATGATTATTCCATTTGTCATTGTTGGTTCCCTTATGCTGTGGACTCAGAGACGTGAGCTTAATGTTCTGTTATATGGGGAAGAAAGAGCGAAGCATTTAGGTGTCAATGTAAAGAAAAGTAAGTATTTGATTTTAGTAGGTGGCTCCATGCTAACTGGAGCAGCAGTTGCTGTTTCAGGCACAATTGGCTTTGTAGGGTTAGTTGTACCACATATGACAAGAATGATTTGGGGCTCTGATCACCGTCATTTACTCCCATTATCATTTTTTAATGGGGCAACATTACTTATTATTTGTGATTTAGTTGCAAGAACCATCATCTTGCCAAGGGAACTGCCCATTGGTGTCATTACGGCATTTATTGGAGCGCCTGTTTTTTCCTATATTTTTTATAAGCAACGAAGAGGCAAGGGGGTACGGGCGTGATTGTTGTTGAACATCTATCAGGTGGTTATGAAGACGTACCGATCGTCAAGGATATAAGCTTTACAGTTGAAAAAGGAAAGATTCTTGGCATTTTAGGGCCAAATGGTAGTGGGAAATCAACATTATTAAAGGTAATGAGTGGTATTCTACCAGCAGTTGAGGGCACGATTTCTATTGATGGACAAAGCATTCTTTCCTACAATGCCCGTGCTTTAGCAAAAAAAATGGCTGTTTTACCACAGCTCCATGCGAATGCTTTTTCAAACAGTGTTAGAGAGGCTATTTCGCTTGGACGTTATCCACATCAATCAGGTTTTTTTTCAAGTTGGTCTGAGCAAGATGAGCAAGCGGTTCAACATGCAATGCTACAAACAGGCATAAAACGTTATGAGCATACACCGATGGAATTTTTATCGGGTGGCGAACAGCAAAGAGTTTTTGTTGCACAGGCCCTTGCTCAAACTGCGGAAATTTTACTGCTAGATGAGCCGACAAATCATTTAGACATTGCCCATCAGCGGCAAATTTTAGATATGGTGCGGAAGGAAGCTGTAGAGTGTGGTTTAACGGTAGTGATGGTATTACATGATATGAATTTAGCCTCTCTCTATTGTGATGAATTATTGCTCATGGAAAGTGGACAAATGAGAGCTTTTGGGGCACCACATGAAGTATTAATTGCTTCTCAGATAGAAGAAATTTATCAAGCACGAGTAGCTACTTATGCTCATCCAGAAATACCTAAACCACAAATTACGATGATGCCTGCAGCAAGCGACTATCAACAGCGCGCTGTAATAAAAAAAGAACATTTTATAATAACGGAACAGTTTATTCAGCTCCAGTCAGAGATTCCTATAAAAACTGTATCCTCTGCTGTCCATAACCCTGGAATTGGGTGGCATAATTGCTTGTTAAACCGCTCTGTTCCTAGTGATTATGTGATTAGTGATGTAAAGAGAGAGGTTAATGAATTTTTGCAAAGAGGCCATTTTTCGCCTACGAATACAGTTGTCATGCTGACAGCAGTGCCAACAGCTCTTGTGGCGATCAATGAGTTACCTGCACCATTTGGCAGTGTGATAGTAGCTGTTACTGCTGGTGTAAGGAATGCAGTAGATGTATCTCGTGTGCACGAAAGGCAGGATGAACCATATATTGGTACTATTAATACATGGGTAATTATCAACGGCTGTTTATCGGAGGAAGCATTTTTTCAGGCCATGATGACAGCTACAGAAGCGAAAACGAAGGCTATGCAATCAGAAAATATTCGTGATGAGCGTAGTGGAACAATTGCTACAGGTACTGCTACAGATAGCCTTTTAATTGCAGCAACTCAAAAAGGGACAGAAATGTTATATGGTGGTCCCATTACGGAAGTTGGTAAAATGATTGCAAAGGGTGTTTTTGAAACTACGGTTCAGGCTATCAGAAATTACAAAAATCAATTTTAGGAGATGAGCGAAATGAAGCTGTACACAAAAACAGGGGATACGGGTAAAACAAGTCTTATAGGAGGACGCGTTGATAAAGATAGTTTACGTGTTGAAACGTATGGGGCTATTGATGAATTAAATTCTTTTATTGGTAAAGCTGTAAGTGAATTAGATCCAGCACTTTTCAAGGATATTTTAACGGATTTAGAAACTATTCAACATGAACTATTCGATGCCGGTGGTGATCTAGCCAACGTGATGAAAGAACGACATTATAAGCTAACTGAACAACCAATTGAGGTGCTAGAGGCTCGTATTGATGCACTTTCAGATGAAGCGCCACCATTACAACGTTTTATTTTGCCAGGAGGGGCACCAGCAGCTGCAACTTTACACATTGCGCGTACGGTTGCTCGGCGAGCAGAGCGTGAAATGGTGACACTTATGAAAGAAGTTGAAGATGTGCCAAAAGTTGTACAAAAATATTTAAATCGATTATCAGATTATTTATTTGCAGCTGCACGAGTAGTAAATGCTCGATTACATGTTGCGGATGTTGAATATATTCGCAGTGGAAATGTTTTTAAAAAATAAAATTTAGTTTTCTACAGAAAGTAAAAAATGCTACTTTGAAAAAATTCAGGGTGGCTTTTTTTCTTGTAAAATGTAAGAATATAAAATTATCAGAAATATTTCCGTTTTATGTTGACTGAATGCTCACTCATTTATTAGAATAGGAATATAATATCGAAGTGATGAACATTTCCGTATGAGCTAGCAAATTTATCACAAAGAGAGAAAAATTACGACAAACGAGGGGGGACCAACCATGAGTCCATTATTAATTGCTAACATTGTCTTAACAGTCGTGGTTGTACTTTATGCAGTAGGATTGTTCTTCTATCTGTTGAAAACACGCTATAAGTATGTGCAATTGGGGAAAAAGGTTGAGTTTGATGAAAGTGTAAAAGAACGACTTCGCTATATTATGGTCAATGTATTTGGCCAAAACAAGCTATTAAAAGATCCAAAGAGTGGTTTAATCCATGTAATGTTTTTCTATGGATTTTTAATGGTACAGCTAGGGGCGATTGATTTAATTTGGAAAGGATTAGCACCAGGCACACATTTACCGCTGGGTATTTTCTATGGTGTCTTTACATTCTTCCAAGAACTTGTGGTCTTAATGATTTTGGTAGCGGTTGTCTGGGCATTTTACCGCCGCTATGTTGAAAAGCTAGTACGTTTAAAGCGTGGATGGAAAAACGGTCTTGTATTAATTTTCATTGGTGGCTTAATGGTATCGACGTTACTTGCGAATGGTATGGGATTAATTTGGCATGGAGAGGGATTAACCTATACAGAACCAGTAGCTTCTAGTATTGCTACTATTTTTGGTTTCCTACCTGCGTCAGTAGCTGTTGGTGTGTTTTATGTCATGTGGTGGGCACATTTATTAATTCTATTAACATTCCTTGTGTATGTACCACAATCTAAACATTTCCATTTAATTGTAAGTCCGCTTAATGTTTACATGAATCGTTTAGACCGAACAGGCACTTTAACACCCATTGATTTTGAGGCATTAGAAAATGCTGAAAGTGAAGACGATATGCCTTCTATTGGGGTGGGACGCATACAGGACTTCACACAAAAACAAATGCTCGATCTGTATTCTTGTGTAGAATGTGGACGTTGTACAAACATGTGTCCAGCTACAGGGACAGGAAAAATGCTGTCTCCTATGGATTTAATCGTGAAATTACGAGATCATTTAACATTTACAGGAGCTGTTGTCACAAAGCAAAAGCCTTGGGTACCTTATCAATTCTTTGCCAATACAAAGGGTAATCAGCTTGCGCTGGCAGCTGGGGCTGAAGGTGCAGTGATTGAAGATATCTACAGTCCATCTTTAATTGGTGATGTGATTACAGAGGAAGAGATTTGGGCTTGTACGACTTGTCGTAACTGTGAAGATCAATGTCCAGTAATGAACGAGCATGTTGATAAAATTATTGATTTACGTCGTTATTTAACAATGACAGAGGGGAAAGTAAATCCTGATGCGCAACGTGCGATGACAAATATCGAGAGACAAGGAAATCCTTGGGGATTAAATCGTAAAGAAAAAGAAAATTGGCGTGATTTAGACCCAACAATCCATATCCCAACAGTAAAAGAATTGAAAAAGTCTGGCGAGGAAATGGAATACCTTTTATGGGTTGGGTCAATGGGAGCATTTGATAACCGATCTCAAAAAATTGCATTAGCATTCTGTCGACTGTTAAACGAAGCCGGTGTGAAGTTTGCAATTTTAGGAAATAAAGAGAAGAACTCTGGGGATACGCCACGTCGTTTAGGAAATGAATTTTTATTCCAAGAGCTTGCTACAGCAAATATTGATGAGTTCGTTAAAAATGACGTGAAAAAAATTGTTACAATTGATCCTCATGCATACAATATCTTTAAAAATGAGTACCAAGATTTTGGTTGGAAAGGCGAAGTATATCATCATACTGAATTATTAAACCAGTTAATTGAAGAAAATCGTCTAGCATTAAATTACGAGGTACATGAAACAATTGTTTTCCATGATTCATGTTATTTAGGTCGTTACAATGATGTCTATGATGCACCACGAGAAATTTTGCGTGGCATTCCAGGAGTGAAGTTAGTCGAAATGGAACGTAATCGAGAAACAGCCATGTGCTGTGGTGCCGGTGGCGGTCTCATGTGGATGGAAGAGCATGTCGGCAATCGCATTAACGTAGCTCGTACAGAACAGGCTTTAGCAACTAATGCATCAGTTATTTCATCTGGCTGTCCTTACTGCTTAACAATGCTGGAGGATGGTACAAAGGCTAAAGAAGTGGAAGACTCGATTGGCACATTCGATGTAGCAGAGTTATTGGAGCGTTCAGTATTTGGGGAAAAAGTAAAGGTTGTCGACAACTCTCCTGAGGAAGTAGAAGAAACTATGGAAGAAGTTGTGATGACAGTAGAAAATGCAAGTCAAAACGAGAATAGTGAAATAAGCGCAGAAAAATGATTGCTATTGTAGAAATATTTTAGTTATCTGAAAAATATAAATTGCACAATAAAAAATTGTTTTGTAGAATAAGATTAAATGGAAATGGGAGTTGAAATGAAAACTCCCATTTTTCATCGATAGAAGTCGAGCGAGCGTTCAGTCAATAAAATGCTTCACTACTTCATTGAGAACGTAAAACAAAAGGGGTGTTTTACTTGAATAGAGCTGTAATTTTAGCAGGAGCAAGAACGGCATTTGGTAAATTTGGTGGTTCTTTATCGGCAGTACATGCAAGTGATTTAGGCGCCATTGCAATTAAGGGTGCATTAGAGAAAGCCAATATGGGACTTGATGAAGTCGATGAGGTAATTTTAGGCTCGGTTTTACAAGGGGGACAGGGACAAATTCCTTCTCGACAAGCAGCCATAAAGGCTAATTTGCCAATAGGGGTAAAAACAGAAACGATTAATAAAGTCTGTGCGTCGGGGATGCGTGCAGTGACATTAGCAGATCAACTGATTCGTTTAGGGGACGAAGAGGTAATTGTAGCTGGTGGAATGGAGTCCATGTCTAATGCACCATATTATTTGTTAAATGGTCGAACGGGCTTACGAATGGGTGATTCAACGATGGTTGATGGCATGCTTTATGACGGTCTAACATGTGCTTTTGATCCAGCAAGACCACATATGGGCAGCTATGGTAACTCGACAGCTAAAGAATTCTCGCTAAGTCGTGAGGAACAGGATGCTTGGTCAGTTCGTAGCCATGAACGTGCACTAGCGGCGATGGACAAAGGATATTTTGCAGAAGAAATCGTTCCTGTTGAGATTCCTCAACGAAAAGGTGAGCCACTAGTTGTGAATACGGATGAGGCACCAAGAGCAGGCACTTCTTTAGAAATACTGGCAAAGCTCAAACCAGCCTTTGATAAGGACGGTACCATTACTGCAGGTAATGCACCTGGCGTAAATGACGGAGCATGTGCGCTCGTAATCATGAATGAGGAACGTGCGACACGCGAAGGTAGAGAACCATTGGCAATAATTATAGGTCATGAAGAGCTAGCGATTGAGCCAGAAAATTTCCCTCAAACACCAGGACTGGTCATTAATAAGCTGCTAAAAAAGACGAATAAGTCATTAGCAGATATTGATTTGTTTGAAATTAATGAAGCCTTTGCAGCGGTAGCTTTAGTGAGTAAGCAGTTAGCTGATCTAGATGCAGAAAAGGTTAATGTTAATGGTGGCGCAGTTGCTTTAGGACATCCAATCGGAGCTTCAGGAGCACGAATTATTTTAACGCTTGCTCAGGAATTAAAGCGTCGAGGCGGTGGTATCGGCATTGCCGCCATTTGTTCAGGTGGTGGGCAAGGCGATGCAATCATGATTGAAGTACCGAAAACAGGGGGACTGAAATGATGGGAATTCAAAAGGTAATGGTCATTGGTGCAGGGCAAATGGGCTCTGGCATTGCACAGGTTTGCGCACAAGCAGGCTTTGACGTGAAATTGAACGATATAAAACAAGAGTTTTACGAGCGTGGATTAAGTGTTATGACTAAAAATTTATCACGCGATGTAGAAAAGGGTCGTAAAACAGAAGAAGAAAAGGCTGCAATTCTAGGTCGCATTACGATGTCGCTAGATTTACAGGATGCTAGTGATGTAGATATTATCATTGAGGCAGCTGTAGAAAATATGGAAGTGAAGCAATCCATTTTTAAACAGCTTGATGGAATTGCACAGTCACATGCTATTTTAGCTACGAATACCTCTTCACTACCTATTACAGAAATTGCCGCTGTAACAAATCGACCAGAGCAAGTTATTGGCATGCACTTTATGAATCCTGTACCTGTTATGAAGCTTGTAGAAATTATCCGTGGTTTAGCTACAACTGATGAAGTGTATAAAGCGGTAGAAGAGATGACTGTCAAGTTAGCGAAAACGCCAGTTGAAGTGAATGACTTCCCAGGATTTATTTCAAACCGAATTTTACTTCCGATGATTAATGAAGCTATTTATGCTTTATATGAAGGGGTAGCATCGAAAGAAGCGATTGACGATGTCATGAAGCTTGGTATGAACCATCCAATGGGGCCGTTAACATTGGCGGATTTCATTGGTTTAGATACATGTCTCTCCATTATGGAGATTTTACATGAGGGCCTAGGAGATAGTAAATATCGACCTTGTCCACTGCTTCGTAAATATGTTGCAGCGGGTTGGCTAGGAAAGAAATCTGGAAGAGGCTTTTACATGTACGAATAATCCTATGGGGATGGGGTTATAGAAGTGCTACAGGACAACTTAGAGGGGTGACATAATAGATGCATTTGCAATTTACAGATGAGCAAATTATGATGCGCGATATGGTTCGTAATTTTGCTCAAGAAAAAATCCAACCATGGGTAGAGCGAATGGAAGCAGGGGAGTTTCCACGTGAGCTGCTTCAGCAGATGGGTGAACTTGGTTTAATGGGTATCACAACACCTGAAGAGCTTGGAGGCTCTGGCATGGATTTTACATCGTATATTATTGCGATTCATGAATTATCAAAGGTAAGCGCTGTAATGGGAGTTATTTTATCGGTGCATACATCGGTTGGAACGAATCCAATCATTTACTTTGGGAATGAAGAACAAAAGAAACGTTATGTACCTAAACTTGCAGCGGGTGAATATTTAGGTGCCTTTTGTTTAACAGAACCAGGTGCTGGTTCAGATGCTGGCTCTCTTCAATCGAAGGCAGTCCGTGATGGTGATGAATATGTCATTAATGGCTCCAAAGTATTTATTACTAATGGTGGGGAGGCGGATGTATACATTGTATTCGCATCAACGGATCCTGCTGAAAAAACAAAAGGTATTTCTGCCTTTATCGTTGAAAAGGGAACACCTGGCTTAATTATTGGAAAAGACGAGCATAAAATGGGCTTGCATGGCTCTCGCACTGTTCAGCTAACATTCGATAATTGCCGTATCCCAGCCGACAACCTTTTAGGGGAAGAGGGAGAAGGCTTCAAAATAGCGATGGCTAATTTAGATGTGGGACGCATTGGTATTGCTGCACAATCTTTAGGAATAGCTGAAGCAGCACTTGAAGCAGCTACTGCTTATGCTAAAGAACGTGTTCAATTTGGCAAACCGATTGTTGCCCAACAAGGTGTTAGCTTTAAACTTGCTGACATGGCAACAGCTGTTGAATCATCCAAACTACTAGTCTACCGTGCTGCAAATTTACGTGCGAAAGGTTTACCGTGTGGCGCTGAAGCTTCAATGGCAAAACTTTTTGCATCACGAACAGCTGTCCAAACAGCAATAGAGGCTGTTCAAGTATTTGGTGGCTATGGTTATACAGAAGATTACCCAGTAGAGCGATATTTCCGAGATGCTAAGGTAACTGAAATATATGAAGGAACAAGTGAAATACAAAGACTAGTCATTAGTAAACATTTACTGAAATAAAACCTGGTGTAAGGTGTTGGTTGTAGCTTATAAAGAGGATGGGAACCGTTGGATATAGTAAGAAAATCACTAAATGAAACGCTGAATCCAACTTACCATTACACAGAACAGAGTCTAATAAAAAGGGGAAATGGACAATGAACTTTCAGTTAACAGAAGAGCATGAGCAATTACGTGAAATGATTCGAGATTTCGCTATGAATGAAGTGGCTCCAACAGCGGCAGAACGTGATGAAAATGAAGAATTTGACCGTGCCATTTTCGATAAAATGGCTGAGCTTGGTTTAACAGGTATTCCTTGGCCAGAGGAATATGGTGGAGCTGGATTTGATTATCTGGCATATGTCATTGCTGTCGAGGAATTATCACGCGTGTGTGCATCAACAGGAGTAACATTATCTGCACATACATCACTGGCAGGCTGGCCGCTGTATAAGTTCGGTACAGAAGAACAGAAACAAAAGTATCTGCGTCCAATGGCTGAAGGAAAGCATATTGGGGCTTACGGTTTAACAGAACCAGGATCAGGTTCTGATGCGGGTGGCATGAAAACTTACGCAAAACGTGATGGCAATGATTATATTTTAAATGGCTCAAAAATCTTTATTACAAATGGTGGAGTAGCAGATACATATATTGTATTTGCCGTAACAGATCCTGAAGCCAAAAACGGTACATCCGCATTTATCGTTGAAGCGGGATATGAAGGTTTCTCTGTAGGTAAGAAGGAGAAGAAATTAGGAATTCGTTCATCTCCTACGACAGAAATTATTTTCGACAACTGTCGTGTTCCAAAAGAAAACTTGCTTGGAGCTGAAGGGGAAGGCTTTAAGATTGCGATGACGACACTAGATGGTGGACGAAATGGTATTGCGGCTCAAGCTGTAGGAATTGCACAAGGAGCACTTGATGCAGCAGTAGACTATGCGAAAGAACGTGTACAATTTGGTAAACCCATTACTGCAAATCAAGGTGTATCCTTTAAGCTAGCGGATATGGCCACTCAAATTGAGGCATCTCGACTTCTTACATATCAAGCGGCTTGGTTAGAATCTAATAACCTACCATATGGTAAGGCATCAGCAATGGCGAAATTAATGGCTGGCGATACGGCGATGAGTGTAACGACGGAGGCGGTTCAAGTATTTGGTGGTTACGGTTATACAAAAGATTATCCAGTAGAACGCTTTATGCGTGATGCGAAAATTACACAAATTTATGAAGGTACGCAAGAGATTCAACGTCTCGTTCTCTCGCGTATGTTAACTAAATAATTGATGACAGAAAAAGATAAAAGGCCCCAAGTACAGTCAACTGTAAAAGATGAAAATTTAATCGCCATTCGTCGTGAGCAAATGATTCAGGGAGCAATTAAGTTATTCAAAGAAAAAGGCTACCATCGGGCCACAACGAGAGAAATCGCAAAAGCTGCAGGCTTTAGTATCGGTACTTTATATGAGTACATTCGAACAAAAGAAGATGTTCTTTACCTCGTATGTGATAGTATCTATCATCATGCAATGGAGCGACTTTCAAGTTACGAGATTAAAGCAGGGACAATCGAAGAGCTAAAGGAAATGATCCGAGAATATTTCCTGCAAATCGATAGCATGGTTGATGAGCTTACAATCATGTATCAAGAAACAAAATCATTGTCAAAAGAAGCGCAACGTTATGTCTTTAGTAAAGAGTTTGAAATGGTTGCTACGTTTGAAAGATTGCTAAAGCGCTGTGTACAATCTGGTGACATAACAATGACAGACAAGCAAATTCATTTAGCAGCCAATAATTTAGTAGTGTCTGGCCAAAGTTGGGCATTCCGCAAATGGGCATTACATCGCCAACATTCAATTGATGAGTTTATTGACATGCAAATCACATTGTTCATTTCAGGCATAAAGGGGTTTTAATATTTCGTTAGGGGTTTGTCGGTAATTGCATAGAGCGACATTGCAATTGCCGGCTTTTTTTATTCATTAAGGGGAGAGAGTGGGGATTTCATATGACAAAGGTAGAAGTATATCGTCCAAAAAATCACGTACGTTTTGTGACAGCATCGAGTCTTTTTGATGGACATGATGCTTCGGTCAATATTATGCGACGCATTTTGCAATCGAGCGGTGTGGAAGTAATCCATTTAGGTCATAACCGTTCTGTGGAAGAAGTCGTAAATGCTGCGATTCAAGAGGATGCACAAGGTATTGCTATTTCTTCTTATCAAGGCGGGCATATGGAATACTTTAAATATATGTATGATTTACTGCGTGAAAAAGGGGCACCACATATAAAAATATATGGCGGTGGTGGTGGAGTAATTTTACCACGTGAAATTAAAGAGCTGCATTCTTACGGCATTGCGGGAATATTCTCACCAGAGGATGGCCGCGTTTTAGGGCTTCAGGGAATGATTAATGAGCAAATTAAAGGAACCGATTTTCCTACTGCAACTGGTAGCTATTTAGAAAAATTAGAGTCTTTAACAACAGAGACTCCTGAAATTTTAGCTAATTTAATTACAGCAGCCGAGTCAAATGACGATGAAGAAACGAATAAAATGCTGGAGGAAGCACGGAAGCGTTCAAAAGGAACACCTGTTATGGGTATTACCGGAACAGGTGGCGCGGGGAAATCTTCGTTAACGGATGAACTAATTCGCCGTTTCTTAAAAGAATTCCCAGAAAAGCATGTGGCAATTCTGTCCGTCGATCCAACAAAGCAAAAAACGGGTGGGGCATTACTTGGGGATCGAATTCGTATGAATGCCATCTTTAATAACCGCGTCTATATGCGTAGCTTAGCTACACGAGGCTCTCGTACGGAATTAACCGCATCCATTGGGGACGTAATAGATGTAGTACGAGTAGCTGGCTATGATTTAATTATCGTTGAAACAAGTGGTATTGGTCAGGGTGATGCCGAGATTACCAAATATACCGATTTATCAATGTATGTTATGACAAGTGAGTTTGGTGCACCAACACAGCTTGAGAAGATTGATATGATTGATTTTGCGGATGTTATTGCTATTAATAAGTTTGAGCGTAAAGGTTCTGAGGATGCACTACGTCAGGTCCAAAAACAATATCAGCGCTCGCGCGAACTTTGGGATGAATCACTTGATAATATGCCGGTTTACGGTACAATCGCTAGCCAATTTAATGATAAAGGAACAAATGCTTTATTTGCCGCGTTAGTGCAAATCATTAACCAAAAAGCTGGTAGCGATTGGGAAACGAGCTATGAGCAATTTGCTAAAACGCAAAAGCAAGATGTAATTATTCCGAATGATCGTCGTTATTATTTACGAGAGCTTACTGATACAGTCCGTGGCTATCATAAAAAAACAGAACAGCAGGTGGCATTTGCTCGTCGTCTTTTCCAATTAGAAGGGGCACTCACTGCAGTTAAGGAAAAAGCACCGGATGATGCACTTATCACATCACTTAATTCTTTAGCAGAAGGTGTCCGAGACGAATTAACGGCTGAATCCAAGCGTATATTAGACAATTGGCAAGCTTTAAAGGAAGCATATGCTGGGGATGAATTTGTGACGAAAGTTCGCGATAAAGAAATTCGCACAATTTTAAAGACAATAAGTCTTTCAGGTACAAAAATTCCAAAGGTTGTATTACCAAAGTTTGAGGACTACGGTGAAATTTTGCGCTGGGTTTATAGAGAAAATGTACCAGGCGAATTCCCATATACAGCGGGTGTTTTCCAATTCAAACGAGAGGGAGAAGATCCAAAGCGCCAATTTGCTGGTGAGGGGACGCCAGAGCGTACAAATAAACGCTTCCACTATTTATCGAAGGATGATGACGCGAAACGTTTATCTACAGCATTTGATTCTGTAACATTGTACGGGGAGGACCCAGATTACCGACCAGATATTTATGGTAAAGTTGGGGAATCAGGTGTATCTATCTGTACATTAGAGGATATGAAAAAACTATATGCAGGCTTTGATTTATGTGCACCCTCTACATCTGTATCGATGACAATTAATGGTCCAGCACCTATCATTTTGGCTATGTTCATGAATACAGCGATTGATCAGCAAATAAAATTACGTGAGCAAGAGTTAGGACGTACTTTGACAGTTGAAGAATTTACAGAGACACGGGAGAAAACACTTCAGGTCGTACGTGGAACAGTACAAGCGGATATCCTGAAAGAAGACCAAGGTCAAAATACATGTATTTTCTCTACAGAATTTGCCTTACGTATGATGGGTGATATTCAGCAATACTTTATTGACCATAAGGTGCGTAATTACTACTCTGTTTCAATTTCTGGCTATCATATTGCAGAGGCGGGAGCAAATCCTATTTCGCAATTAGCCTTCACATTAGCGAATGGCTTTACGTATGTAGAATATTATTTAAGCCGAGGCATGAATATTAATGACTTCGCGCCTAACTTATCATTCTTCTTCTCTAATGGACTTGACCCAGAATATACAGTAATCGGACGTGTAGCTCGTCGTATTTGGGCGATTGTGATGCGCGATAAATATGGCGCAAATGAGCGTGCCCAAAAGTTAAAATATCATATTCAAACTTCAGGTCGTAGTCTACATGCGCAGGAGATTGATTTTAATGATATTCGTACAACATTACAGGCTTTGATGGCCTTACAGGATAACTGTAACTCCTTGCATACAAATGCCTATGATGAGGCAATTACAACGCCTACTGAGGAATCTGTACGTCGTGCAATGGCTATTCAAATGATTATTACAAAAGAGCATGGCTTAGCGAAAAATGAAAATCCACTTCAAGGTGCATTTATTGTGGAAGAGCTGACAGATCTTGTGGAAGAAGCTGTCCTCGAAGAATTTGATCGTATCAATGATCGTGGTGGCGTGTTAGGAGCGATGGAGACACAATACCAACGAGGGAAAATTCAAGAGGAATCGATGCATTATGAAATGCTAAAACATTCAGGGGAGTTACCGATTATTGGTGTTAATACTTACCTGAACCCAAACCCAGCTTCTGATGCTGATATTGATAATATGGAGATTGCTCGTGCATCGACGGAAGAGAAGGAAACTCAAATTCACAATTTACAAGATTTCTGGAAGGCCAATGAAGCTAAAAGCGAGGCAGCTATTAACCGATTACAAGAGGTAGCTGTCCATAACGGAAATATTTTTGCTGAATTAATGGAAACTGTTCAAGTAGCTAGTTTGGGACAAATTACGAAGGCTCTGTATGAAGTTGGTGGACAATATCGTCGTAATATGTAAACAGAGATAGACAATCTCACTAGTTTACTGACATTTCTTTCTAATTTATGTAATAAGCTTCTCTAGTTTTTAGTGTCTAGTCTTAGGATTAGGCACTTCTTTTTTTTTTTCGCTATAATAGAAATGTAAAAAAAAGGGGAGGCGCGGTAGAGGATGAAATCAGCTATTCACTACATAATTGTATTAGCTTTAGTATTGGGAGCCATTTTCCTGTATAATAAGCAAATTGGCGCTATTCCTTTACTACTATTATCTGTCTATTTGTTTTATCTTGGCATAAAAAAAATGCGTAATATAAAAAACAGTAATTGAAGCTAGCAAAGGGGCTAAAACTTTGTATATAATGGGTATTATGCTTATTGTATGGAAAGTACCTTTTGCGTGGCCATTTTTGCTGCGCTTGGAAAATAAAGCACCATGTAAATTTAAAACGTCCATTGTGATGAGGGAAAGGAAGTGCACGAATTGAATTTTCGTGAAATGACAAAGGAACAATTAACTGAAGAGTCGTTAATTAACTTAGCGTATGTAATTTTAAATGAAAAACGTGCCTCAGTAACTTTTAATGATTTGTTAAAAATAATTCAAGAGCTTGTAGGCTACAGTGATGAAGAAATAAAATCCCGCCTACTACAATTTTACACAGATCTTAATGTAGATGGCCGCTTCTTATATAACCAAGAAACAGGCTGGGGCTTACGTGAATGGTTTAAAGTAGAGCAGATTGAGGAAGAAACAGCACCATCTGTTAAAACTCAAAAGAAAAAAACTAAAGCTTCTGTGGATGAAGATGATGATCTAGAAGAAGATATCGATTTGGATGAAGAAGATATCGACTTCGACGAGGACTATGAAGAATTCGTAGAAGAAGAAGAGAT
The DNA here is from genome assembly GCF_058795135.1 of Lysinibacillus sp. GW823-FHT06C08. Taxonomy (NCBI): domain Bacteria; kingdom Bacillati; phylum Bacillota; class Bacilli; order Caryophanales; family Bacillaceae; genus Lysinibacillus; species Lysinibacillus sp. GW823-FHT06C08. Next base: position 277,782 of record NZ_JBXAHN010000001.1, read on the forward strand.
AGACGAAGAAGATGAAGATAAAGAAGATATTGATTTTGATGAAGACGAAGATTTAGAAGACATTGAAGAAATCGACGAAGAGTTTATTGATGAAGACGAAGATGAAGAAGAGTTCGAAGAAGAAGAGGAAGAAATCTAAAACCTTGCTCTTAGAATTTTCTTACTTTTACGCTTGATGTAAAAATTCTTGACTTCTATCACGGTTACGTTTAATCTTTTACTTGGGCTCCTTAAAAAAAGGAGAAAGACCGTGTATATAATACGCTCCCCCTGCAGACCTATGCAGGAGGAGCGTTTTTTTGTTTTTAACTTTATTCAGACCAGCTCTCCCATACTTTTTGTGCAGATATGAATATAAATGTTTTAAAGTATTCATGATGTATAGTAAACGGTGACTGAATAATTGTTAAAGTTTTAAGGTTTAAAGGAAAGTGGAAAAGAGATAGAAACGATGACAGCTTCGAATCGACTACAATTTTGTAGACATTCTCGGCTTTTCTTTTTTTAGGGTGTTTGACTGTCAGATGTTCTAATCCCTAACAAAACAACTTATCTAGCAATTCTAAAGGAGGAATTTTTTCATGACGAAGTATATTTTTGTAACAGGTGGGGTTGTATCATCACTTGGAAAAGGGATTGTTGCAGCATCTCTAGGCCGTTTATTAAAAAACCGCGGTTTAGAAGTTACGATTCAAAAATTTGACCCATATATTAATATCGACCCAGGTACAATGAGTCCTTATCAACATGGTGAGGTTTTTGTAACAGATGATGGTGCTGAGGCTGACTTAGATTTAGGGCATTATGAGCGTTTTATCGATATTAACCTAGGAAAGCATTCTACAGTAACTTCAGGTCGTGTGTATCAATCGGTATTACAGAAGGAACGTCGTGGCGATTACAACGGTGGTACAGTACAAGTTATTCCTCATATTACAAATGAAATTAAAGATCGTATCCAACGCGCTGGTCGTGAGACAAATGCAGACGTTGTTATTACAGAAGTAGGTGGAACAGTAGGGGATATTGAATCATTACCTTTCCTAGAAGCTATCCGTCAAATGAAAACTAATTTAGGGCATAATAATGTCATGTATATCCACTGTACATTGATTCCTTATATTAAAGCAGCTGGTGAATTAAAAACAAAACCAACTCAGCATTCTGTAAAAGAGTTACGTTCTTTAGGTATTCAACCAAATATTATCGTTGTGCGTACTGAACAAGAGGTACCACAAGATATGAAAGAGAAATTAGCTTTATTCTGTGATGTTCAACCACATGAAATTATTGAATCTCGTGATGCGGAGCATTTATATGAAGTACCATTAAACCTACATGCACAAGATATTGATGATATCGTTCTTGACCACTTTGGTATGGAAGCTCCAGAAGCGGATATGGAAGAATGGCGCGAGCTTGTAGACAAAGTGAAAAACTTACCAAACAAAAGAAAAGTAGCATTAGTAGGAAAATATGTAGAACTTCAAGATGCTTATATTTCAGTGGTAGAAGCATTAAAGCATGCAGGCTATGTTTATAATTCTGATATTGAAATTGACTGGATTAATGCAGAACATGTCAATGCTGATAATGTAACTGCACTATTAAAAGATGCTGATGCGATTTTAGTACCAGGTGGCTTCGGTGATCGTGGTGTGGAAGGTAAAATTTTAGCTACGCAATTTGCGCGTGAAAATAATGTACCTTTCTTAGGAATTTGCTTAGGTATGCAGCTTGCGACAATTGAATATGCACGTAATGTGTTAGGATTAAAAGGTGCTCATTCTACCGAACTTGATGCAAACACAGAGTACCCAATTATCGACTTCTTACCAGATCAAAATGATAGCGTAGATATTGGCGGGACATTACGTTTAGGCCTATACCCATGTAAATTAAAAGACGGTTCTAAAGCAAGTGAAGCATATGGCAAAGAGCTTGTTTATGAGCGTCATCGTCATCGTTATGAATTTAACAATGAATATCGTGAAGCAATGGAAGCAGCTGGTCTTGTCTTCTCAGGTACAAGCCCTGACGGTAAGCTGGTTGAAATTATTGAGCTACCAGAGAATAATTTCTTTGTAGCATGTCAATTCCACCCAGAGTTAGTGTCACGACCAAATCGTCCACAACCACTGTTCCGTGACTTTATCGGCGCAACATTTAAATAAACAAAAAGAGTTGTCTCGAAATATGAGACAACTCTTTTTAATTGGATTATTACAATTCTTCCTCATCAAAACCAAGCATATCATCATAGGCCATTTTGACAGCTTCATAAACAAAAAGCCCTGCAAGTGCATGTGGTACAACTACCCGTTGACCTAAATTATTTGGCAATAAACCACCTTTAATACGAGTAGAAATATACGTATAGGCTAAGTCGGCAAGAGGATTTTCTGTACTTGCTGGTTCACTAGCAACAGCAGCGAAGGGAATAAATTGAGTATTTAATTTCTGAGCTAAAGCTAGTGCTTCTTCATCGTGCGCACTACGAGTAAAAATGCAAACTCGATCGGCTTCTGTTAAGCTTGTATCCAAAGTCCAAGGTGCTAACTTGCTAAATGGTTCTACTGCTTGCAGTGCATTTAATTCCACTGTCTGCATTTCTCCAAAGCAAGCAAAATAGACATTACCTTCGCCAATTGCAGCTTGTGCCAATAACCTTGCAGTCTCCTCGATAGCATCCTCTTCATTTTGTGTAATTCTTTGTAATAATCCACTTAATTGTGTTGTTAGAATTTTTGACATGATCCCACCTCTACCCATATTATAGGGGTGAAAAAGATAGAAAGCAAAAGCAGATAATTTATAATACTAGAAGGTATTAAGCTGAAAAAGTAGAATTATACATAATAAAGAATGTTTTTGTGTAAGAATAAAAAATAAAAAGGGCGGAATGGAATGTGAAACGATTACTAATTGTCGATGATCAGCAGGGAATTCGTTTGCTTTTAAACGAAGTGCTGAAAAAGGAAGGATATGTTACATATTTAGCAGCCAATGGTTTAGAGGCATTAAAGTATGCAGATGAACAAGACATGGATTGCGTATTACTAGATATGAAGATACCCGGAATGGATGGTATCGAAATTTTAAGACGTTTAAAAGAAAAGTTCCCAAAACTTCCTGTATTTATGATGACAGCGTATGGAGAGCTAGATGTTGTACAAGAAGCTTTAAATTTGGGAGCAATCCGTTACTTTACGAAACCTTTTGATATTTTTGAAGTGCGTGACGAAGTTAATAAAGCGTTACAAGTTTAAAAAACAGGCAGTGAATACACGGCCTGTTTTCTTTATGCTTAAAAAAGGAGTACATATTTTCTTAGCGCCGCCGTTATTGCTCTGCACTTTGTCGACACAGCCGCTACGTTACACTACGCTTTCGTGTAGAAAATAATAGCCCCTGCTTTTCAGGTTCAAGCGCCGCCGTTACGTTGCCCTACACTTTGTCGACACTGCCGCTACGTTACACTACGCTTTCGTGTAGAAAATAATAGCCTCTGCTTTTCAGGTTCAAGCGCCGCCGTTACGTTGCACTACACTTTGTCGACACTGCCGCTACGTTGCACTACGCTTTCGTGTAGAAAATAATAGCCTCTGCTTTTCAGGGGCTATTATTTTTGCTATGATTGAGGAGCATATTTATGTAGAAAGAATAGTCCTAAGAGGAGGATTTTTAGTATGGCATTAGTATCTATGAAAGAGATGTTAATTAAAGCAAAAGCAGAGGGTTATGCTGTTGGTCAATTCAACATTAACAACCTAGAGTGGACACAAGCAATTTTACAAGCAGCTGAAGAAGAAAAATCTCCAGTGATTCTTGGTGTTTCTGAAGGTGCAGGTAAATATATGGGCGGATTTATTTCTGTTGTTCATATGGTAAAAGGTTTAATGGAATCTTACGGTACTACAGTTCCAGTAGCCATTCATCTTGACCATGGTTCTAGCTTTGCAAAATGTAAAGAGGCAATTGATGCAGGCTTTACTTCTGTGATGATTGATGCTTCACACCATCCATTTGAGGAAAATGTGAAAATTACTTCAGAAGTAGTAGAATACGCACATGCTAAAGGCGTTTCTGTAGAAGCGGAATTAGGAACAGTTGGCGGAGATGAAGATGGTGTAATCGGTGGTATTATTTACGCTGATCCAGAAGAATGCCGTAAAATGGTTGAGCTAACAGATATCGACTGCTTAGCGCCAGCACTTGGCTCTGTACATGGTCCTTACAAAGGAGAACCAAACCTAGGCTTCAAAGAAATGGAAGAAATCTCTAAATTGGCAGATCTTCCACTAGTATTACATGGTGGTACAGGTATCCCAACAAAAGATATACAACGTTCTATTGCATTAGGTACTGCAAAAATTAACGTTAATACTGAAAATCAAATTGAAGCAACAAAAGCAATTCGTGAGATTCTTGACAACGACAAAGTTGTTTACGATCCTCGTAAATTCCTTGGTCCTGCACGTGAAGCGATTAAAGCAACAGTTGTTGGTAAAATTCGCGAATTTGGTAGTGCACAAAAAGCATAATTTTTGCATTTAATATGTTACAAAAGCATAGATAAATACACATAATAAGAGAAGTGTTGATGCTTTCAATCGACCTTCTCTTGTTTTTGAAATAAAGAAATTTTGGAAAATATTTAATAATATAAGAAAAATGATCAGGAGGAAATATAATATGAAATTTTTTATTGATACTGCAAATTTTGAAGAGATTAAAGAGGCACATGCATGGGGTATTTTATCAGGAGTCACAACAAACCCATCACTAGTGGCTAAAGAAGAAAATGTTTCTTTCCATGATCGTCTTCGTGAAATCGCAGAGCTTGTCGATGGCTCCGTAAGTGGAGAAGTTATTGCACTAGATGCAGAAGGAATGATTAAGGAAGGTTTGGAATTAGCTGCTATTGCTCCTAACATTACAGTGAAACTTCCAATGACACCAGCGGGATTAGAAGCTTGTCGTTTCTTTGCAAACAAAGGAATTAAAACAAACGTAACATTAATTTTTAGTGCAAACCAAGCATTAATGGCTGCGCGTGCAGGTGCTACATATGTATCACCATTTATCGGCCGTTTAGATGACATTGGTCAAAATGGTGTAGAGCTAATTGAAACAATTGCTGACATTTTTACAATTCATAATATTGATACACAAATTATCGCTGCCTCTGTTCGTCACCCTCAGCACGTTACGGCTGCAGCTTTAGCTGGCGCGCATATTTCAACAACTCCATTTAAAGTTTTAAAACAACTTTTCCACCATCCATTAACGGAAAAAGGAATTGAAGGATTTTTAGCGGATTGGAATAAGAGAAAAGGCGAATAATAAGAATATACAGTGAGCCAATTGCAAAAAATACTACTTTCCAATCATGAGGGAGAACGCAAAATGGATGTTTATAAAATTACTGGCGAAAATCGTCTACAAGGTACAATTAAAGTTAGTGGTGCAAAAAATAGTGCAGTCGCCTTAATTCCTGCATCAATTTTGGCGAACTCTCCAGTGACAATTGGAGGGATACCAGAAATTTCAGATGCATGGACGTTAAAGGCTTTATTAGAGGAAATTGGTGGGGAAGTATCGTTTGAGGATGGGAAGATGACAATCGATCCAACAGATATGATTGCCTTACCATTACCGAACGGCAATGTCAAAAAGTTACGCGCTTCCTATTATTTAATGGGGGCAATGCTAGGACGTTTCAAGAAAGCGGTCATTGGTTTACCAGGTGGCTGTTTCTTGGGTCCCCGACCAATTGATCAGCATATAAAGGGCTTTGAAGCATTAGGCGCTAAAATTACGAATGAGCATGGCGCGATTTATTTACGTGCAGATGAATTAATTGGGGCGAAAATTTATTTAGATGTCGCAAGTGTCGGTGCAACAATTAACATAATGTTAGCTGCTGTCCTCGCGAAGGGCCGTACAGTTATCGAAAATGCAGCGAAGGAACCTGAAATTATTGATGTAGCTACACTTCTAACAAATATGGGGGCCAATATTAAAGGGGCAGGTACAAGTGTCATCCGTATTGAAGGGGTAGAAGAACTACATGGTACAGAGCATACGATTATACCGGATCGCATTGAAGCTGCGACATTTATGATAATGGCTGCAGCAGTAGGTGATGGAATTACAATTGATAATGTAATTCCACTGCATTTAGAAGCAATTATAGCCAAGCTTCGTGAAATGGGTGTGAAGATTGAAATTGGTGAAGAAAGTATTTATGTACCAAAAACAGACTTCTCCACTTTGCAAGCTGTTGATGTAAAAACATTGGTGTATCCTGGTTTCCCAACCGATATTCAGCAACCACTTGCTGTGTTAATGTCACAGGCATTCGGTTCCTCAAAAGTAACAGATACTATTTATACAGCTCGATTTAAACATATTGATGAGCTTCGTCGTATGAATGCTGATGCTCGTGTAGAAGGCAACACGGCTATTATTAAAGGGCCAAGCAGACTACATGGCTCAACAGTAACAGCTACGGATCTACGCGCAGGTGCAGCATTAGTTTTAGCCGGTCTTCTAGCTGAAGGCGAAACGGAAGTACAAGATATTTATCATATCGAACGTGGCTATAGCTCACTTATTGAGAAATTACGTGATTTAGGCGCTGATATTCGACGTGAAACAATCCTGGCACGCGTAGCTGAGACAAAGGAATAATGAGAGCTAAAAGTTTTCACTCAATTATGTTACAATAGAGGTAATTTGAATGTTTCGGTATGAAAAATGACCGATAACGGGAGGCAAAGCAACAATGGAACGTAGTTTATCGATGGAAGTAGTACGAGTAACAGAAGCAGCAGCAATTGCATCCGGGAAATGGATGGGACGCGGTTTAAAAATTGAGGCAGATGATGCAGCAACAACAGCGATGCGCAAAATGTTCGATACAATTCCAATGCATGCTACAGTAGTAATTGGTGAAGGCGAAATGGATGAAGCACCAATGCTTTATATTGGTGAAGAACTTGGCTTACGTAGTGGTGGTCCAAAAGTAGATATTGCTGTGGATCCATTAGAAGGTACAAATATTGTAGCAAAAGGTACGAATGGTGCAATGACAGTCCTTGCAATTGCAGATAAAGGTAATCTATTAAATGCACCAGATATGTACATGGAGAAAATTGCTGTAGGGCCAGAAGCAGCTGGTAAAGTAGATATCAATGCTTCTGTTACTTATAACTTATTACAAGTAGCAAAAGCAAAAAATAAAGATATTTCAGATGTAGTTGCTACTTTATTAGATCGTCCACGTCACCAAGCAATTGTTGATGAAATTCGCGAAGCTGGTGCACGTATTAAGTTTATCCAAGATGGCGATGTTGGTGCAGCGATTAATACTGCCTTTGATGAAACAGGTATTGATATTATGTTTGGAACAGGTGGCGCACCAGAGGGTGTTATTTCGGCTGTAGCCTTAAAATGCCTAGGTGGGGACTTCCAAGCAAAGTTAGTACCAGAAGATGAAGAGCAATTAGAACGCTGCCATAAAATGGGTGTAGATGTTGATAAAGTTCTTTATTTAGATGATCTAGTAAAAGGTGACGATGCTATTTTTGCAGCAACAGCTGTGACAGATTGTGAGCTTTTAAAGGGTGTTCAATATAAAGGTGCTTACGCTTTAACACACTCAGTAGTTATGCGTGCTAAGTCTGGTACAGTTCGCTTTGTAGAAGGCCGTCACGCACTTGAGAAAAAACCTAGATATTAATGATATTTTCTTCTAAAATATACCTAGTACATCTATTGTGCTAGGTACCTTCTTCTTTAAATAAACCATCCCGTAGTTTGTAAGGCAATGTTTCATCATATGGTGGACTATGTATTTGTTATTGACCTACTGAGGTAACCGTATAGTGGGAACTGAGCCATTCGTTCGTAAAAAATCTTCGATGATAACCCCAATAATTGTATTATATTTTGAAAAAGACTGGAGTTGTGCATATGTCTGCATTGACAATCGCTCAATTAGAAAACATGACGTTAAAAGAGCTTTACGCTCTTGCACGCCAATATAAAATTTCATATTATAGCAAGCTAACGAAAAAAGAATTAATATTTGCTATTTTGAAAACGCGTTCAGAGCAAGAAGGCTATTTCTTTATGGAAGGTGTACTTGAAATTGTTTCGCAAGAGGGCTTTGGCTTCCTTCGACCAATAAACTACTCTCCAAGTAAAGAAGATATTTATATTTCTGCATCTCAAATTCGTCGCTTTGATCTTCGTAATGGGGACAAGGTATCTGGGAAGGTGCGACCACCTAAGGAAAATGAACGTTATTACGGCTTATTGCAAGTTGATGCCGTCAATGGCGAGGATCCTGAAGTTGCAAAGGAACGTGTGCATTTCCCTGCATTAACTCCACTATATCCAGACAGACAAATTAAACTGGAGACAACTCAGCGTAATTTATCAACACGTATTATGGATTTAGTGGCACCTGTAGGATTTGGTCAGCGTGGATTAATCGTTGCACCGCCGAAAGCGGGGAAAACATCTTTATTAAAAGAAATTGCAAACGCTATTACGACAAATCATCCAGAAGCAGAGCTAATTGTCTTACTGATAGATGAACGTCCTGAGGAAGTAACAGATATTGAGCGGTCTGTAAATGCAGATGTTGTTAGCTCAACGTTTGATGAAGTTCCAGAAAATCATGTCAAAGTGGCAGAAATCGTTTTAGAGCGTGCACGCCGTTTAGTGGAACATAAACGTGATGTCATTATTTTAATGGATTCTATCACACGTTTGGCGCGTGCATTTAACCTTGTCATTCCTCCAAGTGGACGCACGCTTTCAGGGGGGATCGATCCAGCTGCCTTCCATAGACCTAAACGCTTCTTTGGATCGGCTCGAAATATTGAAGAAGGCGGTAGCTTAACGATATTAGCGACTGCTTTAGTAGATACTGGTTCACGTATGGACGAGGTAATTTACGAAGAATTTAAGGGGACAGGTAATTTAGAGCTTCATTTAGATCGCCAGTTGGCAGAGCGCCGAATTTTCCCTGCGCTTGATATTCGCCGTTCAGGTACACGTAAGGAAGAGTTATTGCTTGAGCTCGAACAACTTGAAAAACTATGGGCGATTCGTAAAACATTTTCAGATGCGCCTGATTTTGCGGAACGCTTCCTGAAAAAAATTCGTACAACAAAATCGAACGAAGAATTTTTTGAAAAACTGAACGAAGATATGAAAAAAGCAACAAAAGGTAAAGGGCTCCTTTAACGAGAGAAATTATTAATTTTTCATACCTTGCTTATTTTTCACGACTAAGAATTGAATAGAACCACCATTAGCTTGAATTAGCTAATGGTGGTTTTTTTATTATAAAAAGGTGAATTTACCTAATACTTTTTTACCGAAATTATGTATATATAAACAGTGCAAATTGGCAAAAAAACCTACTATTATACAAAAATGTATTGTATAATTTTGTTATAATACATAGGGAATGGTGATTATTAGTGAAATTTTGCACAAATTGCGGGGAAAAAAATAGTGAAGAAGTATTGTATTGTACTAACTGCGGAAATAGTCTTAAGGAATTTCAAGAGCAAAAAGCCGAGAAAAATTTTAAAAAAATATCTAAGAAACAGAAATGGATTCTATCTATTTCAGGTGTCCTCCTATTACTGCTTATTAGTGTACATTTTATTTTAAGTAGTATATTTGACCCGACGAAGCAGATTAGCGCAATGAATGAAGCATACAATAATCAAGATAAAGATGCCTTTTTTCAAGAATTTAATATAAAAGAAGGTACTGAAGCCAATGCTCAAAATTTGTATGCAATTGTGAAAGATTATGGTTGGACAAACTTGCGAAATCAACTGATATATGAAGTAGAGCGTATAAAGAATAATGAAAATCCAGACATTATATACAATGGTGGTGAGTTTATTTCCGTTAATAGTAAGCCTATTTTCTTTGGGCTTTATGACAGAGTAGAATTCACAGTTATTCCGACGGAGGTGTTTATCTATGCACCTTTTAAAAATATGACTTTAAAGTTTGGGGATAAGGAAATTGTAAGTAAAAATGATGAGGAAAATGTTGGATTTGGTCAATATATTCCAGGAGAATATGTGTGGTCTTATAGCTATGAAGATGGTTATATACCTTTAGCAGAGGAAGGAAACCTAATACTTGAAGCACAATCTGAGAATATTGCCCAAATTGATGTAGATTGGAATTTTCAAACAGTATTTGTAGACTCAGATTTAGAAGATGCAGTGTTGTATATAAACGGAAAATCTACAGAGAAAAAAGTAAGTGAATTAAGAGAAATTTTTCCAGCAAAACTTAATAGTAAAATTGAAATTTATGCACAAGGTCAAGATAAAGATGGTAAGACTGTAAAATCGGAAATAATGCCGTTAGATAATAATTCAATCTATTTAGCATTTGAGCACATTCGTGCGGAAGAAAAATTAGCAGAACATGAAGATTTCATCCGAAGTATTTACAAAAATTTCCGAACAGACTATGCATCAGCTATTCAATATACAAATTTTGATTACATAGATGACTATTTTAAAGATGGAAGCAAAATAAAAAAAGATTATGCGAAGTTTGTAACTGACCATGATAACATTCCTGGCTATAACTACGATTTTTTGTTAAATGATATTATTTCATTTATAAAGTTATCAGATAAACAATTTGAGTTACAATCATTTGAAACTTTTAATTATTCTTCAGATAAAGAAGGGTTTATAAACTATGAACGTAAAAAGAAATATATCTTCGCATTTGAAAATGGGGAATATTTTATTGATGAAATTGTTGATTTAGATACGAAAAAAACAAAATTTTAATGAGGTGTAATATGAAAAATTGTTTAACATGTGGACATTTACAAGAGGAAGGGAATTTCTGTGGGAAATGTGGAGCTCCATTAGAAAGTTCTGTTTTCGAACAAGCAGCAACAATAAATGACATGAATGATTATCAAGATCAGTCTCAATCACAATCACAATCACAATTTACACATACTTCGCAAAGTAGCGATCAAATTGAATCAATAAAAAAGCAATCAAAATTATACGTTAATTATTTTCTGGAACAATTAAAAAATCCATCTACAAGTTTAAATATAGAAGCAGCTTGGAAAAATAACATTATTAGCATGGTAATCTATGTTATTATAACCGCGTTATCAGTTTTCATGTTATTAAAGAGATTCACTTCTGGAGGTTTTGGTTTCTTTGAAAACTATGGACCATCTATAATTCAAGTGATTTTCTATATGTCTTTATTTCTCACTCTATTAATAGCAATAAACGTAGTAGCTATATTTTTAACTTCCAAACTATTTTCTGAGAATCTTAGTTTTACAAATGTTATTAGTAAAATAGGGAATTATTATGCACTTCCTATTGCTATAACAGTTTTAAGTATATTATTAGGCTTGTTGAAATCCTATACCTATTCAATATTTATGCTATACGTTGGTTTTACGTTAGCAATTGTTATTATACCTATTTTTGTAATGATTAATTTGCTAAGTAATACATCTAAAATTATTGATAATTTTTATAGTTTTATTTTCTATTTAGTTGTAACAGGTATATTATCTGCAATTATTTTTTCCTTTATTATTGATTCTACAATTGGAGATTATTTAGGTTTTTTGTTTTAAACTAAAAAAGTTTGGCAAGTAAGGTGTGCATTTGTAGACGACTTTTCCAGCTAAGTCACAAAAAGAACAAAATATCTTTTCTCTAAAATATAATACTAATCACACAAATTTCAACTCAAAAATTTTAAAAATGATTGAGAAAATACCTGTTAGGCATATGCTTAGCAGGTATTTTTATTTCTTTGTTTCGAAGTTTATTGAAATTGATAATCATTATCAATATAATGAAGTTAATAAATATCTTTTTGAAGGAGATTCGGATGAACTATGATGCCTACATGCTGCTTTGGCAAAATGCCTATGTTCAAATGAAGCATATTAATTACGTAAATAAATCAAAAGTTCAAATTTCAAAGATAGTAACTAATAGTTCGTTCCTTATCATAACAGCAGGAGAGGCGCAAATTATCATTGATGAACAGCCTTATTATGTACAGCGTTTCAGTATTTTTCACATTGGTAAATCTCAAAGTTTACAAATTAACGCACAGCATAGTGTTAGCTACTTCCTCATACGTTATGAAGGAGATGTCATCTATAAGGATGCCTTTATGCAGCATTTACAGATGCAATATCAACCTTTTCAAATAAATTTCTCTTGTGTGCCTGCTAATCCAATAGCCATTCACAACATACTTCAAGATATGTATAGCAAATGGATGTCGGGCTCAATTCAAGATCATTTTTCAGTTAAAGCCTCTTTGTATGAATTTGTTTATCGTGTGTTTCAAGAATTAGCAGATGGGCAGGGGAACCCGCATGAAATGGATAAGGCAGAAGTAGCACGGCTATATATTCATCAGCATCTTCATCAACCATTATCTATACAAACATTGGCAGATACGCTTCATATTAGTACACGTCATTTATTACGAATTTTTAAAGCACGCTATGGGGTAGGACCACAAATTTATTTACAGCAATTAAGAATTGAGCAGGCACAACAATATTTGTTGGAAAATCAATTTGGTATAAAGGAAATTGCTATTTCACTTGGCTATGAAGATGAATACTATTTTAGTCGTGCCTTTAAAAAGGCTACAAATATGGCACCAAGTAATTTTAGGCTGAAATATACATCTTATATGTCCGAAATGGCCATTACAAATGAGAATCATTTTCAATACAATGAGAATCAGCTCGCGCAAGCAAACCGATTTGAGAACGGAGAAAATGAAATCATGATGCAAAAGGTGATTCAACATATAAGACTGCCTTTTTTTCTGAGCCTGTTTGTTTTATTAACTGCATGTAATGAAGAATCGGTCTCATCAAAGGTAGAGGAACAAACTACTCCAGATACTATAGAGACAAGAATGGTGACAGATGACAGTGGCCGTGAAGTAGAAATTCCAGTGAGAGCAAAAAGAGTTATCACAGACTGGTATCTTGGCCAAATTTTAGCGTTAGATGTTGTACCAGTAGGAGGGGTAACAGCTAACCTCGATTATGCTACGTTTTTAAAACAACACTACAAGGATGGGGAAATTACGAATATTGGTACTGATGGGAAGGTATCATTGGAAAAAATTCTAGAGCTAAAGCCAGATTTAATCATTACATGGAATCCAGAAGATGTAGGGAAATATGGGAAAATTGCACCTACAATTGTCTTTGCTGAAGATGCTCATTCATCAGCAATAGAGGAAATTAAGGCGATGGGAAGTTATTTAGGAAGACAAAAAGAAGCTGAAACATTTGTTAATGAGTTTGAAGATCGGATAGCTACAGCTAAGGAAAAAATAAATGATGTGGTTCCAGACGGAGCAACATTTACTATTTATGAAATGTTTGAAAAAAATGCAACGATTGTTGGAAATTCAAGCGTATCGGGTGGTAGAGCAATCTATCAAATTTTGGGTCTGAAGCCTCAAGAAAAAGTGCAGGAGTTATATGATGCAAAAGAGGCGAGTGGCGGACGTTATGAGATTTCCTACGAGGTAGTAAGTGATTTTGTAGCTGATTATAACTTCATGATTAACTTCTTTAACAAAGATGGGAAGTTGCCAGGGACTTGGACAAACTTAGATGTCGTAAAAAATAATCAAATTATAGAGCTTCCATCTGAATATTATTTTGCCTCTGATCCACTTTCGGGTCTCCATCAAGCTGAAGAGCTGGCTGACAAAATAGTAGAGTTTACGAAGACTCAACAAAAATACATTAGTAGATATGAAGATTGATATTGCAATAGGAGGCTACAACCATGTTATTACAGCGATTTTTCTCATATTACAAACCATATAAACGCTTATTTATTTTAGATTTTAGCTGCGCCATTTTAGTAGCATTAATCGAATTAGCGTTTCCACTTGTTTTAAATAAAGTAATTGATGATATTTTGCCAGATGGCGAACTAAAGTGGATTATTATGGCGAGTTTATTGTTATTTGTCTTATATATTTTTAACTCCATTCTCCATTTCATCGTGTCGTATTGGGGACATATGCTAGGGATTAATATTGAAACGGATATGAGAAAGGAATCCTTTAGCCATGTACAAAAACTTTCTTTTAGATATTTTGATAATAATAAAACGGGACATCTTGTTTCCCGATTAACGAACGATTTAATGGATATCGGTGAGCTTGCCCACCACGGTCCTGAAGATATTTTTATTGCAGCAATGACCATTATAGGGACATTTGGTGTGATGTTCTACATAAATCCAACCTTTACAATTCTTATTTTCCTACTTGTGCCGATCATCCTAGTTCTGACGATTATTTTCGGAAAATTAATGTCAAAAGCATTTCGTCAAATGTTTGGAGATATTGCTGATTTTAATGCTCGCGTTGAAAACAATGTCAGCGGTATTCGTGTTGTACAGGCATTTACAAATGAGGATCATGAAATTAAACGCTTTAAGGTAAACAATGAAAGATTCCGAATGACTAAATTGTTCTCTTATAAGGTCATGGCTTGGAATGAAGCCATTTCAGGTATTCTAACAAAGGTATTGTCATTATTTACATTATTTGTTGGAGCTTATTTTGTGTTAAATGGCGATCTATCTAATGGAGACTTTATCGCATTTATTTTACTTTCAGGGATTCTGCTTGGCCCTATTAATAAAATCAACATGTTTATAGAAAGCTATCCAAAAGGTATGGCAGGATTTAGACGCTATATTGAATTTCTTGAAACAGAGCCTGAGATAGCGGATCGACCAGAAGCGAAAGATATCGATGAAATTGATGGCGAAATCACATTCACGGATGTATCGTTTGGCTACTCAGATGCGAATCGTGCTTTACATCACATTAATTTACAGGTTCGCCCTGGTGAAACAGTTGCACTAGTAGGTCCATCAGGAGCAGGAAAATCTACAATTTGCAGTTTGCTGCCACGTTTTTATGATGTCAATGAAGGCTCCATTAAAATTGATGGTGTGGATATAAGGGATTACAAATTGCAATCATTGCGGGGTCATATTGGGATTGTTCAACAAGATGTCTTTTTATTTGATGGCACTATTCGTGATAATATCGCTTACGGCAATCTGAATGCTAGTGAAGAAGATATTTGGTACGCAGCTCAGCGTGCACAGCTGACCGATGTCATTAAAGCACTCCCAGAGGGAATGGATACATTAATTGGTGAGCGAGGTGTGAAGTTATCAGGAGGTCAAAAACAAAGACTATCCATCGCACGGATTTTCCTGAAAAACCCAAAAATTTTAATACTTGATGAAGCAACATCGGCATTGGACACTGAAACGGAACAAGCTATTCAACAAGCATTAAACGAGCTTTCTATTGGTCGTACGACGTTAGTAATTGCCCATCGATTAGCAACAATTAAGGATGCAGATAGAATTGTTGTTGTATCGAAAAAAGGCATTATTGAAGAAGGAACACATGAGCAATTAATGGAACGAAAACATGCTTATTATGGGTTGTATACAGCTCAATTTGGTCTACAAATATAAGTTTGGTTCAAAG
Source organism: Lysinibacillus sp. GW823-FHT06C08 (assembly GCF_058795135.1). Classification (NCBI taxonomy): domain Bacteria; kingdom Bacillati; phylum Bacillota; class Bacilli; order Caryophanales; family Bacillaceae; genus Lysinibacillus; species Lysinibacillus sp. GW823-FHT06C08. The sequence goes on from NZ_JBXAHN010000001.1 coordinate 293,406, forward strand.
CACTCTCAAAAATGAAAGGAAGTTAATTATGTCAGTACTAGAAATAGATCGTGTGGCGATTGGTTATTCCTCGACGCTCATAGTCAATGATTTAAGCGTGGAAATTCCAAAAGGGCAGATTTCCACAATTATCGGTCCAAATGGTTGTGGGAAATCTACTTTATTAAAGGCAGTAGCCCGTGTACTTCAGACTCAAAATGGGGCGGTTTATTTAGATGGTAAAGCAATTCACCAATTGAAGACCAAGGAAGTAGCCAAAAGAATGGCTATTTTACCCCAAACGGCAACAGCTCCAGGAGGCTTAACTGTTTTTGAGCTAGTATCATATGGTCGCTTTCCTCACCAAGTGGGGTTTGGTACATTGCGCAAGGAAGACTATGAGTATATCCATTGGGCTATTGATGTGACGGGATTAAGGGAATTTAGTGATCGACCAATTGAAGCATTGTCAGGTGGCCAACGTCAAAGGGTTTGGATTGCCATGGCATTAGCACAAGGCACTGATATTCTAGTACTGGATGAACCAACCACATATTTAGATTTAGCCCATCAGCTAGATATTTTATTGCTTTTACAAAAGTTAAATAAAGAAGAAGGTCGAACAATAATCATGGTATTACATGATTTGAATCATGCATCACGCTTCTCCCACTTTATCATGGCCATGAGAGACGGGAATTTAATAGTGGATGGAAGTCCAGAAGAAGTGATGACAAAGGAAAATTTACAAAGAGTGTTCAATATTGATGCTGAAATGGCTGTTTGTCCATATAGTAAAAATCCAATCTGCCTATCCTATCAGCTATACGATATGAAGAAATAAAATCTAGTCTGTATGTTTATTGGGAAGTTTATAAGGAGGAAATAAAATGACTACGTCGACAGGAGTAGGAGAGCTCAACGATTTAGAGGAGCTACAGAAACGATCTCATCCGATCCGTGGAGTAGTAGCTTTAATTGTAGGAGTAATTGGATTAATTTTAGCTATTGGCTTATCGATCTCTTTTGGTGCAGCAGATATTTCACTGGGTACTGTTTGGACAGCAGTTACCCATTTTTCACCAGAATTAACTACACATCAAATTATTCATGATATCCGCTTACCGCGAGTACTCGGGGCAGCTCTAGTAGGAGCAAGCTTTGCAGTAGCGGGGGCGATTATGCAAGGTATGACACGTAACCCATTAGCAGATTCAGGATTGTTGGGCTTGAACTCTGGAGCCGCATTTATGTTGGCAGTGTGCTTTGCCTTTTTCCCTGGTATGCCTTATATGTTTTTAATTTTATGGTCCTTTATTGGAGCAGGTCTTGGGGTAGCCATTGTTTATGGTATTGGGTCGCTGTCTAAAGGTGGTTTAACACCTATGCGACTTGTTTTGGCTGGTGCGGCTGTTAGTGCATTGCTTGGAGCGCTAGGAGAAGGGATTGCTCTTTATTACCGTATTGGTCAAGACCTTGCCTTTTGGTATGCGGGCGGTGTTTCGGGAACAAAATGGAGCCATCTACAAATATTATCACCTTGGATACTTATTGCGATGATAGGAGCTCTTATTTTATCACGTTCAATCACTGTACTGAGCTTAGGGGAGGAAATTGCTGTTGGGCTCGGACAACGTACGGGTGTTGTAAAAGTATGGGGAATGATCATTGTGTTAATTTTAGCGGGTGCGGCAGTTTCTGTTGTAGGAGCAGTTGGTTTTGTAGGCTTAATAATTCCCCATTTAACGAGATACATAGTTGGTCATGATTATCGCTGGATTATCGTTTGTTCGTTAGTATATGGAGCGTTGCTCGTGGTGTTAGCTGATTTAGTAGCACGCATTATCAATCCTCCTTATGAAACGCCGATTGGTGCTTTAATTGCCTTTATTGGTGTTCCTTTCTTCCTGTATTTAGCACGTAAAGGAGGGAAAGAGCTATGAGTAACAGCTATTTAACGCCAAGTCAGCAGAAGACAAAAAAGAAAAATTTTATCATTATTGCTACATTGCTTGTGTTAATCTTCATTACCTTTGTGATTAGTATGAATACTGGGGTGATTAAGCTAACACCAATGGAGGTTTTTAAGACTCTTTTTGGACAAGGAGATGCACAGCAACAATTAATCCTATTTGAATTTAGGCTTCCACGAATCGTGATAGCTGTATTAGTGGGAATGGGTTTAGCTATTTCAGGTGCTATTTTACAAGGTGTTTCTAAAAATGCTTTAGCAGACCCAGGTATTTTAGGGATTAATGCGGGTGCTGGTCTTGCAGTTATGCTGTATATTTCATTTTTTCCAACAACGAAGGCGGCACCTGTCTATTTACTGCCAGTACTTGCCTTTATAGGAGCAGGCTTAACGGCAATTCTGATTTATTCACTTTCTTATAAACGACATGAAGGTATTACACCCATGCGTTTAATTTTAACAGGGGTAGCTGTAGCAGCAGGTATTAGCTCAGCAATGATTGTGCTAACACTACGCCTATCACCTGAAAATTATCAGTTTGTGGCAACATGGCTGGCAGGGAGCATATGGGGTTCGAATTGGAGATTTGTTCTTTCATTATTACCATGGTTAGTGATCTTGTTACCATTTGTTTATGCGAAATCTCGGGTATTAAACATTTTGAATTTAGGCGAATTAACAGCTGTCGGATTAGGGGCCTCGATTGAAAAAGAGCGGCGTTGGTTATTAGCCGCAGCAGTTGGCTTAGCAGGCGCTAGTGTTTCTGTAAGTGGTGGCATTGGCTTCGTAGGGCTCATCGCTCCACATTTAGCTCGCCAACTGGTTGGGGCAAAGCATCAATTTTTACTTCCTGCGGCGGCATTATTAGGGGGTTTTCTCGTATTAATGGCTGATACGATTGGTCGTTCTATACTCGAGCCTTCAGAAATTCCAGCGGGGATCGTCGTTGCCGTTATAGGCGCTCCTTATTTCTTGTATTTATTAGCACGATTAAAGGAATAGATAGTGAAAGTATTTTTGTGAACAATAAAGGTGGGGTAGCCGAGTACCTATCATAATTCTCGGAATTAGCATGAAGGGGATGGAATCTAATAATGGTGAAAGAACTATATGATGTAACGATTGTTGGCGGTGGTCCAGCAGGTCTCTATACAGCCTTTTATAGTGGCATGCGAGATTTAAAAACGAAAATTATCGAGTATAGCTCTCAGCTCGGTGGTCGTATGTTAATTTATCCTGAAAAAATGATTTGGGACGTTGGTGGAGTTACACCTATTTTAGGCGGACAGCTTATCAACCAGCTTGTTGAACAAGCTCAAACTTTTGATCCGACAATTGTTTTAAATCAAAAGATAGAAGGATTAGAAAAACAACCAGATGGAACATTTATATTAACTTCCTCGACGGGTGAAAAGCATTATTCTAAAACAGTGATTTTGGCAGTGGGTTATGGAGTTCTAACGATGCAAAAGCTTGAAATAGAAGGAGCAGATCGCTATGAAGTAACTAATTTACACTACACTGTACAGGAATTAGAGATTTTCCGGGATAAACATGTTTTAATTTCAGGCGGTGGTAATTCAGCCGTCGATTGGGCGAATGAGTTAGAGCCAATTGCAGCGAGTGTTACGATCGTTCATCGTCGAGAGGACTTCGGGGGTCATGAAAAGAACGTTTTACGGATGAAGGAATCCTCCGTATGTGTAAAAACGCCATATGAAGTAGTGCAATTACATAGTGATGGAGATTTAATCCAGTCTGTATCGATTATGAATAAAGAGACGGAAGAGATAGAGCGAGTTGAAGTAGATGCCGTTATTGTGAACCATGGCTTAAAATGTGATTATGGTGCACTAGAAGAATGGGGATTACATATAGAAGATGGCGTAGCACTCGTCAATGAAAAGAGAGAAACTAATATAGAAGGAATCTATGGGGCGGGTGATTTTATTGATCATCCAAGTAAAGTTAGGCTAATAGCAGGTGCCTTTACAGATGGCGTATTAGCGTTAAATAGTGCAAAACTATTAATAGAACCTGATGCACCAAAAGTTGCTTATGTTTCTTCCCATAATATCCGTTTCAAAGAGCGAAATGAAAAAATAGGGTTACAAGATAATGATTATCGTGAGGTTCGTGGATAAAAACTATTGAAATCTTTCTTTTGATATTTTTTTCTTGAAAATAATAAAACGCCTATGCTATACTTCATAAGTATGCAACGTGTACATATATAGCTGATGGTTTCACTCATATTCGGGCTATGTAAGGTACAGTTCGATAATACTCTGTTCCAGATGGTTCAGGGCGAGAGGAGAAAACGAATATGAAACAAGGAATTCATCCAGACTACAAAGAAGCAACAGTAACTTGCTCTTGTGGGAACACTTTCAAAACTGGTTCAGTAAAAGAAAACATCGTTGTCGAGTTCTGCAACGAATGTCACCCATTCTATACTGGCCGTCAAAAATTCGCGTCTGCTGATGGTCGCGTGGATCGTTTCAACAAAAAATACGGTCTTAAAAACTAATGTTAGTTTAATACCTGCCAAGCATGTGCTTGGCAGGTATTTTTTTCAGTAAATATGACACGTTGATGCAAGTCTTTTCAAAATACAGATCGACCAAAAGAAAGGGAGAAGACAGTATGGCGCAGCTATATTTTAAACATGGTGCAATGAATAGTGGAAAATCAATAGAGATTTTAAAAGTTGCCCATAATTATGAAGAACAACAGAAACCTGTAATGATGTTTACATCAGGATTAGATACACGTGATGAGGTTGGTTTTGTTTCCAGTCGAGTAGGTCTAAGACAGCAAGCCATCCCTGTTTATGAAGATACAAATATTTTTGAACTTGTGCGAAACAATTCGGTTAAACCATATTGTGTACTTGTGGATGAAGTTCAATTTTTAAAAAAAGCGCATGTTTTACAACTAGCTAACATTGTGGATGAATTAGATATTCCAGTCATGGGCTTTGGCTTAAAAAATGATTTTCAAAATGAACTGTTTGAAGGCAGCCAATACATGCTTACATATGCAGATAAAATTGAAGAAATGAAAACCATTTGTTGGTTCTGCCATAAAAAAGCAACGATGAATTTACGAGTAGATGGAAATGGACAGCCTGTATATACAGGAGATCAAATTCAAATTGGTGGAAATGATTCCTATTATCCAGTATGCCGAAAATGTCATGCTCATCCTTCGCTATAATGGAAGGTCACAGTATGAAGCACTAAGAAAAAGTGGCGTATATGCGAAAAGTTTTTTATACTAAGTAGTGGACATACACATTGTAAATAACCATTATGCTTTAGCATAATTTTAATGGAGAGCTCTTGGTAAATAGGAGCAATTTAAGAAACTAAATAGAGGTGAAATCCATGTTTGATCGATTACAGGCAGTGGAGGATCGCTATGAAAGGCTGACAGAGCTTTTAAGCGACCCGGATATTGTTAATGATAGTAAGAAATTACGTGAATATTCGAAGGAACAGTCAGATATCCAAGAAACTGTGGATTCGTATCGTGAATATAAAAATGTCAAAGAGCAATTAGTAGATACACGTGAAATGTTAGATAGCGAAAAAGATCCTGATATGCATGAAATGGTAAAGGAAGAATTTAACCTATTAAAAGCACAGCAGGAAGAACTTGAGGAACGTTTACGTATTTTATTAATTCCCAAAGATCCTAATGATAATAAGAACGTTATTATGGAAATTCGTGGAGCGGCTGGTGGAGACGAGGCAAATATTTTTGCTGGTGATTTATTCCGCATGTATTCTCGTTATGCAGAAACACAAGGCTGGAAAATTGATATTATGGAAGCCACTCCAAACCCAATGGGCGGCTATAAAGAAGTGATCTTTATGATTAACGGTCAAGGTGCTTATTCAAAGTTCAAATTTGAAAATGGTGCACACCGTGTACAACGTGTACCAGCTACCGAATCACAAGGACGTATCCATACATCAACAGCAACAGTAGCATGTTTACCTGAGGTAGAGGAAGTAGACGTTGAAATTCATGAAAAAGACATTCGTGTAGACACATTTGCATCTTCTGGTGCGGGTGGTCAATCCGTAAATACAACGATGTCTGCGGTTCGTATGACCCATTTACCAACGGGTGTTGTAGTTTCCATGCAGGATGAGCGTTCTCAAATTAAAAACCGTGAAAAGGCAATGAAAATTTTACGCGCTCGTGTAGCTGATATGTATATGCAAGAAGCGCAAAAAGAGATCGATGCCACACGTAAGTCAGCTGTGGGTTCTGGTGATCGTTCAGAGCGAATTCGCACATACAATTATCCACAAAACCGTGTAACAGACCACCGTATTGGGTTAACGATTCAAAAGCTAGATCAAATCGTCGAAGGTAGATTGGACGAAATTATCGATACGCTTATTTTAGAAGAACAAGCATCGAAGTTAGAGCGCTTAAATGATGACTTATAAAAATGTGATGGAGGCCCTTGAGTGGGCTTCTTCTTTTTTAGTGGATAATGGTCGGGAGCAAACTGCGGCACGTATTGTTATGCAGCATATACTTGGTACAAGTTATTCAGAGGTTATGCTACATTTACAGGATAAATTAACAGAAGAACAGCAAGTAAAATTTAAAGCTCTTATAGAAGAACATGTCAATGGTCGCCCAGTTCAGTATTGTGTGGGAAGTGAGGAGTTTTATGGTCGTTCATTTATCGTCAATGAATCAGTTTTAATTCCTCGACCAGAAACGGAAGAACTAATTCTTGGCACTATTAATCGTATGACTAAACTATTTCAACATCAAGCATTGAAGGTAGCTGATATAGGTACGGGTAGTGGGGCTATTGCCATTTCAATGAAGCTGGAATGTCCTGCGTTATCGGTCGTAGCAACTGATTTATCCGAGGATGCATTAGCGACAGCACAAAAAAATGCACAGAGATTAGAGGCTGATATTGATTTTAGGTTGGGAGATTTAACTGCTCCGCTCGCGGGTGAAAAATTTGATATTATTTTATCGAATCCTCCATATATCGCGTTTGATGAGGCTGAGGCTATGTCAGATGTTGTACTAAAGCATGAGCCCCATAGCGCACTATTTGCGGAGGAAGATGGTCTTATTTTATATCGACAATTAGCAGAGCAATTGCCAATGTATATGAATAAACCTGCATTAATTGGATTAGAAATCGGTTATACACAAGGTGAAAAAGTAGCAAAATTCTTTCAAGATAGTTTTCCACAGGCTACGATTTCGATAGAAAAAGATATTAATGGGAAACCGCGAATGATTTTTTGTGAGATTCATGTATAAAGTGTCTTCATCTTGCCAACAATGTTGAGCAAGGAGGGATTTATATGTTAAATGAATACAAGTTTATTAGATTACCTAAACAAAATATTTTTCTAGCGTTTGCTAGATTAGTAGTAGTGGCCATTGCCTTACAGCTATGTGTGTTATATATTCCATCATTAGTAGGTTTTGCAAAAGAGGCTACTAATCAAGAACAAGAAAACGATTTTAGAATTCGTGTAATTGCTAACAGCAATACAGCACAAGATCAATATGAGAAAGAGCAGCTTGTGGAAGAATTAAAGCCCTATTTTATGCAAGTAGTAACTGCAGGAGTTGCGGGGAATGAGCAAACTCAAACATTAAAGCAACAAATTGAAACAGAATTAAGCGAAAACTATCCACAGATTGATACACAGGTAGTGGTTGGGGATAACTTATTTCCGCCTAAAAGACAGGGAGCGGTATTATATCCACAAAATGTGTATCACTCCATTGTAGTTAAAATTGGTGATGCGCGTGGCGATAACTGGTGGTGCAGTATATTCCCATCCATTTGCGAGCCTGAAAAAGAAGAAGTAAAAGCAGAAGAGCCAGAAGAGGAAGAGCAAGTAACATTCTTTATTTGGGAATGGGTGAAAGGGCTTTTTGCATGAATTGTTCACAAATTCAGATAACTTATGCACATTTTTTAAGAAGTTATAAACAATATGTGGATAATTCAGTAAGAATCAATAAGTGAAGGTAGGTTTTAATCATGGAAACCGTTTGCAAGGTTGTGGACAGTAATGTGAATAGTCAAATTAATTATACACAAGCTGTGGATATCTTAAATGCGGGAGAGGTAGTAGCATTTCCGACAGAAACGGTTTATGGGCTAGGAGCTGTTGCAACAAATGATGTGGCAGTGAAGAAGATATTTGAAGCGAAGGGCCGCCCTTCAGATAACCCTTTAATTGTTCATGTTGGTACAAAAGAGGAAGTAACGAATTATATAGAACATATTTCTGAAATTGCCAAGCAATGCATGGATTTATTTTGGCCAGGACCGTTAACGCTTGTGATGCCTGCTAAACCAAATGTGCTGGCTCATAGTGTAACGGCTGGATTATCGACTGTGGGTATTCGGATGCCAGATCATCCAGTAGCACTTGCCTTATTACAGCAGCTTCAAAAACCGCTTGCTGCGCCAAGTGCTAATCGTAGTGGTAAGCCGAGTCCAACGGAAGCTATCCATGTTTTAGATGATTTGGGAGGGTACATACCTTATATTTTAGATGGAGGTTCCACAGGTATTGGGCTAGAGTCCACTGTATTAGATGTGACACATGAGCCTCCAGTGATTTTACGTCCAGGTGGCATTACGAAGGAGATGCTTGAAGCTAAAATTGGTCCGGTTATTCAACCAACTAAAATAGAGCAGAAACTAGAAGAGACTCCAAAGGCTCCGGGCATGAAATATACACATTATGCACCAAATGCACCGGTATATTTAATTAATTGTCATGATGGGGAAGTAAGCGAAGCTGTTCAACAATTACAGCAGCAAGGACATGCCGTAGCACTTCTTGCACCTGAAAATTTCCAACATAGTAAAGCTGATTTTTACTTTTCAGTAGGTGCAGAGGGAAGTAAAGAAGAAATGGGTGCTTCATTATACCATGCACTTAGAGCATGTGATAAAACAACAGCTACCGTTATTTTAGCTACGACGACTTCGGCGGAAGGCGTAGGGGCAGCTATTATGAATAGACTTGAAAAGGCCTCTGGTGGCAAATGGTATTCATTGTAAATAAAGTTGAGTGACAAAAGACATTGAAAATTCACATGTCTTTTGTCTTTTTTTATGTGCATGGATCATATTTATAAAAAGGAAAATCTTATGTGGACAAATATGATAATAATGTATTTTCGAGCATAAAATGATAAAATATTAGGGAGAGAAGGAGTGCATTCTTGCAGGGAATTCTTGCAGGTATATTAACGTCTGTTGATGTTATTGGTCTATATGTATTGCTGCCGAATGTTAGATATCGCTTATTTTTATCATTATGGACGGCTGCGTTGCATATGATTTTTCCTTTATTGGGATTTGAATTAGGAAACTATTTAGTTCGTTTTCTATTAGAATGGGGACAATGGATATCGAGTATTTTGTTATTTTGCATTGGCGTGCATTTACTATTATTCTCTCATCGGGATGAAAAAGTTACAATTTCCCCCGTACTTTTAGCCGTGACTGCAAGCCTAGATACCTTTTCAGTTAGTGTTTCTTTTGGTATGCTAAACTTAGAAAAAACAATTTTTATTATGAGTGCAGGCTTGAGTGCCTTGATATGCGCCTATGGGTCATTAGTCATTGCACGTAGGAGCCAAGTCTTTTTTGGGAATAAAATTCAAATCGTTGCTGGCATTATTTTTATTATCATGAGTATCCTAGCTATTCGGCAATAATTCATATAAAAATGGAGAGTGATAAGTGTGAAAATATTATTTGTTTGTACAGGCAATACTTGTCGCAGTCCAATGGCAGAAGTCATATTAAAACATAAACAAATAGACAATTTAGAAGTACGTTCTGCAGGTATTTATGCTATGCCTAATGCCCAAATGTCAGCACATGCGCAACAAGTGTTAAATGATGCCGGAATGTCTCATCAGCATTCTGCAACACAATTATCCATGGTAGAAATAGACTGGGCAGATTTAGTCCTAACGATGACTACCGCTCACAAAGACACTGTTATTTCAAGTTTCCCAGGAACTGATCATAAAGTATTTACATTGAAAGAGTATACGAATGAAGGCAGCCTGGAGAATGTAGTCGATCCTTACGGTGGTAATAGAGCAATATACGAAGCAACATTTGCGGAATTACATGAATTGGTTGATCAATTAATACAAAAACTACAATAGAATTGAGGAGCCCTATGAAAAAACAATTTGGTTTACGACTTAAATTGGTGTTATTTGTGAGCGTGCTAGCATTAATTACTTACAGTATCAGTTTTATATTTATTGAATATTTACAACCGACCTTCTTCCCGAGTATTAATGGAAAAGTGTTTCAAGTGGTGACTTATGCATTAGGAATCACATGGTCAGGCATATTGGCTGCCATTTTTAGCGTAATTTTAATTAAACCTTTACAACAACTTGAGCATTCCGCAACTCTAGTAGCAGAGGGGAAAATTGGACAGGATGTTCAAATGCCTAAAACAAACGATGAGATACGTTCGGTTGCAGAGGCATTCCAACAAATGGTGCTAAATTTACGTCAAATGGTCGAAAGTATCGATCAAAATTTCCAACAGACCAATCAATCGATCATTCAGCTCTCAGATGAAGCGGGAGTCGCTACTCGAAAAGCAGAAGGCATTGCGTCAACCGTTAAGCATATTTCGGCAGGAGCTGAAGCATCTGCGACAGCTGTACAAGATACCGCTGAGGCAATTGAGGATGTACGAGCTCTTGCGACAGAAGTAAATAGTAGAGCAGAAGCATCTGCATCACAATCTACAGAGATATTACATAATTTATCGACAACAACCAATGCAATCGAAACATTAGTTAATAGTATTCAGCAAATAGCTACGGGTAACAATGAGGCCTTAAAAAGCATTCATGCTTTAGAAGAAAATGCGGGTCAAGTTGAGCGCATTATAGGCTTAGTTGGTGATATTGCGGCACAAACAAATTTACTAGCTTTAAATGCATCTATTGAAGCAGCTCGTGCAGGAGAACATGGAAAAGGCTTCGCTGTAGTTGCGGAGGAAGTTCGTGGTTTAGCAGATGAAAGTGCAAAAGCTGTCCAAGGGATTACTGCTTTGATCCAGTCTATGCAGCAAAATGTTGAGGTCGTAGTTAAACAAATGAATGAACAGGTAGCCTTTGCAACGAAGGAAGCAGATCGAGTATCTGAAACAACGACAGCTGTAGAAGGTATGTCATCTAATGTACATGAAATGGCAACAGCAATTGTAGAGATATCTTCACTAATTGAACAGCAAATGCACAATATTGAGACAACTGCTCGTCAATCACAAGAAGTGGCTGCAATTGCAGAAGAAACATCAGCAGGTGCACAAGAAGTTCGTAGTGCGGCTGAAGAGCAAGCCTATGCTATTGAACAGGTAGAGCACCTAGCACAAAGTTTAAAAAAGCAATCAGAAGCTTTGCATAAAGTGATTCAACAATTTGATCGACAGGCTTAGTCCTGAAAGGCTGTTTATAAATGCGATGAAAAATCGGATTTATAGACAGTTTTTTTATTTTTGGAAGAAATAGTGATATAGTTTGTCCACTGTATATAAAATGTGAAAAAAACTTTAGTAGATAGAATATTACAACAAAAGACCGTTATCCGAATTTATTAACATGATATTCACACTATCCACAGAAAAAACAACTTAAAAGTGAATGATTTTTAGCTTGTTAACAATAAATGTTCGTCTTTTAGGAGAAATCAGCATAAAAATACAAGAAAAATCGTGTTATTCTTCAGAAAGAAGTGGTACACTAAGGTTGACTATAATTCGAAAAGAGGGAACCCAGTGAGAATAGCAATTTCTTCTGATCACGGAGGCAACAACCTACGTCGTGAGATCATGCAGCTACTAGATGAGCTTCATATTAGCTACGAAGATTTTGGTCCACAATCTGCGGATTCAGTAGACTATCCGGATTACGCAAAGCCAGTTTCTGATGGTGTAGCAAACGGAAAATTTGATAAAGGCATTTTAATTTGTGGCACGGGAATTGGTATGTCGATTGCTGCAAATAAGGTGAACGGTATTCGTTGTGCGCTAGTACATGATGTATTTAGTGCGAAGGCAACGCGATGCCATAATGACTCTAATGTTTTAGCTATGGGGGAACGTGTTATTGGCCCAGGTCTTGCACGTGAAATTGTCCAAACGTGGCTAGAAACTGAGTTTGAAGGTGGTCGTCATACACGACGCATCGAAAAAATTACTGAACTTGAGCAATAAATGATTGTTATTCCATATATGGCATTCATCAAGGCTGTCATATATGGCATGATTTTAATGGATATAGATGAAGGAGCTGAGCTTAATGGTTGTAAAACAAATACGAACGCATTTGACTCAGTTACTCAGTGAATTTGAAGAGCAGGTAACATTACGACCTCATACTATTTTTGTCGTAGGATGCTCTACATCTGAAGTGATTGGTCAGAAAATTGGCACAGCAGGCGCATTGGAGATAGGGGAAGCGATTTTTGAGCCGTTACAAGAATTTGCAATGAAACACGAGCTACATTTAGCATTTCAAGGCTGTGAGCATATTAATCGTGCTATTACAATGGAGGCATCAACAGCTGAACGGTTTGAATACGATCCAGTGGCGGTAGTTCCAGTACGTACTGCGGGTGGCTCTATGTCCGCATATGCCTATACGCGTTTTGCTAACCCTGTGGTTGTTGAAACCATTCAGGCACATGCAGGTATTGATATTGGACAAACATTAATTGGTATGCATTTGAAAGCAGTAGCTGTCCCAGTTCGCACATCAGTGAAAATGGTGGGAGAAGCAGTGGTGACGATTGCAACAACACGTCCAAAGCTAATTGGCGGGGAACGTGCTGTATATAAATAATAGAGGATACTAGGAGGCTTTTTCTAACATGGCATATGAAAAATTAGCAGTACAAGACAAAGCAGTATTAGAAGGAATTCTTGCAGAAAAAAAACGTCAACAAGCAAATATCGAATTGATTGCATCTGAAAACTTTGTTTCAGAAGCAGTTATGGAAGCTCAAGGTTCTGTACTGACAAATAAATACGCAGAAGGTTATCCAGGTAAACGCTACTATGGTGGCTGTGAACATGTAGACGTAGTTGAAGATATTGCACGTGATCGTGTGAAAGAAATATTCGGAGCAGAATACGCAAACGTGCAACCACACTCTGGTGCGCAAGCGAATATGGCTGTATACCACACAATTTTAGAACCAGGTGACACTGTTCTTGGTATGAACCTTTCACATGGAGGTCACTTAACGCATGGATCTCCTGTAAATTTCTCGGGTATTCTTTATAATTTTGTGGAATATGGTGTAACAAAAGACACACAAGTTATCGATTATGAAGATGTGCGTCAAAAAGCATTAGAGCATAAGCCAAAACTTATTGTTGCGGGTGCTTCTGCATACCCACGTGAAATCGACTTCTCTAAATTCCGTGAAATCGCAGATGAAGTAGGTGCATACTTCATGGTGGATATGGCACATATTGCTGGTCTTGTAGCTGTTGGCGAGCATCAATCTCCAGTGCCGTATGCAGACTTTGTTACATCAACTACACATAAAACATTACGTGGACCACGTGGTGGATTAATTCTTGCTTCAAAAGAATGGGAGCAAAAATTAAACAAATCTGTATTCCCAGGAATTCAGGGTGGACCATTAATGCATGTCATTGCTGCTAAAGCTGTTGCATTTGGCGAAGTGTTACAACCAGAATTTAAAGACTATGCAAAACAAATAAAATTAAATGCAAAAGCTTTAGCTGAAGTACTTATTGAAGAGGGCGTTGAAATTGTATCTGGTGGTACAGATAACCACTTATTACTATTAAACGTTAAATCTCTTGGTCTAACAGGTAAAGTAGCAGAGCATGCATTAGACGAAGTGGGCATTACAACTAACAAAAATACAATCCCTTACGATACGGAGTCTCCATTTGTTACTTCAGGTATTCGTATCGGTACACCAGCCGTTACATCTCGTGGCTTTAAAGAGGAAGATATGAAAGAAGTGGGTGCAATTATTGCAGCTGTTCTTAAAAACCCTGAAGATGAAGCGGTTCAAGCGGACGCAAAAGATCGCGTAAAAGCATTAACAGATAAACATCCATTATACGCTTAATCGCATGTATAGACTGTGTTTAGAGTGAAAATTTCACTTTAAACACAGTTTTTTATTTCAAAACTATAAAATACATATTTTTTTAATTAAGTAGAATAATCCTCTTTATTTTGAATAAATTTACATATAATCAGTAGAGAGCGATATATTATAGTAGGCTGAGGACAGATTGTGTCCAAGAAAAGAAGTTTTTTTTAATAAAAGTGAAAATTTAATTAAATATTATGTACAATGGAAATGGGATGAAGTGATAGAGACGGAGGGGTTGGATGGTCACTAAATCGTTAGATGTAGATAATGATGTTTTATTAAATAGTATTCTTAAATTAGGGGATAATTCTAAGGAAAGCTATGTAATTTTTGATGCAACAAATCATCATATTATAGTAGAGTGTAATGAATCTTTTTGTAACCTTACAAATGCTTCGAGGTCACAAATCCTAAAAACTAATTATTTTGCATGGCTATCAGATGAAAAAATGACAACCATTAAAATGATCAAAGAAAAAATACATAACGGTATCATGGTGCAAGCGAAGCTACATCATAAAGGTATCAATAAACCCCTATTTTGGGCAGAAATACAAGCACTACCATTTCGGAATGATACAAATATTACGCAATATGTGTTGGTCCTTATAAAGGATGTTACGTATTATCATACAGAAGATTTCTTAATGCGTTTAGAAAATGATATGTATAAGGCGATAGAGAGAGATAGCTCTTTTGAGCAAAAGATGCATATTATTTGTCATGGACTTGATGAGTTTTTTATGCCGAATACTTCAAGTATGGTTCTCATCAAAACAGAGAGCAATCTATTACAGGCTTTTACAGATAATTGTCGAAAAAAAGATGTACCGAGATGCTGTGAAAATAATGATTTTTTTACGAAGGTTATGCAATCAGAAACCTCTATTTTCATTGAAAACTTGGATGAGGTACATATTCCAGATGAACATAAACAGTTTGCTGCCTCATCTCACAAACCGTATGGATTATTTATACCTATACGCAATCAACAGCGGCAAGTCATAGGGCTCTTTTCAATATATTATGAGCAAGCACAAAATGACTCCTCATATTTTAAAAGTATGTTTCGTAAAATTGGTGCACTTGTTGCCTTAGCGTTTACGTATGCAAGAACACAAAGAAAAATATGGGATCTAGCCTATACTGACATTACAACAGGTTTACCTAATCGTCATAGCTTTGTGAATTTCCTCGAAAAAGAGGTTGAACGTGGACAAAATGGTTATATCAAAATAGTAAAGCCAAGCGAATTTCATCAAGTGGTTGAATTGTATGGGAGAGAATTTGGCGATGAATTATTAAGGCAGCTCGCCAAACGACTAGAGCAAGACAAACCAGCGGATCGCGAATATATTGCTAGATTTACAAGCTCTAGTCTAATTTTATCCACCATGACTTTCGATGAAAATTTAAATAATTATGAATGGCGTATAAAAGAGACAATTCGACAGCCATTTATAATAGGAGGAAAACAAATCTACATCACGTTAAAAACAGGCATTGCTTCTTTTAATGATGACATAAAGATTAATGATGCAATTCGGTTTGCTGATAATGCGCTCTCCTTTGCTACCGATAAACCAGGTACACATACTGAAATTTTTACGACAGAAAAAAATGACGTTCTTGTACAGCGAATGACTGTTTTAAATCATTTGTCACAGGCAATCAAAAATAAAGAAATTACAGTTCATTTACAGCCAAAAGTAGATTTACGGAATGGAGAGATTCAAAGTATAGAGGCTCTTGCACGCTGGATATCCCCAAAGCTAGGCTTTGTGTCACCAGCAATCTTTATTCCAGTAGCGGAAAGTGCAGGAAAGGTTAGAGAAATTGACGTTTTAGTTTTAGAAACTGTGCTTTCATGGCTGGCAGAGCGGCAAAAGTTAGGAAAGAAATTAGTGAAAATAGCAGTCAATATTTCACCTGATCATTTTTACTATACGCATTTTGTTCAAGATACGCTAAAGCTCGTTCGGCAGTATGGTATAGATCCAAGTAATATTATATTAGAAGTAACAGAAAATATAGGTTTAGTAGATTTCCAATCTGCCTATAAAATTATTCAAGAATTAAAAAGCTATGGTTTCAAAACATCCGTGGATGATTTCGGGACAGGATTTTCTTCATTGAGCTATCTGCAACAATTACCATTCACTGAATTAAAGATTGATCGAAGCTTTATTAATGCGTTAGAGGATCCTGCAACGCTTGCTATTGTACGCTCGATTATACAATTGGCATTAAACTTAGGAATGATTTCTGTGGCAGAGGGAATTGAAACAGAAGAACAGGTTGAAATACTCCGTGCGTTAGGTTGTACAGTTGGACAAGGATTTTTCTATTTTAAACCAATGGCAATAGAAGAGTTAGATTTAATTCTTGATCAATAACTCACTTGGTCCAAAGAAAATATAATAAAAGGAGTTGCCTTAAATTTATTTTTGAGGCGGCTCCTTTTTTCTGTTATACTAGTTGAGATAAAAATGAAATCCGAACGGTTAGGAGAGAATCCCTTTGAGCAAAGTCTATGTATTTGATCATCCACTAATCCAACACAAATTAACTTATATTCGCGACAAGAATACAGGTACAAAAGAATTTCGTGAGCTAGTAGACGAAGTAGCAACACTTATGGCATTTGAAATTACACGTGATATGCCGGTGGAAGAAATTGAAATTGAAACACCTGTAACGATTGCGAAAACAAAAGTACTTTCTGGTAAAAAGCTAGCGATTGTACCGATTCTTCGTGCAGGAATTGGTATGGTAGATGGTGTACTAAAGCTTATCCCAGCCGCAAAAGTTGGACATATTGGTCTTTATCGTGACCCTGAAACATTAAAACCAGTTGAATATTACGCAAAGCTTCCAGCAGATGTGGAAGAACGTGATTTCATTATTGTAGATCCAATGTTAGCAACTGGTGGTTCAGCAGTGGAAGCTATCAACTCATTGAAAAAACGTGGAGCTAAAAACATTAAATTCATGTGCTTAATCGCTGCACCAGAGGGTGTCAAAGCTATTCAAGAAGAACATTCAGATGTAGATATTTACATTGCTGCTTTGGATGAAAAGCTAAACGATCATGGCTATATTGTACCTGGTCTAGGTGATGCCGGAGACCGCCTATTCGGCACAAAATAAAAATGTTGTTATGAATTTCCTCATTTAGGAAACTAATAATTTGTGAAAGCGTCCTTCAAATTTGAAGGGCGTTTCATAGTATGTCTAGGTAAGTACTCCTCATGTTGGACTTCAACTGGTGTGGTGTCCTTTTCATACAATAACAAAAAGGACGGTGCAGATCGTTTTGATGAAAAAATGGAAAGTAATGACAATTTTTGGTACAAGACCAGAAGCAATTAAAATGGCTCCTCTTGTTTTGGAGTTACAAAAGTATCCTGATCAAATAGAATCTATTGTAACAGTAACAGCACAACATCGCCAAATGCTAGATCAAGTACTAGAGACATTTGAAATAACACCGAACTATGATTTAAATATAATGAAAGATCGTCAAACATTAATTGATGTGACGACAAACGCATTGCAAGGTTTAGATAAAGTAATGAAGGAAGCACAGCCGGATATCGTTTTGGTACACGGTGATACAGCAACGACTTTCATTGCAAGCTTGGCGGCGTTTTATAACCAAATCGCAATTGGGCATGTTGAAGCAGGACTGCGAACTTGGAATAAGTATTCACCATACCCGGAGGAAATGAATCGCCAGTTAACAGGTGTAATGGCTGATTTACATTTCGCACCAACAGAAGTATCTAAAAAGAATCTTTTAGATGAAAATAAAAACGCTGATACAATATTTGTAACAGGTAATACGGCTATTGACGCATTAGCTACAACTGTTAGCGAACATTACACGCATCCTGTATTAGACAAAATTGGCGAAGATCGCATGATTTTATTAACGGCACATCGTCGCGAAAATCTTGGTGAACCAATGCGTCACATGTTCAAAGCAATCACTAGAATTTTAGCTGAGCATGATGATGTTCAAGTGGTATATCCGGTCCATATGAATCCTGCTGTAAGAGAAATCGCGAATGAAATTTTAGGTGACAATGAACGAGTACATTTAATAGAGCCTCTTGAAGTATTTGACTTCCATAACTTCGCGGCGAGTTCTTACATGATTTTAACGGACTCAGGTGGCGTCCAAGAAGAGGCACCATCATTAGGGAAGCCAGTTCTTGTCCTAAGAGACACAACAGAGCGCCCAGAAGGAATTGCAGCTGGAACACTAAAGCTAGCAGGAACTGAAGAAGATACAATTTACGCCTTAGCTAAAGAATTGTTAACAGATAAAAAGGCTTATGAGGCGATGGCACAAGCATCAAATCCATATGGTGATGGACATGCATCTAAACGAATTGTAGAAGCGTTGCTAGGTTTTTTACAAAAAACTAATTAATGTACTATAATTAAATTAAAAAATAAGTCTAATGTACCTGTTGAATTGGGTAAGCTAATTTATGAGCATAATTATGTCGTAAATTAGCTTTTTCTATGAGCCAAGAAAATAAGAACATTTGAAACTATGAAATTTCATACACAAATTTGTCAACAATTTGACAAGAGTATATAGGTTGTGAAGTTTTTCTCTATTACCAATTGACTTCAAATATCACCTATTGTATGCTTACAAAGGGTAAGAATGATAAGGGTTTCAGTCATAATTAGGACGTTGAAACACTTGTTATATCAACTTTCTACTAAATTGACAGTTCAAAATAAAACTGTCGATTTGCAACGTTTTGTGCGTTTCGGTTTTTACCGAGTTGGTAAGGGGTGTAAGTTATTTTTTGGGTATTTACACCTGTAATTGAAATGACTCTCCCATTACTATTCCGCTGTGAGTAGTGCCTTTCACTGCTCTTTTCTGATTTCACATGGTGGTCAGCAAACGCTTTCAATACTCGAAAATTTGATTCAGGAGATTACAACCAATGCTAGATTTGCATCACATTTTTGCTGTGCAGAAGAGGGCGTTATTTTTTTTGCTTGCACTCTGCGCATTAGGCTGGGGATTCACTTCCTTTCAAACTGTATTTGCGGGCATCGCAGTCGGTGCATTCTTTGGTACGTATAATTTTTGGATTCTAGTTCGCCGTATGGAGAAGTTTGACAGGTCCATTAGTGAAGGGAAGAAAATAGGCTCACTTGGTACAGCACTTCGCTTTGGATCAGGTGTTGCGGCAGTCGCAATAGCCATTTCGTTGCCAAACTATTTTCACTTAATTAGCACGGTCATAGGGCTAATGATTCCGTACGTTTTTCTCTTTGTCGAGAGAATTGTGTCACATGTAAGGAACCGCTAATGTGCTTTAAATTAGAAAGAGAGGTGAAAAATAACAATGACTCATGAAGCTCCGTTACTAGAAGTCGGTTTTTTAACTTTTAATAAATCGACAGTTATGATGTTACTAGTTGCTGCAATTATCGTATTTTTAATTGCCTTTATTTCAACTAGAAGCTTAAAACTAAAACCAACTGGTATGCAAAACTTCATGGAATGGATTATGGACTTCGTTAAGAACATCATCAAAAGCAACATGGACTGGAAAACTGGTGGTCGATTCCACATTCTAGGTATTACGCTAATTATGTTTATCGCAGTATCTAACTTATTAGGTCTTCCATTCTCAATCGCTTATGGTCATGAACTATGGTGGAAATCACCAACAGCTGACCCAACTGTAACGATGACGTTAGCAACGATGATTTTAGTTTTATCGCATTTCTATGGTGTAAAAATGAAGGGTACAGGCCATTATGCTGGTACATTCTTTAAACCAATGTCTTTCATGTTCCCACTTAAAATAGTAGAGGAATTTGCAAATACATTAACGTTAGGTTTACGTCTTTACGGTAACATTTACGCGGGTGAGATTTTACTTGGCTTATTAGCCGGTTTAGCATCATCAGGTGCTGTGGGATTCATCGGAGCAATCGTTCCAATGATGGCATGGCAAGGTTTCTCAATTTTCATCGGCTTTATCCAAGCCTTTATCTTCACAATGTTAACAATGGTTTACATGGCTCATAAAGTGAGCGATGACCATTAATATAAAGCATATATCCTATGCTTGAACCACAAAAAAACAAACAATTCCAAGGAGGAAATTTTCAAATGACAGGTTCATTAGGTTTATTAGCAGCAGCAATCGCAATCGGTTTAGGTGCACTTGGTGCAGGTATCGGTAACGGTCTTATCGTATCAAAAACAGTAGAAGGTATCGCTCGTCAACCAGAAGCTCGTGGCGTTCTTCAAACTACAATGTTCATCGGGGTTGCATTAGTTGAAGCCCTACCGATCATCGCAGTAGTAGTAGCATTCATCGTAATGAACAAATAATTCAGTTGAACACTGAATTTTACTAGTGGCGAAGCAGGATTCTCCAGATGAAACTTCGCCCTTCATTTTGGAACAGATAAAAGCTATGTGTAAATATAGCTTTTTAAAATAGGTAGTTTTTTAAGTCCATAAATTATGTTGAAGTTATAGCTCTTGAAGGGAGTGAAACAATCGTGTTTTTAGATAATCTTGTACTAGGTGCTAGCGCTGGTAAGTTCAACAGCGGAGACATCATCGCAACATTAGTTATCTTTTTAGTATTAATGTTCTTACTTAAGAAAGTCGCTTGGGGTCCACTTATGGGCATCATGCAACAACGTGAAGAGTTAGTAGCGAGTGAGATCGAAGCAGCTGAAAAAGCGCGTAAAGATTCGCACCAATTTTTAGAAGAACAAAAGAGCCTTCTTAAAGAAGCTCGTACGGAAGCACAATCGATTGTTGAAGGCGCTAAGAAGCAAGGCGAACTACAAAAAGATGAAATTCTAACTGCAGCTCGTAATGAAGCAAACCGCTTGAAAGAATCGGCTTTACGTGAAATTGAGTCTGAAAAAGAAAAAGCTATTGCAGCTGTACGTGATGAAGTCGTTTCATTATCTGTACTTGCAGCATCTAAAGTCCTTAGCAAAGAGATTTCTGAGGCAGACAACCGTGCTCTAATTGAAGAGACGATTGCGAAGGCAGGGGAAGCTCGATGAGTAATTCAGCTGTAGCAAAACGTTACGCTCAAGCGCTTTTTGAATTAGCGCAACAAAAAAATATTCTTGCTGAAGTTGGAGCAGATTTAAACGAGCTAACAAAGATTGTTAAAGAATCTCCGGATTTATTAACGCTTTTAAATGCTCCAAAGTTCTCTATCGGACGTAAGAAACAAATGGTAGCTGAAATCTTTGCAGGTTCAACTCCAGAGGTTTTACGCACAGTTCAACTATTAGTTGAGAAAAAACGTGTAAACGAAGTGAAGCTTATTGCGAATGCATATGCTGAGCTTGCTGCAAAGGCACAAGGTACTGCAGATGCAACAGTATTCTCTACGCGTGCACTTTCTGCTGAAGAAAGCGCTAATATTTCTACAACATTTGCGAAGCTTGTAGGGAAACAATCATTAAACATTACAAACGAAATTGATCCATCACTACTTGGTGGTATTCGTGTTCAAATCGGTAATCATATTTACGATAGCTCAGTAGCGAACAAACTTGAGCGCCTAAAACGTGAATTAATCGGTTAATAATTTAGAAATGTGAGAGGTGACATACATGGGCATCAAGGCTGAAGAAATCAGCAGTCTGATTAAACAACAGATTGAGAATTATGAATCTGAACTTAAAGTAAGCGAAGTTGGTACAGTTATCCGTATTGGTGACGGTATCGCTCTTGCTCATGGCCTCGACAACGCCATGGCTGGAGAACTTCTTGAGTTCTCTAATGGTGTTATGGGTATGGCTCAAAACCTAGAAGAAGGTAACGTTGGTATCGTAATCTTAGGTCCATACACAGACATCAAAGAAGGCGATGAAGTTCGTCGTACAGGTCGTATCATGGAAGTACCAGTTGGTGAAGAACTAATTGGCCGTGTTGTAAACCCACTTGGTCAACCAGTGGATGGACAAGGTCCAATCAACACAACTAAATCTCGTCCAATCGAAAGTCCTGCTTTCGGTGTAATGGCTCGTAAATCAGTACATGAACCATTACAAACTGGTATCAAAGCAATTGACGCTTTAGTACCAATTGGTCGTGGTCAACGTGAGTTAATCATCGGTGACCGTCAAGTAGGTAAAACATCTGTAGCAATCGATACAATCTTAAACCAAGATGGCGAAAATATGATTTGTATCTATGTTGCAATCGGTCAAAAAGAATCAACTGTACGTGGTGTAGTTGAAACTTTCCGTAAGCACGGTGCATTAGATTATACAATCGTAGTAACTGCTGCTGCATCTCAACCAGCTCCATTACTATTCTTAGCACCATTTGCTGGTGTTTCTATGGCAGAAGAATTCATGTTACAAGGTAAGCACGTATTAATCGTGTATGATGATCTTTCTAAACAAGCATCAGCTTACCGTGAACTTTCACTTCTTCTACGCCGTCCTCCAGGTCGTGAAGCTTACCCTGGTGACGTTTTCTACTTGCACAGCCGCTTACTTGAACGTGCTGCGAAGTTAAATGAAACATATCAAAATGGTTCTATTACAGCACTTCCATTCGTAGAGACACAAGCTGGGGATATCTCTGCATACATCCCAACTAACGTTATCTCGATTACTGATGGTCAAATATTCTTACAATCTGACTTATTCAACTCAGGTGTACGTCCAGCGATTAACGCCGGTCTTTCTGTATCACGTGTAGGTGGATCTGCTCAAATTAAAGCGATGAAAAAAGTTGCGGGTACACTACGTCTTGACTTAGCTGCATTCCGTGAGCTTGAATCATTTGCTCAATTTGGTTCAGATTTAGATAAAATTACACTAGCTAAACTTGAGCGTGGTAAACGTACGGTTGAAGTTCTTAAACAAGACCTAAACAAACCACTTAAAGTTGAAAAGCAAGTTGCAATCCTTTATGCATTAACTAAAGGTCACTTAGATGATATTCCAGTACAAGATATCGTTCGCTTTGAAAGTGAATTCTTAAGCTGGTTAGATTCAAACCACACAAACGTTTTAGATCACGTTCGTACTACAAAAGAGCTTGCTCCTGATGCTGATTACGTAGCAGCTTTAACGGAGTTCAAAAAAACTTTCGCTAAATCAGAATAAGTTCGAGCTAGTCACTTGATTAAAAAACAAAAGGTGGTGAAATACCAGTGGTAAACTTACGCGAAATAAAAGGTCGTATTAATTCTACAAAGAGTACGAAACAAATTACGAAAGCGATGCAGATGGTTTCTTCTTCTAAGTTACGTCGTGCAGAGCAAAACGCTAAAGCGTACGTTCCTTACATGGAAAAAATTCAGGACGTAGTTGGCGCGATCGCTTCAGGAACAAAAGACAGTGGACACCCAATGTTAACTGCTCGTCCTGTTAAGAAAACAGCTTACTTAGTCATTGGTTCTGACCGTGGTCTTGCAGGTGCTTACAACTCAAGTATCCTACGTCAAGTACAACGTACAATTGACGAGCGTCATAAATCTAAAGACGAATACGTGATTTTAGCAATCGGTCGTGTTGTACGTGACTACTTTGTGAAACGTGATCATAATGTCATCAGTGATGTTGTCGGTCTTCCGGACCAACCTACATTTGCTGATATTAAAGAAATCGCTCGTAATGCTGTTGGTATGTTCATTGACGGTACGTATGATCAACTTTATATGTACTATAATCACTTTGTCAGCGCTATTGCTAACGAAGTGACAGAGAAAAAACTTCTTCCATTAACAGATCTTGCACCTGCTAGCAGCAATGCTTCTTACGAATTTGAGCCATCTGGTGAAGCAATTCTTGAAGTGTTACTTCCACAATACGCGGAAAGCTTAGTTTATGGCGCATTATTAGATGGAAAAGCAAGTGAACATGCTTCTCGTATGACGGCTATGAAAAATGCAACTGATAACGCATCTGATCTTATTTCAGACCTTTCATTGCAATATAACCGTGCGCGTCAAGCGGCGATTACACAAGAAATTACAGAAATCGTTGGTGGAGCTGCAGCCTTAGAATAGGCCAGCTTCCCAATGTCGTATAAGAATACGATAGGAGGATACACAGTAATGAATAAAGGACATGTTATTCAAGTAATGGGTCCAGTTGTTGACGTAAAATTTAACAATGGCCAATTACCAGCAATCTATAACTCACTAACAGTTAAGATTGAACGTCCTAATGAAGAACCAACAATTCTTGCATTAGAAGTTGCGCTTCATTTAGGTGATGATTCTGTTCGTACAATTGCAATGTCATCTACTGATGGCTTACAACGTGGAGCAGAAGTAACAGACTCAGGAAAAGCTATCTCAGTACCAGTTGGTGAAGTTACTTTAGGTCGTGTATTCAACGTACTAGGTGAAGTAATCGACTTAGGTGAAGAGATTCCAGCTGACGCTCGTCGTGATTCAATTCACCGCGAAGCACCAACATTCGAAGAACTTTCAACTACAGTTGAAATTCTTGAAACAGGTATCAAAGTAGTAGACTTATTAGCACCATACATCAAAGGTGGTAAAATCGGTCTCTTCGGTGGTGCCGGCGTAGGTAAAACAGTATTAATCCAAGAATTAATCAATAACATCGCACAAGAGCACTCTGGTATCTCTGTATTCGCTGGTGTAGGTGAGCGTACTCGTGAAGGGAACGACTTATTCTTCGAGATGAGCGATTCAGGCGTTATCAAGCAAACAGCGATGGTATTCGGTCAAATGAACGAGCCACCAGGTGCACGTATGCGTGTAGCTTTAACTGGTCTTACAATGGCAGAGTACTTCCGTGATGAGCAAGGTGCTGACGTACTTTTATTCATCGACAATATCTTCCGTTTCACGCAAGCAGGTTCTGAGGTTTCTGCCCTATTAGGTCGTATGCCTTCAGCGGTAGGTTACCAACCAACACTTGCTACAGAAATGGGTAAACTACAAGAGCGTATTACATCTACGAACAAAGGATCTGTAACTTCTATCCAAGCGATCTATGTACCAGCCGATGACTATACTGACCCGGCTCCAGCTACAACTTTCGCCCACTTAGATGCAACTACTAACCTTGAGCGTAAATTATCAGAAATGGGTATCTACCCTGCGGTTGACCCATTAGCTTCGACTTCACGTGCATTATCACCTGAAATCGTAGGCGCTGAGCACTATGCAATTGCTACTGGTGTACAACGTACTATCCAACGTTACCGTGAATTACAAGATATCATTGCCATTTTAGGTATGGATGAGTTATCTGATGAAGATAAACAAACAGTAGAACGTGCTCGTCGTATTCAATTCTTCTTATCACAAAACTTCCACGTAGCGGAACAATTCACTGGTCAAAAAGGTTCTTATGTACCTGTAAAAGAAACTGTTCGTTCATTCAAGGAAATCCTTGATGGCAAATGGGATCACCTACCAGAAGATGCTTTCCGTCTAGTTGGTTCAATTGATGAAGTAGTTGAAAAAGCGAAAAGCATGGGCGTAGAGGTTTAATACTAGGGACGAGGAGGAAAAAATATGAAGACAGTTCTAGTCAATATTGTCACTCCCGACGGCCCGGTATACGATTCTGAAGTATCAATGGTAATCGCTAAAACAACTTCAGGAGAAATCGGTGTTCTTGCAGGCCATATTCCAATGGTTGCTCCACTTGCAATTGGTGCAGTGAAGCTTAAAAAAGCAGACGGTTCTACTGACATTGTTGCTGTTAGCGGTGGTTTCATTGAAGTTCGTCCAGAAAAGATCTCTATTTTAGCGCCTTCTGCTGAAGTTGCTGTAAATATTGATGTTCAACGTGCAAAAGAAGCCGTTAAACGTGCTGAAGGACGTCTTCAAGGTAAACAAGACAACATTGATTTCAAACGTGCTGACCTAGCATTAAAACGTGCGTTGAATCGTATCAACGTTCATGAGGGTAATATCTAATTCATTTTTAACGGGCAGATATAGCATCTGCCCGTTTTTTTAAAGTGCTTAAATTATAGGACAGTTGGAGGGGGAAAAATGGAGCTTTATGAAGCAATAGGACAAGAAGCTTTATTAGGCATATTATCGCATTTGTTTTTTATAGCTATTACATTTTACGCATTACAGGCTTTTATGACAGAAAAATTATTCAAGAAGAATAGAGTATTTCAGATTCAACTTATTTATATTTTATTGAGTATTACAATTGGTTCTGCGGTATCCAATTTCTTTCTACAAATATCTAACTGGTCTGGGAAACTTCCATACTTATTTTAAAGCCTCGACAATATCAATTCGAATCTTGCACCTTAACACTACATACTTCAAAGGACTTTATAATAACATTTATGTGGCCCTTTGAACTATGTATAAAAAAACTTCTAAAAGTTGTTTTTTGTTCATACATCTTTGGGTATGTATTAGAAGCGAACTGGTTATTGGTCATTCACAAAAAAAAATTGATAGCGTACAATAAATAAATAGCAAAATATCTAATAATGCCTTAAAATAGTGATTTGGACGCTTGAATGGGCGTTAAAAAAGTTGTACTATAGAGTTGTTTGTTTACTGATTATGACATTATACTTCTTTATTAAAATAAAAATTCGGTAGGTTAATAGATTGAATTCGGAGGGACATAGGGTGGATAAAATAATAGTGACTGGCGGCCAAAAACTACAGGGAAAAGTACGTGTAGAGGGCGCAAAAAATGCAGTGTTACCAATCCTGGCAGCAGCTTTACTTGCTTCAAAGGGAGAAAATGTAATTAAAGAAGTCCCTAACTTAGCAGACGTCTTTACAATAAACGAAGTACTTAAAAGTTTAAACGCAGCAGTTACATATATACCTGAAGATAATGCCGTATATATAGATGCAACAAAAGAACTTTCTAGTGAAGCACAGTTTGAGTTTGTTAGTAAAATGCGTGCATCTATTTTAGTAATGGGATCATTGCTTGCGCGTAATGGCTATGCTCGTGTTGCGTTACCAGGAGGATGTGCAATCGGTTCTCGCCCAATTGAATTACACTTAAAAGGTTTCGAAGCAATGGGGGCGAAGATTTCATTTGGTCATGGCTATGTAGAGGCAAAGACAGAGGGTCGTTTAAAAGGAGCAAATGTATATTTAGATTTCCCAAGTGTTGGGGCAACTGAAAATATTATGACAGCAGCATCTCTAGCAGAAGGGACAACTGTGATCGAAAATGCTGCAAAGGAGCCTGAAATCGTTGACCTTGCTAACTTCATTAATAGTATGGGTGGTCGTGTAATTGGTGCTGGTACAAATACGATTCGTATCGAAGGAGTCGATACATTATATGGAGTAGAGCATCATATTATTCCCGACCGCATTGAGGCTGGTACATTTATGGTAGCAGCAGCTATTACTAAGGGTGATGTGGTCATCGAAAACGCAGTTCCAGAGCATATGACAGCTTTGATTGCGAAGATGCGCGAAATGGGCGTAGAAATTATAGAATTGGATGAAGGTATTCGTGTACGTGTTCCTCAGACATTAAAAGCTGTGGATATTAAAACAATGCCACATCCAGGCTTCCCGACAGATATGCAATCACAAATGATGGCCTTAATGTTGACTGCAGAAGGTACGAGTATCATTACAGAGACAGTATTTGAAAATCGTTTTATGCATGTTGAGGAGTTCCGTCGCATGAATGCGGGTGCTAAAATAGAAGGACGCTCTGTGTTTATTGAGGGGCCAGTACAGCTTCAGGGGGCTGAAGTAATGGCAACGGATTTACGAGCTGCGGCTGCACTGATTTTAGCAGGTTTAGTATCAGAAGGAATTACACGTGTTACAAAGCTTCACCATTTAGATCGTGGATATGTTGATTTCCATGGTAAATTGGCTTCTCTTGGGGCAAATATTGAACGTATTACGGATGAAGAAGTTGTGACGACTGAAGACATTTCTGTTGAATTACCTACAAACTAATATGATGTTAAAACCCTTTGCTTACAGAAGCAGAGGGTTTTTTATTTCTCATAACTAAATAGTATTAAGCATATTATTCCTTATGAAAAAATGGATGATTAGTATAGGTGTCCTTTGTTTATTGGGGGCGTTATATGTGCTTCCTGTTTTAGGATTAAGCGAAAGACGGGAGGAAGTGCAACCTCCAACAGCAGATGAAAAAGCTTGTGAACTATTTATAGAAGTGGAGGGACAAAAGGAAAAAATTCCTTTAGAGACGTATATAACCGGGGTAGTAGCGGCAGAAATGCCTGTTTCTTTTAAAAAGGAGGCATTGAAGGCACAGGCTATTGCAGCACGTACTTATGCGTTAAAAACGACAAATTACGGTAAAAAAGCAATCGCACCGACTGTAGCAAAGCAAGTTTTCTATGATGAGAGTCAAAGAAAAGCGAATTGGGCTAGCAATTTCCTGGGAAATGAAAAGAAAATTGTCGAAGCCATCAATGAAACGAAAGGACAAGTTCTTCTTTATAATAATGATTTAATTACAGCTATGTTTCATTCAACAAGTAATGGACAAACAGAAAGTGCCTACGGCTATAGTGGAAATAATATTCCATATTTGCAAAGTGTTGCAAGTGTTTCAGATCAAACATCTCCGAAATTTGAGGCAGAGCAAGAGTGGTCTCTAGCACAATGGAATAAATTATGGCCAATACAATGGCAAGCTAGTGATTTTAATCGTATACAGCTATTTTACAATGACTCAGGGCGTGTGGAGCGTCTACAGTTAGGGAATAATGTTTGGACAGGGAGAGAGGTTCGAACGTTTCTTGGAATACCATCCACTGACTTTTCAATTGTTTATAATGATAATACTAGAAAGGTTCATGTGAAAACTAAAGGATATGGTCATGGAGTAGGAATGAGTCAATATGGAGCAGAGGCTATGGCAAATGAAGGGAAAACGGCTGCTGAAATTTTACACTATTATTATAAAGATATTGAAATAAAAAAAATAGATGCATGTTTAAAATAACTTCTAGTTGTTCACACTGCAACTAGAGGTGATGAAAATGAGAGAGGATAAAAATAATAAAGCTTCTCAAAACCAGAATCCAAATCAAAAGGAAAATGGTCAGTTACAAAAGAAACCATGGTTTTGGCCAGTAGTTTACACAGGTGGTGCACTGGTTCTAGCAGGATTGTTATTTGGTTACAATAGTCTCGTATCTAAAGTAGAAGATGCACCGTTACCAGATTTAGCAGAAGTTGATTCAGGTCCTGTTGTAGAAACAAATGCACGTACTGAAAACATGATGTATCCATTCAAAGAAGAGAGCCTTAGTAAAGTACAAATCTTACAAGAGTTTTATGAGCTAGAAGCGAATGAAGAGTCTCGTGAAAATGCACTAATGGTATTTAATCAAACATTTACAACGTCTTCTGGTATCTCTATTGCTATGAATGGTGAAGAATTTGAAGTACTAGCTGCTATGACTGGTAAAGTACTAGAAGTAAAACTAGACGCATTTACAGGCAATAAAATTGTCATCGAGCATCCAAATGGCATGCAAACACATTATAGCTCTGTAAAAGATATCGCTGTAAAAGAAGGCGATGAGGTTACTCAAGGTCAAGCTTTAGGAAAAGCGACTGATAACGAGTGGAATCAAGCGGCTGGCGTCCACATGCATTTCGAAGTAGTTGAAGACGGAAAATATATTAATCCGAAAAAATTACTAGCTTTTTAATTCTAAAAGCTAGTAACGCATAAAAAATCAGCATTTTATTAGGAAAATGCAAAACGTGTTCTGAATAGCTTTGTCCTCACATAAGGTGAAGAAATGCGCAAATGTGCATCTGATTGCCAAAGCATTTTGTGAAATTGTGTGGAAAGGACGAAGAACGTGCATGAGCACATTCGGAAGCGCTGCATACGCCTCGGTGAATTACTGATTGAGACGCGTGAGACTGTGCGAGTCCTCGCGAAAATGACTG
The DNA here is from genome assembly GCF_058795135.1 of Lysinibacillus sp. GW823-FHT06C08. Lineage (NCBI taxonomy): Bacteria > Bacillati > Bacillota > Bacilli > Caryophanales > Bacillaceae > Lysinibacillus > Lysinibacillus sp. GW823-FHT06C08. Next base: position 323,497 of record NZ_JBXAHN010000001.1, read on the forward strand.
GTTATTCAAAAAGTACGGTGCACAAGGATTTAACAGAGCGATTACCAACAATTCATGAAGGATTAGCTGACCAAGTGAAAGAAATACTCGCCTACCATAAGGCCGTACGTCATATTCGCGGAGGAGAAGCAACGAAAAACAAGTGGAAAGAAAGAGCGAGTCAAGATTGATTCGTTCTTTTTTGTTGTGTGAACAGGCATATAATAAGTTTGTTTAAGGTAAAGTAATACTATATTATTGCCGTTCAGAACGTGAAAAGAAAACAGTCTTAATCATTAAATACAGGGTGAAATTACCAATAGAATATGATAAAATATTCTAGATAAAGAGATAAAATGAACGTTATGTAGTTTGAACTGGCGGGAAGGAGAAATTATAAAATGTTTTCGAAAGATATCGGCATTGACTTAGGTACTGCGAACGTATTAATCCACGTTAAAGGTAAGGGGATTGTCCTTAATGAACCATCTGTAGTGGCTATTGATAAAAAGACAAATAAAGTATTAGCGGTAGGGGAAGAAGCTCGCCAAATGGTAGGGAGAACGCCAGGTAATATTACAGCAATTCGCCCACTTAGAGATGGAGTCATTGCAGATTTTGATGTGACTGAAGCGATGTTAAGACATTTCATCAATAAATTAAATGTCAAAGGATTTTTAGCAAAGCCACGTATTCTAATTTGTTGTCCAACGAATATTACAAGTGTTGAGCAAAAGGCAATTCGTGAAGCGGCAGAGAAATCAGGCGGTAAAAAAGTATATTTAGAGGAAGAGCCAAAAGTAGCAGCGATTGGTGCAGGCATGGACATCTTCCAACCAAGCGGGAATATGGTAGTTGATATCGGCGGTGGAACAACAGATATTGCTGTTCTTTCAATGGGTGATATTGTCACAAGTGAATCCATTAAAGTGGCAGGAGATGTGTTTGATAACGATATTTTACAATATATTAAAAAAGAATATAAATTGCTAATTGGTGAACGCACAGCAGAAGCCATCAAAATGACAATCGGAACAGTTTTCAAAGGTAGTCGTAATGATACAATGGATATCCGAGGTCGTGACATGGTGACAGGTTTACCACGTACAATTTCTATTCATTCTGAAGAGATCGAACGTGCATTACACGAATCTGTAGCAATGATCGTTCAATCTGCAAAAAATGTTTTAGAAAAAACACCACCGGAGCTATCGGCTGATATCATCGATCGCGGCGTTATTATTACTGGTGGCGGAGCACTTTTACATGGTATGGACCAACTATTAATTGAAGAATTAAAGGTACCTGTCTTCATTGCTGAAAGACCAATGGATTGTGTAGCTATTGGAACAGGCATTATGCTTGAAAATATAGATCGTGTACCAGCGTCCTTATAAAATTAAAATGAGGTGATCTCTTTGTTTAAAGGTTTTTATACAGTTGCAACCGGTATGATCACGCAACAAAGAAGAACAGAATTACTATCCAACAATTTAGCTAATGCGAATACACCGGGATTTAAGGCAGACCAATCAACGATTCGTTCATTCCCAGATATGCTGATGTCTAGCATCGGAAAAACAAATGCGCCTGCCAATCAACAAGCAGGTGCCGAATATATGAATCAAGTAGGCGCTTTAAATACGGGGACATATTTACAAGAAACATTACCAAATTACATACAGGGCCAAATCTATAGCACTGATTTTACAACAGATATGGCATTGATTGATGGAAACTTACCACAAAATGAAGATGGTGTATCTGGCTCAATATTCTTCAGACTCGCACATCCAGATGGTGGAGAAGCCTATACACGTAATGGTAATTTTACTTTGGATGGCCAAGGTTATTTAGTAAATGGGCAAGGCCTTTACGTGTTAAATGATGCTGGACAACGAATCCAGTTACCTAATGATGATTTTCGCCTCGATGAAAGTGGCGCCATTTACGTTAATAATCAGCAAGTAGCGCGAGTAGGCGTATCGTATGCTGCCAATCCGAATATGCTACAGAAACAAGATAACGGTCTTATTCGGACAGAAAATGGCGTAAACCTGCCATCAGCCTATGGGGCGAATGGTGTTTCCTTTACACTACGTCAAAACTTCTTAGAGGGATCAAACGTAGATTCTGGTCGTGCCATGACAGATTTAATGACAGCGTACCGAGCATTTGAAGCCAATCAAAAAGTATTACAAGCTTATGATCGCAGCATGGAAAAGGCTGTTAATGAAATCGGTAAAATTTAATGGACGAAACAGAACAGGAGGCTTTTTATAAATGCTACGTACAATGATTACAGCAACTAATACAATGGGCCAATTACAAAATAAACTTGATACGATTAGTAATAACATCGCCAATAGCAATACGACAGGCTTTAAAGCGAAGGAAGCATCTTTCAATGAGTTACTCTATCAACAGTTTAATAATGACAAACTGGATCGTGCTGAGCGACAAACGCCTGTTGGTATTCGCTATGGATCAGGCGCAATGCTTGGTCAAATTAAATCCAATCAAAAGCAAGGTTCTTTGCAAACGACTAATCGAGATTTGGACTTAGCCTTTACAACAGCAAAACAATATTTCAATATTTTAATGCCAAATGGTGAAAATGGGACTGAAACAGTGTATACTCGACAAGGTGACTTTTATTTATCGCCGCTAAATAATGGAACAGTTATGCTAGTAACTGCTGAGGGATACCCAGTGGCAAATGCTGCTGGACAAGCTATTACATTACCAGATAATGTGCAAGGATTTTCAGTACGAGATGGTGGTATACTAGAAGCATCTTATCCAAATGGCGATATCATTCGTACGGATTTAGCGGTTACTGAATTCCAAAAACCGCAACTAATGGAACATGTTTCAGGTTCTTATGTTGGATTACCAGACAACCTTGCTGAACTTGGCTTTACACAAGCTGAGGTTCTAACAGAGCTAGTAGGTGCTAATCGTCAGCAAATTGGCATGCAAGGTGGTACTTTAGAAATGTCCAACGTTAACCTTTCGAAGGAAATGACAGAACTAATTCAAACACAACGTTCCTATCAATTCAATGCAAGAACGGTTACATTAGCAGACCAAATGCTTGGTCTTATTAATGGTATTCGATAGGAAGTCATCCTAAAAAGCAAGGAATGAAGAGGAGTACAATTTATGACAAACGATTCACGTCGACGTTCTGTGCCGACACAAGAAACCGATACGCAACCAGAAAAGAAAGAACGCCGCTCAAATGGAGAGCAACGCGAGGTTCGATGGGTGCAAATCCGACTGATTCCGATTTGGTTACGCATTGTAATTGTTCTCATCTTAGTTGTTGCTGCCGCAACATTAGGCGCAATGGTTGGCTTTAGTGTTATTGGAGAAGGAAATGCTATGGATATTTTCAAAAGAGAAACATGGCAACATATATTTGATATTATGCATGGTAAAGAATAATTTTATTCTTTACCTTACTTTGTGTATACATACTTTATTTTGAGGGGGATATGACATGTTAACAGCAGAGCAAATTCAAGCAATTTTACCACACCGCTATCCATTTTTATTTGTAGATCGCATTATTGAATTAGAAGAAGGAAAACGTGCAGTAGGCTTAAAGAATGTTTCTATGAATGAGGATTTCTTTAATGGGCACTTCCCAGGATATCCAGTAATGCCAGGTGTGCTAATTGTAGAGGCATTAGCACAAGTAGGTGGAGTAGCTCTTTTGAATGCAGAAGAATTTAAAGGACGTTTGGCATTTTTAACGGGTGTTGATAACTGTCGTTTCAAACGTCAAGTAGTACCTGGAGACCAACTTAAATTGGAAGTGGAGTTTGTAAAACTTCGTGGTTCGATGGGTAAAGGACATGGAATAGCAACTGTAGATGGAGAACTTGTATGTGAAGCCGATATTCTATTTGCAATTGGACCTGAGCAGCCAAAGCAAGCATAATTTGCATTTATAGACCACAAGATATAAAATAGATAAAGTCAAGTCAAAAAAATTGAGACTAGTAGGTTCTTAAATTGCGATGGCGATTAAGCGATTGTGAATTGAAATAGATGTAATTTTTAGGTTTTACAAACGTAGGAGGATTATTAAGATGTATAAGGAATTGTCTTCAGGTATTAAAATTAGCATTACTCGTTCTATTTCAACATCTTTTGAAACATACTTAGCAAGTATTGGTTGGGATGAAGAGCGCTTTTCTATGGAAGACTTCATTGCAAGCTGGCAGACTTATTTCCAAGAGAATGCAGCATGGATCGAAAAAATTCCAGCCGAAATATTGATGAGTGCAGAGTTTCATGAAGAGATGGCACAAAAAATTGATGAGGTCATTGCCAAAATTTTAAATGAAGAACCAACAGCACAGCAAGTTGAAACAATCGAGGCATTGCAAAAAGAGCTAGGCACAGACTATAGCTATGACTGTAAAGCAGAAGCAGCATATATTGAACAGTTATTAAAAGAAAAACAAAAATAGTTTGATCAAAAATCGGATAGTTCCCTCCTTTCTCGGGCAATCTATGTTAGATCACAAATACACATGATGTATTTGATGACATAGTACCAAGAAAGGAGGTTTTTTGCTATGTGGAAAATGTCATTTTTAACCATTATTCTTGCTACTGTATTCCTTGGAGGATGTAACTGGGGAAATAAAGCAGTTGAAGATCATCCTGTGAGAAACGCAGAGACTGATGTTCGTAATGGTGTTGATCGTGTCGAGGATGCATTAGATCCGAATAGACGAGACGATGCATACGATCGAAATGTAAATGGTGTTGAACGAGGTACTGTAAATGAAAATACAACATTACCTGAAGCAACAACACCTGGTTCAAATGCTGATATTAACGGCACAAATGGCTATGACAACGTACCAAATGCGAATGGCGTAAACGGTGTTGAGCGTAATGACAACATGGTGGATGAAAAAGCCAACGACACTGAGAAGTATCGTGACGGTATGAACAACCGATAATATCAAAAGAGTGTTTCCTACATGGAAAACACTCTTTTTTTATGAGTCAGGGAAGCGGAGTAACTATAGAAATATAATATTTTACGCTATTCATGATCTTGCTCACTAAAGACTGGTGTCTACAAGCCCTCATCTAACAGAAAAATCTCCAAGATATTGCAATTGTTTCTTATAAAAAACGATGCAAAAATTTTGCATCGTCAGTCATTCTTTAATTTTGGTCGCTGTTTCATATCTTTTGTAAAGCGTTCCAGTAAATGTTCTAAAGAAACACCTTCAGCTAGTAGTTCAGAAAGCAATTGTTCAGCATATTTAGAGCGTTTTATCTTGAGTGTACCTTTTAAAAGTACGGATACATGGTCACCGATTTCTTGAACAGTATGTACGATTACCTGGAAAGGAGCGGGTTCATTATCGGGAAATGAAATAACGGCACGTACATTAAAAATAGTAGCATTCGCTAAGAGCTCATCAAAGGTTGAGCGATATTGTTTTTCCATAAACAATTCGAGTACCCAAGACTGATGGCTATTTTCCTGATTAATAATAATGCCATCGACTAAAGGGAATGGTTGCACGCCATCTTTTGTGACAAGGTCAAAGGAAAGCATTTTAAATGTTTTCATTATGTATATTCCTCCTAAGTCTGTCATTCTTTTAGTATAACACATACGGCTACGGTTGTTGGTCATACGCACCTGCTCGTTAATTTCAATAAATGCGAAATTACTGATTTCATGAAATAGCATTTGCCATTACTGCCTAAAGCATTCTGGTGAAAAAATAAGAAATAAAAGAAAAATAAAACAGGTTATTTACCTATTTTATGCTGAAGAATTGATGCAAATTATCACTTTCTGATTTTGCTAATATTGGAGTCGTTTTGTAAGATGAGAGCAATCCAAAGCAAAGGAGGTGAATGAATGAATCAAGTCGGACTGGTCGGAAGGTTTACGAAAGATCCGGTATTACGCTACTTATCTGGAAATCGTGTGCAGACTCATTTTTCACTTGCCATTAATCGCAATTTCAAAAATAGTCATGGGGAAGTAGATACAGATTTCATATTCTGTACAGTTTGGGGAAGGCTTGCAGAACATATTGTCAAGTATTGCGGGAAAGGCTCATTAATTGGTGCAAACGGCCGTATTCAAACAAGGTCATTTGTAAATGAAGAAAACACTAAAATTTTTATGACAGAGGTAGTGGTCGAAGATGTTCGATTTTATCAGCTTAAACAAAGGGACAGTGACGAAGCTTCTATTGTGACGCCACCTCCTCCGAATGAACAGGAAGACTTAAAAGACTTTGTATTACCATAGCATGCTACATACGGCGCAGGAAAAATTATTGTCTGATCCGCCATTCTCCTTAATCTTCTTGCACCGTTGTAACAGAAAGGAATGATGTGGACTAACATTTACTGAAGAGTTGCTGTAGACCGCACAGCAATGAAATTTTTAACACAACTGAATATGTTTATGAAGTAAGTAGGGAAGAGAAGAGAAGTAAACATGGTTCCACTGAAAAGCGCCAAGAACTTTTGCCCTTGGCGCTTGTCATTAATATATATCTAATGAAATGAGGTCACGAAGTTCTTGATCCTCTAATTCAGTCAACCACTGGCTTGATTGAATAAGTTCTTCTGATAGTGCTGATTTTTGCGCTAGCATTTTATCTATCTTTTCTTCAATTGTGCCAAGTGTTACAAATTTATGGACTTGCACAAATTGTGTTTGCCCGATGCGATAAGCACGATCGGTTGCTTGATTTTCGACAGCGGGATTCCACCAGCGATCTGCATGTAAGACATGATTAGCAGCTGTTAAATTAAGTCCTGTTCCACCTGCTTTTAAGGAGAGAATAAATATCGGGAAATCTCCTGCCTGAAACGCCTCTACTAAGCGGTCTCGTTGCTGCTTAGGCATGGCACCGGTTAAAAAAGGTGCATCTACATTGTATAATTCACTTAAGCAATGCTGTAGCAATTGTCCCATTCCAATATACTGTGTAAAAATCAGACATTGCTCGCCATTGTCCACAATTTCAGCCGCCATTTGCACAATGCGCTCTAGCTTTGCCGAACGTGCAAGCATTGTTTCGGCATCCTCGAAAGGTTCCTTTAAATATAGGGCAGGATGATTACATAGTTGCTTTAATTTACTGAGCATTTTTAAGACGCGTCCCTTTTTTTGAAAGCCTGTTAACTCTTCTAGCTGATCAAGCGTCTCTAAAATATAACCTTCATAAAGAGAAGCTTGCTCGGCTGTTAATGGGCAATACTCATTTGATTCTAGCTTATCTGGCAAGTTCAGCTGCAAATGCGGATCACGTTTTGTCCTACGTAATAAGAACGGTTGAATTTTCGTACGTAGCTTTTGTTTATGGGATTCAGATTCATCTCGTTCAATGGGCAATATAAATTCTTCATTAAAGCGACCAAAGCTGCCTAAATAGCCTTTATGAATAAAATCAAAGATAGCCCAAAGCTCAGATAGACGGTTTTCTACAGGCGTGCCAGTCAGGGCAATGTGATGATCACCCAGTAATTTACGAATGGCTTTTGATTGTAAGGTCTGCATGTTTTTAATATTTTGAGCTTCATCTAATACAACAGTTGCCCAATCAATATCCTGTAAAAATTCAGTATCCTGTGACACAGTACCATAGGTTGATAAAATGACATGTGGCTTATCAATCGATATCATTTTTTTGAAATCATCATCTTTTGCACGGTTAGTTTGGTAATGAGTATGGACAATTAGTGAAGGAGCGAATCGAGCAAGCTCCTTCTGCCAGTTACCAAGCACTGAGGTTGGGCAAATAATAATGGATGGTTTTTTATAATCAGCTACTGCTTCATATATATGAAGTAAATAGGCTATCATCTGTACCGTTTTACCAAGACCCATATCATCGGCTAGGCACGCACCGAAACCTTGCTGACGCATAAAGACTAGCCATTCAAAGCCTTCAATTTGATAAGGACGTAATTCTGTTTGTAATGACTCTGGAATTGGCACAGTAGGTAAACCCTTTTTATCTAAGAGTTGTTCCATATAAGCCTTTAACGATTGTTGTATCTCCAATGCAAAGATAGGATCATCCCTAAGCGCATCGTCAGCATCCTCTTCTTCAAGAGGTGCAGATAAATCTTCGGGCAATTCTCTGAATAATAATTCTCGGACAGTCCAGCTCTCATCTTCTGCCTGCTGCATTAGAGCACGCATTTCTTGCATCCAGTTAGCGTCAACACGGAACCATTCTGTTCCTATTCGAATAAATTCACGCTTTTCTTCCACCAACTTTTTAAATTGCTCAGGTGAAATCATCTGTCCATTCATCGAAAATTGCCACTTGAACGTTAAAATATCATCTAATCCAGCGACTTTTTTTGTGGATGCATTACTAGTTGTGACACGGACACGGAATTTGGATTGTTTTAAATCCTTTAGCCAGGCAGGAAGTACCACATCAAAGCCAAGTGCCTGTAATCTGGCAAGATCCTCACGTAAAAAAGATCGTACCTCCATGTCTTCAAGTGTCATACGAATAAAGGTTTCGCTACTGATCGCATCTTTAGATAGTAGATCGACTATTTGTTGTTGTTGCTGCTCAATCTCAGTTGCAAACATTCGCCATTTTGTAGGTAGAGCATCTTCGATAAGTAATGACTGCTTACGAATGGCAGGTGTCCAGTAATTTTTTGTAGTAGGGGTACTAAGGACCGTTTCTAATAGCCAAACATCTGAATCTTCTTCTGGTTCACTTAATCGTAAAGAGACTGTAATGGCACCAATTTGGCGAGCTTGATCTAATGGCCAGCCACCTCGCAAGAAAAAGGGCAATAGCTTTGGTAAATCAGAAAGTATTAGGCCTACTTGTGAAAGCTTTTGCTGCACCGCCATTTCTAATAATGCAGAATCTATATCATCTATAGGAAAGGATAGTGAAGAAAAATCCTCTGCAATGACAGCATGTGACCAAAGAGAGGGCTCCTGCCAATAATCTTGTAACGCCAATACTTTACCTAGCCATTCTTTACTATCTTCATTTACACCAACCCAGCTGATAAAGGGATGTTGATAGCTTGTTGAAAAAATATCAAGAAGCTCAGCAGTGGACACCTCAATTGTTAAATCAGCCTGGTTGGTTAGTAAGCCGTAGATATTTGCCTCATACGTAAAGAACAATGAAGATTTGAATGTTTCTACGTCGATTGTTGTACCATTTGCAGTATAGCCCCGCAACGTAAAATATCCTTCCCGAGCTACATCAATACGAAGCTGTTGAGTTTTAGAAAAAGGGGAAGGAGCATTGGTATTTATTGTCATCATACTAAGTTTCCTTTCTCGATTTCTTCCTGTAACGCACGGAGTCGCTTATATTCTGAACGAATTGTTTGTATATACGTTTCAAAATAAGGCATTTTACCAGCGCGTTTTGCGGCACTACGCATACTTTTCCAAATGCGCACCGCCTGTTTATAATTCATGCGTGATTTTTGGGCAATTTCCGCCATTGCATATACATGATATAAAGGTAAAACCGTAGCTGGTTCAACTTGTAACACATCCTTTAATCCACACATCTCTAAATAAGATAGTGAAGAAGGATTTAATTGATGAAGAGCTGCCCAATCTCGATAACGTCCTTTTTTAATTAAGAACGAAGAGAATGGTTGAAGGCCGTAAACTCCAAAGGCGCTGTATAGAATAGCTTCCTCTTCCTCGGTAAGCTGTATTTCATCAAATAAAAGCTGAAATTGACGAACATACTGAGCCCGTTGTACAACTGGTACGACTTCCTGTAAAAAGGCCTCTGTCATTGGCAGTATTGCTCGTAAAATAATAGCCATCGCATGTGATTCGCCAGCACGTTGAGCAAAAGTAGCGAGTTCAAATAGATCTTGGATATGTTGCAATTTAATATGTTTCAAACTTTCAAGCAGTAAGTCCTCTTTTTGTAAGAGTACATAAAATAATAACCTTAATGATTCTAAGGATATTTCTGCTGAAGGGTTTTCAAGATTATTTATATAATCTAATTCCTGCTCACGTCGAGGCTTTTCATAAAAAAGCACCGCCCAAAGTAGCATGTACAGGCGAAGTCGATTTTGAAATAATCCATGTCGTTCTAATAAAAACGTCCGTACTTCCTCTTGAAGAGCATCATAAAACGGGTCAGTCGCGAAAAGTCGAGACCGATTAGTCAGCTCTGTAAGTATGGTTTCAAAAGATTGACTGCTTTGATCAATAAAGTATTTCATATAAGGTGAATCCAATGAATGACCAGGTGTTTCATTTAAATGTCGCCAAATTGTATTGAAAATAGCTAACTCCATATACAGTTTATAAAGAGGTTGCCATTCACGCTCAAAGGGCATATGTCGACGAAGACGCTCCAAGGCATCAGTCCTTATAGCAGAAAGGCCATAGCCTTCTAAAACCCGACCTGGTGGCAATAATCGTTTCATTACTTCCTCAACCATCATGGACCAACTTTGTGGGCTACGTTCATCAGCTAATGATTTTAACTGGACAGATTTTTGAGCACGCCAAGCACTCGACCAATTTTGAACTGAATCAAAGTACTGGTAGAGAGCAAGTAAAGTCCCTACCTGATGTCGACACCATTTTTGCTGAGGACAGCTACAGCGTAGCTCTTCCTTGGCGAAATCAATTTCAACAGAAGCGGGTCTGACATCCTGGACAGTTGCATATAATATAGAACTGGCTCCATTAAAACGGTCAAAAATAATGGACTTATTTCTAACCGAAAAGACAGCACGACGGACTAGTTCTTCATCTTCCGTAGAGGAAGGATGTAAATCATGTTCAGCTTCTTTTAATTTAGTTAACACGAATTCTTGATGTTCTTTAGCCAATTGCGATATTGACAATGCCATCACCTCACTCCTTTCTTCATATATGGCTATGTTTAATATGGATTAATTGTAGTAAAGGAAAAAAGACTGTCCTTCCATTATACGATTAAAATGCGACAATGATAAGCTGAATGATCAGAAAGAAAGAAATTGATTCAAAGATAGTTAACAAGACTTTTGATTTATGTTAAAATCTGAATAATCAGATAATCGGGAGGGATGAAGGATGATGCAAGTTCAATACATGAAGCCGTTTTATACAAAGATTACTGGAGACAAATTACGTCTCGTATTTGCTTATCAATATTTCTCTATTTTAAAAGAGAATGAGATTTTCCATTTCATTCCCATAGAAGGTAAAGAGATGATTATCAACATGAAGACACAGCAAATTGAAAATTTATCTGAGGTGTTTGTTTTCCAAAAGGGCAATCGATTTATTCGATTACCACTTTATCAGCTACTCCTTATTACGAATGTCCATGATCATCTGGCACCTATACTTGAAAGCGCAACACCGAAGCAACAACTTCCGCTTGTTTCGACTGTGACTGTAGGCGAAATTGATCAACTTATTGCAGAGATTGAAAATAAAAATCTAGATAACTTAATCGATCAAGCATTATTAGAGAACAATAAATTACTCTTTTTTAATCTATTACAGCAAAAGAACCATCAACTTGGAGGTTTCAAAATTGAATAGATGGTATGCCCATTAAGCACCCACTTTTCTTACTAGAAAAAGGGGTGCTTTTATTATCCCGGATAGGTCAAAAGTATAGGGGGAGAAATAACTTTTCTACAAATAGTTAATAAATCCTGATATATTGGAAACTATTCCTAAACCAAATATTAAAAAAATGGAGGATAGACCGATATAAGTGACAGAAGGTGGTGAGTAAATGCTAGGTAATTGGTCGGCTACGGGTATGTCGATTTTGAATAATATGAATCGACATTATGGTGCTATGAGTAAAGCAATGCTACGAATTTCTACAGGTTACCGAATTAATAGTGCAGCAGATGATCCAGCGGGTCTTGCCATTTCTGAAAAAATGCGTGCTCAAATTCGCGGATTGAATATGGGGGCAAAGAATATTCAGGATGGCATCTCATTAGTGCAGACAGCAGAGGGTGCATTAAATGAGACACATGCGATGATTCAGCGTATGCGAGAACTGGCAGTGGAGGCAGCTAATGATACATTAACGGATGAGGATCGGAAACAACTGGATTTGGAGTTCCAAGAGCTGAAGAAGGAAATTCAGCGTATATCAACCGATACTGAATTTAATACAAAAACATTACTGAATGGCGATTATGAAACAAATGGGATTAAAATTCAGGCAGGTGCCAATGCAGGGCAGAGCATTGAACTGTTGATCAATGGCGTCGGTTCAGAAGCACTCGGTTTGAAAGATGTTTCGATTGCTACGAGGGATGAGGCAGATAAGGCTATTTCTTCTATGGAAGACGCTTTAAAACGAGTATCCAATGAACGTTCTCGTCTTGGTGCCTATCAAAACCGTTTGGAACATGCCTATAATGCCAATGTGAACACTGCAGAAAATTTACAAGCAGCAGAGTCGCGAATTCGAGACGCTGATATTGCAAAAGAGATGATGAATATGGTAAAAGCCCAGATTTTAATGCAGGCCAGTCAATATGTTTTGGCGATGCATATGCAGCAGGCACAGTCCGTTTTAAAATTATTAGAAGTCGGAAAAAAATGATGAATTTCAATTAATATTGAAATTCATCATTTTTAATGTTTATTTAGAAAAAGTCTCAATCGCTAATTTAGCTGTTGCCGTAGCTTCGTGCTGTAATGGCAGCACAGCCTGACGCATATTTTCTTGAACGGTCGTATACGATTCTAGAATGGCGATAGCTCGTTCGAACAATGTGACACCGTTCCAATCATCCTTCTCGACATGCCCAATTACCGGTTGATCAACAATATCAGCAAATGCATCAATTTTCGGATCATACGAAATGGCGATAAAGGGTGTAGCATAAATGGCAGAAAAGATTAGGGAATGTAATCGCATCCCAATTAATAATTGAGATTGTCCAATAACCGCGATTTTTTCCTCAATGGATAAATCGGAAGGAGCAATTAAGCTTTTTTCCTGCATGAGTGCTGCCACTTCCTGAGAAGTTTTTAAATCATGCTCACCATGCATGGGTAAGAAAACAATTTGCTCACCCTGACGCACTAATTGGTCTAGGCTATGTGCAATTTTTTCTTTATACGCTATTGTAGATGGCCAGTCACGAACACTAACTGAAATATAGCTTTCGGCTGTTAGAGATTCATGTTCTAACCATTCACAATGAAAGTCGCCACCGTTTAGCCCCATAACAGGATCCGGCACGATTTTAGCCTCTTTGCGTACACCAATTTCTGTTAAAAGAGTTTGAGAAGCTTTATCTCTAATGGTAATTTGATCAACCTTGTTAAAGGTTTTTCGTACGATAAATTTACTAAGAGTGTGGTTGATTGGACCCATACCTTGGGCGTAAACAAATACTGGCTTCTTCAGCCATTTTGCAATTTGAATAACGCCAGCATAGTAAGGAATAGTTTTCATGCCTGTTTGATCCTGCATTAAACTGCCGCCGCCACTAATGAGTCCATCAGCTGATTTAAGCAATTGGTGGATTTCTTTCATTTTCCAACGATTCACGGCTTTCACGCCATATGTTTGCTCTGTAGCAGAAGGGTTATTCGACAATACAGTGATTTCTATATCATGTTGCCATTTCTTCAAACCTTGAATAATGGACAGCAGAATAGCATCATCGCCGACATTATCGAAACCATAATAGCCAGATAAAACAATGTGCATTATGACCACCTCGCGATTGCCTTAGAAACCCAACGATAACCTACTTTGAAAATTAGGATAAAGACCAGTCCTATAATAAAACCAAGAGACACACTGTATAGGGTACGCAATACAGAAACAGCTACTGGGATGTGTAAATGTGTAAAGGTATTAACGATTGATAAGAATCCGATCACACCTGGAACGAGTAAGATACTACCCCATTTGCGATTAATGCCCATTACGTATAATGCTAAAACAAAGAATGGGAAACCAATTAAGAATTCCTTCGTTCTTGGTCGTACATATAAGGTATTTTCTAGCCATTGTCTAAACGCTAATTCTAAATCGCTAACTGAGCCAGAGTTACCAGTTCGGCTAATGTAGAATAAACCAATACCCGCCACGACAATTAGTAGAAGCACATGCCAATATTTTAATTCTTTGTTTAACAATGTTACGGTATTTGATAAAGATTTTTTAATATTTTGATCAGCTAGTCGGTTGATCTCAATTAATGTAAATAGAAGGACGCCCATAATTGGAATCAGATAAACTAACTTCACGCCTTTGAACGTAGCAAAGCCTGTCATAAAGGCATTGCCATTTAATAGGCCAATGACAATAACAATCCCGATAAGGCTAATCGCTACTGCCTTCAAGTATTGCACAAGAATTTTAGACATTTTCGTAGAACCTTGAGCCGATTTAATTACGGCATAGGTAGGTGCAAGGACGGCAATAATTAATGCAAATGCCTGTAAGAATAGAGTACTTTTCAGGATAAAGTACGCAATAGCTAATACTGTCATAAATCCAGCTGCCGCAAAGCGTAGAGGCATCCATTTGACTAATTCTGAAACGATAAAGGTAAATAAAATACCTGCTAATAATACAGCCGCTGTAACCCAGGCTGGTACAGCTACCTTATCAAACAGCTTTGGCTCGCCAGGTTGGAAATGATCTGGCATTGCATCATGTACTCCATTTAAGTAGTCAATTGTTTGCTCCACATTTTCCTTGGCATTTCCAGTTGTTTTAATATGGTAGAAGATAGAGCGGATATTACGCTCTTTTACAGCTCTTGTTGTACGGTCAATACTTTCATTTAACTTTAATTTCGTTTGTCTGTTGATGTTAATACTATGCAAGCGAATCATCTTGTAATCGGTCTTATGGGCGATTTTACTTTCGCCCTTCAATGGATTACTTTCAATTGTATAGAAGTAATAGCCAGCATCACTTAATTTTTCTACTAATTGATGGCCGTCTTCTTGTCCAAAGCCAATCGCTTCATCGCCTTGCCCAAGCAAGCGACCTGATGAACCATCTTTTAAAGCTAGTAATTGATTCACCAATTTATCGTTAGCCACTTCATTATCGGCATTTTCCACTTTAAAGACATAGCCTAATCCATGCTTACTAATGACATCCATAGCAGGTTGATCGTAGCCAATTGGTGTTTTTAAGTCAAAGTTATGGTTAGAAGTAGGGAGGAAATAAAAAGCTTCTTCTCCTATTTGAACTTCTTCAGGCTCTACGCTATTTTTGATGAGTTTTTGGTAGTCAGCATTTTCAGGTACTCGAATATAGTAACCACTCTTTGAACGATCAACAGCATCTTTATAAGGTGTAAATAATAATTGTGCTGCTAGGTCGTTTTCTTTATAAACAGTAATTAAATTTTGTTTTTCCATTTCCTTTAACGTTAAAGGCTCTAGACTAACAGTTGTCAGCCCAGCTTCCTTTAAGGAGGAAAGGATTTCATCCATTGTTAAATCACTGTTTTTATCTGCAGTTTGTATTTCATCAAAGGGAATCACAATTTCATAAGAATCATTCGATTGCTCCGCATTCCACCTCATCATAATACCTGTGGAGGAAACGACGAGTAAAAGAACAATAATTCCCCAAAGCCATTTCTGTTTCGACATAAGTGTCCTACCTTTCTTATTTATGAAAATCTTTTTCCGATAACAGGGATTTTCTTTAAATCTTGCTTATGAATAGCTTTCATTACCCAAAGTAAAAGGAAGTATATAGCTCCTCCAACGATGATGGCAATAGTCAGATAGCCCATTGCCCACATACGAGACCAATGTGTAAAATCAAGCCAAAGCGTTGGTAAACCAACGGCTGCTCCCATTACGATCGAAGACACAATCATTTTCACCGTATCTTTTCCAAGAACAGTAAAGCGAATCATACGATATATAAAGACAGTATTCACAATAAATAACACAAAGTACACCAATAAAGTTGCATAGGCAGCACCATCTAGACCAAATGCTTGAATGAAGAAGATGTTCGCAAACACCTTCAGAACAACGCCACTTAAAATAATAAGAGCGCCTGTTTTAGCAGCATTCATTCCCTGTAAAACACCAGTTCCGAGAAGAGTCAGAGATGTAAAGACCGAGCTAAGGTTAATCATCGCTAACATTAAGCTTCCCTCTAAGTCCTTGAAAAGAGCCAGATTTAAAGGCAAGGTTAAGGCTAGCAGTCCAATAGCAGCCGGCCATGATATTAGATGAGTCATACGATGTGTTCGCTCAATAATGCTGCGTGTTTCATCCATTTTACGTTCGGCAATCTTAGTAGTAATGAGTGGCACAAGCGGTAAAATAATCGAAGACGCAAATACAGTCGTAATTTGAACTAATGTCAGCCCGCGACCATATATTCCGTAAAGGAAGCTAATTTCACTTGCGTCAGCTCCTGCATTTCTCAAGCCATATGTGACTGTAAATGAATCCACAAAGTTAAAAAGTGCCATTGTAACAGAACCAATTGCAATTGGAATGGAGATCTTTAAAATAGTTTTACTATATGTGGAGAAATCCTTGCTAGAATATTTTTCCTTGCTCGTTACTTTTACTGAAGAACGGAAATATTTATAGAGTAAATAAACAAGTGAACCAAGTGCCCCAAGGACAGAACCAGCCATAATTCCACCAGCTACAATGTCATTTGAATAATCCATCGCAACTAGGAAATATGCAACAATTAGAATTAATGCAACTCGAACTAACTGTTCAATTACTTGAGAGATAGCAGTAGGTCG
Organism: Lysinibacillus sp. GW823-FHT06C08; assembly: GCF_058795135.1. NCBI lineage: Bacteria > Bacillati > Bacillota > Bacilli > Caryophanales > Bacillaceae > Lysinibacillus > Lysinibacillus sp. GW823-FHT06C08. Next base: position 340,243 of record NZ_JBXAHN010000001.1, read on the forward strand.
CATATCTCCAAAGCCTTGGAAAAAGCCACGATAGACGGCCATATAAGGGGCCACAAGTAATGTCAGTGCCACAATAATTAACGCAATTTCTGTTGATGGTCCACCAAGTGCATTCGCTATCTGTGCTGAAAAACCGTAAATGATTGTAAAACTAATGACGCCAAATGATAGGGCAAGGATTCTTGCGGTCACATAAATTTTCTTTATTTTGGCAGTATCCTTACTTGAGTTGGCCTCCGCAATCAATTTAGAAATAGCAATAGGGATACCCGCAACAGATAAATACAAAGCTACCATATAGACAGGATAGACAAGACTGAAAATACCCAGTACTTCGTCACCAGCAATATTTTGAAGGGGTATACGGAAAATACTTCCGATTACCTTAGAAAGTAATGTCGCGATGGTTAAGACGAGTGTACTTTTGACAAATGTTGATTGACTCATTTTGCTGTGCCCTGCCCTCTAAGCTTTAATGAGAAAACCTTTAAAGCAAAACGTGGAAGAACAAGCATTCTTATAAAACGACTTGGCTGGCGTAGTAATCGATAAAGCCACTCAAGATTTAACTTTTGCCAAATGACTGGTGCACGCTTCACGGTGCCAGCGATGACATCGAAGGAGCCACCTACACCAATAAATACTCCTTTTGAAAACTTGTCCAGATTTTCAGTAATCCATTTTTCCTGTCTCGGTACTCCTAAAGCAACAAACACCAAATCAGGTTGTAATGCTGCGATATCGTCGGCAATATGATTGTTATTCCAATCAAAGAAGCCATCATGATAGCCGACAACTTCAACATTTGGATAATTCTTATGAATATTGGCAATGGTCTTTTCAATTGTTTCTTTTTGTGCGCCCAATAAATAAATTTTAAAGCGCTTTTGTTGACCAACCTCCAACAGTTTCACCATGGTATCATAGCCTGTCACACGCTCTGGAAGTGAATCTCCAAGGATTTGAGCAGCCTTAACCACACCGATGCCATCCGCACAAATGTAGGTTGCCTGATTTAAATATCCCTTCACAGTAGGATTTTCATTTGCCTGCATGACAACTTCAGGATTGGCTGTCACAACGAAAGTTTTTTCTTGCTGTTCAATACGATTAACAAGTAAATCTACAAACCCCTGCTGACTAATATGTAAAAAGGGTACGCCCATAATCGTTACATGCCTCATATAGTGTTCAAACCTTTCTGTAATTCCTTTTTCACTGCAATCTATCATACCATAAAAGCAATATTGACAGGAAATTTTCGATAATAGTTCACCTATTGATATAGGCTGCATAAAAGGGGATTCATCGTTATAAAAAGGATAATCCCATTGCACAATACAAGAAAATTAAACTAAAAAATGCACCAAAATTTAGGAGGGAAAGGTGTTAATCCTAAAAGGGCGATTTGAGTTTCTTCTATTATATAGTGTTTTATATTATTGCAATGAAGACAACAAAAAGAGTGCGAAACAATATCGCACTCTTTTTTAGATGATCGTAGAAAATCATTTTTTTACAATATAATCGCCGTGCACCCAGCCGGTTTTGCCATTATAGATAACCTGATACCAGGCACCATTCTTTATGAATTCGCCTTTATCATCTACTGCACCAATAATAAAGCCGTTTGGTTTAACTGTACCTAGTATAGCAGCTGTTGTTGACGGTTCGCTTCGAACATTGAGCGTGATGTTCATGTTAACAATCTGTAAACCATTTTCTAGCTGAACATAATCATCAAACACCCAGCCCTCTTGTCCATTTACACTTATTTTGAACCAACCACCATTTTCTCCAAGTACTTTGAAGGATGTATCTTTAGGTAAATTCGTCATAATGGATGCAGCATCTGCAGTATTTGGATACGTTCTCATATTGAGATTAGTAGTAGCCTTTCCGATTGCCCCAGCTATATAGGAATCTAAAGCATATTGCTTCGTAGGGCTTGGTAAAGATGGAGCGGAAGGCTGACCCTGATAAGCAGGAACATCAAACACTAAATTCGTTGTCGTATGTGCACCAACTAATTCATAAATATCATAAATCTTTTTCGCCTGAATAACTGCCCACATTACATGTGTAGCATATTGATGGACGGTTGGATTATCAGGGTTCCAGCGCATTTTATATAACGTGTCTTGTCCTTTACTAATATACTGATCCTTGACAAATTGAGCTCCACCGATAATTGCATCCTGCACGGTAAACCACCCATTTGTATAAGCACGCTCAGCACCAAATTTATTAGCATCTGCATCAATAGCACCAATACCATAAGCATTATACGTTTTCTTAATAGCGGTTAAATTGTCTCTATTTTCAGGAGTGACCATCACTGGCTTTCCACCCGTATCTAAGCCTACCTCAATTCCATTCATAAGCGCAGAGGCACCATTAGCTGTTTCATGTAAAGCATGTGATACCAAATAGATAGCATTTACATTGTTATCGACACCCGCCTTAATAAAGGCATCAGCCATACCTGCTAAGCTTCCTTTATTAGCAAGTACCTTGTCATTTAGTTCCTTGGCATTCAGATTATTGACCACAGTGGATAATTTTAAAAATTGATAAAAAGATGGGCTTTCCTGCATAACGCTCTTTGGGTGTACATAGTATGACACTAGTGCGTCGCTAGCAGTAAAAATGCCAGCACCGTCGACCTTTGGATTATTGGCAGTTTGTTTATTAACCACCGAGGAATAGTCAGATGAGTAATTCGTCGTTATATATTCCTTTCCACCAGTTTCTGGTGCTTCTAAATGAATTAAACGATAGAGAACGGTCGCTGCTTCAGCACGAGTTGTTTGTGCAAGCGGTGCAAATTGATTACTTGGCTTCCCTACAAGTAGCCCTGATGATACGACAGCTTGTACATCAGCATAGGCCCATTTGGCGATACGAGCATTGTCACTAAAGTTAATAGGGGAGGAAGATGTAAGGATGTTTTGATAATGGAGAGCTCTTTTTAACATAGCCGCCATTTCCTGACGATTAATATGTGCGTTCGGGTTGAATTTACCCTGCTCGTCACCTTTAATCAGACCATGATAGCTCGCTTGCTCGATTACTCCGTAGTACCAGTCGCCTTTCTTTACATCTGAGAAGGTTGCTTGACTAGAAGCAGCTGGCAAGTTAAGCGTTCTGACTAGAAATGCTGCGAATTCAGCTCGAGTAACAGCATCGTTTGGACGATAATTGCCAAACTCGTCACCCTTCATTAAATCGTTCGTAATAAGATAGTTCATTTCATGATAGGCCCAGTGCTTCGAAATATCTTCTGCTGAAGCGGTAGTAGGCGCAAGATAGAGCATTCCTGCAAGCACTGCCCCGTAAAGAGGAAATTTTCGTTTCATTTTTCAAGCTCCCTTCAATAGCTGATAATTGTTCTATCAAACTACCAAAAGTGTAACACAAAAAAAGGTAATCTATTATTACAACATAGGGACAGATAGAGTTAGCTAGCATTTAATAATGAAGAAACTCTTAAAAAGAGAAGGAAAGAGGTGGAATTCGCTAAAAAACTCTACCTATGTTTCTGTTTCTTTACAAATATAACTAAAATATTACGGGAATCTTTAATTTTTGACAATTTAGTAACCATTCCAGAAAATGCTTGGTTATTATGGAGAGTCAGGTATAATAGGAAATGGAACTATATGTTACCAATACAATTGAGGGTAAAATTAGTTGGAAGAAAATAGCCGTCTAGTAAATACCATGGTAAAAAAATCTTCTATATCTAAATTTATGTCCCAGTGCTTGAATTTCGGAAAAGATAATGTTATATTATTGTAGAAAGTGAATAAGCTTACTAGAATGGTATTCTACTACTCTTTTTCTAGTAACTTTACTAAGAAAATTTGCTTTAGTTTTGAATTATTCGAGAAAGCTATAATACATAAATTTAGGCAACTAATTATGGTGATACTATAGTTTTCATCGGAATAATATCAATTTTTAGGAATATTAGGGAGGAATAAATTAATGGCAAAGCAAAACAAAGGCCGTAAGTTCTTCGCGGCATCAGCAACAGCTGCATTAGTTGCATCAGCAATCGTACCTGTAGCATCTGCTGCACAATTAAACGACTTCAACAAAATCTCTGGCTACGCTAAAGAAGCAGTACAATCTTTAGTAGACGCTGGTGTAATCCAAGGGGATGCTAACGGCAACTTCAACCCACTTAAAACTATCTCACGTGCGGAAGCTGCTACAATCTTCACTAATGCTCTAGAATTAGAAGCAGAAGGTGATGTAAACTTCAAAGACGTTAAAGCTGATGCTTGGTACTACGATGCTATCGCAGCAACTGTAGAAAACGGAATTTTTGAAGGTGTAAGTGCTACTGAATTCGCACCAAACAAACAATTAACTCGTTCTGAAGCTGCTAAAATTTTAGTAGATGCTTTCGAATTAGAGGGTGAAGGCGATCTAAGCGAATTCGCTGACGCTTCTACTGTTAAACCATGGGCTAAATCTTACCTAGAAATCGCAGTTGCAAACGGCGTTATCAAAGGTTCTGAAGCAAATGGTAAAACAAACTTAAACCCAAATGCTCCAATTACTCGCCAAGACTTCGCAGTGGTATTCTCACGTACTATTGAAAACGTAGATGCTACTCCAAAAGTTGACAAAATCGAAGTAGTTGACGCTAAAACTTTAAACGTTACTTTATCTGACGGTACTAAAGAAACTGTTACTTTAGAAAAAGCTTTAGAGCCTAACAAAGAAACAGAAGTTACTTTCAAAATTAAGGATGTTGAATACAAAGCTAAAGTTACTTATGTTGTAACTACAGCTACTGCAGTTAAATCTGTATCTGCAACTAACCTTAAACAAGTAGTAGTAGAGTTCGACGGTAAAGTTGATCCAGCTACAGCTGCTGAAGCAGGTAACTATTCTCTTACTGGTGCTAACGATCCTGTAGTTGATACTGCAGTAGTTTCTGAAGATGGTAGCACTGTAACTTTAACTGTTGTTGACAAACTTGAGAACCAATCTGAGTATAAATTAGCTGTAAACAACATTAAAGCTGGCGATAAAGTTATCAATGCTAAAGATTTAAAATTCAAGCCACTTGATAATACAGTGCCAACTGTAGCTAAAGTAGAAGCTTTAGGTAACAAAACTATTCGCGTACACTTCAGCGAGCCAGTAAAAGCTGCTCAAACTTCACAATTCCAAATTGATGGTAAAGTAGTTGTTGGTTCAATTCAAACTAACTTAAACACTGTTATCATTAAATTATCTTCTACTTTAACAGATGGAGAACACACTCTAACTGCTGAAGGTACTGAAGATTACAACAACTTCAAAACAGTGAAAGCTGACACTAAATTCAACGTTGTTGAAGATAAAACTGCTCCAACTGTATCAGTTGTAAGTGCTTCATTTGAGAAAGTAGTTCTTAAATTCTCTGAGCCAGTTGAACAAGTATTTGCTTCTAACATTTATTGGATGCAAGGTGGATCTAAAAAGCAAGCTGCATCTGTAAAACAACTTGCTGATGATAAATATGAATTCACATTTACTGGTGACAATAAACTTGTTTATACAACAGATTTATTTGTTACTAACGTAAAAGACTACTCTGGTAACGTAATTGATAAAGATACTAAAGTTCAAGTAACTCCTGTAATCGATCAAACTCGTCCAGAAGTAATTAGCTCTACATTTGTTAAAGATTCTAACAACAAACAAATCACTATCAAATTCACAAAATCATTAGATACAGATATCGCTAAAAAAGCTGCTAACTATGTGATTAAAGATAAAGATGGTAAAGTACAACCAATTTCTAGTACTGTAAATGTATCAAAAGATAAAGAAGTTACAATTACATTACTAGGTTCTTTAAAAGATAATACTGATTACACTTTAAGTGTAAATGGTGTAGCTGATAACACTACATTGAAAAATGTAATGCTTCCATACACTACAACTTTATCTGTAAAAGATGTAACTGCTCCTAAATTAGTATCTGTTACTCAATTAAACAATAAACAAATTTATGTTGCATTCAATGAAGCAATGGCTACAAGTGGAGACGGTTCAATCGTTGATATTGATAAATATACTGTAACTGGTCCAGATAATAAAAAAATAACAATTGCATCATTTAATGTGACTCAAGATTCAAAAGGAGTTATTCTTAACTTCAGTAATCCAATTCCTGAAGTTACAACACCTCTTAACCCTAACTACAAAGTAAAAGTACAACTAGTTAAAGATTTAGCTGGAAATTACTTAGAGGGATTACAGGGAGAATTAGTTGTTGATAGACAACAAACTACTATTATTAACTCAGTTGAAGCTACTGCAAAAAATAAAGTAGAAGTAGAATTCTCTAACCCAATTCAATCACTAGTACAAGGTGATTTCACTATTACTGGTTCTGAAATTGCTCATAATGAAATTTCTGCTGATGGTAAAACAGTAACATTCACTTTAAAAACAGATTTAGCTGAAGATGCTAAAAAAGATGGTAATGCAGTTACATTAGCTGTTAAAGCATCTCCTTCAACTGTTGATGTTTTAGGTAAAAATATCACAGGTGGTGTATCACCAACTGTTGTTGACAAAATTGCAGCTACTGTTGATACTGAAAAAATTACTGCTGTTCAAAACAGAGACGATCAAATTAAAATTACTTTCAATGAAGCTGTTAAACTTACAGCTGGTGGTAAACCAGAGTCAGATTTCATTGTAAAAGATGGTCTAAAATCATCAGGTAATAACGTTAAAGTAGATAAAGTTGAAGTAGATACAACAGATGCTACTAATAAAACTCTTATCTTAACTCTAGAGAAAAGTTTAGTTGCTGCTACAGTTGAAGTTACTAACCCACGTTTTGTTGAAGATTTAGCAGGTAATATCATTGCTAAAATAGAAGCAACTTCTGTGGAATTAGATTCAAAAGGTGCTGCAACAACACTTGAAGCTGCAAAAACAGCTTTAAACACTTCAATTGCTACTGCAGATACAACTGCAGCTGCTCCTGCTACTGAAGGTAAAGCAGTAGGTAACAAAGTTGAAGGTTCTAAAGCAGCTTTAACAACTGCTATTACTACTGCAAAAGCAGTTAATCCAGCGACAGCTACATTAAAACAATTAACTGATGCAAAAGCAGATTTAGATGCAGCTGTTACAAAGTATAATAATGCTGTAGTTGTAGCTATTACACCTGCACTAGGTAATGTAACATTAGCAGCAGTTAATGACACAGACTCAAATACTACAGTTGCACTTGCTACAGGTGAAACTCTTGAAGTTATTTCTGCTGATTCAACTAAAGTGAATGCTGTAGTTGATTCAGGAAATAAAGTTAAAGTAACACACGTAGCTGCTGGTACTTCAGTAATCACTGTTAATGTACTAAATGCTGAAGGTAAAGTAGTTAAAACTGGTACTTTCACAGTTACAGCTTCTTAATAAAACTAAACGAAACGTTACTCTATAAGCTAATTCATTCAGTGAAATGAGTGGAAGTGAAAACCCCATGTTTTGCATTAAGCAATAAATATGGGGTTTTCTTTCTAACTATTACTTCCAGTTAACAGGTGAAAGTCCTGTTCTTGTAAAACAGTCAGTCTACAAGTACCTAATCCTCCTGCATCCAGTGCTGTGCTGAATCACACAAAAGGGATGAAGTCAGGTGAAGTCGTACCCGGTGGTACCGGGGCGGGGTTCTTTAAAAGATTTCTATGGTTAGGCAGACGAATCCATGTAGGCAGGGTAAGCTAGTGTATGGTGCGAAATAAAGCTAGGAGCTCACTGTACATCCCTATAGTCGAAATACTATAGTGGCGATCGATGAATTGACTGTTAAACCGGTCGTTCTTATTCCTGGATAGTGGAAACCTAAGGAAATCAAAATAAGGGATGGAAGTAGTGGAACGTTTGAAGTCTTGTTAGAAGAGGTGTGTCAGCACTAGTGAGGCTAATAAGATGGCAGCGGGTTTGTAGTAGTGTAGATTGCTAGCCGTTTGGACTTGTATGGTAACATATGAGAAGGGTAAAACTAGCAGGAGCGAAGAAACCCAGTCAGTGGTAAATCTATAAGAAACTTATTTCCCCAAATTTGTTTCTTTAAAAGTTAAATTCAGAGGCAATCATATTATATGATTGTCTCTTTTTTATTTTGTATCTATTCTATGTAAGAAAGTAGAAAGTAGAAAGTAGAAAGTAGAAAAATCCTAATTTTATTTAGTATAGAGAAATTCCTTGTAGTATTTATTTTAATTTCTTATCTTACCCAATGTTATTTGCTTTTTTAGTACAATTCTTGTCTTAATAGACTAATAACTATGCAATAGAAAACTCTTGAAAATTTAACTCATAAAAATGCTTGAATAACTTTAATGAAAAAAGGAGATGAATAAGTAAAAATCATTAGGTAGGTTAAATATGGAATTTTATAAAGAAAAAGAAATCTTTTGCTACAGTTGTCGTAAAAAAACTATATTTACTTATAGAGATACGTATAGAAAGAACGGGGTAGACAGTCATTGTAGTGAATGTTCAGGGATTTGGTTTGAATGGCAAAATAGAGCAGTTGAGAGGGAAATGGAAAAGTGGATTGAATATAATAAACAGCTTATCAAATGACTGATAGGTTGTTTATCAATATTTAATCGAGAAGTTTATATTAGAGGCTCTGTAAAGAAAGTGCGTTGCTTTGAAATGTAATTTGAACAAAAATGCCTTGCAATCCTTTATTTTGCGTTAAATAAGAAGAATCCCTTTTGAAAAAAGATTGATCAAAAGGGATTCTTCTTTAGCAGTTTTAAGTTAGGTTTTATAAGTTTGATTATTTCTACCTGTGTTGCTCCAAAATCGCGCCCTTTAATGGAATAACTAAACTTCATTTTGAGGTTTTTAAGTGCGTTTCCAAACATTCATTTGAGAGCGTTCTTGAGGGTTAATTTGTATTGTTTATACATCTTTTTCACACTAAAAGAATAAACCTATTTTTGCTTACTTTCTTTTTCAGTAGAGCAATTCATAAGAAAGGACTTACCTTCGGGTGGGTCCTTTTCTTTTTTCTATCACTTTCCTGTGTGATTCTTTTTTAGTTTATTTAGAAACTGCATATATTCCCATCCAAAGAAGAACCTCCTAAACTACTTTCATTTAGGAGGTTCTTCTTTTATTGATCTATTTTACCGGCAGCATGTTGGAACTGTAAACCTATTTATAATATTTTTTAAAATTTATCAAATTTTCTATGATAGCTGTTACATTACTAATATTACAATTTATTTACATACTATAGATACTATAAAAATAGTGCATTAACATTACTATGTTTACATATATATTGTAGTGGGGAAATAAGTTTTGAATATTTAGACTATTGATGGCACGCCGTATGCGATGAAAGTCGCCTGTACGGTGTAGGCCCAAACCGAAAGCCCAGATAGAGAGATGTGGTATAAGGTGGGAATGGCAATGAGCAGTTTACTTTGGCGTTAATGCATTCGAACGACACGCATGCTAATCTAGCGAATATCGCTAGAAAGGTAACCGCTGTGAAGGAGGTTAGAGCTAAAAAACCAAACGCATTACTATTAGATGCTGGTGATGTTTTCTCGGGAACTTTATATTTTAACGAATTTAAAGGACAAGCTGATTTAGCGTTTATGAATTTAATGAAGTATGATGTCATGACTTTCGGGAACCATGAATTTGATTTAGGCGCTACTCCTGAGGGACATCAAGCCTTAGTTGATTTCATTAAAGGCTCGCAATTCCCATTCGTTTCTTCTAACATTGATTTTTCAAAGGACACAAAGTTCACAGGTTTATTTACGGACCTTATCTCTAGTGAGCCTCAAAACGGAAAAATCTACAATGGAATTATTAAAGAAATGAATGGAGAGAAAGTAGGCATTTTCGGATTAACAACGGCTGAAACGAAAGATATATCGTCTCCAGGCAGTATTGCGTTTGAAGATTATATTACAGAAGCCAAAAAAGCAGTCAAAGCCTTTGAAGATAAAGGTGTTAATAAAATAATTGCCTTAACGCATATTGGTTATGATGATAATCCAGCGTATGATAATGATCAAATTTTAGCAAAATCTGTTGAAGGAATTGATGTGATTGTAGGTGGGCATAGTCATACCCAGCTAGATAAACCTGTTGTGGTAGATAAAAATATTGCTGGACAAGCAAAGGATGCTACATTGATTGTTCAAGCCTATCAGTACAATGATTATTTAGGAACTTTAGATGTTACCTTTAATAACAAAGGAGTTGTCGTTGCACATAATGGGGCTTTGTTAAAAGTAGCTGATTATGTAGAGGATGCGCAAGCGCTTGCAACATTAAAACCATTTAAAGATAAAGTTGAAGAGCTTTCTAATACAGAGACTGGGGCAACCGCAAGTATTGCCTTAGATAATCCTCGAACAGGTGGAGATAATATAAAACCAAGTGTTCGAAAAAATGAAACTCCATTAGGCAATTTAATTACAGATGGAATGCTAAAGAAGGCTAAACAGTATAACAATGATGTCATTATGGCACTTCAAAATGGTGGGGGTATTCGAGCTGGTATTAATCAGGGGCCCATTACAGTGGGTGAAGTCATAACGGTACTTCCTTTCGGTAATACTTTAGCGACGATGAGCCTAACTGGCAAAGAATTAAAAGAAGCTTTAGAAGTGAGTGTTGGACAATACCCAGCTGAAAATGGTGGTTTCTTACATGTTTCAGGTGCAAAGGTTGAATTCGATTCAACTAAAGCAAAAGGTCAACGAATTGTTAAAGTTTCATATATGGATGGACAAGGGAAATATGTAGAGATTCAGGATAATGTCACGTATACAATAGCTACAAATGCGTTTACAGCTAAAGGTGGAGATGGCTATGATGTCTTCAAAAAAGCATACGAAGAGGGCCGTGTGACAGATTTAGGTTTATCAGATTGGGAAAACCTTGCTGAGCATATTACGTCTCTTGGCACAGTCAATTCAAAAGTTGAGGGAAGAGTTGTAGACGTTTCCAACAGTCAAGTACCTGACGAAAATATTGCTGAAACTGAATTCTCCGGCACAGTTACTACCCCTAAAGTATATGAAGGCAATGTAACAGTTGATATTAACAATATTTCAATCTTAGAAAATGCTGTAGTGAAGGGTCATTTAATCATAACAGGTACTGTCACAAATGAATTATCATTTGTAAATGTAAAAGTAGAAGGAAATCTAGATCTTTCCAAAATAGATGTTGATAAAGTGGATTTCGATGGAATCACAGTGAATGGAGAAACAATTCTATAAGTTGATTTGCAAAGCCTTCTATTCAGAGAGTAGAGGCTTTGCTATTAATTTTTACAAAAAAACTTCCTAAAATTGAAAGGAGAATTGACTTGATGTCCAAGAAGAATTGGAAAAAGCCCGTAAATGCCTTTTTAGCAACCACACTAGTAGCAGGCGTTGTCGCACCAGTAGCACCACTTACAGTTAAAGCTGAAACATTTGCAAAGGATTTAATTATTTCAGAGTATATTGAGGGAAGTTCATTTAATAAGGCAATTGAAATTTACAATGGTACGGGCTCACCGGTAGATTTAAGTAATTATACATTAGAGCTTCATACAAATGGTGCAGAGGCCGCAGATAAAACAATGAGTCTATCAGGTGTTTTAGATAATGGAGCAACGTATGTTGTCTATCATAAAGATGCTGATGCTACTATAAAAGCCAAAGGGAATCTTGAAAATTCGATTGTTATCAACTTTAATGGGAATGATCCAATCGTCTTAAAGAAGTCCTCGGAAATAATTGACTCAATTGGACAGGTTGGCTCTTCAGCAGATTTTGCAAAGGACGTCACATTAGTAAGAAAAAGCTCAGTCCTTTTTGGCGATATGAATATCTCTGACACGTTTAATTCAGCTTCAGAATGGACGACATTCCCCAATAATGATTTTTCAAATTTAGGACAGCATACAATGGATACAAATGTTGACCCCGAAAATCCGGGGCCAGTCGATCCAACGGACCCTGAAGTACCAGTCACTCTGTCTATTGGTGAGGCAAGAGCGAAAGGGATTGGGGAAACAGTAACGATTAAAGGTAAAGTAGCAGCGACCTTGAAAAATACATTCTCTGTTCAAGATGAAACAGGTGGTATCGCTGTTCGACCTACTAGTCTAGCTATGACAGTTGGAGACGAAGTAACGCTTACAGGTAAATTAGCGGACTATAGAGGGTTATTACAATTAGATAGTGCTACTATTATTGAAAAGGTTGAAAATACCGGTGCACCCATACCCAAATTAGTAACAGGTTCTCAAGTGAGTGAAGAGAATGAATCACAGTTAGTAACAGTAAAAAATGTAACGCTAACAGATGTGAATCAACAACCAGGCTATGCTAATTTTACGGCAAGTGATGGTACTAATTTTATTGTGCGTGATGAAACAAATACTCTTGGATTGACTAAAGATACTATCTATGAATCCATAACGGGGATTGTTCAAGAGTTCGATAAAGCTTATCAAGTGATTCCAAGATCAAAAGCGGATATCGTCGCTGATAGCTCTACTTTAAAACCTGCTATCGCATCACCTGGAAGCGGGACATTTATTGGAAAAACTAGCGTTACGTTGACTACAACTACGGCAGAAGCGGAAATTTATTACACAGTAGATGGTTCTGATCCAACTGTTGAAAGTCAAAAATATGAGGCACCGATTGATATTACTGAAACTACTATATTAAAAGCAGTGGTCAAAGCCAAAGACGGTACTTTAAGTGAAGTGGCTACGTATGAATATACGCTTACTGATAAATTACAAATTCATGATATTCAAGGTGCTAGTCATACCTCTTCGTTCAATGGTAAAACTGTTGAAGGAATTGAGGGAATCGTAACCTACTCCTTTGCATTAGGAGGAAACAATTATTATACAATTCAAACTCCTGATGAATGGATAGATGATGACCCGAATACATCGGAGGGAATTCTTCTATATAGCGGAAACAAGAAATTACCACTCAGCGTCGGTAACTTAGTTTCCGTGAAAGGACAAGTAAGTGAGTATGCTTATGATGGATACGATGATAGGCAGCAAACAGATTTAAAAACAACACAAATTAATGTTCGGGACGATCAGGGTGGAAAAGTAGATGTTATAAAAACTAGTGTTGCCTTACCAGAACCTATTAAAATCGATCCATTAAAAATGTCTTTCAGTAACATTGACAGCGATCATCTGCAAACGTTCAACCCAACCATCGACGCCATTGATTTTTGGGAAAGTATTGAAGGTATGCGTGTTGAAGTAGGGGATGTAAAAGCTGTTTCACCACAAGAGCATGGTGATTTAGTAACGGTACTAAAAGATGAGCAAACAAATACTCTCCATGGTGGTGTTCGGTTTGAAGAGGGTAATGCAAATCCAAATAGAATACAATTTCGTCTAGAACCTAATGGCACTGCACGTGATTTTGAAGTAGCGACAGGTGATACCTTTAAGGGTCCTATTACAGGTATTGTCGGTTATTCCTATCAAAACTTTAAAATTTATGTTCCATTAGATGAAATGAAAGCAGCTCATCAAAAAGGATCTACATCACCGGAGAAAACAAAAATTGTAAAAGCTGATGATAAACTAACGATTGCTTCATACAATCTAGAAAATTTCTCCAATAATAAATCGTCCACAACTGACGATAAGGCGAGAAAACTAGCAAGAGCTATCGGGATTGATATGAAAAGCCCAGATATTGTTGGTGTAACAGAGGTACAAGATAATAACGGGGCAACTGTAGGTGATTCGAAGGCAGATCAAAGCTATAAAAGATTAATTGACGCTATTAAAGCAGCAGGTGGCGTCGACTATCAGTATGTTAATATCGATCCAATTAACAATCAGGATGGTGGCGCACCTAACGCAAATATACGCGTGGGCTTCCTTTATAACCCAGATCGTGTGAAGCTGAAGGAGGGCTTGCCAACAGGTAATGCTACTACAGCAGTGGGCTATCAAGATGGAAAATTAACATTGAATCCAGGACGTATTGATCCAACAAATGCAGCGTTTAATAGTAGCCGTAAACCATTAGCTGCTCAATTTGAATTCCAAGGGGAAGATGTAGTAGTCATCGCAAACCATTGGAATTCAAAATCAGGTGACACACCATTGTTTGGTGCAATACAGCCACCTCAAAATGGTAGTGAGGTACAACGCAAAAAAATTGCACAAATTGTTTATGATTTTGTCAAAGACATTAAAACAAACAATAAGGATGCAAATATTGTCTCTTTAGGTGACTTTAACGACTATCAATTTGCAGAGGCTCTTAAAATTCATGAAGGTCAATTAATGACCAATATGATTAATAAAGTAGACGACTCTGATCGTTACACATATGTGTATCAAGGGAATTCACAAGTATTAGACCATATTTTAGTATCCAATAATTTAGTCAATAAATCTGAGATTGATATCTTGCACATAAATGCAGACTTTACAGATATGGCAGGACGCGCAAGTGATCATGATCCAGTCATGGTTCAAATTGATTTGAAAAGTGGCTCAAGTGTTGAACCAATACAGCCTGAAACAATCTATAATTTTAAGAACTTTAAAACCGATAAATTGACGATTACGAAACCGAGTGTGGCAGTACATTTAGATGCTCAATCTGTTATTACAAAGGGTATTTTCTTAAAAGGCAACTATGCTGAATTACATGGTGAAGGATTTAAGACAACGGATGTAATCATAAATCCTGATAAAGCAGGAGCAATTATTGATCTAAAAGGTAATGCTATGAAATCTATAACGATTGACGGTTCGAATGTGAAAGAAATTAGAGGGGCTGACAAAATTGATATCCCATCAATAAAGTTTATAAATGGTGCGGCTCCTGAGAAAGTCAAATTTACGAATTCAAAAGGGGATCCCATTGAGGATCCTTCTTTACCGTCTGAAAATAAGCAACCTACTATTAAAAAGCCTATTACAAACAAAGCGATAGCAGTTGGAGAAGTCATTAATATTCAATTAACAGATCATTTCTCTGATCCAGATGGTGATGAATTATCGTTTACGGCTACAAAAGGTTCTATAAAAGGAAATATCCTCACGCTTAATTTAGCAGAGGGCAGTCATATTGTTGGGGTGACGGCTTCAGATGGCAAAAAAAGTGTGACTACAAATTTCAGTGTGACAGTATCTGCAGCCAACGATTATTATGTTGGAGCACTGAATAAAGATGGACAGGCATTAAAAAGTGCGCTTCATGACATCATTTCGAAGCAAAAAATACTTTCTTATAATGAAGTTTGGAACGCCATAAAATATACAGATGAAGATCCAAATAATACAAGTAATGTCATCTTATTTTACTCTGGAAAATCTAGCTCCAAAACAAATAGCGGCGGAAATGTAGGGAACTGGAATAGAGAGCATACTTGGGCAAAATCCCATGGTAATTTCGGAACTAGTAATGGACCTGGAACAGATATTCATCATTTACGCCCAACGGATGTGCAGGTTAATAGCTCTAGGGGTAATTTAGACTTCGATAATGGCGGAAGTCCAGTGACTGGTTGTACGGGTTGTCTGAGGGATTCCGATTCGTTCGAACCACCGAAACGTGTAAAAGGTGATGTTGCTCGAATGCTGTTTTACATGGCTACGCGTTATGAGCCAGGAGATAAGGTTGATCTTGAATTAAATGATAAAGTAAATAATGGCTCGGCACCTTACCACGGCAAACTTTCTGTCTTATTGCAGTGGCACAAGGATGATCCAGTAGATAACTATGAAAGACAAAGAAACAATCGAATTTATGAAATCCAAGGTAATCGTAATCCATTTATCGACCATCCGGAATGGGTAGAAATGATATGGAAATTAAAATAATTCATATGATACTATATATTTTTCTATGTTTTAAGTCAAAACGGGCATTCAATGAAATCAATAACTATTATAAGCACTCTCAGCTGAGGGTGCTTTCCTTATATCGCCATCGTCCACCTCAGTTAAACTTTATCCGTATTTTAGGAATGAAGCTTTTTTTAATACAAAACACGAGAATAATCCACCATTTTCCCAGGCTATGTAACTTTTTAAAATAAAAAGAGTCTACTTTATAAAATAGTTTGCTAGTTGTTCTAATAATATCGGCCAATCTAGTTACCTATCAAATACTATCTATATATCGGTATGAATTGCATAGAAAGCAGCTACACCATTGCTTTAAAATTTGCTTCAAAGGAGGGTATATATAAGGAGCTATTAAGGAAGAAAACAGTTTGCAAGAAAATATACTGGCATTTTGGAATAACATTTACTTCATATGAAGCTTTTGAAGGAGAGAGGTTAGAACTCTAGTACCGAATTCTACTTTTTTCGATAAGAATCCCACATTTTGGGGTTTTTTCATGTTAAGATGATAAAGACAATTGAATGTGAAAAAAAGGAGATTAGCATGTTTAAGAAACTAAGGAATACATGTATTGTATCAGCGGTTGCTTTGGCTACAATTTTACCTGGACAAGCATCTGCAACAGCAATTAGTAACAATGGAATTCAGATAAAAAACAATGTTTCGATTACAATTAATGGAGAGACGATTAGTGTCTATGACCCTATTTTAAATAAATCGGATTTCTTATTATTGCCAATGCGTGCTTTATATGAAGCGATTGGTGCGAATGTGGATTGGAATAAAGAAACACAGACAGCGTCAGCTACTCGTAACGGGAAGATTGTGGATTTAAAGATTGATTCGATGACGGCTTTAGTAGATGGACAAGAAGTGGCGATGGATGTCGCACCGTTCATGCATCAAGATCGTACTTATATGCCACTGCGTTTCGTTAGTGAAAACTTTGATGGTAATGTTCATTGGGACCCAGAAACACAATCGGTAGATATTACGATGTCAGATGATCTGCCTGAAACGCCTCAGGAAGACCCTTATATTTTACATATCAATAACAAACGTATCGTGATGAAAGATCCTATTATTATGAAGGATTCAAGATCTTATTTACCTGCTAGCTATATCCATGATTATTTAGATGATTCTGCGGGTGCATGGCTCCCAGACAATTCCTTTGAATTACAAATTGCTGGGATGAGCTTTGTTTTCAAAGATAATAGCAATGAGGTTCTTGTGAATAACGAAACGGTAACATTAACAGAAAAACCGTTTATTCAAAAAGGAAAAATGTATGTGCCTATTACGTTTCTTGTGAATGCGTTAGGCGGAAATTTACGTTATATCAGTGATAAAAAAGAAATGTATATTTACGTTTACCGTTATATGTATACAAGTTCATTCCTTGAAAAATCTTATGGCTCTACATCATCGCCAGCAGCTGTACCTTCTGCTCGTTTAGAGGGAGATCGTGATTTATTTATTAGTGATAATCCTGAAACGTTAACGCGTAAGCTTGTCCCAAAGAACAATGTGACGCTTTCGCAATATGACGTGAACTCAACGGCAGTAACGAATAAGCATCGTGTCTTTGGTTGGCATTACAATACACTAGGCACAGATGTCAATATTGGGATTACGGTTCAAAACAAATCTACGACAGAGAGTATTAAAGTTGTAAATTCAAGAGGTATTAATCAAAAGACAGGTAATAGCTGGGTAGGGCATGATATTGGTTTGACAATTGCTGATGCTACCTTAAATAACAAGCTTAAAAAATCAGAAAGTAGCGGAATTGTCATTGCACCAGGAGAAACAAAGGTCATTGAAACATACGATCTACACCATGAATATATTATTGGTTTTTTACATGATTTAGATATTCAAGCGGTCAATGGTGGAAAACCAGAGTATATGATTCGCACAGTGCTTACAAAAGACAATAGTGATTTAACAACGATTCAATCGGAGCAGGTTGCCATCGATGAGTATGCGAAACATCCAAGAGGTGCTTGGTCAAGCGCTACAATTCTAGCAGAGCTACCAGCCTATACAGTAGATTCGCCAGAAGTCGGCTATAACATTTCGAATGGCCGTACTGACCATTTACAAACAGCTGAAAATTCATTTTCACAAATTAATGGAGCAGTCGGAAATCCAGGTCATTTCGGTATGAACTACAAGGTGTCAATTCCTGTTGTAAATCCAACTGGGTCTACAAAAACGATTAAGCTGAAACTTGCTGGTCGCGGAGGCTTATACAGTGGTGCAATTAAGGTGAATGGTAAGGTCCATTTAGTGCCTTCTTTACGAGTAGGAGAAGAATATGTGGAGTTGCCTGATTACGAAATGAAAGGTTCATCAGGTACGATTGAATTAGAACTAATGCATGCTGGTGGTGTCAATCTTCCAGTAGCAATCTATGTAGAAACAAAATAAAGAAGTCACTGGCACGGGTCATACGACATGACATCGTGCCATACTTTGATTAATTCGGAGTGAAGAAATTGGCAAGAAAATTAGTCTCAATTGTTGTAGTTATGTTCGTGCTTATGTTAACTGTTAGCCCCCTCAACGGGCAAGCAGCCGGTTTTGGCAATAAAGTGAGTGAAGTGAAAACAGAGGTATCCCCACAAGTAAATCACTTACAGCAAACCTATACTTCAGGCTCTATCCGTCAGTTTGTAAATGTTTTAGATGTAAATTTAAATAATACATATACAAAACTAGAAATTGGGATGCCCAATCCTATTAATTCCCTAAAAACGACATCAGCTATGGCGAAGCAAAACACGTATGATGGCCATCGTGTTGTTGGAGCTGTTAACGCTTCATACTTTTTAGGAAATGGTATGCCCGCGAACTTGTTAGCGGAAAAGAATGAAATTGTCAATTATGGTATTTTGGGAGATACGTATGAAAGCCCGACTCAAAAGCCAGTTGCATTTGGCTTATCTAAGTCAGGGAAAGCGATAGCAGATTATTATACAACGAATCTCTCCTTTCAAGTAAATGGAAAAACATATCCTATTGATCTCATTAATAGTGAACGAGGAACAAATAAAAACGTTTTATATACGCCAGAAAAAAAGACAACTGGTACAAATGCATGGGGGTTAGAACTAGTAGTGTCAGGTGCTAGCCAAGATACAAATACTTTGCATTTCGGTGATCAATTCTCAGGCACAGTTTCTCATGTAACGACGTATGGTGCAGAAGGAAACTCATCTGTACCAGCGGATGGTTTTGTTATTTCAGTACAAAATAAAGAATTAGCCGCTGAATTAAGCAATATTTCGGCAGGTACAAATATCGATGTCAGCCTGTCGATTGATCAAAAATGGATGGATGCTCAATTCATTTTAGCTGCAGGACCAATGCTTGTGCGCAATGGTCAAGTTGATATTTCGATGCCAACAAATTCTGGCTTTGCTTCGACACGCAGTCCTCGTACAGCAGTAGCGGTAGATGCTACAGGTACAAAGGTGTCACTTATTACAATTGATGGTCGTTTAAGTGGCCATAGTAATGGTGTTAACTTATCAGATTTAGCTTCACATTTAATTTCAATGGGGGCTACTTCGGCTATTAACTTAGATGGTGGCGGTTCTACAGCGATGGTCGCGCGCAATCCAGGAGGGTATTTCGCCAATCTTGTGAACAAACCGTCTGAGGGAAGTGAGCGTCGTGTATCGGCTATTTTACAGGTCGTTAATACAGCACCACCAGGGAATGTAAAATCTATTACGCTAAATAGTGTTGGTCAAGTCATGAAAGGTTCATCTGTAGATATGCAGGTAGCGACTGCTTATGATCAATACTTAAATCCGATGACCATCAATCCGACAAGTATGAAGTGGTCAGTTGAAGGAAATATTGGCAAGATGGAGGGTGCAACCTTTACAGCTACTCAAAAGGGTGAAGGGAAAATTATTGGAGAATATGGAGGTATTCGTACGTCCATAGCTGTTTCTGTAATAGATTTAGCAGAAAAGCCTATTGTGCTAGATAGCTTTGATAGTGTGTCTTCTTGGACAACGGAAGTAGCAAAGGCGAATGCTTCATTAGCAAACTCAAAAGAGTATGCGAGACAGGGAACAGCTAGCATGCAATTAAACTATGATTTTACAGTAGCGGGCACAGGAACAAAGGCTGCCTATATGGTTGCTAAAACACCTATTGCTATGTCAGGGCAGCCTAAAAATATCGGTGTTTGGGTATTTGGCGATGCAGGTAAGCATTGGCTAAGAGGCGTTGTCGTAGATGGATCAGGAACTAAGCACACGATTGATTTCACAAGTCAGGGCGGCCTAGACTGGAATGGCTGGGAATACGTAACGGCTGATATTCCAAGTAATCTAGCAACACCATTGAAATTCGAACGTTTATATGTTGCTCAACCAACAGCTTCTCTTCAAAAGAAAGGTCAGCTGTACTTCGATCAATTACAGGCTGTCTACAAAGATAATCATGAAGAATTAGTTTATACGGATGTGAACAAAGGACATTGGGCGTTCTCTGAAATCCAAAGCTTATACAATAAATCGCTGATTAAAGGTTACTCAAATGGTACTTTTAAGCCAGAAGCGTCCATTACACGTGCAGAGGCAGCTACAATCATTGCCAGAGCACTGAATCTATCAACAACAAAGGATTCTAGCTTTAAAGATGTAAGTAAAGGTCATTATGCATATAGTGCCATTGCAGCAGTCGAGCAGGCTGGCATTATTAAAGGACAAGAAGCAGGGAAGTTCAATCCAAACGGACAGCTTTCACGTGCAGAGATGGCAGCGATTTTAACAAGAGCCTACAAATTAACAGGTACAAGTAAAGTTTCCTTCACAGATGTTAAATCAACACACTGGGCATACAGCAATATCCAAGCACTTGTGGCGAATGATTTAACAGGAGGTTTCCCAGATAATACATTTAGACCAGATGCACAAATTACTCGTGCTCAATTTGCAAGCTTCTTAAATAGATGCTTATCACTAAAATAAACATGAAATACCCCCTGTAATAGCTACAAGGGATATTTTCATAAAAAAAGTCCGCCCATCTCTAGAGAGAGTGAGGCGGATTTTGCATTTAGAAAACAATGTATTTCATATATTGCTTCCAAGTTAACTCTTTAAACTGCTTCCAATGCAATTTCTCAATAGGTAATGTACGGAAGGTGTAGGCTTCTATATTGCGCTTCTCATTAGAGAGCATTGGTGTTCCTTCATCGAGATAGTCTGAGAAAATAGCTGATTGAGTCGTATTAAATTGGACATTAATATCTATCAATTGGATTTTCCCATCCTGATTAATGATATGGAGCTTTTTATTTCCTCTTTTTGTTGTCGCTAACCACGATTTATCGACTTTATAAGAATCGAACGCTTCATTGACAATAATGGAGGCTTTACCAGTTGTTGAAAACGGTACTTCCTCTATTGGCGCATCTTGTTGCAGTAATACTTCATAATTTGTTGGATGCGGAAGGTTTGTTGTTTTAGCTAATTCATTTGCCCAAAATGTTTCATCATCTGTAGCAATCATTTGCTTGTCTAAAACGATACCAGATAATGCATCTTTGACATGTTTCACTTTAAAATCAACCGTTTGGCCTTCCTGTACTTTTTGCCATTCTTTTTCTGACAAATAAGCATACATGGCTTTTTCATTCGAATAGATTTCGAAGGTTAAAGCACCAGCTTCTTCTTTCACTGCTGACACTACACCATCTATAGGACTGACAATGCCTTGAAGAGACTCTATTTGTGTAATTTGCGCTTCAATGATTGCAATTTGACGATTTGTTTCAGCAATATGTCGATTTAACAGGGCAACTGCTGTCGATAGCGAATTTTGTTGAGCAAGCTCTAATTTTAATGTAACAGACAATCTATCATTGATTTGATCGGTATTAATAGAGCTTTTTGGATTCGAATCGTCGTATTCGTCTTCAATTTGATCAAGTGCATTTTGTAAATCATTTAATTCTGTTTCATAGGCAGTGCGTTCCGATTCAAGCTTTGTAAGCTCCTCGTCTACTTCATCTGTTTTAAAGGTAGCGAGTAAATCATTCATCATCACTTCCTGGCCACGTTTTACATTGACAGCGGATAACTTTGTTGCATCAGCTGTAATCGTATATGTCTCGGCGGGTGCCACAATGGTATCCTTATTGACACGCTCCGTATTCGTACCTATATAAGCTTTCTGAAATTCATCAATAAAGTAGGATCGTGTCACGGTGCTATCTTCTTTGAAAACAAAATAAGCATTTATACCGATTATGAGCATCGCCACCACAATACCTATACTTGTCCATGGTCTTGCCTTGATAAATGCCATTATCCTAACCCCCTAGCAATCCATTCTTTAATGGGTAGCACACTAATCATGCCCACAAATAAGGCCATAAATAGTTGTAAGCCAATCAATTTGACTACTAACATTTTTCTACTAGCTTCTTCCTCCCATTTCGACAGGAATAGATACTGCACAATAATGATTAAAACGGTCGTTACCGTCAATTGATTGATTGTAAATAACACGAAGTCAGTTTTAATGACCTGTAAGGCAGCGGGAGCCAAAGAAAAGAATGAAAACATCGTTGTATAGCCCACCCCATAAAAAACAGCAAAGAGAATTGCTTTTTCAATGAGCAGAAAGGCAACAACGTAAAGCTGGACTTTTTTTATCCAAGTATAAGGAATGTCCGTTAATAGATGTAATAGATAGGTAACACCGTAATAATGGAAGCAAAAATAAATGATCGCCCATAAAATGGCACCGAGCATGGAAAGTACGCGTGCCACATAGTATTCATTTTGTAAATCCATTGCAAATAAGGACGTTAAATTTTCTGTCCCCATTCCCCAATATTCGCGAGTAGCAAACAATAGGATGAAAAGGATGAACACCGTTAATGCACGTTTTTTATATCCGATGATCTCACCTTTTTCTACGATGTTTGTAAAGTAGGTAGGGTTTTTTAAGCTATGCCAAAACTTATAATGGTAAAACATAAACAGCGTCCTTTCTTCCAAAATAGGATATCAAAGATGTAGTATACACCTTGTAAAGACATTATGACATATGAAAATAGCTGTTTTTTTCCAATAATTTCGTTGAAAAAACGTATTTCGTCATTACATGTCGATGGATGAAAAACATTCCTAATATCAATTACACCTCGGCGGATTTGTGTCACATTTTTTCACAATTACTCGTCAAAAATCTGTAGTATCTGCCAGAGGACTTCTTATGATTCAATAGACGTTGGAAATCCGAAGAATCAAGATAAATCTATTGTATAGTATAATTGAAATAACTTCCTGTTTTTCTAGCTAGTAATTTTGAAAAACTACTTTTGACGTCCATTATTTTGTAAATATAATAGAATGGCTTGAAAACGTGT
This sequence comes from Lysinibacillus sp. GW823-FHT06C08, assembly GCF_058795135.1. Lineage (NCBI taxonomy): Bacteria > Bacillati > Bacillota > Bacilli > Caryophanales > Bacillaceae > Lysinibacillus > Lysinibacillus sp. GW823-FHT06C08. Next base: position 363,571 of record NZ_JBXAHN010000001.1, read on the forward strand.
AATTTACACCGATACTAAAGTAATGATTAATTATTTACGTCTCTGCGTATTTATGTCCAGATTTTTTCGATTTTGCTCGAAATAAATCTCAATGATCTTCGGATGCTTTATCTTGATTACGCACTCTCTTAAAAAGAGGTATCCTATGCCATTTCAGGATAAATGAAAATGAACATCATCATTTTCTTATACATAAAAAATGAAAGGGTGATTCGATTGAATCGAAAATTGACAGCAGGTGTTATAACAAGTCTTTTATTAGCACCTACAGCTATAGCAAATGCACAGGAAAATGATGCACAATCTCGTGTCACAGCACAAACGGAGCAAGTTTCCTATGTCAACGCTGTGGCAGCTGCAACGACAAAGGAACAGCTCATTGCCCAATTCGGTAAATTATCGGAGAATTCGACTGCTAATGAGATGGTGATAGCAGATGGTGATATTAAAGTTGTACAAAATTCGAATGACCTTGGATTTGACAACAATGAAAAGGCACTGATTCAAGCAAAGTACGACTATGTAGTGGAACAACGTCGCCTATTAAATGAACTACAAGCAATTTGGAAGAAAATTAGTGCAATCTCTAATACTAGTAAGACATTTATAGACGATGTAAATGCTGTAGAAACAGAATATCAAAGTTTTTTAGGTAATGAAACGGCAGACAAATCATATTTATTCGTACAAAAGCAATTTGAGAAAGCGGTCGATGCAGCGTTTGCCAATAGTGCTAGCAGCATTACTAATACCATTCGAGGAACAGTCTTACAATATGGCTATAAAGAAGCTGATCGCAATAACTATTTTAAAGGCAAAGGAGTAGATATTGCGAAACTTGGAAAATTAGTTGATGATGCAGCAGCAGTCAAAACTACTGCAACAGAGCTTGACGCTTTAGTGGATGTATTAAAGCAAAGCCCAACGGATTATCCAGCTATTTCTTCAGCATTAGATAAAGTTACAGCAGCTTATAACCTACTAACGGCGGATCAAAAGAAAGTGGCTGAGGCCTATAATCCAAACAATGATACAGTAACACCTTTTAAAAAATATAAGGATGCTTTAACGGGTCTGTCAGCCATAGATAAAGTTTCACTAAGTATTACTCAATTAATAGCTAAAAAACCAGCAGACTTTTCGTCAGCAACAAGCTTTATTAGTGCTGTAACGGCTATTGAAAAATCCTACAACGCTTTAGATGAAGCTTCACAAAAGTTAGTGGCAAACTATTCTACATTTGAACAATATAAAAAGGCTGCTGATATTTCCAAACAAATTACAGCACTGCGTGTATCCAATGAGGCGGCATATCGTACAGAAGTAAACGCGATTAAAGGGATGTATGATTCATTAACAATTGATAAAGAACTTGTAAAAAATACAACGGATCTAAATGTAGCAGTAGCAAATATTGCTTCTGCTGAAAAAATCGAAGGACTTATTTTGGCAATTGCAAGTGCTCCAGATAAAGTGGAGGCGATCAAAGCTGCTCGTACTGCCTATGATGTGCCACCAGCAACAACTGGCACAGCTATTAACGCGGCAAACGTCAAAAAAATTGTCAATAATCTTGCTGAGCTAACAAAGTGGGAGAAGGTTTACAATGCATCTATAAGCGTGGACAAATTAATTGACGGTATTGATCCTAAAGCTTCTACATTTGAGAGCAAAACATTTGCTGCTCAGTCGGCCTTTGACAAATTGGCTATGGAAGAAAAGGAATTTGTGCAAAATAAAGATCGCTTAAATCTTCTATACCAATATGCGACTTTATCGAAACAAGTCAATGCCCTTAAACCGACAATGCCAGATTACAAGATCCAAATTACGGAACTGCAATCAAAGGTGACGGCGTTAAATGCTGGGAATGGTAATGACGCGGCTCCATTGGCTGAAATGAAAAGTAAACTTGAAGAGAAATTATCCAATCTTTTAAATGAAGATTTAGTAATAGCAGGTGTGATTCAGCAAATATCAAAGCTAAGTCAATCAAATGATATGATCACGGAGATTTTAGCTGCTCGAGCAGCCTATGATAAACTCCCTTCTTCGGCAAAAAGCCGTGTAACGAATATTAAAGTTTTAACTGATTTAGAGAAATCATATAAAACGGTTGTGAATGTTATTTCACAATTTGAAAAGCTTGATCCATCCTCTAAGAGCTATATTTCTAAAGCCAAATCAGCTTATACAGCCTACGCTAAGCTAGATGATAAAAATAAAACCTATGTCAAAAATTATAAGAATTTAAAAGAGGTTGTACCTGTAATAGACGTAATTGTGAAAATTAATGCATTAAATCCTTCTAGAAAAACGTATAAGGATGATGTGAAAGCAGCAACAGATGCATATACAGCATTAACAGATCAAGCCCAGGTTATTAATTATCCTGATCTTATAAAAGCACAAGCCTATATCGAAATGGCAAAGGCATTCGATGAACGTGTTCTTGCATTAGCGAATGAAAATCCGGACACATTTGTCCAAAAGGTAGCGGAGCTAACTACAGCCTATAAAGCATTAGATAAAAATGCGCAGAAGCTTGTGGAGCAGGCAAAAACTTTAAGTAATTATGAAAAGAGCAATAAAGCCGTTATCAAGGTTATTCAAATGATCAATGCATTGGACCCAACGAGTAAGGATTATACAAAAAAGGTACTTGCCGCACGGAAGGCTTATAATGCCCTTGATGAAGTTTCAAAAAAACATGTGACGAACTATACGAATCTTACAGCTGTCGAGGATGTGGCTTCATTAATTGGCCTGATTGCTTCGTTAAAGCCAACAAGTAAAACATTCTACCAAGATATGAAAACGGCACGTGAGCTTTACGATGCATTATCTGAGGAGAAGAAGCAAGCCATTATCAACTATGATGCACTGGTAGCAGCTGAAAATGAACAGGGGTTAGCTGAGGGCGTAATTGAGCTAATCAAATTAACAGAAGTGCAGGATGGAGACTATTTAACAAAGCTGATGAATGCACGTGTTGCCTATGATAAGCTGTCATCGAACCAAAAGAAATTAGTGACGAATATTAAAGATTTAACAACGCGTGAAAAAGAGGTTAAGCCTATTTTAACTGTGATGGTACAAATTAATGAACTTGATCCAGAATCGAAAAGCTTTGTTAGTAAGGTTAACTCTGTCCGTAAGGCATATGACAAACTATCGAAAGATCAGAAGAAATACATCGACAATATTGATGTACTCTTAAAATATGAGCCTGTATCCAATGTTGTTGAATTGATTAGCAAACTAAAATCTTCAAGTAATACATTCCTTCAAGATACAGCAAGAGCCCGTTCACTATATGATGCATTACCTGCTGATTTGCAGCAATATGTGACAAACTACTATTTATTGCAGGCTGCTGAGTCAAGTATTCTAGGAGCTGGCAATGTAATGCAAATGATTGATGCATTACCATCTGTTGATCCGAAGCAGTATGTAAAACGTATTCAAGAAATTCGTGCTGCTTATAATGCTTTACCAAAGGATCAGCAACGAGCTGTGGAAAACTACAGAGTATTACAAGACCAAGAAAAGCTGATTAAGCCCGTTATAAGTATTGTGGAGGATATTGATCGTCTCTTAACTGCTAAGGATATGGATAGTCAATATCAAAAGATTTTAAAAGCTTACGACAAGCTAAATGCTGACCAAAGACGCTATGTGTATAACGACCAATTGTTACTATCCTTAGACAACGTGATAAAGGTCTATAATAACATTGCAAAATTAAATCCTAAGGATAAATTCTACTTTGGTATGGTTGAAGCTGTACGTAAAGAATACGATAGTTTGAATACGACAGATAAACAGCGTATCTCCAATTATTCAATTCTATTAGAGGCGGAGAAAAGTATGGCCGATGTCAAGAAGGTCGTTGAAATGATTGCAGGACTTTCTCCAAGTTCACCAACGTATATAGAGGATGTGGCCAATGCCGTAGCTGCTTATCAGGCATTGGATTCTAAAGTACGGGGGCAAGTCATCAATGAAGACTTACTCAAACAGGCTGAAAAAGATGTGGCTGCCGTTCTCAAGGTCGTTCAAGCGATTGGCAATATCGATCCAGATAGCTCATCATTCGAGAAAAAAGTATTAGCAGCTCAAAAAGACTACAGCTCATTGTCGATAGAGCAACAGGGATTAGTGTATAACTATCGTATTTTAGAAGAATTTCTTAAAATGATTCAATAGTATGAGAAAAAAGGAGTTTTCCCAACGAATATTAAGGGAAAACTCCTTTTATAATGATAAATGATGAATCAATGTAATATTTTCCAAAAAAAGTGAAACTATCTTATTCAAATTTCGTATCATATAGTATGTATGGTGAATTTTCGTTTCTCCACTTCAGTGATGAAAAAGCGCCGTTTGCTACATATTTGACATATTGAGGAGGTAGCCCTGTTGAAAAAAATTCTGAGTATCATCATCCTTTCAATAGCTGCAACCGTAGGAAGTTTAACAAGTTTAAGTCAGGTAGAAGCGGCATCTGCCAAAGTTGTGGATGTTTCGAATGCATATTGGGCAAATGCTTCGATACAACATATGCTAACAAAGCAATATATGACTACATATAGCGATAACAAATTTAAACCGGAGCAGGCAATTACAAGGGCAGAGGCTGCTGCTGCCATTGCTCGATCTATTCAGACCAATGTAGACATAGCAAATACGACAAAATTTAAGGATGTCACTGCTAGTCATCCCTATTACAAAGAGATTTGTCAGCTTGTTAAACTGGGGGTTATCCAAAAAGGGGAAGACTTTCATCCTGAGGAGCCTTTAAAGCGAATGCAGGTGGCAAAAATGCTAGCATTAGCGTATCAATTTAAGGTTGATAACAAAAATAATACCCAATTCGCAGATATTCCTCAGACGCATTGGGCACATAATTATATTGAATCGCTTGCTGATATAGGCATTATCAGTGGGGTAGACGCTAAACACTTTGCACCTGATCAGTTAGTGACACGCGCCCAATTTGCTGTGTTCGTTGAACGAAGTATTTATTTTCAGCAAAAAATAAACAAATTAGAAGTGGCTTATGATTATTTGGCAAAGGATTATATTCCAACAGTCAACCTTTCTACCGAATGGTCGAAAAAGGTTATTCAGTTAATTAATGTTGAAAGACAAAAGAAAAAGCTAGAACCTGTTGTGTATGATCCAAAATTGACACAAATCGCAATCATTAAAGCGCAGGATATGGTGAACCGCCATTATTTTGAACACGTTTCGCCGTTTTATGGTGCCCCATGGGATTTAGCGACTTTATTTGATTATGATTATACGAGCTTTGGAGAAAATATCGCCAGAAATATTCAAACGCCCGAGATTGCTGTAAAGGCATGGATGGCTTCACCTAGTCATCGCGATAACATTTTGAAAGAACATTATACGAATACAGGTGTTGCAATAGCGCAGGATAGCAAAGAAAATTACTATTGGGTTCAAATGTTTTCTAGTCAATAAGTTGTTGTGTAACAAAGGAGCTCTAATATTACAGTAATGTTACGAAAGCTTCAAAATATGATAAAAAAATCCCTCTTTTAACGCTGGAAATACCACCAAACGTTGGTATTACAGCGTTTTTTTGCTGTCTAAAACCGTTACATAAATGAAAAATAACAAGAGCTTCTTTTATGATAGTCTATTTATAGGCAAAAAAGTTTTGAGAGGGGTATAACAAAAGTATGAATAAGAAATGGTTATTACCGATTTTTGCATCTTTCATGTTATTTTCAACAACTCATATAAATACTGCTGAAGCAGCGACAAAAGACGATGTCACTGACACAGCTTCTAAATATTTAGGTATTCCATATAAATACGGTGGTACAACAACAAGTGGTTTTGATTGCTCTGGATTCACTTCTAAAGTATTTTCAGACTTAGGCATTCAATTAAATCGTACATCAGGCTCTCAATACCAACAAGGTAATGCAGTAGCAAAGAGTGATCTACAAGTTGGCGATTTAGTATTTTTCAATACAAGTGGTAGCGGTATTTCACATGTGGGTATATACATAGGTAATGGTAATATGATCCACTCTCAAACAGGTCAAGGCGTTAGCTACTCAAGTGTTAATGATCCATATTATTGGGCTTCTCGTTATGTAGGGGCTAAACGTGTGGCAACATTTGATGCGCAACAACAAGCTGAAGTTAAAAAAGCTGCAATTGACTTTTCAGTATATGCTTCTCGTGCAGAAGTTGCTGTACAAATTGCAAAAGCTTTAAACTTAGATACTTCTAATACAACTACTAATTTTGTAGATGTGAAACCAACAAACGCAAATGCAGGTGCTATTGCCGCTGTTGAAAAATTGGGGATCTTTGAAGGCGATGCGAACGGTAAGTTCAACCCGTCGTCACCAATTACACGTGCACAAATCGCTAAAGTTTTAGTACTAGCTTTCGGTCTTGAAAACCAAGGAGAAACAGTAGCATTCAATGATGTTCCTCAAAATAACTGGGCTAGTAATTATGTTTCTATCCTCGCTTCTAATGGTGTTACAAATGGCGATGGAGATGGAAGCTTTGGCACTGATGAATTACTAAAAATCAAACAACTTAAAGTTTTCATTGAAAGAATTCAACAATAAATTTCTTGAATTTTACAAGTTAATTTTGTCATAGATTGCAAGAATTGATCTTTTGAATAGCGTATAATGGAAGAAGGGTTTGCAATCGCAGACTCTTCTATTTTTATGATAACTACTTAGGAGAGGAAGTGATATGGAAAATATAATTTAACAGTTCTATTGTATGATGCATTATTTAGCTAATTTTGTTAAAATGGACACGTTAAGAGAACAAGAAGGGAGGAAATAAGACATTGAACATCAAAAAAATTAGTCTTATCTTGTGCGTCTTATTCATTTCGGCTTCTATGTTTACGATACATAGTGCAAGTGTCAGTGCAGCTACCAACTCAAATATTACATTTGAAGATGTCACTAAAAATCACCCAGCCTATGAAGAAATTAATTATTTAGTAAGTTTGGGTGTTATCCAAGGCTATTTTGTGAATGGTAAAAGAGTTTTTGGCCCAAATAACAATGTAACGAGAGGACAAGCAGCCAAAATGGTTGTCGTTGCCTCCGGAAACAAACCATTAATCGTAAATAAATCTAGCTTTTCAGATGTTACAGTAGGCACTGAAATGTCAGGTTATATAGAACGTGCTGTACAATTAGGTTTCTTCGACAAAAATATAAAAGGTGAATTTCTGCCAAACAAAGCTCTAACTCGTGGAGAAATGAGTTATGTCTTAACAAAGGCATTTAATTTAGATACAAGTGAGTATGAGGGAATCGATTCACCATTTACAGATGTAGGAATCACACACGAATATGTGAAGTACATCAATACAATCTATTATAATGGTATTACTAACGGAACAGGTAAAACGTATTTACCAAACAGCACGGTGACACGTTCACAATTCTCATTATTTGTGGCACGTGCAAAAAGTGAGAAATATCGTTTAGAATTGCCTGTAAAAGGTGTAACGGTACCTGATACATCTCAGGTTATTGGCTTAGTAAAAGTTACGACAGATGGTTTAAATATTCGTAAATCAACGGATAGCGCTTCAACTACGAACATTGTAGGTAAAGTCAATACAGGCGGTAAATTATCAGTATATGCAGTTGAAGGTAATTGGTTAAAAGTATCTTATAAAGGTGCTTATGCTTATATTTTTAAACAATATGCTGAATTTTTAGATGCAGATGGCAATGCGTTAGGAGCAGTCGAAAAAGAAGTAACGACAAAAAATGCTGTTAACCTATATGTAAAGCCAACTTCTTCAGCAAAAGTAATTTCAACGATTAAAGCAAATGTTAAATTACCAGTATATAAAACAGTAGGCGGCTACTATTTAACACAAGTGAATGGTTTACCAGGTTATGTGGTAGCTAATAGTACAACGGATACGGTTGAAGAAGAGAAGCCTAATCCTAATCCAGATCCAGGAACACCACCTGTTACTTCAGGAGATGTACTAGGAAGAGTAACGGTTGCTAACCTAAATGTGCGCAGTCAAAGTAATTCAACGTCAGCAGTACTTTTCAAGCTGAATAAAGGAGAGTATGTCCAAGTTAATAGCATAAGCGGTTACTGGGCAGAAATCACATACAATGGACAAACAGGTTATGTTCATAAATCTTATTTAAAACTATTAAATCAGTCAGCTAAACCTTTACAAAATCGCGTTATCATCCTTGACCCAGGTCACGGTGGTAAAGATCCAGGGACAGTAAAAGGTTCTGTTTCTGAAAAGAGCATTACATTAAAGGTCAGCACGCAAGTAAAGCAATTACTAGAGAATGCTGGTGCCAAAGTGTATATGACACGTACTGGTGATACGTACCCATCATTACAAGATCGAGTAGATTTCACACAAGCAAACTACGGTGAGATTTTTGTTAGTGTCCATGTCAATTCTGCTGCCAATTCGTCAGCACAAGGTACTGAAACATATTATGCTATATCTACAGGAGATATGTATCAGGAAGACATAGATTTAGCCACATTTGTAAATAACCAAATTGTTAACAATTTAAATATGAAAAATCGTGGTGTTAAACAAGAACAGTACTACGTAATTCGCAATATGGTCATTCCATCTATTCTAGTGGAGCTTGGTTTCTTAACAAATACTGAGGATCACAATAAAATGACAAATGATCAATATGTAAATCTATTTGCAGAATCAATTTATAATGGTATTTTGCAATACTATAAAAAACAATAAAAGTTGAAGAGACGATGCCAAAGTTTTACTAGCTTTGGGGTCGTTTTTTCTCTTTACTTATTAAGTACCCGGTTTCCGAAAAAACAAACAAGGCTACCTCCATTATTAGAGAGGTAGCCTTTTAGTTTTACTTGACAGTAGTGATGAATTTAATATAATCCTTACTAATATAAGCAGGTTCTGAGTGAGATCTATCTGAAATTACTTGATACCAACCATTAGCACCAATATCTGTGACGATAACAGGCATATTACTTTTATTAAAGGTGAATAGTGGACTTTGTTGTGTGGATGCATCAGCACGAACGTTTAGACCAGCTGTTGTTGTTAGTGCAATTTTATATGGGTTACTAGCATCTTTATAGCCTAATGCTTTTTCGGCACGATAATAGTGTCCAGCAATTTTGGCACCCCAGAAAGGGTCAGAGGCGTATTTTACGTTAAACCCAATTGCTTTAGAGCCAACGACTGAACCATTTGTATAACGTCCTCCAGGCGTAATGTAATTAGGCTGTAAGAACTTTTCAACAAGCTCATTAATGTTTGCGCCAACACTATCAAATTTTTTGTTTAATGGATTTGTATCATATACATATAAACCAAATAGGTTATTCAAATTTTGAGCATGATCACTCATCCCGTAGGCACTTTCATGCTGTGCCAGTGCTAAAATAAGCATGGCGTTAATATGGGCATTCGCTTCGACATCTTTTAACACGGTACCTAAACCAATTAGTTTACTTTTTGTCGTAGCGTCTTTGTAAATAGAAGCACCTGAGCTCTCAACTTCAGCTAGTTTTTGCATAATATATTGATCAATTTCTTCAGCTGTATATTGTGTTGTAGCACGAGCAGGTAAGAATTGATAGTAATTATAGCCTTCTCCCTTTGAAGAGCCGTTACCATTCGTAAAATTAATACCATCCCAGCTAAAGTACTTCTCACCTTGCTTCATAAAGCTAGGAGCCTTGCCGTAGACGTAACTAGATGAGTACTTATTGGCTTTATAATCATATAAGGTATGTTTAATTTCACCATTTTCATTTGTATAATAAGCGCGTCCCTTTACTAAAGCAGAAGGGATTAAAGTAACGTCTGCTTGTTTTAAAGAACCAACTTGTCCAGCTAAGCGTACTCTTACTTGAGTGGCATCACTACCCAGATACTCCATTTCTGTATTAGCAGCAACGGCAATTTGATCTTTAATCGTTTCGGAATTTAATGCGACATAATTATTTGTAACAATAATACCGGAAGACATTTTTATAATCTTATTATTTTGAGTAACCACTAAAGAACTGTTTGTCATCGCTTTTTCAGCAGCTTCAAAACTAGCATAAGATTGCTTGTCTACAAGATTACCATTTGAGATTTCTTTAACAATAAATGCATTGGTATTATTATTATTACCTGAATTATTGTCGTTATCAGAGTTCCCATTATTATTGGAATTACCACTATTGTTTTCACTATTCCCATTATTATTTTCAACAGTATCAGCAAGGAGAATTAAGCGAAGTATAAATGTTGATGCTTCAGCAATTGTAGCATTGTCTCTAGGTAAAAACATGCCGTTAGAGCTTCCTTTAATAAGCCCTAATTGAGCACCTATGGCAATGTCCTGACGGAAATCTTTGAAAATGGTAGCATTGTCTGTAAATGTAATAGAGGAAGTACCTTTTGGAATTTTTAAATAATCAACCGCTCTAATTAACATAACGGCCATATGCTCTCTTGAAATACGTGCATCTGGCTTAAATGTGCCATCTGTGTAGCCGGTAATTATGCCAGCAGTAGCGGCAAGCTTGATTTCATTGGCAAATAAATATGTGTCAGAGACATCTGTAAACGTACTATTATCCTTTGTCTCTAAGTTTAAAGCCTTTGCTATGTATGTGGCGAATTCACCGCGTGTAACAGTATCATTCGGACGATAGCTGCCAGTAGCATCTTTCAGCAAGGCTCCTTTGGAAATCAAATAACGCAGACCACTTTCATGCATATGTCCTGATAGCTCATCAGCATAGGCCTTTTGGGGTTGCGAAATGATTACGCTAATAAGCATCATGAATAACATAAAAATTGATAGTTTTTTCATAGTTTTACCCTCCTAAACTGATATCATTTTAACAAAGTTCCACAATCAAGTTAAGGGTCAAATGTTAGAAATACCATAAAATATACCAGAGTATTATAGGAGAAAAGTATCCTTTTGGCGCATGTAGAGAAAGTAAAAGAGGAATCTATGAGGGAAGTGAATCGATATTCACATGAGTTTCTTCTATTATATATACGTTTGAGATAAACGATGAAAAAATGCCGTACATAAGAAAACATGTACGGCATTTATAATGGGAAATATTATAGCATTTCTGAAGTTGTTTTTGCTTGCATGTGAAGTTGTAGGTAGTCTGGGCCACCAGCTTTTGAGTCTGTACCTGACATGTTGAAACCACCAAATGGTTGGTAGCCAACAATCGCACCTGTACAGCCACGGTTGAAGTAAAGGTTTCCAACATGGAATTCTTCACGTGCTTTTTCTAAGTTTACGCGGTTTGTCGTAATGACAGCACCTGTTAAACCGTATTCTGTATCGTTAGCAATTTCAATTGCTTGATCGAAATCTTTTGCTTTTGCGATCGCTACTACTGGTCCGAAAATTTCTTCTTTCATAATACGTGCAGAGGGCTCTACGTCAGCGAATACGGTTGGTTGTACGAAGTAACCTACTGAATCGTCAGCTGTACCACCAGCTACTAAACGACCTTCGCCTTTACCGATTTCGATGTATTCCGTAATTTTATTGAATGCTGCTTGGTCAATAACCGTTGCCATGAAGTTGCTGAAATCTGTTGGATCTCCAACTGTTAAAGCGTTTGTTAACTCTTCTACACGGTTCACCACTTGGTCATACACATCTTCTACGATAACAGCACGAGAACATGCTGAACATTTTTGACCAGAGAAACCAAAGGCTGATTTCACGATTGATTGTGCAGCTAATTCAAGATCTGCTTCTTTATCGACAACGATTGTATCTTTACCGCCCATTTCAGCGATTACGCGTTTGATCCAAATTTGACCATCATTTAGGACAGATGCACGTTGGTTAATACGTAAGCCAACATCACGTGAACCTGTGAAGCTGATGAAACGAGTTTTTGGGTGATCCACTAAATAGTCGCCCACTTCAGCACCAGAACCTGGTACAAAGTTAACAGCTCCTGCTGGAAGACCTGCTTCTTCTAATACTTCAATAAATTTATACGCCACTACTGGTGTTGTAGAAGCTGGTTTTAGTAATACTGTGTTACCTGTTACTAAAGCAGCTACTGTTGTACCAGCCATGATCGCAAATGGGAAGTTCCAAGGTGAGATGACGATACCAATTCCTAGTGGAATATAGTCATAACGGTTGTATTCACCTGGACGGCTTTCTACTGGTTGACCGTTTTTAATACGTAGCATTTGGCGACCATAGTATTCTAAGAAGTCGATTGCTTCTGCTGTATCTGCATCAGCCTCTGCCCATGGTTTCCCTGCTTCTTTTGTTAATAATGCTGAGAATTCGTGTTTACGACGACGAATAATAGCGGCTGCTTTGAAAAGAACATCAGCACGAATAGCTGGATCAACTTTTTTCCAAGTTTTGAATGTTTCATCTGCTGCTTGCATAGCTTTTTCAGCTAAATCTTTGCTCGCTTTTGACACACGGCCAATAACTTCAGTTTTCTTTGCAGGGTTATACGAAACGATTTTATCTTCAGTTGTAATACGCTCACCACCGATAATAAGTGGGTAGTCTTGACCTAAATAACCTTCAACTTTTTTTATAGCTTCTACATAAGCATTGTAGTTTGCCTCTTGTGAAAAATCTGTGAATGGTTCGTGTTTGTATGGAATCATATCTGTTTCCTCCCCTGGATAAAGGGTGCCAAATGATTATGCACCTTTAAAGATTTTGTTATTTATATAATGCAATATAATTTGGCATTAATCAACTCAAATTTTAAAACTTTTTTAATTTTTGCATCTGTTTTTCGTATTGGTGTTAGAATAAGCTTAATGGAATACAGGAGGACAAGATGGATAATAATGTACTACTAAGTATTTATAAATACGTCATTGAAAAAGGTGATATGGGAATTTGCGTTGTCGATACTGAAGGCAAGTTGCTCATATACAATAAAAAAATGCGAGAACTGGAGGGCGTGAATGAGGACGAATATGAGGAGAGGCGAGCGATAGAAATCATTGATTTCGAAATCGAAAAGAGCGATATCTTTAAAGTCCTAAGTTCTGAAACGCCAGTTCTACACGTCAAAAAAACGTATTGGAATAAAAAAAATCAAGAAGTGACCTACATAAGCAATATTTATCCGTTGCACTATGAGGGTGTGTTAATAGGGGCCGTGGAATTTGCGCGAGATATTACGCAGCTTGAATATATGATGTATCAGCCATTAAGAAGATATGGTGCACCGCTAACGTTTGATATTATTACGGCTGTTTCCGCAGTCATGAAGGATGTCATCGAAAAGGCAAAAATTGTTGCATTGAGCAGAATGCCTGTTGTGTTAATTGGGGAGTCAGGCACAGGAATCGATATGGTTGCAGAGGGTATTCATCATGATCTAAAGGTGCAAAATGATATGTTTATCGCTCTAATTTGCCGCCGAGATGAGCAAACAGTGTTGAATCAATTTGAAAAATACATTGTTGAAAAAGAGAGAATTACTTTTTTTGCTGAACGCATCGAATATTTATCACTCGAAGCCCAAGAAAAGATTGTCGAGCTTTTCAACAATCATCCAAATCATCAGCATGTTTTAATTGCTAGTGTTGGCAAAGACCCTATAGATTTAATTCAAAAGCAGGAGCTGTCTAAAAAACTTTACCGCTTATTTTCTGGAATCACGATTTATGTACCGCCTTTACGTGAAAGAAAAGAAGATATGATGCCGTTTATTGATGATTACTTCAAAAGACATCGGGACAGCTTTGGCTCAACAATCCAAGGTCTTTCGGAAGAAGTGCAAGAGACGTTTTTGAAATATGATTGGCCAGGAAATTTAAAGGAATTAGAAGTACTGCTGGATGAGATCACCTCACTAATTACCAACGAAACTATCGTTGAATCCCATATGCTACCAGTTCATTTTAAATGGAAAATCCAAAGCACCTGTGAGGAAGCAGAAAATGAAGTATCAACAAGTGATTTGTTTGTCATTAAAAATCAGCAAGATATTCGACCATTAGATGTCTACATGAAAGAGGTGGAGGAATATTATATTTCGAAGGCTTTAGACTTTCACCAAGGAAATATTTCCAAAACTGCAGCTGCATTAGGAATTCGTCGACAAAGCTTACAATATCGCGTAAAAAACTATAAGCTCAATAAAAAAAGCGAAAACATTGATTAACAATGTTTTCGCTTTTTTGGATAGCTTGGGTAGAGTGACGGATAGCAAAGTCGAACTGACGGATAGGATACCGAAACTGATGGATAGCACTATCAAATTGCTGGGTAGTCACTTGCCTCAACTATTATTTTCCTTTTTTTGAAAGGCGACCAAGGGCGAATGCTGCTGCACCTAAGCCAATTGCTAGGTTTGTTTTTTTGTTAAACACTTGTTTTGTCACAAGTGCTACGTTTTGTGGGCGTTCTGCTAAACGGCGCATAAAGTAACCGTACCAGTCGTTACCAAATGGTAGGTATGTGCAGAAATTATAGCCTTCACGTGCAAGATCTAACTGCATTTCTTTACGGAAACCATATAGCATTTGGAATTCAAATTTTTCGTTTGGAACGTTATGTTGTTTAACGAATTGCTTCACATGATTAATCACATTGTGGTCATGCGTAGCGATAGAAGTAAATTTACCATGTAGTAAATGATGTTCAATGAGCTTCAAATAGTTACGGTCGATATCACCTTTTGATTGATAGGCTACACTTTCTGGTTCTTTGTAGGCACCTTTTACAATACGTAAACGGAAGTTTTGGTACTTTTCAATATTTTCTTCTGACTCGAAGAAGTAAGCTTGAATAACTGTCCCTACATTATCAAATTCTTTGTGTAATTCCTCTAGTAATTCAAAAGAGCTGTGTAAACGCTCGTAATTTTCCATATCGAAGTTCACGAAAATATTGTATTGATGTGCAAGCTCTACGATCTCTTTTAAGTTTTCATAGCAAAATGCGTAATCAATGTCTAAACCTAATTGGGAAGGTTTAAGTGAAATATGAGCATCTAGTTGCTCATCGTGAATAGCTTGAACAACAGCTAAAATATTATTTTTTGCAGCAGTTGCCTCTGATTTCTCATAAACGAACTCTCCAAGATTGTCGACTGTACAAGAAATATTGGCTTTGTTTAATTCTCTAATGGATTGTACAACTTCTGGTAAGCTAGTGCCTGCCACAACACTTTGAGCACCCATCTTTAGACCATATTTTTGTGCAGCGCTATTTAATATTTTGTTCTCTGATAAGTAAATGAAAAAATCACGTAGTACCATTTATATGCCTCCAAAATTGAAAATTTTAAATTCTTGGCGATTATAACACTTTTTTCGAAAAGTAAAATGGTATGATTTTTAGAAAAAAAATTTTTGCGCGGAAGACTGAGGGCGTAAACTATTGGCACAATTGACTTTTTAAATTTTGAAATGGCCATAAAAAATATTTTTTCAAAAAAAAGGACTTTTCAAAATAGTAGTTTTGTTTTATGTTAAAATTTTTGTCTTAAAACAGAAGTGCTATTTTATTTGAAGGAGTTTTTTAAAATAATTTTAGCAAGTTATTGGATGCTGGCGTGTATGTTTAGACCAATCTAAAAGAGAAAAGAAACAAGTTGAATGCTTTCTTTATAAATATATTGAAATAACTTTTCGAAGTGGGTATTTGTGGTGTTTTGGTAATTCGTTATAAAATATACACTTTTTTAGTGTGATCATAAATCTATCATTTATAGTAAATATTTAGAAGGTGTATTATAATACAATGGAGTATAATCATGAATAAAATATGTACTTGTTATGGAAATTTAGTTACTTTTGATTAAGAATAGTGTGTCTATTAATGATGCTAAGGGATTAGGGCGACTATAAACTAAGATAAGGTGGAAAGTATGGCAAGAGGTAGAAAATTTAATTCGAATGGAGAACGAAGCAAACAACTATTACTTGAAAAAGCGATAGAGCTATTTTCAGATAAAGGATATCACCATACAAAAATTAGTGATATTGTGAAGGCTGCTAATCTAACACAGCCTACTTTTTATTTATACTTTAAAAGCAAGGATGCGCTTTATAATGATTTGAATATACAATTTCAGAATGGTTTTTTTGAAGTGATGAATAGCAAATCCTCTGATAGTGTGGCGAATGGATTAGAAGCATTTATTTCGATTTTAGAACAAAAACTGTCAAATTTATTCTTCTATATAATCGAAAATCCGAAGCTATCAAAAATTGGCTTTATAGAATCTAAGCAGGCTTTTTTAGTAAAATCTCAGTTAACGCAACAATTGATTCATCTTATTTATCTTCATGATTGTGACAAGGACCTACAACGTTATCGTGTGGATATTAAAATTTTAATAGATTCTTTAGTTGGATCGATGGAGAGACTGATATTAACCAATTTACTGGAGCAAAAAAGATTGCCTGCCGAACTAGCGAACGATATTGTACAATTATATTTTTGGAAAACCGAAGAAATAAAACAAAAATCCTCTCATCAATCGTAATGTAGATCGATGAGAGGATTTTTCTTAATTTTCAAACTTTATATGTTGATAATAACCTTTTTGTACTTTGCTTTGCTTATTCGGATGAATGAGTAGCATATATTCCTGATTGAGTGATAAAGGACTCGTTGGGGTAACAATTAATGTTTGCCCTTCGACTTTAGTAGTTGCTACTACTTCGTCTGCTCCTAAAGCAATAAGCTGAATATGCTCCTTATCAATTTGTGAAATAAGTGTTGGTGGTAGTTTCACCGTTAATTTTTCTGTTTGAATGGCAGCAGTTTTCGCAATTAAAAGCTTTTTATATTTAGGATATTGCTCCTTAATGGCATCAAAATGCGCCTGGAAAATAGGAGCTGATGTTGTTTGAATATTAGGCTTGACACCTACTTCATGAATAGTCTGCTGCAGGGGTCCTGTAAATTTGCCGACAGTTAATTTTAAGTAGCTTCCATCATGGAGCATATAAAAACCTTGCATAGCGCCCTTTCCGTAAGTTGTTTCACCGTATAAAATAGCGGCCTTCTGATCTTTTAGTGATGCAGAAAGCATTTCAGAGGCACTAGCGCTATAACGATTGACTAAAATACGTGTATTAACTGGAAATTTAGTATTTTGCTTAACAGCTGGTATTGTATAAGAGGAATGTGCTTCCTCTAATAGATAAGCAACTTTTGCTGATGGAAATAGTCCTGTAAGTTCTTCTGCTGTTGTAACATAACCGCCACCATTATTTTGTAAATCTAAGATAAACGATTTGGCACCGCTCTTTTTTAAGTCAATCAGCGCTTTTTTGACAAGCTGAGCACCATCTTCTGAAAATGAAGCAAGTGAAATATAGCCAACCTGTCCAAACAATAATTCAGATTGTACATTTGGTAATGTGAATTTTTTTCGTGTAATGGTTTTCGTAGTCGTCGTTTCATTTCTATGTTTAAGTGTCACTTTCACCTGACTACCTTCATGCCCCGTTAAGAGAGAAGAGGTTTCCTGTGTAGAACGACCAATAATAGATTCACCATTTATAGCAATAATGATATCTCCAGCCTGTAAACCTGCATCAAATGCACCACTGCCTTCAATTACTTGTAAAATATGAATACCATCTTCATGTTCTTCAATAACAACACCAATGCCGATGGTTGAAAGATTGATGCTATTCATATAATCCTCGAATTCTTGTTTTGTAAAATAGGTGGAGTAAGGATCTAGCATATCAATAATTTCTGCAATGGATGTGGCCTTCTCTAAGTTTCCGTTGATCGTCCCTACATACGTATTCTGAATTATTTCCTTTATTTCTCTTACTAACGATTGTTCCTGACTAGCTGCCTGAGTAGACGTTAACGGTAGGAGAAAGAAGCCTAGTATAAATACGAACGACCATATTAATTTTTTCATTGGACACCTCTTTTCTAGCACTCAAAGTAGGAATGCATAGTCCTTCTAGATAGTGGATGGATACATTTTACAGTTGAGTATCTAGTTTTTATTATACATGAACGGTAGAAATAGTGGATGAATTTAATAATAGAAAAAGAATCTGCTAGCCTTGTATAGCAAGCAGATTCTCGTTGAAGATATAATGTCCATTAGGCCGAGGCTTGGTTGTTGTTCATAAGTTTGTGAATAATAAAACCGATGAATGCGCCGACAATGGCAGGTACAAGCCATCCTAAGTTTTGGTCATACAATGGCAATGCTTGAAGAATATTTTCATAGGAAGTGATTTCAACTTTCATTTGTTTTAAGCCATCATATAGGCTGACAAGGAAAGTAGGGATTAACGCTAAAATATAAACAATTTGTCCACCTTTAAAGAAATGATCCGCTAATGATAGTACCATCAATACCATTGCTATAGGATAAATGATTAACAGCACAGGCAGAGAGGCATTAATAATTGTTGAAAGTCCCACATTCGTAATGGCTGTACTAAAAATAGTAAATACGATTAAGAATGTTTTGTAAGATATTTTTGGGAATAACTTATGGAAAAATTGTGCGTTGGCAGTTAGTAAACCAACAGCTGTTGAAATACAAGCTAGTAAAATAGTCGCAGACAAAATAATACTTCCTAGACTTCCAAAAAGTACTTCAGCTGATTTTGCAATAATATCTCCACCATTAGCAGAAGTACCAATGGCAGTAATACTTGTATTACCGATATGACCAAGTGAGATATAAACAAAAGATAAACCAATGGCTGCAACAACACCAGCAAATATAGTTGTATTCACTTGCTTTTTTTTATCCTTCATTCCCATATCGCGTAATGCTTGTAAAATAACGATACCGAAAACAAGTGCGCTCAGAACATCCATTGTTAAGTAACCTTGGACAAATCCTTCAGCAAATGGGGAGCTAATATAGTTTCCTGCCGCTTCCCCTGGCTCTCCCATTGGAGAAATAAAGCTTTTGACTGCTAGCAATAAAATGACAAGAAGCAGGGCAGGGGTTAATATTTTTCCTACTCGATCGACAAGCTTCGAAGGGTTAATGGATAAATAAAGAATTAAGGCAAAAAACAAAATAGATGTAATGAAAAGCGGTGCCCAATGGTCCTTCATAACTTCTGGAAGAAAAGGGGCAATGCCAATTTCATAGGACACTGATCCAGTTCGTGGTACGGCAAAGAATGGTCCAATTGCTAAATATACAATAGAGGTAAAGAGTATACCAAAAGCGGGACTAACACGATTGGCGAGCAGTTGTAAATCGCCTCCTGCTTTGGCGACAGCTACGATAGCTAATAGTGGTAAACCGACACCTGTTATAAGGAAACCAATCATAGCTACTGTGATATTTTCACCTGCCTGCTGACCTAATAACGGTGGAAAAATAATATTCCCAGCACCCAAGAATAAGGCAAATAGTAGTAATCCTACTGCTAAATTTCCTTTGATGAAATGCATGATGTTTTTCATAAGTATAAAAACTCCTTTAAGATTGAAAAGCTAAAACTTTCTAAAAATTTTAAATACAGATGTGTATGTTATCATAGGAACCAAAATCTTGCAACGAATATATTATTGTAATATAGTCGGATTTCGTCGTTTTCTATAAGTTTGATAAAATGTTTGAAAAATAGTCAGTATTTCCGATTTTTCATACTATAATTATCTAGTATGATAGACACACAAGGAAATATTCTAGCACGAACGGAGGCACTTTGGTATGCAAAAAACAAAAAAATGGAGAATTCTTGTTTTAAGCACTTTAGCCACTTCATTTTTAACTCTACAAACTGCAGAGGCTGCAACATATACTGTACAAAAAGGCGATACATTATCTAAAATCGCCCAAAATCATCAAGTAACGATTGCAGATATTATGAAATGGAATAATCTCTCGAAAGATACGATTTATGTAGCTCAACAGCTTGACATTCAAAAGCAAGCAACGAGTGATAGTAAAAAGCCGTCAGTCCCATCAGCATCCACAAAGCCAACGACTACTTCTCATACGGTAGCGAAAGGTGATACATTATCGAAAATTGCTAAGCAATATAATGTGACAATTAAGGATATTATGAATTGGAATAAGCTTGAGAAAGACACAATCTACATTGGACAAGTGTTAAAAATATCTCCAGGCGCAGTCATTCCCGAGGGCGATTCGATACATAATAATGTGACATCAGATGCGGGTACACCATCAAATGTAACATCAAATGATCCTACAACTAATGGACAAGCTATTTATAAGAAAACAGTAGAAGTAGCGCATACATTGGTTGGTACACCATATCTATATGGAGGAAATACTCCGGTAGGCCTTGACTGCAGTGGCTTTATTTTCTATGCCTTTAATCAGGGCGGTTTAAAAATAGGCAGAGCAAGTAGTGAAGGGTATTTTAATGGCAATACAACATCTGTACAAAATCCAGTGCCTGGCGATTTAGTATTCTTCGAGAACACGTATAAAGAAGGCATTTCTCATATGGGAATTTATCTTGGTGATAATAAATTTGTCCATGCGGGTACGGATGGCGTAGAAATATCAGATGTTACGTATCCTTACTGGTCATCTAAACTAGTAGCCTATAAACGGTTTGATAGTGTGAAATAAAAAACAAGCGATTTCTGCTAAGGTGGAAATCACTTGTTTAGTGAGAAATTGAAAAGCCCCTCTTTTAGAGAGAGAGGGGCTTCAGACTGTCGACAAAAGGAATCGAGAATTCACACTCGATTCCTTTTGTCTTTTTTTCGTCTATGAATATGTTTAAAAATGGTGATTTTCTACCCGTTTAAACATACTCTACAAGCATAAAAACTCTTTTAAGTTGCCTGCCACGTCCAAGTAGCCAGTTTCTTTAAATTCATGGCAGCAAAAGTAAGCATCGCCTGCATGGACAATTTTTAAGACCTCTTAAGGTTGTCCATCGCATCCGCAAAGACACGCTCAATTGTTTCTTTGCGCTTTGCATAAATCTGTTTGATGTCATAGGCATGGCGTAAATGTTCAGCTTCCTCCACATAAGACTTCCAAATATGACGTTGAATGAGTTTTTGATGATGCTTACTTTCTGTACATTGGGAAAGGCTTGGACACTTCGCACAAATTAAAGGATTCGATTTATATTGGCGATATCCTTCCCTCGTCGTTGTCGCATAATTCAATATCTGCCCTTGTGGGCAAAGATAACAATTATAGTGCTCGTCATATGTATACTCGTGCTTTCGGAAGAATCAATCTTTCGTTTTAGAACGTGTATACGGAAGAACAGGCAACATTTGATTCTTTAACAAAAAGTTCGTAATCGCTGGTGTTTTATAGGCTGCATCTGCCGCAACAGCTAATGGTTTTTGAACGTTTTGAATGACCTTTTCTACAAGTGGCTGTAATACATGGCTATTGTGCACATTTCCCGGAGTCACAATGGCACTTAAGACAAAGCCTTTTTCATCTGTCGCAGCATGGAAGGAATATGCAAACTGCTTCGTACGTTCATCCTTCACGTAATATCCGCTTTCAGGGTCTGTCGTGCTTTCCTTTATTTCTTTCCATTCTTCTTTTTCAAACTTCTCCGGGGAAAAGGCTTTTTTCCGTGTTCCTCACGATCCATATTTAACTCTATTTGAAGTTTCTCTTCATAAGCCCGTGTTTCTTTTCGGACAACCTTTTTATCATACTTTCGTTTATTCGCACTCGCTTTTACATGCGTAGAATCAATAAATAAATGGTCTGCATGGAGGAGTCCTTGATGCATAATTTCTTTTAATATACGATAGAAAATCTGTTCAAATATATCGGTGTCTTGAAAGCGACGGGCATAATTTTTACCGAAGGTAGAGAAATGCGGGACTTCTGTATGGAAACCAAATCCTAGAAACCAGCGATACGCCATATTCGTTTCAATTTCTTTGATCGTTTGACGCATGGATCGAATACCAAAAACGTACTGAATAAACGTCATTTTAAAGAGAACAACAGGATCAATATTAGGACGCCTATTAGCAGAGTAAAGGTTTTCTACTAATGGATAGATAAATGAAAAATCAATAGCAGCCTCTAGTTTTCGCACTAAATGATTGTTGGGAACTAATTGGTCTATTGTTAACATTTCTAATTGTTCACGTTCATTGATTTGATTCTTCGTCATCATGGTTGTTCACATCAGAAGTTTACTTTTTATCAACATATGAATAAGGAGTTCTTTATGTAGAAGATGATTGGAACGAAGGGCGGCGACTCCTGTGGGAAAAGCGGGAAAGTCGAGATCCTGGACTGAGCGAAGCGAGGGAAGCAGCTCGACCCCGCCCGCGGAAAGCGTCCGCCCGTAGTGGAAATCAACGGCTTTACTTTATTTCATTGTAAAAGAAAAAAGACTGTAGGCAAACTCTCAAATTTTTTGAGTTTGTCTACAGTCTGAAGCCCCTCTTTTTTTAGAGAGAGGGGCTTTTTGTTATTGCGTTACACGTGCTGTCCAACGAGAAAGATCTGCGTCTTCTGCGTCAACAAGATCTGCTGGGAAGATAAATGTCCATGGCTTTGTTGAGTTTGGTTGAACAGTTAATATTGGATCCATTTTAAAAGAACCCTTTGCAATTTGCTTACCTGTTGAATCAATAATTTCTAAAGGTAATTGCTCTAGATTGATCGCTTTATTGTGACCATTGCGGATAAAGATGGATACGTTTAGATTACCGTTGTCAGCTAGTTTTGCCTGTAAGCCTGTAAAGTTTACCTCAGTTTCACCTAGCTCTGGTAATGTTTTAACGATTTTCTCAAGCTCTTCTTTTTGAGCTGCTGGCAATTGCTTTTCCCATGATGGGTCAAGCTCTAATTGGTGACCACGAAGGGATACAAGGTTAAAGGCAATTTTCCAGCCATCTTCAGGAACTTCGTCTACTTTAATGGTAGATTTTTCAAATTCAAAAACCCATGGACGAGCACTTTCTGCTGGAATTGTTCCTAATGCTTTAAAATCGAATTTTTTAGATGCAATAAGCTCTTCATCTTTATCTAAAATGAAAAGTTCAATTTCACCTAGCTCAATTGCTTGTGGTAAAGAAGAGCGGAAAAATGCACGAACGAGCCATTTTCCAGCACGAGCCTCTTCAATACTAATAGAAGATAGTGATAATTGATTCGGTTTCAATGGTTCTAACTCATTAGCAAGGAAGTTAAAGATGTATTTTTGCTCCTGAGGCACATCCCATTCTGGATGAAAGGACAGTTTTGTTACCACATCACGGTTATCACCTTTCTTTGTTGTAGCATTTCCTAGCAGGTCTTTAGAGTCAATCGTATTTTCTTGACCAACCTTGTCCGATTTTTTAAAAAATGAAAATAAACCCATTATTGTTCCTCCTGTTGTGCCTCAACTGTTTTCATGAAGCCTGTAATTTCTATTATAATAGAACGACGTAGTTCTTGGAAATTTTTACCAAATAACTCAAGTCCTTCTCGTTGGTAAATTCGCATTGGGTCTTCTTGTTGATAATGACGTAAGCCGATCCCTTCTTTTAAATGCGTCATTGCCTCTAAATGTCTTACCCAGCCACTATCGATGTAGCTAAGCATAATTTGTGGCAGAACCTCTATGACTCTTTCATTTTCCGCAAATTTCTCCATATGATCGAGCAGCTCTTGTTCAGAAGGCTGAATATCAGCTAAAATTTGTTTTACTTTACCAACCTCACGATCGATTGTAACCGGTGTGATAAATAGGGAGTTAAGTGCATGCTCCATTCGATCATAATCCCATTCCATTGTGGATAAATCCTCCGGTGCAGCATCTAGCACTGCGAAGTCAATTGTTTCATGGAGCATTTTTTTCAGCTCGCCCATTAAGTCTCCACCAGCTAAAATTTTGTCTCGTAGTCCGTAAAGTACAGTACGTTGATCATTAATAACATCGTCTAACTTTAGGTTATATTCACGCATGCCATATTGAGATCCTTCGACTATGCGCTGTGTGCGGTCTATTAGCTCCTGAACCTCTTTATTTTGAATAATGCCTTGTTCATCAACGACCATTTTGGCAGAGAATTTTTCAACTTCTTCTTTTGCGTAGCGTCGGAACATATCATCTTCAATAGAGAGAATGAAGCAGCTTTCGCCTATGTCACCTTGACGGCCAGAACGGCCACGAAGCTGATTATCTACACGGCGGCTTTCATGCTTTTCGGTACCAATGACATATAAACCACCAAGTTCGTGAACATCGTCACCTAGCACGATATCCGTACCACGGCCAGCCATATTTGTCGCTACAGTAATACGACCTTTTTGACCTGCCTGCGAAATAAGCTCAACCTCTTGCTCAACGGTTTTGGCATTCAGTAATTGGAATGTTAATTTTTCTTTTTTCAGGTAGTCCGCCACTGTTTCAGACTGTAAGATTGATGTTGTACCAATTAAAATAGGCTGACCTTTATCGTGGCGTTTTTTAGTTTCAGCTGCCACATACTTATATTTTGCCTCTTGTGTGCTAAAAATAATATCAGGCTGATCGACACGTTGACGTGGACGATTTGTTGGAATTTGTATAACTTCCATGCCATATACTTCTCGAATTTCTTTTTCCTGTGTTTTCGCTGTACCCGTCATCCCAGAAAGCTTCGGATACATACGGAAATAGTTCTGAATGGTAATCTGTGCTTGTGATTTATTTTCATCCGTAATCGTGACGCCTTCTTTGGCTTCAATTGCTTGATGTAAACCGTCAGAAAGTGAACGACCTTCTAAAATACGGCCAGTGAACATATCGACAAGCTCGATTTTGTCATCTTTGACAATGTAATCTACATCACGTTTAAACATGACATGAGCTCGTACCGCTTGGATGACGTAATGGAAAAGTGTTTGATGTTCTAAATCATACAGATTTTCAACATTGAAAGCAGCCTCAATCTTTTCAATACCTTTATCTGTTAGGGAAGTAGCTTTTGTTTCATCATCGAAATCATAATCTTCATCTTTTTTGAAACGTTTAGCTAACATAGCTGCGATGCGATGTAATTCATCATTTGAAGGCATTTTACCAGCGATAATTAGTGGTGTTTTAGCTTCATCGATTAATACACTATCCACTTCATCAATAATGGCGAAATGATAAGGACGCTGTACTTTATCTGCTAAGCTATAGGACATATTGTCCCGTAAATAGTCGAAACCAAATTCAGTACCAACACCATATGTAATATCTGCATTATAGGCTTCTTTTTTCTCAGCAGCTTCCATCATCGGAATATTTAAACCAACAGTTAGGCCAAGGAAACGATGGATTTGACCAACAAGCTCAAAGTCACGTTTTGCTAGGTAATCATTTACAGTAATGACATGAACGCCTTTACCTTCTAATGCACGTACATAAGAGGGAAGAGATGCAACTAATGTTTTACCTTCACCTGTAGGCATTTCAGCAATATTACCTTCTGTTAACACTAGACCACCGATAAGCTGCACATCAAAATGACGCATTCCTAATACACGCTTTGAGGCTTCGCGTACAACAGCAAATGCGTCTGGGATGATCGATGTAATAGGCTCACCTTGTTCTAATTGATTTTTGAAAATAAAAGTCATTTCTCGTAATTCAGCATCTGACTTATCAACATACTTTTCTTCAAGATTATTAATTTGATCTACTATTTTGTAGTAGCGTTTTAATTGACGAGCACTCGTTTGCTCTTTGTTACTTTTGAAAATTGAGAACATGAAATATACGCTCCTTTAATGTTGCCTAAATGCTAGACACACCATTATTCTATCAAATTTTACTTATGGTGACTACAATTGACTATATAGGAATCTATGAATGCTAAAATGTACAAAATATTTGTGAAATCGTGGAAAATGTTTAGAAAAAGTATATTTCAAAGCTTGTTCGTGCTATAATCAATTTGGATTTCAATGTAGATTATTTTTTTGAGGAGGAGAGACATGATTTACGTGTCTTTAATAGCAGCATTCGTTGCATCCATTTTGTTAACTCCATTAGTGAAACGTTTAGCGTTTAGAATAGGTGCAGTGGATGCACCAAACTATCGAAAAGTACATGCTCGAATTATGCCAAGACTTGGTGGTTTGGCTATTTTCCTTGCATTTATAATTGGTGTAACGATTTTATATTCGTATTTAATTCATACTAAAAATGGCAATAGCGATTATTTAATAGCAATTATTATTGGTGCTTGTATTATAGTTGCGACAGGCGTTGTTGATGATATGCGAGAGATTTCTGCTAAAGCAAAAATGGTAGGGCAGCTAGGTGCTGCACTCATTATTGTTTTTGTAGGCGGCATTCAAATCGATATGGTAAACTTACCGTTTTTAGGAACATTAGATTTTGGTTTACTAAGTATTCCATTAACAATCATTTGGATTGTCGGGATAACAAATGCAGTAAATTTAATTGATGGCTTAGATGGTCTAGCGGCGGGTGTTTCCACGATAGCGCTGATTACATTAGCAGTCATGGCATTTATTATGAGTAATATGTTTGTTTTAGCGATAGCAGCCATTTTAGCTGTAGCTTCACTTGGCTTTTTATTTTATAACTTCCACCCAGCTAAAATCTTTATGGGTGATACAGGAGCACTATTCCTTGGATTTATGATTTCTGTACTAGCGCTACTTGGTTTTAAAAATGTTACGTTCGTTTCTTTAATCATCCCAATTATTATTCTTGGTGTACCGATTTCTGATACGTTCTTTGCGATTGTTCGTCGTGTTCGTATGAAGAAGAAATGGTCTGATCCAGATAAATCCCACTTACACCATCGTTTACTGGATATGGGCTTCACACATCGTCAAACGGTACTTCTTATTTACGGAATTGCCGTGATGTTTGGGCTAGCAGCTATTATTTTCTCAATGGCAAAAGTATGGGGAGCCATTTTACTTGTCGCTGTCATCCTAACAGCCATTGAAATATTTGTAGAAATTATCGGGCTTGCTGGTAAAAACTACAAACCATTGTTGAATTTTGTACGAAGCTTTAGTAAATAGAGCTTTGTTAAATACTAAAGACTAAAGACACACTCAAAAAAGTTGAGTTTGTCTTTAGTCTTTTTTTGATTTTCACTACGGCGGATTTAGGTCGAACTGCTTCACTCTTTTCGTTCAGCCTAGAATTTCGACTTTGAGCATGGCAGGAAGCTATGAGGACAATGGTTGAAGTTGATAGTTGATAAGGGAGTCATATAAATGAGACGAGAGAACTAAATCGTTGATTTGCAATGCATATGCTTATTATGGGGGTGAGTTGGTTGTTATCACTAACTGAGATGAGAGCTGTTTAAAGTAGCGCATTAAAGGGAAAAGAAGCAACATCTATAAATCTGCTCGTATGGTCATTATGGCGTATGGAAAAGTGAAGGAGAGATAAACTAAAAATGACCTTGATTGGAAGAAAAAAAGACCATAGACAAAATTTTGTCTATGGTCTGAAGGGTCTTATTGTTATACGAACTGATTATTCGACAACTGAATTTTCATCGCTAGCAGCACTATCAGTTCCTGTATTGCTGCTACCACTTGATGTTAGGCTTGATGATTCTTCATTTCGGCCAAGATGGTTTTTAAATATTTCCTTTGTTTCTTCCACAGAATCCTGATTTAGCTGGTAATAATAAATACCAGTAGACATATCATCTGTACCTTCCAAAGTTAAAGCATCGATACGTGGAGCGCCTTTTGATAAGTATGACAAGAAGGACTTCATTTCAGTAAATGTCATATCTGTTTTCATATTATCACCAAGTGCTTTAATCACATCATCATACTTTGTAATGGAACCAACAGATGCTACTTTTTTAATTATAGCTGAAAGAATTTCCTGTTGACGTTTACCACGTTCGATATCGCTATCTTGTTTACGTGTTCTTGCAAGAGCCAGTGCCTCACTACCATTTAAATGCTGTAGTCCTGGCTGTAAATTGATTGTAAACTTATCAAATTCGTCTAATTCGTGTAGGGCATACGGTACTTCTGCTTCAACACCGCCTAAAGCATCGACAACATCAATGAAGGCATTGAAGTTCATACGTACATAGTAGTCGATTGGGATATCGAATAATTGTTCTACTGTTTCAATCGTAGTAAGGGTTCCACCCATCGCGTGAGCATGAGTGATTTTATCTTTATAACCGACCTTAGGAATATAAACGTAAGAATCACGAGGGATACTTAACATTTTAATGGTATGTGTTTTATTATTTAACGTTGCTAAAATAAGGGCATCAGAACGTGAATGATCAGAACCTTGTCCACGATTATCACTATCATCAACTCCGACAAATAAAATAGAAACATTATCATGTACCGGTTCTACTTTTTCCTCACGGAGCTTAGAAACTTCCCGACCTTCTAATACTTCATGGGCTGAGTTTGCCGCATGCTCTACCTGTTTTGTAAGGTAAACACCATAAGCAGTAACACAAATCACTAAGCTAGCAACTAGGAGTAGTGTAACTTTTATAATTAAGGAAGCTTTAGAAGATCTCTTTTTGAACTTATTAACAGATCTTTTTTTCATAATGGATATATTCTCCTCTTATTATTGGGAATAATAATGCGATAAAGCTAAATTTTATTCAATTACTAAAGAAGTAAACGTGTGGTCCATAAAAATAGCCTAACAAAAAAATTATACTATGCATATTTAGTTTCGACAATTAAAACTATTTATTTGACAATAAATTCTATAAATTGAGCATCTTCGAATGTGATGGATGCTTGTCCATTCGTGATTTCTGTCATCCAGCTTCGGAACTGTTCCTCTTCTTCTTTTAGCACAGAGACGATGATTTCGACACCCTCTAAATAACGGATGTCCTCTAACGAATAGGACGAACCTCTTACTTCGTTTTCGACTTTTCCAAGCCATGTGTAATCAATGGCAACCTTCATGAAATGATGGAGCTTGCGCTCAACTACTTGCGCGGCAATAAGACCTTCTGTTGTTGCTTTTCCGTATGCACGTATAAGACCGCCACCGCCGAGTTTAATGCCTCCAAAATACCGAGTCACAACGACGACCGTATCTTTTAGGCCTTGCTTTTTTAAGACCTCTAACATAGGGACGCCAGCCGTACCGCTAGGTTCCCCGTCATCATTCGCTTTTTGAATGTTATCATGTTCGCCGATTATATAGGCTGAGCAATTATGTGTTGCGTTGTGATGCATTTTTTTTATACGATCTATAAAAGAAATTGCATCCTCTTCCGTTTCTGCACGTTCTATATAAGTGAGAAAGCGGGATTTAGAAATAACAATTTCGCTTTCGCCATATCCTTTTACTGTTAAATAGTTTTCTCTCATCCGTATCAATCTCCTTTTAACTAGAGTTCTATTCTATAATTTTCGTAAAGAAAAAGCATTAAATTTTAGCATGGTAATGCTATAATAGGTGTAGACTATGGAATATAAGAATTTGGTCTATTAAAATAGTAAGTAATCATAAGACATTAGACTGGGGAGTATAGTATGTTTTCAAATGATACCTTCGATTTAAAGTCGCTTGATGACATTTTTAATCGAATGTTAGATACAATCATGAGCTCGAAGGATGATATCTTTATTATAAGCGAACAAAGCCGTAGAAGCTTTGAAGATATGCAAAAAGAGCTAGAAATTGTTCGAAAACAAATATCAATTGTAATTGATGAAGGCGATGCATTGGAAAAAAGTACGCAGCTTGCTAAACAAAGACTTGTCTTAGTAAGTAAAGCTTTTGATAATTATACCGAAGAACAAGTTAGAGAAGCATATGAAACTGCACATGATTTTCAAGTAAAGCTCTCCGTTATTAGAACGCAAGAAAAACAGCTACGCGATAAAAGAGATGATCTAGAGAGAAGATTAAGAGGATTACTCGATACGATTGAACGTGCTGATCATATTGTCAATCAGGTAAATGTCGTTTTGAATTACTTAACTTCAGATTTAAAAAATGTTGGTTTAGCGCTTGAACAAGCAAAAATGAAGCAAGATTTTGGGATACGTATTATTGCAGCTCAAGAAGAGGAGCGTAAGCGTTTGTCCAGAGAGATTCATGATGGACCTGCTCAAATGCTTGCAAATGTACTAATGCGCACTGATTTAATAGATAGAACGTATCGTGAAAAAGGCATAGAAAATGCATTAGCAGAAATTGCTGATTTAAAGAAAACGGTGCGAAACGCATTATCTGAGGTGCGACGTATTATTTATGATCTACGACCAATGGCACTTGATGATTTGGGAATTATTCCGACATTAAAGAAGTATTTATCAACAGTCACTGAATATAATCCAGGTGTCGACATTCATTTCCAATCGAGAAGTACAGAAAAACGTATACCTTCCAATTACGAAGTATCCATTTTCCGACTAGTGCAAGAGTGCGTAACAAATGCCATGAAGCATGGAAAATGTAAAGACATTTGGGTAAAGCTTGAGTGGTTAAAAAATGCTGTTAATATCGTTGTGAAAGATGATGGTATAGGCTTTGACCAACAAGTAGTGAAAGATCATTCCTTTGGGATTTTAGGAATGAAAGAACGAATTGAAATTTTAAATGGTACAATTACTATTACTAGTGAAATCAACCGAGGTACAACGGTGTTATTTAAAATTCCGTTAGAAGTAAAGTAACTGTTGCAGAAATTTAGGGGGTAAAGACAAATGACAAAGATTATTATTGTAGACGATCACCAGCTATTCCGTGAAGGAGTAAAACGTATTTTAGATTTTGAAGATACGTTTGACGTAGTAGCAGAAGGTGATGATGGTACTGATGTGGTGACGTTATACGCTGAAAACGAACCAGATGTAGTACTGATGGATATTAACATGCCAGGCAAAAATGGCGTAGAAGCAACATCGGAGTTAATTAATGAATTTCCTGATGCGAAGGTCATTATGCTGTCCATCCATGATGATGAAACATATGTGACACATGCATTAAAATCAGGCGCTCTTGGCTATATGCTAAAAGAAATGGATGCAGATGAAATCGTGGAGGCTATTAAAGTTGTTGCAAATGGTGGATCTTACTTACATCCAAAAGTAACAAAAAATTTAGTGGCAGAGTTCAAGAGACTTTCAGAACACGAAAATAAAGGTAACTTTCATCAAACGGAAATTCGCCGTCCATTCCATTTACTAACAAAACGTGAATGTGAAGTATTACAGCTATTAACAGATGGTCAATCAAACCGTACAATTGGTGAGACACTGTTTATCTCTGAAAAAACAGTTAAAAACCATGTATCAAGCATCTTACAAAAAATGAATGTGAATGACCGTACACAAGCCGTTGTAACAGCCATTAAAAATGGTTGGGTTGAAGTACGATAATGATTAAAACTGTTTTTAAAAGCTACTTTGTATAGAAGTAGTTTTTAAAACAGTTTTTTATTGTTTTTTAGTAACTATTTGAATGGCCTGTTAAAGATATTGGATCGCCTTTCACAAATTTGTAACATTGCTCTTTCGTCCTGTTAGTAGGTATTAAATATGGAAACTGTCAGATCATGCAACATTTTACTACCGAATGCGTCATAAGGAAGATGTAGCACCTAAATGTTGAAAAAGCACAACAAAATTCCTACGACAGCATTTATATGCTACAATATGCGCGGGAGGTTTTGTGATGTTAAAGAAAAGTTTTCTAGCAGTTTTAATTTTATTTGTATTCACTTTAACTGCATGTGGTAATAAAGAAGAAAAGATTAGTGATGACGATCGAGAAAAGGTAATAGAGGATGGTACCGTTGGCTTTGAGATGATGGGCGGTAATGTAGAAAAAGCAGAAAACGTACCAGCAGCAGATGAAAAAGCTATTTTAGCTTCTTTCGATGAATATATTGCAGCCCTAAATGCGGAGGAAATCGACCGCTATATGAAAACGATTTCGAAAAATCCAAAGGGTTTTAAATATGATGAAGAAAAAACATATGCAACGGAAGTGTTCGATCAATTTGATATAAAGCGTGACGTCGAAAATGTAACGATTGCCAAATACGGGTCAGAAGAAGCTCAAGTATTTGCCAATATGAAAATGCATTCTCTTCAACTCGAAACAAATGTTGAGCATGAAAGCGCAGGACGACAGGTAACGGTCTTTGTCAAAGAAGATGATGATTGGAAAGTAACAAGCGTCTTTTATATTGGCGATGACTCACAGTCAAGTACAGGCAATTAAGAGGAGCGATCTTCATTCAACATAGAATTGAGTGAAGATACGCCTACTATACATAGGAAATGAATGTGAAATGGAGGCTAGTTAGCTACTAGCTCATTGTCGAATGACCAAACGTAAAATATACGTTCGTCCTTCATCACATTCATTTCTTTTTTGTTTTCATTCAAAATCTGTGAGAAACCCAACAACAATTGCACCAAGATGAAATAGATTGTAAACTATGAATCATAGGAGAGTGGACATAGATGAGGACGGCAATCGTAACAGATAGTACTGCATATAATACAGCTGAGGAACGTGCACGCTTAAATATCCATATGATACCTTTAAGTGTTAATATTTCAGGCCAATTATTTGCAGAAGAAGTAGATATCACAGCATCTGAATTTTATGATAAGGTGCGTGGTGCCAAAGAATTCCCCAAAACAACACAGCCTCCAATCGGAGAATTTGTCGCTCTTTTCGATGAGCTAGCAAAGGATTACGATGAGGTTATTTCTATCCATCTATCGAGTGGAATTAGTGGAACATACCAAGGTGCAGTGCAGGCAGGTGAAATGGTGGAAGGTATTGATGTGTATACCTTTGACAGTGAAATATCCTGTGCTGTTCAAGGCTTTTACGTTTTAAGAGCAGCTGAAATGGCGAAAGAGGGCTATTCAGCCAAAGAAATACTTGCAGCATTGGCGGACATGCAGCAGTATATTCGTGCTTACTTCATTGTAGACGACTTAGCACATTTACAACGTGGTGGGCGTTTGTCTTCTGCGGCAGCCTTAATCGGTGGCCTTTTACAAGTGAAGCCTGTCCTTCATTTTGTGGACAAGGTAATTGTTCCTTTCGAAAAAATCCGAACACGTAAAAAAGCTTTAAAGCGTGCGGAGGAACTGCTAGCAGAGGATGCTAAAAAATATGATGCCATGGATGCTGTGGTCATTCACGGCAATTGCCCAGCAGAAGCGCAAGAATGGCTAGAACAATTAGCCGCAACGTACCCGAACGTCAATTTTAAATTAAGCTATTTTGGTCCTGTTATTGGTACTCATTTAGGAGAAGGATCAATGGGCTTAGGTTGGACCAAAAAATAAACGTAATCGATGAAGGTCTCTACGAAATTGTAGAGGCTTTTTTCTATGAAAGGAGAGAGCATTTTGAGATACAAAGGTTGGCTATTACCACCAGCTTTACGGGATTTCCATGAAGGACGTATTTGGTTAAAGCATCATTCTCCATTTTCAACTATAGATACTGATCGAGCAATTAAGCAAAATTACTTCCGTATAATAGAAGGAATTGAATTGACGCCCGTCACCAAATGCAATCGTTGCCACAATATAGACCTACATTTATTCACGATATTCGATTGTTCAAAATGTCAGCAGCAATGTTTATATTGTCGACATTGTATTCGAATGGGCAGGGTGAGTAGCTGTACGCAATTGATGATGTGGACAGGCCCTCAAGTAATCAAAATGAGAAAGCATACATTAAAGTGGGCAGGGCAGTTGACAAAACTCCAACAGCAGGCTGCAAGTGAAATGCTAGCAAGTGTACAAGCAAAACGCTCCCATCTTATTCATGCTGTATGTGGGGCAGGAAAAACGGAGTTGCTTTTTCCAACTGTCCATGATGCATTAAAACGGGGTTTGCGTGTTTGTATTGCTACACCGCGCACGGATGTAGTATTAGAGCTATATCCACGCTTTCAACAAGCATTCCCTAAGACAGTTATTCATGCATTATATGGTGGGGTAACGAAGCAAAATGCTTATGGCCAGCTTATTATTGCCACAACTCATCAGCTCTACCGATTTGAAAGCACATTTGATGTCATGATCGTAGATGAGGCAGATGCTTTTCCTTATACTATAGATGAAACTCTACAAAGAGCAGTGACAAAGGCCAAAAAGGAAGAGGCACCTATCGTATTTGTTACAGCAACGCCATCACAGAAATTACTCAATGCCTTCCAACATGAAAGCTATTCCTTCATCCCTAAACGCTTTCACAATCATCCATTACCAGTTCCTCAGTTTCGTGCTTTATGGGGGTACAATAAAAGCTTCAAACATGGAAAAATCCCTAAAAAGTTAAAAAAATGGACGGAAGAACGCCTTGAAGGAAAGGAACCATTCTTACTATTTTTCCCTACTATCGCCCTCATGCATAAAGCAGCGCCTCTATTTCAGCTAGTAAATGAAAATATCCTTGCTGTGCATGCAGAAGATCCAGATCGGAAAGAGAAAGTAGAGATGCTCCGAAATAATGAAGTACCCGGACTTTTAACAACCACCATATTAGAAAGAGGTATCACCATTAGTAATGTGCAGGTGGCGGTTATTGGGGCAGAATCCTCCTTATTTACCGCAAGTGCACTCATTCAAATTGCTGGACGAGTTGGACGAAATAATCCATATCCAAATGGGGACATCGTATTCTTTCACCATGGCATTACGACAGAGATGGATGAGGCATGTGCGAAAATCCTCTTTTATAATAAGAAAGGATTTCCGGTATGAATAAAACAGAATCGCATTGCTTATTATGCTCACAGCTATTAAAAACCTCAGTTACTTGGAAAACGCTATTAATAAAGCGATTTACTCCAACTATATGTACAAGATGCACTGCTCGCTTTGAGCATTCACAGTCCATTACAGCACTCTATCAATATAATGAGGCTATGAAAGACTATTTACACCAATTTAAATTCCTACAAGATGTAGCTCTGGCAAAAGTATTTCGGCAGGAGCTGTATGCCCGTTTCTATAAAGAAAAAGCCATGATTCTACCAATTCCTATGCATCCCCTCAAACAACAGGAGCGTACTTTCTCTCATACTAATGAATTATTAAAGGCAGCAAATATACCCTATATTCAGCTGCTCGAAAAGACCACAACAGAAACACAAGGCTCCAAAAATAGAGAACAGCGCTTACGTGCAGCTCCGCTATTTCGTTTAAAGGAGGGCGCAAATGTAGAGCATAAAGATTACCTTCTATTTGACGATATAAAAACTACAGGAACCACATTACAGCATGCTGCAGATGTTTTAATGCAAGCAGGTGCAAAAAATGTCCAATACTTCACATTAATTGAAGGATGAATTTTCCAGTGTATTATGTATAATAGATGATGAGTTTAGTATGTGTAGATAAGATATTTTGTTAGAGGAGGAAAACTAGATGGCAGAGGTTCGAAATTGTCCAAAATGTAATGAGTTTTTTAATTATACAGGGGTACGGGAAGTTTGTCATAAATGTGCACAATCAGAAGAAGAACTGTATCAAATCGTATATCGCTTCCTACGTAAACGTGAGAACCGTGCTGCAACAGTGGAGCGTATTGTAGAAGCGACGGGAGCAGAGGAAGAGCTATTATATAAATGGGTGCGTAAAGGTCGCTTGCAACCAGCAATGTTTCCTAACTTAGGCTACCCATGTGATAACTGTGGTCATCTGACGACGACAGGCAAGCTTTGCACAAAATGTCAGGATGAATTAAAAGCTGATTTACGTACTTTTGAAGCGGCTAAGGAATTCCGTGATAGTGTAGAGCAACGCGATCGTGTCACATATCACGCAGACCGAAAACGTTAATAATTGAAGGTGTGTTAATTTTAAACAAAATTAGCACACTTTTTTATATGTGAAAACTTAACATTATGTGAGACAATCCGAAATAATAGTAAGATAAGATTTTTAGACGGGGGGTTTCAAGATGAAAATTACATCTTATGGAATTAATGCAGTGAACGCCTATAAAAACCAGGTTCGCAATGTTAAATCCGATACAAACAAAACATCTTTTGCAGATAAAATCGAAATTTCAAAAGCTGCTCAAGACATGAAAAGCGTTTCAACTTACAATACGGAGCGAGCTGACCGTGTTCAACAGCTGAAAAAAGACATTGATTCTGGAGAATACAAAGTAGATGCTCGTAAAGTAGCTGAGGATATGCTGAAATATTATCGTTTCTAGGGTATAGCAGAAAGGGTGTATAGCGAAATGTCTGTAGAAGCGATTAATTCTACATTAATGATGCTAGAGAGAATGCATAAAAGCTTACTTGAACTAGCCTTCAAAAAAACAGAGATCATTAAAGCTGGCGATATCGAAGCGCTAGACCAATTGCTCAAGGATGAGCAGGCACACGTAGCGGCCATCGATAAGCTCGAACAACAGCGTCAGAAACAGGTAACGGACTACCTTGAAGCAAAGGGACTTGCTTCATCTGACAAAACAACTGTTGCGGACGTCATCGAGGCTGCTGAACAACAAACGGACAAAGCAACATTATCAGTAGTTCGCGATCGCTTATTACAAATTATCAATGATCTACGCACACAAAATGACCTAAATCAAAAACTCGTGTTCCAGTCACTACAAATCGTCAACCTAACATTAGATGCTGTAAGACCTCGAACAGAGCAAATGAACTACTCTAGCAACGAGGTTCTCGGCACAAATAACATAGCAAAAAAATCATATTTCGATTCACAAGCCTAACAAGGGAGGAAGAAACATGCGCTCAACATTTATGGGGCTAGAAGCAAGTAAACGTGGCCTCTTCGTACAACAAACAGCTTTATACACAACAGGACATAATATTTCCAACGCCAACACATTAGGTTATTCACGCCAACGAGTAAACATGCAGGCAACACCTGGTTTTCCAACTGCTGGATTAAACCAACCAACTTACCCGGGACATCTTGGTACTGGGGTAGAAGCAAGTTCAATTCAACGTATTCGCAGTGAATTTATTGACCGCCAATATCGTCAAGAGACGAATAAGTTAGGTTATTGGGAATCTAGAACAAATGCTATTGCCCAAATGGAGGATGTTATGAATGAACCTTCAGAATTTGGTTTAGATAAAGCTTTCGAACAGTTCTGGAAGGGTCTTCAAGATATTGCGACAAAGCCTGCAGATGGTGCTTCACGTCAAGTAGCCATTAGTCGTGCGGAGCACTTAGCTGAATCCTTTAATTACCTTGATAAGCAATTAAAAATGATTCAAGGTAATCTTGGAAATGAGCTTAATGTTTCGACAACTCAAATTAATACCATCCTTAAACAGATCGCTGCTGTTAATAAACAGATTCAAGAGGTTGAACCTAGTGGACATGTACCAAATGATTTATATGATGTTCGTGATACGTTAGTCGATAAATTAAATGAATATATCCCGGTATCAATTGAACGTATTCCTTCTGGTGGTTTAGCATCAGAGGTTGCAGAGGGCAGCTTAAAAATTACATTTAAAGGCGCAGATGGTGTTGTCAGAGATTTAGTAAACGGTAAAGATTTCGCTCAGTTCACAGCAATGGGTACTAATGGCACGAAGGTGACAGGCGACGATATTACAAATTCTTTCTCTGAATTACAATTAACAGGATTGGAATCTTTAGATGCACACGAAGCAGGTGCTGTCACTAGTACACAAACAGCCATTAAACAGCAAGACTTTGAAGCATCAAAAGGGAAATTACTTTCACTCATCAATTCGTTTGGGTATCAAAGTGCAGGCGGCGATATTAAAGGATACTACTCGGAAACTTTACAAAAATTAGATCAGCTGGCTAATGCATTTATTAAAGAATTCAATGCGCAGCATGCAAAGGGTTATACCCTTGAAGAAAAAGATGCGAATGGAAACATCATCAATGCTTCTAAACCAGGTGGCGTTTTCTTTGAAGGAGCTGGTGCTGGTGGAATTAAGGTTAATGAGGATATCAAAAAAAATCCTAATCTTTT
Organism: Lysinibacillus sp. GW823-FHT06C08; assembly: GCF_058795135.1. Taxonomy (NCBI): domain Bacteria; kingdom Bacillati; phylum Bacillota; class Bacilli; order Caryophanales; family Bacillaceae; genus Lysinibacillus; species Lysinibacillus sp. GW823-FHT06C08. The sequence continues at coordinate 401,504 of NZ_JBXAHN010000001.1, forward strand.
AGCAGCATCGACTAATCCGACAGAAGAAGGAAATGGTAAAAATGCTTACGAGCTTGCCAATATGCAGCATAAATTATATGCAGATATAGATAATGCAAGCTTACAATCATTCTATCAAGCGATTGTCGGAAAAGTTGGTGTAGATGGTGAAGAAGCATTACGTTTAGCGGCCTCGTCTGAATCCCAACTTCAAATGGTGTTCAAAAGCCGCGATTCTGTAAGTGCTGTTTCGTTAGATGAAGAAATGACAAATATGATTACTTTTCAACAAGCATATAATGCAAATGCACGTATGATTACAGTTGTCGATGAAACATTGGATAAAATTATTAACGGTATGGGCCGAGTAGGTTTATAACGATAGAAAAGAGTAATTAGTAATTAATGGAGACAGCTTTCTCCAACTGACAAGAAGGAGGTTTTTTACAAAATGCGTGTAACACAATCTATGCTATCAAGTAACATGCTACGCAATTTAAATATCAGCTATGGTAAAATGTCAAAGCTTCAAGATCAAATCAATTCGGGTTCAAAAATCACTCGTCCATCTGATGATCCAGTTATTGCAGTAAAGGGTATGGGCTATCGTCGAGATTTAGCTAAAGTAGAACAATATACTCGCAATATGATTACGGCAGGAAGCTGGTTGGATTCGACGGATGAATCTTTAAATCAGGTTGGTGAGCAGATGAAGCGAGTTCGTGAACTGGTTATTCAAGCGGCCACTGATTCAAATACATCTGAGGATAGAGACAAAATAAAAAAAGAAATTGACCAAATTCGCCAACAATTACAGGATGTAGGGAATACGAATATAGGTGGTAGTTACATATTTAGTGGAACTAGAACAAACGAGCCTTTGTTTATAGGAGGTGCCATAAACCCAAATACTAATCAAGAGAGTGTAAAAGTAGAAATATATGATGGTATCCAGCTTTCTGTGAATACACCAGGGAAAGATCTATTTAATAATATAGATGATATGATGGGGAAAATTTCGGATTTATTAGGCGATCCAACAAAAACAGGTGAAGAAATTGCTAGCATGCTAGGTGGAGTATCCTCATCTACTACAAATGATGATATTACAGCCATGCATAATAAAGTTTTAGAAGCACAGGCAGACATCGGGGCACGGCAAAATCGTGTAGAAATGATGGAAAATCGTTTGGGTGTACGTGAGGTTAACGTAACAAAACAATTGAGAGATAATGAGTCTGTTGACTATGCAAAGGCCATTACTGAAATGGTGACACATGAATCTATTCATCAGGCTGCACTTTCAGTAGGTTCTAAAATTATTCAACAAACACTAGTGGATTTTATCCGTTAATATCATTTAGGCGTTTGGACACCTTGTTCAAACGCTTTTCTTGAAAGGAGAGCTAGTATTGTGAGGCTACCACAAATACAAATTCGTACAATCGATGCCAAAATTGATCTTCATATTGGTAAACCTCAGCAGCATATTGAACAACCAAAAGCGACACAGCATATTGAACAGCCAGCCGCTATTTTAGATATAAATACAACGAGAAGTGTTTTGAAGATTGACTCCTCACAGGCAAGAAGAGACATAGGAATGATCGGTCCCTTAGAATCAAGTGCAAATTACGCTGAAAAAGGGAAACAAGAGGCGCTAAAAGGAATGGCACGAAGAGCAAGAGAAGGACGACAAATTATGGAGAATTCAGGGAAAGATCAAGGGCGTGCAGTAATTCAAAATATCGCTCAGCAAAACCACGGTCCACATCGTGTACAATTTAATGTCAAATTTGTACCATCCGTAGGATCCGTCAAAATTAATTTCACTCCAGGTACAACGGATATCAATATTCAACGAAGAGAACCAGTAATTGACGCCAAAGTGAACAAACCTATACATGAATACACACCAGGAAAAGTAACTGGTACAATGATACAAAGACCAGATGTTGACATCGATGTCATCATTTAAAGGAGAGTTTTAAAATGAAAATTGCTACTAAATTTTTAGGAGAAGTTGAAATTATTGAACAGGATATCCTAACATTTGAACATGGCTTACTAGGATTAGAGGAGGAGCGGAAATTTATATTGCTACCAATTGATGCAGACCTTCCGTTAGCAATATTACAATCAGTTGAGCGGCCTGAAATTGGTTTTGTCGTTGCATACCCTTTCGCTTTCAAAAAAGATTATAGCTTTGATATAAGTGAAGAGGATCTTGGGCAGCTACACTTAGAGAAGGAAGAGGATGTGTTAACATACTCTATAGTAACAATGAAGGATACACTCCAAGATTCAACTATTAATTTACTTGCACCTTTAATCATTAATATGAAAAAAAAATGCGGTAAACAAATTGTCCTTCAGGATAGTAAATTCTATCCATTACGTTACCCAATGCAGTCATTGGAAGGAAGTGCAAAATAATGCTAGTCCTTTCGCGAAAAAAAGATGAGTCAATCATGATTGGTGATCAAATTGAAATAAAGATTTTAGCCGTAGAAGGAGAGCAAATTAAGCTAGGTATTGTTGCCCCAAAAACGGTAAAAGTACATCGTTCGGAAGTTTTTCAAGCAATACAAGCTCAAAATAAAGAAGCTCTTTCTTCAACAACAAACTTTTTAGAGCAATTGAAGAAAAAATAAGAGATATAAGTTGTTTAAAACTATTACATAAAAAAATAAAAAAATTTCTAAAAAACTATTAAACATTTCCAACTAATTACGATATATAGTTTGTAAGGGGCAGGAAGTACAAACATACTACCTATTCCTAAATTCCACACGGATGTGGAATAACAAAACAAACATTCAAGGAGGAATTCCAAATGAGAATTCAACACAACATTTCAGCTTTAAACACACACCGTAACCTTACTTTCAACAACACTCAAGCTTCTAAAAACCTTGAGAAATTATCTTCTGGTTACAAAGTAAACCGTGCGGGCGATGACGCTGCTGGTTTAGCAATCTCTGAAAAAATGCGCGGACAAATCCGTGGTCTTGATATGGCTACTAAAAACGCTCAAGACTCTATCTCTTTAATCCAAACTGCTGAGGGTGCTCTTAACGAAACTCACGCAATCCTACAACGTATGCGTGAATTAGCAGTACAATCTGCAAACGATACAAACGTAACTGCAGACCGTACAGCACTTAACAAAGAAGTAACAGCATTAAAATCAGAAATCGACCGTATCGCTAAAAACACTGAGTTCAATACTCAAAACTTATTAGATGGTACTTTTTCAGGTAAAAAATTCCATATCGGTGCTAATGATGGACAAGCGATTACATTACAAATTAGTACAATGGATACAAAAGGTCTGAAAATTACGGGTTCAATTGATACTCAAACAAAAGCTGACAAAGCTATCAAAAACTTCAACGACGCTTTAGAATCAGTTTCTTCACAACGTTCTGATTTAGGTGCTGTTCAAAACCGTTTAGAGCACACTATCAATAACTTAGGTGCAACTTCTGAAAACTTAACAGCTGCTGAATCACGTATCCGTGACACTGACATGGCGAAAGAAATGATGGGCTTCACTAAGAACAATATCTTAATGCAAGCTGCTCAGTCTATGTTAGCTCAAGCTAATCAACAACCACAAGGTGTACTTCAATTATTACAATAATTGACTAACATTTAGAATAATATTAAAAGCTTGAACGAGTCCTCGTTCAAGCTTTTTTTAATAAAAAATTTAAAAATCCTTTTTTATACCGATATAAACAAAGAGGTAGTATATTATTTTTCTAAAGAATACTACTAAAAGTGCTTTTATCAGGATAGTCTTACTAAGTAAAGCAAGGAGACGACTTTATGGAAGATTTAGATATAATTTATTTACAAACAAGAAATAATAAGCCTAATGCAAAAGTGAATGGATATTTTTTACATAGTAATTACAATCCAGAAGCAGAGGCTGAAAAATACATAAATAATAACTATAAAGAAGGATATTTAAATATATTATTTGGCTATGGCCTAGGGTACATAGCTAATACTATTGTAAACAAGTATGGGAATACAGGTATTTTGGTTTACGATCCTTTATTTAGTAGTTTAAATATTAAAAATAAGGATAATATTGAAGGAATTTTTACTGATTTACAAGACTTTTGTAAGCGTTCAGAAGATTATATTGCTGAATTTGATCGTAAGGTCAATATTCTACTCTCACCTAATTATGATAAAATTTTTGACAGAGAATATAAAGAATTTCTAGATTTTATTCGTCATGTTCAAATTGAAGATATAGTAAATGAAAATACCATAAGATTTTTTGGCGATTTATGGCAAGAAAATTACATTATGAATTTATACTACGTTAATAAAGATAATAGTTTAAAAGCACTCTATAATAAGTATGATTGCCCTGTAATTCTAGCTTCGGGAGGACCTTCCTTAACGAAACAATTATCATTGTTAAAAAAGATTAAAGATAAATGTTTGATAATAAGTGCTGGTTCTACAATTAATTCTTTATTGGCCGCAGACATTATTCCTGACTATGTAGTAACAATGGATGGTGGAGAAAGTAACTATTTACACTTTAAAAACATTAAATGTTATGATTTTGATTTAATTTATGGATTAGGGAATGCATGGAAAATAGAAAGAGATTTTCAAGGAAACCGCTATAGCTTTTGTTTTTATGGAGAAGATAGTATTCATAAACGTATTAAAGAAGGTCTAGGTAAAGATTTACCAATGCTATCAACTGGTGGTACAGTTGCTATTACTGCATTAGAAATTGCAAGTAAAATTAGTTCGGGACCTATAGCAATCATTGGACAAGATCTTGCATTTACTAATAATAAATCCCATGCAGAAAATAATAACCATTACAGTGAGTTAACAGATGATTTTTTTAAGAAAGATCTGACATTTGAAGTAGAAGGTTACTATGGTGAAACTGTAAAGACGAATCACCAGTTTAATAGTATGAGAAAAAGTTTAGAAAAATTATATCAAAACTTACAGCATCATCATAAAATCTATAATTGTACTGAAGGTGGTGTAAAGATTAATGGTATGCCACAAATAGATTTCGTAGCATTTTGTGAAAGTTATATTAATATAACAAATAAACTTACTAAGTTGGAATTTCAGAATTATATAAATGATAACGAAGCAAATTATAAAGAATTTATGAATCAAGAAATACAAGTCTATTTAAAAATAAAAAAATTACTAGTGGATGCAATTCATCTTTTAAAAGAAGAGAGAAATAATACTATCTTTACAACTAGTACTTTAAAAAAATTAGATAAAATAGATTCAAAATTGAAGGAGTATTATCCACAAGTTATAATGGAAAGAATTGTTGATCCAATTACTATGGATGTAATGCGAATGACTACGGATAAAAAACAAAGTGAGAGAATTGATAATTTCAAACAAATACATAAACAAAATATGTATCTTTATGAAAATCTGTTAGAGGCAACTGAAAAATCTTTAAAATTTACTAGAGTTGCATTAGATGAATTCGGAGGGTGTTAACATGAATAAAACAGAGATTGTAGATGAATATTTTAAATATGTAGCAAAACTACCAGCAGGAATACAATATATTGCAGATAATTTAAGAACTGATAAAATTCCCATGGCATTAAATGAAATCCTGAATTTTTCAGAAGGTATTACTTGGATTAAACAAATGGAAGAAATTTTAACTGACCAAGGGGTCAATACGAATTTAGATAGAAATCAATTGGATGAATATTTAAATCTTATCAATGAAGGTTTAGAAAAACAGGATTTTGTCCTTGTAGCTGATATTTTTGAATATGAAGTCTTGCCATATTTTGAAAAAATAGTAGCTTGAAATTAGTAATAATTAGCGATAGGTTATTAAAAACACTTTTTGAATGTTCAATTAAAATTCAAAAGTGTTTTTCTTATTTTCTATTAAATTAAATTATTTGGTATGGAAAGAATGGTTAAGAACATAGGCTAAAAATTAAATTAGTATAAATAAAAATGGACATCATATTAAATTATTATATTTATTTCTCAAATGTAGAAATACGCTAAATTTGTCCGATATAATATTTATATGATACATAGATAAGGAGAAATACAATGAGTGTTTTAAAAGATAAAGTGGTATTAGTAACAGGGGGTACAGGCTCTTTTGGTAAAAAATTTATCGGAAAAGCACTTACATTAGGTGTAAAAAAGATTATTGTTTTTAGTCGTGATGAGCTAAAACAATATGAAATGAAGCAAGATTTTCAAGATGAACGCATTCGCTTCTTTATTGGTGATGTTCGTGATAAGGACCGTTTGTATCGTGCATTTGATGGTGTGGATATTGTTATCCATGCAGCAGCTATGAAACATGTCGATGCATGTGAATATAACCCATTTGAGGCGGTTAAGACGAACATTCATGGTGCTCAAAATATTATTGAAGCAGCAATTGATCGTGGAGTAGAGAAGGTAATTGCGCTTTCTACAGACAAAGCATGTAGCCCTGTTAATTTATATGGTGCGACAAAACTAGCATCAGATAAATTATTCGTCGCAGCCAATGCTTACGTAGGAGAAAAGAAAACACGATTTGCTGTTGTACGCTATGGCAACGTAGTAGGAAGTCGTGGTAGCGTAGTACCATTCTTTAAGAAGATTAAATATACAGGTAAGTTACCTATTACTGATGCACGTATGACACGTTTTTGGATTACCCTTGGTCAGGGAGTGCAATTTGTATTAGATAATTTAGAGCGAATGTATGGTGGAGAAATTTTTGTGCCGAAAATTCCAAGTATGAAAGTTACAGATTTAGCAAAAGCGATTGGACCTGAATGTGAAATAGAAGTGATCGGGATTCGTCCTGGTGAGAAATTACATGAAGCAATGATTATGGAAGATGATGCTCGTCATACATTAGAGTTTGATGATTACTATGTTATCCAACCTGAACTTGCTTGGTTTGCTAAAGAACAATTAAATGGTGGGAAAGCTTTATCTGATGGATTTGCTTACACAAGTGATAATAATACCGAATGGTTAACTATTGAACAATTAAAAGATTTAGTAGAAGAAATGTAGTCTCAGACTGCATTTTTTCTTTCGGGGAGTGATAAGAATGAGAGATACATATTTACCGTATGGACAACAATGGTTAGATGATGAGGATATACAAGCTGTGGTGAACGTATTAAAGGGTAGTTACTTAACAACTGGTCCAACAATTTCGAAATTTGAAGAATGCGTGGCAAAATATGTTGGTTCAAAATATGCTGTAGCATTTTCAAATGGAACGGCAGCACTTCACGGAGCATGCTTTGCTGCAGGTATTGGAGAAGGAGATGAAGTTATTACTACACCAATCACTTTTGCAGCAAGTGCAAATTGTGTACGTTATGTAGGTGGTACAGTTGTTTTTGCGGATATTATAGAAGATACATATAACATTGATCCTTTGGAAATTGAAAAAAAAATTACACCGAATACAAAGGCTATTATCCCTGTTCATTTTACAGGTCAACCCGTGCAGTTGGCAGAAATCCATGATATTGCGAAGAAACATAACTTAATTGTCATTGAGGATGCAGCACATGCACTAGGAGCTAGATATAAAGGAGAAAAAATAGGTGCCTTAAGTGATATGACAATGTTCAGCTTTCATCCAGTAAAACACGTAACCACAGGTGAAGGTGGCGTTATAACAACTAATAATGAAGCTCTTTATAAAAAACTTATACAATTTCGTTCTCATGGAATAACAAGAGATGCATGCAATCTTTCAAAAATAGATGGTCCTTGGTATTATGATATGCAGTTTTTAGGGTTCAATTATCGAATGACAGATATTCAAGCGGCTCTTGGGATTAGTCAGCTAAAGAAGCTAGATCAATTTGTAGCACGTCGCTGTGAAATTGCTCAATTATATAATGAAGCGTTTAAGAATAATGAATGTTTATTTACACCAATCCAGCATGTAGATGGTAATTCAAGTTGGCATCTTTATATTATTAAATTAAATTTAGAAAATATAAGTGTAACTCGAAAAGAAATTTTTGAGGCATTATTAGCTCAAAATATTGGTGTGAATGTACACTATATTCCAGTACATACTTTGTCATATTATCAGGAATTAGGGTATGTTAAAGTGTCTATGCCTAAAGCAGAAGAACTATATGAAGCAATTATTACCTTACCATTATTCCCTAAAATGTCTAATGCGGATGTAATGGATGTAATCGATTCAGTGATTATGGAATTAGAAAAGGTGAAAAAATGAGAATCGTAGCTATTATTCAAGCAAGGATGGGTTCAACTCGTCTACCTGGGAAAATCCTAAAAAAAGTGAATGGTAGATCTTTATTATCATATCAACTAGAGCGTTTACAGCAAAGTAATTATATAAATGATTTAGTAATAGCAACTACCATTGATGAAAAAGATGATTTAATAGTAGAGTTTTGCAAAAAAAATAATATTTTGTGGTTTAGAGGATCAGAAGAAGACGTGTTGGCTAGATATTATGAGACAGCTAAAACATTTAAAGCAGATGTAATAGTCCGAATTACTTCTGATTGTCCAATAATTGATGTGCAAGTGGTTGATAAAACAATATGGAATTTTATGGATAATAATTTTGAATATGTATCAAATACAGTAGAAAGAACATATCCAAGAGGTTTAGATACGGAAGTATTTACATTTGCAGCTTTAGAGAAGGCTTACAATGAAGCTACGTTAGCAAGGGATCGTGAACATGTCACTGCTTATTTTTATACGAATCCTGATGTTTTTAAAGTAGGTAGTGTCCAAAATGAAGTGGATTATAGTAAATATCGATGGACAGTGGATACAGAGGAAGATTTTCAGCTAATTAAAAATATAATTGAAAAGCTTTTTTTCAAAAATCCTCAATTTACTCTACATGATACAGTAAATCTAATGGAAGCTAATCCAGATTGGTTTTATATTAACGCTCATATTGAACAAAAGAAGTTATAGGTGATAATATGGATACATTTATTAGAGTGGATGCCTCAGTTGAAATTGGCACTGGACATGTCATGCGTTGTTTAACATTAGCGCACAGGTTAAAAAAAGATGGGCAACAGGTAGCTTTTATTTGTAGAGGTGCAGAGGGTGAATGTATAACATTAATAGAACAACAAGGGTTTGTTGTTTATACTTTGCCTCCTTGTTATGGTTCATTATGGAATTTTGTGACCGAATACTGGGAGAAAGATGCTTATGAGACAATTGAGATTTTAAAACAATACAATGTGAAAAAACTGATTATTGATCATTACTCAATTGATGTTAAATGGGAACATTTAGTTCGACCATTTGTTAAGAATATAATGGTTATTGATGACTTAGCAAATCGTAAACATGATTGTGATTTATTACTGGATCAAAATTTTTATTCGGATATGGAAACAAGGTATGAAGGGTTAGTTCCTTCTTCCGCTAAAATGCTACTAGGACCAAGTCATGCTTTGTTAAGAGATGAATTTATAGAAGCAAAAAAGCATATCAAACCTTTTAATGGAAAAGTTGAACGTATATTTATTTTCTTCGGTGGAAGTGATCCAACCAATGAGACAGAAAAAGTTCTTTTGGCAATTAAGTCAATTATAGAGCAATATAAATTAGTTGTAGATGTAGTTGTAGGAAATTCAAATCCAAATAAATTGAAAATCAAACAACTATGTGACGGAATTGAAAATACCCATTATTATTGCCAAGTGAGTAATATAGCAGAATTAATGGCACAAGCAGATTTAGCAATTGGTGGTGGTGGAGCGACGACTTGGGAGCGTATATTAATGAAACTGCCCTCGCTTGTCATTATTATTGCTGAAAATCAAAAAAAAGTTTCGATGGATGTCGAAAAACTAGGTGTTATAAAAATTATTGGAGAATCAAAGAATGTTTCTTCAATGAATATTTATCGGTCATTATATGAATTGATTATTAATAACAATATTCTAAATGAAATGAATCGTAATTTTTGATATTTCAAAAGATTTATAAAAATTAAACAGAAGGGGTGAATTATATGAATTTTTTAGGATATAAATTAAAAGATATGACACCAGAAATTTTACATCTTGTACTGGATTGGAGAAATAGAGAAGAGATACGTAGATTAATGTATAAGAGTGATATTATTACATGGGAAGAACATTTAAGCTGGTACAATACTATTATTGAGACTAAAAGGAGTATTCCCAATGTATTGTATTATAAAGATATTCCTGTTGGTGTAGTAATTTTTAACGATATTGATAATAAAAAAACCTGTAGTTGGAGTTTTTATATAGGAAATCCAATAAATAAAAAGGGAAACGGATTAATTCTTGGATATCTTGCCCTAGAGTATTTATTTAAAATGGAATGCTTTGAAAAACTAACTGCAGAAGTCATTGAGTATAATATTGCAAGTAGGAAATTTCATGAAAAATTAGGTTTTTTATTAGATGCTAGATTTGAAAGTGGATTCACTAAAGGTAATGAAAAATTTGATATATACAAATACAGTATTACTAAAGAGAAATGGTTATTACATAGCGATGTAATAAAAAAAATATTATTGAAAAATTTGAAATGAGTGATTCTGATTTGAATATAGTTATTGCATATTCTAAACAAACTTATGAAAAAATTGAGTTGAATTTAAAAAATAAAATTCATGATGTTAATTTTTATAAAATAGAAAACGAAAAACAATTAACTTGTGAATTTTTAGAAAAAATTAAGCCTAAATATATTTTTTTTCCTCATTGGTCTTATATTATTCCAAAAAAGATTTACACAGATTATGAGTGTATTATTTTCCATATGACTGATTTACCTTTTGGAAGGGGAGGATCACCATTACAAAATTTGATAGCTAATGAAATATACAGTACTAAAATTTCGGCGTTAAAATGTGAAGAAGAATTAGACTCTGGACCAATATATTTAAAAGTACCGTTCAGTCTTTATGGTAATGCCGAAGAAATTTATTTGCGTGCAGCAGATATAATACAAGACATGATAGAAATCATTATTAAAAATAATCCTGTACCTATTATTCAATCAGGTGAAGTTACTACTTTTAAACGACGGAAACCTGAAGACAGTAATATTATGGAGATTGAAGAATTAAATAAAATTTTTGATTATATAAGAATGTTAGATGCTGAAGGATACCCGAAGGCATATATTGAAATTGATCATTTTAAGTTAGAGTTTAGTAGACCATCATTTAAGGGGAATGAAATTTTAGCTGATGTTAGAATTAAAAAGAAAGGAGAAAATTTATGAAAAAAGTTATTGTAATAGCTGCGCATCCAGATGATGAGGTATTAGGTTGTGGAGGGACTATGGCACGACATGTAATTCAAGGAGACGAGGTTAATTCAATAATATTGGCTGAAGGAATTACTAGTAGAGATTTAAAAAGAAATAGAGATATTCATAATGAAGAATTTGAAATATTACATAAAGCTGCACTTAAAGCAAATGAAATTTTAGGTGTAAGTAAAGTTCAGTTATTAGATTTTCCTGACAATCGTATGGATGGGCTTGATTTGTTGGACATTGTTAAGAAAGTTGAGGAAATAATAAATGAATATAAACCAGATGTAATATATACACATCATATTGGTGATGTAAATGTCGATCATCAACAAATTCATCGGGCAGTATTGACAGCAGTTAGGCCAATACCAGGAAATCATAGAGTACAAGACTTACTTTTCTTTGAAACTGCTTCGAGTACTGAGTGGATGACGCACGGGTCTGCACCTTCATTTCAACCAGATTGGTATGTAAACATTAGTGAGACTTTAGATAGGAAACTGAAAGCATTAGAGGCATATGAATATGAAATGCGCGATTGGCCACATGCTAGATCAATAAGAGCATTAGAGCATTTATCTAGATGGAGAGGTTCTAACATTGGAGTTGAAGCGGCAGAAGCTTTTATGTTAGGAAGAAAAATAATAGATTAAGAGAGGATTGTTGATATTGAAAAATATATTATTTGAAAATATCCAAATTGGTTTATCTTCAAAACCATTTATTATTGCAGAAATGTCAGGGAACCATAATCAATCTCTTGATCGTGCTTTAAAAATAGTAGAAGCTGCTGCAGCTTCAGGAGCACATGCATTAAAAATTCAAACATATACAGCAGATACAATGACATTAAATTTAGATAATCCAGGTTTCCAAATAAATGATGATACAAGTTTGTGGAATGGACAAAATCTATATAATTTGTATCAGCAAGCATACACACCTTGGGAGTGGCATAAACCAATTTTTGATCGGGCAAAAGAATTAGGAATGATTGCTTTTAGTACGCCATTTGATGAAACAGCTGTTGATTTTTTAGAGGAATTAGAAGTTCCGCTCTATAAAATTGCTTCATTTGAAAATACGGATTTACAGCTTATCAAAAAAGTTGCTGCAACTGGTAAGCCAATGATAGTATCCACAGGTATGGCAACATTGTCGGAATTAGATGAATTAGTAAGGACAGCAAAAGAAGCTGGTTGTAAAGACTTAGTATTATTAAAATGTACAAGTACATATCCTGCTACGCCTGAGAACACAAATATTTTAACCATTCCTCATATGAAACAGTTATTTGACGATGTCCAAATTGGATTATCTGACCATACGCTCGGGATAGGTGTGGCTGTAGCAAGTGTTGCACTAGGTGCGACAGTCATTGAAAAACATTTTACTCTAAATAGAGCTGATGGTGGGGTAGATGCAGCATTTTCAATGGAACCTGCTGAAATGAAATCGCTTGTAGAAGAAACGGAACGTGCTTGGTTAGCTATGGGAAAAGTTACTTATGGTCCAACAGAAAAAGAAAAAGCTTCATTAAAATTTAGACGTTCAATATACGCTGCTAGGGATATTGAGATAGGAGAAATACTTACTAAAGAGAACATTAGAATAGTCCGTCCAGGAAACGGGCTTAAACCAAAATATTATGAACAACTACTAGGCAAAAAAGTAAAGTGTTCAATAAAAAAAGGAGAACCTTTTAATTTTGATTTCATATAATTTTGAGGGATTATAAAATATAGAATTGCAAATTCTATAAACTAAAAGATTAAATTGAGTATATTAAAGAATGGAGATTTTAGATGGGATACATAAATAAGCAATACTGGGAAGAATTTTATAAGGATAGAGTTGATTTAACTGAATATTCAGCCTTCGGCGAGTTTATTTTAAAAAAAAATGAAAAAACTATTAATAACACAATCATAATTGATTTAGGATGTGGAACTGGAAAAGATACATTTTATTTTGCAAAAAATGGTTTTGAAGTTGTTGGAATCGATGGATCAGAAGAAGTAATAAAAATTAATAATAATATAATGAAGAAACATTTTAATTCCAATAAAAATATTGATTTTGCCTGTGTTGATTTAAGTGATGTTAATGAAGTTGAAAAATTAATGACCAAAATTAACGAAATTTTAATATCTCAAGAAAAAAAAATTTTGTTTTATACTAGGTTTTTCTTACATGCAATTACAGAAGAAACTGAAAATTTGATTTTTGAAAGCATTCTTGAGAATATTAAAATCCCATGTGAAATAGTAGCGGAGTTCAGAACTAAAGAAGATGAGGAATTAGACAAAGTTTTTGATGATCATTACAGAAGGTATATAGATACAGATTTGCTAATTACCAAATTAATAAAACTTGGATTTTCTATTGAAGAGTTCTCTAAAGGAAGAGGGTTTTCTGTTTACAAAAATGAAAATCCATTTTTAGCAAGAATAATTTTTAAAAAGAACTAGTATGTAGTGTAAAAAACTGAAAAGGGTGATATTTTTGAAAAATGCAAGAATAACAGCTTTAAAAAAATTTGAAAAAGAAATCACACTGCTCTTAAATGAAGGGTTATTACCAGAAGCTAAGGAAAAATTAGATAAAATAAGTATAAGAAATGAATCGTATTATTCCTTATTTGCAAACTATTATTATTTACTTAGTGAGTATCAGCTAGGAATAACTTTATTAGAGGACGAGGCATTAAAAGAATTTCCTTTTTCGTTTGAAATCATTTTTAATTTGGCTACTTTAAAAAGTGCAGTTGGAGAGCATATTGATAGCTTATGGATGTTTGCAAGATGTGTAAAATTAGCGAATTCTGACGATGATCGTGAAATAGCGACACAAAATTTGAATCAAGTAATAGATAAAATAAAAGAAGATTCTACATTAACTCCTGATCAATTCCGTGCAGCTACAGATTATACTAAAATGATTCTTCGAGAAGAAGACGAAAGAACTTATCCAATAAATCGCTTTAATGAAAGTCTTGTGAAAAAAATTGTAAAAGATTCTGCCGGCAATGAATACTTTACAGAAATGTATAAGTCATTGAATGTGATGGATATTGATAAAACATCACGTTACTTTTTTAAAACTGAATTGTTACAAGGAAAAGCTACTGATGCATTTGCTTTTGATATTAATAATTCAACAACACTACCAATAGCATTATTTGAACAATATGATGAAATAGTAGTGGAAGGCCCAAAAATTAATTATCGTTTCCCAAGAAATGTTTTAAGGTCAAACCAATTTAATTATTTTACATTTACTGATGTAGGTGAATATAAAGTAACGTCGAGTAAACCCTTTTTTGTTGGAAAACCAGTTAATTTGAAACCTACTTTAAAACCAGCTCGAGCTGTAATTACTCTTTTTGTAGATGGTCTAGCTAACAGTGTAATAGAAGAAAAATTACATAATTTAATGCCTCGTACATATAACTTTTTTTCAAATGGCTATATAAATAACAATTGTTATACTACTGGAGACTGGACATTGCCTAGTGTTGCCAGTATGTACACTGGAAAAACTACCTTACATCACGGTCTATACCATCCTTCAAAGCATTTCGAATTAAACAAATATAATCATCTATTCACTAAAAATTTTCAAGAAAATGGATATTTGACTACTCAAATTAATAATGACTGGCGTGTTACACCAACCTACGGTTATTTAGAGGGAATGGATCGAATTTTATATCAAAATTATGCAGGAGGCTTTACAGCTGGAGAAGTAGTTGGAGAGGCAATAGAACATTTAGAGACTTTTAAAAATAATAATCATTTTTTATGGATTAGCTTAATGGATTTACATGATGTCGCAGATGAAATAAATAATGATTTAATGAGTCAAGTCAATGTTTCAGCTAAATATAGACAAAATAAAAATCTTGGGGCAACTTCTGTATTATCTTCTTATGACCCAAATAAAATTAAAAAGTACGAATCAGAATTAAAGCGAGTAGATTTACATTTATCCTCACTATATAGTTATCTTGAATCAAGTTTTGGCAAAGAAAATATTATTGTCGCTTTAGTAGCTGATCATGGACAAACTTATTTAAAAGAAGACGACTTTCTCTTACATGAACCAAGACGTAAGGTCCCATTTATGTTGGCAGGTAGAAAAGTTGAAGGGAAAATTAGTAATGAATTATGTTCCGTTCTTGATATTTTCCCTACAATTGCTAAACTTATTGACATTAAGTTAGATAGTAATGAAGGTGTTGTATTAAAAGATTTTGGAGGTAAGGGGCGTGATACAGCAATAACGGAGACATTACACCCTAATCAGCCATACTTAGTTGCTATTACAGATACTGAACATATTTTTAGATTTAAGACCAAATCTAATGTAACTGAGAATGGATTAGTTGATTTAGAGCATTATGAAGCGCAATTATTAGACTTAAAAACATTAGACGATGTATCAGTACAATTTATTGATAAATTAGAGAAATATGTAGATATAACTATTCAAAGAGCAATAAAATTACAGTCGTAAAATAATAATACAGTGAGAGAATTTAAAATTAAATAGAATTGAAGGCCTCTTGTTCAAGAAAGAATTATTTGATCAAGAGGCTTTTTCTTTTGAAGTCATACATACAAATCAAAGTACTTCTAGAGAAAAAGTGAAACATTCCTAAAAACTTCCGATATTAAATATAAGAATAAGAAAAGTTTAGGAGGTTACATATTATGCGTATTGCAGCTCAAGGACAATCTACAGATATGGGCACTGCAACGTCATCAACATCTTCTCAGAAAGCTAGTTTAGAAGAAACTACGATGACTACTAGTAAATCTCAGTTAATAACGCAATTACAAGGAGAAAAAATACCAGTTGCTGAGGGTCAAGAGGTATCTAAAGAAAAATTGCAAAATGCGATAGACACTGTGAATGAATTTTTGCAAATCAATCATAATGCTTCTAAATTTGTGTTACATGACGGTTTAGATCGATATTTTGTACAAGTTGTTGATACCCAAACAGAAGAAGTCGTAAAAGAGATCCCTCCCAAAAAACTTTTAGACGCATATTATGAGATGCAAAAGTTATTAGGGATGATCGTGGACGAAAAAATATAAGAATATTTAGGAGGAAATATAATGGTAAATAGAATCGGCGGTTTAGCTTCAGGAATGGATATAGATTCACTGGTAAAAAAATTAATGAATGCGGAAAGAGCACCGTTAAACAAGTTATATCAAAAGAAACAAACGTACGAGTGGCAACGTGACGCATACCGAGGTGTTAATACAAAACTAAAAACATTTGATACTTATATATCAGATAATCTAGTACTAAAAAGTCTCATTTCTAAAACTGCAGCTAGTTCCAATTCTAATTTAGTATCTGCAACTGCAACAGGAAGTGCTGCGGGAACACTGTCAATTGAGGGTGTTTCTCAATTAGCTACAGCAGCTCGTAAAGTTGGTGACCAGGTTAATGCTGTAGGAACTACGAAAATATCCGATTTTGCATCAACAGGAACTATAGAGTTTAAAGCCATCCAAACCAACGGCAAATTAGCAAGTGAAGCAACAAAGATTGAAATTACTCCTGATATGACAGTTGATCAATTTATTAGTAAAGTGAATTCTAGTAATGCAGGAATTAGTGCTGTATTTGAAAATGGTCGATTCTCCTTTACTGCCAAAAACACTGGTGATGTTAAAGGTGATGATGAAATCAAAGTTGTAGGTGGTTTAGATATTTTCAACAAGTTAGGGTTTGCTGATCCTAATAAAGTTCAAAATACAGAAGGAAAAAATGCTATTTTCACTGTGAATGGCATAGCTACAGAAAGAACAACAAATACGTTTACTATTTCAGGCTATAATGTAACGTTAAAAGATACATTTAATGGCCTCCAAACGATTGCAGATAAATATAAGGCTGCTGTGGAAGAATTAAAAAATGCTACTACCAATTTAGCAAATAAACAAGCAAATCTTATTACAAAACAAAATGCTTATGGTGCTAGTGATGTTAATAGTTATACAGCTAACCATGAAACTGCATATAAAAACGCCTTTGGTAATACTTTATCTTTATCACAACAAGTGCAGTATAACAAACTTGGGAATAATGCGTGGAGAAATTTATCAACTGATGAAATAAATTACATTAAAAACCAATCATCTGCACAAGGTATTAAAGATAATCTAGATGGAAGCTCTTTAAGTGATGAAAGCAAAGCGAAATTAAAGGATTTATCTAATGATGTGTTAGATGTTCTATTTTCAAACAAAGATCAGCTTACAGATTTTAAAGCTCAAGCGGAATACGAAAAATATGGTGTAAAATTAAAAGATTTTGATCAAAATGCCATTGATGCATTAAAACGTTTCTCATATAACAGCAGTGATTCAATTGAAAAAATTCATAAAGATATAGATGATAATCCGGAGTTTACAAAGGAAGTAAAAGATGCGCTAAAATCTTTAAGTAAAGATGATTTAACTAATTTAATAGCAACAGATTCAGCAACTTTAAAAACTTATCAAGAAAAAGCTCAGGCTGACGATTTCAAACAAAAGTATAGTCAGTTAGGCGATGCGTTAATTAAAGAGTTGCAAGAAGGTACTAAAAAGGTTGAAGATTTAACAGAAAAACAAAAAGAGATTTGGAATAGCTTATCACCAGAAAAAAAAGGTCAATTTTATGATTTAGCCGATCAAAATATTAAGCGTTCCGAGTATTTAACTGCAGTTGCTGAAGAAAAAGCAGCTCAAACTCGTTTAACAGAGGCTACTAATACCGAAAAAGCAGCAACAGCAGATGCAACTGCAGCAGGTATTTTAAAGGATGATGGTAGTGGCGGTAAAGTAGTTGACGAGGATAAAGTAAATGCTGCTCCACAAGCACAAGCGGTCACTATGACTTCCACAACAGATGTGGATGACATCATGGCTAAAATTAAGGAATTTGTCACTACTTATAACGGTTTTATCAAAGATTTAAATGATCAAACGAAAGAAACAAAATATCGTGATTATAAGCCGTTGACTAGTGAACAAAGAGAAGAGATGTCAGAAAGTGAGATTAAGCTTTGGGAAGAAAAAGCGAAGAGTGGTTTATTAAGAGGTGACACTCTTATTCGTGAAGGGCTTGCAGGTATGCGTTCTTTAGTATACCAATCAAATTCTGGTATTGACTCAAAATATAATTCCCTCTTTAGTATTGGGATTACAACATCAAAAAATTATAATGATGGCGGTACTTTAGAAATTGATGAAACAAAATTACGAAAAGTATTAGAAGAAGACCCTGATGCAGTTGAAAAACTCTTTAAAAATAGTGAAGGTAAAAAAGATGATGTCGTAGACGGAAAAACAGTCGATACACGCGGTTATTTAGATAAACTTCGTGAATCGATGAAAACTTTTGAAATTACTATTGAAAAAAAAGCAGGCCGCTCTACGATGACCGACGCTCAATATGCAATTGGAAAAAATTTGGTTGATACAGAAAGTCGAATCAGCACTTGGAAAAGAAAACTAGAGGATATTGAAGCACGATACTGGAAACAATTCACAGCAATGGAGCAAGCTATTAATAAAGCAAATCAACAATCAAGCATGTTTATGCAAGGCTAAGGCTTTCTTTATTAGATAGGAGAGTATTATGTATCAAACAGATCAACTATTACAGGTGTCTGCCAATCTCTTTAAGCATTTAGGTGACATTCCAAATGGTGAAGAACGTGACGAATATATTGAAACAATTAATACCATGTTGGACAAGCGTGAAACAATTATTAAAGGCTTGAGACAAGAAGGTTTTCAATTCGATGAACAGAACCGCATTCATCGTACACTACTTGAATTAGATAATGGTATAAAAAAAAGATTAGCAGCTGTTATGGATGCAGTTAAACAAGACATGGCAAACCTACAAAAAACGAAAAAAAGTGAACAGCAATATTTCAACCCTTACTCCAATGTTCGTGTGATGGACGGGATGTATTACGACAAAAAGAATTGACCTTTTATCTTCATTCAGTGTGGTGGAAGCCACAGGCTGAATGAAGATAAAGCCCCGGCGGATGTCAAGGATTTTTAAAAGAAGTGAATTGTGCTATCACAATTCAAAATCCCGACACAATTACGCTTGGGCGTAATTGATCAAATAGCTTTTCTTCGGAAAATGGTTTAAACTAGTAAATAAGTAACCTTTCAAAGGAGTTGTCCTTTATTGGCAGCAAATTTAACAGCACAAAATGCGTACAAACAAAATAGTGTCACCACTGCTTCTCCAGGAGAGCTGACGTTAATGCTTTATAATGGATGTTTGAAATTCTTGAATAAGGCGAAACAAGCTATTCAAGAAAAAAATATCCAAGAAAAAAATACAAATCTTATTAAGTCACAGGCAATTATAAGTGAATTAATGGCAACGCTTAATATGGATATTGAGATTTCGAAACAAATGCTACCTCTTTACGAATATATGAATCATCGTTTAGTCGAGGCAAACATTCAAAATGATGTAGCCGTTATTGAAGAAGTAGAAGGATTAGTGACAGAATTCCGCGATACGTGGAAGGAAGTTATTCGCATTAATCGACAACAGCAATTTGGTCAGGGAAACAGCGGACAAATTTAGACACTATTAGAGACCATCCACCAAGATGGTCTCTTTTCTTTAAGACAGAAACATCTGCTAGAAATTATCACTAAATAGTCATAAATTAGGCTATCCAACGGTAAAATATGTTACTTATTCCCCTAGCTGTAAGATGGGCGTCGTGTCATAATCAAAGCAATATAAATGTTTAACAATATACTGGGGTGGGAATATGATTTTTAAGCGTCAAGAAGGTTTCCGATTTAAATTTGAGGAGCCTGTTCAAATAACTTTTGCTGTTTATGAAAATGGGCGAGTTAATCATGGGCAGACGGCTATGGCTGAATTGCTGGATATTAGTCCGCGTGGGTTAAAGATGTATACGGAAGTGGATTTAGGTGTGAATCCTCCACCATTGGATATCCATTTTGTGCTTGATACGCAAGAGGTGCGGGCCTATGGTGAAGTGATTTGGAGTCGTCCATTTGGTAGTGGTAAGCAATATGGCGTTTATTTTAATGATCAAGGGCGCGTTGAAGAGTTGATTGTAGATGAATTAAAGCTACGACGTAAAAAGGAAGCGGCAGAAGCGAAAAAGCAAAGCCAATATTAATTTTATAAAAGT
Source organism: Lysinibacillus sp. GW823-FHT06C08 (assembly GCF_058795135.1). Lineage (NCBI taxonomy): Bacteria > Bacillati > Bacillota > Bacilli > Caryophanales > Bacillaceae > Lysinibacillus > Lysinibacillus sp. GW823-FHT06C08. Next base: position 422,031 of record NZ_JBXAHN010000001.1, read on the forward strand.
TTTTTGTAAAATAAAGAATTATTTTAGAGGAATTTCACACACTTGTGTAGAAATAGATAGTATAGCAGTTATAAAGGAGGAGTTTACATGTTAAACTTTAACATTCGTGGTGAAAATATTGAGGTAACTCCAGCTATTCGAGAGTATGTTGAGAATAAAATCGAAAAAGTTGAACGTTATTTTAACGAAGATGTTAACGCCAATGCTAACGTAAATTTAAAGGTTTATAATGACAAGCAAACAAAAGTGGAAGTTACAATCCCAATGAAGAACTTAACTCTTCGTGCTGAAGAGCGTCATAATGATATGTATGCTGCGGTTGATCTCATTGTTGATAAATTAGAGCGTCAAATTCGTAAGCATAAAACGAAAGTAAACCGTAAATTCCGTGAGCGTGAAGGGGCAGGCCTTTATTTTGCTACTACTCAAGCAGTCGTTGATACGACATTGGATGAAGAAGAATACTCCATTGTACGTACCAAGCAATTTGATTTAAAACCGATGGATCAAGAAGAGGCTGTATTACAAATGAATATGTTAGGGCATGATTTCTATGTCTTTACAGATGCTGAATCAAACGGCACAAATATTGTGTATAAACGTAAAGACGGAAAATATGGCTTAATCGAAACAACTTAAACTTCATGATGACAAAGGCTCTCGCGATGGCGAGAGTCTTTTTTGTATGACTTTCTTATGTAAATAGGGCGACTGTTTGCATGAAACTGTTACACAATGGTAAAATGAAAGTTGAATCTATATAGGAAGTGAAAAACATTCATGGCAAACCTATTAAATAAATTATTTGATTTCAATAAACGTGAGTTAAAAAAATTAGAAAAAATCGCTGACCAGGTTGAGGGATTCGCTTCTCAAGTGGAACAGCTTTCAGATGATCAATTACAAGCGAAAACAGAAGAGTTTAAAAAGCGTTATACGGATGGGGAGCAGTTAGATTCGATTCGTGCGGAGGCTTTTGCTGTTTGTCGCGAAGCGTCGAAACGTGTGTTAGAGATGTATCCGTTCCGTGTTCAAGTTATGGGTGCGGCTTCCCTTGATGAAGGTAATATCTCAGAGATGAAGACCGGTGAAGGTAAAACGTTAACAGCGACAATGGCGGTTTATTTAAACGCGATTACTGGTAAAGGCGTGCATGTTGTCACAGTCAATGAATATTTGGCTAGCCGTGATGCTGCTGAGATGGGACAGCTGTACAATTTCTTAGGTCTTACAGTAGGTTTAAATTTAAATAGCCTTTCTAAAGAAGAGAAGCGTGCGGCGTATGAAGCGGATATTACTTATAGTACAAACAATGAATTAGGATTTGACTATTTACGTGATAATATGGTGCTTTATAAAGAAGAGCGTGTTCAACGTCCGCTTCACTATGCTGTCATCGATGAGGTTGACTCGATTTTAATTGATGAGGCGCGTACGCCATTAATCATTTCGGGTCAGGCTGGGAAATCAGCACAGTTGTACAAACAGTCTAATGCGTTTGTACGGATGTTAAGTGCAGAAACAGATTACACCTATGAAGAGTCAACAAAAGGTGTTACATTAACGGATGCCGGTGTTGAAAAGGCTGAAAAGGCATTTGGCATTGACAATTTATTTGATTTAACACATGTCCGCTTAAATCATGCCATTAACCAATCGTTAAAGGCACATGTGAGTATGCATAATGATGTTGATTATGTTGTCCAAGAGGGCGAAATTGTGATTGTTGACGGCTTTACTGGTCGTTTAATGAAAGGGCGCCGATATTCGGATGGCCTTCACCAAGCTATTGAAGCTAAAGAAGGCGTTGAGATTCAAAATGAATCGATGACAATGGCTACTATTACGTTCCAAAACTATTTCCGTATGTACCAAAAGCTTGCAGGTATGACAGGTACAGCGAAAACAGAGGAAGAAGAGTTCCGCAATATTTACAATATGAGCGTTATTGCGATTCCTACGAATAAGCCAATTGCTCGTGATGACCGTCCAGATTTAATTTTTGCTTCTATGGAAGGAAAATATAAAGCGGTGGCTGCTGATATTGCAGAGCGCCATAAGGCAGGACAACCTGTGCTTGTTGGTACGGTTGCGATTGAAACATCTGAAATTATTTCGCAATTGCTTGATAAACATAAAATCCCTCACAATGTACTGAATGCAAAAAACCATGAACGCGAAGCAGAAATTATTGCTAATGCTGGTTCAAAGGGTGCTGTAACGATTGCTACAAACATGGCGGGTCGTGGTACCGACATTAAACCTGGTGAAGGTGTATTAGAAATTGGCGGGTTAGCGGTTATTGGTACTGAGCGACATGAATCCCGTCGTATTGATAACCAGCTTCGTGGACGTTCTGGTCGTCAAGGGAATCCAGGGGTGACACAATTTTATCTATCACTAGAAGATGATTTAATGCGTCGTTTCGGTTCAGATAATATGAAGGCGATGATGATGCGTTTAGGTATGGACGATACACAGCCATTGCAATCAAAAGTTGTGTCGAGAGCTGTAGAATCAGCGCAGAAACGTGTCGAAGGTAATAACTTTGATGCTCGTAAGCGTTTATTACAATATGATGATGTTCTCCGTCAGCAACGTGAGATTATTTATAAAGAGCGTTATGATGTGCTAGAAACAGAAAATATGCGCGTCCTTGTAGAGTCAATGATTCAAGAGACGATCGACAATGTTGTCGGACTCTATACACAAGGTGAGCAAAAAGATTGGAATCTAAAGGCTATTGATGACTTTGTAGCTGCTAATTTGTTAGAGGAAGGTCAACTAAAAGTAGCTGATTTCCAAGGTAAATCTGCAGAAGACATTAACCAATTGATTTCAGAAGCTGTCCACGCTCGATATGATGAAAAAGAGGAAGAGCTTACAGTAGAGCGTATGCGTGAGTTTGAAAAAGTTATTTTATTACGTTCTATTGATACAAAATGGATCGATCATATTGATGCTATGGATCAACTTCGTCAAGGTATCCATCTGCGTGCATATGGTCAAAATGATCCGCTACGTGAATATCAACAAGAAGGTTTTGCGATGTTCGAAGATATGGTCGCTTCCATTCGCGAGGATGTTGCGAAGTATGCAATGAAGGCTGAAATTCGCAGCAATCTTGAGCGTGAAGAGGTGGCGAAAGGTCAGGCTGTTAATCCGAAAGAAGAAGGCGGTCCTGCTCCGAAAAAGCAACCCGTTCGTAAAGCTGAAAATATTGGACGCAATGATTTATGTCCTTGTGGAAGTGGTAAGAAGTTTAAAAACTGTCATGGTGCAGCTCAATAATAGAAATGGAAAAGATCATTTTAACTGTATGTTGAAATGATCTTTTTTTGTATAAAAAAATAAAATATTGTCATAAAAGTCATAATTTATAGACAATAGTAAAATGTGGGTATACAATAGCTGTAATATTAGGAATTTAGTTTTAGAGAATACTTCTATTATTATTTACTATTATCCTAATAATTAGATGAGTTGGAAAACAAAGAATTAAGAGTGACAAAAGATTGAAGATGGGGTGGGAGAAATGTGGGTGGAAATAGAGTTTTCCAAGCAATTTCGACTTGTAGAAAAAATCGGGAATGTACGGACATTGGTATATTCTTTTTTTATTTAGGCTGAAAACATAAGTGCATAAAGGGGGAATAATGATGCATAAGAAGGATATTATGAGTAGTGAAACTATGTTGTATATGCCTGTGTATGATTCCTTTGGAAATTTATGTACTCGGGTGATGGAAAAAAGTAAAGATTATATTTCTAAAATACCGCCGACAAAGTTAATGGACTATAATCTGCGTTATTATGGTTCTAGCTTAAGAGGGGCTTTTGATGGATCAAAAATGATTTTAGGTAAGCTTAATAAAAACCCAATCGTTGTGGATGAGCGAGGGAATATTTTATGGTTTCCAAGCAAGTCACCTCTACATCCGGAATGTATATGGTTTGCTGTCCATCATATTGAAGAGTATTTCTCTGTGGATAAAAAGAGTACAAAGATAATCTTTACGAATGGTCAGGATATTATTGTAGATGTTAGTGTCAAAACGATAGAGTATCGTATTCAGCGGGCATTTTTATTAAAATATAGATTAGAGCGAAGAACGAAGCATTTACTTGTTCAATATGATCGTGTGAAAGTATTTCAACGTTTTGCGCTTGATATGCTTGAGGACGAGACGTAGAGTAGTGTTTTTATGTATGTTTTCCTCGGTAAAAACGTTATAATAGTAAGATCGGAGCTTTCACACTAGTCTCCATTACTAACGTTCGGAGGATTTTACAATGATTGAATTAGCAGATGTACGCAATGTGTTAGACACTACAGCCAAAAAATTGGTGGACTTCAGGGGGTCTCTTTGACTTAGAAAACAAAGAGGCACGTATACAGGAGCTAGATGAAATGATGCTAGAGCCCGGATTCTGGGATGATCAGCAAGGTGCACAGGTGATCATTAATGAGGGCAATGGTTTAAAAGCAATCGTCAATGAATATAAAGAGTTAGAAGAAATACATGAGAACTTAGATATGACACTGGAGCTTTTACGTGAAGAGCCAGACGAAGAATTGCAGGAAGAGTTAGGAAAAGAACTGGTAGAATTTCAACAAAAAATGGCTGATTTTGAGCTGCAATTATTATTGAGTGGTCCATACGATCAAAACAATGCTATTTTAGAGTTGCATCCAGGAGCAGGTGGAACAGAGTCACAAGACTGGGGTTCTATGCTACTACGTATGTATACACGATGGGCTGAGAAGCGTGGCTTTAAGGTGGAAACAATGGATTATCTTCCTGGTGATGAGGCAGGTATTAAATCTGTAACCATTTCAATTAAAGGTCATAATGCTTTCGGTTATTTACAAGCTGAAAAAGGTGTCCATCGCCTAGTGCGTATTTCACCATTTGATTCATCAGGCCGTCGACATACTTCTTTCGTTTCTTGCGATGTCATGCCAGAATTTGACGAAAATATTGAAATTGATATTCGTACAGAGGATTTGAAAATTGATACGTATCGTGCGACAGGTGCGGGTGGTCAGCATATTAATACAACAGATTCAGCTGTTCGTATTACACACATCCCGACTGGTACGGTTGTACAATGCCAAGCAGAACGTTCACAAATTAAAAACCGTGAGAAAGCGATGGCTATGTTAAAAGGGAAATTATATCAATTAGAGTTAGAGAAGCAACAGGCGCAGCTTGATGAGATCCGTGGTGAACAAAAGGACATTGGCTGGGGCTCGCAAATTCGCTCGTATGTATTCCATCCATACTCAATGGTAAAAGATCACCGTACGAATGAAGAAACAGGGAATGTCGGAGCGGTAATGGACGGCGATGTAGATCCATTTATTAATGCTTACTTACGTTCAAAAATTAACTAATAGCCATCCCCCAAGAGTTGTTTCTTGGGGGATTTTTTAGTTAAAAGAATGGATGATAGGGTGAATCTTGACTAAGTTGTTTTCGTTCATTCATGTAATGTTTATAGAGCATAGAAGCATTCACAAACTGTTTACTAATAGAAGCATATTGAATAGGTAGCTCAATCTTTTGATCGTTTTTTAATGTGACCACACATCCTGTTTCGCTCGGCGTAATATTGATAATCGCATGGAGCCCTATCCATATATTATGAATGGAATTAGGTGAATAGGTTGGTAGAAAGATGCAAGGAAAACCATAATCAAAGGCCACGACGATTGGTAGCTTATGTTGATTACCAAAAAAGCGTTTAGCAGATTGCTTTGCTGCTTCATAGGTGGAGCCTAATGAAATACAAGATTTTCGCAGTACATGCATCGGCTTCCGAGTAACAATTAGCTCATTATGTTTGTCTATAACATGAGTGAAAACTTTAGTGTCATGCTGAACTGGTTGGAGCAAGTAAGTGTTAAAGGAAATTAAATAGCCATTTACAAATTTACTAGTCATTTTGGAAGTGCCTCCCTTTTCTATTGATAACCGTAGTGTAATACATAAAATGAATTTCAAAAAATATACAAAGTAATGAAACAAGGTTGATAAATGAATGAAATGCTTAGAGAATTTGCTTTAAATTTCACGAGTTTACTAGTTAATCCAAGTTATTTTCAAATCGTAAGCATTGCTTTTTAATTTCAATTTTCATATAATTTAGAAAAGGATCGGGGTGAGATCGTTGGATAAATATTATTCGTACACAGATTTTCTAAAAGCCGTTGGTCAGTCAAAAAAAGTTGATGAGGCAGAGAAATTATTAAACGAGATTTATTTAGATTTATTTTTAAATCGTATCCAGCGTATGCATCGACAAGAGCAGCTCATCGTTTTAATAGATAGAGCGCTCGATGAAAAAGATGAAAACGCATTTTATCAATACGCAACCGAACTCAATTCCTTGCAGCAATCAGAAGATGAATCATATTAATAATTCCGCTCTCCGCGACTATGGAGAGCGGGATTTTTTTTGGAGATGATAGAGTGGCTGTGCCATTCACCTAATGTATAAAAAGTATTGCTCTAAAAATGAGAAAAGAGAAGGAACGACTACCATTCTACAATTGACATCTCATTACTAGATAAGGCTTGAAAACCTGACGAAACGGCTATTATGAGAGTAGAAGGTTGAGTATCCATATTCCATTTTAGGGATAGAAAAAAAAATTTACAAACATTCGTTCGTTAAATGTTCGAAATTTTAATATTGCTATGCTAAAATATATGTACAAATTGGAAAGAAAGGACGGGGACAGGTGTGCAAACTTTTGATTTACAAGCGCCATATCAGCCTAATGGAGATCAGCCACAGGCAATTGCGGAATTAGTGGAGGGTGTGAAAGCAGGCAAGCGTCATCAAACATTACTTGGTGCAACAGGAACTGGGAAAACATTTACGATTTCAAATGTAATCCAGCAGGTTAAAAAACCGACACTCATTATGGCACACAATAAAACGTTGGCGGGCCAATTATATAGTGAGTTCAAAGAGTTCTTTCCAAATAACGCTGTAGAATACTTTGTTAGTTACTATGATTATTACCAACCAGAAGCCTATGTACCGCAGACAGATACTTATATAGAAAAGGATTCTAGCATTAACGATGAAATTGATAAGCTACGCCACTCTGCAACTTCTGCATTATTTGAGCGTGATGATGTCATTATTATTGCATCTGTATCCTGTATTTACGGTCTTGGTTCTCCAGAAGAATATCGTGAAATGGTTGTCTCGATCCGCACGGGTATGGAAATTGAACGTAATCAGCTACTGCGCAAACTTGTAGATGTTCAATATGAGCGCAATGATGTTAGTTTTACACGCGGGACGTTTCGGGTACGAGGAGATGTAGTAGAGATTTTCCCAGCCTCACGTGATGAGCATTGTATTCGTGTCGAGTTTTTTGGGGACGAAATTGATCGCATTCGTGAGGTAGATGCTTTAACTGGAGAAATACTATCAGATCGAGAGCATGTCGCTATTTTCCCAGCATCCCACTTCGTTACACGAGAAGAAAAAATGCGAAAAGCGATAGAAAACATTGAAAAAGAATTAGAGGATCGTCTAGCTTTACTGCGTGCCGAGGATAAATTATTAGAGGCTCAGCGTCTAGAGCAACGGACACGTTATGATTTAGAAATGATGCGTGAAATGGGCTTTTGTTCAGGGATTGAGAACTATTCACGTCACTTAACTTTACGTGAAGCAGGTGCGACTCCATATACGTTGCTTGATTATTTCCCTGAGGACTTTTTGCTTGTCGTAGATGAAAGTCACGTAACTCTTCCACAGGTACGAGGGATGTACAACGGTGACCAAGCGCGTAAAGGGGTACTCGTAGAACATGGTTTCCGTTTGCCATCTGCGCTAGATAACCGTCCATTACGTTTTGAAGAATACGAAAATCGAGTACATCAAGCTATTTATGTATCTGCCACACCTGGACCCTATGAGTTGGAACATACACCAGAAATGATCCAGCAAATTATTCGACCTACTGGTTTACTGGATCCATTAATAGATGTCCGCCCAATTGAAGGGCAAATAGATAACTTAATCGATGAAATTCAAGGTCGAATTGCATGTGATGAGCGAGTATTAGTAACAACGCTAACAAAGAAAATGTCAGAGGATTTAACGGCCTATTTGAAGGAAATGGGCTTAAAGGTTGAGTATTTGCATTCTGAGATTAAAACATTAGAGCGTATTGAGATTATTCGTGAGCTACGGAAGGGCACTTACGATGTACTAATTGGAATTAACTTATTGCGTGAAGGACTTGATATTCCTGAAGTATCACTTGTAGCCATATTAGACGCGGATAAAGAAGGATTTTTACGTTCAGAACGTTCACTCATTCAAACGATTGGCCGAGCTGCGCGTAATGCGAACGGTCATGTCATCATGTATGCAGATCATGTAACCGACTCGATGAAAAAGGCGCTCGATGAAACAAAACGTCGTCGTGAATTGCAAATGGCCTATAACGAAGAGCATGGTATTACGCCTCAAACCATTAGTAAAAAAATACCAGAAGTAATTCGTGCTACACAAGTGGCAGAAGAAGAAAAATCCTATGTAACAAAGGCGACGAAGGGCAAAAAGCTGACAAAGGCAGAAAGAGACCAGCTCGTAGCTTCTCTAGAAATAGAAATGAAGGAAGCGGCAAAAGCGCTAGATTTCGAACGTGCAGCTGAGCTTCGAGATACAATATTTGAATTGAAGGTAGAAGGGTGAATGACTTGTGAAAAATACTGAAATTGTCGTGCAAGGTGCACGTGCTCATAATTTAAAAAATATTAATGTCACAATTCCACGTGATCAATTAGTCGTTTTAACAGGATTATCAGGATCAGGTAAATCTTCATTAGCATTTGATACGATTTATGCGGAGGGACAACGACGTTATGTCGAGTCTCTTTCCGCCTATGCGCGTCAATTTCTTGGGCAGATGGACAAACCAGATGTTGATGCAATCGAAGGATTATCGCCTGCTATTTCAATAGACCAAAAAACAACGAGTCGTAACCCACGCTCTACGGTAGGGACGGTTACAGAAATCTATGATTACTTACGTTTACTATATGCACGTATTGGTAAGCCGATTTGTCCGAATCACGGGATAGAAATTACTTCCCAAACGATTGAGCAAATGGTGGACCGTTTATTAACTTATCCAGAAAGAACCAAAATGCAACTCCTTGCTCCAATGGTTTCTGGACGTAAAGGAACACATGTAAAACTGCTAGAAGATTTAAAAAAGCAAGGCTTCGTTCGTGTGCGAATTGATGGAGATTTACGAGATTTAGATGATGCGATTGATCTTGATAAAAATAAAAAACACTCTATTGAGGTAGTGATCGACCGTGTTGTAATGAAGGAAGGTGTCGCTGCACGTTTAAGTGATTCTTTAGAAACAGCTCTTCGTTTGGCCGATGGTCGTGTGCTTGTAGATGTCATGGAGCATGAGGAATTACTATTTAGTGAACATCATGCCTGTCCTATTTGTGGTTTTTCTATTGGTGAGCTAGAGCCACGCATGTTTTCATTTAATAGTCCATTTGGTGCTTGTCCAAGCTGTGACGGCTTAGGCTCGACGCAAGAGGTGGATTTAGATTTAGTGGTGCCGGATTGGGATCGTTCTTTATTAGAGCATGCTATTGCACCTTGGGAGCCAACAAGTTCACAGTACTATCCACAATTATTAAAAGCAGTTTGTGATCACTATAATATTCCAATGGATGTGCCAGTAAAAGAGTTACCAAGAGACAAGATGGACAAAGTGTTATTTGGCTCAGGTAAAGAGAAGATTCACTTCCATTATGAAAATGAGTTTGGCAATGTACGAGACCAAATGATTGAATTTGAAGGTGTTGTCCGAAATGTAGAGCGTCGTTTTAAAGAGACAACTTCAGATTATGTTCGTGAGCAAATGGAAAAATATATGGCACAACAGGCTTGTCCTTCTTGTAAAGGCTATCGTTTAAAGCCAGAAACATTAGCTGTAAAAGTTGCCGACAAACATATTGGTGAGGTGACACAATATTCAATTCAGGAAGCTGACACATTTTTCAAAGAGCTAGATCTCACTGAAAAGGATATGAAAATTGCTCGTCTAGTTTTACGGGAAATTGAAGAACGACTGGGCTTCCTTGTTAATGTAGGTTTAGACTATTTAACTTTAAGTCGTGCAGCAGGTACATTATCTGGTGGGGAAGCACAACGTATTCGCCTTGCTACTCAAATCGGTTCACGATTAACAGGCGTTCTATATATTTTAGATGAACCATCGATTGGCTTACACCAACGTGATAATGATCGCTTGATTAGCACCTTACAAAACATGCGAGATATTGGTAATACACTGATTGTGGTGGAGCATGATGAGGATACGATGCTAGCAGCTGATTATCTGATTGACGTTGGACCAGGTGCAGGTGTACATGGTGGCCAAATTGTTGCAGCTGGTACACCACAGGAAGTCATGGAAAATAATAAATCTTTAACAGGACAATATTTAAGCGGGAAAAAATTTATCCCATTGCCAGTTGAAAGACGTCAACCAAATGGTCGTAAGCTTTCGATTAAGGGTGCCAAGGAAAATAATTTACGCAATGTCAAAGTCGATGTTCCACTTGGCTTATTTGTCGCAGTGACAGGTGTATCTGGTTCAGGGAAATCCACGCTGATTAATGAAATTTTATATAAATCATTGGCACAGAAGCTGAATCGTTCCAAGGTTAAACCGGGAGAACATAAAGAGGTAACAGGGATGGATGAGCTTGAAAAAGTCATCGATATTGACCAATCTCCAATTGGCCGTACCCCACGCTCGAATCCAGCTACTTATACGGGAGTCTTTGATGATATACGCGATGTTTTTGCTACCACGAATGAAGCAAAGGTGCGTGGCTATAAAAAAGGTCGCTTTAGCTTTAATGTCAAGGGTGGCCGCTGTGAAGCATGCCGTGGAGATGGAATTATTAAAATAGAAATGCATTTCCTTCCTGATGTGTATGTTCCTTGTGAAGTATGTCACGGCAAACGCTATAATCGGGAAACACTTGAAGTGAAATATAAAGACAAAAGTATTGCAGATATTTTAGATATGACGATTGAAAATGCAGTAGTATTCTTCGAAAATATTCCAAAGATTCAACGTAAGCTTCAAACTATTGTTGATGTTGGATTAGGTTATATGAAATTAGGACAACCTGCCACAACCTTGTCTGGAGGAGAGGCGCAGCGTGTAAAATTAGCATCTGAATTACATCGACGTTCAACAGGTAAATCATTCTATATTCTAGATGAACCGACGACAGGCTTACATGCAGACGATATTGCACGTTTACTTGTAGTGCTACAACGTCTTGTTGAAAATGGTGACTCCGTATTAGTTATTGAACATAATCTAGATGTTATCAAAACGGCTGATTATCTTATCGATTTAGGTCCAGAGGGTGGAGACAAAGGGGGTACGATTATTGCAACAGGTACACCTGAAGAAGTGGCAGAAGTGCCAGGTTCTTACACAGGAAAATATTTAAAACCAATTTTAGAACGTGACCGCCTTAGAATGGAAGCAGTATTAGCACAAGCTTCTAAATCCTAATCCCGGCCTTCAATCGGAATACGAAAAGCGCAACTCAATCCATAGAATTAAAGAAGAATGGGAGCACATCTTTCAAGCTGACAAGAAGGAAAGCCTTCGTTGTAATAAAAAATCCATTTTATTTCAATTTTGCAGTGAAACTTTTCAAAAAAAGAATCGTATAAATAGTATAACGAACTGAGGGAGGCTATTTAGTTATGCAAAATGAACGTCAACGAATTTTAGAACTTGTAGAAAAAGGTACGATTTCGGCACAAGAGGCGATTACATTATTAGAAGCATTAGAGCAAACCGGCAAATCTACTCAAAATGTTATGGATGATGTGTCTAAAGAGTCACAGTCATTTTCTTCTGACAAAGAGTCATTATTTGAAGAAAAGTCTAAAGATGGCGACAAGAAAAAAGAAGATTTTATGAAACATTTCCAAGATGAGATGCAAGATTTTCGTAAGGATTTAACACAGATTGGTTCTCTCTTTATGGATATGATGAATACAGCTGTCAAAAAGGTGAAGGAATTTGATGTAGCTTCTCCGTTTGGCGATAAATTTGAGTTTACGCATACAGAAGAAGTGGCTGCTGCCAATGTAGAAAGCATTATTGCTGAGTTACCGAATGGTAACTTTTCATTGGAATCCAGTGAGGGAGATACGATTCAAGTTATTTGCAAGGTGAAGGCACCGCTTATGAATGATAGTGAAGAAGAAACACGCAATCACTTTTTAGAGCAATTTGTTGTGAAAGAGGATGAGCATTCACTTCGAATTTTGAGCCAATTAAAGCTTGTTCAAGTCAATGCAAAGGTACTAGTTCCAAAGGATAAACTTGAAAAATTATCTGTCCGACTGATGAATGGTAGTGTTTCATTACAGGATACAGATGTTGAAGAATTAAAGGTGAAAACATTAAACGGTGCTATTAAAGGGACTAAGTTCAGTTTTGGGAAAGCGGAAGTAGATTCCTCTAATGGCTCCATTGAATTAACAAAGGTTCGCGGGAAAGATTTAGAAGCTGAAACATTAAATGGACGTGTTTATTTAGATGGTGCGTTGGACGAAGTAGAAGCTAAATCTGTTAATGGACATGTTGTGGTGACGACATGCTCAACAAATTCATCCAAAATAAAAGCTCAAACGGTTGCGGGAGCGGTTGAATTATACGTGCCTCGAACTATTTCATTAAGTGGTAAAGTGGTGACGAATTTTGGGAAAGTAGACGTCGGTATACATGATGTTTCCAAAATGGAGTCGCAGGATCAATTCCTCTCTAAAGTTGTTCGTTTTGATAAAGAAGTTGAACATGCAAATCGCTTATTTATCGAAGGAGAATCAAAAACAGGTGCTGTTTTAATTCGCTACACAACAACAGACGAGCAGCAAGTTTAATACAAAGCATTCAGGCTGATTGCCTGGATGCTTTTTTCTTTTGAAACAACAATCGACAATAGATGTCGTCGATTGCTGTTTTTATTTTATGTCAAATTTTTAAGGATTATGGCAAGGAAAGAACGAAATAGAAGGAACTGCCACGGATTGAAATGAAACTGTAATAAAAAAACAGAAATAGAGTGCTATAATAGTAAATGAAATACCTCTTACATAGTGAGAGTTTTAGGTGGTTTAATCATGATAGAAATGAAAAATGTAACGAAGAAGTACCCCAATGGCGTTGTTGCGACAAATGGTATTTCTGTAAACATAAAGCAGGGTGAATTTGTGTATGTAGTAGGCCCAAGTGGTGCAGGTAAATCTACATTTATCAAATTGATGTACCGTGAAGAAAAAGCAACGTCAGGGCAGATTATTGTAAATGGTATCGATTTAGCAACGTTAAAGAATAAGAAAGTCCCATATTTGCGTCGTCAACTTGGAGTTGTTTTCCAAGATTTTAAATTATTACCTCGTTTGAATGTCTATGAGAACGTAGCGTTTGCGCTAGAAGTAATCGAGGAACAACCTGATGAGATTAGACGTCGCGTTATGGAAGTTTTAGAGCTTGTTGGATTAAAGCATAAAGCTAGAATGTTTCCGAATGAGCTCTCAGGAGGAGAGCAACAACGAGTGTCCATTGCACGCTCTATCGTCAATGTACCAAAAGTTGTGATTGCGGATGAACCTACGGGGAACCTTGATCCTGAAACTTCATGGGAGATTATGAATTTATTTGAAGAAATTAATGCGCGGGGGACAACCATTGTAATGGCGACCCATAACCGTGAGATTGTGAATACGATTCGACGTCGAGTTATCGCTATTGAGGGCGGGTTAATTGTCCGTGATGAACACGGAGGTGAATACGGCTATGAAATTTAGTACTGTAAAGCGTCACTTCCGTGAAAGTATTAAGTCTCTTGGACGAAATAGCTGGATGACGATTGCGTCTGTCAGTGCAGTCACAGTTACACTTATCCTAGTTGGTGTTTTTGCGCTTATTATGATGAATTTAAATAAAGTGGCATCGGATTTAGAAAACGACGTTGAGATTAAAGTCTTAATTGATGAAACAGCAGATGAGGCGGCAGAAAAAGCGCTCATTGAGAAAGTTAAAAAATTGCCCGGTGTCTCAGAAATGAACTACTCAACTAAGGAAGATGAGTTAACCAAATTAGTTAAAGATTTTGGTGACGATTTTAAGCTATTTGAGCAAAGTAACCCATTACGTAATGTAATTTATGTAAAAGCAACAGATCCTCAGCAAACGGCAAAAGTGGCGAAGGCGATTGATAAATATGAGTATACATATGACGTTATGTATGGTGAAGGCAAAGTAGAAAAACTATTTAACTTCTTAAATATGAGTCGTAATGTAGGAATCGTGCTTATTTTAGGGTTATTATTCACAGCGATTTTCTTAATTTCAAATACTATTCGAATTACGATTATTGCTCGACGAGATGAAATTGAAATTATGAAACTAGTAGGTGCCACGAACTCATTCGTGCGTATCCCGTTCCTATTGGAAGGTATGTGGCTCGGAATTTTAGGTTCTATTATTCCGATTGCGGTTGTCACAACCCTTTACCACAATATATATAAAATTATTGCACCTCGTTTACAAGGTGAGCTCATTCAAGTATTAGATTTTTCTCCACTCGTGTATCAGGTGAGCGGTCTTCTGTTACTTATTGGTGTGTTGATCGGTATTTGGGGAAGCTTCATGTCAGTGCGTAAGTTTTTAAAAATTTAGTTTACACTCACAGCGGATATTTGTGTGTGGGAAAAATAGTCGAAGGGGAGTTCAATCGGTGAAAAGTAAGGCGAAAAACACATTGAAAACACTTGCAGTAGCATCTGCTCTAATTCTTTTTATCCAAACTCCATCAGCGTTTGCAACAAGTTTATCGGATTTAAAAGAAGAGAAAAAGCAAATTGAAACAAAGAAAAATGAATTAAATTCATCCATTTCAAACAAATCAAATGCCATTACAGCGAATCAAGAAAAACAACAAAAAATCATAGATCAAATTCAAGCATTAAACGCTGAAATCGACAAAACAAATAGTGATATAAAAAAAGTACAAGCCGAAATTCAAGCAACGAATGAAGAAATAAAAAAACTAGAAGAGTCTATTAAAGAACTATTGCATAAAATTGAAGAGCGCGATGTTTTATTACAAGAGCGGGCTCGAGCAATTCAAGCAGGAGGCTCTGTTAGCTATTTAGACGTATTATTAGGTTCTAATAGTTTTGTAGACTTTATTGATCGATTCTCTGCGGTCAATGCCTTAATGGAAGCGGATCGTCAAATTATTCAAGATCAAAAAGATGATAAGCAAAAATTAGAAGAACAAAAGCAAATTGTAGAAGAAAAACGTAAAAAGTTGGAAGGTCAACGAGCGGAGCTTGAACGATTAAAGGCTTCCTTAAATAGCCAAAAGACTGAGAAAAATAAATTAGTTGACCAATTAGAAAAAGAGCAAGAAAAGCTAAAATCAGAAAAAGTATTACTTGAAAAAGAATATTCAGAGGCTTTGGAAGTAAGCCAAGAATTACAGGATCAAATTATTTCTGAGCAAAAACGTTTAGCTGAAATTGCTCGTCAGCAAGAAGCAAAACGTAAAGCAGCCGCAGCTGCAGCGGCTGCAGCAGCTGCCAACAATGGCGGTGGCGGCTCATCAGGTGGTACAGTTAATGCCCCACAATCGAACGGCACATGGATAAAACCAACGAATGGTCGTTTAACATCACCTTATGGATGGCGGAACCTTGGAGCAGGCCCTGAATTCCATTATGGTGTGGATCTCGCCAATTCAACAGGGACACCAATTTGGGCAGCAGCGGATGGAGTAGTTGCTTACGCTGCACCACTAAGTTCCTATGGAAATGTTGTCATTCTGACGCATTCGGTGGATGGGCAAATTTATACAACTGTCTATGCACATTTAAATTCATTTAATGTGAGTGTAGGACAAGAAGTAACGCAAGGTCAGCAAATTGCTGCAATGGGTAGCACTGGTCGTTCTACTGGTCCACACTTACACTTCGAAGTGCACATTGGACCTTGGAGAGGACAAGCAGTTGGTAGTGTAAACCCGCTAAAATATATTCCATTGTAAACTATCAGCTATACATTAGAGCAATCTAGTGTGTAGCTTTTTTTTGTCCTTCAGCATTATGAAGGACCTAAATATGTTTAGTGCTCCAACGAAAAAATTGAATTACTAGCTAACCATAACTATTTGGGTAAACAGCAATATTGTTAGGACGTGGAACTAGCGAAGCTCCTCCCTTTTCCTATGATCAGATTCTATTTAATGTTATGATGAATATATACGTAGCGGGGTATATTTCTTAAGATTTTCTGAACACAGTGTGAAATTGGCTTATGTTGAAAAGTTCTATGCTATGCTGTATGTATCTTTCGGAGGTGGATTAGAGAGTGATCAATACAAATTGGTACTCCATCCGAGCACTAACTTTACCAGCAACTGCAATTGCTCTACTTATTACATTTTTCATAGTTTGGCTTATTCTGCGCTTACAATTTTCAAAAAAGTGGTCTGAGGCATATAGTGATGCAGCCTTTACATTTATACTTGTGTGGAAGTTTAGCTTGCTTGTCACTGACTTTAAATCAGTGGTGGCGCAGCCTATCTCATTACTTTATTTCAATGGAGGTACAGTTGGTGTTTTTCTTGGCGTCATCGCTGCATCTTTGCAAGTATGGCGGAAGCGACATAATCTCTCGTTACAAGGCCATCATATAATGGCGTATAGCTGGGCGATCATCTTAACTCAATCCATTTATCAATGGCTTGTAGTGCTGTTCAACGACAACTCTACAACGAGTGAAGTTACTACATTAATGGTACTAAGTGTATTGACTGTCTTCATACTATGGAAAATGCAGGGAGGAGTAAAACGAGGCTTAATACTGTATACAGCTGGTCTAATCATTGTTGCCTTCTTCCAGCCACTTGGTATAGGGCAAACGGCTGTAGGTATGAGTTTATTATTGCTTTGTCTTGGTATAGTTTTAGAACAAGAAGAACGAATCAAAGTGGGAGGGTAAGAATGAAAAAAAATATTGGACTACTGATTGTCGTGCTTTTAGTAGTTGCGATGATTGGTACATATGTTAGACAGCAAATTAATGAAGACAGAGCGATTGAAAAATCTGCTCTTGGCAAGGATATAGGGGAGCGAGAAATTGGTTTAGGAAATGGAGATACACCGCCAGATTTTACATTAACAAGCTTAGATGGGGAAGATATCACATTAAGTGATCTTCGTGGAAAGAAGGTTGTATTAAATTTCTGGGCGACATGGTGTCCACCATGTAAGGCAGAAATGCCCCATATGCAAAGTTTCTATGATAAATATGGCAAAGAAAAAAATGTAGAAATCGTAGCTGTCAATTTAACATCAGCTGAGCGTGATGTGACAGCGGATGCGAAAGTGGATACGGTGATGACTTTTAGAGATAGCTTTGAGCTAACATTCCCAATTTTGTTGGATCCTGAAAATTCAGCAGGCTCAGACTACCAAATTATCACCATTCCGACAACTTATTTTATTGATTCAAACGGCTATATTCAACGTGCCATTAAAGGACCAATGGACGTGGATATGTTAAAAGAATATGTAGATGCATTAGATTAATTCATAAAAAATCTGTTCAGTTTCTATCGTAGAAACGAGCAGATTTTTTTATTTTACGGTGACACCGTGATGAGGAATCTCATCATGCATAGTAGTTTTTTTACATTTCCACAGAGTAATGCCGATTGCTCACAAAGTGATAGAAAGTATCTCCTCAAATCATAATTTTGAAAACTAATCTTGTATGTTTGAAAAAATAGTGTCATACAGTAAAAGAGACGGAGGAGGGAAGATTTGCGCAAATTAACGGCCGGTGTCGGTGTCCTACTTAGTAGTTTAGTGGTAGGCAGTGGTATTTACTTTGATTGGTTTAATATTGGTGATAAAAAGGAGCCTGTTACGGAGGTTGACACAATTGGTGAGGCCATAACCCTCATTGAAGAAAAATCAGTATACAGTACAAAAAAGGATGCTTTGGTGGAAGGAGCCCTTCGTGGTATGGCAGATGCCATTAAGGACCCTTACAGCACTTATTATTCCAAGGAAGAGGCTGAGCAACATCGACAAATGCTAGCTGAAGAAAGAGTAGGTATTGGGATTGAACTCTCAGAAAATAAAGGGAAATTTATCGTAGTTTCCCCTGTTCGTTCATCACCAGCAGAGAAGGCTGGAATGCGTTCACTCGATGAAATTGTACAAGTTGATGGTGTTCGTGTAGATGGTAAAACGATGAGCGAATTGATGCATTTAATTCAAGGGGAGAAGGGGACGAAGGTTACCATTGTTGTTTACCGTCCAAGTGAGGATAAGCATATTAAGATGACAATGGAGCGGGCTGCGATCTCTAACAAGACTGTCTCAAGTGAAGTTGTAAAAGTAGAGGATACAGCAATTGGCTATGTTTCGATTTCACTGTTTGGTGAGAAGACGGCAAATGAATGGGTTGCTGAAACAAGTAAATTACTTCGGAAAGATGTTGAAGGAATTGTTATTGATGTTCGTGATAATCCAGGGGGGTATTTACATAGCGTCGCAGCGCTACTAAGCACAGTATTAGATAGTGGCAAGGTATTTGCATATATGCAAAATGCTGAAGGTGCTATGGAACCATTAAAAACACAAACAAAAGGTATCGATGAAAAATATTTAGAAAAAATGAACAAAATTCCGATTGTTGTTTTACAAAATCAAGGAAGTGCTTCTGCAAGTGAAGTATTGAGCGGAGCCTTAAAAAGCTGGGGGCGTGCTTCTCTTGTTGGGGTGAAGAGCTTTGGGAAAGGAACTGTACAGGAATCATGGGAGCTTTCGAATGGCGGAGAGCTTAAATTATCCACGAATAAATGGCTAACACCAAAACGTGAATGGATTCATGGGCAAGGCATTGAGGCAAGCTTAGTAATCGAGCAAAATGAATTATTCGCTTTTCAACTACATCCTCTGACAGGGAAGTTTAAAGTGGGCGATATGAGCGAGGAAATTTCTTATTCTCAAAATGCCTTGCAGAAACTTGGCTATCAGATTGATCGCTTAGATGGTTATATGGATGATACAACGGCTGAAGCGGTTAACCTTTATCGAAAACAGAAAAAATTAAAACTAGCAGAAGATGAATTTTATATGGATACGACCTTCTTTAATAGCTTGAATGAAACATTAAAAAATTATAAAGTAGACCGTCAAAACGACCAACAATTCCAAATGGCAACTAGTTTTTTACTACACGCAATCGAACAATAAACTCACTAGTAGAACAAAAATACCATAATACAGAGCTTTCTATGAGTTTGTACTACGCAAGAGTGTAGTCGTTTGATACAATAAATTCATAGTATTCAAGATAGAAACGGCGGGTGTTCGTATGGTTAGTGATATATTATTAGAAATTGTAACAGCGATTGGCCGCTTTTTACTCAACCCATTACTGTATGTAGCCATCATATTTGCTATTTTATTAGGTTATCGTCGCGTAAAGCAGGAGCGTAAATATTTTAATAGACGGATTATTTGGGGCTGGACAGAGTTAGTCGGACAATGGAAAGATGGATGGCTTTATGCATTGCTTATTTCGCTAATTAGTGTGGCGGCAGGGCTTACCGTTCCAAAAGTTTTTTTAATCCTTGTAATAGCAGTCTCGGTAGTAGGGCTCGTATTGTATTTCCTAAATGCTTTGTCACCTATTTTAACAATGGGTATAGCAACGCTAGCAATATGGGCTATGTCTTACTACAACTGGTCCTTTACTTGGTGGAACATTTCCCTAGCAGGTGTCGATTTAGAGAATGGGGCTATCGTTACCATTTCTATTCTTGTAGGTCTTTGTGTTATTGCTGAAGGTCTTTTAATTCGACGTGCAGCAATGAAGGTCACAACACCTTGCGTGGAAAAAACAAAACGAGGTATGCAGGCGATTGTCTATCGTTCAAGAAATGTTTGGGTACTGCCTATTTTCTTTGTTATGCCTGGTGATGCGATTTCTGCTGTATTCCCGTACTGGCCACAGTTTACGATAGGGGATACTAGCTTTGCACTGATCTTTTTCCCACTCGTAATTGGCTTTTCGAAGCTGATAAGAAGGGATTTACCTGCCCAAGTATTTCCTAAAATTGGGCGTTCTGTAGTTATACTTGGACAGCTTATTTTAATAGGGGGGCTGGCTGCATATCTTGAACCAATGATCGGTTATATGACGCTTGGGTTGGGAGCAATTATCCGTATCATCATCTCCATCTATTATGCTCAGCAGGATAAAACAGATCATTATGCGGTAGCACCTAGCACAAAGGGTGCAATTATTGCAGCAGTGTTTCCTGATTCGCCAGCTGAGAAAATGGGCTTACTTGCAGGGGAATGTATTCGGAAAGTAAATGGTGTTTCTATTTTTACAGAAAATGAATTATACGAGGCATTACAATTAAATGCCGCTCATTGTCGTCTCGAAGTGCTAGATCGAAACAATGAAATTCGTTTAACGCAGCATGTCATTTATAGTAATGATCATTACCGAATTGGATTACTACTTGCTGAGCCGAGGGATATATAATGGACGTTTTTGGGAAAATGATGTTGGCGCTCTTCATACCTGCTTTATTGGTGCTATTGTTCACAAGAATTACGTATAATCGCTATGTTGCTCTATTATTGGCTATTGCGCTTATCGCTGCCTCAGTATATGCAGGATATACATCCCCACCAATTATTTTCGTTATAGATGCATTTTCATTAACGGTGGGCTTTTGGTTAGCAAGTAAAATGAAGAAATAAACAAGGTCAGTCCTCGTGGGGACTGACCTTTTTACATGAAAAATCGCACAGCTGCCATTATGATAACTCCTGCAACGACAGTAATAGATAAACTTTTTGTAATGAGCGCAATAACTAGCGTTGGCACGAATGTAATAAAGACTGGCCAATCAAGAGTCACAACTTTGCCACTTTCGGTATCGATTAAATTTTCGATGACAAGAGCACTTAAAATACAAACAGGAATAAAACTAAGCCACTTTAGCACTACATCCGGGAGTGTGACACTGCGTACAAAAATAAACGGAATGACACGTGGTAGCCATGTGACAAGCGCACAGCCAATAATCAGCCATACCATATAAGCGGTTGTTGTCATTTGTCAGTCACCACCCCAATAGTTGCTACGATCACCGTTGCTAGCAAAACAGCCACATGTGAAGGTACTATATAAGAAAGACCATACATAATAACAGCCATATAGCCGATTAACTTAATATAATGCATGATTTTACTTTTGCCGACACTACTCAATTGTAAAACTAAAAGAGCGACAAACATAGCGACTAAGGCGAAATCTAGTCCCCATTGTTCAGGATTTGCCACCCATTGCCCTAAGAAGGCACCCGTGACACAAGATAAAATCCAAAAAATATACGCTGTTAAGTTAAGCCCATCCATCCATTTACCGTATAATTTACCGGTTTGCATTTGCTTGGTCACAGCCACCCCAAAGGTTTCATCTGTTAATAAAGTACCGAAGCCTACATTTCTAAGCATGGAATAATGCGTAAAATGAGGGGCTAATGTTAAACTCATTAATAAATGGCGTAAATTGACGACAAAAATGGTTACAATGATAGCAGAAGCAGGACTACTTGTTAAAAGTAGTGCACAAAAAATAAATTGTGCAGAGCCTGCGTAAATCAATATGGTTAAAAGGGCGATTTCCAGTACTGATAGTCCTGAAGCGGAACCTACAACACCGAATGCAAGTCCTATACTAATATAACCGAGTAAAGTAGGTACACAATCCTTCACGCCCTGTATAAAGCTATCGTTGGGAGAGTTTGTTGCCGGATCATGATGAAGCTCTGTTGTACTTGTCATAAATAGGTCATCCTTTCTTAAAAATTTCCATGTATACTGTTGATGGAATAGTTTGATAGTTCTTGATGTTTATTAAAGTATACATATGTCTGATAAAATAAACAATAGAAAATTGGTGATTAAAAATGGAACAAATGAGCAGAAATTTAGCCTTTCAATTAAAGAAAATTAGACAACAACGTCATTTAAGCTTAGATGATGTTGCCAAAGCAACGGGCGTTAGTAAAGCGCAACTCGCTCAAATAGAAAAGGGAGAAGCGAATCCTACTGTATCAACCATTTGGAAAATAGCTGCTGGAATGCGTATTTCATTTTCTTCTTTATTACAGCCGCCAACAGCTCATTTCATGCGTTACAGCGGTAAGGATGTCCCACATGTTGATGAGGATGAGGGACGCTATCGTGTCTATTCGATTATTCCGTATAATCCTGAACGAGGTTGGGAATTCTACAAGGTTGAAATGGAGCCTGGAGCCATTAGTAGGAGTGAAGCCCACACAGAAGGGGTAGAGGAAACTGTCATGATTATCAAAGGACAAGCTGCTATTTCTGCTGGAGATATGCATGAATTACTGGATGAAGGGGATACACTAGTATTCTCGGGGCATCAACCCCATGAATATCGAAATACATCTGAAGGGTTAACAATTTTTCATTTAATTTTACAGTATAAATAGAGGTGTCGATAGTGAAAGAATGGTTTACAGTAGAAAATATTGAACTTGTTGCGGCGCAGTATCGAACACTTGGCCCCGTCATTGGTTTACTGCTACCTTTTCTAGAAGCGTTTTTACCATTCCTACCATTAGTGGTGTTCGTTGTAGCTAATGCAAGTGCATTTGGTTTATGGCTTGGATTTTTATTATCTTGGTTGGGTTCTGCGGCTGGATCATACGTGGTATTTTTGCTTGTTCGACATTTTGGTAAACATCCAAGGTTGCGATTTATAACTGGCAGTAAAAAAGTACAGAAACTTATTAAATGGGTGGATATGAATGGCATAAGCCCTCTTTTTGTCCTCCTATGTTTCCCTTTTACCCCTTCTGTCATTGTGAACATTGTGGCGGGTTTATCCCATATTCATAAAAAATTTTACTTAGTCGTTTTACTAGCAGGAAAATTCGTGATGATTTTAGGTATGAGTGTATTGGGATATGATTTAAAATCGTTACTAACAAGCCCTGTGAAATTAATAATTGCGGCAGTTGCGATTGTTATTTTATGGTTTATTGGTAAACTAATTGAGAAGCGTTTGAATGCTCGTGTAGAAAGAGATTTAAAACAAGCGCGAAATTTGACGAAAAAACAGGATCACCATGCAAGATAAAATAGTTGTAGCCTCTTTGATTTGTTGAAGAGGCTGTTTTTTTGTGAAATGAATCATTGGTTTTTATTGTCTATCGAAGGTTGATAGATAGTATTTGCTAGTTATTTTCGATAGAATTTAAGCTAGAGGATCACTGATGTTTATAGCGTCACTCTGACAATGGAATCAGGTTAAGTGATAGAAACGATAAAAAATAATCTATATATATATTATTGAATGGATGCTAACGTGCAGTCAAAATAGTTAGACAGTAATTTATAGAGGAGGGGAAACGAAATGACATTGCGAATTGTTTCGGGACGCTCGGGAACAGGGAAATCCGTATTTATTCATCAAGAAATTGTTGAACAGCTAAAGACTGATCCACTCGGTCAACCTATTTTTGTCATTGTTCCTGACCAGATGTCTTATTCTACGGAATATGAGCTAACGAATAAGCATGGTTTGCAGGGCTTGATTCGTGCGCAAGTGATGACGTTTAAGCGTTTAGCATGGCTTGTTTTACAGGAGACAGGTGGTATTGCTCGTAAAGAAGTAAATGGCTATGGTTATCGAATGCTGATTCGTAAACTTTTGGAGGAACAAAAAAGTGAGTTCTCCTTATTTAGACAAGCTGCCGGAAAACGTGGTTTTACGGAGGAAATTGAAACACTTTTAAAGGAATTTAGTCGATATAGTGTCAATAGCTCTGTTTTAGCTGAGGTAACAGAATCCTTAAAGGCGATTGACGCGCCAAATACCTTACAAGCCAAAACGAATGATTTACATGTCGTTTTGCAGGCATTAGAAGTACGACTTGGTACGACATATGTCGATAGTGAGGGCTATTATCCGATATTAACGGAGCAATTGAAGTATGCCGAAACAATGAAGCAAGCAACCATTTATATTGAT
Source organism: Lysinibacillus sp. GW823-FHT06C08 (assembly GCF_058795135.1). NCBI lineage: Bacteria > Bacillati > Bacillota > Bacilli > Caryophanales > Bacillaceae > Lysinibacillus > Lysinibacillus sp. GW823-FHT06C08. The sequence goes on from NZ_JBXAHN010000001.1 coordinate 446,248, forward strand.
GGATTCACAGCCTTCACAGTGCGAGAGTTAGAGCTGGTACGAGAATTGCTTAAGGTAACTAAACAGGTAACCGTCGTTCTTCCGTTTGATCATATAGACGAAGCTTTTGATGAACAGGCTCTTTTTCATGAAGCAGCGTTAACGAATCAGCGACTACATGATATTGCAAATGAAGAGGGCATAGACGTCGAGGCACCTTTACATTTTTATTATACTCAAAGATTCCAATCTGAAGATTTACAACATGTGGAAGCAAATTTTGCTAATATGGTGCCGCAAACGAAAAAAACTTCTGGAGATGTAATGGTGTTTGAAGCATCGAATCGTCGAGCGGAGGTTCACGCGATTGCCCGGGAAATAACAAAGTTAACAAGAGAAGATGGCTATCGTTATCAAGATATTGTCCTTTTATATCGACAAGCAGAACTTTATGACCCATTGATTACAAGTATTTTTCAACAATATGAAATTCCTATTTTTACAAATACTAAAAAAACAATGCTCCATCATCCTCTGATTGAGCTTAGTCGTTCGGCATTAGAAATCATGACGTCTAATTGGAAGTATGAACCTGTATTTCGAAGTGTAAAAACAGATTTGTTTTTCCCCTTACAAGCAGAGCTAACTATTTGGCGTGAGCGAGCTGATCGATTGGAAAACTATTGCTTAGCGCAAGGAATCTATGGTGAACGTTGGTTTGAAGAGGCTCGGTGGTTTTATAAAAAGTATCGTGGGCTTGAGTTCCATTCACGTGTACAAACAGATGAGGAACGTGCAATGCAAGCAGAAATTGAGGCAATTCGTGACGAAATTCGTCAGCCTTTAAAGGAGTTTCAAGACAAACTGAGTACGGCGCCAACGGGTAAGGATGTTGCCACTGCTTTATTTGAGCTAGTAGAGTCATTACAAGTATATGAGAAGCTTCAAGCTATGAAGGATCGTGAGCTTGAGCGGGGGGATGCACTAGCAGCGAGTGAACATGAGCAAGCGTGGAATGAATGGATCAATGTATTGGATCAATTTGTCTATATGTTTGGCGAGCAGGAGATGTCAGTGGAGGAAGCGGCTAAAATTCTTGATGAAGGCTTTGATACATTAGAATTTTCTCGCATTCCACCAACATTAGATGAGGTTATGGTAGCGACGGTTGATTTAGCTCGTTTATCCAATATTAAAGCAGCCTTCGTTTTAGGAATGAATGATGGTGTATATCCAACTCGAATGGAATATGAAGGTTTATTGTCAGATACAGAGCGTGAATGGTTTGGTCAAATTGGTTATGAGCTTGCACCAACCTCCTCTAACCGTTTATTACAGGAGAATTTCTTATTTTATCGTGCTGCCACAACACCGTCAGATAAGCTTTATTTGACGTATCCTACAGCAGATGAAGAAGGAAAGGCACTGTTATCGTCTCTTTATATAAAAAAATTCATCGGAAATGATCAAACAGCTGGTCTGTTAAGTGGGATTCAGGCGGAGCGGGTTGTAATGGATCCAATAGAATTATTAGATGGAAATGCTTTACCGTATTTACGCCATCCACGAACTGCATTAGCCCATTTAATGGTGCAACTACGTCAGGCAGAGCATAGCCGTGAACTGGCACCTGAATGGCTGGCGCTACAAAAATTTTATCAGCAGGACCCTTACTGGGCACTTATCTTTGATCGAGTACATTATCCGATTACTCATAAAAATGAAGCACAGCCATTGGAAACCTATATAACTCAAGAGCTATATGGGAAAAAACTTACATCTAGTGTATCTCGAATAGAGAAATATTTTAGATGTCCATTTTCTCATTTCACAACGTATGGTCTACGTTTAGAGGAACGTGCGGAGTACCGATTAGAAACCTTTGCAATGGGTGATCTATTCCATGAGGCATTAAAGTGGATAACAGAGGAAACTCACCGACTGCAGCTATCTTGGATTCGTTTAACAAAACAGCAAATTAAACAGTTGGCACGTCAAGCAGTAGAGCAAATTGTTCCTGTCTTCTCCCATCAAATTTTATTATCTAGTGCGCGTTATCGCTATATTCAGCGGAAGCTTATTCGAATTGTGGAGCGCACGATGATGGCATTGACACAGCATGCGAATGTGTCTCACTTTAAGCCAATTGCGATAGAGGCATCATTTGGCCCAGGACAACATGAACAGCTTCCACCTCTTGAGATTGATTTGACTAGTGGTAAAAAAATGTTTATGCGAGGTCGTATTGATCGTATCGATAGTGCCACGATAGATGACCGTTCTTATTTACGGATTGTTGATTATAAATCATCAGCTCGAGATTTAGATTTAAATGAGGTTTATTATGGATTGTCTTTACAGGTACTTACTTATTTAGATGTGGCAATGGAAAATAGCTCCTATTGGCTTCCAGGGGAAACGGAGCCAGCTGGGGTACTGTATGTTCATGTCCATAATCCTATGTTAAAACTAGATAAGGATATGACGGATAGTGAAATAGAAGAGGACCGGTTAAAGCAATATAAAATGAAGGGTCTGCTGTCTGAGAATGCTGAGTCCATTTTATCGATGGACGAGCAGTTAGAGGAAAGTAGTGGACACTCAAAAATTATCCCTGTTTATATGAAAAAAGATGGAACACCTTCTGAATCGCAATCACGCATTGTGCCTGTAAATGATATGAAAAGACTCCAGCATTTCGTACGTCGTAAGCATCAGGAGGCAGGGAATGGGATTTTGTCTGGTGATACTGCCATCAGCCCGTATAAATTAAAATCCAAAACGGCCTGTGACTATTGTCAATTTGCCGCGGTTTGCCAATTTGATCCATCCGATGGTAAACAAAACTATCGTCAGTTGATGCAAGCGAAACCAAATGAAATTGTTGATAAAATTCGGAAGGAGATAGAGTAGCATGGTCCAAACAATTCCTATAAAGCCAGCGAATGTCTCTTGGACAGACGATCAGTGGAAGGCCATTTACGCTAGTGGGCAAGATACACTTGTGTCGGCTGCGGCGGGGTCCGGGAAAACAGCGGTACTGATTAATCGTATGATTGAAAAAGTTATTGCTACTGACAATCCCATTAATGTAGATGAGCTACTGGTGGTGACCTTTACGAATGCTTCAGCAGCTGAAATGCGCCATCGAATGTCAGAAGCTCTAGAAAAGGCTATAGTAGAAAATCCAACTTCCAATCATTTAAGAAGACAACTGAGTCTTATTAATAAGGCGCAAATATCAACATTGCATTCTTTTTGTTTAGCGATTGTTAAACAATATGCTTATATGCTCGACATCGATCCTGGATTTCGTATTGCTAATGAAGCAGAGGTAGCTTTATTAAGAGATGATATAGTGGCGGATGTTCTAGAAGGAGCCTATGATTCTGAAGAAGAGACACAGGTACAAGCTATTTATCGACTTGTGGATAGCTTTACGTCGGATCGAGATGATCAAGCGATTGAAACGCTGATTAGTAAGCTTTACGATACTTCTCGTGTACACGCAGAGCCTCAAAGATGGCTAAGGAGTTTACCAAAAGCTTATGAATTAGCAGAGGAAGTGACGATTGATGATTTAGAGCTATCTCACTATGTTAAATTGACTGTTCGACATAGTTTGGAGGAAGCCTTCGTCCTAATTTCAGAAATGCGAGCAATCACCCTCCAACCCGATGGACCTGCCCCCTATGCTGAAACGGCAGAAATTGATTTTGCTATGATTCAGGAAGGGATTCGAATAAGTCAGGAAGGTACATGGCAGGAACTCTTTGATTATTTTGCGACCGTTAAATGGTCTACATTAAAACGAGTATCCAAGGATGCTTTAGTAGACGTGGAGCTACAGGAGCTTGCAAAGAAAAAGCGAGAAGCAGCGAAAAAAATTATGAATAAAATGAAAGAAACCTATTTTATTCGCACCCCCGCACGATTGCTAGAAGAAATACGCTTAATGGCGCCAATTATTGGCACATTAGTGGAATTGACGACGATTTTTAGTGAGCAATTCCGACTTGCCAAATTAGAGCGGGGTATTATTGATTTTTCAGATTTAGAACATTATGCACTGCAAATTTTAACAGTCGAGATCGATGGAGAGCTACAGCCATCTCCCGTAGCACTTGATTTGAAAAAACGTTTTAAAGAAGTACTTGTGGATGAATACCAGGATACAAATATGCTACAGGAAACGATCTTACAACTTGTCAAGTCAGGGGAAGAACAGGATGGTAATCTGTTTATGGTGGGAGACGTCAAACAAAGTATTTATCGTTTCCGCTTAGCTGAACCTAAGCTCTTTATGAGGAAGTATAGTGAGTTCTTGGAAACGCCTGAGGTAACGGGCATGCGTATTGATTTAAATGCTAACTTTCGTAGTCGTAAAGAGGTATTGAACGCGACGAACTATATTTTTGCACAAATTATGGGTGAGCGTGTTGGCGAAATTCTTTATGATGACAATGCGTCATTAAAGCCCGCAGCGCCCTATGATGAAAAAGAAGTACCTGTTGAGCTTGTCGTAATGCACCCTCCACAGGATGAGGAAGTGGTAGACGAGCAAGAGGATAAGACGGAAGAAGCGACTGAGCTAGAGGAATTAAAAAAGTCACAATATGAAGCACGTTTTATTATTGATCGTATTCGACAAATGATGGAAGATGGAACAACTGTTTATGATACGAAATCACTGACAGAAAGGCCGTTGAAGTATAGTGATATTGTTATTTTAATGCGTTCTATGACATGGTCGACAGATTTAGTGGAGGAATTTAAGCTAGCAGGTATTCCACTCTATGCAGAGTCGTCCAAAGGCTATTTTGATGCACTGGAAGTCATGATTATGTTAAATGTCCTAAAGGTAGTAGATAACCCTTATCAGGACATCCCGTTAGCTTCCGTACTGCGTGCACCGTTTGTTGGCTTAACAGAAAATGAATTAGCTAAAATCCGCTTAGCTGATTCAAAGGTACCTTTCTATGATGCGCTACGACAATTTATCCGAAGTGAAGGACAAGAGATACAGACAACTACGTTTGAAAAACTTCAACGCTTTATGCTAGCTTTTGAAAATTGGCGAGATTTAGCACGTCGTGGGTCACTATCAGATTTAATTTGGAAAATTTATTTAGATACACATTATTATGAAATGGTTGGCGCAATGCCTAACGGTAAGCAGCGTCAGGCCAATTTACGAATTTTACATGATCGTGCATTAATGTATGAGCAAACAGCCTTTCGAGGTCTTTTCCGCTTTTTACGCTTTATTGATCGGATGCGTACACGTGGGGATGATTTAGGTACGGCTAAATCAATTGGTGAAAAGGACGATGTAGTACGCCTTGTGACCATTCACTCCTCCAAAGGATTAGAATATCCTGTAGTCTTTGTGGCAGGGATGGGACGTCCGTTTAATAAAATGGATTTTCATAATCCTTATTTATTCGACCAAGATTTTGGACTAGCTGTAAAGGCCATTGACCCAGAAAATCGCATTACTTATACTTCATTACCGTTTTTGGCGCTGAAAGAGAAGAAAGAGCTGGAAATGCGTGCAGAGGAAATGCGTGTCTTATATGTTGCCATGACACGCGCGAAGGAGCGTCTAATTTTAGTGGGTTCCGTGAAAAATTGGGAGAAAACGCGAGACAACTGGCAGGATGCGCAAAATATATCAAGTGATGCCCCACTTCAAGAATATTTGCGGGCAAGAGCTAATAGCTATCTAGACTGGGTTGGTCCAGCCGTGGCAAGGCATGGTGACTTTGCCTCTCAAGCTACCACTTCATATAAGGAATTGGACAGCCCATCCCATTGGTGGATACAGCCGGTTGATACGAGACATTATTCGTATGATATACAGCCATTTGATGATGACATACAACAACTCCTTACAACACAAGAGGACGAGGCGCTTTTATCCGAAATAACGACACGCTTTCAAGCGCAGTATACGTATCAAAAGTCAACAAGAAAACGTTCTAAAACATCGGTTAGTGAAATTAAACGTATAGAAAACTTACAGCGTCAGGAGGAGCCAGAATATTATTTTGCACCTCCAGCTAAGCAGACGTCAGCTTCTATTGCACCACGACCAACATTTTTACAGGATCAACAGCTAACAGGTGCCGAAATAGGAACGGCTGTCCATACAGTGATGCAGCATATTCCACAGTTTGGCTTTGATGATATTGGAGCTGTAAAAGGCTTTGTAGCAGATTTAGTAGCAAAACAGCTACTGACAGAGGCAGAAGGAAAAGTGGTCCCTATAGCGAAAGTTTTTCATTTCTTTCATACCGAAATTGGGCAACGCTTTAAGCAAGCAAGACAGATTCGTAGAGAAATGCCATTTACTATTAGCAGAGTAGATGAAGATGGGGATGCTCAAATCGTCCAAGGGATTATCGACTGTTTGTTTGAGGATGAATATGGCAACTGGGTCTTGCTAGATTATAAGACAGACCGTATTTTGCCTCATTTTGCAAAGGAGCCCGCTCTGACAAAAGAAATAATGGGGCGTTATGCTGTTCAGCTTCGTGTTTATAGTGAGGCTATTGAGTCCATTTTACAAATTAAAGTAAGCGATAAAGTGCTGTATTTATTCGATAATGAACAAACTGTACAGGCATAAGTTTTTGTTATGGAAAAGCGGAGGATACAATTTTTTGCTTGCTCTGCTTCAACCATAGCTGCTATTTAAGAGGAGGCTATTTTGTGGAGTTCAAACCGACAATGTTGCAGGATCGACTAGCAACATTAGATATTTTACGAGGTATTAGTTTAGTAGGCATTTTGCTCGTAAATATGTATACCTTTTATTTGCCAATGCCGCATATTGATTTAGCATCTTGGTTTACAACACCATCCGATATCGTATGGCAAAAAAATTTAGATATTTATGTACAAAGTAGCTTTTACCCACTGTTTGCGATGCTATTTGGATATGGGCTTGCCATGCAGTGGCAAAAAGCACAAAGTCGTGAGCAAAATTTCTATACGCTAGGATTACGTAGACTTTCTGTATTATTTACCTTTGGTTTCATACATGCCGTGCTAATATGGTGGGGCGATATTTTAATGATGTACGCCTTTTGTGGGATATTTTTAGTGCTTTTACTACGTTTAAGCCCTATTTGGTTAGTGGTTAGTGCAGTTATGATTAACGGTTTGATGCAAGTTTTTATGTTATTTGTCATTGGGATTATGCAATTTAATACGAAGGTGGATGACTATTTAGATATTGTATCTGTAGAGAAGGCGATTACAGCTTACGGTACAGGAAACTGGCTAGATGCTTTTATGCAACGCTTAACAGACTTATCGACACAAGCAGGTATAGGAATGTGGTTTGCGGCATTGTTTACTATTTTACCGTATATGTTAATAGGGGCAGCTGCATCAAAATGGCGACTAGTAGAGCGAGCGAAAGAATTAAAATGGCTATGGCTAGCACTTGCGATTACTGGGGTGATTATAGGTATAACGATCAAAAGTTTACCCATCATGTTTACACGGACGTATTTATTTGATTATTTAAAGGTATACATAGGTGGTCCTATCCTTTCAGTGGGTTATGCCGCGGTCATAGTGCTACTTTGCCTGTTACCAATTGTACCCAAGCTACTTAGTCCTTTTGGTAAAATCGGACGGATGTCGTTAACGATGTATATTATGCACTCCATTATCGGCACGTGTTTATTCTATCAATTTGGCTTTGGCTGGTATGGGAAGATAAGTGTAGAAACAGGCGTACTCATTGCCATTGGAATAATTGTTGTGCAAATGATCATCGCCGAAATTTGGTTAACAAAATGGAAGCAAGGTCCTTTAGAGGCTTTATGGCGTAAATTAACGTATAAGGAAAAAGTAGAAATGTGATAATATATTCCGCTTCACATGCATAATCTATGAAGATATAACAACTTATAAAATTATTGTCGCAAAAGTGAGGCAATTTCTATCATATTGTTGTATCATGTAGAAAAAAGAAGGAGCTCTTTCAATCATGAAAATTTTATCATTCAAATTAGGTGGACATGTAAGCTTTGGACCAAAAGTAAAAAAAGAAGAAGCGGTATGGGATGTACTCGCTATTCAAAATGAACTTCAAGTTCTCCCTTCTTTTTCAAGTTCTATTGTAGATGGTATTGCACTAGGCTTTGATTTCGTTGAACAGATTCGTAAATTAGTAGAAGCAGCTGAAAAATCAGATCGTGCTAATAGTTTTAAACGTGAATTTACAGAAATCGAGTGGCTTTCACCCATTCCACGTACACCCAAAAATATTATGTGTATAGGTAAAAATTATAATGAACATGCCAAAGAAATGGGTGCAGAAGCAGCACCAACGGAATTAATGGTATTTACAAAATCGCCAACGGCTATTGCGGCAGATGGACAAACACTTTCCATTCACGCGGACCTTTCATCGAAAATGGATTATGAAGGGGAGCTTGCGATTGTCATTGGAAAACGTGGTAAAAACATTCCGAAAAACTTAGCATATGATTATGTATTTGGTTATACAATTGCCAATGATATAACAGCTCGTGATTTACAAGAGAAGCATAAACAATTCTTCTTAGGTAAAAGCTTGGAGGGCACTTGTCCGCTTGGACCATATCTTGTGACAAAGGATGAAATTCCCAATCCTCAGGACTTAACAGTAGTCACAAAGGTAAACGATGAAGTGCGCCAAAATGGCTCGACGAAGGACATGATGTTCTCAGTTGAAACTTTAGTATCTATCCTATCTCAGCATGTAACACTTGAGCCAGGGGATGTTATTTTAACAGGTACACCAGCTGGAGTTGGAAAAGGCATGAACCCGCCACAATTCTTAAAGGCTGGAGATACGGTAAAAGTATCTATTCAAGGCATCGGTACTTTAGTCAACCATTTTGAATAATAATAGGGAATCCGCGTGAGTCTTTACTCCGCGGATTTTTTTAATACTTACCGTGTAAGTTGTTTTTTAGGGAGTTTCTAAGTCACAAATGGTGTAAATTATGTGAACACTATTGTAATGTTTGAAACCCTTTCCATCGCATGGTAGGATAGAGTTTGATAGAAAAATGAATGAGGTGGGACAAACATGGGTTTTTTAACTAGCCAAACGCATTTGCATATTACTACTTGGGTAGTAGCTATTGTTATCTTTTTAATCGCTGCGCTAATGGGCAAGCAATCAAAAGGCTTACATATGACATTGCGTCTATTTTATGTACTAATTATCATTACAGGTGGGGCATTATTCATTGAAGGCATGAATTACAACATGGGCATGCTTTACGGCTTTAAATTCATAGGCGGTATTCTAGTAATTGGTATGATGGAAATGGTTTTAGTACGCCAAAAGAAAAATAAACCAACTGGCATGTTTTGGATTTTATTTGCAGTATTCTTATTGATTACATTGTTCCTAGGCTTCAAGCTACCAATGGGTCAAAACTTCTTAGCATAATATTTGGTGAAAGTCGTGAAGTATTTGCTTCGCGGCTTTTATTTTATTAAAAACAGCGATCATACTGAAATGGAAGGGAACGGACACCTTTTTGCCGTAATTCCTTCCGCATTTTCGTAAAATCTTTTGAAAAGATAGCGACGTGACAGTGATATTTGGTAAAATGACGATGGATTGGTTTGAAAGAGAGGGAATAACAGTGAAATTCAAGAAGTGGATAAGTGCGACAGCTGCATCACTTTTACTAGCTACTACATTCGTAAGTACTACACCTGTAGCGCATGCGGATGAAAAAGCGACAACATCGATTGCAGAAGAGAGCATCTATGATTTACTCGTTGACCGTTTCTTTAATGGCTCGGGCACAAACGATTTTGATACAAATACGCAAGACCCTTCGAAATTTGCAGGAGGGGATTTTACAGGTTTACAAGATAAATTAAAATTTATCGATGAAATGGGCTATTCGATTGTTTCCATTGGACCTATTTATTCTACAGAGAAATATGATGGATCCATGCTAACAAGCTATTCTACGATTGAACGCCATTTTGGAACTGCAGAAGAATTCCAAAGTGTTGTAGAGGCTTATAAAGCTAAAAATATGTCTATAATGGTGGATTTTCCACTCAATGATGTAAGTCCTAAACATGAATGGGCAAAGGATGCTGCGAAAGCAGACTGGATTGCTTCAACGAATAATGGACAAGTTCAATGGGATTTAACGAATACAGATGTGCAAGAAGCACTTATTCAATCTGCAATCGATTTTGTTTCTACATATGATATTGGTGGAATTCGATTAACTCATATTTCAGATGCTGATACGGATTTTATTAATAAAATGATAGCGGCATTAAAAGAGTCAAAAGCATCTCTTTATGTCATAACAAATGAAGCGAGCGAGGCTGATTTTGATGCAACCTTCTCACCAGCGACAGCAGAAATTTATCGCAATATCTTTAAGAATGTTGATATGGACTCATCTAAATTGACAGAACCGTTTTCAGGCGAAAAGCCGACGCAAATTATGGTGGATTCTTTAGAAACACACCGTTTTACATTCGATTCTGCGAATGAAAACATGTTCCCACCTACACGTTTAAAAATGGCTATGGGTGCTTTATTTATGATGCCAGGAACTCCAGTTGTCCAATATGGTACAGAAATTGCGATGAACGGGGAAGCTAAACCTGATACACATCAACTTTATAACTTTAAAACAGATGAAGAATTAATTGACTATATTAAAAATGTTCAATCCTTACGAAATCAGTCTGCTACTTTACGTAATGGTGATTTTAACATCATTACTAATGAGAATGGTTTACTTGTCTTTACACGTACTTCGGATGAAGAGCAATGGGTAATTATGGTCAATAATACGAGCAAAACCCAGCGAGTGGACTTAACACCTGAACAACTGGGTGAAGGGAAAATGCTAAACGGGATTTTACATGAGGAAAAAGTTCGTATAAATGAAAAGCAAGTGTATCCAGTCATTTTAGACAGAGAAATGGTAGAGATTTATCAGGTTCGCAATGATGAGGGGCTAAACGTGCCGTATATGGTTGCCCTTGGTTTAGTTTGGGTCATCTTTATTGGCTTTGTTGTAATCATCATTAAACGAGGAAAAGTTCGTCGTCAAGAACAAGACGCTTCTTAATATCTACACAAAAAATAGCATGCTAGGAATCATCCTAACATGCTATTTTTGTTTTCATTTACGGATGCTCCAATAGCTCGGCAATTCCAAGCTATCATAGTTTAGCCTTCATAGCTTTTATTCGTGAAGAAAATCGCGATAGTGCCCGGCCCCACATGTGAACCGATGGCTGAGCCAATCATCGTAATTTGAACAGCCTGTGGAGAAAAACGCTCCTGAATGGATGCTTTTGCTTCATTAGCAAAGGCCATATCATCACTATGACTAATACCAACAATTTTATTCGTAAAGTTACCTCCACGCTCCTGCATTAAATCCAGCATACGATTAAGTGCTTTTTTACGACCACGTGATTTTTCTATCGGTACAAGTTTGCCATCTTCTACATTTAAAATAGGTTTAATGCTTAGAAGGCCACCTAAAAAGGCACTCGCTTTTGAGACACGGCCACCTTTAGCGAGGTAGTCCAAATCTTCAACTGTAAATAAATGCTCTATTTGAGGAGCGAAAGCGCTAATTCTAGACGCTACATCTTCAAATGAGGTACCTAAATTTCTAAGCCGAACAGCCTCTTCCACAACAAGACCATGTCCTAGTGATGCACATTTAGAGTCGATAATGACTAACTTCAATGAAGGATATTGTTCTAATACTTGATTACGAATCATTTGAGCAGTACTATATGTGCCGGATAATTCTGATGAAAAGGCAATATAGATACCTTCTTCTTCATTTTTAGCTAAATCTTCAAAGTGCTTCAAAAAAAGCTCTGGCGATACTTGAGATGTTTTGGGTTGGGCACCTTGACGGATTCCATCATAAACCTCTTTGGAATCAATGGAAATGACATCTTCATATTCTTTGTTGTTCAATTGCACTCGTAAAGGGAGTAGCACGACATCATTTTCTTCATAGTAAGACTTTGGTAGATCACATCCACTATCCGTAAAAATCTTCATTCTCTTGTCCCCCTAATTTCAACTTACTTTTTAAAGCCTTTTTAGCTTTATTCAGCCGGTACTCACTTAAATCAACCGGAAGGGGTACCACTGAATAAAGTTAAACTGGTAAAAATGGTATGGTAACTTGAACTTACTACGTAACTATGATAATTTCAAGCGTTCGATGAGTATTTTTGCAATCCCATCATCATTATTTGTAGTAGTTATTTCATTGGCAATATTTTTAAGGCTTGATATACCATTCCCCATCGCTACGCCAAGTCCAGCATATTCGATCATCTCTAAATCATTGTCTTCATCACCAAAAGCAATAATACGTTCACGTGGAATACCTAAATCCTTTGCTACGTGTGCAAGGCCTACTGCTTTATTTAAGCCACGTCGAACAATCTCTATAATATGAAGAGGTGCGCCCCAACGACGGTGTTCAATAACTTCAGCGTGCACTGCCTGTAAGTGGTCGCGAATAATGACAGAATTGGCTTCATTTGCCTGTATCAGTAAACTTGTAGGATTATCTAAGAGATGTGTATATAAATCCCCAAGTGTAATTTTCGGATTACCCATATTAAAAATATTTAAGATGCGTTCATCCTCTGTGTGTACATAAATATCATCCTTCACCTCAGCAATGATATTTTCATACTCGTAACTATTAATGGAATTAACGACATCATGGACAACACTTAAATCAATGGGAGTGTGCATATGCTGCCAAGAGACATTTTTAGGGTGATGCACATAGGCTCCATTAAAATTGACTATTGGTGTTGTAAGCCCAAGCTCATGATAATAAATATCACTGGCACGGTATGGACGGCCAGTTGCAATCATTACTTGATGTCCTTGTTCCTTAGCCTGCAATAATGATTTTTTTGTTTTTGCGGAAATTTGTTGTTGGTCTGTTAATAAAGTACCATCTAAATCCAATACGATTAAATGCGGTTTCATAGCTTGTTGCCCCTTTCCTATAGTTTGAATAGTATCTCTTTGTCTTTCATTCGTCAAAATTTTGTCACAGTGAAAAAAGTTTGCTAACATAAAGGTGAGACAAGAGTTGGGAGTGACAAGAATGTTTGTAGAAAAAGAAATGTGGGGAAATATTCCTTTATTACATATACATACAGACAATATGAATGAAGATACCCCGGTAGTGATCTTTTTACATGGCTTTATGAGTGCAAAAGAACATAACTTACACTATGCATATCAGTTGGTGCATAAAGGGGTGCGTGTCCTATTACCAGATGCAAAATTTCATGGTGACCGTAGCGAAGGCCTCACAGAGATGCAAATGAACTTGAATTTTTGGGACATTGTTATAAATTCTATTCATGAAGTGGAACAATTATATAATGAATTAAAGAATAAAAATTTATTAGCTCATCATAAAATTGGCATAGCAGGTACGTCCATGGGTGGTATTGTGACATCAGGCTGTCTTAAGCTTTATGATTGGATTCAATCGGCTGCAATATGTATGGGTGCGCCTGGTTTTATAAAATTGGGTGAATACCAATTGCAGCAATTTATAAAAAATGGTGTTAATTGGCCCATGACAGAGGATGATGTGCAAAAGATTAATGAGGTCCTCGCAACCTATGATGTCAGTCTAACTCCTGAAAAATTTGCGGGACGCCCGGTTTTCTTTTGGCACGGTGAATTAGATAAAACTGTACCTTTCCATGAAACCTATAAATTTTATGAAACATTACGGGAATACTATCAAGCAACCCCTGAAAATTTAACATTCATGGTGAATAAAAAGGCTGGACATGCTGTACCACGTGACGGAATGGTAGCAGCAACAGATTGGCTTGCAGAGCATTTGGCATAATATGATGCATCTGCTATGATAAGGTTAACACTATGATGGAAGGAGAAATGAGAATGGATCAAGATATGAAAGATAGCATGTTAGGTGCATTAGAAAACGTAATTGACCCTGAGCTTGGAATTGATATCGTCAACTTAGGTTTAGTGTATGATGTAGAATTAGATGATGAAGGTGTAGCGACGGTTACAATGACGCTAACATCGATGGGGTGTCCACTTGGCCCAGTAATCGTGGATCAAGTGAATACAGCATTAAATGAACTTCCAGAAGTGAAAAGTACAAATGTAAACATTGTATGGAATCCACCTTGGTCAAAAGATAAAATGTCACGCTATGCAAAAATGGCATTGGGTGTACGCTAATAGTGGCTATTAAAAATCCCTGCTTATAAAAAATAAGCAGGGATTTAGCATGTAACGAATTAATCGATACGGCATACTTGTAATGGACAATTTTCGCAGGCAATCTCATTTTTTAAAAATTGTAAATCATGAATAGTAATAAAGCCTTTGTCAAAAGTCAAAATGTCATGTTTTTTTAAATCATTCAACATACGATTAATCATTTCACGACTAGTCGCACACAAATTGGCAATTTCCGTATTTGTTAGTTGAAACTCAATAAAAATGGAACCATCCTCTAAAGGTTTACCATACGTGTTAGATAGACGAATGAGTATTGAAAACAAGGCACCCTTTTTCCCATTTAACACTAAATCACGCAAACGACTCTGATGCTTTAAATTTTCTGTCTGTAGCCACTTCATGTATTCCACCATGATTGTAGGCTGTTCTTCCAGTAAATGTTCTAATGACTTTCGACTTAAAACATATAGCGTAGCAGATTCTAAAACTTTTGCAGTCATGGAGTTATAGACAAGGTTACAAAATAATGAACCCTCTCCAATGATACTATCAGGACCACATATACGAATCGTCAATTCCTTGCCAGCCTCAGTTTCTTGACTAATCGATATAACACCTGACTTAATATAGTATATTTCCTTTGACCGTTCACCTTCTAGAAAAATTTTATTCCCTTTATTTACTTTGATAAAAACACCATGCTTTTGAAAAAGGTCCATAATTTTTTCAAACATATTATCCATTGAAACCATATCTCCAACACATCGCTTTCTTTTTGTAATAAATGGCGATTATTACAAAAGGACAGTGGATTTTTCGATACTAAAACATAGAAACATACTATTATTATAACGTAAATTTTCATGAATAAGTGTAAAAATTTAGTGCTATTTCTTTGCGAAGAACTGTCGAGTGATGTAAAATAAAGTTAGTCAAAGAAGGTCAAACTTTTAAAAAGAACCAGAATGGGTATAAAAATTATGCGAAATATTAAAGTAAAGGAGTGCTAGTTATGCAATTTCAACAAACAGATAATCAAAAGCCATTAGAGCAATTCGGCCGTAATTTAATAGAAGAAGTTAAAAATGGCAAAATGGATCCTGTCATTGGGCGCGATGAGGAAATTCGAAATGTCATTCGCATTTTAACGCGTAAAACAAAAAATAATCCTGTATTAATTGGTGAGCCAGGAGTTGGTAAAACAGCGATTGTAGAAGGTTTAGCTCAACGTATTGTGAAGGGTGATGTACCAGAGGGCTTGAAAGAGTGCGTGCTATACGAGCTGGATATGAGTGCCTTAATTGCAGGTGCAAGCTACCGTGGCCAATTTGAAGAGCGTTTAAAAGGCGTGTTAAAAGAAGTGAAAGATTCAGAAGGTCAAATCATTTTATTTATTGATGAAATTCATACAATTGTAGGCGCAGGCAAAACGGATGGCGCTATGGATGCAGGAAATATGTTAAAGCCCATGCTAGCTCGTGGTGAATTACATTGTATCGGTGCTACTACATTAGATGAATATCGTATGTATATTGAAAAAGATCCTGCTTTAGAACGCCGGTTCCAGCAAGTTCTTGTACGTGAGCCTTCTATTGAGGATACTGTGTCTATTTTAAGAGGCTTAAAAGAACGCTTTGAATTACATCATGCAGTACGTATTCATGACCGCGCGATTGTGGCCGCAGCTGAACTCTCCAATCGTTATATTACAGAGCGATTTTTACCAGATAAGGCGATTGATTTAATTGACGAGGCATGTGCAATGATTCGAACAGAAATTGATTCAATGCCACAGGAACTTGATGCCGTGACTCGTCGTATTATGCAGCTAGAAATTGAAGAACAAGCGTTGCGTAAGGAAAAGGACGAAGCAAGTAAAAAGCGTCTGGAGCAATTACGAGAGGAATTGGCAAAATTAAAAGAGTCCTCTGAAGGAATGCGGCAACAATGGGAGGCAGAGAAGGAAAAGCTACATGATATTCAGAAAAAACGGGAGACATTAGATAAGTACCGTCGTGATTTAGATGAAGCGGAAAGTAAGTATGATTTAAATAAAGCCGCAGAATTACGTCATGGTAAAATTCCAACACTTGAAAAAGACATTCAAGTGCTCGAAAAAGAATTAGAAAGCGGCGCAGAGTCCCGTATTTTACGTGAAGAAGTGACAGCTGAAGAAATCGCAGCAATTGTTTCTCGCTGGACAGGTATTCCTGTGACAAAATTAGTGGAAGGCGAGCGAGAAAAACTATTACGTTTAAAAGATACATTACATGAACGCGTAGTTGGCCAAGATACAGCTGTTCAATTAGTAACAGAGGCTGTATGGCGTGCTCGTGCAGGCATTAAAGATCCGCATCGTCCAATTGGTAGCTTTTTATTCTTAGGTCCGACAGGTGTTGGTAAAACAGAGCTTGCTAAGGCACTAGCTGCTCAATTATTTGATTCAGAGGATCATTTTATTCGAATTGATATGAGCGAATATATGGAGAAGCATAGTGTGTCTCGCTTAGTTGGTGCTCCTCCAGGGTACATTGGCTATGAGGAAGGCGGTCAATTAACGGAAGCTGTCCGTCGTAACCCTTATTCTGTAGTGTTATTAGATGAAATTGAAAAAGCACATCCAGATGTGGCTAATATTTTATTGCAAATTTTAGATGACGGTCGAATTACAGATAGTCAAGGACGTATGGTCAATTTTACAAATACCGTAGTGATTTTAACATCGAATATCGGCTCTAGTTATTTAATGGAGGCAAAAGATGACGATCCAACCGTTGAAGACTTGGTTATGACTGCTCTCAGACAGCATTTCAAACCAGAGTTATTAAACCGTATGGATGATATTATTTTTTTCCATGCCCTATCAAATAAACACTTTACAGCGATTGCTTGGAAGTATGTAGAGCAGTTAATTAACCGTGTGGCTGAACAGGAAATTACATTAGCTGTCGACCATGAAGTTATTGATTGGGTTGTCCTACAAGGAGCAGATGCTCAATTCGGGGCAAGACCACTAAAACGCTTCGTACAACGACATATCGAAACGGCTGTGGCTAAGGAACTGCTACGAGGCGAGGTATTGCCTGGAGAAACATTGCATGTAAAAATGCGTGATGGCCATTGTATAGTGGAAAAATAACAGAAAAAACCTGTTTCGCATAATGCGGAACAGGTTTTTTCTAGCTGAATTAATGATGGTCTGCAGCCTCTGGTGTAGGATCGTTTGGAATGATTGCTCCAATAATAAAAATTAAGATGGAGAATACAACTGAAACGATTGCCCCTGTCTTAAAATCAAATGGTGCACCAAGTACAGAGCTGACTACATAGTTTAACATTGAAACTAGTAGGAATGACCATACGAACGTTACGATATATTGCATTAATTTCACCTCAACCGAACTTTTTTCATCATAAGTTTTTACTCATATTCATTATCATATCATAACATAAATCGAAAAAAAATGAATCTTTTATGTGAAACATGGCGAATTTGTCACAACAAATACAAGGTTTTGCATTTTATAATTCTCATGTATTTTTTGCGGCATTCATTTTGCCAAAGTATGCAAACCTGAAAAAGGGAATTTGGCAACTCTATAGACTTCACACTATACGGAGTATAAGCCTAAGCTTACTTTCAATAACAAAGAAACGACTCGTTCCATACACAATAATTTTAAATCATCTTGCGTCATTCCTTTACTATGCGTTATAATTATGACCAGTTACTAATAATTGATAGTAAGAAAGCTGAGGGGTTGCTATATGAACGCTGGTATTTTAGGAATAGGCAAATACGTTCCTGAGAAAGTCGTGACAAATTTTGATTTAGAAAAAATAATGGATACTTCGGATGAGTGGATTCGTACGCGAACAGGCATTGAAGAACGCCATTTTGCGGCAGATGATCAGGAAACTTCAGATTTAGCAGTAGCCGCTGCTAAAGAAGCTATTGCAAAAGCGGGTATTACGCCTGAGGAGATTGGGTTAATACTTGTAGCAACTGTCACACAGGATCAAACTTTCCCAAGTGTAGCATGTATGGTTCAGGAACAACTCGGAGCAGTAAATGCTGCGGCGATGGATCAAGCAGCCGCATGTGCAGGATTTATATATAGTTTAGTGACAGCTAAACATTTTGTAGAGGCAAACACTTATAAATATGTCTTAGTAGTAGGTGTTGAAAAGCTGTCAAAAGTCATTGATTGGAATGATCGTAATACAGCAGTATTATTCGGTGATGGCGCGAGCGCAGCAGTTGTAGGGCCAGTATCTGAAGGCAGAGGTATTTTATCATTTGAGCTTGGTGCAGATGGCACAGGCGGTAAAAATCTTTATTTAACAAAACAAGACACGATTGCCATGAATGGTCGTGAAGTATTTAAATTTGCTGTACGTCAAATGGGTGAATCGGCTGTAAGTGTGTTAGATAAAGCAGGATTAACAAAAGAAGACGTAGATTTTTTAGTGCCGCATCAGGCAAATATACGTATTATGGAATCTGCTCGTGAGCGATTAGAGCTACCACCAGAAAAAATGTCAAAAACGATTCATAAATATGGGAATACTTCTGCAGCATCGATTGGTATTTCCTTGGTAGATGAGCTTGAAGCAGGTAAAATTAAAGAGGATGATTTATTAGTCCTTGTTGGTTTTGGTGGCGGCTTAACATGGGGTGCCGTAGCCATGAGATGGGGAAAATAAATAGGAAAAATGCTTGAGGGGAGTATGACAATGAGTAAAAGACGAGTAGTAATTACAGGAATTGGCGCAGTTACACCACTAGGAAATAGCATCGAAGAAACATGGACGAACATTAAAGCTGGTAAATCTGGCATTGGTGAGCTAACACGTTTAAATAAAGAGCTTTTTGCAGCCAAAATTGCAGCAGAAGTGAAAGATTTTGATATTGAAAAATATATTGATCGTAAAGAAGCTCGAAAGATGGACCGCTTTACACATTATGCATTAGCTGCTTCAATCATGGCTATGGAAGATGCACAGCTAACAATTGATGAGGAGTTAGCTCCACGTGCGGGTGTTTGGATTGGTTCGGGTATTGGTGGAATGGAAACCTATGAGCAACAGTTTTTAACATTCCAAGAGCGCGGGGCAAGACGAGTTAGCCCATTCTTCATTCCAATGATGATTCCTGATATGGCTTCAGGTCAAGTGTCGATTCATTTTGGTGCAAAGGGAATTAACTCTTGCTCAGTAACAGCATGTGCTTCTGGAACAAACTCAATTGGAGATGCTTTTAAAGTTATTGAACGTGGGGATGCAGATGTTATGATTTCAGGTGGTGCGGAATCACCAATCGTAACGATGGCTGTCGCAGGTTTCTGTGCCAATACTGCATTATCTTTAAATCAAAATCCACAAGAAGCATGCCGTCCATTTGATAAAAATCGTGATGGATTTATTATTGGTGAAGGCGCAGGTATTGTCATCTTAGAAGAGTACGAACATGCAAAAGCTCGTGGCGCAAAAATCTATGCGGAAGTATTAGGTTATGGTGCAACAGGAGATGCTCATCATATTACTGCTCCAGCTCCAGAGGGTGAAGGTGCGGCACGTGCAATGATGCAAGCATTGACAGATGCTGGTGTAGAGGCATCTCAAGTTGATTATATTAATGCACATGGCACTAGTACGCCATATAATGACTTATTTGAAACACAAGCTGTTAAAACTGCTTTCGGTGACCATGCTTATAACCTAGCTATGAGTTCTACAAAGTCTATGACAGGACACTTATTAGGGGCAGCAGGGGGCGTAGAAGCTATTTTTACCGCTCTTGCGCTTAAAGAAGGTATATTACCACCAACAATTAATTTAACAGATCCAGATCCTGATTGTGATTTAGATTATGTTCCAAATGAAGCGAGAGAAGCAAACATTCAATATGCAATGAGTAATTCTCTTGGTTTTGGTGGGCACAATGCAAGTCTTCTATTTAAAAAATATGAAGCATAAATAGTACATCTAAACTCAAAAAACGTCAGCCAAATTTAAACGGCTGACGTCTTTTTTTATAGTTTTGTGAATAAATGATAAGTAAGAAGAAATAGAAAGGATGCCGTTACATTGTTCCGTCTCTTTTTATTTTTAGTAAGCTATGGTCTCATGATCCTCTCATTAGGGAATCTTATATTGTATTTAAATTACCGTACGCTAGGGTATTCTTGGAAAGTTGTGTTCAAATTTATGTTTCAAACAACGGAATTTTATATGGCGGTTGGTGCTTGTATCATCATATGCGCTGTCGTTCTTGATATAGGCTTTGATCGAACGTCAGATAAGCTATAAATGATTAGCGGCGTGCCCGACCGAGGCCCATTGCCTCTTCCATACGTTTTAATGTGGCACTGGCAATTGCATTTGCTTTTTCAGCACCTTCATCAAGGATGACGTCTAATTCAGAGGATTCTACTAAATGATAGAATTTTTCTTGAATTGGCGTCAGGTGATCGATTACAGCAGTAGCTACACCTTGCTTGAAGCCACCATAACCAATGCCTTCATATTTTTTAACTAGATCATCAATAGAAATACCTGAAATAGCCGATTCAATCGTCAATAAATTTGAAACACCTGGTTTATTTTCTACATCAAATGCTACAATCCCATCAGAATCAGTTACAGCTGATTTAATTTTTTTCTCAATGTCTTTTGCTGTATCTAGCAATCTGATTGTCGCCTTTGTATTGGGATCAGATTTGCTCATTTTTTTTGTTGGCTCTTGTAGAGATTTAATGCGAGCACCAGCTTTTGGTAATTGAATCTCTGGAATTGTTAAAACGTCACCATAACGTTTATTAAAGCGTTCTGCTAGATCACGTGTTAACTCGATATGTTGTTTCTGATCATCGCCTACTGGGACAATATTTGTGTTGTAAAGTAGAATGTCTGCAGCCATCAATGGTGGGTATGTTAAAAGAGCCGCAGAGACACTCTCTTTACCATGAGATTTATCTTTAAATTGTGTCATACGTTCAAGTTCACCGATAGATGCAACACACTGTAACATCCATCCTGCCTGAGCATGTGCTGGCACCTCAGATTGAATAAATAATGTAGATTTTTTAGGATCGATGCCAGTGGCAATATAAGTAGCAGCAAGCTTACGAATACTTTCTCGTAATTCCTTCGGATCTTGAGCGACTGTAATAGCGTGTTGATCGACGATGCAATAGATTGCATCTCCTTCATCTTGAAGGGCAGGGAATTGCTTGAAGGCTCCTAAGTAGTTCCCTAAAGTTACAATTCCTGTAGGCTGTACACCAGAAAAGATGGTTGTCATGAAAATTTCCTCCTCGAATTCAAATAAAAAACATCACGCGTCCTCATTAGACTTTTTCTAATGAAGGGACGAATGATGTTTGAATCCGCGGTACCACCCAGCTTGCCTTAACGGCCACTCAGCTTCGTAACGTGAAGGGACGAGCCTTGCTAGTAGTTTCCATTCATGAAACGTTCACAAAGCTAACTCGGAAGTCCATTCCATATGCCCCACGATCTGTTTTCACCAACCACAGACTCTCTAAACGTGTCATTAACATATGTACTACTCTTCGTCAGCGTTTTTCTCAATTTAACATGAAATTGATTTTATTGCATTGAATTATATTATAAAGATTTCATTGTGTAAAGTCAGACTTTTGGCGGTGTTTTTTTTAGAGAAAAAATTATATGCTTTTTTTGTTGTGTAAATTTGTTATAAAAAGAAACTTTTTTATTAAAATTAACTTGAGGTGTACACGTCGAACTGACAATTTTCTCGTTTATCTTAGGTAAATGAGAACAGCAGAGCGACGTAAAAAGATGTTTAAAATACACTTAAAGTGGGAATAGTAGTAGTAGTTCGAAATGTTGTGAAAAAAGTATATACATTAAAAAGGTATATAAAAAGACAGAAAATTTAGCAAGACGCTCATTCTTTTTTTTATTGGAACTATATTCAAAAACAGCGGAGTGCTGTATAATGGTACTGTGTATTTTACATTACATTAATTCTAATTTAACACACTGGTTTATAGATATGATTACAAAATGAAAGGATGTGTCAGAACGAATGATCGTAACTTTATTTACATCACCAAGTTGTACCTCTTGCCGTAAAGCGAAAGCATGGCTAGAGGAGCACGAAATTCCCTATACAGAACGTAATATATTTTCTGAACCACTAAGTATTAGTGAAATTAAAAAAATCTTACGTATGACGGAAGATGGCACAGATGAAATTATTTCTACACGTTCTAAAATATTCCAAAAATTAAATGTAGATGTGGAAAGTTTACCTTTACAACGTTTATATGAATTAATTCAGGAATATCCTGGTTTATTACGCCGACCAATCATTCTAGATGAAAAACGTCTACAAGTTGGCTATAACGAAGATGAAATTCGTCGTTTCTTACCTCGAAAAGTTCGAGCATATCAGTTGCAAGAAGCACAAAGAATGGTGAATTAATTTTATCTATTCTGAATAAAATAAGTAGTAGATGTTACAGATGTGAGATGCATATTGTGACATCTATTTTTTTATGTTTTACTTATGTAAAACCTTCTATATAAAGTATAATAATTAATAGGGCAAAGTCATATATTTCCGTTAAAGTATGTTAAACTTGATTTAAGTTAAATAGTTTACTACAATTTCAATAATTCAAATATCTTCTGTGAAATGGTGTATATCCTTTTCATTTTATGACAGAACAGCATACAATAGTGTTAGAGACAACTGTAAATAAAAAATTTTAATGTTTGCAGTTCCTCGTGTGGTTTTACTGGTGTGGTCAAAGGTTGAAAAACAATGCAGTATGAAGGTTAAAAACAAAGAATAAAAGCATACTAATGAAACAAAACTGTTTTTCGACATATGACAGTGAAGGGAGATGAGGTCTAGTGGACATCGAACGTGTAAATGAAAATACACTTAAGCTCTTTATTACGTACAATGATATAGAGGATCGCGGCTATAGTCGTGAAGAAATCTGGTACAATCGAGCAAAGGGTGAACAGCTTTTTTGGGATATGATTGATGAAGTAAATACGGAGGATTATTTTGATGTAGAAGGTCCGATTTGGATTCATATCAATGCATCTGAAGTAGGCTTAGAAATCATTGTCACACGTGCACATATCTTAAAAGACGGTGAAACATTAGATGGTCATTCGAATTTTGATGAACACAAAGAGATGTTTGCACCATTCGATGAAGTTGGGGACGATCTTCTTAGCCAACTAACTCAATTTGGTGACATGGATGAATCAGAATTATTTATGGATACAGACATTTATGTATATAAATTTAAAGATATTGATGAGTTAATCCCTGTTGCAAAACGAATGACGGACGAATTAGTGGATTCCTCATTATTTAAATATGAAAATTGGTACTATTTAGTTGTTGATTTCGGTAATGCAGATGAAGAGTTAAACCGTCACGATCGAAATGCGGTCATCAAAGAATTTTTAACGCCATCTAATTTTACGATTCATCGTTTAGAGGAGTACGGCGAAAAAATTATGGAATTTAATTGCTTTGAGACAGTTCGAAAATACTTTGCTTAAGCATATGTTTACTTGATTTTTTAGACTGTAGTGAACTCGGTAAATTTATCGAGATTCACTACAGTTTTTTTATACGAAAAGCTCAGTAGTGTGGCATTTCATAAATTTCAAGAAAAAACAGCTTTTAATTTGTGATAGCTAATAATTTTTACTATAGTTGGCCAAAAAGGAGCTGATTATATGCTAATTGCCTATAATAATTTACAGCAGCTTTTTCACGCATATCAATATACGAGAAAAGCATTGCAGACATATAGGCGCCAGATGACATTTTTTTGTCCTCAATGTCTAGAACCAGTTCATTTAAAAATTGGTTCCTATAATATCCCGCATTTTGCACATCATACGCAAAGTCAATGTCCGAAATTATTTGCTGAAGGTGAATCAAAACTTCATTTACAAGGTAAAATTCAATTGTTTGAATGGCTACAAAAGCTTGGACATAAAGTGAAGTTGGAGCCCTATTTAACAGAGCTTTCTCAGCGTCCAGATTTGCTTGTTGCTTTAGAAACTAACAACGTCGCACTGGAATTTCAATGTAGCCCACTTACTCATCATAAATGGCAGGAGCGGACAACAGGCTATGAAAAAAATAACATTCAAGCCATTTGGCTCTTTTTAACGCCTCAAAGATACGAAGCAATCAATGGAATTCGAAAAATAAGTATTCCTCCATTACTACAAAAGTCATTCATGACCACTTCAACAGGCCTTCCTTATTTAATGACCTATAATGCCAAAACAGCCCATTTTGAATATTGGACGAATCTCCTTCATGTGCATGGGCATACTTTTATAGGGAAAGTCCAAAAAATCCCCATAGATAAGCAACGCTTTCCATTTTATTTACCAACTTGCATTTCCTTAGAAGAATTTCAACAGTATTGGCAGCTATATAAACATGCTTGCCAGCAATTTGCAAATAGGCGCCTCCTACATAGTAAACAAGGCGTGCAGGATACATTTTTACGAAGTTGTTATGAGTTGAATTTTTCTATTTCGGCAATGCCCTCTTATATCGGAATTCCGGTAAAAGATGGGACAGCAATTTCACTATTTGCAAGTGAATGGCAAACGATGCTGTTGCATTTTAGTCAACAGTTACGTTTAGAGCCATATGAATTAAAAAAACACCATATTCAAGATTTTCTCATGCAGTCTCATTTAGAATATACCGGGCAGGCAGTAAAAGCTGTTCAACAATATAGCCTCATATTGAATGGAATAGAACAAGATCAGAAACTACAGGATATTTGTGAGATCGTTTACGCACAATTATTTGCAATTGCCGCAATATACTGAGAAAATATGAGAGTATAGGGAAAAAAGCACATATAAAGGGGGCTGGCATGCACATGGCTAGTAACAGTAATCAAATTTTGGTACGAAATGAAGTACCTGAAGAATTAACATGGCGGTTAGAGGATATTTTTGCATCCGATGCACTTTGGGAAGATGAGTTCAAGGAAGTTGCAGAGCTTGCTAAAAAAGCATCTAGTTTTGCAGGTACTTTAAATAATGGAGCACAAGCATTATTAGCAGCTTTACAGTATCACGATCATATTTATGAACGTGCAATGAAGCTCTACACATATGCTCATATGCGCTATGACCAGGATACGACAAATAGTTTTTATCAAGATATGAATAGCCGTATTCAAACATTAGCAACGAGTATTTCTGCTGGTCTATCATTTTTAACGCCAGAAATTTTGGCATTAAATGAAGAGACAATCGAAAGCTATTTAGCTGAAAATCAAGACCTACAATTGTACAAGCAATCATTAAAAGAAATAACAATGGCACGTCCACATGTCTTACCAGCGGAACAGGAAGCATTACTCGCTCAAATGTCTGAGGTAACTGGCACTGCCTCTAATACATTCAGCATGTTAAATAATGCGGATTTGGAATTCCCTTACGTGAAAAATGAAGATGGGGAAGAAGTACAACTTACACATGGTAACTATATCAAGTTTTTAGAGAGCAAAGATCGCTCAGTTCGTGAAGGTGCTTTTAAAGCCATGTACGCAACATATGGCAAGTTTAAAAATACGTTCTCGTCAACGCTAACAGGGAATGTGAAAAAACATAATGTGAGTGCTCGTATTCGTCATTATGACTCTGCACGCGAGGCAGCAATGTCTAATAATTTCATTCCTGAAAATGTTTACGATCAACTAGTAGAAACGATTCATAAGCATTTACCTGCGATGCAGCGCTATATTTCGTTACGTAAGAAGCTTTTAGGTGTTGATGAATTGCATATGTGGGATTTATTTGCACCTCTTGTAAAAGAGGTGGAAATGAAGGTTACTTACGACGAAGCTAAAGATATTTTAGTGAAGGCTTTAGCACCATTAGGTGAGGAATATCAAAACATTGTTCAAAACGGACTAGATAACCGTTGGGTAGATGTTTTAGAGAATAAAGGGAAACGAAGTGGTGCATACTCATCCGGTGCTTATGGAACAAATCCTTATATTCTAATGAATTGGCAAGATAATGTGAATAATCTCTTTACGTTGGCACATGAATTTGGTCATAGTGTTCATAGTTATTATTCAAGAAATAATCAGCCATTTGTTTATGGGGATTACTCTATTTTTGTCGCTGAGGTTGCTTCGACATGTAATGAAGAGCTATTAAATGACTATTTACTTAAAACCATTGATGACCCTCAACAAAAAATCTACTTGCTAAATCATTGGTTAGACGGTTTCAGAAGTACAGTTTTCAGACAAACAATGTTTGCTGAATTCGAACACCTAATTCATCAAATGGATAAGAATGGTGAATCCTTGACAGCCGATCGATTGACTGAAGTGTATTATGAACTTAATAAAAAATACTTCGGTGATGATATGGTTGTGGATGAGGAAATTGGTTTAGAGTGGGCACGTATTCCGCACTTCTATTATAATTACTATGTTTATCAATATGCGACAGGTAAATCGGCAGCTACAGCATTGAGTAAACAGATTTTAGAGGAGGGTGAACCGGCTGTAGAACGTTATATTAATAACTTCTTAAAAGCAGGTTGCTCGGATTTCCCAATTGAAGTATTAAAGGCAGCGGGTGTTGATATGAACGTCGCGAAACCAATAGAGGATGCTTGTAAAGTATTTGAAGAGCGTTTAATTGAATTAGAAAAATTATTGTTGAATAACTAATTTGTTGGGCTATAGGATTATTCCTATAGCCTGTTTTTTTTATAGACAGCTTTAATTGAATGGAAAGAATAATGACTTTTTTTGATTTATAAATACTTTAAAAGAGTGCATCTTGGAAAAATACTGTTTGAAATCGCTTTCTATTTGACAAATTTGTGAATCTAGTATTGGATTCATTGCTAATTATATTATTCCATGATAGAGTAATTCTTGTGAAATAAATCACAAAACAAACATACACCCCTTTGTTTGAACGTGAACATTTCTCCCATCCCCTTTGTGAAAAAGTAGCGTCTCTATCGGTCGAGGATAGAGGCGTTTCTTTGTTTTTATGTAATAAAATAAGGACTCAACTAATGATTATTAGCTAAGTCCTTAACGTGTATTATTTAAGACGCCATAATGTAGCGTGAGTTGTCTGGATTCGTTCAATCTTTTGTTGCAGCATACGTTTCTTTAGTTCACGTTCGGCTGCTTGTTCTGTTAATGAATAGATAAATGCTATTTCATTTGTAGAAAGTGTATGGAATTTTGAAAATAAGTCCTCTATTGATGGTAAAGGCTGACGTACAAGCTGCTCATTGAGCATTTCTTCTAAAATATGTTCATAAACTTCATAGGCATAGCTACCACTAACCTTTAGTCCCTCATCTTCTATACATTCATTGAAAAATACGATACTTGGGACTTCGTCAACTTCCATTTCACGTTTAATGTATAAATCACATTGGAAAGCTCGTGCTGCTTCCTTTGAGCCGAAGTCAACGGTAAATTCATTCATATCTAGTTGAATATCCTCTGCGATCTTTAAAAGAGTAGCATAGGAGTTTACATCTTGATGGCTTAGTAATACATATTCTTGTAATTTCGATAAATATCGTGCACCTGCGCGTTTGCCCTGTAATTCGGCCGCTTTAATAGCGATAGAAGGTAATACAGGATGATTAATATCTAGCTCTATGCCTGATATACAACCCTTTACACGCTTGCTTAAGCAGTTTAAAGAAGTAAGCTCAGTGCTTAGAACAAAACGCCAAGTGAAGTAATGGTTGTATTCAAGCTGTAATTTACGAAGTACAGCTTGCATACTAAAAGCTTCAGGACAAAGTGGATCTACGAAAATATACAATTCAATAGGCTTATTGGCAGTAGAAATCGTTGGCGTTGGTTCTTGTAGCATTTGAATATTATTCACGTAACAATTCCCCCTCATCGTCATTAGGCGTATTAACCATGTGATGAGCTGTTAATACTAAACGTTGATAATAAGTTTCACGGAACTTCCCTTCCAAACCTACTTCATCCATAGCTTCTGACATACATTCCAGCCAAGCTTGTGCGCGATCTGGTGTAATCGGAAAATTCATATGACGTGCACGCATCATTGGATGTCCATGTTCTTCAGTAAAGAGATTTGGTCCACCTAAATACTGTGTTTGAAATTGAATTTGCTTACGGGCTGTCTCTGTTAAATCCTCTGGAAAGATTGGAATAAGATCAGGATGCTGAGCAACTCTTTTATAGAATGCATGAATAAGCTCTGCCAGTTTTTCAGCCCCCAGCTCCTCATAAGGAACAGTGTATTTTCGACTCATAAGTTATATGCTCCTTTAATTCTTTATATCGTAAAGTACCATTTACATACTCCGTCATTAAAATGTGAATTTCTTGTGACTACCTTCATTCTATCAACGTCTTTTCGTTTTCACAAATAAAGAGCTCTTTCGAATTGTTGTTCGCTATAAAAGCACAAATTTCACCACAGAGGGTGAAATTTGTTGGAAAATAGATAGATAGTAAGAATAATGCGATTACACGGTGAAGTAATTCATTACTTTTTTGACATAATTCTGTGTTTCTTTGAAAGGAGGGATGCCTCCATATTTTGTGACACGAGAAGCGCCAGCATTATAGGCTGCTAATGCTAGTGTAGGATCATTATTAAACTTATCTAGCATTTGGCGCAAATATTTTGCCCCAGCCATAATATTTTGTTCTGGATCAAAAGCATTGGTAACTCCTAGATACTGTGCTGTTTGAGGCATTAATTGCATCAAGCCTTGGGCTCCTGCATGACTAACTACAGATGGATTAAAATTAGATTCTTGTTTTATAACGGCTGCAATAAGCTTCTCAGGTACACCATAGGTTGCTGAGGCCTTTTCGATAATAGCAGCATATTGATCTGCTCCTGCCAAGGAGTTTGCATAGGCAGTTGAGCCAATCACATTATCTGAAACATAGGAATCAAGTTTTGTATGCTCATAAGAGCTTGTTAATGCCTGCTTAACGGATTCAGGAATGTACACAGCATTAGAACCTTTGTATAACAATGATTCAAGCGTGCCTTCTGAAGTATTAGCTAACTGATTGAAGATATCAGCGTTTGCTGTGCCTAGACCTAGTAAGCTAGAAAGCTTGGCATTGCTGGCAGTTGAAGCATCCCCTAATAATTCATTCATCATGTCAGAGAAAATAGATTGATTGTCTGTCAAAGCGTTTGTGGCTGAACCATCTGTCGATCCAAGTGTTTGTAATGCTTGAATCTCCATTAAAGATCTTAGTGATTGAATATCCAAGAAGTTAGTCACCTTTCTTTTTATACTATTATAAATTTTGCTGCTGTAAAGCCTTCATAAAGCGGGCGATTTTCTTATCAGTTTCCTGCTTTGGAATACCATATTGTTGTAAAAATTCGTCGAAGATTGCTTTTCCTTTTATGGCATCTTTTGCTTCATATTCTACCTCATAATCGTCGCACTGCAAATAGTAAGAATGGTCAAAAACAAGAAGCCCCTCTTTATATGGAATTTCGACACGATCTGTAGTAAGTGAGCCAAACACCCGTAATTGGTCTAAGGGAATGCCATGAAGGGCAAGTTTTTTGGCAACCTCTTGAGCAAAAAAGCCTTCGCCCTCCAGCATTTTCTGAGCTTGATCTGCTGTTAATGGGTCCGTAGTTTCAAGGTGAGCATGCTCAGCATTTTTTTCTTTCAGTGTACATTCATAATATTCACCGATTTGCCTAATGCGCAGTCCACTTTGTAGCTTGCGAATCGCATGAGTAGGTGTGTCGAAATAATGATTTGTTTGACGATGAATAGCATTATTACGAATGTGGAAATCTTGTAATAGTTGCTCGTATTGATGTTTAGTTAGGAGATTTTTAAACTCGATTTCAATTTCTTGTGTCATTTATATTCACCTATTTATTTTTTTATTTTTCATTCGCTGTTTCGCTTGATTTAACATTTACACACTGCAACTATTTACCCTCTGTGCTAAAATAAGAGGAAGAGTACAACGAAAAGGGGAACCGCACGTGCGTAAAATTTATACAATAGAAACATCGAATTTTGAACAAGATCAACTTCATTTTAGTTTAAACGACAATGAAGTAAATTTACAGTTAAAACCTGCTGGACAACTTATTGCAGATTCAGATGATTTTGCATTTATTTATCTACTGGATGCAGGCGAAGACTATCATTACTTGCGTTTTCCACCGAGTAGTTGGGAAAATCTTGTACATATTTTACAAAAAAAGAAAGATCCAATACTACGAATAAGTGAAGAAGCAATCGAGCTTACAAATTTCTACGATGAATTGGAAATGCTCGTGTATAATATTGAAGGAAATTACAATTACGGGGCAGAATTTGTCCAAACAGTGGAACAACACTTCAAGGCAATTCTCGCTGAATAGAAAGACAAAACGAACAGACGGTGTTCGATACCGAATGTCGGGAGGTTTTTGTGATGGGACAATGGGAAATATTTTTAAGTCCTTATAAACAAGCAGTAGATGAACTAAAAGTAAAATTAAAGGGCATGCGTTCGCAATTCGGTATTGTTAATGCCAATTCACCTATCGAATTTGTAACAGGTCGTGTAAAGCCCTTAGCAAGTATATATGATAAAACATTGGAAAAAGGGTTAGCTTTTGAGCCATCTAAACAACTTGGTGATGAACTCGGTGATATTGCCGGTCTTCGAATTATGTGTCAATTTGTTGATGATATTGCTACAGTAACGGAGCTTATTCGTCAACGAAAAGATATGCGTGTAGTGGAAGAACGCGATTATATTACACATAATAAGCCAAGTGGTTATCGCTCCTACCATATGATTGTTGAATACCCTGTTGAAACGATTCAGGGGAAAAAGGTAGTGTTAGCCGAAATCCAAATACGAACACTCGCTATGAATTTTTGGGCATCTATTGAGCACTCTTTAAATTATAAATATAAGGGCATGTTCCCAGAGGAAATAAAAAATCGCTTGCAAAGTGCGGCTGAGGCGGCATTTCGCTTAGATGAGGAAATGTCATCTATTCGTAGTGAAATTCAAGAAGCACAGGCGTATTTCAGCGAATACAAGGAAGCATCGAATCCTAATTTACTATCGGAGAAGGAGCGTGACTCACAATGAAATTTGCGATTCAATCACGTCGAGATGCACAATCCAATGAGCTAATGGAGCTAGCTAAAACCTACTTACAGGATTTTGGCTTAACGTATGATGAGGAAGCACCAGAAATTGTTGTCTCTATAGGTGGAGATGGAACGCTTTTACATGCCTTTCATCGATATTCTCATTTATTAGATCAAGTGGCATTTGTCGGCATCCATACAGGACACCTAGGTTTTTATGCAGACTGGAAGCCTTCAGAATTAGAAAAATTAGTTTTGTCCATTGCTAAAAAGGATTTTAATGTGGTGGAATATCCGCTGTTAGAAGTGAAGGTGGAGCATCATAATGCAGAATCAAATACGTATCTAGCTTTAAACGAGGCAACAGTTAAATCGCCAGATGTCACACTGGTAATGGACGTTGAGTTAAATGGCAATCAATTCGAGCGTTTCAGAGGAGATGGTCTTTGTGTGTCAACTCCTTCTGGAAGTACAGCCTACAATAAAGCGCTTGGAGGAGCAATCATCCATCCAACTTTAGCAGCACTTCAAATTACAGAAATTGCATCGATTAATAATCGTGTATTTAGGACAGTTGGTTCTCCATTAATTTTACCCGCCCACCATCATTGTGTTTTACGTCCAGTAAATGAACAAAACTTTAATATGACTGTGGACCATTTACAAATTACACAGGGTGATGTAAAGGCAATTGTATTTAACGTGGCTAATGAAAGGGTACGTTTCGCACGTTTCCGTCCATTCCCATTTTGGGAACGTGTGCATGAATCTTTCGTTGCAAATGAGTAAGATGGATACAAGATTTACATTGCGCTTTATGGCTAAGAAAGAAGGCCAATTATTACGAGAAGCTCTACAAGAATGGCGTATATCTAAGCGAGCATTAACAGCTATAAAGTTCGATGGGGGATTATTAACGGTGAATGGGATCGAACGTAATGTGAGATATGCTCTTCAAGTTGATGATTGTGTGGAAGTGACATTTCCTCCTGAGGAAAAGAGTGAGGGGCTCATGATCGAGCATGGCGATTTGGCTATTGTATATGAAGATGATACAATCTTGGTGTTAAATAAACCAGCTCACCAAAGTACGATTCCCTCACGTGAACACCCAACCAATAGTGTTGCCAATCTAGTTTGTGGCTACTTTGAGCAGCAAGGATTAGCGTCCACTGCTCATATTGTAACGAGACTTGACCGAGATACTTCAGGTTTACTCTGTATTGCCAAGCATGCACATATTCATCATTTGACAGGCTTGGCTCAGCGTAATGGGGAGATTTCAAGGCAATATGAGGCAATTGTCCACGGACATGTTGACCAGGATAGCCAATCAATCGTGGCACCTATTGGGCGTAAAGCAACAAGCATTATTGAGCGAGAAGTACGTGAGGATGGGCAATATGCTCATACAGATGTAACCGTCATCCAACGTTTTTATTTAGGGAATGAACCGATGACACATGTAGCTCTTAAATTGCATACAGGACGTACACATCAAATTCGTGTACATATGTCGTCTTTAGGTCATCCACTTGTTGGTGATGAACTTTATGGAGGAAGTCGACTTCATATGGACCGTCAGGCACTACATTGTGTGTCCTTAAATATGACACATCCCTTAACAAGTGAACATTTGCAGTTCACAAGTATGCTTAATGAAGATATGCAAAATTTGCTTAAAGGATCTTCCGCTTAATATTATGATAAGGAGATGTTCGCACGACGGGCATCTCCTTATCATTTTTGATAGTAAATAAAGTGTTCTTTACACCCTGTTCATTTGACAAGTACAAATATAGGGTATAGTGAAAACGTCACGTTTTTTTAGGAAGGAATACCATTATATTGAAGGGCATGTAAATCCTCGTGGAAATAAACAAAAAAGGGTTTGCAGAAGGGTATAATTCGCTCTATTATATAGAAGGTAGATTTACGGCATTGCCCGTAATAATGATGGATAGCTCGGAAGGAGGGGACAAGCATGATAGAGGATAGAAATGAAAAGGATGATGTGCAATTTGACGAAGCACATTTACGAGGCATGCTCGAAGCACATAATATTGACGCATTCCGTGATGAGTTTTTAGAACTTCATCCATATGATCAGGCAACGTTTTACGAAAAGGTGGAACCTGATATAAGGAAGATCATCTATTCGTTCTTGTCTCCAACAGAAATGGCTGATATTTTTGAGGCAATCGAGATTGAAGATGATGAGTATAAAGCATATCTAGCTGAAATGGATCCATCTTATGGGGCAGAAATGCTTTCTCATATGTATGCAGATGATGCAGCCGATGTTTTAAATGAACTGGATATGGAACAACGTGAAAGTTATCTGGAAATGATGGATGAGGAAACGGCTGAAGAAATTAATGAGCTACTAAGCTATGATGAATATACAGCTGGGTCCATTATGACAACTGAATATGTCGCTATTCCAGAAAACTCTACAGTGCGTTCAGCAATGGCCATTTTACGTAAAGAGGCACCGGATGCTGAGACCATTTATTATATTTTCGTAGTAGATGAAAAGCACCGTTTGACGGGTGTTATTTCATTAAGAGATTTAATTATTGCCGAAGAGGATACACTTATTCGTTCAATTATGAATGAACGTGTCGTTATGGTACATGTAGGAGATGACCAAGAGGAAGTTGCACATATAATGAAAGATTATAATTTCTTAGCGACACCTGTTATTGATGATAAAGGTGAATTACTTGGGATTATTACCGTCGATGATATTATCGACGTTATTGATGAAGAGGCATCTGAGGATTACTCTAAGTTAGCCGGTATTTCCGATATGGATAAATTTGATGTCACACCACTCCAAGCTGCCAGAAAACGTTTGCCATGGTTGGTGGTACTCCTGTTTTTAGGTATGCTAACAGCCAATTTAATGGGGCAATTTGAGGATACTTTAGATAAGGTTGCCTTATTGGCAGTCTTTATTCCGTTGATTTCAGGAACATCGGGGAATAGTGGAACACAAGCTTTGGCCGTAGCTATTCGAGGTATTGCTACAGGTGATGTAGAAGAACATAGTAAATTAAAATTACTGCTACGAGAAGCGGGCACAGGCTTAATTTCAGGAATTGTTTGCGGCTTAATTGTCATTGGTATCGTTTATTTTTGGAAACAAGAACTAGTACTTGGGATGTTAGTAGGTGCTGCACTTTGTGGCTCGATTTTAGTTGCGACATTAGCTGGTTCATTTATACCTTTGTTAATGCACCGTTTAAAAATTGACCCAGCTGTTGCCTCTGGCCCGTTTATTACAACTTTAAATGATATTACAAGTATTTTAATTTATTTAGGTTTAGCAACAGTTTTCTTAAGTCAAATAGGCTAAGAACCAATTTACTTACTTTCGCATATTGTATGGAAAAAGGGGAAGTGAGTATTGTGGGTCAAGAACCACGCTTGTTTATAAAATCACCATCGTATTTTTTAAATATTTCTAAGGTGTTGCATGAACTTGATTTAGATGAAAGTACATCTGTATACGTCAAGGACAATACTTATGTAGATGAAACGGTTGACGAAGAAGAAGAAGAAGTTGTAAAAGATGTGGAAGTGGATCCGCATTTACTAAAACAACTTCAATTTTTAGAAAAGCCATTTCGTCAGCGAGCCTATCAGCCGCTTCTAGTTTGTTTAAAAGATGGTAGAAAATTAACTGGTTCTGCTTCAGATGTACAAAATGATTCTTTAATGCTTACCTCACTAGAATTAAAAACACAGGAAATCATTTATTTTGAAGATATAAAACAAGTCCTTTGGCGAGGAAGACAATTACCATCATTATAAAAAAAGTGTACAGCAGAGGATGCTGTACACTTTTTTTTATGTGTGTGTGTCAAAGGTGAAAGAAATTAGTCACAAATCCCTAAGTCAACATCAGCGATACATTGTACAGCGCAGAAGCAAGATAAGTCTACAGTAATACAGCTATCTGTTGAGTTCCAATCATCCACTTTACAGATCTTCTTCATATTTACGCAACAGCCGTCACGACTTAATAAATCTACTGTACTTTCACTAGAATCGAATGTACATAGAGGTTCTAAAACACGTAAAGTCGCACAACACTCATCAAACATATCTTCAACGCGGAAGAATACGGATGTACAAATACAAGGATCTGCAGTTGGGGAATTAAAGAATGCTTTGAAAGGAGTACCATCTTTTGTAATTAACATAAATACACGTGTATCTGCTTGAGAGCGAGCAGGACTAACAATCCCGCCTAGTGGTTCTAAGAAACAGTTTGCTGTACATGGAGAACACTCATCTCGCACCGCTTGATTTTGAATATCTAAAATAGCGCGCACTACGTCACAAACGCAGCCTGCTGAATGGATTGGTCCAATAGGATTTGTTGGCTTACCACAACCCATATTGTCACCTCCTTTCCTTGTTACTACTTCTACAATATGTGCTTTTCAAATTTGGACTCGGGCTATTGTATCTATGAATAGTTTTTTTATGTGTGGAGAAACTTTAAAGAAAAGGAGGGTAAAACTTGAGGCTACTTGGAATGACGTTACCTCTCTTAGTCGTTTTGCTGTTAAATGGTTGTGCTGAAAAAGAAAAATTTATCGTCTACGGTCCATCCCAAAATGGAAGTGAAGTCGAAGCCCTTATAAAAGAAGAGGACTATGTGGAACGATCAACCGTTATCCATTATGACGATAGTATGCTTGTTGCAGTACAAATTAAACCATGGGAAAAGTGGAAAAAGACTAAGTTAGAGAAAAAGTTGCAGAAAAAATTTGATGAGAAATATCCAAATAAAGATGTTTTTGTCTCAGCTGATTATAAAATTTTTTATGAAGCCAATAAAATAAAAAAGGATCAGATTGAAGATAATAAATTGAGCGATAAAATTAAAGAACTTAAAGAGCTAGCAAAGGAGAAGACATAAATGGAAAAAGAGCAATATCAGCAGTTGGAGCAAAATGTGACACCAAAGCCTCCATATATAAAGAATATAGCAAAGGCGTTTTTTGTCGGCGGTCTTATTTGTACAATTGGCCAAGCTGTGTCCCTTTTTTATATTATATTCTTCAATTTTACAGAAGCGACAGCCGGTAATCCAACCGTAGCTACAATGGTATTTTTTGCTATGTTGCTAACGGGGCTTGGTCTATATAAAAGAATGGGTCAATTTGCTGGGGCAGGTTCATCAGTGCCAGTAACTGGATTTGGTAATGCCGTTATTTCCGCAGCCATCGAGCATAGATCAGAGGGCTTAGTATTAGGAGTTGGCGGTAATTTATTTAAGCTAGCAGGGTCAGTGGTTTTATTTGGTGTAGTAGCAGCGTTTTTCGTAGCACTTATTAAATATATCTTCGTGATGATAGGAGTGGTTTCATGGTAATCGTTTTTCAATCGAAACCATCCCTATTAGCAGGTGGAGTTGTAGCAGGCCCATTAGAGAACCGAAGTATTTTTAGTCAGTATTTTGATGCTGTGTATGATGATGAACGTTGGCAAATGAAAACCAATGAACAGGGGCATCGTAAAATGATTGAAGAAGCATGTGATGCGGCTATGAAGAAAATGAACGTACAAGGTGGAGATATTGATTATTTAATGGGTGGAGATTTGGTCAATCAAATGACACCGACCAATTTTGCAGCAAGGGATTTAGAAATACCATTTATTGGACTATTTTCTGCGTGTGCCACCTCTGTTTCTTCCGTCATTATTGCTTGTCTTTTAACAGAATTAGGTGCTGCTAATTATTCATTAGCCGGTGCGTCAAGTCAGCATAATGCGATAGAACGTCAATTTCGTTATCCTATCAATTACGGTGCACAAAAGCCACAAACTGCTCAATGGACTGTAACAGCTGCTGGCTATGCGCTAATCGGTAAACACCGTGAAGAGTATCCTTCCATCGAAGCTGCCACAATTGGAAAATCTGTGGATTACGGCATGGATGATCCTTTCCATATGGGTGCTGCAATGGCACCTGCGGCCTTTCAAACGATTCAATCTCATTTACAACAACGAAATCAAAAAATTTATCATTACGATTTAATTTTGACGGGCGATTTAGGTCAGCTTGGGTTAAAGCTTTTGAAGGGAATGCTTGTTGAAAATGGTGTGAAAAATGAGGAACTAACTCTTTTACGCGATGCAGGTGCTGAGTTTTATGGGCAAGATGAATCCTTTCAATCAGGGGCAAGTGGTGCAGGCTGTTCAGCAGCTGTTTTTTTTAGTTACGTTCTTCAGCAGATGCGAGCGGGTAGCTATAAGCGTGTATTACTAGTGGCAACTGGGGCATTATTGTCTCCATTATCGTTTCAACAAGGTGAGACGATTCCATGTACGGCACATGCCATCGAAATTACAATGAAATGAGGCATAAATTATGGTAATGACATTTGTATTTGCATTTATTGTTGGAGGCATTATTTGCGTCATCGGCCAATTATTAATGGATGTCGGTAATTTAACACCGGCCCATACATTAAGTACACTCGTTGTCCTCGGTGCTATATTGGATGGTATGGGGTTATATGAGCCATTAATTAATTTTGCTGGCGCAGGAGCTACCGTACCCATTACCTCTTTTGGTAATTCTCTAACACACGGGGCAATGGCTGAGGCAGAAAAGCATGGACTGGTTGGCGTCTTAACAGGAATGTTTAAAGTAACAAGCTCAGGTATCAGTGCTGCTATTGTTTTTGCTTTTATTGGTGCATTAATTTTTAAGCCTAAAGGAAATATCGACTAGACGAATACCCCTCCCATTTCTACAACCCAAACATATTATAGGTTGTAGAAGGGAGGGGTGCTTTTATGGGATATCAAGGCTGGTCCTCACAACCGTATGGAAATAATGTTGGTGGGTGGAACAATAGCTATTGCGGAGGCAATAACTATAGTTATTGTGGAGGCAACAACTCTGGCTATGGTTCAACATTTGTTCTAATTGTTGTTCTATTTATTCTTTTAATTATTGTTGGCGCTACTTACATCTAATTTGATGAACATATTGTAAAGGCTTTAACTCTTATTTAGAGGGTTCACATACCTAAATAAAGTTAAGGCCTCCACCATTTGTGAATGCTTCGGGCAAGTCGCAAGGTCAAATTGAGTTTTAATGATAGGAGGGAAAACATGCATCGCTCGTTATTTAATTCAATTGAGCAAAAAACAGGTGTTTCGATGGATGAAATCTTCGCATTAGCCAATGCCATTCAACATGCGGATTTTACAAGTGAAAAACAAGTAAGAAAAATCGTACGACGTGTTGCTAAGATATCTAACAGAACGATTACACAAGAGTTAGAAGATAAATTAGTACAATCTATTATTCAAGATGGAGCATCACTAGATTTCGATAAAATCACTAGAATGATGAAGTAGCGCATGGCATATCTACTTGGCAAAGCAGCTTGTTACGATAGAGTAGATAAATGGTGGCAAGCGGATTTTGGTTTAAAAAAGGGTGTTACGACATTGAACAATATCGTAACACCCTTTCATTAAATTTTTTTCTCCATTGCTCGATGCGGAATACCAGCATCCAGAAATTCTGGAGAAGTTACCGCATAGCCAAGCTTTTCGTAAAATGGAATTGCATGGCTTTGCGCGTGAAGCTTCAATGTTTCTTTTGGGATAGAAATGGCGTATTTCTCCATTTCCTTCATTAGTAAAGCCCCTAATTTTTTACCACGTTGAGATTGTAAAATACAAACACGTTCAATTTTTGCTGTATTGTTTTCAATACTACGTAAACGCGCTGCTCCTACAGGCTCATCGTCCTCATACATAATAAAATGCGTTGCAGTTGCATCTTCAGCATCACATTCCAAATGGAGTGG
The DNA here is from genome assembly GCF_058795135.1 of Lysinibacillus sp. GW823-FHT06C08. Lineage (NCBI taxonomy): Bacteria > Bacillati > Bacillota > Bacilli > Caryophanales > Bacillaceae > Lysinibacillus > Lysinibacillus sp. GW823-FHT06C08. The sequence goes on from NZ_JBXAHN010000001.1 coordinate 485,555, forward strand.
AACGCCTTGCTCTTCAACAAAAACTTTTTTTCGTACAGTAAACGCATCATCATGTTCTTGCTTTGTTTCAACAATCTTAACGTTATACAATCATCACTCAGCTCCAGACAAACGGAATGTTTCGTATGTTGTCCATGAACCGTCTTCTAATTGATATAGAAGATGAATGCGATCAATTGTATCTTTTTCATCTACACCAGTCATACGTAATTGACCAAAGATGTCGTCATGCTCAGAATCCGACATTTTTTGAGCGATTGTAATATGAGGTACAAATACATGTTTCGTTTCCCCATAAGAAATATTTTCTTGGATTTCATGTTGGAAAGCAGCTAATTGTTCAGTTGGTTCAATGCGGAAATAAATGGCATTGGTTGTAGGGAAAAACGAACTGATGCGTGATGCATGAATGTTTAAAGGCGCATATTTAGCAGCAAGCTCATCCAATTGCTTAACGATGGTTTGAATTTCTTCTTCAGACGCATCAAAGCTGTCTTTTAACGTCATATGCGGTGTAATCTTCGCAAAATGAGGATCATATCGTTTGCGATAAGTGTTCGCTAAATCTTGCAATTTTTTTGATGGAAATGCCACAATACCGTACTTCATAGTCCATTACCTCCCGTAAATAAACAATTTTTCTATTTAAGTATATCAGAAAATCCAATTTTCGTAATTTAATCACTCACATTAATTAAAATTTTCAATTAATGCACGTCGAAGGTCTGGTTTCCAATATTTCCATGTATGATTGCCATCAAACTCGTCATAAAATATAGAGAACCCTTTATGGATCATAAGATCATGGAGCTGACGATTAGGTGTTAAAAAATCCTTCACAGATTTATCCATAGTCACTACTTGGTCTTCACCCTTACCAACTATATGGTATATAGAAATGGCTGCTGGATCTTTGAAATTTTCGACTGCCTTCAAAACGTCATCATCCACGTATGGTGATTGAAGAATGACCTTGCCAAAAATACTGGGATACTTTAATGCGGCCATTAAGGAAGCTGTAGCAGCCATCGAATCTCCAATTACTCCACGACTCATACCCATTTGATACGTGGAAAACTCGTTATCTAAATAAGGTACTAGCTCATGTGCTAAAAAGCGGAGATAAGCTTCATGCTGCTCACCACTAGGAATATATTTATGACGTCGATCGTTAATATCTTTGTATGGAACAAAAGCAATAATTAAATTTTCGATTTCATAGTCATCAATCAGTTCATCAGCTAGCTTTGTAATACCACCAAGCTGGAAATAATCTTTACCATCTGATGCGATTAGAATGTTGTATTTATATAGTGGAGAATAATTTGCAGGAACATAAATATAGAGCTGTAATTCTTCCTGTAATGCCTCACTATAGAATGCTAAATCCTGTACTGTTCCCTTATCCAATGATGACACTCCTTCTTATGTTTGTAACAAAATTGTACCATATTACGAAAGTAAAGGTATAATAGGTTGGGCTAGCACTATACTAGCAATAAAATCGAAATGAGGGGTAGCTTATGCATAATAAAAGTATTCGTGTGCACTCTGATGAAGTAGCGAAGGCAGCACATGCCGCGTTAATTCGTAGAGGTGTGGCGATCGAGGATATCGCAAAAATTGTTTACGAAATGCAAAAAACCTATAATGAAGGTTTAACACTGGATCATTGTGTTCATTCGGTTGAGCGTGTACTGCGTAAACGAGAAGTGCAACATGCACTTTTAGTAGGAATTGAATTAGATGAGCTAGCTGAGAAAAAATTATTATCATCACCATTACAGCAAATTATAGAATCTGATGAAGGTTTATTTGGTGTGGACGAAACAATCGCACTAGGATCTGTTTTTACATATGGCAGCATTGCAGTAACCACATTTGGTCATTTAGACAAGCAAAAAATTGGCATTATTAAAAAATTAGATACTGAGCCTGGGCATCATGTTAACACGTTTTTAGATGATTTAGTTGGCAGTATCGCGGCTTCTGCAGCATCACGAATTGCTCACCGTATGCGTGATTTAGAGGAAGAGGGCGAGACATTTGCGGATATCGAGCCAGAAGAGCTAGGACCAAAGCCAAAATCACATAATGAAATATAAAATGAGTTTCTACTATAAAAAATAACTTTCTCAAATATGGGAAGGATAGACAAAGCCATCGAGAATTTTTACTCTCAATGGCTTTTGTCATTTTATTCTTTTAAAAAATCCCTTTATTACTTTTTATCGTTATAGGCTTTTAAAAATTCTTTTACTTTTTCGCTATCGGCTTCAAGTTTTAACCCAGTGTCAACTAAAGGAGATACAGTTGATACAGCAGGTTTCTTATTGCCTTGGTAATAGCTAATGAACTCGTCTTGGTTGATGGAGTACAAAATCGCTTTACGTAAGTCAGCTGAATCTGAAACTGCGCGACCAGATGTATTCATTTGTAAGTAAGAAACAGCATTGCTATCGGCAGTATTTAAAGTTAATTTATCGTCAGATTTCACAATATCCAGTTTTGTTTCTGGAACTGTTTGAAGAACGTGAATTTCTCCATTACGTAATGCTGATAAAGCACTGTCAACATCAGAGATGAAACGAACATTGATTTTCGAAATTTTTGGTTCATACTCACTACCAACACGGTAGGCAGGATTTTTCACAAATTGTGCTTCATAATCATTTTTCTTTACTAAAATATAAGGACCACTTGCATAAAGTTGATTGTTGAAAGTTGCTGATCCTTCAGTGATTGTAGCTTGATCACCATAGGCAATATCTTTGTCAGGGTCATAGTTAGCTACATCATACGTATTAATACTTGTTACTTGTTTTTCAGATACAATACCACCAGATTGGTGTGCTAAATAGTTTAACACTTGCGGGAATGGTGTTGGTGTTGTAATTTTAACAACTTGGTATGAACCAGAAGCATTGTTAACAGACCCTTTGTCTTTTGCTAATTGCGCTACAGATGCAGGGAGGTTTTGTGATAATGCTTCCAGAACTGTTTGATCAGAGCCAGATACTTTTTTATTTTGTAATTCAGCTAAATCTGAAACAATCTCTACTGTTTCAATATTTTCATGGATACTATAAGTACGGTGATCTGGTACTGAATTAGCATCTTTAGCACGGTTTAATGAGAAGACCACATCTTCAGCAGATACTAGATCACCTGTATCAACAGCTGCGCCATCTTTCACTGCGGCGAAATGAATATCATCGCGTAAAATAAAGTAATAGTCTTGATTGCCTTCTGCCATTACATGGTTATAAGATAATGAACCATCTGAAACAACGTCATCCGTGTTTGTTAAATTAACAAGACGAACATACATATTTGTATTTAATGTGTTGATGGAACCATCATTTCCTTTAATCGGATCTAGCGAGGTAAGAGAATTAATTGTTTGGTGTAAAATTAATGGTTCAGTTGCATTTTTAGCAGAATCATTAAATTCGATTTTTTCCCATACTTGCGCACGAGATTTTGGTAAATGTACAGTTTTAGGATTTACTAACTCCGAGTAGATCCCTTGATACTTATTGGAAATATATAAAGGCGCAATATAAGCTTGATCGAATACTAGTAATTGCTCTAAATCTTTATATTTAGCCGCTGCTTCTTCACCAGTTAATGTACTCGCCTCATCGATTAGGGCATCTAATTTTGAATCTGCAACAACACTGTAATCTCCACCCGTTTTAAATAATCCACGAACAGCATAGTCCGGGTTTCCTGTTACTGTCGTCCAGCTTGAAAGGGCAAGATCGTAGTTGCCTGCTTCTTTTTGGGCCGAGAATGAACCGTAATCTGGTTGAATATTAAGCTTTACATCAAAGCCGTTTTTTACTAATTGGTCTCGAACAATATTCATATCTTCTTCAGAAGCTGCCATGCCTAATACTTCAATGGCTACTTTGCCATTGCTCTTGTCACTATCTTTTGAATCTTTACTTCCTTCTACGTCAGTTTTCGTCTGTACACAGCCAGCTAAAGCTAATACTGCGACGAATAATAATACAAGTAATTTCTTCATAGGTACCTCCAATTAATTTGTTTTTGGATCTAAAGCATCTCGTAAACCATCTCCTAAGAAGTTAAAGGAGAGGACAAGAAGCATAATACAAAGACCTGGGAAAATCGCAACATATGAATGAGTTTCCAGGTACGTACTACCAACCTTTAAAATATTGCCCCATTCGGGAATGTGTGGCTCAATACCAAGCCCTAAAAAACTTAAACTACTTGTTGAAATAACAGCTCCACCAATCGTAAGTGTTGCCTTAACAATCATGGGTGCTAATGAATTAGGAACAATGTGCTTGAAAATAATGGCCGCATCAGATGCCCCCAAAGCTCGGGCGGATTCCACAAATTCAAAATTTGCTAGCTGCATGACATTCGCCCGCATTGTACGTGCATAGGTTGGAATTGCCCCAACACTAAGTGCAATAATGAGATTGATCGTATTAGCACCAAATGCAGCAATAATAGCAATGGCTAACAGAATGCCCGGAATAGCATATAAAATATCTAGGCTTCGCATGATGACATTGTCAGTTGTTTTTCCGTAATAGCCGGAAAATGCCCCTAACGCGCCTCCGACTAACGCAGGAATAATCGTTGAGAAAAATCCGACGATTAATGAAATGCGTGCCCCAAATACAATACGGGAAAATAAATCTCGCCCGTAATTATCTGTGCCTAGAGGATATTCTAATGATGGTGTTTGCAGCAGGGCACCGTAGTTATTTTCTGTAGCAAAGTCATAGTCAAAAGTCCAAGTACTTGTGATGGACAATGAAAACATAAAAATAATGAAAAATAATCCGAATACAGCCATCGTATTTCGTAAAATCTTTTCCCATATTTTTTGCCACTTTTCAATAGAAGAAGGGTTTGCCTTTCGAGCCTTTTGAATAAGGCTATAACCTAGTAATGTAGCAAATAGATTACCAGTGAAAGTAGCCAATAGTAATAAAATACCAGGGATAAGCATCCATCTTGGAGCCGCTGTTGGTGTGACAAACTTAACGCATAAAATGGTCATCACGATATAAATAAGCGCAAGTATGGAGAAAACACTCATCGCCAGTAAAAAGGTATCTGTTACATAAGGCTTAAATAAATTTAATGCTGCAATACCAATGATGAATAATTGCGTAATAAAGGCATAGGCAGCAAACGTATATTCGGCAGTCTTTCTAGTGGACACAAGCATAAACGCAAATGATGTAGAAAAAATATTGCCAGAAAGAACGGTTAATAGTAGAGGATAGCCGAAAATACGAGTACCTCTTCGAATCTCCCCAAACTTTGCTAAATCTCTTTTTATTCGTAAATTTACAAAAGCCACATAGATCGCAGTAATGGCATAAATAACAAAGAATAGTAGAACAATTGGTCGCCAGCTATGGGTTGAAAAATTATAGCTATAGGCTAGAAACAATAAAGAAAACAGTAAGGAAAAGACAAAGGTAAAATGAGAATTGACATATTCCTGTGTAATCTTCAAAAGTAGTTTGACATGTAAGATGTTTTTCACAGGTGATCCTCCTTTAAGACTTCTTCATTTTCGAGCGAATGCGTGGATCAAAAAAGGCATACATGATATCAATCAATAAATTGACAATGGAGATCGTAATAGCGATATAAACAACGCCTCCAAGGATTGCGGGAATATCAGGAATAAATTGTTTATCAACAATATAGCTACCAATCCCACTAATATTGAATACCTTTTCTGTAACAGATGCGCCTCCCAACATACCTCCAAAAAGAAGTCCTATCACCGTAATAATCGGAATCATGGCATTACGAATGGCATGTTTTGAAATTACTTTAAATTCATTCAAACCTTTTGCTTTAGCTGTAATAATGTAATCCTCGTGGATCACCTCAAGCATACTCGACCTTGTCATCCTAGCTATGGATGCCGTAATGGATGTCCCCAAGACGATAACTGGCATGATAAGGGATAACCAATTTTGGGGGTTATAGGTCGCTGGAAACCATTGTAGCTTTAACGCGAACGTTAAAATAAAAATTAAACCTTGCCAAAAGCTTGGAATGGATAAACCAATTAAAGCAATAAACATAAATGTATAATCCAAATACGAATTAGGACGAACCGCTGAAATAATACCGACTGGAATGGCGATAGCAATAGCCATTAACAGTGATAATACGGCTATTTCAAGTGTGACAGGAAATTTATTTGTAATGCTGTGCGTAATATCTTCTTTACCTGCAAAGGATGTGCCTAAGTCAAAAGTAAATAGGCCAGATAGTGAATGCCATAATTGAGATAAATAAGGTTGATCCAAACCATGAATGCGATTAAAGTTGGCTATTTGCTCTGCTGTCGCCTCAACGCCAAGTAAGTTTCTGGCTGGATCGAAAGGTGATAGATACAAAATTGTAAACACTAATGTTGCCACACCAACAATCACAATGAAGCTTTGTAAAATTCTTTCAATGATAAATTGCAAAAACGGGTTCGCAAATAAAATTAGCACTACATAAAATAAAACAGCTGGTAGAAAGGTAAGAGCTACAAAATATTTGTTTTTCAGTTGCTGATTAAAAAATTGATCATAAGTTAATGGTTGTATACCTTCATTTTGTAAATCATGATCTACTTGCTGTTGAAGCCTTTTCTTGGCTAATTCATTAGCAGTTTGCTGTATTCGCGATGATGATACAGCTTCTTGAAAAAATGAAGCTTTTGCTATTTCTTGCTGTTCAAAAGATTGCTGCCATTGGGCAAATAAACCATTCTTCAAGTAATACTGACTACGCAATTCAAAAGCCTGGTCATAAGTATTTGAATGTTTCTTTTTCCGATAGATAAAGTATGTAAATGGATGAACCAAAATACTTAAAAGAAAAAGTAGTATATTATAAGGCTTTTGGTGCATTAGTTTTTGATAAACCATAGAAAAGAACGTAAATTCCTTTGGTTTTAAATAATTTTTTGAAGTAACCATGCATTTCCTCCAAGCGTTAATAAAATATTCAACACTATATTGTATAATTCCTATCAGTATTGTAAAGTATGGATTATACATGAAAGTAAGTCAATCACAAATTTTAAAAAGGATGATTCGAATGAGCGAAAAGCTTTTAGAAATCAATAATCTTCGTGTTTCCTTTCTTACCGGGGAGACAGAGTTTGAAGCTGTAAAAGATGTAAGCTTCCATCTAAATAAAGGTGAAACACTCGGAATTGTAGGTGAGTCTGGGAGTGGGAAAAGTGTAACAGCACGCTCCATTATGCGCTTATTACCATCTCCACCTTCATTTTTAAAATCTGGCACTATTAAGTTCAAAGGTCAGGAGTTAACGGAATTAGTAGAAAAACAAATGGAAACAATTCGTGGAAAAGATATTAGCATGATTTTCCAGGATCCTATGACATCTACAAACCCTACCATACGAATAGGAGATCAAGTGGCTGAAAGTTTAATCAAGCATCAATCCATGTCAAAGACGGAAGCCTATACGCAAACCATTGAATTATTAAAACTTGTTGGCATTCGGGATGCAGAAGAGCGTTATCGACAATATCCACATGAATTTTCAGGTGGTATGCGACAACGTGTAATGATAGCTATGGCACTTGCATGTAATCCGTCACTGCTGATTGCGGATGAGCCAACGACAGCATTGGATGTAACTATTCAAGCCCAAATTTTGAAATTGATGCGAGATATGCAAAAGAAAATGGGCACATCTATTATTTTAATTACACATGATTTAGGTGTCGTTGCTGGTATGTGTGATCGTCTCATTGTCATGAAAGAAGGAGAAATTGTTGAACAGGGTACGACGGAAGAGATTTTTGCAAATGCGCAGCATCCATACACCCAAAAATTATTGAATGCGCTACCAAAGCTACATGAAAAAAAGCAGCCAAAAGAAATTTCTACTATCCAACCAGGTATTGATCCAAATAAACCTTTGATCGAAGTCACACATCTGTCAAAGGAATTTTCATTAGGAAAAGGCCAAACATTAAGAGCTGTCAATGATTTATCATTCCATATACTCCCAGGGGAAACTTTAGGCTTAGTAGGCGAATCAGGATCAGGTAAATCTACCACTGGTCGAACAATTCTACAGCTTCATCAGCCTACTAATGGAGAAGTTTTATACCAAGGGATTCCTGTAACGAGACTAACGAAAAAGCAGTTAAAGGCGATGCGTCGCCATATGCAAATAATTTTCCAAGATCCCTATTCATCGTTAAATCCTCGTAAAAAAATCTTAGATATTATTGGGGAAGCACTTGATATTCATGGTCTAGTGAAATCACATAGTGAAAGACTAGGACGGGTAGAGGAACTGCTTGAGCTTGTTGGTTTGAAGAAAGAACACGCTATGCGTTATCCACATGAATTCTCAGGAGGTCAACGACAACGTATTGGGATTGCTAGAGCATTAGCGGTTGAGCCTAATTTTATAGTTTGTGATGAACCTTTGTCAGCCTTAGATGTATCCATTCAAAAACAGATTGTGGATTTACTAAAGGAATTACAACAAAAGCTTGGGTTGACGTATTTATTTATTGCACATGATTTATCGATGGTGAAGCATATTAGTGATCGGGTAGCAGTTATGTATGCGGGGAAAATTGTAGAATTAGCTGAAAGTGAGGAGCTATATGCTAATCCTCAGCATCCCTATACACGTGCATTATTACAGTCCATACCAATCCCCGATCCAGCGATTGAAAAGCAGAAATATAGTGATGCGGAAAATACAGACGACGTGAAAGTTCACTACGAGGTAGAAAATAGCCAGCTTGTAGAAGTTTTTCCAAATCATTGGGTTGCCGTTTCAACATGATGGCTGCCATATTATAGTACAATAGAGACATTTGGCAGGTTTCCGCTGAAAATGAACAACCTTTAATTAAACTATATTAGAGCCTAGATGGAATATCTACATTATTTATTTTGCATAAATAAAATGTAGTTGCATATAATGGAAGTCTTTTAATACATTCAAAGAATTATAGAAAAATATATATTTGTTACAAGGGGATTATGTAGTTACTGTACATAATCTTTTTGTTTAGAATAATTTTGAATCTATATAAAAAGGGCTAGGACATGTTATGATTAGTGTAAATAAATAGCTGAGGGAGATAAAAGTGAAACAATCAGATATTAAAACGCTAATAACTAGTGGAACAATTATTTTGGCTGTTGTTTTATATTTAATATTTAAATAAATATATGTATAAAAGTCTTCAGTTGTTACAATGACTGAAGGCTTTTCATTCGTTACAGGAGCAATCTTGCAATGGGAGAAGGAAACCATTTATGAAAAAATAATTAGTTAACTCCGGAGATTTTTAATTGTAGGGGATATAAATTAGAAAGTAGAGTGTAAATTTGAAGAAAATTATTTTTGTTTTATTCATTTCTATATGGGTTCTGAGTGCATGCACAGAAGAAACTAGTACGAATAGTATTAAGACTGGAGATATGGGAGATCTAATATCTTCAACGATAGAAAACGCAGAGAAACACGATGTAAGTAAGTTTGAAGAATATGAACTAGAAAGTGTAATTGACGGGGACACAATAAGGATAAAATATAACGGTAGCCCTGAAAAAGTTCGCTTTTTACTTGTGGATACCCCGGAAACTAATCATGAGACATTAGGAGAGCAACCGTACGGACCAGAAGCTAAAGAATTTACTAAGCAACTATTAGCTGGTCTGGATACAGTCTATTTAGAATTTGACGTTTCTTATCGTGATAAATATAAAAGACTACTTGCCTATATTTATACGAAAGAAGGTATAAGTGTTCAGGAGCAGTTATTGAAAAATGGATTAGCACGAGTGGCCTATATATATGATCCAAATACGAGGCATGTAGATTGGTTTAAATCCATTCAAAAAACTGCACAACAGTCGGCTATTGGGATATGGTCAGTTGAAGACTATGTAACAAATCGTGGATACGATAAAGATGTATATTATGCTGCTATAAAAAATGGAAATCAGTCTAACATAGTTGAGGATAAATCGAATACCAATAACAACAAGGGCAGTTGCGAAATCAAAGGAAATATTAACTCCAAGGGTAATAAAATTTATCATATGCCAGGGCAACGGGACTATGAGAATACAATAGCAGAAGAGATGTTCTGTACGGAAGAAGAAGCGAAAGCCGCTGGGTTTATTCCTGCTAAGCAATAAAATCAGGCATTACATACTTCTAGCGGCATGTTCAGTGTTTACGCTAAGAAGTATGAACGAGCACCAGGGAAAACGTAAGTGAAAAAAGGAAGATGGTTTCTATGTTGAGAGAAACCATCTCCCTTTTTTTGTGTTATTTGTCTATATAATACAATTTTATGACTTCGACTGCGGGAATGGGTTTATCAAAAGGAAAAAACGGCTATAAACTTCTTTGAAATTAATATCTCCTTCAAATTTATCAGCAGTTTCTAAGGGATCGAGAATTAATACCTCAATTTATAGTAAAGTCCTTGATACAAGCTTCTTAATTTCTTTAAGCTTAAAAATTATATTAACTTTATCGTTCAGTTAAAGAAGCTCAAGATACAGGCTTTAAGGTGGATGAAAGATAATGTTCCTACTAAAATATCTGAGTCAGGTCAACTCCTGAACTCAGATAATTTTTTGCTTAGGTCAAACAGGGGTGATTGTATCTAAAATAGCTAGGGTACCGCCGAAGAACTTGGCATGTCAGAAAAAAATTTAAACAAATGGAGTGGTAGATTGAGCTCTTGAAGAAGCGGTATATGTTCTAAATTTTAGGATGGGTCAACTCATGTTGATAGCAGTTGGTGCATACAAGCAACCATAATCTAGGGTATTGACATACTAAGTATTGGAATTATATATTTATTCCAGTTAAATTTTTTGAATATTCATTATATATTAACTTGTACCTACAACGTGTTGACGTGTAGTCGTGTTGTTTTGGGTAATATAAGTTTTGTTGCAAATGTTTAAGAAATACAGAGGCACAAGGATGAAACGAGGGGGAACTAACATGAAGAAAATACGGATAGGTGTGATTGGAGCTGGCTTAAGGGGGGGATTGGCACAATACTGGCATAAACCTAATGGGGAATCAGAAATAGTAGCACTAGCCGATATTTCTCAGGAACGTTTAGAAAAATTTCAGGAAAAATTTGATACACCCTTATTTTTAACAAAGGACTATAAAGAGTTATTAACAAGAGATGACATCGATGCCATTGCGGTTTTATCGCCAGATTATTTACATGAGGAGCATATTATTACTTGTTTACAAGCGGGTAAGCATGTGTATGCGGAAAAACCATTAGCTATTACGGTGGAAGGCTGCGATCGAATATTAGATGCTTGGGAAAAATCAGGAAAGCATCTGATGGTTGGCTTTAATATGCGTTATATGAGTATGTATCAAACGATGAAAGGCATAATTGATTCAGGGGCCATTGGAGAATTAAAGGCAATATGGGTGCGTCATTTTGTTGGATTCGGTGGTTATTTCTATTACCACGATTGGCATGGTAATTCAAAAAATACAACCTCCTTACTACTTCAAAAAGGCTCACACGATTTAGATGTCATTCATTGGATTTCAGGGAAATATACACAGAAGGTATCTGCATTTGGAAGCTTAGATTATTACGGTGGAAATCAACCTAATACGTTAACATGTCCAACCTGTGATCAGAAAAAAACTTGTCCAGAATATGTTGCCCATACATTTACGGAATGTGCGTTCCGTGAAGAAATTGATGTAGAGGATAATAATATGGTCATGATGGAGTTGGAAGGTGGCATAAAGGCTTCTTATTTACAATGTCACTTTACACCTGACTATTCGCGAAATTATACATTTATCGGTACGAAGGGGCGTCTCGAAAATGATGATATCAATAATAAAGTTTATTTAAAAACACGGAAATCAAATTCTTGGGAGGAATTGAGTGATGTTGTGTACGAAATGAAGCCTGAGGAAGGTAGCCATGGCGGAGCTGACCCGAAAATTGCCCAAGATTTTGTAGAACTCATCCTCTACGATAAAAAACCTTTGACAACGCCATTTGCAGGACGTATGAGTGTCGCAGTGGGCTGTGCAGCAACAGAATCTATTCGTAACGGAGGTAAGGTTATTGAGATTAAGCAGGAATCTACCATTCTGCAACATTGATAAATAGGGGGTGTAGTTATGACGCTTTTAGATAAAACAACTGTTGAGGAAAAATCATCTAAAACAAAACGTTTTTTCAAAAAGCAATCAAAGGTAAAGAAAAATCACCTGGTAGAGTGGAAAAAATCTATCAAAAAAAATTGGGAGCTTTATTTTTTACTAGCCCCTGTTATACTTTACTTTTTGATTTTCCATTATTACCCACTGTATGGGTTGCAAATTGCCTTTAAAGATTTTATTGCTACAAAGGGAATTATGGGGAGTCCGTGGGTAGGATTAAAGCATTTTGAACGTTTTTTTGATAGTTATTATTTTTGGCGTTTAATCAAAAATACAATTGGGATTGGCGTATTCACGTTACTTATATCTTTTCCAGTACCAATCATTATTGCATTGCTATTAAATGAAGTGAAGAGTCTTCACTTTAAGAAATTTGTACAAACAGTCATTTATGCCCCACATTTTTTATCAACAGTAGTCGTAGTTGGGATGCTATTACTATTCTTAAAATCGGATGGGATGATCAACCAAATCATTATGTTGTTTGGGGGTACACCCATTGATTTTATTTCAGAACCTGCCTGGTTTAAATCCATATATGTACTGTCTGATGTTTGGCAAACGATGGGATGGAGTTCCATCATATATATTGCTGCTTTGGCTGCCGTAGATCCGGCACAGCATGAGGCGGCAATGATAGATGGGGCATCAAAATTTCAAAGGATTATTCATATTAATATTCCTGCGATTATGCCGACAATTATCATTTTATTCATCTTAAATGTTGGTTCTGTCATGGCTATTGGATTTGAGAAAGTATTTTTAATGCAAAATAACTTAAATATGTCGGCATCAGATGTTATATCCACTTTTGTTTATCGTAGCGGAATTTTAGAAGCACAGTATAGCTTTTCAGCAGCAGTGGGCTTCTTCAACTCTATCATTAATTTTATCCTCCTTATTATGGTTAACAGAATAGCCAAAAAAGTGAGTGATACAAGTTTATGGTAAAGGAGAGATTGACATGAAAGAATCAAAGGGCGATCGTGCATTTACTATCTTTAATTATATTTTTTTAGCAATCGTAGCAGTTGTTGTTTTGTATCCACTTATTTTTGTTTTAAGTGCTTCTCTTAGTAATCCCGAGTACGTCATTTCAGGGGATTTATGGCTATGGCCAAAGGAATTTACAGTGGAGGCTTACGAAAAAGTATTCCAAAATCCAGATATTATTAATGGATTTATCAATACTTTGAAATACACATTCTTTGGAACATTACTAAATATCGTGATGACCATTTGTGCAGCTTATCCTCTTTCACGTAGAAACTTAAAAGGGAAGGGCTTTATTATGGCATTTATGGTATTCACCATGTTTTTCAGTGGGGGACTAATTCCTACATATCTATTAATCCGTGATTTGGGTATGATAAATACATTTTGGGTCATGATTATTCCGAATGCGGTAGCTGTATGGAACATCATCATTATGCGGACATTTTTCCAATCCATTCCTTATGAGTTAGAGGAATCGGCCATGATCGATGGTGCAGGGAACTTCCGTATTTTATGGAGTATCGTTCTACCACTATCATTACCTGTTATGGCAGTCATGGTTTTATTTTACGCTGTAGGGCATTGGAACTCTTATTTCCAGGCATTGATCTACTTGCAAGACCAAGATAAGTTTCCACTACAACTTATCCTGAGGCAAATATTAATTCAAGGACAAGCTGACGATATGATTCAAGCGACGTCAGAAAGCTTTTTAGCTCAAAAACTTAGCGTTGAAGGGTTAAAATACGCAGTTTTAATCGTTGCTAACCTACCAATGTTAATGCTTTATCCATTCTTACAAAGATATTTTGTAAAAGGTGTCATGATTGGTTCATTAAAAGGTTAAAGAATAGGAGCGATTTAAGTGGAAATGAAAAAAAAGCGTGTTTATGGTGTCGTAACAAGCCTAATGTTAGCTGCAAGTTTGCTAGGAGCATGTTCGGATGATAAAGCAACCGGTGGAGTGAAAAGTGATAATATTGATAATTTGAATGCGACCGATATGCCGATTACAAAGGAGAAAATTGAAGTAGATGGTTTTGCAGCAAAGTTTTTTGCATCTCAGGACTGGAATCAACTAATGTTGTGGGAAGAATACGAGAAAATGTCTAATATCCATATAAATTGGACAACTGTTCAGACGGAGGTATTAGCGGACAAAAAGAACTTGCTTTTAGCTTCAGGAAATTATCCAGAAATATTTTTTGCATCGGCATTTTCAAAAACAGATTTAATCAAATACGGTCAACAAGGTGTATTTTTACCGTTGAATGAATACATCGATCAATATGCACCCAATTTTAAAAAGCTATTAGAAGAATACCCATCTGTCGAGCAGGGTGTGACGATGGCAGATGGAAATATTTATGGCTTCCCAACAATTTATGATCCAAAATTTTCATCACTTCGCGTTGGAGCGCCGTGGATTAATCAGGAATGGCTTGATCATCTAGGCTTGCCATCACCAGAAACAACAGATGATTTGTACAAAGTACTAAAAGCATTTAAAGAAAATGATCCGAATGGTAATGGTTTACAAGATGAGCAAGGCTGGGGAACTGGTTATGGTGTGAATCAAATTATTAATTACTTAAGAGGATCATTTGGCTTGAACAAACAAGGAACGATGAATCTGAATTTAGATTTTAAAGAAGGTACTGAGGAATTCCGATTTGTGCCAACGACCGACGAATATAAACAATTACTTGAATATTTAAATAAGCTTTATAAAGAAGGTTTAATTAATAAGGATGTATTTACGACAGAGCCTCAAAAATTTGCGGCAGAAGCAGCTAAAGGAACGTTTGGCATTCTTAGTGAAGTAGATCCTAAAGAATTATTTAAACTAGATGGTTATACGGGTGCACAAGTGTTAGAAGGGCCAAATGGGGATCGACAATATACTGCGATGTCTAATGGTCTTGGGAATCTAGGGATGTTTGTAGTAACAGATAAAGCAAAAAATCCTGAAGCAATGGTTCGTTGGATTGACCATTTATATGGTGATGAGGGAGCTAAAATGTTCTTTATGGGCTTTGAAGGTGTCACTTACGAAGAAAATGAGGATGGAACAATTCAATATATCGACAATATTACTAATAATCCAGATGGCAAAAATTTAGACCAAGCAATAAGTGATTATTTAACATGGCCTGGTGGTTATTATCCTGGGATTGTAACGCAAAAGTATTTCCAAGGGGCAGAGGCTAAGGAAAACTCTCTTAACAATGCCAAGCAAGTCATGCCATATGCTTTGAAGGATGAAGATATTATTCCAGGCTTGAATTTCACAGTGGAAGAAAATGATCGAGTGTCCGCTGTTTTAACAGACATTCAAACCTATGTAAATGAAATGACAGCAAGCTTTATAACAGGAAAAGAAAGCTTCGATAAATGGAATGACTATAAGAATACAATTGAAAAAATGGGTTTGCAAGACTATATGGAAGTAGCACAAGGGGCATATGACCGTTCCAAATAAGGAGGTTCAATTTCTTCAAACTTAACAAGTAGAAGGTCACATAAGCTGAAAGATTACCATTCAACTAGGCTTATGTGACGCACGCTTGTTGAACCTTCTATTGATGGATGTAGCAGAGTGTAAATGCAAAAAATGTATAGATAGTAATATGTGAATCGTAGGGAGGTAATGGGCATGGAATTGGAAGGGTGGAAAGGTAAACTATACTGGTTTGTAGAATGGATCACATTATTAGCAGTATTACAGTTACTATGGACAGGTTTAACTTTACTTGGACTTTTGCTATTTGGAGTAGCCCCAGCGACTGTTGCCATGTTTACTACTTTACGGAAAAGATTACAAGGAGAAGATGACTTAAAACGATTAGTCAAAATCTATTGGAATACATATAAAGTTGAATTTATTCCATCAAATAAAATAGGTATGATCTTACTGAGTGTTGGCTACTTTGTAACGATTAATTTTCAAATAGTTTCATCGTTACATGGCTTACTAGGCTTACTATTACTCACAGTGTTTATTTCTATTAGTATACTGTTCGGTATGATTGTTGTGAATATATTTCAGCTATACGCCCATTATGATTTACCAATATTGCGCTACTTTGCTGCTTCCATCATATTTAGTATTGCGTATCCATTACAAATGATTAGCAATATTGTTGGGCTTATAATTCTTTATAAACTATATAGCTGTTTTCCAGGCTTAATACCGTTTTTCGGTGTTAGTTTAGCTGCCTTATTTTTAACGTGGATGTCATCCCATATATTTAAGAATGATAGAGAAGCAGACGAACATACTAATCTACCATATTACTCTGCTGGGAGAGGGATCACCTCATGAATAAAAAATGGATTATTAATGCGAATATCGTAATGGAAAATAAAATTATTACTAACGGATTTCTAGAAATGTCGGAAGGAAAAATTACAGTAATTGATCAAATGGCAAATTGCCCTTCATTCGCTTTAAGAGAGAATGTAATAGACTGTCAGCAAAAAGGCTATATCATCCCTGGAATGATCGATATCCATATACATGGTGCTGTAGGTCATGATTTTATGGATGCGAACCATATTTGTTATTCGAAAATAGCCAAATACTTAGCAAGTGAGGGCGTAACTGCTTTTTTGGCTACAACGATGACAGGTCCTATGTCTGAGATCGAATCTGCTGTTGAGGCACTTGCCTATTATTATAAAAACCAACCAACAGCAGTGCCTGAGATGTTAGGAATTCATTTAGAAGGTCCATTTATTAGTCAAGCTAAAAAAGGGGCTCAATCCGAAGCTTTTATTTTAAAACCAAATGTTCAACAATTTAATGATTTGTATGATAAGTCTCATCATTCAATTCGTCTTGTCACATTTGCACCGGAGGAAGATACCGATTTTGAATTACTACACGAATTAACTAATAAAGGGGTTATTGCATCTATTGGCCACTCTGACGCTGACTATGATACAGCGCAACATGCAATAAAAGCTGGTATTACCCATGTAACACACCTATTTAATGGCATGAGTGGACTACACCACCGTGATCCAGGTGTTGTGGGAGCAGTACTTCTAGCGGAAGATGTGTATGTGGAGATAATTCCAGATAATGTACATTTTCATAAAGATCTACTACCAATGGTTTACAAGATGACGGGCTTAAATCGTTTGCTCATCATAACAGATGGTATACGTGCAAAGGGGATGCCAGATGGTTTGTATCAATTAGGTGGTAATGAAGTAGAAGTCATGAATAATCAATGTATTCAACGCAAAACGGGATCCTTAGCAGGAAGTGTGTTAAATATGAATACCGCAAGGAAAAACATAGGAGAGTGGCTTACACTTTCACTTGTTGAGCAAATACGTATTGTTTCTTTAAATCAAGCAGAGCATTTAGGCATGGACAATCGGAAAGGGTCTATTGCACTAGGAAAGGACGCAGATATCGTTTGGTTGAACGAAGAAGGAGAAGTAGAAAAAACTTTTTGCTTAGGGAATTTTGCCTTTGAAAAGGATTGATATATCAATAGGCATCCTATTATATAGATGGTATATTGATTACAAAACCTAGAGAAGGAAGGAAAAAAGATGCATTTATTAGATCAATCTAGTGTAATCCCATTATATCATCAATTAAAACAAATTTTATTTGGGAAAATTCAATCAGGTGAATGGAAACCAGGAGATAAAATTGACTCGGAAAATCAATTGATGGAGATGTTCCATGTTAGTCGAAATACAGTAAAAAAAGCAATCGAGGAATTAGTAAAGGAAGATAAATTATATCGTATTCAAGGAAAAGGAACCTTTGTTTCCAAGCCAAGACTTGAACAATCTCTTGGAGGGTTTTATAGCTTTAGTCGCATGATTCAAGAAAAAGGATTTAATCAAAAAGATGAAGTACTAGAAATACAAAAGGTGTATCCCTCAACTAAAGTTAGATCGAATTTAGCATTAGAGGAAAATGAACAAGTTGTAGAAATGAAGCGTTTACGATTTGCCGATAATGAGCCGATTATTTTGGAATCATCTTTTTTACCTTTACGCCTTATTAAGGATATTGAAATTTTACGAGAAGTAACGTCTTCATCTTTATACAGTTTATTAGCCGAACGTTTTAACATTATTGTTGTAAGGGCGAGAGAAGCCTTCGAACCGGTCCTAATTAATAAAGACGAAGCACCTTTATTGAAAACAGATGCTGGAAAACCAGCTTTATTGCTAGAAAGGACTGCGTTTGATACCTCAGGAAAACCAGTGGAATTCTGTATTTCAATTGTAAGAGGAGATCGTTGCCGTTTTTATACGGAATTAAATTAAAATCTAATCGTTTGCTGCATTTATTTTTGTTTTAAATTATACCAACAACCCATTGAGGGAGGAATTCTATTATGCCATTAGTGACAACTAAAGATATGTTAGAAGACGCTTATAAAAATAATTATGCAATCGGTGCTTTTGGAGCACATAATTTAGAAGTGATTAAAGCTGTAATTGCTGGGGCAGAAAAAGTGGGGGCACCTGTAATTTTGCAAACAACTTCAAGCACGTATAAATATGTAGAGATGCCTTATCTAATTGCACTGGCAAAAACAGCAGCGGAACAGGCAAAAGTACCGGTGGCATTACATTTGGATCATGGCGAATCTTATCATACTGTTATGGAATGTTTACGAGCAGGCTACACCTCTGTAATGATTGATGGATCTTCCTTACCTTATGAGGAAAATATTTTATTAGTAAAAAAAGTAGTTGAAGCTGCAAGTGCGGTAAATGTGCCTGTTGAAGCAGAGCTTGGGACAATTGGTGGTGTCGAGGATAGTGTAAGCGTAAAGGAAGAGAATGCATTCTTTACTGACCCAAAGCAAGCGGAGCATTTTGTGAAAGTAACAGGAATTCATTCATTCGCCCCTGCTTTCGGTACAGCACACGGTAAGTATCAGCAAAAGCCAAAATTGCTATTTGAGCTTTTACAAGAAATCCATAGCTCTACTAATATTCCATTAGTCATGCATGGAGCCTCTGGGGTGCCAGAAGAGGATGTACGTGAATCTTTGAAGTATGGAATTGCAAAAGTGAATTTTTCTACCGAGCTTAAAGACTTATTTGCTGAAGAATTAAGAGCATATTTTAATGATCATCCAACAGAAAATGATCCAAGAAAGTATTTCCTTCCTGCACGTGAATCTTTAATTAAATTAGTAGAGCAAAAGATTGTGATGTTACAAAAATGATTACTACATTAACCTTAAACGCAGCCATTGACCAAGTATATGAGCTGGACTCTTTAATGATTGGTCAAACAAATCGTGTATTGCAGAAATCACAACAAGGTGGTGGGAAAGGGGTTAACGTAGCTCGTGTAATTGCATCACTTGGTGGCGAAGTGAATATTGGCGGTTTCGTTGGTGGATTAAATGGAAGTAAAATAGTCGAGCTTTTACAGGAAGAAAATCTCCAAACAGAGTTCATACAAATAGAGGAAGAAAATCGCATTTGTTTAACGATTATTAATCAGCAAACGAAGGAAATGAGCGAGCTGTTAGAGGTAGGGCCAACCATTCATGAGCAAGAATGGATAAACATGTTAAATTGGATTGAAACTAAAGCAGAACATGCTACCTATTTTGTATTGTCAGGGAGCCTTCCTCAAGGTATACAAAAAACGGCATATGCAACGATTATCCATTTATTAAAGGAAAAAGGTATTAGAGTCGCACTTGATACAAGTGGCGAGGCTTTGAGAAAAGGTATTACAGCAATACCTTTCATTATTAAGCCAAATGAGGATGAAATTACTCAATTAATCGGTAGACCTGCTTTAACTCATGAAGACTTAGTTCAGGTGGGTATAAAATTTCAAAAATTAGGCATTGAGCATGTATGCTTTTCATTGGGCGAGCAAGGCGCTCTATTTGTTCATCCGTCAGGGATTTACAAAGTAAATGCACCACGGATAAATGTGGTCAATACAGTAGGAAGTGGTGATGCCTTTTTAGGAGGTCTTATTTATAAGCTCTCACATGGTGCAGACCATACAGAGGCATATAAATGGGCTGTTGCATGTGGCTCAGCGAATGCAGCACATAAAGAGATTGCAAAAGTCCAAAGAGATACAGTGGAAAAACTCTTAGAGGAGATACAAATAACTAAAATAAAAGAGAAGTAGGGATTTGTTTATGTACACTTACAATGAGATTATGGCACAGGGACAAAAGTTAGAAAGAACAAAAGATATTGTGCAATTAATGACTTTTAATGAAGATGCTGTAGATGTAGTGCTTTTCACAGGATGTGGAACATCCTATTATTTAGCGATTGCAGCAGCGCGTTATTATCAAACTGTTACTGGAGCGTTTGCCATTGCTGTACCCGCATCTGAGTTATTTTTACACACAGACACATTTATTTTAACGCATAAAAAGTATCTGATTATTGGAATTTCCCGGTCGGGGACAACTTCGGAAATTATTATGTCCTTAGAGCATTTGAATGGTGCGAAAAATATACGTACTATGGCAGTAACATGTAATAGTGACACACCTATGGCAAGATTAACAAATGAATTGATTGCCTTAAATGATATATCAGAAAAAAGTGTGGTCATGACACAATCATTTTCTAATATGCTATACGCCTTGCAATTATATGCTGCGAAAATTAGTGGACGCACGGATATACTGGAACAGTTAGAGAAAATCCCCGCTCTTGTTCAATCAGCATTAGGCAATGGACAACAATTAACGCAGGTGACGGAAGATGCTTCAAAAAAGCGCTTTATCTTTTTAGGGTCAGGTGCTTATAATGGGTTGGCTAAAGAAGCAACATTAAAGCTAAAAGAAATGACTCAAACGGAATGTGAAAGTTACTCAAATCTGGAATTCCGACATGGACCAATTTCTATTGTTGATAAAGAAACGGTTGTTATTATATTTACACAAAATGAAACGAAGGAATATGATCAGGCATTAGTGAAGGATATTCAAAAGCTTGGAGGCTTCGTTGTTATTATTGGTATAGCTTCAGAGGAGTTAGAAGCAGATTTAATTTTTAAGCTATCAGCAGAAGTAGATGATTTAAATCGCCTTGTTGAAGCGGTCCCTTACTTTCAACTTTTAGCTTATCAACATGCAATATTTAAAGGGCGTAACCCCGATAAACCACGTAATTTAACACAAGTCGTTAAACTTTCATAATAAAAACCTATTCAATAAGTAATAGATATTATTCCACTTATTACTTTCTGATAATTTTGAATTTAAATAAATTCTGTGGGGAGAACTGGTGATGTAAGGATGAGTCATATTTTAGTAGCAGATGTTGGTGGAACAAAATTAGCCACGGCTTTATTCAACCAACATCAGCATATTTTAATTAAAAGAGAGGTACCAAGTGATATTTCCACAAAAGAAGCTTTATTCCATTGTTTAATTGATAGCTTTGAAATACTCTGTATGGAGAAGAAGCTCTCTTTTAATGAAGTTTCTAAGGTATGTATTGGTGTACCTGGTATTGTTGATGTTCAAAAGGGTCTAGCCGTCTACCAAAATAATATACCGTGGAGTAACTTTCCTATTTGTGAACGATTAACTGAATTTTTTCCCCATGCACAGATTATGATGGATAACGATGTGCATATGGCTACTTGGGGAGAGTATAATGCTAGAGGATTTCGGAAGGAAACGATGGTATATATAACATTAAGTACAGGGATATCCTGTTGTACCATTGTTAATGGTGATTTTTTACGAGGAACAGGATTAGCTGGTGAAATAGGTTTTAATATTGTCGGTCAAGCTGGTGAAACTTTAGAAGAAAGTGTCGCAGGGCCAGCTATAGAAAAGCTGGGAAGAACATTACTGGGAAATTCAAATATCCGATTAAAAGATATGATGGAGCTCTATTACAAGGGTGACCCTATTATGGTGAAAGTATTGCAGCAAATCATTTATTGCATGGAAAAACAGTTACATCAAATGATTTTAATGCTTGATCCACACTGCATAGTATTAGGCGGAGGCTTTTTTAATCATCAGCCGAAAATCATTGAACTGATTAAAGACGGAATTCAGCAGCGCCTGTTGAATACTCCTTTTGAAGGGAAAGAGCAAATTATAGAGAGTAGTATTCATAAAGGTGAGACGGGACTGTATGGTGCAGCATTGAAGTAATCAAAAACAGTGGCGTGATGAGGAAAATGGAAAATTACAGCGATAAAAATTTCATACAAAGACCCAACTTCTATATATAGCTTATATTGAGAAATTGGGTTTTTTTCGTCAACATTTTGATTGACGTAAGGTAGCGGAGGATGGCGAACTGTTAGGAAGATAAATGTGGTTGTTCCCAATGGGGAAACACTAATCGCCTTCTAAAATGGGATCAAAATAGCTAAAAAACCAATGTTGAACTGTAAAAGGGAAACAGACTTGTTATCTGAATCCCTTTCAATAAAGCTTTTACTCTACCGAATACGCTGCTCTGATTCTAAGTCAAAGAAATGAGCGCGTGACATATCAAATAGTAGGTTTGCTACCTGACCCTGAGTTATTCGAGTATCAGAGTTTACACGTGCAATATAGGGCTGGCCATTTAACTGTGCATGTAACATCAGCTCAGCCCCTGTTAATTCGGATACATCGATATCTGCTTCAATAGCTGAGAAGAAGGGGTCTGAATTGACAGAAGAATTTTCATAAATATGTTCAGGACGAATGCCCAAGATCAGCTCTTTTTGTAAATAACCTTTTTCTACTAATAATTTGGATTTTTCTGCAGGAATGGTTAGTGAAATAGGTCCTATTTGAATCCCTTCTTCATGGAAAATCCCTTTAAAAAAGTTCATCGATGGTGAGCCTATAAAACCACCAACGAATTTATTTTCAGGTAAACCGTATACTTCTTCAGGAGTACCGACTTGTTGAACAATACCATCTTTCATGACGACAAGACGTGTTGCCATTGTCATGGCTTCAGTTTGGTCATGTGTTACGTAGATTGTCGTTGTTTTTAATCGTCGATGGAGCTTAGTAATTTCTGCACGCATTTGCACCCGTAGTTTTGCATCTAAATTGGACAATGGTTCGTCCATTAAGAAAATATTCGCATCTCGGACGATTGCTCGACCAAGGGCAACTCGTTGTCTCTGACCACCTGATAAAGCTTTAGGCTTACGATCTAAATACTTTTCTAAATCAAGTATGGCTGCAGCATTGTGGACACGTTCTTGGATTTGTTGTTTTGAAAACTTACGGAGCTTTAAGCCAAATGCCATGTTGTCATAAACTGTCATATGTGGATAGAGAGCATAGTTTTGAAAAACCATCGCAATATCACGTTCCTTAGATGGCACATCATTCATTTTCTTGTTATCAATTAAAAAATCACCTTCCGAAATTTCCTCTAACCCAGCGATCATACGTAATGTTGTTGATTTTCCACAACCTGAAGGACCAACAAGTACTATAAACTCTTGATCCTGAACAGTTAAATTAAAATCAGATACAGCTGTTACACCGCCATCATATATTTTATAAATATGATTAAGTACTATTTTCTCCATGTTTAATCCCCTTTGTTCTTTTATTCAGTGTAAATAAAGTAATGAAGAAAACCTATGTTTAATGTGCATAATTTTCAGTTAATTATTTTTGTGCATGTTGTAAAAATGACCAAAGATAACTAGCAAAGTAAACAAGAATAACACCATCTAAATTTTTGATATGAATATTGGTGATTTCTTGGAACTTGGATAATCGATAGGTAAGCGTATTACGATGCATATGTAATTTTTTTGATGTCAAAGAAATATTGAAACCACATTCACAAAAGGTTTTAACCGTTTCCAATAATTCCTTGTCAGATTTTAAAGGTATAATAATTTGCTCCTCGATAAATGTAAGAATAGAAGTGGGCAATTGTTCTGTTAGTAAAATAGGGAATATCGTTTGAAATGAATAATAAGGTTCAGCAAATCTTAAATGTA
The DNA here is from genome assembly GCF_058795135.1 of Lysinibacillus sp. GW823-FHT06C08. Classification (NCBI taxonomy): domain Bacteria; kingdom Bacillati; phylum Bacillota; class Bacilli; order Caryophanales; family Bacillaceae; genus Lysinibacillus; species Lysinibacillus sp. GW823-FHT06C08. The sequence goes on from NZ_JBXAHN010000001.1 coordinate 509,766, forward strand.
AGCATTCCTTGAACCATTGTGCTTCCCTTTGGAATTTAACCGAAAAATCTTGATTGATTGTATAAAATTCTCCCAAATATAAATGGATGCGAACATAAAAATCGGCTTCTATCGTACGGATAAGGGCAATGAAATCTTCCTTCTCACGTATTGAATGTTTTTCAGGTTCAATAAGTAAAAATTGATTTTTAGCAACTTGAAGGAATACCGTATCCTCCTGAAAAAAATTATAAAGCGCTTCTTTTAAAGCTTCTAAAGGAGGGTTTTCGTTAATAAACGTTATTTGAATAACCCGTGCTTTGTTAAATTTTAATTTGGGCGGCATGTCACCATTCGAATAAATAAATTCATACCATAAATCTGATGCCTGAACTGGCGAAGAGGTAACTTCAGTATAAAAAACCGTCAACCATTCGTAGTCCCGCTGTGAAACCTCATGCTTGGAAATAGAAAACCATTCCTTTGTTTCGTGATGATAAAAAATATGAGAATCATAGGATAGTTGAGTTGGCTTTGAACGAAAATAACGATAGGAAGGAAACAATGCTTTGAGATTTAAGTTCATGAAAGACTCCTTTTCTTTCGATATATAGTAAAAGATGTAACTGAAAGGTTGTGCGGGAAAAAGCTACATAAAAGATGATGATCAAAAATATGCTTTAAAATTTTCTATCATTACTAGTAATAATAAATGTTGAGGTTAAAAAAGTTAAGAAATATAAGTAAATTCACTGATATGAAGATAATAATTCGTGGAGGCCCATATGAGTGAAAAGAAAGTTTATATTCATTCGTGTCACATGGTGAAAAACGAGGAAAAATAGTTAACATTATTGAGTTGATTGTTTCTTCATGAATCCCAATAATGTTTGAACGATGTAAAAATTGTCTAACATTTCAATGTTGTAGACAAACTCTAATAATTTTTAGTTGTGTTTTACTATAGGAGTAGATGCCGCCTTCGTTCCAATCAATTTACCTAAGTTCGCTATTTACTATTTATTGTTGAGGGCTATTAGTTATTGGATTTAGGACCAGTTTGTTGAGTTATACAGTGACGGAGTAACTTGAGCGAAAATGCATGGTGCAAAATTAAAAACTAGCCTCAAGATGATCACTTCTAAAAGGAGGCTTCCAGTTAGAAGGTTAATGAAAAATATCCATTTACTAATCGCTAGTAAATGGATATTTTTCATTTATGGTGTCTTTACATCTTTTGTCCATTCAGCTACTTTATCTTGGTTATTGTTAATCCATTTTTTTGCAGCGTCCGTGGCACTCATACCTTCCATAATATCAAACATCACACTTTCAATATCTTCGGCGGTCCAATGGAAACGATTTAGGACATCATATGCCTCGGAAGCATCTTCCTTTAATCCTTTACGGGCAAATGTACCAATATATTCTTCCGTACCATATAAATCTTTTGGGTCTTCTAAATATTTTAAATCGTAGGCATTAAAGATCCAATGGGGTGACCAACCTGTAATGATGATTTCTTCATTATTTGAAATGGCTTGACTAAGGGCTGCGGTCATGGCACCGGCAGAAGAGGTTAGTATATTCCAGCCTTCTAGATTGTGATATTCCTTATAGGCATTTTCTGTTGTGGCCATCATATTAGCTCCTGGTTCAATACCTGTAATTGTTTTATTGGCTTGATTTGTTAAGTCTTCAATGGAATTAACGTCCATATAACTTGGAACGACTAAGCCAATTTTAGCACCAGTAAGGTTTTCGCCTAAATTCTCAATTTTATCTTTGTATTTCTCTACTTGCGGAGCGTGTGTTTGGGGTAACCAGGCAGATACCATACCGTCAACCTCACCGTTCGCAAGTGCCTCCCACATAATGCCATTGTCTAATGGTGTGAGCGTCACATCATATCCCAAATTCTCTAAAACTTGTCCTATAACATGGGTAGAAGCAACCTCTGTATCCCATTCCACATACGCCAAGTTAATTTCTTTTTTATCTTTTGTACCCGCATCAGCAGAACCACATGCAGCTAATAGTAGTAGGCATGATAAAGCAAATCCTATCTTCCATATTTTTAAATATCTCATCAAATTCCCCTTTCAATAATTACTTACATCCTAGTGAAAATTAATAAATATTAACAAGTAACAACTTAATTTTATATAGAAGTTGTTACTTTTGTCAAATTGATGATTCATGCAACGCATGCAATAAAATGGGGGCTTCATTACGGAAAAGGTTCTGAATAGGGTTCTAAAATGCCCATAGATTTTTAACACGATTACATATGATAGGTGAAAATGGAGACTGGGTTTTGAGGAGGCTTAGTATGCACTGGATTACTATTATTCTAATAGGAATTGCTGCAAATCTAGATAATTTGGGGATTGGCCTAGCCTATGGTGTCAAGCAAGTTAAAATTCCTATTTTATCGAATGCAGTGATCGCTGGCATGTCAATGATTGTCACATATGTCGCAGTAACAGCTGGCAGCACTGTTGTTGAATATATTTCACCGCATACTGCCAATTTATTAGGAAGTTTACTATTATGTGTTATTGGTATATGGACCTTGATGTCCAATAACTTTTCTAATCAACGCATAGCAGGTAACCCTGAGCTATTTGATGAAGATAAAAATTTAGTCATCTCAACTCGAGAGGCAATGGCACTCGGATTTGTATTGTCAGCTAATTGCTTAGCAGGAGGTATTGCCATCGGTGCTAATGGCATTTCTGCAATATGGACAGTAATTTCCATTGGTGTCTTCTCATTTGTTACGGTGGGGGTAGGCAGTCAATGTGGTGCATTGCTCTCCAAAACGTTTATTGGGAGGCATTCAACAGCCATTTCAGGATGGCTTTTATTGTTGATCGGTATTTTAGAGATTTTTGCAAAATAAATTAAGAGCGAGAATATCACCAAATTTTGGTGATATTCTTTTTATTAGGAGGAAAATTTGACATATTGAGGACGAATTTGGATTAACGGTTGACATTGACTGGCAGTAACGATTATTCTTGGGAGTAGAATCGTAATTGAGAATTATTTTCGTTTACATGAAAGTGCTTTCGTGGAAGTGAATCTATCAATTAGGATGTTTTATTATGACTAAGGGAGGCGTGCAACACATGAAGAAAATGCTCATGTTGATCATGCTTGTTAGTATTTTTGTCGTTAACTTCGGCTTAACACAAGCATCTGCTCAACTAGCTGATGGCACTCATTCGATAAAATATCAGGTCAATAAACCTGAAAGTAATTCCGCATCAATTGCTAATGATTATTTTGTAAAACCTGCGAAAGTTACGGTGAAAAATGGCACTGCAGTAGTACAAATTACATTAAAAAACAGTGCATGGATTACGAAATTTCAACCACCAGGTGGAGCAACTGTAGTAAGTGAAGATCAAGCAGCAGATACACGAACTGTACAATTCACCGTTAAAGACCTAACAAAACCTGTAGTAACAGCGATGAAAATTGATATTGATGATATCAATTATCATCATGAATACAGTGTATCACTTGTATTTGATGCCACATCAATTGCAAGCTCAGCATCTGCTTCTACTCAAAAAACAGAATCCAGTAAATCACAACCAACTTCTTCAGCAACTACAACTGAAAGTCAAGTGCCCAATCCACAAACAGATGATGCAACACCTTATCTATTAATAGTTGCATTAGTGGGGTCAGCATTTTTACTTTATAGAAAAAAACTACAAACAAAAACGGAGGGTCAATAAAATGGCTAAAAAACGTCAATCACGCGCAACTAAAATAGTACTAGCTTCATTGTTAGCAGCATCTCTTACAGTTCCTTCCTTTGCATCTGCGGCAGAATTAGCAACAACAAATACAGAAGTGAAAGCAGAAACAACGAAAGCTGCTAAAACAGATTCAGTTATTAATTTCCAAATTTTTAAAACAGGTACGACAGAAGCACAGCCTGCAATTAGTTCTCATTTAGTACCACAAGGAACAATTGTTGAAAAAGACGGTAAATTTGAAGCTCAATTAACAATTACAGCTAAATCTGCACCAATGATTGCAGGTCTACAAACAAAACAAGGCGATACATTTGTAGATGCTAAAGAAGTAAAAAATAGCGATGGTACAATTACATACAGTTTCCCTGTTGTTGTTGATGAAGTTAAATCAGCAAAAATTCATGTAGTCGTTCCGTCCGCAAATATGGATAAATGGTATGACTTTGATTTAAAAGCAGTGAAAGAAGTAAAAGAAGAAGTGAAAGTGAATGAAGTAGCTGTCACTGTTTACAAAGATGGTACAACAGAAGAGTCGATGATGAAACAGTATATCGCACCAAAAGTAGGGATTACTGTAAAAGACGGTAAAAATGTTGTAACAATGACATTCCCTCAAGGTCAATATGTAAAAGGTTTCACTGTAGAGGGTAAGGAAGCAACTTTAGTGAAACAAGATGATACAACAAATTCACGCACATATTCATTTGAAGTTGCAGATTTGAAGAAACTGGTAAATGCTCAATTACACATCGTTGTAAATGAACCAGCACAAGGTGTGAAGTATGATTCGAATCATACAGTACAATTTAGCTTTGCTGTGGAAGGTGCAGTGAAGCCAGTTATTAATCCATTTAAGGACATTAGTAAAGATGCGAATAAAGATGCCATCCTATCACTTTACAGCTTAGGTATTGTGAAGGCACAAGATAATTTTAGACCAAATGACAACATTACACGTTCTCAATTTGCTTTAATGGTAGCACGTTCATTGAACGTAACTTCTACAAAAGATGCTGGATTTAAAGATACAGGCAAGCTTAGTGCGGAAGCTGTTCAAGCTATTAATGCATTAGCTGAAGCTGGGATTGTTAAAAAAGCTACAAACTTCAATCCAAATGATACACTTACTCGTCAACAAGCAGCTGTAATGATTTATCGCACTGTAACACATGTAGCAGGAAAAGAAATGAGCTTTGGTGATACAAGTCTTTCTTACTATGCTGATGGAGCAAAAGTGAAAGATGAAGAAGCAAAAAAAGCCTTTGCCCTTCTATATGCAGGTAAAGTAATGACTGGCTCTCCAACTGCTGATGGTAAGACAGTTATTGATGCAAATAGTCCATTAAAACGTTCACATATGGCGAAAATTTTAAATGGCTCTTTGCAATACATGAATAAATAATAAGAATTTTTACAGCAACTTCCTTTCTCATATTTTATGGGGGAGGAAGTTCCTATGTGTTTAAAATGGGAGGAGACTATGCAATGACAATCATAAAAAAGCACATTTGTATTTTGGCTGTTTTGGCAGTTTTATTGCTTGTTTTTCCTCCATCCATTTTTATGCAAGCAAAAGCTGAAAACCTTGGCATAATAGATGGTAGTTATCAAGTTGAACTAAGTTTTTCTCCTATTGAGGGCTTTGAAGAAAATCTTTTTAAACATAAAGCAACTCTCACCGTAAAGGATGGACAGTATCAATTAGCTTTGGCACTTGAACAGCCATATTCTGTACGTGATATACATATCGAACAGCTTGGTAATGAAATTTCTTGGACTCAAGATATAGAAAATTTAGTTCAGTTTGATGTTTTGACATTACAAGACCCTATTGTTATAAAGGGCAATGTAGAGCTTGCAGCTGAAGAAACTTATTTTTCATTCACTCAAGAGCTACGAATTGAAATGGCGGGACTTATACCGACCGTTCCTCAGGAAGAAAACAAGACGGATGATGCTGAAAACGTAGTTGTAGAAGAAACAAAGGGTCAAGAATGGGCAGTGGATTATGTATTATTAGCGGATGGTAAAAATGAACCTTCTATTATGAATAACTATGTGAATCCAACCGCAAAGGTGATTGAAAAGGATGGTAGATACTATGCGCAAATGACCATTTTACAATCAGCTTGGGTGACAGGTCTACAAGTAGATTATAAGGGAAATCAGATTGAACCGAAGCAAGTTTCACTTTTAGACAATGTACGCATTGTGGAATTTGAGGTTGAGGACTTAACACAGCCGTTACGAATGTGGGTGAAAATCGATATTCCTGACATTTCATATCATCATCAATACTATGTTCAGCTAGCATTCAATCAAAAACAGGTCGCATTGCTTTTACAAAAACCTATCAACGAAAAACCTACTACGCAAGTTGTACCTGACAAGTCAGTGGAAACGGTTAAGGAGCAGGTACAAAAGCCACAAGCACTAATAAGTAGAGAGAGTGTATCTAGCAAAGCTACACAGACATTACCAGCTATTCAATCACCATTGCTTATACCATGGGAAGAAAAATTAACATTTGATCGTACACTTGATGAACCAACTGATGAAACTTTAGATGAAACATTAGAGGATAGCCAAACGATGGAGGAGACTACGGACAATAAAGTAGTGAAAAATACGACTGCAGAACAGCCAATTGAACCGTTAAACATCGTAAAAATTATTGGGCTAATCGTTATATGTCTCGTATCAGGCTGGCTACTTATTAAGCGTATTAGAAAAAACAAAAATGAGACGACTGAGCAGAAATAAGTGGGGGATGACACAATGAAAAAAGATTGGAAACTGAAGTTACTGTTGTTGACATTACTATCACTAATTCTCGCTGCATGTAGTAGCAGTGATCAAGCAGAAAAGAAAGAGACAGTTACTGATAAAGAACAGGTAACAGAAGATAATGAGCAACGTATCATTGCGGGGACGGTAGTTATAGCAGATATCCTAGATAAGCTGGAGCTTGACGCAATTGCTGTACCAGAAACAGAAAAGCAATTAGCAAAGCGTTATGATGGTCTGCCAACAATCGGTAATGCGATGGAGCCGGATATGGAAATAGTTAAGTCATTAAATCCGACAGAAGTATTATCCGTTTCAACTTTAGAATACGATTTACAGGATAAATTTAAACAACTTAATATTCCTGTTGATTTTCTTAATTTCCAAAGCGTTGATGCCATGCTGAAGGAAATAACATCGCTAGGAGAACGCTATAATCGTCAATCCCAAGCCGATGCATTAGTAAAAGATCTACAGAAGAATATCGAGGCAGTCCAAAGTGTAGCTGCGAATAAAGAAGGTCCTCGCGTATTAATTTTACTAGGTATACCAGGGAGTTATTTAGTAGCAACAGAAAATTCATATGCTGGGGATCTTGTGAAACGAGCAGGAGGTATCAATGTAATGGAAGGACAGGATGCAGAATATCTATCTTCTAATACGGAATATCTCCATAATAGTAATCCGGATATTATTTTGCGCTTATCACATGGTATGCCCGATGAAGTTGTGAAAATGTTTGATGAAGAATTTAAAACAAATGATATTTGGAAACATTTCGAAGCAGTGAAAAACGATAAAGTCTATGATTTAGAGGAAGAATTATTCGGGACGACATCCTCCTTGCAGGTACCACAGGCTTTAGGGCAGCTGATGGAAATTTTCTATCGTAAATAGTAACTTGAATGTCGCTCGTATGATCAGTATTTTACTCGTCATAGAGCGTTTTTCTTATCCTATATGGAATAAAAAAAGAAAAAGGAAGTCCGATATGACAAAAAGAATCGTCAGTTTTTTACTTGTAATTTTTCTATTACTTGTGACAGTTATTTATTCAGCCACAACAGGTAGCATTAAAATGGGCTTTTTTGAGTTTATAGGGGCATTATTTGATGAAGGAAATAGTCAAATGGAGGCGATCCGTGATTTACGCTTCCCACGTATCATCGTCGCATTATTTGCAGGTGCCGCACTTTCAGTTTCTGGGGTGCTTTTACAATCGGTGATGCGTAATCCATTGGCAGATGCAGGGATTATCGGAATATCTTCGGGTGCAGCATTTGTTCAATTATTTATTGTTGCCTTTTTCCCCACATTATTTTTTATGACACCCGTTTTAGCATTTATGGGCGGAGCCTTAGCCTGTATGCTTGTCTTTGCACTATCTTGGAAATCTGGCCTAAGCCCTCTCAAATTGATTTTAGTAGGGATAGCGATTAACGCTATGTTTACAGGCTTAACCGAGGCTATGATTAGCTTAGGTGGCTCCTTAAATATGTCCGCATCTAGTGTGATTGGTTCTAATCTAACAATGCGAACATGGAAAGATGTTTCCACAATTGTGACATATGGTTCAATCGGATTAATAGGGGCTTTTGCTTTATATAGTTGGTGTAATTTACTCGTATTACAAGACAAAACTGTTAAAAGTTTAGGATTTCAAGTTGCGCGAGCACGGTTATTAATTGCAGCCGTGGCTGTTTTATTAGCAGCCGTTTCAGTTGTTGTTGCAGGTGTTATTTCATTTGTGGGACTATTAGTACCTCACATTGCTCGCAGATTGGTTGGTCATGATCATGCTGTGCTTATTCCGTTTACAGCACTGGCAGGAGCTTTATTAATTTTAGTAGCAGATACAATTGGACGTACAATTGTTGCACCACTTGAAATTCCAGCGTCCACAATTATGGCAATTATCGGTGGACCCTTCCTCATATTCTTATTACGAAAAGAGTGACAAACATGGATATACAAGACATCATTGTATCGCATGATAATACACGTAACCATCTAAATGGCGTTTCAACATCCATTACAATGGGCAAAATTACAACAATTATTGGCCCGAATGGCTGTGGGAAATCAACTTTATTAAGTGTTATCTCTCGTCTTCATTTACCTAAATCAGGGAATGTCCTGTTAGAAAATAAAGACGTACTAAACTATAAGCCTAAGGAATTCGCTAAAAAACTAGCGATAGTGTATCAGCAAAACGATATACCGAAAGATTTAACAATTGAAAAATTAGTCGGCTTTGGTCGTCTTCCCCATCAAACATTGCTGAAAAAAGACAATGAAGGAGATGCAAAAGCCATTGAATGGGCATTGGCTTGTACAAATTTACAACAAAAGAGTACAACAAATTTAGAGGCGTTATCAGGTGGCGAGCGCCAACGTGTCTGGATTGCTATGGCTTTGGCACAACAATCTGAAATACTATGCTTGGACGAGCCGACAACGTATTTGGATATTTATTATCAATTAGAATTATTAGAGCTAGTCAAAACATTAAACGAGCAGCACGGCTTAACGATTATCATGGTGCTTCATGATATTAATCAAGCTATTCGCTATAGTGACCATATTATTTTAATGAAGGATGGTCAACTATTCGCAGAAGGTGCTCCACGTGATGTGATCACAAAAGATGTTATTAAAGAGGTTTATGGAGTTGACGCGGTATTTAATGAAGATAAACAACTTGGCTATTATATGATGCCAATAGGGATATGATTGGTGATAGGATGAAAAAGAAGGCGTCAAAGTTAGTCACATTTCTATATTTAGTGATATTTTTATTTTCTGCATTTTCTCTGGCTAAGTATCTATATACGTACTATGAGACATCAAAATCACTGAAGGAAGTGCAGGATATATATCAAGCTACATTAAGCACTATTGAGGATCAGCCAGTAAGTCAAGAGGAAGAAACTCAAGCTCCTTCAACGATAAGACCTCAATTCCAAGATTTATTAGCAATGAACCGTCAAATTGTGGGATGGATTTCAGTGGATGGAACAAAGTTAAATAATCCAGTACTACAAGCTGACAATAATGAGTTTTATTTAAATCATAATTTTAAAGACGAGGAAAGTCGTGCAGGAAGTGTCTTTATGGATTATCGCAATAATATTCTTTCTATGAATCAAAATACAATTTTATATGGTCATGCTATGAAAAACAATACGATGTTTGGTAGTCTAAAAAATTATTTAAAGCAAGACTACGCGGATGACCATCCAATTATTTATTTAGATACCCTATATGAAGGGTATGATATCGAGGTATTTGCTGCATATGAGACAACTATTGATTTCTATTATATTGAAACGGACTTTACAAGTGACGGAGCTTATCAGCAATTTCTAGAGGACATTCAGAAGCGCTCATCCATACAAATGAATGTCGCTATAAGTCCCAGTGATAAAATCCTGACATTGTCTACTTGTAAGGATTCAGTGATGAGTGACGATCATCGCTTTGTTGTGCAGGGTAAATTAGTAAAACGTGGAGAATAAGAATAGTAGGGAAGTACGAAAAGTTCGACACCCTTTTATGGAGGAGAACCATTATTGTCAAGGTTCTCCATTTATTTTTTAAGCCATAATGACTACTCTCAATAAGCAGGTGTCTACGTTTCCATTATTTCAGTTTCTTTTTATTTGATTTTCTCTCCCAGCTCTAAAATAATTCCTTCAGGACCACGAACGTAACATAATTTATAACTATCTTCATATTGCTGTATCTCACTAAAAATTTCTGTACCCCTTTTTTTCAATTTAGCAATAATACCGTCAATATCTTCAACATTAAAGCAAATATGTCGGATTCCTAGCGTATTGGCAAGAGGTTGCTGAATATCTTTGTCATCTGATGGCGAATAAAATTTCACTAGCTCTATCCATGTCTGACCATCAGGCATCCCCAAACCTACACATGCCGTTTTAGCATGATTAAGCCCAACTATTCGGCTTAATTGTTCTCCTTCCAATTCCCATTCTGCTTTTACTTCAAGTCCTAACTCAAGAAAAAATGCTTTAGCCTCTGAAAGATCATTTACGTTTATACTCACATGATCCATTCGATTGATTTTCATATGTTATACCTCCTTGAAATCAAGTGTTCTTCGCAGAATTATACAACAACCTACTATTTTAAGTATCTGTAAAAGTCTCTTTACCGTCATGCTTTTTTTGCTACTTCGGCTATGGAAAAACGTATACATGTTCAGAGGAATAGGATATCTCAGTTTTCAACATGAACATTAAATAAAAAAACAATTTAATTACTTGACGTAATTAGATTATTAATATATAGTAGGTTACATAAAGTAATCAATTGCTTTTTATAACTAAAGTAGTAAAAAAAGATAAGTAACTACAAATGTTTATCCTAAATAATGTTGGGTAACATAATTACTGTAGTTGCTTCATATTTTAAAATATATCTCGAAATCGAGATAAAATCAACTTATTGGAGGAATTTTAAAATGGCAAAATGGAATATTGATTTAGGGCACTCAGCAATTAACTTTCAAGTAAAACACATGATGGTATCAAAAGTGAAAGGTGTATTTGACAAATACACAGCGGACATTGAGGCGGCAGATCTTGCAGACTTAACTACTGCTAACATCAGCTTTACAATTGATCCAGCAAGCATTAATACACGTAGTGAAGATCGTGATAACCATTTAAAAGCAGAAGATTTCTTTGATGCTGAACAATATCCAACAATTACGTTTAAATCAACAAATATTACAAAAAAATCTAGCGATGAATATTCAGTAACAGGTGACTTAACAATTAAAGGTGTAACAAAATCAGTAACATTTGATACGGAGTTTAACGGCAAAGGCACAAATCCATGGGGGCAAGAAGTATATGGTTTTGAAGCTGAAACAACGATCAATCGTGAAGACTTTGGTTTAACTTGGAATGCTGCCTTAGAAACTGGTGGAGTTCTTGTAGGTAAAGATATTAAAGTATCAGTTGAGTTAGAAATTAACCCAGCGTAATAAAGAGATTTTTCCTTGCATGCTTGAAGTAATATTCGAGCATGCTTTTTATATGTCCCAAAATAGGCATGTGCTTATCATATATTCTAGTAATGATATTCTGTAAAAAAATCCCACCAAATAAGTTTCTTGCATATTTTTAGCAAATACTGCATATAAATCATCATATTGTTTTTGGGGGCGATAGGATGAATGTATTAGTGACAGGTGGCTATGGTTTTATTGGCAGTGCAGTAGGTAGGCGTTTTTTTGAAGAAGGAGCATCGGTTTATATTATTGATAATTTAAGTACGGGTCACTTACGAAATGTTGACTTTGAGCATAAATCTTATCTTTTAAATGTGGAAGATGAGGTTTGTGAGCACCTTTTTAAAGAAACACATTTCGATGTGGTGATTCACTGTGCAGCGCAAACAAGTGTTCAACAATCCTTACAGGAGCCAGTAAAGGATATTTTGACGAATATTGTTGGGCTAAGTCAAATGCTCTTTTTATCATCTAAATATAAGGTAAAGCATTTTGTTTTTGCCTCCTCAGCTGCTGTGTATGGAAATAGTCACTACCCGCCACTAGAAGAAACAGATGTCTGTGAACCGATATCTATGTATGGATTAAACAAGAGCATTGGAGAAACCTATTGTGAGAAATGGCAAAAGGATTATCGGTTACCTATTCTTATTTACAGATTCGCCAATGTTTTCGGTCCAAGACAACAAATGCAAGGTGAAGCTGCTGTCATCCCAAGCATGTTAAAAAGTAGTATGGAGGGAAAACCCTTTACGATTTATGGTGATGGTGAACAGACACGTGACTTTATTTACGTCGATGATATTGCAGACGCCATCTATGCCGGTGTCCATGCACGATTGCAGGGTATCTATAATGTGTCCACAAATGAAGCCTGGTCACTTCATCAAGTTATTTTGCTACTTCAGCATTTAAATCATCCACTTGAAATTCAATATGCCCCCGCGCGAGAAGGAGATATTGAACATTCATTTTTAAATAATGACAAATTAGCTAATGCAATTGGTTGGAGACCCAAAATTTCTTTTGCAGAGGGAATTGAACGTACGCTGAATGCTTTACAAGTTGATAAATTAGCGGAAATTTAACGATATAGAGGATTTGGCATATTACACTGTGTAATATGTCTTTTTCTATGTCTATAGTATAATAATTCATTAAAGAAATGGATGTGGACGGAGGCTTACATATGCTTGTAGATTTTAGAGTAAACAATTGTCTAAGCTATAAAGAGGATACATTATTTTCAATGGTAGCGGGAAGTCGTCTGCGAAAATGGAAGGATACCCATACCATGCAATTGGATGATTCACTGCGTGTAGTGAAAAGTGCATTTATTTTTGGGCCAAATGGAAGTGGTAAATCTAATCTATTTACCGCAATTAAGGTTTTGCGGTCCTTACTTTTTAACTTTGAAAATTTAAACAATATTAAACAATTACGTCTACCTTATCAACCATTTAAGCTAGGAAGTCAGCAGGGCAAACCAACAGAATTTATGATTTCCCTATTTTTGGACGGAGCTTTGTATGATTATGAAATTCAGTATAATGCTTCCTTAGTTTTATATGAGCGCCTTCACAAGACAACAAATAATTTGAAGGAAGAACTTTTTGTCCGACGTTGGGATGGTGTGGACTATTCGTATGACACAGCTCATTCGACGGCACAGGAATTAACAAAATATACACGTAATAATACAGCCTTTTTATCAGTGCTCCATGTTTTTAATGATTCAGATGCGTTAAAGGTATTCGATTGGTTTTTACATAAAATCCTGTTTCTCGATGAAGCGAATCGGTTATCAAGTCATCCCCTTATTCGTAAACTTGAAGAAGAGCCTTTTAAAAAAGAGGTCATCAAACTTCTTAAAATTGCCGATTTTTCGATTCAAGATGTCACAGCAAGACGTGTGGAACGCAGAGAAAAAAATACCATTGGCTACGAATTTGACACCCCTGAGATCATTCAAGAAGTTGATATCGATCTGCATTATTTATCATTCGATGAAGCAGGTGCCCCCATCGGGACAGAGACGATCAATTGGACGATGGATTCTAAAGGTACTGTGCGCATGTTGCATTTAGCTTGTGTGATGGTAGATGCTTATAATAAAGGAAAAACTATTTTTATTGATGAATTTGATACAGCTTTTCATGTGTCAATTTGTGAATTTCTAATGGCAATCATGAATAGTAAACGCAATACGAGTAATCAATTTGTCGTGACGAGTCATGAAATAGAATTATTGGATCAGCCATTGCGGTCCGATCAAATTTGGTTTGTTAATAAAACCTTTAAAAATGAATCTGAGCTTTATTCTTTATTTGATTTTGCAGACCTGCAAAAAAAGCGTGGCGACCTTTCATATGCAAAACGTTATTTAAAAGGAGAATTTGGCGCAACTCCCGTTATTAATGAATATTTATCTGAACAATATTTAGATGAAGCGGAGGTATCTGAGCAGTGAGAGTACGACAACAAGGAAACCGAACACTGCGGAAAACTATTTTAATTTATTGTGAAGGTGAAACGGAACGTATTTATTTTGAGCAGCTACGTATTTTGAAGCGCTCTAAAATGGTGAGTGTGAAAATAAAAAACGTTAAACGTTCTGCAATTAAGCTTGCTCAACATGCATATCGGGATTCAAGTTATCAATATTTTGACGAGGTCTGGATTGTTTTTGATAAGGATGATTTAACTGAAAAGCAATTGGAGGAAGTAAATCAATTTTGTGAGGAAAAAGGGATTCATATTGCTTATTCAAATGAAGCTTTTGAATTGTGGTTACTTTTGCATTTTGAAGAAGTGGATAGCTCGGAAAAATATCCACGAGCTGTCTTAAATGACAAAATGGAACAACATCTTGGCGTGAGTCGATATTTCCGTCATAAGGCTGACGAGTCTCTTATTGCCCCTATTGCATTACGACATGAGGTAGCGATTAAAAATTGTACGGACATGATGGCTCTTCGTAGTACGGAGAGCCGTGACAACCCCTACTGTAACATACATGAAATGATACGATACATATTTTAAGATTGGTAGGTTCTTTATGTTATATAGGGAACCTACTTTTTACTTTAGTGGAGATAGATTGTCAAATAAATGCATGTTTATTCCAAACAAACATATAGTGTCTATTGAGCGAAATCAGTAATAGTATGAAAGGGGATTGCGTGGATAAGCCAAATTCGAATCAACGCAAAAATATAGAGGATAATGCCAAGGATCAGCAACTAGAGCCGTTTCGTGTTGAGAATGAAGGCACAAAAATGACTACGAATCAGGGTCTTAGAGTGTCTAACGATGAGGATTCCTTAAAAGCAGGAGTCCGCGGTCCGACAATTATGGAGGATTTTCACCTTCGAGAAAAAATTACACATTTTGACCACGAACGAATTCCAGAAAGAGTCGTACATGCTAGAGGTTTTGCAGCGCATGGTGAATTCGAATTATATGAGTCAATGAGAGAGTATACGAAAGCGAAATTTTTGCAAGACCCGAAAAAGAAAACACCAGTGTTTGTTAGATTCTCGACAGTGGTAGGTAGTTTAGGCTCGATGGACACAGCTCGTGATGTACGGGGGTTTGCAACAAAATTTTACACGGATGAAGGAAATTATGATTTAGTAGGCAATAATATTCCAGTCTTTTTTATTCAGGATGCTATTAAGTTTCCAGATTTAATTCATGCTGTAAAGCCAGAGCCGCATAATGAGATGCCGCAAGCAGCCTCTGCCCATGATACGTTTTGGGATTTCGTTGCGAACAATCAGGAGATAGCACATATGATTATGTGGCATATGTCTGATCGAACAATACCTAGAAGCTTCCGTATGATGGAAGGTTTCGGGGTGCATACATTCCGTTTTGTTAATGACAGAGGACGATCGAGATTTGTGAAGTTTCATTGGAAGCCTGTACTAGGTGTGCATTCACTAGTTTGGGATGAAGCACAGATAAT
The DNA here is from genome assembly GCF_058795135.1 of Lysinibacillus sp. GW823-FHT06C08. Taxonomy (NCBI): domain Bacteria; kingdom Bacillati; phylum Bacillota; class Bacilli; order Caryophanales; family Bacillaceae; genus Lysinibacillus; species Lysinibacillus sp. GW823-FHT06C08. Next base: position 525,322 of record NZ_JBXAHN010000001.1, read on the forward strand.
TGCAGGGAAAGACACAGATTTTCAGCGACGGGATTTGTGGGAGGCCATCGAAATTGGAGATTATCCAGAGTTTGAGTTAGGGGTGCAAATACTTGAACCGGAAGACGAATTTAAATTTGATTTTGATATTTTAGATGCCACTAAGCTTTGGCCAGAAGAACTAATACCCGTAAAGAAAATTGGAAAAATGACCTTAAATCGTAATGTGGATAATGTATTTGCTGAAACGGAGCAAGTTGCCTTCCACCCAGGGAATGTTGTACCAGGCATTGATTTTACTAACGATCCACTGTTACAAGGTCGACTCTTCTCCTATTTAGATACACAGTTAATTCGTCTCGGGGGACCAAACTTTGCGGAAATCCCTATTAATCGCCCTCTTTGTCCTGTGCATAATAATCAACGGAATGGTTTTAGTCGACAGGCAATTAATCTAGGTAGAGTAAGCTATCATAAAAATTCATTGGCCAATAATACGCCTGCAACATCTACTGCAAGGGAAGGGGGATACGTTCATTATGAAGAAAAGGTTGAAGGGCGAATCACAAGAGCACGTAGTAAATCCTTTGACGATCACTTTTCGCAAGCTAGGCTCTTTTGGAACAGTATGTCCCCACCTGAAAAACAGCATATTATAGACGCTTTTAGCTTTGAGGTTGGAAAAGTAAAAAGTAAATCGGTGCGACAACAAGTTGTGGATATGTTTGTTCGTGTGGATAAAGCAATGGCTACAACTGTGGCTGAAAATGTTGGTGTTAACCCTCCTAGTGGGGAACAGTCCAAGGTAACAGCTTCTTCACCTGCACTTAGTCAAGCCAATACCATTAAATTGCCTTATACGCTTAAGGTGGGTGTTTTAATTGGTGATGGATTCGATGCAAATGAGGTAGGCGAAGTATTGAAATATTTAACAAGGCAAGGTGTGCGCTACAGCATTATTTCTGATCGACTAGGTGTTGTAACAGGGAATAATGGTGTTCAATTAACGGCAACCGACACATTTATTACAACCGATGCCGTTTTATTTGACACGTTATATGTGGTGGGGGTAAAGGCAAGTAATCAAGCTAAATTTAATACACATATCGTGAATTATATTAATGAGGCATATCGCCATTATAAACCTATTGGGTTTGCTGTTACAGGTACAACGTTTTTCAATATGTCAAATGCGAATGTGGGACCAGGCATTGTTTTAGCAACTGGTAATAAGGATTTTGCTAAAAAATTTGTAGGCGCGATTGCACAACAAAGATTTTGGCAACGCAATATTTATTAAGCATAGGAAAATATAAACGTATAAGGCTTAGACTGTGGACAAAAGCTATCGAGAAGTTCTTTCTCTCGGTGGCTTTTGTTATTTTCATATTTTAAGATTTTGGAGTGTTCTACTTGGTGGGCATTTCTTTAAATGAGCCTGTTCCTTTTCTAAAAGAACCCTCTCTAAGACATTCCTGATAATATTGCATTCAATTTTTCCAAATGATAAGGTGTTACATGAGGTGAGAAATATGGAAAATTTTGATATAGCGATTATTGGCGCAGGGCCAGGAGGTTATGTAGCGGCCATTCATGCGGCGAAAAATGGCAAAAGGGTTGCATTGATTGAACGAGATAAATTAGGAGGAGCCTGCTATAATGTCGGCTGCATTCCATCTAAAATTTTATTGGAGCATAGTAAACTAGTACAGGCAATCAATCAAGGAAATAATTGGGGAATAGAAACGGACAATGTGCGAATAAATTTCCCTCGATTGATGCAAAGAAAAGATACAATTATTCAAGAGCTTCTAACAAATATTGAGCACTATATCATCAACAACGATATAACTTTATATCGTGGTGAAGCCACATTAACTAAAGACTTGCTGATAACAGTTGGAAATGAAACTTTGACAGCCACGGATATTATATTGGCAACAGGCAGTCATCCATTTGTCCCACCATTTCAAGGTTTAGAGACTGCTACCTACTATACAACAGATACATTTTTCAATCTTAAAGAGCTACCAGCACAGTTAACGATTATTGGTGGTGGTGTCATTGCAGTAGAAATGGCCTTTAGTTTAGCACCTCTAGGAACGAAAGTTACAATGCTTAATCATAGTGAGGATATTTTACAAACGGAAGAACCAGAGTCGAGACCTCTTATTCGAGAAAAGATGAAGAAACTTGGTATTGAACTTGTAACAGATTTCGAATTCGAAAAATTTGAAGGCCATACTATTCATACAACTAAAGGTACATATACATATGAAAATCTTCTATTTGCCACAGGGCGTCGTCCTAATACAGAGATCGCTCAGCATTTAGGGCTAGCATTTGAAGGACTTTTAATTGCCGTCAATGACCATTTACAGACGAGTCAGCCCCATCTGTATGCAATTGGTGATTTGGTCGGTGGTTATCAGCTAGCACATTCAGCAAGTGCAGAAGGAATCTATGCTGTAGATTATATTGTGGGTAATCAACCAGCATCAATTGACCAAGCATCTATCCCACGTTGTGTCTATACACATCCTGAGATTGCCACATTTGGTTTACTAGAAGAACAGGTAAAAGTGCCTTACACGATGACAAAAATGCCTTTAAAGACAAATCCAAAAGGTTTAATGGAAGGCAATACAGAAGGCTTTGTGAAGCTAATTACAGAAGAGGGTAGCGGTCAAATTCTAGGTGCTTGTGTTGTAGGAGATGGTGCAACAGAAATGCTGAATGCGATATTGGCGGCAAAAAATGCAGGTGGTACAGCTCTTTCATTAGCACAAATGATTTTCCCACATCCGACTGTATGTGAGCATATTGGAGATGCAGCCAAGGCCGTTTTTGGAAAAGCTATTTACCAATAAAAAAGCTATTGACTTTAAAGGAATATATGTTAGATTAATTTTATAAGAATACTTGGTTTTGAAGTTGACTAGGCATCTAGAGGCTTCTATTTTACAAGGCGGTTTCCGTTTGATTGTAAAATAGAAGCTTTTTTAATGGCTTAAAAAAATAAAAGGAGTGGGGAAATGACAAAAGCAGTAATTATTAATGGAAGTAACTCGAAAAGCTCTAGAGTTACGGCAATTCATGAAAAGGTTGTAAATCATCTACTGGCACAAGGAGTAGAAGTCCATTCTAATTATGTTCATGAGCTACCAGCAAAAGATTTAATGACAGCCAATTTTGGGAGCGAAAGTATCCAGCTAGAGAATAAATGGGTCGAGGAAGCACAAATAGTGATCATTTTAACCCCAATATACAAAGCATCCTTTACAGGGATATTGAAGACTTATTTAGATGTACTACCCCAGAAAGCTCTGCATGAGAAGGTCATACTACCTATTGCTGTCGGAGGTTCTATTGGTCATTTATTAGCATTAGAGTATGCTTTAAAGCCCGTTTTAGCTGTACTCGGGGCGACCACAATATCACATTCAGTTTATATTGTGGATAAACAAATTATTCGTCTGGATGAAGGAGGCTTTGCCATAGAAGAAGAAGCAATCAACAGATTGGAAGCAGAGCTAAAGCAGTTGCAACGAGTATTAATTGCTAATTAAATATGATAAAAGCGCATTATAGGGGTATCCTATAATGCGCTTTCTTTTAATTTACTTCAAGATCTTCTTCTATTTCTACTGGTGCTGTAGAAAGATATAAGAAAGCCTCATCTTGCAAAAGCATTAATTTTTCTTCACAAATCCCATGCGATAATGGTCCTGAAAAAATAGACTCCCACCATGTCGTTGTTGTTTTCATTCATCTACGCCCCCGTTTTAATTAATATGTAGTTGTATATTTCCCGAGATAAAAAAACTAAAACATTTTACATACTCAAATTTCATCCTCCCTGATGTAGAAAGAGGATTTTTCCCTCCTGATGTTGTATCGTATAGACAATGATAGTTTGTTTCGAAATGAAAAAACTATGTATGCCATTTTTGAAAAAGGGGTGCTTTATTGATGAATTTTACGTCTCAAGATGTGGAAAATATGATAACAGAGCAGCGTCAATTTTATTTTTCTCGTGCCACTAAAAGTGTCAAGTTTCGAAAAGAGCAATTAAAAAAACTAAAGAAATCCATTTTGAAATATGAAAAGGAAATACTGAACGCCCTATACTTAGACCTTCGGAAAAGTGAGTTTGAAGCTTATGCAACTGAAATTGGCATTGTCTTAGATAGTATTTCTCATATGGTGAAGCATGTGGAAGAATGGATGGCGCCAGAAGCTGTCAAAACACCTATTCAATATCAGATGGGTAAGAGCTTTATTGTTCGTGAACCGTATGGTGTTACATTAATAATTGGACCTTTCAATTACCCATTTCAATTGGTCATGGAACCACTGGTAGGTGCTATTGTTGGCGGTAATACAGCTATTGTCAAACCGTCAGAAACATCTGTACACACTGCAGCCATCGTAAAAAAAGTAATTGAAGAAACATTCCACCCGTCCTATGTACGTATAGTGGAAGGGGAAAAAGATGAGGTTACTGCCTTAATCCATGCTTCCTTTGACTATATCTTTTTTACAGGAAGTGTTGCAGTCGGCAAAGTGGTAGCTAAGGCAGCAGCAGAACGACTAACTCCTATTGCTTTAGAACTTGGAGGGAAAAGTCCAGCTATTGTCGATCAAACAGCGAACCTAGAAGTAGCAGCGAAGCGGATTGTATGGGGTAAATTTACAAATACTGGGCAAACATGTGTGGCACCAGATTATTTACTTGTTCACAAAGATGTGTATGATCGCTTTATGAAAATTTTAAAAGAAACAATACGTTCTTTTTATGGGAAGAACCCATTAAAAAGCCCTGATTACGGACGCATCGTGAATCTTAGACAGTTTGATCGTTTACAGCAAATTATTAAGGAAGAGCGAGATGCTATAACATTTGGCGGGCGGATAGATCGAGATGATTTATATATTGAACCAACAATCATCGAATATGTAAAGTGGACAAGTCCATCGATGCAGGAAGAGCTTTTTGGTCCTATCCTACCTGTTATGATGTATAACGATTTACCACTAGCTATCCATCAAATTCGCCAATTGCCGAAACCACTAGCGGCATATTTCTTCTCAGAGCACGAAAAAGCGACTCAATACTTTTTAGAGGAATTGCCATTCGGTGGAGGATGTATTAATGATACTATTACACATGTTGGTAACTTACATTTACCATTTGGAGGTGTTGGTCCTTCAGGTGTGAAAGCCTATCATGGTAAAGCGAGCTTTGAAAACTTTACACATTCGAAATCCATTTTAAAGAAATCTTCTAAGCTTGAGACGAATGTACTTTTTCCACCCTATAATCAAAAGGTGAAAATTGTACGCTCTATTATGAAATAGTAAAATGGGGGTATCTTTTTTCAAATGAAGATACCCTCATTCTAAAAACCCCCTCCTTTGTATAGAAAAATGTTCCCAAAAATCCTATCCTAGTCGTGTCGAAAAATGCCGATTCCTGATTATTTATGAAAATTTCGAAGAAAACGTGTTTTTTGTTCAAATGTAAGCGTTTTCGTTGAAAAAACAGCACAGAGACATTTTATTTATCACGAAATAAGTAGTAAAATAAGTTCAATAGAACGTGGGGGGATTCATATTGTCGTTTTTTGTCGAATAATCAAAAATGATGACGTGAGTGTAGAGATTGATTGGAGGACTATGAAATGTATGCAGAGGAATTGTTAAGTGCATTACCTTTGAAAAAAATAATTGGCATGTTGCCAGACCAAGTAACTGATATCGTAGTGGATTCAAGAAGTGTACAGCCAAATAGTATGTTTGTTTGTATTAAAGGTTATACAGTGGATGGACATGATTATGCTCAAAAGGCTGTAGATGGTGGGGCTACGATTGTTGTAACGGAGCGAGAATTACCACTAGGTGAGACTATTGCTCAAGTAATTGTGAAAGACACGGACCGTGCAGTAGGCTTATTAGCCGCAAAGTTTTTTGATTATCCTTCAAAAGATATAACGATGATCGGGGTAACGGGAACGAATGGTAAAACATCTGTGACGGGTATTATTCAAAATATCATGCATGGTATGGGTGAAAAATCGGCCCTATCTGGCACAATTGGCTTTAATTTAAATGGAATTCTATATGAATCTGCCAATACAACGAGTGATGCGTTATCGACGCAACAAATGATTTTTAGAGCAAAAATGGAAGGCTGTCGTTTAATGACGATGGAGGTTTCATCCCATGGCTTAGCACTTGGACGTTTAGCAGGTGTTGACTATGATATTGCTATTTTTACAAATCTAACGCACGATCATCTTGATTTCCATGGTACGATGGAGGAATATGGCCATGCTAAAGGTTTATTATTCTCCCAGCTTGGACAAGATTTAGAAAAAAATAAATTTGTTGTGCTAAATGCCGATGATGCGTGGTCAGAGCGATACGCAGCTATGACACCATTTCCAGTGTGGACATATGGTTTAAAAAATGAAACAGCAGATTTCCGTGCCATTAACTGTGAATATCACGATTATATGACATCCTTTGATGTGGAGATGTCAGAAGGAATTTATCGTGTGAAAATGAATTTACTAGGTGAATTTAACATTTATAATGTGTTAGCAGCGATAGTGGCATTTTATGGTCGTGGCTATACTATGGAAGCCATTATTGAGCAAATCGAGCAACTCCCACCAGTTAAAGGTCGTATGGAAAAAGTATGCTCTGACCTACCTGTTCAAATGTTTGTTGATTATGCACATACACCTGATGCCATTGAAAAAGCGATTGAAGCAGCACAACCATATAAAAAGGGCAAACTTATTTTCTTAGTTGGGACAGGTGGTAACCGCGATAAATCAAAACGTCCTGCAATGGCTGAGAAGGCGTCGGCAGCAGAGTATGTCATTCTGACAACAGATGACCCACGCTATGAGGACTATAATAGTATTACAGGTGATTTAGCCAAAGGGATGTTACATGACAATTTTGCTTGCATCGGGGATCGTGCAGAGGCAGTCCGACATGCCATTGAGGTTGCTGAACCAGGCGATATGATAATTTTTGCTGGTAAAGGCCATGAGGATTATCAAATTATTGAAAATACAAAATTTCCACATAGTGATGCAGAAATAGCAATAGAAGCTGGCCGATTGAAATTTGTTTGATGGAATATAAGATCTTAGGAAACCCTTTTAGATAGTACTAAAGGGTTTTCTTTTTGGCGATTTCATGTAAAAAGGTTGTACGAAAGGCAAGTCTTCTTTTATTATTATTAAGTATGAAAAAAGGAGAATGACGAGATGAATTCAAATTTAGAAAAAGATATACAATCGCGTCGTACTTTTGCCATTATCAGTCACCCTGATGCTGGGAAAACGACGATTACAGAAAAGCTTTTACTTTTTGGTGGCGCCATTCGTGACGCAGGAACAGTAAAAGGGAAAAAAACAGGTAAGTTTGCAACATCTGACTGGATGGAAATCGAAAAGCAACGTGGTATCTCTGTAACTTCTTCCGTGATGCAGTTTGACTATAACGGCTCACGTGTAAACATCTTGGATACTCCTGGGCACCAAGACTTCTCAGAAGATACGTATCGTACACTAATGGCAGTAGATAGTGCTGTCATGGTAGTGGATGCTGCTAAAGGGATCGAGGCACAGACATTAAAGCTATTTAAGGTTTGTAAAATGCGCGGTATTCCAATTTTCACTTTTATTAATAAATTAGACCGACAAGGGAAAGAGCCGCTTGAGCTAATTGAAGAGCTTGAGGAAGTACTAGGGATTAATGCGTATCCAATGAACTGGCCGATTGGTATGGGGAAAGAGTTTCTTGGTATTTATGATCGTTACAATAAGCGTATTGAGCAGTTCCGTACGGATGAGACAGAGCGCTTTCTACCAATAGATGAAAATGGTGAACTTGCTGTAGAACATCCAATGAAAGTCACTTCTTATTATTCTCAAGCAATGGACGATATTTTACTATTAGACGAGGCTGGTAATGAATATTCGGAGGAAAAAATTCGTCGTGGCGAATTAACACCAGTGTTCTTTGGTTCAGCTTTAACAAACTTTGGTGTACAAACATTCCTAGAAACTTACTTACAATTTGCACCAATACCACAGCCTAGAATTACGGAAGATGAACAGTTTATTGATCCGCTTGAACAAGAAGAATTTTCAGGATTCATATTCAAAATTCAAGCTAATATGAATCCTGCGCACCGTGACCGTATTGCCTTTGTACGTATTGTTTCTGGTAAATTTGAGCGTGGCATGAATATGACATTGTCTCGTACAGGCAAATCCTTTAAAGTTACGCAATCTACGCAATTCCTAGCTGATGATCGTGAGACTGTAGATGAAGCGGTTGCTGGAGATATTATCGGGTTATATGACACGGGGACTTATCAAATTGGAGACACAGTTGTGGGTGGTAAGAAAACATTCCAATTTGAAAAATTACCACAGTTTACACCAGAGTTATTTGTCCGTGTAACGGCTAAAAATGTAATGAAATCGAAGCAATTCCATAAAGGTATTTTACAATTAGTACAGGAAGGTGCTATTCAATATTATAAAACACTGCACACAGAGGAAGTTATTCTTGGAGCAGTGGGTCAACTGCAATTTGAAGTATTCGAACATCGTATGAAAAATGAATACAATGTGGAAGTAAGAATGGAGCCAATTGGTTCAAAAATTGCACGTTGGATTGAAAATGAAGAGGATGTTAAAGAGTCCATGTCCTCTGGTCGTTCAATGCTGGTGAAAGACCGCTTTGACAACCTTGTGTTCTTATTCGAAAATGAATTTGCCATGCGATGGTTTAACGATAAAAACGAGAACATTAAACTTTATAGCCTTCTTTAATAGTCAAACACGAATCGACAATTTTGCGATTCGTGTTTTTTTTCAAGGAAATTTGACACTGACTGTAGAATATATAAAGTATTAGGAAATTTAAGATTGCCATCGCTAGATGGTAGAAAATTAGCCTATTTATAAAATAATCCCCTTTTCGGCTATCATAGAAAGGAAGAGGCAGAAAAAGGAGTTTATCATATGAACATTAGTAATTTTTCAATTAAAAGACCGGTCTTTACAATTGTAACGATGCTTTTTGTCATTTTATTAGGCGGTGTATCGTTATTAAAAATACCAATTACTTTAATTCCGGAGTTAAATCCTCCGATAGGTGTAGTAGTCACCTCCTATCCTGGAGCAAGCCCAACAGAGGTGAATGAGAGAGTAACGAAGCCTTTAGAGGCAACACTAGCCACCTTACCAGGCATTAAGAAATTACAGTCAACCTCGCAAGAAGGAAGCAATTTAATCGTCCTTGAGTTCAATTGGTCCACCAACCTAGAAGATGTCCAACTTGATATTTTACAAAGAATTGATATGACACCTCTTCCCAATGATTCGGGCAAGCCAAGCTTTTTAAAGTTTGATCCATCTCAATTTCCAATTATTCAGCTATCATTGCGCGCAGAAAATGAAAATGTTGATGTGCGCTTATTAGCAGAGGATTTAGAAAAAGAGCTTCGACGGACAGAGGGTGTCGCAAGTGTGAATGTTTCGGGGAAGCTTATAGAGGAAATACAAATTACATTAGATGAGGGAAAGCTAGTCGAAAAAGGCTTAACACAGGCAGATATTATTCAAATCGTTCAAGCGAACAATGTATCACTTCCTGGTGATCCGGTTTTAACTAATGATGAAAAAATGTTAACAACACGGATTGTTAGTACATTAACCTCCCCTGAAGATATAGCCAATTTAATCGTTTCTGTGAATCCTTTAACAGGTGAAGCGTTAACAGTTGGCAATCTCGGCTCTGTTAAAAGGGCAGAACAGCCATCTGTAACGACAACTCGTGCCAATGAGCATGCAGCAGTTCTTATGTCTGTCATACAGGAGTCGGGTGCGAATACTGCAGAAGTGTCGAAGGAGTTTCAACAAACCTTAAATGATCTGCTAGAGAAAGAGCAATACAGGGGAATAACAGCAGACATATTAGTAGATCAGGGCAACTACGTGGATGTTGCTATTAGTAATATCGGCTCTTCCTTAATTTTAGGAGGATTGTTTGCAATGTTCGTCCTTTTTGTGTTCTTACGCAGTATAAAGAGCCCTATCATCATTGGTATCGCTATCCCCTATTCAGTTATAGTGACATTTGTATTGATGTTTTTTGCTGATTTTTCACTCAATATTATGACTTTAGGTGCTCTAGCTTTGGGTATTGGCATGCTAGTGGATAATGCAATCGTTGTTATTGAAAATATTGAAAGACACTTAGGGCTAGGAAAAAATCCTATTACAGCAGCAATGGAAGGGACAAGGGAAGTGGCTCTTGCTATCACAGCTTCAACACTAACAACAATAGCTGTCTTTATTCCTGTTATGTTCATCGAAGGATTGATTGGACAAATTTTCACAGAATTTGCTCTCACAATTTCATTTAGTTTAATTGCCTCTTTAGTAGTTGCCCTTACAGTAGTGCCGATGCTAGCGAGTCGTCTTTTAAAAATGAAAAGTATTAACGTTTACGAGCAGCGTAGTCAATCTCAATTTTATAAGCGATACAAATCGTCTATTGTTTGGGTTCTGAAGCATCGTATGCTCATACTAATTTTCACAGTAGCTTGCTTTGGCCTATCATTATTCGGATTGACTAGAATTGGTACTGAATTTTTACCACCTACCGATGAAGGATTCACAACCATTAGCGTCAATCTTGAAAAGGGTGTAGCTGTATCTGAAACTGAAAAGGTTGTCAGGAAGATCGAGGAACGTTTAAAGCAGGAAAAAGATGTAGATGTTTATGTTAGTTTAATTGGTGGCACACAACAATCTCAATCACGTGGACAAACTAGCCCGAACCAAGCAGAAATGTATGTAAAGCTAGTGCCTTTAGTGGATAGAGAACGCTCAATTTTTGAATTTGTCGAAGAGTTAGAGCAAGAATTACAGGGAGAGTTAGGAGATAAGACTGAGCTGACATTTAACGTATCGACAGCAACTGGCTCATCACCACATACTTTAACGTTTAGATTAACTGACTCTGATGAAGGAAGGCTCCAACAGGCTGTTAATAAAGTACAACAAGAGCTACAAGCGATTGAAGAAGTGACGAAAGTCTCCACAGATTTAGATAATACGGTTCAAGAAATTCAAATTGAAGTTAATCGAGAGATTGCAAAAGATTATGGTTTTGTACCGGCCCAAATTGCACAGTCTGTCAATCAAATGACAAGGGGACAATTAACGTCCCAATTAATCGCAGAGGATGGTGCTGTGTTACCTATCTACACAGGTTTCGGACAGACCTTCAACGACAGTGTGAATTCACTAAAAGCAATGCAACTTCGTTCACCTGCGGGCTTGTTTGTGAAATTAGAAGATGTTGCTACGGTTTCTATAGAAGAGGGTCCCATCTCTATTCGTCGTTCTGATCAGGCTGCAGCAGTGGCATTTTTTGTTGAATATGAAACGAAGGAATCTTTAGGCGGAATGTCAACAAAGGTAGATAAAGCAATAGAGAGTGCTCATTTATCACCTACTACGCAAATTGTATTTAGCGGTGATCGAGAGCTTTATGATAGTGCAATCGATGATATGCTACTAGCCGTTATTCTGGCAATTATATTAGTTTATATTGTGATGGCTGCTCAATTTGAATCATTCAAATATCCGTTTGTCATTATGTTTACGGTGCCATTAATGATCATAGGTGTAGCAATTGCCATGTTTGCCACAAATACATTAATAGGTGTGACATCTGTAATCGGAATTTTAGTGCTTGTAGGGATTGTTGTAAATAACGGTATTGTGTTAGTTGATTATATTAACCAGCAAAAAGCGAGTGGTATGTCAGCGTATGAAGCCATTTTACTGGCTACTCAGGATCGTCTCCGTCCAATCTTAATGACCGCGTTAACGACTATTTTAGGATTGCTTCCACTTGCACTTGGCATTGGGGAAGGAACAGAGATGAATCAACCGATGGGAATTGCAGTGATTGGAGGACTTGTGACGTCCACGTTACTAACACTATATATTGTACCGATTGTTTATAGTTTAGTGGATAAGGAAACAAGAAAGATGCGTTAGAATCGAGGGGGAATGGGAGATGAAAGTTCATTTTTTTACTGGTTTTCCTGGTTTCATTTCAAGTCAATTAATTAGGACATTGTTCCAAAAAAAACAAACACAACAGGTTATAGCAATCGTATTAGCTGGCGAAACCATTAAGGCTCATCGAGAAAAAGATAAAATATTAAAGGAGTTTCCTAATGGATCGATTCGTATTGTTGAGGGTGATATTACCTTGCCGAACCTCGGTTTAGATAATCAAGTGATTGAAGAAATCGTACCTCAAATTGAAGTGCTCTGGCATTTGGCAGCTATATACGATTTAGCTGTACCCCGTGATATTGCTTGGAAAGTGAATGTACATGGGACAACAATGGTGAATGAATTTGTGCGCACTTTACCCCATTTAAAACGCTATATGTACTTTAGTACGGCATATGTGGCTGGTACACGTGAGGGGGTACTGCGTGAAAATGAACTGATTCGACCATTCGCATTTAAAAATTATTATGAAGAGACAAAATATGAGGCTGAGCTCCGAGTAGAAGATTTAAAATCCGAAATTCCATTAACAATTATTAGACCTGGCATTGTGAGGGGACATTCGGAAACGGGTGAAACTATTAAGTTTGATGGCCCCTATTTCTTTTTAAATTTAGTAGAACGTTTAAAATGTTTACCCATAATTCCTTATATTGGAAAATCTACATCTACGATCAATGTAGTACCAGTAGATTATATATTAAATGCCTCAACTTTTTTGGCATCAGAACAAGAGGCTGAAGGCAAGACCCTTCATTTAACAGATCCAAATCCTCACCCTGTACAGGAAGTGTATCGTACTATGGTGAAACTAGTAACAAATGCTTATCCGAAGGGACATTTACCGTTTGCGTGGGCAAAGCTATCCTTGCAAATTCCTTTTATTCGGAGAAAGCTAGGGGTGGAGCAGGAGACATTAGATTATTTAACATGGAATGCCACATTCGACACGACTGAAGCCCAGCAAATTTTACAAAAAGGTGGAATTACATGTCCTGATTTTATTCGGACGATGCCGCGAATGATTGATTTTTATTTAGCACATAAAGAAGATAAGAGCTACCAGATACAAATTAAGTAATGAAAAAACCATATAGATATTTTTGTAAGCTGTAAATGATAGTGCTATAATGTTTGAAAGAAGATACCTTCGACACTTTGTCAAAGGGGAGTAGCTAACAGGTTTTGCAATTATTTTACCTGGTTTCACATTCGTCAAGACATGGTTTTACCATCGGGTGTGATAGTGAATGGCTCTATGCGTAAAATGATGACTGATGACGTGTAGATTGATGTACCGATAAGGTACTAATTTACTTAGCGAGACCTTTGCCTACATAAGGCAGGGGTTTTTTTCTTTTGTACTTTAGTGGAACTAGTCATTTGGGTATTTAGAGCTTAGAGGAGGCACTAGCATAAATGGAAGCAATAATATTACAATACGGCTGGGTTTTAATTGTCCTAGTTGTATTAGAGGGATTACTAGCAGCTGATAATGCAGTAGTAATGGCTGTAATGGTCAAACATTTACCGCAAGAACAACAAAAAAAGGCGTTATTTTATGGACTATTTGGCGCCCTGATTTTTCGATTTGCTGCTCTTTTTGTCATTACAGTTTTAGTAAACTATTGGCAAATACAAGCAGTAGGTGCGGCTTACCTGCTATTTATGTCTGCGAAAAATATTTATGATTTACGTAAACATAAAGATGATGAGGAAGAGACGAGTGAAAAAGCTGGGAAAAAGGGTTCTGGATTCTGGTTAACGGTACTCAAAGTAGAAGCTGCAGACATTGCATTTGCTATTGATTCCATGTTGGCTGCAGTAGCTATCGCTGTCACATTGCCTCATTTGGGGAATTTTGATATCGGTGGCATTAATGGTGGACAATTTATCGTCATGCTCCTTGGTGGGTTTATCGGGGTTATTATGATGCGTTTTGCTGCCCAATGGTTTGTCAAAGTATTAAATGATTATCCTTCACTTGAAACAGCTGCATTTTTAATTGTAGGCTGGGTAGGTGTGAAGCTTGTTGTCTTAACATTAGCCCACGAAAAAGTAGGGATATTACCTGCAGAATTCCCACATTCCACTGCATGGGAGTTAACATTCTGGATTGTCTTACTCGGCATAGCATTTGTAGGTTATCTAGTAGGGGTTCGAAATAAAAAATAGCTTAGATTGAATTATCCAGCTGTAGTCAAAAGCCATCGAAAGTATGATCGATGGCTTTTGGTATTTTCTTTTTCTATGATATTTTACTACTAAATCTAATCTCACTTTTTCGGCTTAAATCTTGGAGAGCTTACGTCATGAATGTGATTTTTCGTCAACATTGTTTGTCACTCTAAGGATTTACTTTTCAACAATAAAAAAATAGCTTAGAATCAATCGGAGTGACTGTTTATAAAGTATAGCCGTTAATCTCCACTACGGGCTGACGTTTCCACTGGCGGGGCCGAGCTGCTTCCCTCGCTGCGCTCAGTCCAGGATCTCGACATTCCCACTTAGTCGCCACCCTACGATCCGATCAACTTCTACATTATCACTCCACCTACATACTTCGAGCTTTTTTGAGCTAAACTCATTAACCCATTTTGCAGTGAGAGAAAATCTTTACCTGAGTATGTTCGATAGGCAAATCATAGTGAAAATACTCAATAGAAGATATAAAATTTTCTTCGCAAATTGCTTCAACTCCAGAAATTTCGTATGTCATAGTTGGATAGTTTGCTTGTAAAAGTACCTTTGCTTCTTCAGATTCATCTGGATGTAATGTATCCTTAAAATGCAAAAAAAGCAAAACACTCCTAGTTATTAGTAATACTAATAATCCTCCGATTGTAAAAATAAATATACTCCAAGCCTTTAACCGCTTATTCAAAACTTCACCTCCAAAATAAAAAAGCATTTTTGTTCAGATATCGTCCATTTTCAAAAAGTATAGTAATAACTATTCCTCTTTCTTTTTTCTTGTATTTTTTCTATACTATAATCTATCTAGTTGGGCATCATATGTAGGAGGGGTTGTTAAAGTGCCTTGGAAAAAATCTTCCAATAGACTTGTCACACCATTTCAGGTACTTGTTTCTTATTATTTTATAGCTATAGCGATTTCCTTCCTGTTATTACGGCTTCCAGGCGTTCATCAAGAAGGAGTAAAGGTATCCTTTTTAGATAGTTTATTTACGGCAGTAAGTGCAGTAAGTGTAACTGGTTTAACAACTATTAATATTTCTGAAACGTATACGACATTTGGACTTGTGATGATTCTTGTTATTTTGCAGTTAGGCGCAATTGGTATTATGTCACTGGGTACCTTTGTGTGGCTCTTAGTCGGGAAAAAAATAGGGATGCGTGAGCGTCAGTTAATTATGATTGACCACAACCAGTACAATTTGTCTGGTGTTGTGAAATTAATACGTGAAATCTTAAAAATCTTAATTGGTATTGAGGTAGCAGGTACGTTTATTTTAACTTTACATTTTACCAATTATTTTGATACGTTAGAAGAAGCATTCTTACACGGAGCATTTGCTTCAATTTCTGCTACGACCAATGGGGGATTTGACATTACGGGAATGAGCTTATTGCCATTCCATGATGATTATTTTGTTCAACTGGTGACAATGGTACTTATTGTGTTAGGGGCAATAGGTTTCCCTGTCTTAATTGAACTAAAAACTTTCTTACTCAAACGTCATGCGAATTTTCGATTTAGCTTGTTTACAAAAATTACTACGTCTACTTATGCCATTTTATTTGTTGTTGGTGCTCTGGTCATTTTACTTCTCGAATCTTTCCATTCTTTCAAGGAAATGTCCTGGCACGAAGCGCTTTTTTCAGCGATGTTTCATTCTGTATCGACAAGATCTGCTGGGCTTACAACTTACGATGTGACGACATTTAGTGAGGCGACAGATATTTTTATGAGTTTTCTCATGTTCATAGGTTCTTCTCCAAGTTCAGTGGGGGGAGGAATTCGAACAACCACTTTTGCCATAGCTATTTTATTTTTAATTACATTTGCAAGAGGGAGAGAGGATATTCAAGTGTTTGGGCGAGAAATTCATTTAATTGATGTTTTCCGCTCCTTCGTTGTCATCTTATTAGCCTTTTTCATGGTTTTAATTGCAACGATTATTTTGCTTATTACAGAGCCACATGCCTCCCTTATTCAAATTATTTTTGAAATCACCTCTGCGTTCGGTACTTGTGGTATGTCGTTAGGAATAACTTCAGATTTATCGGTTATTGGTAAAATTATTATTATTATTTTAATGTTCATTGGTCGAGTTGGTTTAATATCCTTCCTGTATACGCTAGGTGGTGGTGGACGAGGAAAGAAATCGAAATTCCATTATCCAAAGGAACGCGTAATAATTGGGTAACGCTCACAGAACACAGAACATTGATATATAAGGATTTGTTGAGGGGTAATCATGATATTGCCCCTTTTTTCTGTCAAAAGTGTTAAGTAAAAATGTTTTTGTTTGGTAGCTACATAGCCGAGTGAGCTTGCATTTATAAATTAAAACTGTCATACATGAAACAATCTTCTTTTCGAAAGCCAGAAATAGCATAAAGAGTAATTGACTTTCTTCTATTATATAGGGTAAAAAGAGATAAAATTGTCGAAAGTTGTCATTACAACTGTATATACATTAAAAACATCTATACTAATTCTATACATTTTTTAGAAAACGAAAATTAACTATTGAAATGGAATAGGTAGTTCCAATAAAATAAAAAATACAACTAGCAAATAAACGTAAAAATTATGAACAGAATAAGATGTCTGATATAGGATAAGAGGGCTCCATTTGTTACTAAAACGCCTAAATGTGTAAGTTGTCACAAAATATTCGGAAAATTTAAAATTTAATTTCCCGAATGTGAACATTTTAAGTGGGTATATTTTCAACGTATAGATTGTTTGTTTTAAGAAATTTGCCCTAAACTTTTTTAAAATGGCTATGAATACTTGACTAATAGATTAAGCAGGCAGAAACGCTATAAAACAGCTACCCGTTTCTTTTTCAGTGCATCTTTAAGAATTGTTTAAGACATAAAAAAAGCTAGTCCTGATCGCTCATACAGGACTAGCGTTTGTTATTAAAGTGTGGGGATTGTTGCAAAGTAAGGTGCTTGACCATGACGGAAATAAGTTAATAGGTAGCCATCTTTTTGTACAATTTTGCCATTCAAGAAATCATCATAATTGAGAGCATGTGGGATTACCAAAGTATGCTTAAACAGCTCTTTCTCAGTAAGTTTAAAGTCTGCAAATTCCTCACCAGCGATAGCCGGATTTTCACGTAATGTCTGGTAGATTGTTTTTTGTTGCTCTACTGTTGGGCGTTCCTTCCACCATAGTTTACGTGGCTGGAATTGCTGAGCCGTTAGATAATCTAGTTGCATTAAGCTTTGTATAATGTTTAAATTCGCGCCATCTACAGTTTCTAAGAACATTAGTAAACGACGGAATAAATCTTCTAATTGATGGCCAATACGGGACCATCCCTTAGTTTCCCAATACGTACCGAAGCTTTGGAAAAAGTCAAATGGTGTATCGAAGACCTCGGTTACTAAATATTCGATTGTATGATCCATACGATGATCGTTCCAATATTTCTCCAGAACATCCTCTGCATGTTTAATGCGAACTATGTCATCAAATGTGAGGACATTATTAGAAAAGATTTCATAAGGCGCTAGATCGACGTAAGTATAACCAAACTTCTCAGCTTCCACTCGAAGCCCTGTACCGCGTAAAAGCTTTAAAAAACCAAGTTGAAGTTCTTCTGGTCGCATGGCAAAAACATCATTAAAGGTTTGACGGAAGCTTGCGTAATCCTCTTCAGGTAAACCTGCTATTAAGTCTAAGTGTTGATCGATTTTTCCGCCTTCTTTAACCATTGTCACTGTTCGTTTTAGTTTTTCAAAGTTTTGGCGACGCTGTACAAGTGTATTGGTTAAATCGTTTGTAGACTGAACACCAATTTCGAAGCGGAACAAACCTCTCGGCGCATTGTCATTTAAAAATTGGATAACTTCCGGACGCATAATATCGGCAGTAATCTCAAACTGGAATACAACACCTGGTTTATGTTCATCAATTAAAAACTGGAACATTTCCATAGCGTAGCTACGGCTTATATTAAACGTTCGATCCACGAATTTTATAGTTCTAGCGCCATTATCCATTAAGAAACGAATATCTTCCTTAATTTTTTCTCGGTTAAAGTATCGAACACCAACCTCAATAGAAGATAAACAGAATTGACAGCTAAACGGACAGCCTCTACTTGTTTCAATGTACTGAATACGTTTCCCAAGGTGAGGAAGATCCTCTTCAAAGCGAAACGGACTCGCTAATTCACGCAAATCTATCTTAGGTGGTTGAGCGTGAATCTTAACTTTTCCGTCCTCTAAATAGCAAATTCCAGGGACATCCTCCAGTAATATCTCACCGTGTAAATAACGTAACAATTGCTTAAATGAAGTTTCTCCTTCACCCATCACTATGAAATCTACTTCAGGTATACGGCGTAGCCAATGGTGAGAATCGTAAGAAACCTCAGGACCTCCAAGCAAAATTTTAACATCTGGACAGACCGTTTTTAACATTTTAATAACATGAATTGTTTCTTCAATATTCCAAATATAACAGCTAAATCCAACGATATCAGGTTTTTTTTGGAACAAATCTGATACAATATTAAAAGCAGGGTCTTTAATTGTATATTCTGCTATAATTGGATTAAATTCGGGTGAAGCGGCACCTTTTAAATAGCGCAATGCTAGATTTGTGTGTATATACTTTGCGTTTA
This sequence comes from Lysinibacillus sp. GW823-FHT06C08, assembly GCF_058795135.1. Taxonomy (NCBI): domain Bacteria; kingdom Bacillati; phylum Bacillota; class Bacilli; order Caryophanales; family Bacillaceae; genus Lysinibacillus; species Lysinibacillus sp. GW823-FHT06C08. The sequence goes on from NZ_JBXAHN010000001.1 coordinate 544,268, forward strand.
AAGTAGTTAAAATAGTATTCATACAATAATCTTCCTTTCAATATCTAATTGTATCAGTCAAGTATTTGACATACAATATAATTCTTTTTGCCTATTTATTTTGTGAACAGTTCGTGAAATAATTTAAAATACTTAAATTTACTAAATTTTGTAATAATAGAATCGTGCTGTCATAATGTATAGTAAAGGCTCAAAATTCGATTTAGAGGTTTTTTACTCTTTTGAAAGGTTCGGTGAGAAAGTTGAAGCAAAATGATATTAATCAATGTTTTGGAAATCTTATGAAAAGTACTTCGTCACCAACACTTATACTCAATAAAGCAGGGAAAATTTTGAACGTCAATGAGGCTGCTATCCAACTATTTAATCTTAATTTAACGTATATTGGCAATTTGGCTATGGACGAGCCATCTAAATTTAAATGGGCGAAGTTCGTCCAACAACTACAAAAGGATTTACGATCGGAAGAAATTTTCAACATTCGCACAGTAGGAAATGAGTACGAAATGTTATCATTTAAATGTTTCTACGACCCAAATGCAGAAGAAATTGTTGCACAAATTTCAACATTAAATGAAGATGTTGCCCATAAATTATACGTTAGTCAAGAGCATGAAAGATCCCAATCTTTTAATGCATATGATTACTTACCTTATGCTGTTATTGTAAGTGATGCTAGCGGTATTATTCTTGGGCTTAATAAGTATGCAGAAATGTTTCTCAAAGTAGAAAGCTCTCAGCTACTCCATAAAGCTCATCAGCATATATTTGATCTATTTACATTGAAAAAAGGGCAAATTACATCCTACCTTTCTAAATTAATGGGTGACAAACATGCAAGTCTTCACGTTGTCGATGAAACACAAGTAAGTAGAACTTGTTATTATGAAATTTCCAGTATTTTTGATGAATACAATAATATTATTGTCACAGTTATTAATGATGAAACAGAGAAGAAGCAACTTCAACATAAAGTGGAGCATCAACAAGCTTTGAATGTTGTTGGACAAATGGCTGCGAGTATTGCGCATGAAATTCGTAATCCATTAACTTCTTTAAAGGGTTTTACTGATTTATTAAAAATAAATGCTGACGATGAATCACGCATGTACCTTTCTGTCATTGATAGTGAGCTTCAACGAATGGAACAAATTTTATCAGAGCTTTTAGTTTTGTCCAAGCCATCAACTATGAAAGTGGAGTTATTGGAACTAGATCATATTGTAAAACAAGTCATTGAGTTCATGTTACCAGATGCACTCATGAAAAATATTATGATTCAGTACATTTCAATTCCAAATCAAGTTTATATTGGTGGAAGTGAAAATCGTTTAAAGCAAGTATTAATGAACCTCATTAAAAATGCGATGGAATCCATGAATAACGGTGGTACGATTACTGTAGAAATGACAACAAATGACTGCGCGATTGTTGAACTTACAATTAAAGACGAAGGCGTTGGAATGGATAGCACAACCCTTCAAAACCTATTCCAGCCTTTTTACACGACAAAATCAACAGGGACAGGACTGGGCCTTGCATTCGTGAAAAAAGTTATCGAAGAGCACGATGGAGTTATAGGTGTTAATAGTGAATTACAGAAGGGGACATGCTTCCATCTACAGTTCCCAATCTATACATTTAACCAAGTGGATACAATGGAAGTATCCACAAAAGATTCTGCCTATTTAGTAACATAAAGAGAGTAAAAATGGTTGGATAACAACAATATAACCTTCTAAATCGGATAATGCTTTTGACAATGCTTTTCTAATATCGCTATAATGTCAAGTATAAAGAGCGAAGTGAGAGGAAAAGAATATGACGTCAGAAGACTTAAAACAATCTTTAAAATTATATATTGTATTGTCACGTGCACTTAAAGCTATCAATGAGACAACACATCAATTATTTCAGGATAATGGTTTAAACCCAACTGAATTTGCTGTTCTCGAGCTTCTTTATCATAAAGGAAGACAGCCATTACAGCAAATTGGCAATAAAATTTTACTTGCCAGTGGGTCTATTACGTATGTCATTGATAAGCTTGAAAAAAGAGGCTATTTATTGCGTGTATCCTGTCCTTCAGATCGTCGTGTGACATATGCAGAAATCACGGATGAAGGCGAAGCATTTATGGGGGAACTATTCCCAAAGCATGAGCAGCATTTGCATGAAATAATGAGCGTATTATCTTCAGAAGAAAAAGAGCAAGCTATTACGTTATTAAAGAAAATGGGCCTTTCTATTAAAGATTTATCTTATTAAAAAAGTTGTCTCATTCATTTGAGACAACTTTTTTAATCATGTGGATAAAGAAAGATCTCAAATATACATAAAAGGACGATAGACAATGCCTTGTCTATCGTCCTTCTTGTATTACAAATTATTATTTTTTAGAAATAGTTGCTGCCATGTTCATCATAGCATTCGTTAAATCTTGCTTATCATTATCGTGAATCGTTAATTTTGTAATGAGACCATCATTTTCAAAAACAACCCCGATTACTTTCTCTGTGTCAAAGTCTACAACATAACCTTCAATATTTTGAACATCCTTAAATGCAGCTAATTCATCAGTAGTTAAAGCTACTGTTTCACCTACAGCATTCATATAATCTTGCATAGCTGTTTTTACTTCAGTAAAGCTTGATTGTGATGCTTCAATTGTTTCAATACGCATAAACACTTCGTCATCATCATTAGATACTAGCATATCTTTACCTGGCTCTTCTTGCGTTAATGTGAATCCTGGAAGTTGTTGTAGCTTATAGCTTTGGTCAACACTTTTAGATTCAGTTGCCTTTTCTGTTTTATCTACACCATTTTGTTTGTAAGTCACATCTTGTTGTGGCTGTTTAGAAGCATCCTCAGTATTTGTTTCATTTGATGCAGGTGTATCTGTATTCTCTTCCTCTTGTGCTTCACCTGCTGTATCATCGCCAGATGGTTTTTGATCGGCAGCAGTATCAGACGGCTCATTTTGTTGAGTATCTGAATCCTCTGTTTTTTCAGAGGTATTACAACCTACAACTAGTACTGCTGTTAATAATAATGCAAGAATTGAAAATAATTTTTTTTGCATAAAAAACCCTCCTTTTCTAAATTAAACGTTAGTAAAGCTAAAATGTTTCCAAATAATAATGTTATGATGTTAAAGGTAACACTAAAAATAATAATAGTACAAAAACAACATGAGCTACAATAACAAGTGGCATACTTTTCCGCCATTCATACAAGAAGCCCCAAATAATACTTGTCACCAATGCAGCAACCACGCCTAAAATAAAACCACTGAGGGCAATGGAGATTGCACATAAAACTGCCGTCACTAGGATAGCCAGAGTAGGGCGCATAAATCGTTTTAATTGTTGCTGAACATAACCACGCCAAAATAATTCTTCGCCGATGGCAACAATAAAAACAAGTAATGCATAGTGCCAAATATTTTGTGGTCCATAGTTGGTTAAAAATTTATGAACAGATTGTACTAAGTTATTATTAATAAATGGAGCAAGCCAATAACCGAAGCGAATAATACCATAAGTGATGGTACCGTATCCAATCCCAAAGAGTAAAAATTGCCATGTGGGTAATTGATCTTCAATAGAACCAGCTAATATGGCAATGGCAATACATACTAGTAAAGTAAATGCATACATGTACCAAAATACTGCCTGGTTAGCAAAGGTAAAGGCAAGCATGCCATAAACGAATAATAGAGAAAGGAGTAATAGTACTGTTTGTTTTGAATTTGTTAGCATATACGACCTCCATGCTTTAATTTTATCAAAAAAAAAGCCCCATATCATCTATAAAGACAAATAGGGACTATTCAGACTATTAAGCTTCATTCGTATATAAAATTTTGTAACGTTTATGATTGACGACCGTTTTCTCTTCAATTTCAAGGGAATCAAAATTCTCCATATATGTTAAGTTAACGATCACCGAATTTTCATTTACCTTTTCGACAATACCTTGGAGACCATTTTTAAACTCGATAATATTTCCAACTTCAGCTATTTTCACAGACAGTCAGCTCCTTCATCGACTAATAATATACAGTTTGCATGAAAAAATGGTAAACGTAAAGCTTTTTTTAAATAATTCATAATTTATTACACAAAAGATGAAAAGAAAGGAATAAAACTAATGGAAAAATACGAAAATATGCTTAAACAATTACAAAATGGGGAAATAGGAAGTATTGAAATTCAAAAGGAAGATTTTTACGAATTTCGAGAAATTCTTGTAGGGCATCCTTTATTTAAACATTTCAGAGGTGAGGCCAAGCAAAATGGACAAATTATCTATACTTATAACGAAATACCTAGGAGTTAATTTGTCGAACATTGTCGTAAGTTAATGCTGTAAGAAATGAAATATAAATGTATAATAATGGTATGATTATTTGTGTGTGGAGGGTTGTATGAATGGTCAATCTACTCTTGAAACAAATGGAACAAACTCGTGAGTTGATGATTCGCTCTGGTGTTGAAAACGGGTTACAAAATGCAAAAACCATTCAACTGAGTCGCAGATTAGACCAGTTAATGAATACCTATTATAGACAGACAGCATTTGATGAAGAAAAAGACCAAGACGAATAAAAAGATTGTTCCAGTATTCAGAGTAATAACATTTAAAAAATAGATGTTTAAAATGCATTTTAATGGGGAATAACTTACTATGAACACAGCAACATTCTCATTTCCCCCTTTAGAGCAGTGATCCCCCAATCACTTGCTCTCTTTTTTTTGCTTATTCGGTATATATGCAAGTTATCTAATTATTAGTACAAGTTATAGGAAGAGTTTGAATTATTTTATTTATTCGCCTAAACTGAAAACATCAAGTCACGTAGGTGAAAGAATCCTAACTTTTATGACAAAGGAGTATATACATATGAAAAAGCAACGTATTGCATTTATCGGAACTGGTGTAATGGGGACAAGTATTATTAAACACTTATTGAAAAATGACCATGAGGTGACGGTGTACACTCGTACTAAAGAAAAAGCAGAGCCGCTAGTAGCTTTAGGAGCATTATGGGCTAGTTCGCCAGCAGAAGCATTTAAACATCAAGACATTGCTTTTACAATGGTTGGCTACCCCTCAGATGTTGAAGAGGTTTATTTTGGAGATAATGGTCTTTTCAAAACAGCTGAACCTGGCAACCTTATCATTGATATGACGACTTCAGAGCCATCTTTGGCTAAGAAAATATATGAGCATGCACAAACTATTGGTGTAGAGTCTTTAGATGCACCTGTATCAGGTGGTGATATCGGTGCGCAACATGGTACATTGTCGATTATGGTCGGTGGCGATTTGACAACTTACGATAAGGCTTTACCGCTGATGAAGCATTTTGGAGAAAATATCGTTTATCAAGGTGAGGCAGGGGCTGGTCAACATGCAAAGATGTGCAATCAAATTGCCATAGCTTCAGGCATGATTGGGGTATGCGAATCGCTTGCTTACGGTCTCAAGGCAGGGCTAGATTTACCAACCGTATTGCAGTCCATTGCATCAGGTGCGGCAGGTTCTTGGTCTCTAAGTAATTTGGCACCACGCATGATCAAAGAAGACTTTGCACCAGGTTTTTATATCAAACATTTTGTGAAGGATATGAAAATAGCTTTGGATGAATCCAAGAAAATGGGAATTACTTTGCCAGGATTGGTGTTAGCCTATGAAATGTATGAAAAATTGATCGAAGAGGGCTATGGTGATAATGGTACACAGGCTCTTCTTCAACGTTATAGATAATAAAAATCCTATTTGGATAAAAGAACCTGAAGTTTCTTCATTTTGGAGAGACTTCAGGTTTTTTTGTTACTCTTTCCCAAAAAGTTGGGCGTCTAATGAAAAGCTAGAAGCACCAGCTAGAGTGAAGTATAGTGCAATTGCACCCAAGGCTAAATCTAATTCGTATCCCGCTAAACCATCAGCTCCAATAAAGCCAATACTTAGCTTAGCTGTGAAAATGGCTACAATCATAGTCATTGTTAGTAATGCGCCAAAAATTCTTGTTGCTAAACCTAAAATAAGGGCAATACCTCCCACTAACTCAATAATTGCAACGATATACGCCATAAATCCTGGTATACCTAAACTATCAAAGAAGTCTGCCGTGTAGCTAATGCCTCCTTGAAATTTTTGAAAACCATGCACCGCAAAAATAATGCCGAGAACGACACGTAAAATAGTTGAACCAATGTTTTGCATTATAAAATATCTCCTTTTCTTTAACTTACAATTCGTAACCTAGTTTATTTTTAAAAATAACTTTTGTCAAGTAACTAAATGTGCTTTAAGAACTGAATATTGAAAGAAGTGTTATACTGTTGTATATGAACTACTAACAATGGAGGCTTGTAACGTGGATCAAAAAAAAATTTGTCCTCGATTTGAAAAGGCGCTAAAAATAGTCAATCATCGCTGGAATACTTTACTCATTTTTCAATTATTAGATGGTCCTCAGCGGTATTCAGTTATTAAAAATCAGTTAAATATAAGCAGCCGCGTCTTAACTGAGCGATTAAAGGAGCTAGAAATCGAGGAAATTGTATTACGTACTGTCATTCCTTCTACCCCAGTCGTCATTGAGTATGAACTTACTGAAAAGGGATACGCACTTGCACCCGTACTAAAAGCAATTGAACAATGGTCTTCTGAATGGGTAGCAATAACAGAAGAATAATAAAAAAGATATTCAAGCGAGGGGGCTTGGATATCTTTTTTTGATTGAAGAAAGCATTATTTATCGATCTTTTAGCAGTTATGTTTCAATGAATTTACTGTTATATTGTAAATAATATTAATTTTCTTTAAAAAAAGAAATTTTTCATTACGGAAAGAAATTAATTGATTATTATAGAGAATGTAAGGGAGGGTTTTATGAAAAAGAGTTCAGCAATAGACGTCCAGCATCGAAGTCAGTTAGCGATTTACTTATCATTACCAATACTTTCATGGGCTTTCTATGATTTTGCTAATACAATTTTTTCTTCAAATATTAATACCATTTTTTTCCCGTTTTATATGGATGAGGTATTAGGAACAAATGAAGTTATGCAACAAGTAGCTAGTACATTTATTTCGTATGCGAATGCCATTGCTAGCTTATTACTTGTAGTATTTTCTCCACTTTTCGGAGTGTGGATTGATAATACTGGCTATAAAAAAAGATTTATTGTCTGGTTTGCTTCTATTTCCATTCTTTTTACTTTTATGATGGGGATATTTGCGGATTTACAGATAACCACTCATTACTCAGGCGTACCCCTTAGTTTATTTTTAGTCGTGGCAAGTTTTGTCATTGCAAAGTTCTTCTTTAATTCAAGTCTAGTATTCTATGATTCTATGATGGCAGATTTAGGAACGAAAGAAGAAATGCCACTTATATCTGGCTATGGCGTTGCAATTGGGTATTTGGGTACACTTTTTGGTCTTCTCGTTTATTTGTATGTTGGCAACAGTGATTTTCATCGTGCATTTATTCCTACTGCAATTTTATATTTATTATTTTCACTGCCTTTATTTTTGATCAATAAAGATAAGCCAATTCCAAAAGCACAGAGGAAGTCTTTAAAATTTTTAGATGGCTATAAAGAAATTATTCAAACCTTTAAGGATATGAAGCAATATAAGGCGATCTTTACTTTTATGATTGCTTATTTCTTTTTGAATGATGCTATCGCTACTACGATTGCAATGATGGCCGTTTACGCGACGGCTATTGTCGGTTTTAGCTCGGGTCAATTTATCATTCTTTATTTAGTCTCTACTGTATCCACGATAATTGGGTCTTTGGCATTTGGCTATATTACAAAATCAGTAGGCGCTAAACGCGCGATTACTATGGTAGCCCTCATTATGATTGTCGCTTTAGTGTTTGCTGTATTTGCGACAGCACAATGGATGTTTTGGCTTGCAGGTAGTCTTTTTGGTATATCACTTGGCTCTATGTGGGTAACGTCTAGGACCTATATTATTGAATTGTCACCAGATGAGAAACGTGGACAGTTCTTTGGCTTGTTTGCTTTCTCTGGGAAAGTATCATCCATTATTGGGCCAGCCGTATACGGAACAGTTACATTATGGATGAAGGATTACGGAACACTAGCTAGCCGTGTTGCACTATCGACGCTAATCGTCATGACAGTCATTGGCCTATTGGTACATCTAAAAGTTAATGATAAAAATGGAAATAGCAAGTAGGAGAAATGTATTGCCTATGATACAATTGAATTATAAATTGAAGTAGAGAAAGGAGCGGGGTTGCATTGGAACATAAAGGAATATTATTAGAAAGTGGCACAAATGAGCTAGAAATCGTTGAATTTGAAGTAGCTAACAATAAATTTGGTATCAATGTAATTAAAGTAAAAGAAATCATTCAACCGATTCCAGTAACATTTATTCCACACGCGCACCCGCATGTAGAAGGAATCATTCAATTACGAGGTGAAGTATTACCAGTTGTGGATATGCTACGGGTACTTGGAATTCAGAGTACTGAGCGTAACCCGCAACAAAAATATATTGTTGCTGAATTTAATAAGCAACGTGTTGTGTTCCATGTGGATAACGTGACACAAATTCACCGTATATCATGGAATCAAATTGAAAAGCCTTCAGATATGTATCAAGGCGGAACATCACAAGTTATAGGTGTTATTAAACAAAACGAGCAAATGATTCTACTACTCGATTTCGAAAGAATTATGGTGGATATTAATCCTGAATCAGGCATAAGTGTGGAATCTGTTAAAAAGCTGGGTAAACGTGAACGTACCGGTAAACGTATTTTAATTGCAGAGGATTCACCATTATTACGGAAGTTATTATTTGATACGATGAATGAAGCAGGCTATGACAATGTAGAGTTCTTTGAAAATGGCCGAGATGCATATGAATACTTAGAAGGAATTGCGAAGAGCGGTAGTGATATCGCAGAACATATTCAATTAGTCGTAACAGATATTGAAATGCCACAAATGGATGGGCATCATTTGACAAGAAAAATCAAAGAGCATCCTGATCTTCAAAAACTTCCAGTTATCATATTCTCAAGTCTAATTACGGATGACCTTCGTCATAAAGGTGATCAGGTAGGAGCAGAAGATCAAATTAGTAAGCCAGAAATTGCAGAGCTCATCCTACGTGTTGACCAATTAATTCTGTAATAGTTGTGCTTTACATGATACTTCACAATTTTAATAATGGGTATCCTGAAAGTATAAATAAATGAAAGTAAAGTCGGATGCCTTTAAAGTATCCGACTTTTTTGTATAGGTCTACATATTGTGAACAAAATAATTAGAAGATGCTTGAAGGATGTGATTATTTGAATGAACTTAAAACAGCCATTATTGATATCGGCTCCAATACTATTCGTTTAGTGTTATATCAGTACAACAATGAAGAGGGACTCCATGAACTAGGCAATATTAAAACGGTGGCACGTTTACGTACATATATACAACCCTCTGGTGAGATGTCTGAAGAAGGAATCTATGTGTTAGCCGAGACATTACAAACATTTAAAGCGATGTTAGAAGATTTTGAAGTGACAGATGTGAAAGCGGCGGCAACGGCTGCTATCCGCCAAGCGTCTAATCGTGACCAAATAATTGCAGAAATGAAAGTACGAACTGGTATTCAAATTGAGCTTTTATCAGAAGAAGAAGAAGCATATTTTGGCTTTGTAGCTGTTGCTTATTCCAGTGGAACCAAATCGGGAGTTACGATTGATATTGGTGGTGGTAGTACCGAAATTACGCTGTTTGAAAACAAAGAAATTCTGCAATCACATAGCTTTCCATTCGGGACAGTTTCTTTAAAGCAACGTTTTGTGAAGGGCGACATTATGAATAGCGGTGAAAGAAAGGTGCTTATTGCCTTTATAAAAGAGCAATTTCAAACATTATCATGGATTCAAAATAGTGGTTTACCAATTATTGCAATTGGGGGGAGTGCACGTAATATTGCACAGATTCATCAACAAAAACATGATTATCCCATTGCTAGTGTCCATGGATACGAAATGACAAAAGAAAATTTAGATGAATTAAGCTTATTTTTAAGTCAATTAAGCTTCCAAGAATTGAAGCAGCTAGATGGCCTGTCTTCAGACCGAGCTGATATTATTTTACCTGCCTTAGAAGTATTTAGAGTGTTAATGGATACTGTAGGAACCAAGTCATTTCAGCTTACGAAGAAGGGTTTACGTGAGGGACTGATTATTAAAAAGATTTTGCAAGCAGATAGCAATGCCTTTGATAAATATAATGTGTTTGAAGGAAATGCCAGAAGGCTTGCACGACAGTATGGTCGAACAGAAAAAGAGGTTGATTATTTGATGCATTTAGCTGATCAATTGTATCGCGAATGTTGTCATTTAGGCTATTTAACATATAATGTAGAAGATTTGCAGTTAATAAGAAAAGCAGCGAAGGTTTTTAATATCGGTGAATATATCGAATTAAGCTCTGCAAGCCAACACACCTTTTATTTGATTGCGAATCAATCTATTGATGGTTTAAATCACCCAGAAAGAGTCAAACTAGCCCTTCTAGCCTCTTATAAAAACAAAGATTATTTTGAACGATTTGCTGCCCCGTTCTCCACTTGGATGAATCGTGAGGACTATCGAAAAATACGAGATTTTGGAGCGTTATTAAAATTTGTCTATGCTTTAAATGTCTCAAAGCGAAATGTTGTACATGCAATTGAGATGCATCCAGAGGAAGATTATGTACAGCTCAATATTTATGTAAAGAACAATGCAGCAGCTGAAAAGTATCAAGCTAATCGACATAAAAAGCATTTAGAGCGAGCATTAAAAATCCCAATGACAATCAATTTTATTGAAGAAGGATGGAATACGGATGACAACTGAAATAACTAATAACGAGCTGAATGAGGAAGAGTTTTTAAAAAATCATAGTCAATTATTAGAGGAGATTGCGAAGCCTCAATACTATAATAATCGAGAGTTAAGCTGGCTTGCTTTTAATGAACGTGTATTAGAGGAAGCGGAGGATGTGAATAATCCTCTGCTCGAACGTTTGAAATTTTTAGCTATATTTAGCTCAAATCTCGATGAGTTTTTTATGGTACGTGTCGCTGGCTTACAAGATCAAGTTCGCGCAGGGTTCCATAAAGCTGAGAATAAATCTGGGTTAACACCAAAGGAACAATTAGCTAAAATTGCAGAACGTACACAGGCTTTAGTGCGTCGACAAACTGAAGTATACCGCCATTTAATCTATGATTTATTACCACAGCATAATGTACATATTGCAGACATGAAAGATTTAAATAGCACACAAAAAGCTTTTATTAATGAAATGTTTGCAGAAACTATATTCCCAGTTCTAACACCTGTAGCAGTAGATGCGTATCGTGCATTCCCTACATTGCTAGGGAAAACACTCAATTTACTTGTCCTTTTAGAGCAGGATGAATCGGATCTTGAAAGTCGCGAAAAAGTGGCAATCGTTCAAGTGCCATCTGTTTTAGATCGTTATATTAAAGTGCCCACTGAAGAAGGTAAAACGGTCGTTGTATTGTTGGAAGATGTCATTGTAGCGCATATTGAAAAATTATTTTATGGCTATAGCGTAAAATCAGCACAAGCCTTCCGTTTAACAAGGAATGCAGATTTAACGATCCATGAAGAGGGAGCAAGGGATCTTCTCGTTGAAATTGAAAAAGAATTGAAGAAACGTAAATGGGGAGTAGGAAGCCGTTTAGAAGTTCGAGTTGGAGAAATGAATGAGGAAGTACTTCTCTACTTATTAGATGAATTTGAAATTGAAGAAAATGACGTTTTCCATATTGATGGACCTTTAGATTTAACCTTTATGTTCTCTTTTGTTAAAGGTATAGCTGTTGGTCGTGAACATCTGGAATATGAAAGTTTTATTCCACAGCCACCTTTAGATTTACAATCCGATGAAAATATTTTTGAAAAAGCATTAACACAAGATATCTTTTTCCATCATCCATATGAATCATTTGCACCAATCGTTGATTTTATCTCTGAGGCAGCCGTAAATCCCAATGTCTTAGCAATCAAACAAACATTATATCGAGTAAGTGGTAATTCACCCATTATTCAAGCACTGAAGCTGGCAGCAGAAAATGGTAAACAAGTAACAGTTTTAGTTGAATTAAAGGCCAGATTCGATGAAGAAAATAATGTGCATTGGGCAAAACAGCTAGAACAAGCAGGCTGTCTTGTTATTTATGGGATGAACAATTTAAAAACACACTCCAAAATCACATTAGTCGTTAGTCGTCGGAATGGCAAAATTGAACGCTTTGTTCATCTTGGCACAGGAAATTATAATGATGCCACTGCAAAAATTTACACGGATATGGGCATAATAACGACAGATAAAGAATTTGGTATTGATGCGACAAACTTCTTTAACTATTTAAGTGGCTATACAGAAAAACCTACATTTAATCATTTAGTCGTGGCACCTTTTGATATTCGAGATGAATTTATTCGATTAATGGATGAAGAAATTGCTTGTCATAAAAAATACGGGAATGGTTTTATTCGAGCTAAAATGAATTCATTGACAGACAAAGATCTTATGATGAAGTTATATGAGGCTTCGATTGCTGGGGTAAAGGTAGAGCTTATCATACGTGGTATTTGCTGTATTAGACCTGGTATCCCTGGCATTAGTGAAAACATTACAGTAACAAGTATTGTCGGTCGTTTCCTTGAACACTCCCGAATTTATTGGTTCCATCATAATGGAGAGAATAGAGTATATTTATCTTCAGCTGATATGATGACACGCAATATGATTAAACGTGTAGAAATTTTATTCCCTGTATATGCAAATGAAGCAAAAACTCGTATTATTGACATAATGAATACACAATTAATGGATACTGCTAAGGCTCGTATTCAAGATTCCAATGGTAAGTATCATTATAAAGATTTTGATCGTAGTGAAGATCCATTGAATAGCCAGGAGATTTTCTTACAAGATGCATTAAAGCCTACGCTAGACGAAGAATAGAGCAAACACGATACTTAGTGAGGGATAGAATGAAAAATTATAGAGAGAGTGTAGCGCCATTTGCAGATTATCAACAACTCATTCAAATGAATCCGTTTGATGCAGTCATTTGTTTGAGAAAAGTTGATAAAAAGGTGTTCGAGGTCGTTGATTTTAATGATAAGTTATTATCATTTATGGAGCTGCAAGATAAAGCAGCGACGAACGCTGAACGTTTTTTTACCAAGCAATGCTGGCTGCAGTTGTCGAATTTTCTAAACGAAGAAGACCATACACAGCATGTCCTGAAATTAGGTACCGGTTATTATGAACGAGCATTTGCTATTCATGTACAACACTTTTCTAAATCCATGGTTGCGGTTATTTTGAGAGAAACACAGATAGAAGATAAACCTTATTTACAATACGTGGAACAACATGTGAGTCCTGTGCTAACGGTCGATTTACAAGGCCGAATTATTCATCAAAATATGGCCGTTACGTCAGCACTTTCTAGAGAGCAGCAATGTCTAATAGGACGAGATATTTTTTCATTATTGGAAAGTAAATATATGAAAGAATTTAAATTATTATTTGCTAAAACTATTGAAGGCTCAGCTTTTGGTATGCCGAAATGCTTGTTTAAGAACCAATTGCTAAGTAAAGAGCCTTTTTACTTAAGAACACACCCTACCTATTATAATGGTGAGGTTATAGGTGTCCATTTATTTGTAAAAGATGCAAATTCATTTATGAATGATCATGAGGCATTTTATTACCTAGCGCTAATGGATGAATTAACAGGTATTTGGAATCGTAAGGCATTCAAGGAGCATTGGCTACATCATCTAAACGATAAAAAACAAGAGCATAAGCAAGCAGCCCTTATTTTAGTGGATATAGATCGTTTTAAAAAATTTAATGAATCCCTAGGTGAAAGTAAGGGGGATGAGCTTATGCGTATGTTTAGTCAAAGGCTTAATGAACTGTGCTATTCAAAATGTGCCCTTTTTCGTTATAACAGTGATGAGTTTATCTTTGTGCTAAAAGATGCGACTATTCAAAAAATTGAACATACCGCTAATGCCATTTTGGAAGTTTTAAAGCAGCCATTTATGATAGAAGGACAGGAATATTTTATTAGCGTTTCAATCGGTATCTCCCTTAGTCCAGCAGATGGCAAGGATTTAGAGACACTTGTAAGGAAAGCTGATAAGGCTTTATTTTCTGTTAAAGAGCATGGACGATCTCACTATCGTTATTATCGTGAAGATATGACGGCAATTTTCCCGAATGAAGCTTTAATGGAAGCGCATTTACGACGTGCTATTGAATTTAATGAACTTAGTTTGCATCTCCAGCCACAGATGGACCTAACAAATAATAGCATCAATAGCTTTGAAGCTTTATTGCGATGGAATAACCGTAAATTTGGTTTTGTGTCACCAGCACAATTTATACCTATTGCGGAGGCTTCAGGATTAATTATTGAAATTGGTGATTGGATTATTGACGAGGTTTGTCGTCATCAAAATGAATGGCAATCCAAAGGGTATCGTCCTGTAAGAATAGCCGTCAATATATCACCAAAACAGTTCAGAAAAGAAAACTTCGCACGAAAAATAAAAGCGGCATTAAAGAAATACGAGGTGCCTCCAGAACTTCTGGAGGTAGAGATTACCGAAAGCTCTATGACAAATGTTCATGAGACATTTTCGATTCTTACGGAATTGAAGCAATTAGGGGTTTATGTGTCAGTAGATGACTTTGGAACAGGCTATTCTTCATTAAGCTATCTAAAGCGTTATCCAATCGATATTATAAAAATCGATCAATCGTTTATTAGAGATATCGCTAAAGATGACAAAAATGAGGCCATCATTAAAGCTATCATTTCGATGTCTCATAACCTAGGGCTAGAGGTAATTGCTGAAGGAATCGAAGAGCCCACACAAGTTGATTTCCTTAAACGTCATCATTGTCAAAAGGGACAAGGTTATTTGTATAATAAACCTTTACCCGTTGAAACAATTGTACAGAAATATTTCGTCAGCTAGTTAAAAAAGTAGCACTCATCATCATAGGATGAAGTGCTACTTTTTTTATTTGACGCTTTTGAGGCCGTTTAACACAATAGCTGTAAATCGATTCATCTCAGCGGCCAAGTCAAAGTCTTCACCGTGAATTAACCAATCATAAACATTGGCACGCATACAACGTTGTATGATGGCTTGCACTTCATGAGCTGATACATCATGTCTTAGCTCACCTTGTTGTAGCCCTTCCTCAATATATGTATTCATTATTTGAAAAATCTTGCGCTCGGGATTAATTAAGTAATGATCCTGTTTTACCTGATTTGTCATTGCAGCAGTATACACAGTGCGTAACAGGTCCTTTCCTACAACATTCGTTAAGTATTTCATTTGTTCTTGATACACGAATAAAATTTTTTCACTTGCCGGTAATGTAGGGTCGATATTTTTTTCTACAGTGCTATAAAAGTGATCCAGATCTTTAAATTTTTCTAAAATAACATCATATTTAGATGGGAAATGTGTATAAAATGTACCCTTTGAGACATGACAAGCCTTTGTAATTTGTTCGACAGTAACATGTTCAAATCCGAATTTGTTGAATAGATCTAATGATGTTTTTAATAATTTATCACGAGTTTCTAATGCCTTCTTTTGCCTGTTAGTTAGAGATTCCATAGTGAGATTACCTCCGATATTAAGTATTGTAAAATATTTTCTAAATTAAAAATTCTGAAAATATAAAATTTTTAATTGACGAGATGGATTTATTTTGATTATGATTTAATTGACCGTAGTCACTGACCGAGGTCAATTAAAGGTATCTCGTTATTAATGTTACGATAAAAAACTGTAGTTGGCTAGTGACCATCCAGCACTATTGCTGAATTTTCAAGAATTGGGGGATATCCATATGGATAGAAAATTAGGTTTTATCGGGTTAGGAAATATGGGGTTACCAATGTCTATTAACTTATTAAAGGCAAACTATGAGGTGTATGGCTTTGATACAAATGCAAAGGCAGTGGAGCTATTTACAGAAGCTGGCGGAATAGGTCTTGCATCAGCAAAGGATGTTGCAAAGCAATGTGATGTGGTAATGACTAGCCTACCAACTCCTCAAATTGTAGAAATGGTGTATTTATCAGAGGAGGGCATTATACATCATGCTAAGAAAGGTGCCTTACTGGTTGACTTTAGTACGGTCAATCCTGACTTAAATGATTCGTTACATAAAGAAGCAAGTACGTTGGGATTACGATATTTAGGGGCACCTGTAAGTGGAGGGGTCATAGGAGCTGTAAATGCTACCTTAACGATAATGGTCGGTGGTGGCAAGGACGATTATGATAGTGCAAGTGAAATATTCGGAATAGTCGGTAAAAATATTTATCATCTAGGTTTATCCTCAAGTGTAGGTACACGTCTTAAATTATTAAATAATCTAATGATCGGGTTTTACACAGAGGCTGTAGCTGAAACGATTGTGCTTGGTGAAAAAATGGGGATTGATGCGGATACGCTGTATGAAGTATTAAGTAATAGCTACGGTCAAAGTCGGATTTATGAGCGTAACTATGTGGAATATATGAAAAATAATAATTATGCACCTGGTTTTTCAACGAATCTATTATTGAAAGATTTGAAGTTAGCAAAGGGCATGGCTGATGAAGCTGGTGTATCTCTACGTATTGGGGAAAAATTGGTGGAACTTTATAGTGAGATTGCTCAGCAGGGCTATGGTGAAAATGATATGTCTGCAGCTTATTTAAGCTTAAAGGATACATGTAAAATAAAACAATTATAAGAGGAGGAAATGATGATGACGACAGCTCAAGAGGTAAAAACATTAACGCATTTTATTGGTGGACAGTTAGTTGAAGGGAAAAGTGGCAGATTTGGCTCTGTATACAATCCAACTACGGGTGATGTCATTGCTAAAGTGCCACTGGCAACAGTAGAGGAGACAAAAGAGGCAATCGAGCAGGCTCAAGCAGCCTTTCCATTATGGCGTAATACATCTGTGGCTAAACGTGCAGAAATCGTCTTAAAGTTCCGCAATCTTATGACAGAAAATATGGAAAAGCTACTACAAATTATTTGTAAGGAAAGCGGAAAAACGTTGGAAGATGCCAAAGGTGAAATTACACGAGGTCTTGAATCTGTCGATTTAGCCATCGGTGCCCCACATCTCATGAAAGGTGAGTACTCCGTTAATGTTGGAGGTCAAATAAACGCTTATTCCGCAAAATATCCACTTGGTGTGGTAGCGGCCATTTCACCCTTTAACTTCCCGATCATGGTGCCTTTAGCTCAAACGAGTATGGCCATTGCGGTCGGAAATGCTGTGATTTTAAAAGCATCTGAACGTGTACCAATGACTGCTTTATATGTTAGTGAGCTATGGAAAAAAGCGGGCTTACCAGATGGAATTTGGACAGTGGTGAATGGTGATAAAGATGCAGTCAATGAACTTTTAGAGAACCCAACTGTGCAAGCGATTTCATTTGTGGGCTCAACACCAGTGGCCAAGTATATTTATGAAACTGGTTCTAAGCATGGGAAACGTGTAACGGCACTTGGCGGTGGAAAAAACAATATGGTTGTCATGCCAGATGCAGATCTTGAACAAGTTGCAAACGCCTTTATAGGGGCAGCCTATGGAGCAGCATCTCAACGTTGTATGGCGATATCCACAATCATGCCTGTAGGAAAAGATACTGCTGATCGTCTAGTGTCGATTTTAAAGGAAAAAATTACTAATCTAAAGGTGGGTCCATATACAAATCCAGATTCAGACTTTGGTCCAGTTATTTCTCAACAATCAAAAGAAGCAATACTCGCTGCCATTGATCGTGGAGAGTCTGAGGGAGCCTCCATTATTTGTGATGGTCGTGAGTTGGATATTGTTAAAGAGTCAAAAGGTTTCTATGTAGGTCCTACATTATTAGATCATGTAAAGCCAGGTATGGAAATTTATGAGCAAGAAGTATTTGGACCTGCTCGTAATGTTGTACGCGTAGATTCTCTGGAGGAGGCTATTGAACTAATTAATAAGCATGAGCTAGGAAATGGTGTCACTATCTTTACAAATGATGGATTAGCAGCTCGTAAATTCACAACAGAAATAGACGTCGGCATGGTAGGAGTGAATGTACCAATTCCTATTCCAGTAGGTTACCATAATTTTGCTGGTTTTAAAGGGTCTCGTTTTGGTGAAGGGCATATGTTTGGTCCAGATCAGGCGCGATTTTTTACAAAGACAAAAACCGTTTCAGAACGCTGGATGGTAAGTGATACATCAATTGCATCAACATTTGCATTCCCAAGCAATAACGATTAGTACCAACAAAGAGCTGTAGCGATATACAGCTCTTTTTCCAAAAAAAAGGGGAGGGGAGGGATGTACATGTTGGCGTACATTGGTCTTTTTGGTAGTTTAGCATTATTAGTGTATTTAACAATGAGAGGCGTTAATTTACTTATTTCAGCACCGTTAACTGCACTGTTAGCTGCTTTAACTAATGGTCTTGCGTTTTTTCCACAAACCGCTAATGAAAATCAAGCTAATTTTCTAACGAGCTATATGGATGGATTTACTGGTTTCGTTGGTTCTTGGTATTTAATGTTTATGGCAGGTGCTATTTTCGGGAAAGTTATGGAGGATACAGGAGCAGCTGATAGTGTTTCTAAATGGATTGTTGAAAAAATCGGGGTGAAATATGCAACATATGCGGTTGTATTAGCCGCAGCGGTCCTCACATATGGGGGTGTTTCTGTTTTTATCGTTGCATTTTCTGTTTATCCAATGGCCATCAGTTTATTCAAACAAGCGAACTTTCCACGACGCTTTATCCCCGCTGCACTTGGTCTAGGCTCGGTCACTTTTACGATGACGTCAGCTGGCTCACCTGAAATTCAAAATTGGATTCCAATTCAATACCTTGGAACGACACCCTATGCAGGATGGCAAGTTAGTATTGTTGTCGCTATTTTTATGGCTGTTGGTGGTTCACTTTGGCTGAATTGGATGATTAAACGAGCTGTGAACAATGGGGAAATATTTATTGAACGCTCAACAGATCCAGTGGTTGATGAAACGCAGAAGCTTCCTAGTCCACTACTTAGTCTAATACCATTACTAGTCGTTTTAGTGATTTCTTTTGCTTTCCATAATTCTCTTGGAACTTCTGCTTTAATTGTCGCTTTGACAAGTGGTTGTATTGTCGCCTATTTAGTGAGTTACAAGTATGCCAAATCCGTTGGAGCGACATTAGCAGCGGGAGCAATGGGTGCCATTATTGCTATTGCTAATACAGCGGCTGTAGTAGGCTTTGGTGGTGTCGTAAAAGCAACGCCATCCTTTTTGGCTACAGTAGATGTCATGACAAATATTCCTGGTAGTCCATTAATTGGGGGAGCCCTAGCGATTGCTGTCATTGCAGGTTTAACAGGTTCAGCATCGGGTGGTCAAACAATTGCGATGCCTTTGCTTGCACCCCACTATATTGATATAGGGGTAGATACAGAGGCATTGCACCGGACAATTGCCATTGCATCAGGATCACTTGATTCTTTGCCACATGGTGGTTATGTTGTCACTACCATTAATTCAGTCTGTAATGAAAAGCATAAGGACGCCTATATGCCATTTGGAGCGTTGACGGTTATGATTCCAACCATCGGTACAATAATTGCCATTATATTATTTTCAATAGGGATGTAGGAGGAATGTTGTATGCAAGGAAAAACAGTATTCATTACTGGAGCAGCTCGTGGTATTGGTCTTTCCATGGCACAAGCATTTACCGAACAAGGAGCCAATGTCGTAATTACGGATAAAAATGAACAGCTTTTAAGAGAGGCCGTTGAAAACAATCCTTCCTTAACGGCTTATACATGTGATGTGTCAAATGAAGAAGTCATACGAGAGGCAATTGAATGGACAATCGATCGCTTTACAACGTTAGATATTTTAATTAATAATGCAGGATTTCAACATGTCTCCCTTATTGAAGACTTTAAGACGGAAATTTTCGAAGACATGCAAAAAGTAATGGTCGTTGCACCATTTATTGCGATGAAATATGTATTACCTCATATGAAGAAAAATCAGTTTGGTCGTATTATCAATATGGCCTCCATTAATGGTGTGATTGGATTTGCAGGTAAGGCAGGTTACAATGCGGCAAAGCATGGAGTCATTGGTTTAACGAAGGTAGCTGCGCTGGAAGTAGCAAAGGATGGAATTACGGTAAATGCGATTTGTCCAGGATATGTTGATACCGAACTAGTGCGCCATCAATTTAAAGATTTAGCGAAAACTAGAGGAATTCAAGTAGAAGAAGTACTTGAAGAGGTGCTCTATCCACTTGTACCTCAAAAACGCTTACTTGATGTATCGGAAGTTACAGGGCTTGCATTATATTTGGCGAGTGATTTAGCTAAAGGATTAACGGGTCAAGCTATTCTTTTAGATGGTGGGTATACAGCTCAATAGTGTAGGAGGGAAAAAGATGATTCAAACAAAAACAAGCTTTACCGTTCATTCACCTGGAACGATTGTGTATGGGCGTGATTCCTTTGAAGAGGTGGGCGAGTATGCTAAAAAACTCGGCACTAAAGCACTTATTATTAGTGATCCAATTATGGACAGCTTAGGCTTTGTAAAGCAATGTAGAAGTTTGTTAAACACATATGGAATAGAAGCGGTTCCATACTTAGGGGTAGTAACTGAACCAGATGACACGTATGTAAAGGAAGGGCTACATCTTCTTCAGCAGGAAGGTTGTGATGTTATCATTTCTGTTGGAGGTGGAAGCTGTATTGACACAGCAAAGGCGATTGCAGTGGTGGCTACAAACGGTGGCTACATAGGAGATTATATGAAAATGGCAAAAATGGCAGAGCAAGTGCCAATCCCACATATTGCTATTCCAACGACAGCTGGAACAGGTTCAGAGGCAACAGATGCCACTGTTATTACCAATACAAAGAGTGAAGTCAAAATGATGATTAAGCAGCCTGCCTTTATGCCAACGGTTGCCATTGTTGATCCTATTTTAACGATTACATCACCACCTGCGATTACTGCAGCTACAGGGATTGATGCCTTAAGCCATGCCATTGAAAGTTATTTGTCCCGTTTAGCCCATCCATATTCAAATGTACTTGCTCTTTCTGCCATGGATTTAATCGTCCATAATATTTTGAGAGTTTATGAGCAAGGGGATGATGTAGATGCGAGAGAAGCTATGTCATTAGGCTCCATGCAGGCAGGTCTATCTTTTTCTAATGCCTCGGTTGCATTAGTACATGGAATGTCTCGTCCAATAGGTGCGTTATTCCACGTGCCCCATGGTATTTCCAATGCTATGCTTTTACCAGTGGTTTTAGAATTTTCTAAAGAAGCTTGTATAGATCGGTTAGCAGTTTTAGGCCAGTTCTTTCATGAAAAGAATGAAACTCTATCACAAGAAGACCTTGCTCAGTTAGCTATTTCTTCCATTAAAGAAATGTGTAAACGAATGAATATTGGAAATTTAAAACAGTGGGGGATAGAGGAAGGCGCGTATTATAAGGCCATCCCTAAAATGGTCGAAGACGCAATTGCAAGTGGTAGTCCTAGCAATAATCCAAAGATACCAACAAAAGAGGAACTAATGGAGTTATATCATACAGCTTATACTTATGAATTCTAAAAAATTTCCGAGCTATTCATTCATGTGGATAGCTCTTTTATGTTTTTATAGAAAATAAAAAGTGCAATTGACAGAATTAAAATGACAGTTTCGAGAAAATATAGTAAAATTTTAATGAATAACCATTCATTTTTGACAAAGGGGGAAATGGAATGTTGCAGGGGAAGACAATTATAATTACAGGTGGATCAAGTGGAATGGGTCTTTATATGGCGAAGCAATTTGTTGCCGAAGGAGCAAATGTTGTCATCACAGGGCGCAATGAAGAACGTTTAGCAGAGGCAAAAAAGTTTATTGCAGAGGCTGGCTCAACGATTGAAACTTTCCAAATGGATGTACGAGTACCAGAACATGCCGAGGCGATGCTAGCATTTGCTGTTGAAAAATTTGGACAGGTTGATGGTCTTGTTAATAATGCCGCTGGTAATTTCATTGTACATGCTGAGGATTTAACACCTAATGGCTGGAAGGCAGTAGTAGATATCGTGTTAAATGGTACGTTCTTCTGTTCTTCAGAAGTAGGTAAATATTGGATTAAAAATAATATTAAGGGCTCTATTTTGAATATGGTTGCTACTTATGCTTGGAATGCAGGAGCTGGTGTGGTCCATTCAGCTGCAGCAAAAGCGGGAGTATTATCATTGACGAGAACATTAGCAGTAGAATGGGGGAAGCAATATGGTATTCGCGTCAATGCCATAGCACCAGGGCCAATAGAACGAACAGGTGGTGCTGATAAGCTTTGGGAATCTGAAGCAGCTGCTGCGCGTACATTAGATTCTGTTCCACTAGGACGTACGGGTACACCTGAGGAAATAGCTGATTTAGCTACATTTATGATGTCTAATAAGGCAAGCTATATGAACGGAGAATGTGTGACACTGGATGGTGGTCAGTGGCTCAATCAATATCCATTCTAAAAATGTTTGCATAATGAAGAGCTGGATTGACGCATACTAAGGGTAAAGAAAGGAGTTTTGACAATGGGTATGTGGTTAATACCAGCTCTAATTGCCATGATAATTATTTGTGTTATTTCGTTTGTATCCACGTTGAAAATTGCAAAGATGACTTCTGAACGGAAGTCTGAAAAGGATACTCCGATTTCAGAAACGGTTGAAGAGTATGCAACGATGCTCAATCCAATCGTATGGGTATATCTGATATTTTTACTCTTTTTAGGGATCATGATTTTTTATTACTGGAGTAAGGCTGGCTATTAGAAATAACTCATCCTCAATCAGAGATGAAACACTTTAACTGATTGAGGGTGTACTTAGTTTTTGTTGAATAGCTCAAAAAAATTCGTTATTCCTGAAAAACTCTTCCCGTCCTGATCATGGTCAGACATAGAAAAGTTGTGATATGATGAAAGGGAAGGACTGTTCTGCACAGCCAGGACAGAAAAGGAGAAGAAGTTCATGATTTCAACTAACAGCAAAGACTTATTAGCAATGCCAATTAGTGATTTTATCATTTCCTCTGAAAAAGTTGCGCATGTACAAAGTGGCAATAGTGCTGAGCACGCACTACTTGTACTAACGCGTACAGGATATTCGTCCATACCTGTATTAGATTTGAAATATCGACTTCAAGGTTTACTGAGCATGAAAATGATAACGGAATCGATTCTAGGACTCGAGCATATTGAGTATGAAAAGCTTCCTGATATTAAAGTTGACTCTATTATGGAAAAAGAGATCGCTGTATTAAAGTTGTCAGATACATTTCAGCGAGCTTTGGATTTAGTCATTAACCACGCATTTTTATGTGTAGTGGACGAAGATGGTACTTTTGCAGGGATATTAACAAGACGTGTTATTTTAAAGCAATTGAAAAAATATATTTATCAAAAAGAGTAGTAGTTTAAGAGGGAGCTCATATGAAAATCATGAGGCCCTCTTTGCTTGTAATTGGAGGTTTACAGATTGATGGCAACAGAGGCAGAGATTTTAAAAATTTTAGCTGAGGAACGCAATATGCGGAAAGCGGCTGAACGTCTATTTCTATCCCAGCCAGCCCTTTCCCAACGTTTACAAACGATTGAAAAGGACTGGGGTGCACAATTATTTATTCGTTCACAAAAAGGTTTAACAGCAACACCTGCTGGTGAACAGGTTATTGCTTATGCAAAGGAAATGCTAGCCAAAAAGGAAGAAATATTTGAAACGATTCAATCCTTAACGACAAAGGTAAATGGAACCTTGAAAATTGCCTGTGCGTCTATTGTTGGTCAAAACTGGTTGCCTAAAATCCTGAAGGAATTTGTATCTAAATATCCCGATGCAAAAATATCACTTATGACGGGCTGGAGTTCTGAAATTGTGAAAGCCCTTTATGAGGGCGAGGCACATATTGGAATTGTACGAGGTCAGGTAGATTGGAAAGGGGAAAAGATTCACCTTTTCAGAGACACCCTTTATTTGGTGGATAAAGAGGTGAAGACAATTGAAGATGTGCTGACAACAGATCGTCCTTTTATTCAATATAAAAGTGACTCGAACTATTATCAGGAAATTCAACAATGGTGGCAGCAGCACTTTGCCTCCAATCCAAGAAAACAAATTTTAGTCGATCAAATAGAAATTTGTAAACAGATGGCTTTAAATGGAATAGGGTATGCTATACTACCATCCATTACATTAAATGACCATGATGAAATTCATAAAATACCTTTAACAAACGATGAAAAGGAATTTGGAATTACACGCGATACATGGCTCATTGGCTATGAATCATCTTTTGAATTGCGACAGGTAGAAGCATTTGTAGAAGTAGTGCAAGACCATGCTCGTTGTTTGTTTGACTATACAAAATAAAAAATAAGGCAATTCCAGTCTATTAGGGGATTGTCTTTTTCGTTTGGCTCGGTGATTTCTTAAGAGTTTATGAATATTGATGAAGATATCATAAGAAATGGAACAAAATGCAATTTAAATCGTATAATTATGTAACCATCTACTTACATAAAAAGGGGTTGAGCTTTTGAAAAAGACAAAAATTACGGCACTGACCTTATTAGTTATGCTGATGATGAGCTTTCTGCTGCCTTCCACACAGGCGCAAGCAGCTGCACCATTAGAGGTCAAAGCAACAGCAGGTATATCAGGGAAAGCTAAATATCAATCAGTTGTGCCATTACAAGTGACAGTGAAAAATAACGGTGCAGATTTTTCTGGGGATATGGCAATAAATTCTTCCAATTCTTATGAAGCAGCATCCGCACTTGTCGTTCCAATTGATATTGCAGCAGGAGAAGAGAAGACATTTACCTTCTATCTAGATGGTTTAGCTGACAATGGATATTCGGACGCAGATTTATTTGCCTTTTATGAAGGGAATATTGAAAAGGGAAAAAAGATTGCCTATAAGGGGACCAAGCGCCTACAATCCAATTTTTTAGATCCTACATCAACATTTGTCTATACATTAACAGATAAAAGTGATCGACTATCTGCACTTTTACGTTTATCATCATTTGTTTCTCAAAACAATGTGGAAATATTTAATATTAATCAATTAAAGGATTATACATTCCCAGAAGATGAACAAGGACTTGCCATGGCAAACGTCATCGTCATAGATGAAGTAGCAATAGCCGACTTAGCACAAAAACAACAAGCGGCATTGCTGAAATGGGTACAAGATGGGGGTACATTACTTTTAGGGGCTACTGATCAAGTAGATGCCACAGCAGGGGTTTTTAAAGATTATTTACCAATGTCATTATCACAAGAAATGACATCTATTTCTGCAGAAACATTAACAAAATTATCGGGCGGTGGTATTTTTACGCAGCCAATTTCGATTCATACAGCTACTAATCATGAAGAAAGTTTACCTGTATTAACGGAGAATAATGTAGTCCTAGCCTCGAAGAAAAAAATTGGCAGTGGCGAAATTATTCAAACAGCCTTTTCTTTAGGAGATCAGCCGCTCGCTTCAATGGATGGCTATGCAGCCCTCCTAGCAAAGATAATTGATATTCAAAGTATTTCACAGCAAGGAATGATGAGTCAGGGACAATCCCCACTCGATCAAATTTCTTATGAGCTTCGTAACATAAATGAACTATTCCCGTCCTTTGAAGTTTCAGTAAGCTATATGCTTATCGTCATTATTCTTTATATTATCATCATTGGTCCAGTTCTTTATTTTGTCCTGAAAAAGGTAGATAAGCGGGAGCATGCATGGTGGATTATTCCGGTGTTCTCAATCGTTCTTTCGATTGGTCTTTTCATTGTTGGAGCAAAAGACAGAATTGTTCAGCCACAAGTACAACAATCCGCATTTTATAAGGTCAATGAGGATAGTAGTTTAAATGGGTACTATGTTGAATCAATCTTAACGAATCGTAGCGGGGATTTTATTGTGAATACGGATAAAAACACAACGGCTGTTGCAATGAGAAATTATAATAATTTCACGGGTTCAGTGGGTGATTTACATGAATCTTCTTATATTAAGGAAAATGCCAACGGTTCAACGTTAACATTACGTGATTTAAATTATTGGTCTGTTCAATCATTTGTAGGGAAAACATCTGCTCAAAATATTGGCAAAATGGATGTTGATATAACGTTGAAAAATGAGAAGCTAACTGGAACAATAAAAAATAATTTCCCATTTGAATTAAAAGACGTCACTTTAATCTCTGGCGTGAAAGAAGTAAAACTGGGTGATATTAAAGCAAACGGAACCTTACAAGTAGACAAGGAAATGAAGACAACAGTACTTCAAAAGCCATCTGTTTTTAATAGTTATAATTATAGTTACCCATCTCAGAAGGATGAGGTAGATCCTATGCGTGTTGAACGAATGAAAACATTAGCATTGCCACTTGTAGAGAATGATAGACAGCCAGTACTGACAGCATGGACAGATCAAGCGATTGTAGGAGCTGAACTTGAAACAAGTGCAAATATGTCTCCAATTACAATGCTTGTTCAACCGTTTAAAGGGAAAGTGGAACTATCAGGACCCTTTACAATGAAACGTAATAATTTCACGTACTCATTAAACTCACTATCGGCGAGTGGATACTTCGATAAAATTGATGAGGAATTAAATAACTGGTATCTATCTGATGGTTTATACGAATTAACAATGGCAATGCCCGATCAATTTATGGACGCTGTGGAATCACTTAATGAACTAACTATTTCTAATAAGGATGTTAAGCGTATGCAACTGTCGATATGGAATAATGCGACGAATATGTATGAGCCATTAGTGGATACAAAGCAAGTGTTTACAAATAACATTAAAAATTATATTAATCAAGATAGTGAAGTTCGACTTGAAATAAAATATGGCCCAGATCCAACTGGCGAACAAACGAAATTACCTGAAATAGAGCTGAAGGGAGTGGCAAAATAATGATTGAAATTCGTGACTTAACGAAAAGATATGGCTCCTTTACGGCCCTGGATCATTTAAATTTGTCCTTAGAAGAAGGCATCGTGTTTGGCTTTGTTGGTGCAAATGGAGCAGGGAAATCAACAACATTTTCTATTTTAGCGACATTATTGTCACCGACATCAGGCGATGCGTTGATAAACGGTAAAAGTGTCGTCAAGGAACCGAAAGAAGTACGCAAGCAGATTGGTTATATGCCTGATTTCTTTGGTGTCTATGATCAGCTAAAAGTAGATGAATACTTAGATTTTTATGGAGCTAGCTATGGTATACAACTGGCAGAACGCCAAGTGCTGATTCCACAGCTTTTAGAACTTGTAAATTTAACGAGTAAACGTTATGAATACGTAGATTTATTATCGCGTGGGATGAAGCAACGTTTATGTCTTGCCCGTGCACTTATTCATGATCCTAAAGTATTGATTTTAGATGAACCAGCATCTGGATTAGACCCTCGCGCCCGTGTGGAAATGCGAGATATTTTACGAAATTTAAAGTCTATGGGTAAAACCATTTTAATTTCTTCTCATATTTTGCCGGAGCTAGCTGAAATGTGTGATGAAATTGGCGTCATTGATAATGGCAAATTAATTGCACATGGAAATGTTGCTGCCATTCAGGCACAGCTACAGGGAGAAAAGCGTATTGTAATGAAAGTGACAGATCGTATAAATGAAGTACGCTCATATTTAGAAGAAGATCCCCATATTTCGTCTATTGATGTTCTTGAGCATCGTCTTGAAATAGCCTTTAATTATCGTGGAACAGATGCAGAGCAGGTGGCATTACTGAAAAAGGCCATACTTGCCGATTTACCAATTTATGCGTTAAGTGAGGAAGAAAAAGATTTAGAGGATGTCTTTATGGCGATTACGAAGGGAGCGGACAGTCAATGATGGAAAGATTTTATAATCCAGTATTTGTGAAAGAGTTAAAGTTACGATTCCGTTCTTTTAAAAGCTTCTCAGGATTAATGTTTTACTTAGCAGTACTTTGTATTTTCATTGCAGGCTTTTTATTGCTGACAACTGAATTTACTGGCAAAGGATTTTTTAGACCAGAAACAAGTTTTATGATGTTTGCTGTATTAACGATTTTACAAATGGCATTAGTTCTATTCATTACACCAAGCTTAACAGCAGGAGCTATCAGTAGTGAGCGTGAAAAACAAACCTTAAATATTTTGCTAACAACGACACAAAGCTCTACACAAATTGTCATTGGAAAATTATTATCGTCCGTGTCGTTTCTAGTTTTAATGCTCGTAGCAGGATTACCATTATATAGTTTAGTGTTCCTATTTGGTGGAGTTTCACCTTCTCAGCTTATTTCTATATTTTTATTTTACTTAGTTACTGTTGTAGCAATAGGTAGTATTGGCGTCATGTTTTCAACGATTACTAAAAAAACAATAGTTGCCATGATAGCCACATATGGATCTATTATCTTTTTAGGAGGGATTACTGCATTCTTCTTCTTTTTAACAATGGCTTTCCATCAAATGGGTAATGCCGTTGGTGCAAGTACCTCCTTTATGACTTATTTTTGGGCTTCAATTAATCCAGGTGCCTTAATGCTGACGCTGATTTCACCGGAGATGGGCAATGCGTTAGCTGAGCTTTCAGGAGTGGAACTACCTGTGTGGATTACTTATTTAATTGCGTATGTATTGATTATTGTACTTTGTTTAACGATTGCGATAAAAAAATTACGTGCCAACATGAAAAGTAACCGATGAGGAGGAATTATTATGGAGCGTCGTAAGCAATTACGAAAATACATTCAGCGTGCAAAGTCGAGTTTAACATTTGAAAAAAGCATCCCTATTGCACAATACGGTCTGTTTTTGGCATTGCTTTCGTGTGCTTCTCTTGTTCTTATTTCAAGATTATTTGTCTGGCCCTATTATCGCCAAATTGCGTTGGCTGTCTTTGTTACGCTTCTGATTGCAACGATAGTTTACATCTGGTGGAGACGTGTTAAAGAGAAAGAAGCTTTGCATACATTGGATCATTATTTTTCACATAATGAGTTGGTGACTGCTTTATCATTGAAAGACGATCAGGACCCACTTGTTCAAGCATTATTATTAAAGGCAATACAGAATGTTGAACAGGCTTTCATACGCTTTAAGGCTCGGAAGAAAAATTTGTTTCGACCAAAGGCGTTTATTGGATTATTTGGCACAGCAGTCGTCCTAGCAATCCTTTATATGTTCCCAGCAGCGACTCAAATTGAAGCGATAGAAGTTGAAAAAGAGCAAGCTGTAATCGACGATATGAAGAAGGAAGTTGCGGAGCTGGAGAATAAAGCACAGACAAAAGAAGTAAAAGAGCAATTGCAAGAGCTTCAAAACACGCTTAAGGAAGCAGAAACAGCTGAAGAGGCACTGCGCGAAGTGGTGAAGAAGCAAAAGGAGCTTGCTCTTAAGGAGCAGCAATTAAAGGATAAGCAAACGGCAAGTCAAGACGGTGCTACCGACGAACAAGGCTTATCGAAAGCAGAAGTTGAACAATTGAAAGAACTTGCTCAAATGCAGCAAAACCTCACACAAAATGCAAATGCCACACAAACAGCTATGAGTAAACTTGGTAAACCAGCAAGTAATTCCTTACAAAATGCGATTGCTAGTGCTAATAATGCTGGCACTAACAATCAAAATAATAACCAACAACAAGGTAGTCAGCAGTCATCCGGGAATTCCCAGCCAAGCAATCAGCAAGGGCAGGCAAGCCAGTCTGGTCAAAATAATGCTCAAAGTGGTTCCCAACAACAGAATGGTAATAATCAAGGACAAGGACAGGGCCAAGGACAGGGCCAAGGACAGGGCCAAGGACAGGGCCAAGGACAGGGCCAAGGTCAGGGCCAAGGACAAGGACAAGGACAAGGACAGGGTCAAGGTCAGGGACAAGGCGCAGGCAGAGGTCAAGGTGGTCGTGATTTATTGACGACACCGAATCGTCTAGGTGGGTCAAACGAGACATCCGTAGATGGGGGAGCATTGGGAGATGGTTCCCATGTTTCTGAGCAACAGGGGAATGGTCCGATAACAAAGGGTACCATTCGACCGTATGAAGAAGTAATTGGCTCCTATAAAGACAGCTATTTAGAAAGCTCAGAGCGTTTACAATTACCGAAGGATTTACAAAATGTCGTGCAATCTTATTTCACGTCAATTGAGTCGCAGTAGGAGGAAATGAAATGGCATTTACAGAGCAACAGTATGTAGAAATGAGTACAAAATTACAACAAGTAAAAGATGAAATCCATCGCTTTATTGTAGGACAAGAAGATGCAATTGATTATACTTTGTACGCTGTACTAGCAGATGGTCATGCATTATTAGAAGGTTTACCAGGCTTAGGGAAGACAATGTTAATCCGTACAATTTCTGAAGTACTTGACTTGTCGTTTTCACGAATACAATTTACACCAGATCTTATGCCGGCTGATATAACTGGAACAAGTATGATTGAACGTATCCCAGATGGGAAGCAACAATTTACGTTTCAGCCAGGTCCGATTTTTAGTCAGATGGTGTTAGCGGATGAGATAAATCGTGCTACACCGAAGACTCAAAGTGCTTTGTTAGAAGCAATGGGAGAAAAAACGGTAACGATTTTGGGAGATACAAAAAAAATGGCGAGACCCTTTTTCGTGTTAGCGACGCAAAATCCTATTGAAATGGAAGGGACATATCCGTTACCAGAAGCACAGATGGACCGATTCCTTTGTAAAATTCTTGTTCCCTATCCAGAAAAAAATGAACTAATGGAAATTATGAAACGTACGACAGGTGCTCAGGAAATTGGCTTACAAAAATTGATGAACACTGAGGCTCTAATAGAAGCACAGCAAATGGTGAAAGAAGTGCTGGTTGCTGATGAAATGCTGGAATTTGCCACTGATTTAGTGGTGGCAACGCACCCAGAAAGAGCTGATGCTCTGGACGAGGTCAAGCAATATGCCATGTATGGAAGTGGACCTCGTGGTTTGCAAAGTTTAATAAAATTAGCTAAAGCTAGAGCGCTGATGAATGGGCGGTTCCATGTTTCGGTAGCGGATATTAAATCTGTAGCTAAGCCTGTATTACGTCATCGAATGCTGTTGAACTATGAAGGGGAGGCTTCAGGAAAGACAGCAGATGATGTCATTGATGTTATTTTAGAAAAAATTCAGCAAGGTGTTAGCAAGTGACAGCCAACTACTTATTGCCCGAAGACTGGTTAGCAAAAATTAGTCGTTTTCAAATAGCGACTGCCTCCAAACTACGCGGGCAGCATAAAGGCTCGCATCGTTCACAGCGCTTTGGGGCTTCCCTCGATTTTTCGGATTTTCGAGAATATCATTTAGGTGATGATGTACGACAAGTGGATTGGAACGTCTTTGCCCGAACGGATAAATACTTTATTAAAAGATTTTTAGATGAACAAGAAATGCGCGTACACATTTTACTCGATACCACAAAATCAATGGGGACAGAAGCCAAGTGGATTTTTGCTCGTCAAATAGTGGCATCCCTTGGTTTTATGGTACTTGGTCGAGACGATCGTTTGTCTTTTTCATTTTTACAGGATGATGCGAAGCCACCGTTTCGTCGGAAGGGTGCTATGTATCGCCGAACATTTTTACAAATAGTGACAGATATAGAGGAAGCGAGTTATTCGAATCCTTTTGCACAGGGTGCCTTAAAGGCTTTACCAAAAGACAGTACAGTGTTATTTATTGTGACAGATGGATTAGAGTCCATCGAGGAATGGGAGCAACTTTTAAAAAGGCTACCACGCTATGCTGGTGATGTAAGGATTTTACAAATTGTGACGCAAGAAGAATTATCACCAAACTATTCGGGTGATGTTCGCCTTCTGGATCGTGAAACAGGTAATGAAGTCAATGTGACAATGTCCACAAAAGTTTTAGAAACCTATCACGCAAGACGTTTATTACATGAAGAAGAATTTGAAGCCATTTGTCGGCGTTTCGGCATTCGGAAATTACAATTGAAGGTGGAAGATGGTTTGCAACAGGCAATCTTTCAGCAATTATTAAAAGCACATTGGATTAGGTGAGGTGAGCCGTATTGGGCTTTAGTCAAATCATATTTAGCTGGACGGCCATCATCCCGGTCATTGTCCTACTCTATTATTTCTTTCGAAAAAAATATACAGATCAGACGGTTTCTTCAACACTTTTCTGGTCCGAGATTATGCAGGAAACACGGGTATCTCCGTATTTAAAGCATTTGCAAAAGAATGCCCTACTTTATTTACAGTTACTAGCATTGCTACTCCTTGTGTTGGCACTCATGAATCCCTATGTGAAAAAATCAACGATTGTTGGTGAGCAAACTATATTTATTGTTGATACTTCTGCAACAATGTTAGCTGGTAAGGGGCAATCTACCTTTGACACACATAAACAGGAAATGCTGACGCTTATAGATGAATTAAATGGGAGACCAGTCACGTTAATTACGACTGGTTCAGCACCAAAAGCGATTTTGCAGCAAGAGACAAATGTTAAAGATATCGAAAAAGGTATTAAAGACTTACAAGTAACCTATGAAACGGCAGAAATGGATAAGGCGCTAGATGTGGCACAAGCATTTGTTGGAGATACACCGACTTCAATTTATGTATTTACAGATGCACTCGATAAAAAACAACTACCTATGAACAAGGACTCTGTTAAATGGCTAGTAAGAGGTGCTGCGAAGGACTTAACAAATATTGCTATTACTCGATTTGCTGCAACAACAGATGGACAGGCTACAATGGCGCTTGTGCAGCTTCATAATGATACAGACATCGAGCAAAAGGTCACACTAGCATTACTAAATGAAGAGGGTAAAGAGTTAGTAGCTGAGAATATCGCTGTTCCTCCAATGGAAGCGATAACAAAAACCTTTAAGGAGTTACCTTTAGAAAAATCAATGACAGCAATCATTGATGTGCAAGATGATTATGCAGTAGATAATCAACAAACCGTTTTACTACAAACAGCTACTTCAAAAATTGTGGTTGATCAGGGCATGCATCAATTGATTCAAAAAGGGTTTCAATCCGTAAGTACGGGTGTGAAAATCGTTCCGCCTTTACAAGTAGTAGACAATCAGGATGCCACGGTGATCACTAATCAAGCTGAATTGCTGGAAAAGATGGACAAACCTCTTGTGTTATTTGGCCGTGATGATGCCGAAAAGGTAGAGGTAAGTGGCATAGTAAGTACTAAAAGTGATGCTTTATTTGCTTTTAGCGAGCTCAAGGATGTTTATGTTAGCGCCTTGTATCCTGGATTTGTAAATTATGAAACTATCGCTACTGTTGGAGAACAGCCGTTTATACAGCGCTCTCCTAAAGGGGATATCGTCGTCTTAGCAGATATTGCAGATACGGATTGGCCACTACACCCATCATTCCCGTTATTCTTATGGAGTACTGAACAGCAGTTATCAGAATCCATTGGTTCACTCGGTATTTTCACACCAAATGAACAAAGAGTAGTAGCTTTAGCGCAGGAAGACTGGAGTGTATATTCACAAGAAGATGAATTTCTATCATTGGTTACGGATGGTATGCTAACTGCGCCAACAAAACCTGGCATCTATTTTGTGCGTTCTAATAATGAAGAAAAACATTTTATTGTACAATTGCAGGCGCAAGAACGTGTTATTGAACAAGGAACAAGCTATACATTAGGGGATATTTCTGATAACGGAAAGGCTGAGATTTCGAAGGCTTCTTTTGTCCCTTGGCTAATTCTTATTATTTTAGTTTTACTTGTTTCAGAGTGGGAGGTGCAACGACGTCGTGGATTTACGAATTGATATGCCATTAATATTGTTGCTATTACTTCCATTACTCATCTATTTTGGTTGGACCTATTGGCGAGAACGACAGCGACTAAAAAAGAGTCATGCTATCGTACTTATGATTCGCATGCTAGCGGTAGGCTGTTTAGTTTTCGCATTGGCAGGGCCGTATCTTTTATTACCTATAAAAGAAGAACAAATCGTGTATCTAATTGACCGCTCAGCTTCCATGAATGGGACTGAAGATGAGATGGTACAGTTTATACAGGATAGTTTACAATCGAAAAAAGACGAACAGCTTGCAGGGCTGTATTCATTCTCATCAACATTACAAACAGAAGCCATTATGACTAAAACATTAAAGGAAGTACCAAAGTTTACGGAAATAAAGGCTACTGATCAAACGAATATAGAACAAAGCCTGCAACTTGCCACAGGTATTATAGATCCGAAAAAAGCAACACGCTTTGTGCTCTTAACGGACGGCAATGAGACAAAGGGCAATGCTTTAGATTTCGCCACGAAGTTTAAAGGCTCCAATATTAGTGTGGATGTTGTGCCCTTTAGTCAGCCTGTTGTGAATGATGTTTCATTAATAAGCTTTGTGTCCCCACAAGTTGCCTATGTGGGTGAGCAACAACAACTGGTAACAGAAGTGCATGCAACAACAGCTGGACAAGGCGAGCTATTATTATATGAAAATGATGAACTGATTCATCGTGAGGCAGTCGAGCTAGCCGAAGGAACGAATATGTTTACCTATAAACATGCAGCGACTGGTGAAGGGCTGGTGAAATATGAAGCCGTTGTTCAAGTAGGACAAGACGCAATATTTGAAAACAATAAATTAACAAGTGTCACAATGGTACAAAGCGAACCACATTTACTCATTGTGA
The DNA here is from genome assembly GCF_058795135.1 of Lysinibacillus sp. GW823-FHT06C08. Classification (NCBI taxonomy): domain Bacteria; kingdom Bacillati; phylum Bacillota; class Bacilli; order Caryophanales; family Bacillaceae; genus Lysinibacillus; species Lysinibacillus sp. GW823-FHT06C08. The sequence goes on from NZ_JBXAHN010000001.1 coordinate 579,167, forward strand.
ATGGCTATGAAACAGCTTCACCAATAGCGGCGGCACTTGGTCAGCAATCAATAGCCTATGATATAAAATCACCTGAAAGCTTACCAAATGAACTCTCTAGTTATTTGCAATATAATGCCATTATTTTCGATAATGTACCAGGACATTTAGTCGGTGAGGCGAAAATGAGTGTGATAGAGCAAGCAGTCAAAAACTTTGGTGTTGGTTTTGCAATGGTTGGTGGAGAAAATAGCTTTGGTTTAGGTGGTTATTTTAAAACGCCAATTGAAACATTATTACCTGTTGAAATGGAAATTAAGGGGAAAGAACAATTACCTTCATTAGGACTTGTCATTGTACTAGATCGCTCTGGTAGTATGTCAGGATCCAAGCTAGAGCTTGCAAAGGAAGCAGCAGCACGTTCAGTTGAAATGCTACGTGATGAAGATACATTAGGATTTATAGCATTTGATGATCGACCATGGGAAATTATAGAGACTGGTCCTCTGAACAATAAAGAAGAGGCAGTGGATACCATTTTATCTGTTACACCAGGAGGCGGGACAGAAATCTATGGTTCACTTGCAAAAGCATATGAAAACCTAGCAGATATAAAACTGCAACGTAAGCATATTATTCTTTTAACGGATGGACAATCACAGCCAGGAAATTATGAAGATTTAATTGAACAAGGAAAAGATACTGGAATAACTTTATCAACAGTGGCTATTGGTCAAGATGCGGATGCTAACTTATTGGAAGCTCTGAGTGAGATGGGAAGCGGACGTTTCTACAATGTTATCGATGAGCAAACTATTCCTTCCATTTTATCTCGTGAAACAGCTATGATTTCCCGTACGTACATTGAGGATAACCCATTTTATCCAATACTCTATCATGCAGGGGGATGGAATACGCTATTTGCCAATGGCGTTCCACAAATGAATGCTTATATCGGAACAACCGCAAAGCAGGGTGCTACCGTCGTGGCTGAAAGCGAAAAAGAAGATCCGGTGTTAGCACAATGGCAATACGGTCTTGGCAAAACATTCGCATTCACTTCTGATTCAACAGGAAAGTGGTCGGGCGACTGGGCAAGATGGCAAAACTGGGGCACATTTTGGCAAACGCTTATTTCACAAATGCTCCCAAGTTATAATGATGTTGCCTATGATGTAAGAATAGAATCAGATGGGTCCTTTATGATTACAGATCCTACAAATGAAGCAGCCTTTTTAGATATTGTTGCGGTTAATGAAGCTGGTGAAGAGTTAGACACACAGCTTGAAACTATATCAGCCTCTCAGGTGCGTGCTGTAGTACAAGCTGACCCGGGATTAATCTTCTTCCGTATCGCTGATGAAAAGGAAACGATTTATCAGGCTGGATTAAGTGTTCCCTATAGTGCTGAGTATGAACTTCTTCCTGCTAATGATAAATTAATAGAAGAATTAACCGAACAAACTGGTGGTGCTATTTTAAAAGAACCACAAGAAGTGTTCCGTGACTTTACAAAGCAAGGGGCGGATCGTCAAAACATTGCGACATGGCTTCTCCTTGCAGGTATGCTCTTATTCTTTATTGATATTACAATAAGACGCTTTGGCTGGAATTTCCTAACGAAGCCGAAGAAAAAGGAGCAAATTGTAGAGAATCACCCCGTACAGGCAGAAAACACGAACGTGGCACAATTATTAAAGGGTATGAAAAAACGCCAATAATTTAGTTAGATGAAAGCAGTGCGAATTATTTCGCACTGCTTTTTGTATATGCATGGAGACAAATCCTCTAAGTTATATCAACAACGTTATTTAATAAAAAGAGCGGGAATTAAAATATTTTACTAGCACGGTTTTACGCAAACTGCTAGCTACTACAATACCTAAGATTGCTCCAATTGAACTTGATATTAAAAAGGCAGGCATGAAAAATAAGGCCGCTACGGATGTCCCCATAAGTAACTTTGCATAGGGCACTGCTACAAGCGATGCGAGAAGACCAGTGCCGATCACTTCACCCATACCAGCTAGCCACATTTTACTGCTATATTTATAGGCAAGACCTGCGCATAATGCTCCAATAATACTACCAGGAATGGCTAACAGTGAGCCTGTTCCTGTAAGGATACGAATGATAGCCGTAACAAAGGCAACTACAACTGTAGGTACGGGTCCAAGTATAATGGCTCCTATTACGTTAATAGCGTGCTGCACAGGGTAGGCACGAGCAATCCCAGTTGGAATGGAGATGAACGTAGAGCCTGCAACGGCAATCGCTACTAATAAAGCCATAATTGTTAATTTTCGAATAGACATGATAGGTGCGCTCCTTTTCGTTTTAGCCACTAGGAAAATGAAAAAAGCCGCTTCCTTCAAACGACAGGAAGCGGCCTTGCTTATACACTGAAAATAGCAAGAAGCGCCACTTCCCTCCGCTAGCATGAACTAGATCAGGTTCGAAGGGTCCGTATATAACCATATACGTCTCAGCCTTTAAAAGACTCCCCTAGTGGTAAGTATTTTTTAGAAGTGTAACATACTTCAATCAATAGTCAATAAGCTTTGATGATTAGTGTGAATCTGGATGCATAAGCTGTGGTGCCTTTTTCAATGTCCAAATCAGGGCAAGGAAGAAGCAGGCTAATAAGATAATGGCACCAAAAATATAAGGACTATTCATATTCCAGTCAAATAAGAAACCAGCTAAAGCGGGTCCAATCATATTTCCAAGACTCATATAGGCATTGTTCAAGCCGGCTGCAAACCCTTGCTCTGTTTCAGCAAGTTTTGAGATGAGTGTATTAACAGCTGGACGAATTAATGTTGTTGCCGTAGAGAAGATGGTTGCTACAACTAATATTAGTGCAAAACCTGAAACAAATAATATTAAGAAAATAGCAATGGAGGCAATAAATAAATTGACCAAAACTACTTTCATTTCACCAAAGCGTTTAAAGAGTGGCGTTATGATAAACATCTGTACAATTACCCCAAATGCTCCACCAACCACTAGAATGGTAGCAATATCGCCAGGTGAGTAATTAAATTTTTCTGTCACAAATAGTGATAAGGTTGTTTGGAAGTTAGCAATCCCAAATGAGAATACCATCATAATAATTAACATAACAAAATAAGGCATATGTACAGAGCGAGCCATCTGTTTCACCAGATTATCTTGCTTTTGTCTATTTTGCGCAGTATTTGGCTTTGTAGATGGTAATAAAAAGTACGATAAAATAGACGCTAAAATGGCGGCAGCTCCCGCCATGAAAAATGGAAAATGTAAGCTAACCTTTGCGAGGAAACCACCAATTCCAGGGCCAATCATAAAGCCGAACGACATTGCAGCTCCTAACATACTCATTCCTTTTCCGCGTTCTTCATAAGTTGTCACGTCTGCTACAAAAGCCATAATAGGAGGTGCAACAAATGCAGAGCCAAGGCCACCTAAAAAGCGTGCCAAAAAGAGCATCCAAACATCTGTAGAAAGGCCAAAACCGATTTGTGCAAGTCCTGTTAGTATAAGACCGAAAATAATTAAATTTTTCCGCCCATACAGGTCAGAAAGATTCCCAGCAATTGGAGAAAATACAAATTGTGCCAAGGCGAACGTTGCAATAAGCATGCCTAGAACTTGTCCTGCTGCTCCAAATATTCTTAAATATTCCGGCATTACAGGAATAATAATTCCAATACTCCCCATTGCGATAAACATATTAAACATTAATATATACAAAGCCGCCTTATTGGACTTCTGCTGGGTCATCGAAAAACCCCCTTTATGTAATCAAATATAGTACAGTCTATCATAAAGAATTATGGCTGGCTAATAGTTGAGATTGCTGTAACTGATCCAATCGTTAGAATGGTTTTCCAGAAAAGTTTTTTTCTCAGAAAACTTCACAATGTAATAGTATCTAATTGATTAATAAACATGAATAGTTAGGAGAGCGTATGAACTTTTTGCTAGAAGTAATTTTGTTGAAATGAAATAGCGTGATAAAAGTGAATAATATTGTTTAAGATGAAGCTATGATGGGCATATGTATTGGCACGTAGTATCTATGGTCTTTTCTTTGATCTAGAGGTGAAAATGATTGTTAGCTTAAACATAGACCAAAGGGATTATAGGAGAGGGGGCTGCGAAGATGAACTACTACAGGCTACTAGTAGAATTGCTTTCTAAATATAGTAATACAACTGAATGCTTACATAAAAAGGGCGAATTGGTTTCTAGACCAATTCGCTCTTATAAATTATCGAATACTCATTTTAAATTCTAAAAACAGCTCATTATATTTACCTAAGTAATCTGGGCCTAAGTTTTTATAGACCTCTAATGTATCACGTTGCTCTTCAGAAGGGTAATAGCGTTCATCAGCAACTACTTCAGGGTCCATTAAGTCCATCGCAGCGATATTAGGCGTCGAATAGCCAACATAATCGGCATTTTGAGCACCAGATTCAGCACTTAGCATAAAATTGATAAAGGCATGTGCACCATCAATATTTTTTGAGGTTTTTGGTATAACCATATTATCGAACCATAAATTGGAGCCCTCTTCAGGAACAGCAAAGTCCAACTCTTCATTTTCAGACATCATGTCCGCTGCCTGACCAGACCAAGTGAGGGCCACTGATGCTTCATTATTGATCATTAATGGTGTAATTTCATCCCCAATGATCGCTTTTACGTTTGGCGCAAGTGTAATCAGCTTGTCAGTTGCTTCACGCAATTCATCGTTATCCAATGAATTCAAGGAGTGTCCAAGACTATTTAAACCCATCCCAATCACTTCGCGGGCACCGTCTACTAAAAATACTTTTCTTTTTAATGAAGGATCCCATAAATCGTCCCAGGAGGAGAAATCTAAGTTCCCAACTAGCTTTGGATTATATACAATTCCTACTGTTCCCCAGAAGTAAGGAACTGAAAATTGATTGTTATCATCGAATGGTAAATCTAAAAAGTACGGATCGATATTTTTAAAATTCGGGATTTTTGCTTTGTCTAAAGGAATCAATAAATTATCTTCCTTCATTTTTTCAATCATATACTCAGAAGGGACAGCAATATCATACGCTGTACCACCTTGCTGTATTTTAGTCATCATAGCTTCATTGGAATCAAATGTTTCATAAATGACATGAATACCTGTTTCTTTTTCAAACTCTTTCAATAGATCAGGATCAATATACTCTCCCCAGTTAAAGATGGTTAAAGTGTCTTTTCCACTTTTTCCTCCACCCGCACTTAAGGCGTCAGCAGCATAAAATAAAAGGGCAGAAACAACAAGTATAGCGATGGTCGCTTGAATTAATGACTTCATTGTTGTCCCTCCGTTCTTTTGCTTGTGCGACTTGTAATGAAGTAATAGCCAACCACAACGATAACTGTTACAAAGAATACTAAACCGGAAATAGCGTTAACTGTTAGAGATATTCCCGCGCGAGCCATCGAGTAGATTTCTACCGATAATGTACTGAAGCCATTGCCGGTTACGAAAAATGTCACTGCAAAATCATCTAATGAATACGTTAGAGCTAGGAAGAAACCTGCAAAAATACCTGGCTGAATATAAGGTAAAATGACACGCATCATAATATCCTTTTTGGTTGCTCCTAAATCTAATGCTGCATCAATTAGTGATTTATTCATTTCTAACAATTTAGGTAAAACCATTAACACTACAATGGGTACACTAAACGCTACGTGTGCTAATAATACTGAAGCAAAGCCTAATTTAATGCCCACCATTGTAAATAAGATTAAAAAGCTTGCACCAATGATGACATCTGGACTGACAATTAAAACATTGTTTAAGGACAATAATGTATTACGCATTTTTGAATCCTTGACTGTTACAATACCGATTGCTCCTAACGTTCCAATAATAGTAGAAATTAGAGCTGAAAGTAATGCTACGATAACGGTATTAATTAAAATAACAAGTAGCCTTGAATCTTCAAAAACAGCCTGATAATGCTCTAAAGTAAAGGACTCAAAGTTATTCATGGAGCCACCACTATTGAACGAGTAAAAGATTAAATAGAGAATGGGTGCATACAGAACGATAAAAACAATCGTTAAATAGACTTTGGCTGATGCAGAAAGTTTGTTCATCGTACGCGACCTCCTTTATCTTTTTGTCCCGTAATAAGCATAATGATTACCATAAATAAAATTAAGAACACGGCAATAGTTGAACCCATTCCCCAATTTTGTGTCACAAGGAATTGCTGCTCAATCGCTGTACCAAGGGTGATAACACGATTTCCTGCAATTAAGCGAGTAATCATGAAAAGTGATAGAGCAGGGATAAAGACAACCTGAATACCTGATTTAACGCCATCCATTGTCAATGGCAAAACAACGCGACGGAATGTTGTAAAAGCAGATGCGCCTAAATCACGAGACGCATAAATAAGTGTTGGATTTAAACGATCTAAAGAGTTAAAGATCGGTAAAATCATAAACGGAATAAAAATATACACGGATACAAAAACAAAGCTAATATCTGTAAAGAGCATTTGCTTTGGATCAAAGCCAAACACTTCGATAAATGCATTGATCGGCCCGTATAAACCAAAGATACCGATAAAGGCATATGTTTTTAACAATAAATTAATCCATGAAGGAATAATAATAAGCAATAACCAAAGCTGCTTGTGTTTCGTTTTTGTTAAAAAGTAAGCAGTTGGATATGAAATTAATAATGTAAAGAATGTAATTAAAAATGCATACCAGAACGAGCTTAATGTCATTTTTAAGTAAACAGAAGTGAAGAACGCTTTATAATTATCGAGCGTGAAATTGCCATGTAAATCGAGTAGGGAATAATAAACAACGAGTGCAATCGGCGCGATAACAAAAAGGGCAATCCATAAAACATATGGAAATAACGCTGATTTTGCTGTCTTAGCTTGCATCTTCGTCGTCTCCGTACGATTCTAATCGTTTATCGAACTCTTCCTCTGTTTCATTTAAGCGCATTACATGAATCGCCTCTGGATCAAAGTCTAAGCCAATTTCTGTCCCTACTTCAGCTTTTTTCAACGAATGGACTAGCCATTCATTGCCATCTTTATCATACGTAGATAGCTCATAATGGACGCCACGGAATAATTGTGTATCTACTTTAACAACAAGTTTCCCCTTATCAATAGTCGTCATTTCTAAATCCTCAGGGCGTATAACGATATCAATTTTCTCATTTGGTTTCATACCTTGGTCAACACATTCGAAAATCTTACCCGCAAATTCAACCTTGAAATCTTCTATCATGACACCAGGCACTATATTGGATTCACCGATGAAATCTGCTACGAAGCGATTAATAGGTTCATCATAAATATCTACTGGTGTACCAGATTGTTGAATTTGTCCTTCACTTAAAACAAAAATTTCATCACTCATAGCGAGTGCTTCTTCCTGATCATGCGTAACGAAAACAAAGGTTTTGCCAAGACGTTGCTGTAATTCACGTAATTCGTATTGCATTTCTGTACGTAATTTCAAGTCTAATGCTGAAAGTGGTTCATCCAGTAAAATTACTTCAGGGTCGTTAACGATAGCACGTGCAATCGCTACACGCTGACGCTGACCACCAGACATTTCGGAGATTTCACGATTGCCATAGCCTGCTAAATTGACAAATTTTAAAGCCTCCGCAACACGTTCTTTAATTTCCTTTTCAGGTAACTTCTTAATACGTAGTCCGAATGCGACGTTTTCAAATACATTTAAATGAGGGAACAGCGCATAATCTTGAAAAACAGTATTCACCTGACGTTCATTGGCAGGAACAGAATTTATTTTTTTATCATGGAAAAACACATCCCCTGTTGTAGGCTCTGTGAAACCAGCAATAATTCGTAAAATGGTTGTTTTCCCACAACCAGATGGGCCAAGGAGAGTATAAAATTTGCCCTTTTCAAGCTCCAAGTTAATATTCTTTAAGACAACTGTTCCGTCACTATAAGACTTGGATACATTTTCAAAACGGATAATGGAATTCATTGTCATTGATGCGCCTCCTTAAGCTATAAATATGAATCCGTTGCAACGAGTAAAATTTTCGTTTCAGCAGCATGTGCATTAAAAATTTGATGATGGTCTGTCGCGTCAAAATAAAGAGCATTGCCTTCACTAGCGATATATTGTTCATTCCCTAAAACGAGACGAATACGCCCTTTCACTACATAAATAAATGTTTCCGAGAGTGATGGCTCAAATTGCTTGAATTCGCCATTGGCTTCAAATGTTAAGAAAATAGGCTCCATTTCTTTTTCGTTGGATGTAGGGATGAGCCATTGAATTTCGTATTTTTTTTCTTCATCCGTAAAGATGGACTGATCTTCTTCTGTATAAACAACCTTTTGTTCAGGTGTTCCATCATCAAAAAATTCCTTAGGTGTCGACCCTAACACTTCTAATATAGAAAAAAGTGTTTCAATAGAAGGTGAATTCAAATCACGTTCTAATTGGGAAATATAGCCCTTACTTAAATCTGTACGTTCTCCAAGTTCCTCTTGGGTAAGACCTTTTTTTAAACGAAGCGCTTTAATTTTTGCTCCTATTTGCATCTTTTCCCTCCTAGAAGAAGTTTAGCAATGATAAACTTTTGAAATATGAAGTTTACTTTAACGAAACTTTTAGTTTACTAAAACCATTACAATTATACATAATAAATAAAAATTTGCAATCGTTTTTTATGAAAAAAATCGCTGTAAAATGTTAAAAAAGGAGTCATAAATGTAGTGGAGAAAAAAATTGTATAAAGGAGAATATAGTTGTCAAAAATAGCTAATAAATAGGATGTAGCAGAAATCCCAATTTTGGATTTGACGATTTTTTGTCGACTCACTACAATCGGGTAATGGGGCGGAGCTTACTTGTTTGAAAAACTACGTTTACTCTGCTATCGTAGAAGACGAGTTCGCTTGTGCGAATGGAATAGAATATATAAACTACATATTTATTCGGAGGGATTTATTATGGCAGAACGCATGGTAGGTAAACAAGCACCTGACTTTACAATGGAAGCAGTACTTTCAGACAAATCATTTGGTAAAGTATCATTAGAAGATATTAAAGCACAAGATAAATGGACAGTACTTTTCTTCTATCCAATGGACTTCACATTTGTATGTCCAACAGAAATCACTGCAATGAGCGATCGTTATGACGAGTTCGAAGACTTAGATGCTGAAGTAATCGGTGTTTCTACTGATACAATCCACACTCACTTAGCGTGGATTAATACAGACCGCACTCAAAATGGTCTTGGTGAATTAAAATATCCATTAGCTGCGGATACAAACCACCAAGTTTCTAAAGATTACGGTGTGTTAATTGAAGAAGAAGGTATCGCGCTACGTGGCTTATTCATCATTAATCCAGAAGGTGAATTAAAATACCAAACAGTATTCGATAATAACATCGGCCGTGATGTTGATGAAACGTTACGTGTACTTCAAGCATTACAAACTGGCGGTCTTTGCCCAGCAAACTGGCGTCCAGGTCAAGCAACTCTATAATAAAATAGAGTTGCGTCATGATGTAACAAATAAAGAGTCCCCACGACATGCTTGTGGGGACTTTTAAGTGAAGTGGCGAGTGCTAATTTACTTTATCTTAGATGGCAATATTTTTTGGGAGGAGTTTTACCCAACATTTAATGTATCTAAAGAACAACGATTTAATAGAGGAGGATTTTTCATGAAACTTCGTGAACAAATGCCAGAGCTAGTTGGCGCAACAACTTGGTTAAATGGTGAAGTAACAAAAGCAGAACTAGTAGGCAAAAAACCAACATTAATCCATTTCTGGTCAGTGAGCTGTCATTTATGTAAAGAAGCTATGCCAGATGTTAATAATTTCCGTGATCAATATAAAGATGAGCTAAATGTTGTAGCAGTACATATGCCACGTTCTGAAGCAGATACTGATTTAGAGACGATTAAGGCAGTAGCGGCTGAGCATGACATTGCGCAACCAATCTTTGTGGATAGCGAAATGAAGTTAACAGATGCTTTTGAAAATCAATATGTACCTGCTTATTTTGTGTTCGATAAAGATGGTCAGCTGCGCCATATGCAAGCTGGTGGTAGCGGTATGAAAATGTTAGAAAAACGTGTAAATCGCGTACTAGACGAAATGCGTAACGCTGAATAATCATAGTTAGTGATGACGGGGATTTAGGTCCTCGTCTTTTTTTATGTTTGAAGCGTTGTCCAACAATGACGAACCGCGTCTTGTTTTGACAATACATATCGCAAAGAATACGCTACAATGATGGTATAGTAGTTTTCGGAGGGATTTTTTATGATGAAAAAAGAGTTTGCGGTCATTGGGCTTGGACGTTTTGGGGGGAGTATAGTTCGTGAATTAATGAGTCAGGGTGCTCAAGTGATGGCAATCGACCATTCTTCAGAGCGTGTAGACGAATTTGCTTCTATTGCTACACAAGCCGTCATTGCAGATTCAACAGATGAATCGGTTCTAAATTCATTAGGTATTCGTAATTTTGAACATGTGATTGTAGCAATTGGTGAAGATATTCAAGCAAGTATTTTAACAACCATTATTTTAAAAGAAATTGGTGTTGAGCAAATTACAGTAAAGGCTCAAAATGATTACCATGAGAAGGTATTGCGGAAAATTGGTGCCGACTTTGTAGTCCATCCTGAAAGAGATATGGGTATTCGTATTGCCAATAATATGCTATCGAATACAGTACTAGATTATTTAGAGCTTTCAGATGAACACTCTATTATGGAATTAAAGGCGAATGATGCTATTGCCGGATATTCGATTATGGATTTAGATATTCGAGCTAAATATGGGATTAACATCGTAGGGATTAAGCGTGGTGCTGATATTATCGTATCACCTCAAGCAAGTGATAAGATTTTATTGGGAGATATTATGCTTGTAATTGGTGCTGATGTTGATATAAATCGTTTTGTAAAAAAGGCATTGAATGGGTAATTGGCAATGACAAAACGAAGATGGAGACTAATTATATTTGCGGCTATTTTACTGATCGGAATTTTTGTTATGCAATCTCGTGAAAAAAATGAGCAGGAAGCGATTTCTCTTATTTTAAATGAAGCTACAAAAATTGATTCAATCGAATTATTCCAAGGGGAACAAACGGTATTTCGAGGGTCTGACGGCGAGGCGAAGAACTTTATTGAAAAATACCCTTTAAGTCATGTAAAGAAGCTTTCTAAAAAAGAACGAGCAATTTTTGAAGAAGAGCCCGCCTATCATATTGTTTATAAAATAAAGGACAAACCGCTTTATGAAGTGGACATTTTAAAGGTAGCGATTAGCTCTGAGCTAAGCGAAGAATTGCAACAAATGGTTTTTCCAATCGGTGACGATCAATATATGATTTATTGGGCTCAAGAGAAAAAAGTTTTAGAACAATCAACCAATACTCAACGTTTACTTGAGCAATATCAACATTAATGAAGGTAGTGACACAGCACGTATGGCTGGTCACTATTTTTTAGTTTATAGAAAAGTAATATTTGGAAAAAATGTTTGATTTCAGTATGGCAGTTCGATTAAACTGTGACATAAAGAAGGGGGTAAAATACATGAGGTTTATGTCTAATCGATGTGTGATCGAACGTATACAATCAAAACATTTCATGGATATTCAAGGGCTCTACACAAATGAAAGCGTCAGAGAGTATCTTGGAGGAATTCCACAAAAAAACTATATCGAAGCTTCCTTTAGAGGCATGCTAGAGGCACCATTTCCTAATACATATTTTTATATCTCATTAAAGAAAACAGGGGAATTTATAGGCCTTGTATCCATCGATGAGTATCATGAGCATGAGATGTATGAACTTTCCTATCAATTTTTACCCGAGTATTGGGGGCGGGGGTTAGCATTTGAAGTTCTAACGCAAGTGATTGAGGAAGGTTTGACGTATTTAAATATCTCCTCTATCGTGGCAGAGACACAAACTGCTAATCGTGCATCTTGTCGACTACTCGAAAAGCTAGGGATGAAAAAAGTACAGGTACTTGAAAGATTTGGTCGAGAGCAAGCGGTCTATAAATTAAAAAAAACGAGTGCTGTCACTAGACAAATTGTTGCCATATCAGGCGGAGGATTCTCTCAGCAAATCCCTTCATTTGTTGACCATTATATTTTGAGTCTAATTAAGACAGCTGAACGCATCAAAATTTGTTTTATTCCAACAGCAAGTAATGATGCACAGGGGTATATCGATAAATTTTATTCAGCTTTTACACATTGTGATGCTACTCATATTTTGCAAGAGGACATGAATGACATACAAATTCGAGAAAAAATATTGGCACAGGATATTATTTATGTAGGCGGAGGAAATACCAAGCATCTTTTAGATAAATGGCATGCCTATCAATTCGGGGAGCTATTGAAGGAAGCTTATAAAAGCGGCGTTATTTTAGCTGGCATGAGTGCTGGGGCAATGTGTTGGTTTGACAAATGCTTTAGTGAAAATCAACACAATCATTATGAGGAATACAACGGACTAGGGATATTATCAGGAACTTTTTGTCCACATTATGATGATCCTGAACGAAGCAGGCTATTTAATAGCTGGCAAAAAAATAATGCAACATTGCAGGCATATACGCTGAATGATGCAGAGACGCTTCATTTTAACAATGAAAAACTAGTTGCTAAAATCCAATGCTATTAAAAGGGAAGAAGATTATGGTCAGGTCAAACATGCTAAAGCTTTAAAAGCAGAGATTGGGGGTTTTAGATAATCTTTTCTAATGGATAAAGACAACAAATAGGAAGTGAGGTACTTTACATGCGAATACGAGAAGCAACAAGAAATGATAGTATTCAAATTATAGCAGTTATGACAAATGCGGAGGCATCCAATCTGATGTTATTTGGTCCTGGCGAGCGAAAAATGGAGCCCGAGACATTTGCAAATTATTTAGAAAAGCTTTATCATAGCCGTCATTCAGCATTATTCGTAGCAGAAATAGATGACAAGGTGGTGGCTTATTTAATTGCACAAGGGAATGAAGCAACAAGAATTGCTCATCGTGCTTATCTTGTCATTGGCATCCATAGTCATTATAGGGGCAGAAAAATTGGATCAGCCTTATTTAATCATGTAGAACAATGGGCTAAAGAGAATGGTATCCATCGTCTCGAGTTAACGGTTATGGAAAATAATGAGGCTGGAGTTGCTTTATATAAGAAAATGGGCTTTGAGATAGAGGGAACGAAACGGGATTCCTTGTATGTGGATGGACAATATATCAATGAATATTACATGTCAAAACTTATCTAAGAAATGGAGTAAAAGATGACGACTATCGGTATTTTTTCACCTTCCTCTCCAGCGACGGTTTCTGCGTCGAAACGTTTTGAGCGTGCAAAAGCATTTCTAGAAGAGAAAAATTTTCATATTGTAGAAGGTTCTCTTACTGGCAAATCTGATTATTATCGCTCAGGCTCACCAAAAAAACGAGCAGAGGAATTAAATGAATTACTCCGCAATCCTAGTGTGGATATTATTATGTCTACGATTGGAGGTACCAATTCCAATAGTATGCTTCCTTATATTGATTATGAGGCTTTCCAACGAAACCCAAAAATGATTATAGGTTACTCTGATGCAACAGCCATTCTACTGGCACTTTATGCGAAGACTGGTATTTCAACATTTTATGGTCCAGCGCTCGTGCCATCCTTTGGTGAGTTTGAACCATTAGTCAACGATACATACAAATTTTTTGAGGAGTATTTCTTGCAGCCTCAAACACTCCCTTATGAAATACAGAAGCCTCCTTATTGGTCAGATGAGCCAGTCAATTGGCTAGAGAAAACAGTAGAGAAAAAGGTAATCAAGAATGAATGGAAAACCGTTCGAGAGGGAGTTGTAGAGGGAAGACTAATGGGGGGGAATGTAAATGCCATGTATGGTTTTATTGGGACACCTTATTTCCCTGTCATTGCTGAAGGTGACATTTTATTAATGGAAGATTGTATGAAAAATGCAGCGATCGTGGAAAAGAATTTTGCGATGCTCAAATTGCACGGAATTTTTGACAAAATAAGTGGAATTATTTTGGGTAAGCATGAATGTTACGATGATCTAGGAACCGGACGCCAACCATCTGATATTTTACTAGAACAATTGGACGGTATAAACATACCTATTTTGGCGGAAGTGGATATTTGTCACACACAGCCTATGCATCCGATAGCAATCGGTAAACGAGTGAGGCTAGATGCTACAGCTAAAAAGATATACTGTATCGAACAATGGTTATAAGTACAAAGCCTTGCTAATTTGGCAAGGCTTTATTTATGATGGATTCCTTACATCATCATCAGTTATAGCGTACATTTTGACATTTTTATATTGTCCTTTAATGAACATACTTTTGCGTAGCAGCCCTTCAAACTGCATTCCGGATTTCTCCATCACTTTTTGAGAACCAATGTTTTCTTCCAAGCATCTCGCTTGAATACGTACGAGTTTCAATTCTTTAAATCCAAAGTCAATCAGCTTTTTTGTGGCCTCCGTTGTTAATCCTTTATTCCAATAATCTTCCGAAAGAACATAACCGATTTCCCCCAATTTATGTGTGTGATTAATCGTTACAAAGTCGATGGTTCCGATTAGAGTCCCAGAATATTCAATACCCCAAAGTAAATGATTTTCTTGTTCGTACCCACTTAATATGAGCATCATAAAAGCTTTAGTGTCCTCTATACTTGTATGGGCATGCCATGTAACATAACGGGCTACGTTTTCTCGAGAAGTATAAACGAACATAGCCTCTACATCCTGCTGGGTAATAGGTCTTAAAAGTAGCCTTTCCGTTTTCAAAATGGGTATAGTATATTGCATATGTTTTCCTCCCTTAACATTAGAGTATACAAAAAAGCTGACCTCAGAATGAATGGGGTCAACTTTTTCTAACAGGCAGATGAGGGGATATTTATCATCTGTGGACACATCTTCTAGGCAAAATTTCTCTTTACGGATAGCGCTTATCGGTTGCAGAGGAGTCCTTTGTTTTCGTTTTATGCTGTTCATCTTTGACTTTTTCATTTAGTTCTTCGACAGGTATAGGATCAACAGTTTTCATATCCTCATGTTTATCAAAAATACTTTCCTTCCCTGTATCCAACACATCGGGATTGTTTGTATAGCGAGTTTTTGATTGTTTTTTATTAGTCATTTATGATCACCTCTTACTATACACTTTCACCATTTTACTAGAGTTTAAACATAAGTGTTATTCATAGTCTACCCTTGGATAAAAAACATAAGAAGGGCAGTGAAACAGCCATGACTGTTTCACTGCCCTTTTTCTTAGGATACTATAGTGGCCTTCCCTTGAAGGGCACGTTCTTCCATTGTTACATCAAATTCTTTTTCGGATTTTGATACTACAACACATGCTACGCCATTACCAATTAAATTTGTAACAGCACGAGCCTCAGACATAAAACGATCGACACCAATTAAAAGTGCTATTCCCTCCACTGGTATCATTGGGAAGGCAGCTAAAGTTGCTGCTAATGTAATAAATCCTGACCCAGTTACACCCGCTGCACCTTTAGAAGTAATCATTAAAATTCCAAGTAGTGTAATGATTTGAATCCAAGTTAGGTCCATCCCATATGCTTGTGCAATAAATAAGGCAGCCATTGATAGATAAATGGAAGTCCCATCTAGATTGAAGGAGTACCCAGTAGGAACGACTAAACCTACAACCTGCTTCGAGCAGCCATAATTCTCAAGCTTTCGCATCATAGATGGTAGAGCAGATTCAGAAGAGGAAGTCCCAATTACTAAGAAAATCTCATCTTTAATGTAAGCAATAAATTTAAAGATATTAAATCCAAAGAACTTTGCAATGCCGCCTAAAATAAAGACAACAAATAAAAACATTGTAATATATACGGCAGCCATTAATAGACCTAGATTACCTAAAGATTTTAATCCAAAATTCCCAATTGTATAGGCCATTGCACCAAAAGCTCCGATTGGTGATATTTTCATAACCATACTGACAATCTTGAAGAAAATTTCTGCTACTTGCTCAAAGAATGTGATGACTGGTTTTGCAGGTGCACCGATTGAGGCAGCTGCTAAGCCAAATAAAATAGCAGAAAATAGAACAGGCAATAGTTGACCAGTTGCTAATGCGCCAACTACATTTTCGGGAATAATACTAGAGATAAATGCACCTAAGCCCTGCTCAGATTCAGCTGCAGCAGTTGTATATTTCGAAATATCAGCATCAGATGCACCTGATGTATCTAAACCTGTACCAGGACTTACAATTAAAGCAACAGCAATGCCGATTGCTAAGGCAATTGTAGAAACGATTTCGAAGTAAAGTAATGCTTTACCTCCGATTTTCCCGACCTTTTTCATATCTCCCATACTGCCAATTCCAATAACGACTGTTAGGAAGATAATTGGAGCAATTAACATTTTAATTAATTTAATGAATAGATCTGCTAAGATTTTTAAACTAGCACCAAACTCGGGGAAAATGGCTCCGACAATAATCCCAAGGATGATAGCTACTATAACCTGAACAGTCAAATTTTTCAGTAACTTCATTTTTTGCTACCTCTTTTCTAAATTTTCTCTTTGATATCGCTTTCACTAGAATCATCATAGCGAATACTTCATAAAAAAAGAGATTTAGAAAATAAGAAACATAACGTTCATTAAGTACATTTCCTTATATCCACATATAAATATAGTAAAATCAATAACTATCTCTGTTATGGTACGCTATAGTTAATATATTATTGTTATAATACAAAAGCATAAAGTAATAATAAAGTTCATTATAAATAATCAAATAATAATATTGTTCATTAAATTCAATATTTTCTGCTACTTATATAGACTAAAGTGTTGTCAAAAGAATTTTTTGCAGATAATCTTAAAACCATATCATAAAAAGTGTGTCACTACTAATGAGAATGCGAATTTGAAAGGAAGGAACTATTGAATGATGAAAATGCCTGTGAACGGCAAAATACTGTTAGTGACATTTTTAATCATTGCACTCTCTTTTTTACTAGGTGGTATTTTTGTACTCGGTAACCTATTATCTGAACAGGAAAAAGATTATGGTCAGCGAGCAATGCTTGTAGCACGAACCGTATCGAATGTACCAGAGTTAAGTGTTCATTTGAACAATGACAATATAAAAGAATCCGCGAAAAATATTAATAAAATAGTAGATGGCATTAGGGTGATTAATAAAGCAGAGTATATTGTTGTGATGAATATGGAACGTATTAAATTATCACATCCAGTAAGTAAGGAATTAGGAGAGCGTAGTGAGTCGCAGGATTTAAATGCAGCATTTAGTGAGCATTATTATGTATCAAAGGCACGTGGAGAATCGGGTGTTATGATACGCGCTTTTGTGCCCATTATAAATGACAAAAGGGAACAAGTGGGGATTGTAGTAGTAGGCTATTCATTACCAACTTTGCTAGAAATGCTACAAAGCTATGAGCGAGAAATTATGATTACCATTGTTATCTCGCTGATTTTCAGTATTTTTGGTGCATATACACTTGGAAGGCATATAAAAAAACAAATGTTTGGACTTGAACCTCATGAAATTGCAAAAATGTATGTGGAAAGAACAGAAACGTTTAATGCTATGCATGAAGGAATAATAGCCGTTGATAAGGAAATGAATATAACGATTTTTAATGAGAAAGCGGCTGTTATTTTAGGCGTTACTAGGAAAATAGAGGACTGTATTGGACAAAAAATTTATGATGTTTTGCCCGATACCCGTTTGCCTGAAATTGTTGAAACAGCAACACCTGTTTATAATCAAGAGCTGTACATTAATCATCATAGTATCTTAAGTAATCGTGTACCCATTATTGTGAATGGCGAGTTAGTCGGTGCAGTTGCTATGTTTAAGGATTTAACAACTGTGAAAAAGCTTGCGGAGGAAGTAACAGGTGTAAAGGCCTTTGTTCAAGCATTACGTGTGCAAACCCATGAGCATAAAAATAAGATTCATACAATTGCTGGGCTATTACAATTGGGACATACAAAGCAAGCGCTTGAATATGTTACAGTCACTACTGAAATTGAAGCATCCTTGACGAAATTTTTAAACGAACGCTTTCATAATGAAAATATTTCAGGTTTGCTATTAAGTAAAGTAAGCTATGGAAAAGAGCTTGGTATCGAGGTTGAGATTGATCGAAAAAGCCATTTTAAACGCTTTCCTCCTCTATTAGATCACCATGATTTTGTTGTGTTACTGGGCAATTTAATCGAAAATGCTTTTGAGGCTTTAAATGTCCTTTCGAAGGAAGATAAGTATGTAGCCATCTCTGTAGATGAGCATGATGGCGTCTTAGCGATAGCAGTTTCCGATAATGGAATTGGCATGTCCAAAGAGGTACAGGATCGTATGTTTGAAAATGGATTTTCGTCAAAGGCTAATGAAAATCGGGGCATTGGCTTGCATTTAGTCTATGAAATTGTAAGAAAAGGCAATGGAGATATTGAAGTAGTGAGTGAATTTATGAAAGGAACAAGTTTCTTAATTTTATTTGAGTTAGGAGAAGTATAGATGGATGTAATAAATGTCTTATTAATTGAAGATGATCCAATGGTACGTGAAGTGAACAGGCAATTTATTGAGCAAATCCAAGGTTTTTCATTAGTTGGCTATGCTAGTAATGGTATTGAGGGAATTCAAAAAATTAAACAATTAACCCCTGAGCTTGTCTTTATGGACATTTTTATGCCAGAGCAAGATGGCATTATTACGTTAGGGAAAATCAGAGAGGAGCATCTTCCTGTCGATGTGATCGCGGTAACTGCCGCGAATGATATGCCCACTGTGCAACGTATTTTACACTTAGGTGTATATGATTATATTATGAAGCCTTTTACATTTGAGCGGATTGAGCAAACTTTAAAAAATTATCAAAGCTACAGGAAAAAAATAAGCGGTATGCAGGATTTAACCCAACATGATGTAGACCATCTTATGCAGCAACGTCTTCCGGAGCAAGTTGTCGTTACAACGACAGGAGCGGAAGCAATGATTATAGCGGAGCTACCAAAAGGGTTTAATCGAGCTACTTTAGATAAGGTACTTGCCTATATTCAAACAAGTGGAGGGGCAGTATCTGCCGAGGAGGTATCTACTTATATAGGTACAGCACGTGTTACAGCTAGACGCTATCTTGATTTTTTAGAAAAGCAAAATCTATTAAAAGTAGATATCCAATATGGAAGTGTAGGACGTCCTATTCATCGTTATTATATTTAATCATTAGTTTTCTAGATTTATAGGTGGAAAAGTAATCCCCTTTACATGTATGTGACTCTAAAAAATAGAGCCCATATAGTCATTTTTATTTCTCTAATATATAGAGGGATGAAAATGGCCTTTTTTGTTGTTGGCAATTTAGGAGCGTAACATTGAGCAATAGTTTATTTACTAGTATGAATAGTAGTACCTTACTTTGACAATACATATAGCAAAGAATACGTTACAATATGGAAATGGTCCGTTACCTTAAAAAGTAAAATGGTTTAGGTAAAAGAAAATTTTTAAGTTAGCTTATGGGAAGTAGGTTAGGCATATGTTTAACGTTCGAAAAGAGGCACTGTTGAAATTTTTGAAAATATTATTCCCAGTAATACTTTTGGCGATTGCTATTTATGAAATTCAACAAACAGTGAGTGGGATAGATGTTCATTTACTACAAAAAGAAGTGAATGAGCTGCAGCTATGGGAGCTTTTATTAATTTTTCTGATCACCTTTGTCGCGATTACGCCAATGATATTTTACGATGTTATTTTAGTAAATATATTAGGTATTAAAATCAATAAACGTAATTTGCTTAATCATTCATTTATTGTCAATACTTTTTCAAATCTTATTGGCTTTGGCGGGTTAGTAGGTATATTCTTACGTGATTACTTTTATTCAAAATATAAAGAAGATAAAGAAGGCATGATAAAAAGTATTGCTTCGGTAACACTGTTTTATTTAACTGGAATTTCTTTGTTAACGTGGGTTATGTATATATTCTTTTGGGATTTTCCGTTGCTCAAAGAAGAGCGATGGTTATCGATTGCTGTTATACTGGTCAGCCTATATGTACTAGCTTTTTGGGCGACGTATCTGATTCGCTATAAAAAGGAAAGTTCTTTAAAACCAAAACTATCTCTTCAATTAATGATCACTTCAGTAGCAGAGTGGCTAGCTGTATTTTTCGTGATCTGGGCTTTAACACTTATCGTGAAGATTCCAATTGGTTTATCAGCATTAATTCCCATATTTTTAATTGCTTCTAGTGCAGGAATAGTCAGTATGATACCTGGCGGAGTTGGCTCCTTTGATCTCGTTTTTTTATGGGGAACACAAAGTATAGGAATTGCTGATGAAAAGGTGCTGTTTCTATTAATTTTGTACCGTGTCGGCTATTTTGTTCTACCATTTTTAGTTTCCGTACTCTTATTTATTAAAGAATATTGGATGCGTTGGAATGAATCTTGGGATGACTTACCTACTATTATTTTTCAGAAACTCAGCCATACGCTATTAACCATATTGGTGTTTATAGCTGGCATTATTTTATTGCTATCTGCAGCTTTGCCTGGGGTACTAAGTCGTCTAAAAATTGCTCAGGAGTTTTTATCCTCGCCCATTATGAATGTATCCCATCAATTGACCGTGGCAGCTGGCTTTATACTGTTAGGATTATGTAGGGGAATCAAATACAAAGTAAAAAGGGCATACCAGCTCGCGATTGTGGTGCTAAGTAGTTCGGCGCTATTTTCAATTTTTAAGGGTTTTGATTATGAGGAAGCGATTTTTTTAGTCATTGTCGCAGTGTTATTAATGGTGTCCAAAAAGCAGTTTTATCGAGAAAGTTATGTTTTGACGTGGGGGATTGTCATAATTGACCTTGCTGTAGTAACTGTTATCACAGCGATGTATGTGGTAATTGGCTATGTCAATTTACCCTCGGCTAAAATTCATTTTCCTAGTGCCCTACAAGACTATATGATAACCGATTATCAGGACCTCTTTAATAGTGCGATCATCGGCATTCTGATCGCCATTGTTATTTTTTATATAGGTTATTTTATACGGACACCTAAAAAAATGGTAAAGCTTTTATCTAAAGAGCAGGAGGAAGCTATTAAAGATCATTTGAAGTCCTATGGAGGAACGGAGTATTCACATTTGATTTTTTTGCATGATAAATTTGTACATTGGAATGAAAAAGGAACTGTTTTATTCTCTTATCAAATTTATGCAGATAAGATTATCGTTCTTGGAGATCCGGTTGGTAATGAATCTGATTTTTTATCTGCTATCCAGGAATTTTTGGAATTGGCTGATCGTCATGGCTATACACCTGTCTTTTATGAAATTAACAATAAAATTTTCTCTGCATTACACGAGTATGGATATAGTTTCTTTAAGCTTGGCGAGGAAGCCTTTGTAGATTTAGAGAAATTTACGTTCACGGGTAAAGAAATGAAGGGCAGTCGAGCGATAAGAAATAAGTTTGAACGGGAAAATTATATAGTAGAAATAATGAGTCCTCCTTATTCTCAGGAAGTCATGAAGGAATTGAAAGAGGTTTCAACAAAATGGTTGCAGGGAAGGGCAGAGAAAGGTTTTTCACTTGGTTTTTTTGATGAACACTATTTAAGCACTTCCAAGATTGCTGTTTTACGTGGCGCGCAAGGAACGTTCGGCTTTGCTAGTATTATGCCTATGTATGATCAAGGCGAAAGGGTGTCAGTAGATCTGATGCGTTTTAAGCCAGGATCACCATCTGGAACAATGGATTTCATTTTCCTATCATTATTTGAATGGGCAAAATCGGAGGGCTATCGTGACTTTAATATGGGGATGTCGCCTTTATCCAATGTCGGACAGTCTAGATATTCCTTTTTAAGTGAAAAAATAGCTGCGCAAATCTTTCTACACGGACAGCATTTTTATCATTTTAAAGGATTAAAAAACTTCAAGTTAAAATATGCAGATTTTTGGGTACCCAAATATGTAGCCTATCGGAAAAAATCTTCATTACCATTCACGATGGCACAAATCACATTGTTAATCGGGCAAAAGAGGAAAAAGTAAGTCATGTAGACTTAATAATTTTTTTGCGTGAATAGATATCATTCAGGTATTGAAGCAAGAAAGCAGGGCTTTCAACTGTAGGAAAACTCAATGATTTTTGAGTTTTCCTACAGTCTTTTTTCTTTTACAATAAAATAAAGTAACGCATTTGATTTCCACTACGGGCGGACGCTTTCCGCTTTTCCCGCAGGAGTCGCCGCCCTCCGTTCCAATCAACTTCTACATAAAAACTCCGTATTCAGGAAAAGCATTGTATGCGATGGACAACCTTAAGAGGTCCTGAAAAATTGTCCATGCAGGCGATGCTTACATTTGCTGCCATGAAATAGCAACTATGCTCGAAGAATATATTGAAAATGGCAGTTATTTACCAAATATTGAAAAATAAAAAAGAAGGAAAAATGACAAAAGCCGTCTAGACTGAACTTCTCGATGACTTTTGTCAACAGTCTGAGCCCTGCATAAAGCAGGCTTTTTAGCGTCTAAAATATAAAAGCTAAGTTTTAATTATTTTTTTATCAACAGCAATGATCTCTTATACGAAGTCTTCACTTTTTTTCTAGTGTTTCAACATCCATATGCTCAGCAGTAGGTCTGCCAGCTTTTAATAAGACTTTACTGCCCAAAAGGAAAAATCCTTGGATAAATAAGAGGATTCCTGTACCGATAAGTAGCCACTCGATAGCAATAATATCTGCAATTGGACCGAAGATTAGCATACCTAAAGGCATCATAGAGGTAGATATCATACTGAGAATGCCAAATACTCTTCCCATATAATCACTATCCACTTTTTCTTGTAATAACACCGTTGCGGGTGTGTTAAAGATTGGCATAGCTATTCCAGTAACGGTCATGATCATAAGATACAGCCAAAAAAACGGTATGACTCCTAGAGCCAATGTACAAAGACCAAATAATAAGGCAGATAATGTCATCGTATGCACTTTATTTTTAAAGCCACCCCATGTTGCGATTGCAATACCACCCATTAACATCCCAATGGCAAAGGCCATCTCGATGGCAGTCAAACGCCAGACATCATTACCAAAGCTACGGGTAACTTGTAAAGGTGTTAAAAAGGCAGCAGGTGCAGCAAGCAGCATGAAAAAGGCAAAGAACAAGAATAGATGTTTTAAGAAAGCATGCTCTTTAATGTAGATGAAGCCTTGTTTCATATCACTAAAATAACCTGTTGTTTGTGGCTGATTAGCTTTTGCATGCGCAGGAATGTGCAGAAATATTAAGAAGATAGCGATGGCAATAGCAGCCGTCGTAACATCAATAAAGAAAATAGACTCGATTGAAGCCATCGTTAATAATGCTCCACTTGCCATAGGTGCAAGAATCATAATAAAAGCTTGAATACTACTATTTGCACCATTAACTTTCATTAAATGCTCTTCAGGTACAAATTGCGGTAAAATAGCGCCAACCGCTGGTGTTTGAATACCTGCACCAACTGCACGTACCGCTGATATAACAAATAGTAGCCAGAGCTCATCATAGCCGATTAAAAATAAAATAGCTAAAATGAGCGTGGATAAGGCGATCAGGCCATCTGCCAAGATAATAAGCCATTTTCGGTTATAGCGATCTGCCCAGACACCAGCAATAGGTGCTAAGAAGAAGGTTGGTAAAAAGCCACAAATAATCGAAATGGTCATCATGCTACCTGATTGCGTTGTAAGCGTGATATACCATGTAATGGCATATTGTACAAGAGCAGAGCCAAAAAGTGAAATCGTTTGACTACTTAAAAAAAGTATTGTGTTACGTTTCCAATGTTCCAAATTCGTCATCCCTTTCTAACAGTAGTGCCTGTGTGGAAAGTAAAAAGACAACAAAAAAGAGGGGAGTAGAAGCCCCCTCTTTTCCAGTATTCCTAAAACAGACTAGACCTAATTCCATTTTCCTTGCACAGCAGGCAAAGTGTACGCATATTTAATTAGTAATGTGAAATCGTAGTCTAATTGAAGCTGTCATTTGGAATACCCTCCGTTCTATATAAGCTGTGTTGATTGTAGCATACAGTTCATGACTGGGTAAAGAAAGAATCAAACAAAAATTAGCTTGAATTTTAAAATAAGGAAATTGTAACAATGATTATATAAACTTGGAATAATCATGTATATATAGGTCATCTATTTTTTGAGGGGATTATAATTATACATATTTTGGGGGTATCTAGTCGAGATTTTGGAAAAGAATTAATTTGTTTCATGCTTCTTATAAATTAATGGGAGTAATTAAGATTACATGACTTGAACCACCAAGTGAAGAAGTTGCTTCGGGGACGTGCATACAGCGAGAACTTATCATATACTAAAATAGAAAAATAGCAAATGGAGGAAATATGAGAAAGAAAAATAGTAAATGGAAACTTATTGCTTTAGTCGCTATGATTTTGGTGTTTTGCCTATCCGCAATCCCAGCTAATACAGTGAAGGCAAGCACGACACAGCCGAAAAGAGAAATGCGGGCTGTCTGGATTTCAACGGTTCTTAATCTTGATATGAAAGCAGGTATGACGAAGGAACAGTACACGGCTTGGGCACGCCAAACATTGGATCAATTAAAAGCCAATAAATTCAATACTGTTATTTATCAAGTAAGGCCAACAAATGATGCAATGTATGCGTCTGAGCTAGCCCCATGGTCGTCCTACATAACAGGGAAAAAGCAAGGTACAAATCCCGGTTACGATCCTCTTGAGATAATAGTAGAGGAGTCACATAAACGAGGGATGGAATTGCATGCTTGGATGAATCCTTATCGTGTAACAATGTCTGGACAAAAGCTAACTGACCTTGCTGCCGACAACGTAGCTAGAACACATCCAAACTGGGTTGTTAAATATGGCAAACAATATTACTTAAATCCTGGCTTACCTGAGGTGCAAGACTATTTAGTTGAAATAGTAAGTGAGCTAGTAGCCAATTATGATGTTGATGCCGTTCATATGGATGATTACTTTTATCCATACAAAATCGCTAATGAGGTTTTCCCGGATCAAGCAGCTTATAAAAAATATGGTGCTTCCTTTAAAAAAGTGGAGGATTGGCGAAGAGATAATGTGAACAAGCTTGTAGAAAATCTTTATACAGCCATTAAAGAAACAAAGCCATATGTACAATTTGGTATTTCACCATTTGGAGTATGGCGTAATAAATCATTGGATAACACAGGAAGTGACACACGAGCTGGTGTCAATAATTACGATGATTTATATGCAGACGTCAGAACGTGGATTCAAAATGGCACGATTGATTATATTACCCCACAAATTTATTGGTCCAGAACATTGTCTGTTGCGAAATATGGGACATTGCTGAATTGGTGGAGCCACGAAGTACAAACATATGCAAAAACGCACCCTGTTCATCTATACATTGGACTGGCTGATTATAAAGTTGGTAATGACAGTGATGCTGCATGGAAAAATAAAATGGAATTGCCAAGTCAAATACTAGAAAATCGTTCAGAAAAGGTAGCAGCCGATGGGCAAATGCATTTCTCGTTAAGAAGCTTTCAAAATAATAAATTAGGCTATGCAACAATTGTTAGTCAACAATTATATAATTATACGGCATTGACTCCAGAAACAACTTGGAATGATGACACAGTGCCGAACAAGCCGACTTATGTAGAAGTGACAAAGGAAGCAGCAGGTCGTAAGGTTGAAATTATTGACGATAATGAAACACAGCCACGTAAGTATGTTATTTATCGTTTTAAAGGGAATAAAGAAGGTTCTTACCATGACCCTCAAAATATAATGGATGTTGTTTATAATAAGGATGGCATCACTCAATTTGTGGACAAGTCAGCTCTTGCTAAGCAAAGCTATACATACGGCATTACGGCTGTATCTGCTACAGGTATAGAAAGCAAGGAAGCTTTTGTAGTGAAAGAAGTTCAATAAATAATAAAACAGCTACTCAAGTGATTAAACCGCATGAGTAGCTGTTTTTTATTAATTTTCTTCCGTATCTTTACGATTTTTCTTTAACATTTTTGAAAGCATTTCATACACAATTGGTACAACAACTAATGTTAATAGAGTGGAAGATAATAAACCGCCAATTACAGTAATGGCTAAGTCTTTTGATATTAATCCACTACCACCAGAACCCAGTGCCATAGGAACCATCGCACCGATTGTTGCAATGGCTGTCATAAGAATCGGGCGTAAACGAGTAGCACCGGCTTCTAGAATAGCTTCACGCATGGCTAGACCATCATGTTCCATATGAATAATACGGTCAACTAATACGATGGCGTTGGTCACGACGATACCGATTAACATCAGTAGACCCATCATAACAGAAACAGAAATCGTTTGACCGGTTACGAATAAACCAACAAATGCACCGATTACGGCGAATGGAAGTGAGAAGAGAATAGCGAAAGGAGCTAAACCTTCACCGAATGTAACAACTAAAATGAAGTATACAATCGCTATTGCCGCTAGCATAGCAACACCCAGCTTCGTGAATGTTTCTTGCATATCTGCTGCAACACCAGCAACACCTGTTGTTACACCTTTTGGTAAATCTAATTTATCAATTTTCTTATCGGCAGCAGAAGTTGCTTTTGAAATATCATCGCCGATAATCGTACCGGATACAGTTGCGAAGTATTCACCTTTTGAACGAGATAGTGAGTTAAGAGTTGTACCTTCTTCAACATCTACTAGCTCACCAATAGTCATCGTTGTGCCTAATGCTGTTTTAATTTCAGTTGCTAAAACATCATCAAGCGAAGTCGCGGCTGCTTTAGCATCACGCTGAACAATGACATCAATATCTTTTCCATCATTTTTCACCTTTGTTAAAACTTCTTGTGATGTATTGGCATTTAAAGCCATCACAATTTGAGCCGTTGTTAAACCATATTGAAGGACATTTTTCTGTTCTACTTTTAGTACATTTTCTACATATGGATCTTCATTATCAGATTTAATATCTTCTAGGCCATCCACATCTTTTAAAGCACCTTCAACTTGATTGACAGCATCTCGTAGTTTATCTAAGTCATCACTGTATAGTGTGTAGCTTACTTCGTTTGAAGACATAGACATTGAAGAGAAATTCTGAGATTTCCATTCTCCTGATTGACCGATATTAAATACATAGTCTTCCACTTCTTCACGTGCTTTAGGGAAGTCTTTCATATCTGGATCAAAGATTAGGTACATTAAAGCACCACCAGCGCCTCCGCCCATCATCATGGCTGATGGATCGACATTGTTCGCATCTGTAATGGAAACTTGTAAAATATCAATGTCTTTACTTTTCATTAATTCTTTTTCTACTTTTTCAACATTAGCCGCAGTTTCATCTGCAAGCTCACCAGTTGAAGGGGTATAAGTTAGGTACATAACTTTTTCTTCCTGTGATCCCATAAAGCTAAATCCAATTAAAGGAGTTAACGCTAGTGAACCTACAAGTAAGAAAATGGCAATTAGAGACGTGATAATTTTATGATTTAAAGCTTTTTCTAAAACACCTTTGTACCATGTTGCTAGTTTACCAACTTCTTTATGCTGGCTTTCTTTTTTCTCACCGTATAATTTTTTACGGAATAAGAAATGAGATAATGCAGGTACAATAGTAATTGCTACTAATAATGATGCACCTAATGCAAACGTCATTGTCAGTGCAAATGGCATGAATAATTCACCAACCATACCACCTACAAAAATAAGTGGAGCAAATACAGCCACTGTCACTAATGTTGACGAAAGAATCGGTTTAAACATTTCAATTGTTGCTTCACGAATTAATGCTCGACCTGTTAATTTTTCTTGTTTTAAATGGATACGTCGATAAATATTTTCAACAACTACAATCGAGTCATCGATAACACGTCCGATGGCAACGGTAATCGCACCAAGGGTCATAATATTTAATGTAATATCCATCCAGTTTAGCAGTAGTAGTGCCATGAAAACTGAAACTGGGATTGAAACAATCGAAATAATTGTTGATTTGAAATCTCGTAAGAATAACAAGATAATTAATACAGCAATTGCACCACCAAATACTGCCTTTTCAATCATAGTAAAGACAGAATCTTCAATTGGGGCACCTTGGTCAAGAGAGATATCGACGTTTAGGCCATCTAAACGTTTTTCTTCATCTTTCATAAGGTCTTTAACGGCATTAACAACAGTTACAGTGTTAGCATCTTGACCCTTAACGATTTGAATTGCAATAGCATCTTGACCGTTTGTGCGGGACACAGATTGTACTTTACCTTCTACTTCAATCTTTGCAATATCACCTAGACGAACAAATGGTGAAGGATTTGTTGCTGAAGGTGTGACTGGAATTAATAAATCTTTTAGTTCATCTACGGATTGTACTTTACCGTCTACGGAAACTGCTTGTTCGCCAACAGTAAATTGATATAATCCAAGTGACAATGACATATCGCTTGCTTGAATCATTTGCTTGACTGATTCCTCTGTTAAACCTAATGCGGCCATTTTTTCTTCATCATATTTAAATGATACTTGTTCAATATGCTGACCTGTAATGGTTGCAGAGGCAACACCATCAATTTTTTCAATTTTAGGAAGTAAAACATCTTCTACTGTAGACGTAAGATCGACAATATCTTCCTTAGAACTACTTACGGATAGAGCTACTACTGGCATCATATTCATGCTGATGGCCATAATAGTTGGCTCCTGGGCACCTTCAGGTAATTTTAAATTATCTAAAGCTGCTTCTAACTGACGCTTTTTTTCATCCATATCAATGCCATAGTCGTATTCAACTTGCACTTGTGCTACGTTGGAAGAGGATGTTGAGTAAACTGCCTTCACATCTTCTAAACTTTCTATAGATTTCTCGAATGGGATGGAAAGATCATTCATGACTTGTTCAGGCGTTGCACCAGGATATACGCCCATGACAATTAAGTATGGGATTGAGATATCAGGTATAGATTCCATTTTCATTCTTGTACCGGAATAAATACCAGAGACAGTGATGATAATTGTTAATAACCACACTGCCAATTTGTTTTTCAATACGAAATTAACTAAACCTTTCACCTTCACACCTACCCTTTATTGACTAACTAAATTCAATTATTTATACTAATGACTAATCGGTCATTTGTCAACGAAATGCATTAGGAGAGAGTCAAAAATATGTTAAAAAAGCAATTAATTATGGAGAAAGCATTAGAGTTGTTTTCTGAACAAGGTTTTGAGGCTACATCTGTACAGCAAATAACAGAACGTTGTGGGATTTCTAAGGGTGCGTTTTACTTATCCTTCAAAACAAAAGATGAGCTTGTTATCTCTATGGTTGACTACCATTTACAACACTTCATTACAGATGTTGACCGCGTAGTCAGAAGGACGTATAACAAAGAAACGATGTTGGTTGAATTTTATAAAAGTATCTTCAAGGCTTTCAAAGAACACTCTGCGTCTGCTAGGGTATTTTTTAACGAAAAGGTTTTTCTAACAAAAAAAGAGCTTTTTTATAAAATAACAGCATATGAAGCAGAGATGTCTAAATCTATCATTTATATGCTGGAGCAACTGTATCAGGATAAATTACAAAAAACAAAATACGATGTCATGTATTGTATAAAAGGTTTTATGAAAAGCTATGCGGAACTGTTTATCTTTTCAGATATGCCTCTTGATTTAGAAGAACTTGCGAAATCTTTAGCAGAGAAAACAGATATTATTGCACGTCATACGACGATACCATTTATTACAGAGGAACTTGTTACTTTTATTGCGAAGCCTTGCGAACAAGACATTTCAAAGGAAATATTACTGCAATTAATTGAACAAAATATTGATAATATAGAGGATTCTATAGAAAAAGAATCATTGGAGCTGTTAAAACTCGAAATAGAAAAGCCAACATACAGTAAAGCCATCGTAAAGGGGCTAATAGAAAATTTACGACTTAATCCGGCGTATCATTGGATTGCTTATGTATGTGCAAAATACTTAAATATTTAAATGGTAGGATAGAATTGTTCACTTTAGAGGGTGAACAATTCTATTTTTTATTTTTCTTTCGAATGCATGGAAGGTGTTATTAAATGGGGCATTGATCGCCACGCCTCTAAAGCACTACTAAAAGGGTCTTGAATCCATAATAATCGTTCGAGAAAATCCTTCACTTCAATCGGTAAATTCAATTCTTGTTGCCAAGCATCCTCTTTCTTTTTACTTGGTTTAAAATCTGAATAAAGTAAGAACAATAGAAAATGGCCAACGAAATATAGATCACTAATATGATTTTCAGCTCGCTTCGGGTTTTGTATGGAAGAAAGATCAACTGCCTTTTGTAATGTCGTTGCGAGACCAAAATCAATAATGTGTAATTGTTGATCAACTAATAAGATATTAGGTATACGCAAATCCCGATGGACAATACCATGATTGTGTAGCAGGATAATTTGTTCTAAAAGCTGTTTTGTTATTTCAAGTGACTGAGCGACGGTAAATTTAATACCTTCTTGGAAAATAAGCTGTTCAAAGGTTTGGCCGTCTATATAGTCCATTATAAAATAAGGCACATCTTGAATAGTTCCAGTCGAATGGACTTTAGGTAAATTCGGCAATGATAATTGTTGTAGAATTTGAATTTCCTGCCTGAATTTATGTATCGTTTTTTGGTGATGACGATGCTTAGGACGCAGGCATTTTAAGACGAACGGACCTTTTGATGAGCAATTTTCAATTAGGTACGCACGACCATAAGAGCCAAAGCCAAGAAATTTTTTAAACATGAAATCTGGATGCTCGGCTATGAAAAGCTCTACGGCATGATCAAAGTTTTTTTCTGAAAGTCGTTTCCACCACATTAGCTACTGAAAAAACTTAAAGAGCTAAAAAAACTACGTGAGCTTTTACGAGAACTACGTTTATAATGCTTATGCCCATAATAATTATGGCGTTTAGAATATTTGCGACGACTGCTTGATGAAGAATAGTGACGTTTGGATTTACCATTGAGTAGGGAATGAAGAATTTTATCTAGCATAAAAACGCTCCTTTTTGATGTTGTTATTACTATATACGCAAAAATAAAAAAAGAGGTTTCAAAAAAAGATAAAAAATAAGTAAATTTAAAATTCACCTTTTGTTGTCCAACAAAAAGAAAGAAGCTATGTACATAGTACATAGCTTCTTTCCATGAGGCTAAACCTCCATAATAATCGGTAGAATCATTGGACGACGTTTTGTTTTTTCAAATAGGTAAGGACCTAAAACGTCTGTAATTTCGTTTTTAAGCTCTGTCCATTGAGGAGTTTTGCTTTGAATGGTTTCATTCAGATGACGATTAAGCATTTTTTGAGCTTCATTGATCATCGTACCTGACTCGCGCATGTAGACAAAGCCACGAGAAATGATATCAGGACCTGAAACAATTTTTTGATTTTCCATATCGACACTTACGACTACGATAACTAAGCCTTCTTCAGAAAGAATGCGACGATCACGTAACACAATATTGCCGATATCTCCAATACCATTACCATCGATATAAACATCACCAGAAGGGATACGACCAGCCACATGTGCCTCATTGGCACTTAATGCTAATACATCGCCATTTTCCATAACAAATGTATTTTCAAGTGGTACATCGCAATCTTCCGCTAAGTGTGTATGCATTTTTAACATACGGTATTCGCCATGGATAGGCATAAAGAATTTAGGTTTCATTAAACGTAGCATCAATTTTTGTTCTTCTTGTGAGCCGTGACCAGAAGTATGGATATTGTTTAATGCACCATGAATAACTTCTGCACCTGCACGGAACAATAAATTGATGATTTTATTGACACTCACAGTATTACCTGGAACCGGTGAAGAAGAGAAAATAACTGTATCACCAGGTTGTATTTGGATTTGACGATGAGTACCATTGGCAATACGTGATAATGCAGCCATTGGTTCACCCTGTGAGCCTGTACATAAAATCATTACTTCATTTGCTGGAAGTCGATTAATGCTTTGAGCATCAATAAATGTATCTTTAGGAGCATTAATATAACCAAGCTCACGCCCAATTGTAATCGCATTATCCATTGAGCGACCGAAGACAGCAATTTTTCTTCCATATTTTATAGCTGCGTCTGTTGCTTGTTGTAAACGGTGAATATTTGACGCAAATGTAGCAAAAATAATTCGGCTATCCACTTTACGGAAAATTTCATCGATACTTTTGCCGACTGTACGCTCTGACATTGTAAAATTAGGCTTTTCAGCGTTTGTACTATCTGATAGTAAGCAAAGTACGCCATCTCGTCCAATTTCGGCCATCTTTGTTAGGTTGGCCGGTTCGCCAACAGGTGTAAAGTCGAATTTAAAGTCACCTGTGTGAACGATATTACCAGGTGGTGTTTTAACAACAATTCCATAAGCATCAGGAATACTATGAGTTGTTCTAAAGAAGCTAACAGATGTTTTTCTAAATTTAATGACATCATCTTCTTTAATTTCGATGAGTTTAGTTGTACGTAGCAAGCCATGTTCTTCTAATTTATTACGTAATAAGCCAAGTGCGAGCTTACCACCATAGACTGGGACATTCACTTGACGTAAAAGGTAAGGAATACCGCCAATATGATCCTCATGTCCATGTGTAATAAATAGTCCCTTGATTTTATCGACGTTACGTACTAAATACGTATAGTCAGGAATAACATAGTCAATGCCGAGTAAGTCATCTTCTGGAAATTTAATGCCAGCGTCAATTAAAATAATTTCATCTTGAAATTGAACGCCATAAGTATTTTTGCCGATTTCGCCCAGTCCGCCGAGCGCGAAAACAGCTGCTTGGTCATTTTTAACAAACTTCATGTTTGTTAAATTTCCTCCAAGATGAAGTTCGGGCTTGCTTGCTCGTACTCTAAATAGTTACCTTCAAGCAGCTGAACGAACTCGATATTGTAGTTACGGTCTTTTAACTTTTGACGTACTTCTCGTTCTGAAGCAGCTTCAAGGTATAGACTTTTAGTGTTTTCGCGAACTGGAATCTCATTTGCTTTTTCTTGATAATAAACTTTGTAAATCATAGTTTGCTCTCCTTTAATTGCGTACAATTTTATTGCACCTTTGACTACTACCACACACGTGCTACAAGAAAACAACGAATTTCTTATAAGAAGAAATGTACGTTTGTAGTCCTTGTATCTCAATACGTCGGTTGTGCACTATGTTATAAAATGAATAGGAAGTAGTGAGACAGTGGTTGCGTATAGCCAAATAAATGCATTTCCTTTATATTATCACGCAGTTCCTCTAAAATAAAGAAAAGCCCTTCAAATAATGAAGGGCAAATGTTAGGCAATTGATTTTTTTCCGAGTACGCCACGAAGTTGCTTCAACAATTTTCGTTTTAGTTTCTTCAGCATGGCACATCACTCCTTAGGATCATTATAATAAAAATTATTGTCTATGTAAAGTCATTCACCTTGATGGGTAATATTTATAGAAAGGGATTATAAAATGAATAAAATTTTGTTTTTTGATGTTGACGGCACTCTCTATAACAGCGAAAAAAAATTACCTGAATCTGCAAAAAATGCTCTTTTGGAAGCACGCCATAATGGCTATGAATTGGCGATTGCTACAGGTCGTGCACCTTTTATGATTGAATCATTACTAGAAGAACTTGATATTAATACGTATGTGACTTTCAATGGGCAATATGTTGTTTACAAGGGTGAGGTTGTCTATACGAATGGTATTGAAAAAGAAGAATTAGCTAAAATTATTGCTTTTGGTGACGCACGTAATGAACCAGTAGTATTTTTAGATGACAAACGGATGATTGCATCTGTTAGTGATCATATGATGGTAGCAGAAAGCTTGGATACACTTAGATATCCTTATCCAGAATTGGATTCATCCTATTATATGCAGAACGACGTATATCAAACACTTATATTTATGGAAGAAAAAGATGAACCTTTATATTGTGAAATGTTTCCGAATGTCCAATTTGTCCGTTGGCATCCGTATTCTTGCGATATTTTGCCAAAGGGCGGCTCGAAGGCGGTAGGAATTGAAAAAGTATTGGATAAAATGGGGATCACACTAAAGGATGCAATTGCTTTTGGAGATGGCATTAATGATATAGAAATGCTGCAAGCGGTTGGGACAGGTGTTGCAATGGGAAATGGTCATGAACGAGTGAAGGCTATTGCACATCATATTGCCGATCATGTAGACGAAGATGGTCTCGCTAAAATAATGCGCAAGCTTGCCATCATATAATAAAGAAACAACTAGTTGTCAATTATAGCAACTAGTTGTTTTTTTTGCTAAATTACTGGTGTTCTTCAGAAGTATTCACTAGTTTTATTTCAATACCTTTATCTGAAAAATGTTGAATCGTTTTTTTAGACAGTGCGTTGTCTGTAATAATGACATCTACTTCTTCAAGGGGGCATACTTGTATGGCTACAACCTTGTTAAATTTTGAGGAATCAGTAGCGACATAGACCGTTTGAGAGATGGATATAATTTTTTTTCTAGTAATAGCTTCTTCTAGATTAAAATCAGAAATCCCCTTTTCAAGAGATACCCCACTAGCGCAAATAAAAGCCTTATTAATATTTAGGTGTTCAAAGTGGAAGAGAAATTCATTCGATGTCACCGATTTTTCGGAGTGACGCACTTTTCCACCGAGCAGGATAACTTCAATATTAGAACCGATTAGATCGAAAGCTACCGGCAATGAGTTTGTCACGACTGTTAATTTTTCCTTGTCCAATAAAAATGGTGTCATTTGATATGTAGTTGTTCCACTATCGATAAAAATACATTCTCCATCTTGAACAAGAGAAGCACTTGCTTTAGCGATGGCGATTTTTTCTGTTAGCTGTTCATGTAGTCGTTGATCAATTAGTCCCTCTACAGGTTCAATATATTTAATTCCCCCATAAAACTTCTCAATTTTCTTGTCTTGCATTAGCTGTTGAATATCGCGACGAATTGTTTCCATGGAGACATTGAATTCTTTTGTTAGTGTTACTAATTTTACAACCTTATGCTGTCTTACAAAATGTAATATTTGCTGTTGTCTTTCTATCATATACATTTCATCACCTCTATTAGATATTTACTCAAAGTATGCATAACTTTGTCAACAGTTGGTCAGAATTTACTCAACATTTACACGAAAACGCATTTTCCTTTACAAATGGTCACTATACTAAAGCTAAGAACTGAGAGAGGTGACCAATTTGTTAGAACTAAAAAATATCTCAAAAAGCTATAAAAATAAGCAAGTTTTAGTAGATATCAATGTAACCATCGAATCAGGTGAAATTATATCTTTATTAGGGCCGAGTGGTTGCGGTAAAACTACTTTGCTTAATATCATCTTAGGGCTTGCAGAGCAAACGGGTGGTCAGCTGATCTACAATGGGCAAGATATATCGAAGCAATCCATGCAAGAAAGAGGATTCAATATTGTTTTTCAGGATTTTGCGTTATTCCCTCATTTAAATGCCTACGACAACATTGTATATGGGTTGAAAAATAAAAATAGTCAAATGTCCAAAGAAGATGTACAGGAATATATCGATTTTTTAGAACTGACTCCGCATCTGCATAAAAGGATTCACGAATTATCAGGCGGCCAAAAGCAACGTGTATCTATTGCTAGAACGCTTGTTATGCAACCCAAAATACTTTTGCTAGATGAGCCGTTAAGTGCACTTGATGGAGTCATTAAGGAATCTATCAAGGAACGTATTAAATCAATTGCTCGTGAATTTAATTTGACGACGATTATTGTGACGCATGATCCAGAAGAAGCGCTAACCTTATCGGATAAAGTTTTAATCATAAATGAAGGAACGGTTGCTCAATTCGGTACACCACATGAAATCGTAGAGGCACCGAAAAATTCATTTATTGAGGACTTTATTTTAAGACAGCTTCATATTAAGCGCCACAACATCTATCAATTGTTTGGAGAAACATATGCTTAAAACGAATAAAATGATGAAATTAATCTTTCTACCAATTCTATTATTTCTCCTATTCTTTTTAGTTGTGCCATTGATTTATATGTTTTGGCAGTCCTTGAAAGTAGGAAATGAGATTTCCATTCAACATTATATAGATGCTTTAAAAAATGTAGAAATTCGTGATGCTTTCTTCAATAGCTTTAAAGTTTCTTTTGTGGCATCGGTCATTACGACTATCTTAGCTTTTTTCTTGGCCTACGCTGTTCATTTTACAACGATGCATCGCCATACAAAAAAGCTAGTACAGATAGGTATTACGTTGCCTATGCTATTGCCAACTATCACCTATGGCTTCGTATTGATTTATACATTTGGTAATCAAGGAATCCTAACAAGATTAGCTGGACAACCACTTTTCACGATTTATGGATATAACGGACTGGTGATAGGCTACATCTTATACACATTGCCAGTCGCTTTTATTCTCATGCAAAACTCTATGCAATATATCGATAAACGATTTTTGCTAGTGTCTATATTAATGCATGATCGTCCGCTCCGTCGTTTTTATCATACGGTATTCCGTCCGATGTTAGGGACAATTGGTGGTGCGTTTATTTTAACATTTATTTTAAGCTTTACAGATTTCGGAATTCCTGCATCAGTAGGCGGAAATTATAGGGTGATTGCCACTGAACTTTATCAAGCTATGCTAGGTTCTATCGTGCATTTTGAGCGTGGGGCAGTTATTTCAGTGTTAATGCTTGTCCCAGCTATACTGGGCGTCGTCATGTTAACGATATTAGAACGCTTTAATTTTCATTATAAACAGACGGGGAGAAGTGAACTTGTTAAACATCGTCTTCGTGACACGCTGTTTACGCTCTATTCAATTGCCTCTGTTGCAGTCGTATTTATCATTTTTTCAACCATGTTTATCGTTCCATTTACGAAGGGTTATCCCTATGATTTCAGCTTTACATTTGAACATGTTCGAAATGTGTTAGCGGAGAAAGATTTAACAAAGGTTTATGTGAATTCCCTTATCGTAGCGGTTTTAACAGCTGTTTTAGGTGTAAGCATTACATTTATGTCTGCCCTTCTTAATGCGAGGACGCCATTGAAAGGAAGAAAAAGCTTAGATCTTGCCTCAATGATCACTAACACAGTTCCGGGGATGGTGCTTGGTCTATCGTATTTGTTTTTCTTTAATGGAAGTTCATTAAAGGGTACATTTCTCATCATTATCGCTTGTAATATTGTGCATTTCTTTACAACTCCTTATTTAATGGCTAAAAATTCATTGCAAAAGATGGACCCAACCTGGGAAGTGACGGCGGAGCTATTAAAGGATTCTTGGTTAAAAACAGTCATACGTATCATTTTGCCGAATATTAGACCGACCATTTATCAAATGTTAAGCTACTATTTTTTAAATGCAATGGTCACGGTCAGTGGCGTTATTTTCCTTGTTAGCACAAAAACTATGCTTGTATCGACAAGAATAAAAGAGCTTCAGCATTTCGCAAAATATACCGATATTTTCGTACTTTCGATATTCATTTTATGTACAAACCTTATTGTGAAATTAGGTTGTGATTATATAACAGCACATAAAGAAAAAGTGGAGGAGATTTCAAAATGAAAAAATCAACGGTGATGATGTTAGGGACAGTTAGTGCGGCAGCGATAGTTTTAACTGCATGTGGAGGGGTAGAAGCAGGTTCGAAGGATGAAGTAATTATCTATTCTAATGCAGATGATGAGGCAATTGAAGTAATGGAATCTACATTAGATGAAAAAGGTTATAAAGGAAAATATTTAATTCAATCGTTCGGTACTTCAGAATTGGGTGGAAAAATGATGGCTGAAGGTACAGATATTGAAGCGGATATCGTAACGATGGCTTCTTATTTTATAGAAAGCGCACAAACTTCTAAATCCATGTTTGCGGATATTTCTTCGGATTTAAAACCTCTTGATGGCGGTGTTACATATGCATTGCCGATTTTAGGAAATGTAGGATCCATTTTTATAAATACGGATGTTTTGCAACAAAAGGGCTTGCCTGTCCCAAAAACGATAAAAGATTTGACAGACCCTGCCTTCAAAGATTTAGTCTCATTCCCAAATATAATGGACTCCTCAACCGGTTGGCTATTAGTACAAGCCATTATTAAAGAATATGGTGAGCAAGAGGGGCAAAGGGTTTTGGCAGATTTAATTAACAATGCTGGACCTCATATTGAAAGCTCTGGGTCAGGACCAATAAAAAAAGTGAAGACAGGTGAAGTAGCAGCTGGATTTGGTTTACGTATTCAAGCAATTGATGCTAAGGAAGAAGGATTACCAATAGAATATATTGACCCAACAGAAGGGAACTTTACGCTAACAGAATCAGTAGCTGTTGTAGATAAAGAGGGAGATGAAACATTAGCCAAAGAAATGGCAAAGGTAATTGCAACAGAGGCTCGAAATGGTTTTTTAGAGCAATATCCAGTAGCACTTTATGAAGAAGAGCAGGTACAGGCTGAGCATGTGCCGGCGCATCTAAAAAAGTGGGATACAACATTGACAGTAGATTTATTAGAAAAACACCAAGCTTTCTTTAAAGAAGCCCAAAAATAA
The DNA here is from genome assembly GCF_058795135.1 of Lysinibacillus sp. GW823-FHT06C08. Lineage (NCBI taxonomy): Bacteria > Bacillati > Bacillota > Bacilli > Caryophanales > Bacillaceae > Lysinibacillus > Lysinibacillus sp. GW823-FHT06C08. The sequence continues at coordinate 617,928 of NZ_JBXAHN010000001.1, forward strand.
GGAGCTAAAGAAAATGAGCAACTATAAATTATTAACACCAGGACCATTAACAACTACTAAGACAGTCAAACAGGAAATGTTAAAAGATCGCTGTACATGGGATGATGACTATAAAAATGTGACACAAGTGATTCGGAAGCAGCTCCTAAATTTAGCGCAAGTCGATGAGTCTGATTATACAGCAGTACTAATGCAAGGTAGTGGTAGTTTTGTTGTAGAGTCGGTGCTGACAACAGCTGTTGGTGAAGATGATAAATTGCTAATAATAACGAATGGCGCTTATGGTGAAAGAATTGCAGAAATGGCTGAAGTGTTGAGGTTAGCGCATGTCGTTTATAGTGTCCCTTATGATGAACAGCCATCATCCTTAGAAGTTCAAGGTTTACTTGAAAAAGATGCAAGTATTACACATGTGGCGGTTGTACACTGTGAAACGACTACTGGTATTTTAAATCCGATTAAAGAAATCGGAGAAGTTGTCTGCTCTTTCAACAAAACATTTATCGTAGATGCTATGAGTAGCTTTGGTGGGGTACCAATGGATTTATCTGACTCGCATATTGATTTTTGTATTAGTAGTGCGAATAAATGTATTCAAGGTGTTCCTGGCTTTGGGTTCGTCATTGCTAAAACAAGGGTGTTAGAAAAATGCAAAGGACAAGCACGCAGTGTAGCATTAGATTTATATAGTCAATGGGAAGTAATGAAAAAGGATGGGAAGTGGCGCTTTACTTCGCCGACACATGTAGTAGCGGCCTTTGCAAAGGCGCTAGAAGAGTTAGTGGAAGAAGGCGGAGTAAACGCACGTTACCAACGTTATGCAGATAATAATCAATTACTGCGTTCTCGTTTATCAGTACTAGGGTTCGATGCATATATTTCTGAAGAGCTACAATCACCAATTATCACAACTTATTTGTTCCCACATAAAGAGTTTTCTTTTGAACATTTTTATCAGGAGATGAAAAAGGCGGGATTTGTCATCTATCCTGGTAAGCTGACAGATGTAGATACATTCCGTATTGGTAATATTGGTGATATATATGAAGAAGATATGCAGGCCTTATGCGAAGTCATTGAAAATTATATGGTGGTGAAAAATAATGAAAATTGAAACAGTAATTTTGGATTGGGCAGGTACAGCAGTTGATTTTGGTTGCTTTGCCCCTGTAAATGTCTTTTTAACGATTTTTGAAGATGCTGGTGTAACAGTAACCCTTGAAGAAGCTCGTAAACCTATGGGCATGCTGAAAATTGATCATATTCGTACGATGCTTGAAATGCCAAGGATTAATGAAGAATGGAAACGAGTTCATCATCAGCATTTTTCAGAGGAAGATGTACATGTTCTATACAATCAATTTGAATCGAAATTAATGGAGTCTTTGGCAACCTACACAGTTCCTATTCAGCATGTGACAGCGACCGTACAGCAATTAAGAGAAGCCGGTATTCGATTTGGTTCTACTACCGGCTACACAGATTTTATGATGGAAGTCGTAACAAAACATGCTGCTATGAAGGGCTATCAACCAGATTTTTTAGTGACTCCGACACAAGTGAGTGATAAGGGGCGGCCATATCCGTATATGATTTTCAGAAATATGGAGGCATTGGGATCGAAATCAACCAAGCAAGTTGTAAAGGTTGGCGATACAACCTCAGATATAAAAGAAGCCTTGAATGCTGGTGTATGGGCTGTTGGTGTTATTATTGGAAGTTCAGAAATGGGACTGGCTGAAGAAGAGTTCTTAGCTTTAACCGCTGATGAACAACAACAAGCCATTGAAAAAACAAAACGTATTTTTGAGAAGACTGGTGCACACTATACCATTGAAACGATGAAAGACCTACCTATATTAATTAATAAGATAAATGAAGTGCTTGCAAATGACATGAACGAATAAAAATTGAGAACATAGAAAAAACAAACCTCTGCGTAAATGCTGAGGTTTGTTTTGTTGATTCGCTTTTAGTCACGCTCATATGGGATGGACTCTGGGATATCAGCAAATGGATTTTTTTCATTAATGCGGTCATAAAACATGATGCCGTTCAAATGATCTAATTCATGCTGAAAGGCGATGGCAGACAAGCCTTTAAGGCGCATTTTCTTTTCTTCCCCATCTATAGTTTTAAATTTTACTGTAATGCGTGCATGACGTGGGACGTATCCAGGAACATTACGATCAACGGAAAGACAACCTTCTCCAGCAGAAAGGTATGTGTTTTCAACTGAATGGCTGACAATTTTGGGGTTTATGGCTACGAAGCTTAATTGTTCACCAGCATCATCTTGCAAATGAAGTGCAAACATACGCTGTAGACTATTTACTTGATTGGCAGCTAAGCCGATGCCGCTACGTAAATTATATTTTTCTGCCATTTCAGGATCTTGGCTGTTAATTAAGTACTGAAGCATATCTTCAGCAAGCTGTCTTGTTTCATCAGATAAAGGGAATTTAACTTCCTCTGCTTTCGTGCGTAAAGTCGGATGACCTTCGCGGATAATATCATCCATTAAAATCATATAGTAATCTTCCTTTCATCTTTGTAGTGCTCTATTTATAAGTATACATCACGTCTAAAAACAATCACATGAAAAAAGACCTTATTTGAATATACTTAAAAAATTTTTCGAATGCTATTAGATTTTCTAGAATGGGGTATTCTACTATTGGAAAACCTGTTGGAAAACTTAAGAATTACAAGGCGTAAAAATGGTGTTCTAATACAGATTTTTGATATTGGTAATACAGTATAGGACAGAGATGATTAATTGTTATTTTAGAAAAAATCTTTGTTTATAGCCGTAATATATGATTGACCGACAGTATTTTATTCAGTATACTGAGTGTCAAGAATAAGTTGTACTAGTCAAAAAGGTGATTTATTTTAATACAGCTGAAAGGGAGATGTGACAAATGAGCAAGAAAAACAATAATATTTTTGATGCTAAACAAACGCTAACTGAAATCGAAGATAAGTTTGAAATGTTTCAAATTTTGAATGAAGAAGGCGAAATTATAAATAATGAGGCAGATCCTAAATTATCGGATGAAGAATTAGTTGAACTAATGACACGTATGGTTTATACACGTATTTTAGACCAACGTTCAATCTCACTGAACCGTCAAGGCCGTTTAGGTTTCTATGCACCAACGGCAGGTCAGGAAGCTTCTCAGCTTGCTTCACACTTTGCATTAGAACAAGAGGATTGGATTTTACCAGGGTATCGTGATGTTCCACAAATCGTGTGGCATGGCCTACCTTTAGATAAAGCGTTTTTATTCTCTCGTGGACATTTTATGGGGAACCAAGTACCTGAGGGTGTAAATGTTCTAGCACCACAAATTATTATCGGTGCTCAATTTATCCAAGCAGCAGGTGTTGCACTAGGTATTCAAAAGCGTGGGAAAAAAGCTGTTGCAGTAACATATACAGGTGATGGTGGTTCATCACAAGGGGACTTCTATGAAGGTATTAACTTTGCTGGTGCATTTAAATCTCCAGCGATCTTCATTGTACAAAATAACCAATATGCAATTTCTACACCGCGTGAACTACAAACTGCTGCAAAAACAATCGCTCAAAAAGGTGTGGCAGCAGGTTTACCAAGTATTTTAGTAGATGGAATGGATGCGCTTGCAGTTTACGTAGCAACTCGTGATGCACGTGAGCGAGCTGTTAATGGTGAAGGTCCAACGTTAATTGAAACAATGTGTTACCGTTATGGCCCACATACAATGGCTGGGGATGACCCAACGCGTTACCGTACTTCTGATACAGATACTGAATGGGCTCAAAAAGACCCACTTGTTCGCTTCCGTAAATACCTAGAAGCAAAAGGCTTATGGGATGAGAAGAAAGAAGAAGCAGTCATTGAGCGTGCTAAAGAAGAAATTAAAGAAGCCATCAAAAAAGCTGATGCTGCTCCAAAACAAAAAGTAACAGAGCTGATGGAAAACATGTATAAAGGCGAAATGCCATCTAATTTAAAAGAACAGTATGAAATCTATAAAGAGAAGGAGTCGAAATAACCTATGGCACAAATGACGATGATTCAAGCAATTACAGATGCACTTCGCACAGAATTAAAGAATGATGAAAACGTTCTTGTATTCGGGGAAGATGTAGGTGTCAACGGTGGGGTATTCCGCGCGACAGAAGGCCTACAAAAAGAATTCGGAGTTGACCGCGTTTTTGATACGCCGTTAGCAGAATCAGGTATTGGTGGCTTAGCAATCGGTCTTTCTCTACAAGGATTCCGTCCAGTTCCTGAAATTCAATTCTTCGGCTTCGTTTATGAAGTAATGGATTCAATCAGTGGTCAATTAGCACGTATGAGCTACCGTAGTGGCGGCGTATACAACGCACCAGTAACAATTCGCTCACCATTCGGTGGTGGTGTGCATACTCCTGAGATGCACTCAGATAGCTTAGAAAGCTTAATGACTGCACAACCAGGTTTAACGGTAGTTGTACCATCAACACCATACGATGCAAAAGGTTTACTAATTTCATCTATTCGCAACGACAACCCAGTTATTTTCTTAGAACATTTAAAACTTTACCGTTCATTCCGTGAAGAAGTACCAGAAGAAGCATACGAAATTCCACTAGGAAAAGCGGATGTAAAACGTGAAGGTAAAGATTTAACAATTGTTGCTTACGGTTTAATGGTTCATGAAAGCTTAAAGGCTGCGGAAGAACTTGAAAAAGAAGGCCACTCTGTTGAAGTAATTGATTTACGTACAATTCAACCAATTGATATCGAAACAATTATTGCGTCTGTAGAAAAAACAGGTCGTGCAATCGTTGTACAAGAAGCACAAAAACAAGCAGGTATCGCGGCAAATGTAGTAGCAGAAATTACTGAACGCGCAATTTTAAGCTTAGAAGCGCCTGTTCTTCGTGTGGCTGCACCAGATACTGTGTACCCATTCCCACAAGCTGAAGGTGTTTGGTTACCAAACTACAAAGATGTAATGGAAACAGCGAAAAAAGTTTTAACATTCTAATGAAGCTTCTAAACTTGAACATCGGTAAATAGAAAGGATGGGTACACATGGCATTTGAATTCAGATTACCGGATATTGGCGAGGGAATTCACGAAGGCGAAATCGTGAAATGGTTCGTCAAGGCTGGAGATACAGTAAAAGAAGACGATATTCTTTGTGAAGTACAAAATGATAAAGCAGTAGTAGAAATTCCTTCACCAGTTGAAGGAACAGTAGAGGAAGTTTTAGTAGGAGAAGGAACAGTTGCCATTGTAGGCGATGTTTTAATCCGATTGGATGCACCTGGCTATGAAGACTTAAAGCTAAAAGGTGATAGTCACGCTGAAGAGAAAACTGAAGCACAAGTTCAAGCAACAGCTGAATCTGGTCAGAACGTAGAAAAAGCTCCTGCAAAAGAGGAGAAAGCACCAGAGCAAGCACCTGAAAAAGCTGAAACAGTTGTTGATGAAACAAAACGTGTGATTGCGATGCCTTCTGTCCGCAAATTTGCACGCGATAACGACGTAAACATCCGTGAAGTAAAAGGTTCAGGCAAAAATGGTCGTATTTTGAAAGAAGATATTACAAACTTCTTAAATGGTGGAGGTACTGTTGACACTGAATCAGCAACTGGAGTGACAGTTGAAGAAGCGGTTCAACAAGAAACTACTACTTCAGCAGCACCAGTTGTTCTTGAAGGGGAATTCCCAGAAACTCGTGAGAAAATGTCTGGTATTCGAAAAGCGATTGCGAAAGCAATGGTACACTCGAAACAAACGGCTCCACATGTTACACTAATGGATGAAGTCGATGTAACAGCTCTTGTAGCGCATCGTAAAAAATTCAAAGATATCGCAGCTGAAAAAGGTGTTAAATTAACATACTTACCTTATGTAGTAAAAGCACTTATCTCAACATTACGCGAATTCCCAGAATTTAATCGCTCTTTAGATGATGCAACACAAGAAATTATCCAAAAGCATTACTACAATATTGGTATTGCAGCGGATACTGAAAAAGGTTTACTTGTCCCAGTTATCAAGCATGCAGATCGCAAGTCTGTATTTGCAGTGTCAAATGAAATCAATGAGTTAGCGACTAAAGCCCGTGAAAGTAAACTTGCGCCACATGAAATGAAAGGTGCATCTATGTCTATTACGAATATTGGTTCTGCAGGAGGTCAATGGTTTACACCAGTAATTAACCATCCTGAAGTAGCAATTCTAGGTATTGGTCGAATTTCAGAAAAACCTGTAATAAAAAATGGTGAAATTGTAGCCGCACCTGTGTTAGCATTATCATTGAGCTTTGATCATCGTATGATCGATGGAGCCACTGCGCAAAATGCTTTAAATCACTTGAAGCGTTTGTTAAGTGAGCCAGAATTATTATTAATGGAGGCGTAACAAAAATGGTAGTAGGAGATTTCCCAATCGAAACAGATACTCTTGTCATTGGTTCAGGTCCTGGAGGATATGTAGCAGCAATTCGTGCAGCTCAAACTGGCCAAAAAGTAACAATCGTTGAAAAAAATGTACTTGGTGGTGTGTGCTTAAACGTAGGTTGTATTCCATCAAAAGCATTAATTTCAGTAGGTCACCGTTTTGAGCAAGCTAAACATTCAGATGACATGGGAATCATCGCTTCTGATGTGAAATTAGACTTCTCAAAAGCACAAGCATTTAAAGACAGCGTTGTTAAAAAATTAACTGGCGGTGTTGAAGGCTTACTTAAAGGGAACAAAGTTGAAATTGTACAAGGTGAAGCTTATTTCGTTGACGCTCATTCAGTGCGTATCATCAATGGTGAATCTGCTCAAACTTACACATTTAACAATGTCATTATTGCAACAGGTTCTCGTCCAGTTGAAATTCCTACATTCAAATTCTCTGAGCGCGTACTAAATTCTACTGGTGCACTTTCTTTACAAGAAGTACCTGGTAAATTAGTAGTAATTGGTGGAGGTTACATTGGTACAGAGTTAGGATCTGCTTATGCAAACCTTGGCTCACAAGTAACAATTATTGAAGGCGGAAAAGATATTTTAGCTGGCTTCGAAAAACAAATGACTCAAATCGTGAAAAAAGGCCTTAAAAAGAAAGGCGTTGAAATGGAAGTAAACGCATCTGCAAAAGGCGTTGAAGAAACAGAAAACGGCGTAGTTGTAACTTATGAAGTTGGCGGAGAAGAGAAAAAAGTTGAAGCTGATTATGTATTAGTTACTGTAGGTCGTCGTCCAAATACTGATGAAATGGGCCTTGCTGAAATCGGTGTTGAATTCGGTGAACGCGGTCTAATCAATGTTGATAAACAATGTCGTACAAATATTTCAAATATCTATGCAATTGGTGATATCGTTGCTGGTCCTCAGCTTGCACATAAAGCTTCTTACGAAGGTAAAGTTGCTGCTGAAGCAATTGCTGGTGAAAAATCAGTTGTTGATTATCTTGCTGTACCTGCTGTATGTTTCACAGATCCAGAAATGGCGACAGTTGGTTACAACGAAGAACAAGCAAAAGCAGAAGGTATCGAGTACACTGCAGCGAAATTCCCATTTGCAGCAAATGGTCGTGCTCTTGCACTAAACCAATCAGAAGGTTTCGTGAAGCTTGTTGCTCGTAAAGAAGATGGCTTATTAATCGGTGCTCAAATCGTAGGTGCTGGTGCATCTGATATGATCGCTGAAATGGGCTTAGCAATTGAAGGCGGAATGACTGCTGAAGACATCGCATTAACAATTCATGCTCACCCAACATTAGGGGAAATTACAATGGAAGCTGCTGAAGTATTACTTGGCAACCCAATTCACATTGTAGCAAAAAAATAATGTAAAACCGTTTAAACGGCTATAAAGCGAAATGCTTTGTAGCCGTTTTGTATATTATCTATAATTTTGTTAAAGTAAATATATTGTTAAGAATATTCGAAAATATTTGGGGTGATTATAATGGAACTAGGCTTAAAGGGGAAAGTAGCAATTATAACAGGATCGAGTAAAGGTATTGGCTATTATACGGCCATGCAACTTGTTAAAGAGGGTGCTCAGGTTGTACTTTGTGCACGTGGAGAAAAACAGCTACAGGTGGCCGCTGGGTGTATTAAAAATGAAACAGGTGTAGATGTTTTAATTGTTCCAACAGATATTACTAAGGAAAAAGATTGTAAGAATCTAATTGAGCGTACGGTCGAACATTTTGGACACGTTGATATTCTCATTAATAATGCTGGGACAGCTTCAGCAAATCCTTTTGAAACGGTGAGTAGTGAGCTGTGGCAAGCAGATTTAGATTTAAAGGTATTTGGCGCTATACATTGCTCAAAATATGCAGCACCATATATGCGTAAGGCTGGTGGGGGTGCAATCGTTAATGTGACTGCGGTGATGGCTAAGACGCCTCCTGCTAGCTCGCTTCCTACGACTGTCAGCCGTGCTGCGGGACTTGCTTTGACTAAAGCGATGAGCAAGGATTTAGGAAAGGATAATATCCGCGTCAATTCCGTATGTATTGGGCTTATTCGAAGTGATCAAATCGAAAAGAAATGGAAAAAGGAAGATCCAAGTTTATCGTGGGAAGACTATTCTCGTAAAGTAGGGCAAGCTATTCCACTTGGTCGTGTAGGTGATACGCAAGAAGCGGCCAACGTTATTACATTTTTAGTATCTGATGCAGCAAGTTATGTTACGGGGACTTCATTGAATATTGATGGTGGCTCTGGTCACGCATTATAGAGAAAAATCCACTATACTTCCATTGATAGAATGTGTAGTGGATTTTATGATTATCCTTCTTCATTAATCAGAACATTTTTACCACGCATTTTCATGAGCAGTGGTATAAGTAACCACGAAATAGCAGCTACTAAAAATAGTAATGATAATGGCTTTGCTACAAATATAGAAAAGTCACCATTAGATATAGTTAATGCACGACGCATATTATTTTCAATCATTGGCCCTAGTACAAGTGCAAGTACTAAAGGTGCCACTGGATAGTCATTTTTGGCAAATAGATAGCCGAGCACACCACAAGCTAATAATAAAAATAAATCAAAAGTGGCGAATTGTACGGCATACACACCAAAAATTGAAATTGCAACAATAATGGGCAATAAATATTTTTTCGGTGTTTCTATGATTTTTGCAAAGATACGAACGAGAGGCATGTTTAATGCTAATAACATTAAGTTTCCTATAAACATACTGGCAATTAATCCCCAAGCGACTTGAGGATGCTCTTCAAATAATAATGGACCTGGCTGAATATTATACATAATAAGTGCACCCATTAAAATAGCAGTTGTACCTGAACCGGGGATACCTAATGTTAGCAATGGAATCATTGCGCCTCCTGATGCAGCATTGTTCGCTGATTCAGGTCCAGCAACACCGGCAATATGGCCTTTTCCAAACTTCTCAGGTGTCTTACTGAATTTCTTTTCGGTAATATAAGAAAAGAATGAGGCAAGTGTTGCGCCTGCACCAGGTAAAACGCCAATGAAAAATCCTAGTAGTGAACCGCGAGCAATAGGAATAGCGCTTTCCTTTAAATCCTGCTTTGTTGGTAATACACGATTAATTTTTGCTAATTGACCATCTTCTTCATCTCTTTCAAGAATCGTTTTAAATACTTCCCCTAACGCGAATAAACCAACAGCAATTGTTAAAAATTCAATACCCGAGAACAGCATGGGCTGACCAAATGTAAAGCGTTCGATACCAGATACGGCATCAATACCAACTGTCCCGAGCATCAGTCCTAAGGCGGTCATAATTAAAGCTTTTGTAATAGAGCGGCCTGCAAGTCCACTTACTGCAGCAAGCCCTAGTAGCATTAATGAAAAGTATTCTGCTGGTCCAAATTTAAGTGCTAATTTTGATAATGGATTCGCTAATAGTATTAGACCAAGTAATGCTATAACACCAGCACAAAATGAACCAATGGCTGCAATGGAAAGAGCACTTCCGGCACGTCCTTGCTTAGCCATTTGGTAGCCATCCAATGTTGTAACAACTGATGAGGATTCACCAGGTGTATTTAATAGAATCGAAGTTGTTGAACCACCATACATGGCTCCATAGTAAACCCCTGCAAGTAAGATAATTGAGCTCGTAGCGGCGGCCTCCGTAGGTAATCCCGCTGTAATGGTTGCCGTTACTGGGATTAATAAAGCAACGCCGCTCATTGGACCTATGCCAGGAAGGACACCAACCGCTGTTCCAATTATGACACCGACAAGAGCGAATAAAAGATTTTGCCATTGAAAAGCAATCGCAAATCCATCAGCTAAAAATTGCAATGTCGACATATGTTCACTCCTTTACATTAAAAAGTTGGGAAGCTAGGCAATGAACCGCCTAGTAAACTTGTAAATAAATAATAGACACCAATTGAAAATCCAGCTGCAATAATGATTGAATAAATAAGCTTTGCTCGTTCCATCGTTTGGAAGCTAATACATAAAAATAAAAACGTTGTGATCACATAGCCTATTTTTTCTAGGAAGAATACATAGGCAATCGCACTACCAAAAATGATTAAAAATTTCTTGAGCTCAGTAGAGGAGGTTTTAGAAGGTGCAGTGGGTCCTCCTATGATTCGCTCCCTTACAGCATTTTTCCATGATTCATAAAATAGTTGAAGACTTAATAAACCTAAAATAATACCTAAACCTAGTGGAAATATTTTAGGACCGACTGTAGATCCATAAGCACTATCAGAAATTTGCGTTGCTTGAAATATAAATAAAATGCTAACAGCTAATAGGATAATGCTAAATGTTTTATCAAATGTGTAATTCAATCGTTTACACCTCCGTTGATAATAAATGTAGGTTGCACAAGTAGATCTTATTGGATGGAAATACTTGTGCTCTTTTGCAACACAGTCTATTCTTTACTTTTGCATACCAAGAGCTGTCAGTAGTTCTACGATGATTTTATTTTGATTGTCTAGATATGTGGTAAATTCCTCTGCATTTCGGTATTCTGCTTGCCAGCCATTACGTGTCACCTCAGCTTGCCATTCTTCTGATTCAGACATTGCTTGTAATTTTTCGGACCAGTAGGTAACCGCATCTTCACTCATATTTTTTGGACCAAAAATACCACGCCATATAGTAAATTCTTCATCAATACCAGCCTCTTTAAATGTAGGAACTTCTGCTAGCTCACCTTCTAATCGCTCAGAGGAACTTACGGCTAATACGCGTACATCTCCTGATTTAACATAAGTAGCGATTGTGGAAGCATCTGTTGCTATGACATCAGCGTTGCCGCCTAGTAATGCGGTTACAGCTTCACCACCACCATCGTAAGAAACGTATTTAATTGTTTTTAAGTCTATACCGGCTTTATAGGCGGGGATAATCCCCACTAGATGATCCATAGAGCCTGGTGCAGAGCCACCTGCTAACGTAACATCTTTTGGCGAATCTTTTAGGGCATTTAATACATCTTCAAGCGTTTGGAATGGCGAATCCTCTTTAACAACAATTGCACCATAGTCACGCGTTAATTGTGCTAAAGGCGTAGTGTCCTTGTAGCCAAATTTACTATTTCCTTCAGCTTTTTCATGATTAATAAGAATTGGCGGTGATTTAACCATTAACATATAATCATTGCTTGCTTCCTTTGTAGCAAATGTTGCCATAAAGGCAGCGCCACCACCACCAGGCTTGTTTTCGACTTGAATCGATTTATTAATTAAACCTGTATCATTCATTGTTTTTGCTACTGCACGAGCTGTTAAATCCCAACCACCGCCCGCACCTGATGGAGCAACAATGGTAATATTACTTTTCGGATAATTACTTGCTTGCTTTCCATCAGCTGTTTCTCCATTTGATGAAGAACAACCAACTAAACTAGTAAATAGTAAGCCAGCTATCATAACTTTTGAAATCTTCCTCCACATAAAAATCCCCCTTAAAAATAAAATGATAGCGCTATCAATCGAGCGCTATCATAACTATAACTTATATCAGAATTGTTAAAATATTGTGGTGATATTGTGGATTAACGTCATTTTGTGCATAAAGTTTATGAGAAAATAAAGTATCGTCGTTCAGGACGACCAACTGTGCCATAAGTTAGCTCAATATAGGCCTGCTTTTGTGTGACTAAAAATTCTAAATAACGGCGAGCAGTGGAACGACTTACACCAATATTTTTCCCTAACAGTTCAGCTGTACTACCACCTTTCATTGTACTTAAATAGTTGATGACATGATTCATCGTTGTTAAATCAATGCCTTTTGGTAATAGTAGCTGTGTATCTTCAGAGATGGATGAAGTCGCTTTTGGCCAAAGGTATTGAAGCTTTTCTTGTGTAAATTTCTCATTATTTTGGAGTAGTAGATGTTTGTAACGGAATTTTTCTATACTTTCTTTTAATTGATCAAATGTAAATGGCTTTAAAATATAGTCTGTAACATTTTTACGATACGCTTTTTGTACAATGTGAGCCTCTGTGGCAGCAGTAATCAAAATAATGCTACTAGTTGGACTAATTGTATTGATTTTATCGATTAAATCCACACCTAATATATCTGGTAAAAATACATCGAGTAATATTAGCTGTGGTGAAAATGATTGTAGCCAATCTAAAGCTTCTTCTCCAGTGTTTGCACACGCAATTACTGTAAATCCTTCAATTTTATCTAAAAAACGACGATGTACATCTGCTACACGTACATCGTCTTCAATTACTAGTACTTCGATATTAGTCATTGTTAATAATCCCCCTTTTACTAATAGATACGATAAATAGGGCACCTCCTAAATCGCCTTCCCCAAGAGCGAGTGTGCCATTTAAATCTTGGATGCTGGAAATTACTTTCCTTAACCCATAGCCTCGATGCTTCCTATCTTTTGTTGAAATATTTTCTGAAAACAATACATCTAGTTTTTCTTGTGCTATGCCATTGCCAGAATCCTCGACCTCAAAAATGATTTCTTCTCCATTATCAAATATAAAAAGCCTTACTATAGGCCGTTGCTCTTTATTTTTTTCGACCTCTTCAAAAGCATTGGTTAGTAAATTACCCATAATCGAAATAATAAGGCCTTTTTCTATATTTTCAGGAAAGATATCTAAATAACTATCCTCATCAAATATCAGCTGAATTTTTAATTCACGCGCACGATTAAAAAATCCGATAATTAAACCATTTAAGAATGGGTCTTTAACACGATTTGTAATAAATTGTGTTAAAGAGGAATGTCCTTGTACCTCTTTATGAATAATTGTTAAAGCCTCATCGGATGCATTTAATTGAATAAGGCCAGAAACGGTATAAAGGATATTATTAAACTCATGTGTTTGTGCACGTAAAGCTTCTGTATATTGTTTTACTTGTGATAATTCAATCGCCATTTGCTCAATTTCTGATTGTAGCCGGAAACTTGCTACAGCACCGACAATTTTACCTTTCACCTTCATAGGAACGCGGTTGACAATAATTTCATCACCGTTGACAATCATCAATTTATCAAGCTGTTTTTCACCATTCATCAATACATTCAGTAGATGTGTATTTGGAATATGTTGCTTAATATTATCGCCAATAATAGAAGCAGCATCGGGTAAATTTAAGATATTGGCGGCGGCGTTGTTTAACGTTGTAATTTCACCTTTATCATTGACCGTAATAATAGCTTCCCGCACGGATTCTATTAAAGTATTTTTTTCTGTTAATAGATTGGCAATTTCATTTGGCTCCAAATTAAAAATTTGCTTTTTAATATTCCGGGATAAAATAATGGAGCCGATAATTCCAATGGTGAGTGCAATAATGATCGTATAAAAAATATTATCCAAGTATAAAAAATATAAGTTATCTAATTCACTCGTTAAATAGCCAATGGACACAACTCCTAAAATGGCTCCATTACTATCAACGATAGGCGCTTTTCCACGAATAGATTGTCCCATTGAACCATCGGCAATTGAAATATAAGATTCACCGTTGATCAATGCTTTGTCGTTATCATCACCAACCATCGATTTGCCAATACGATCGGCGAGAGGGTGGGTGTAGCGAATGCCATTTTTATCACCGATTACAACATACGTGGCTTTTGCAGCGTCCATAATATCATCGCTAATTGTTTGCAGACTTTTTGACGGGTTGTCAGTGTGAAAGGCTTCTATAACGTCGCCCCTACTAGCAGTTGTTTCCGCCAAGTATAGTGCTCGATTACCAATTTGTGTTTGCAGTGCATCAGAAATCGTTACGTAAAAAAGTAAACCAGCTAAAGTGACGATAAGAAAAATTAAAAAGCTACTGTAATAAGCAAAGCGAGTTTGGAGTTTTAATGTTTTAAGGATAATAGAAGATCCCACCTTATTGTGTATTATGGAAATTATAGTATTGTTTGAAAAATGAGTATCTTTTGTAATTTTCGATTATATATAAAATTTCTGAAATTTGCTAGCTAGTGATGAAAATTTAAAGGCGATAGGTGGTGGATATTCATAATAAGGAAAGAACGCTATTTGAATAGTCCGAGTGACAAATTACCCTAAATATCGATGAAAACACTATATATGTATACATGTGATTTTTGGGAATATGGAACTTAGCTCTTTCTGATGCTGATTATTATTTTTCTAAAATTACAATAGACAGAAAATTCCTACAGATGTAGAATGAACGATATAGGGGGTGAAAAGTAGCGAAATGTTGAACGAAAATTTTGCTGCGATGTTGTTGAGAGTTGTTCGGATTATTGTTCAAATCGGCATACTGACCATTTTTTATTATATGGGAGTAGGAATTGTTACTTATTTACACATACCGCTTCCAGGAAGTGTCATTGGATTACTGTTATTAGTACTTTCACTCATTTTTAAAATCATTAAGGTTGAATATATTCAAGATGGTGCAAGTTTTTTAATTGGCGTTTTAACGCTGTTTTTCATACCAGCAACAGTGGGCGTTATTGATTACCCAGAACTCATGTCAATCACTGGCTTGCTTATCATTCTAGCCGTTATTGCTAGTACATTAATCTCTATTTATGTCACAGGATTACTGACGCAACTAATTGAGAAGAAAGAATTAAAGAAAAAGGAAGGAACGGAGTCTATTCTTGAAGAAGGAAAGGGTGAGTTAACGGTTGATTGAAGCAATTGTTGTCCTGAGCACCATCATTATGTTCATATTATTTACGAAGCTTTATCAGCGATTTCCGCATCCTATTATGATTCCTTTAGTCACGACTACAGTTGTTAGTGCAGTGATTTTACTAATATTTAATATTCCATATTCTACATATATGGTGGGTGGAGAATGGCTTCAGAAAATGCTTGGGCCAGCTGTAGTCGCACTTGCCTATCCTCTTTATAATCAACGAGCTATTATTATCAAATATAAATATTCTATTTTATCAGGGCTCTTCATCGGCATGGTGACAGGATTAGTGACTATTTTCGTGCTGTTAAAATGGATTGGTGTAAAATCTAGTTGGATGCTGACAGCCTTGCCTAAATCTTTAACGACGCCTGTTGGAATGCAGGTCAGCGAAACAATAGGGGGTATTCCGCCACTAACAGCTGTTTTTGTCATGATAGCAGGGTTTGTAGGAGCTATTATTGGTCCTTTAGTTATTAAGTATGGCAAAATCGACTCGGCCGTTAGTAGAGGGGTGGCAGTGGGCAGTGCCTCGCATGGTGTAGGACTTGTGAAATTAAGGGAATATGGAGAACAGGAATTATCAGTTGGTTCATTATCAATGGGCTTAACGGCTATTATTGGGGCATTTTTCTGTCCATTATTTGTGTATTTATTTTTATAAAAATTTTCACTTTAGGAGTTGTCTCAACTGTTTAGAGACAACTCATTTATTTTTTCTCAATAATGAATTGAATGGTATGGGCTAGTCCAGTGTGTAACGCTCCTTCATGGCGTATTTGCTCACCTGTAAAAAAATGGATAATTTTGTGTGGCTCACACCATTGCAGGATATCTTTTGGGTCATATAAAAAATCAAGCTGCTGTGGACCACCAGACGCATAGGCGAGCTGATAAATAGAATATAATTCCATCATAATCCGTCCGCCTTGCTTCACTGAATCGATAATCTTTTGGATGACTGCCTGCTGTTGTTGCAATGGAAAATGACCAAAAACCATAATAGCCGCATCATATTTCTCCACAGGAAGCTCATCCAGTAGTAAATCGGTTAGCCTAGTTTGAACTGACACATGCTGTTTCTGGGCTAATTCTTCTGTTTTCGCAAGACCACTTTGTGCATAATCATAGGCAGTGACAGTATGGCCCTTAGAGGCTAAAAAAACAGCATTGCGCCCTTCACCTTCAGCATAGGCTGCGATATTAGGGGATTCTTTCAAAAAAGATACATAATCTTTAATAAAGGCATTTGGTTGTTCGCCATAAACGTATTCAGATTCTAGAAAACGTTGATTCCATGTATTCATGAATCATTCCTCCTTTTCTCTATTGTAGATAATGTGCATTTGTTATTCTAACTTTTAGCTTATAAAATCAACTAATAAATGCTCGTTGCATATTTAATTGCGATCTATTTTGTAATAAATAATACGGATGATTTTGAAAATCGTTTAAAGAAATTAAGGGAACAGCATCACTATACTCAGGATGAAGTGGTAGAGTATTTATAATATTTCAAGGCAGGCTGTGTCTAAATGGCAGTTAGGAAAAGGTTATCCTGATATAGATAATTTTATTAAATGTGAAAGAGAAATTTTCTAAAGTAGCTACGGTTTTCGTTAAAACAGTTGGAGATTTTTTATGGCATTATTGGTAGTTAGCTTTTCCGATTATATTGATACTAACCTCTGCTTTTTATAAATAATGAAAAAGCTAGCTCTTCAAGAAGAGCTAGCTTTTAAGATTAAATAATAGGTTTTCTTTCTTTAATAACACGAATCGTTTTTAATGTTGAATCCTCTGGTCCCTGAACGGGTAAACCCGCCTCAATATTCATTTGAATATAATGAATATTTTCTTGAGTAATTATTTCCCCGGGAATAAAAATTGGAATTCCAGGAGGATATACCATAATAAATTCTGCACAAATACAGTTATCTGCTTCAGCAAGTGGAACTACCTCAGTATCAGCATAAAATGCATCACGAGGTGACATAGCTAGCGCTGGAATATCTGGGACATTCACGACAGCTTCTGTGATAGCCGCTTCTGAATCAAATGCTTTTGACATACGAGATAATGCATTGACTAAAAGATTAATTTCTTTTTTCGTATCTCCTAATGTCACTAAACATAAAATATTGTAAAGGTCAGACAATTCTACTTCGATATTGGCGTTATAACGTAACCATTCCTCAGCTCTATGCCCAGAAATACCCAAATCCTTGACGCTAATAAGAAGTTTCAAAGGGTCCATATCATAAGTAGCGGATGAATGTAGTTTTTCCTTGCCTGCACATTTTAAATGTGGGATTTGGTTGATTCGTTTACGAGCATCCTTTGCTAAACGTAATGCATCGTCAATTAAATCATATCCGTGAATCGCTAATTGACGTCGAGCTGTGTCAAGGGAAGCGAGCAATGGATAAGATGTTGATGTCGTTGTTAGCATAGAAAAAACAGCTTGTACGCGTTTTGCTGAAACAAGTCCTTCTCGAACATTTAAAATGGACGTTTGTGTCATAGAACCACCAAGCTTATGAACACTTGTAGCAGCCATGTCGGCACCTGCCTCCATTGCTGAATAGGGAAGGTCATCATGGAATTTAATGTGTACACCATGTGCTTCATCTACTACTACTGGAATATCACGGCTATGAGTGATTTCGACAATGCGTTTTAAATCTGCTGTGAAGCCATAATAAGTTGGATTAATAACTAGCACAGCTTTTGTATCAGGATAAGCATTTAATGCTTTTTCGACAGCCTCAGGGGATATGCCATGAGAAATCCCGTATTCACTATCGACTTCAGGATGAATAAAAATTGGAATTGCACCAGCGAAAACTATCGCCGACATAATAGATTTATGGACATTCCGCGGCACTAGAATCTTATCACCTGGACCAACGACGGTCAGAATCATCGTCATGATGGCGCCACTAGTACCTTGAACGGAAAAGAATGTATGATCAGCACCAAAAGCTTCTGCTGCAAGATTTTGCGCTTCTTTAATAGCACCCTTTGGTGAATGTAAATCGTCTAGTGGAGCAATATTAATTAAATCAATTGATAAAACGTTGTCGCCGACGAATTCTCGGAAAGCAGGGTCCATCCCTTGCCCTTTCTTATGGCCTGGAATATGGAACTGAATAGGATGTCTGTTCCGATGTTTAAGTAATACGTCGAACAATGGAGTCTCTAGTTGTGACAACGCAGGTACCACCTCACTTTAAATTATCTAAGAAAACAAATGAATTATAGCACCTAACGACACGAAAAAATAGACTTTTCATAAAAAATAAAAGGATTTTTTAAGGATATCGAGAAATTAATACCGAATGAAGGGGGAGGTATTATGAGTTGGAATACACGGGTGACAGAGCTTTTACAAGTGAAATACCCAATTATTCAAGGCGGTTTAGCGTATTTAGCCTATGCTGATTTAGCGGCGGCTGTGTCGAATGCTGGAGGGTTAGGTCAAATCACAGCTATGAGTTTACGAAACCCTGACTTATTGCGAGCGGAGATTCATAAAGTACGAACATTAACAGATAAGCCTTTTGGCGTAAACTTTGCTATTGGTATGCATGGTACAGGCTATGAGGAAATGGTTGGCGTTGCAGTGGAAGAAGAAGTACCTGTTGTAACGATGACTGGTGGTAATCCTGCACCCATTTTTGATTTATTAGCAGAAACAGATATTAAAAAATTGGTACTTGTAGCTGCACGTAGACAAGCGCAAAAAGCTGAACAGCTTGGAGCAGATGCTGTAATGGTTGTTGGACAAGAGGGTGGCGGACATCTTGGTAGGGATGATGTAGGTACGATGGTGCTCGTCCCACAGGTTGTTGATAGTGTGAAAATCCCAGTGATTGCTTCAGGTGGAATTGGCGATGGCCGAGGCTGGATGGCTGCCCATGCACTGGGAGCTGAAGGAATTGAAATGGGTACTCGTTTTATTGCAACAAAGGAATGTGTTGATGCTTCCGCAGCTTATAAAGAGGCACTATTAGCAAGCACAGAGGCTGATACGACGATCATAAAACGTACTATCGGTGCACCAGCTCGTGCTTTACGTAATGAGTTTACGGCAAAAATTTTAGAAATTGAAGAAAAAGAGCCAACCTACGAAGCGTTAAAGGAATATATAAGTGGTTCAGCGAATAAGCGTTTTATTTATGATGGTGAACAAGAACAAGGCTTTGGTTGGGCTGGACAAGTGACAGGGATGATTCATGATATTCCTACTGTTGAGGAATTAATCAATCGAATGGTTGCAGAAGCGGAAAGTATCCGGTTAAAATGGGGGCAATAATGTAAAGGTGGTTTTGTCGAATGGAATATTCTTATCCGTTTTCAACAGATTGGTCTACAGAGGAGATTGTGGACGTTGTTCAATTTTTTGAAGGGATTGAACAAGCTCATGAAAAGGGCATCAAGCGTGAGGTCATGATGGCTAAATATCGTCGCTTTAAGGAAATTGTTCCTTCACAAGCGGAGGAAAAAACAATATTTCGTGAATTTGAAGAGGCGAGTGGCTATATAAGCTATCCTGTTGTTAAGCAAACAAAAGAAGCCGCAGATGGTACAATGATAAAAATAGTCCCTAAAAAAAATCGATAAAAAAGTGGATGTGAGAACAACTCACATCCGCTTTTTATTTTTTTGTGTTAAAAAACGACATTTTGCATACACTACTTCAACAAATAACATGAGATTAAAGCTTATTTTAAATCCTTACCAACAATGACGTTGTAAAAAGGTAGTAAGCTGTTGAATGTTTGCTCCGTTAACTGGTGGAATTCACTGGCTGATAATTTTATTGCTTGCTCTTTTGGAATATGACGACCAATTAAAAACTCACCTTTTTTTACATCTCGCAGACGTAAAAGTAGTGCCTCAAGCTTGTCTTCTTTCGCTTCTTCAAGTGAAATGGCCTCTGGGGACATATGGTCACCTGACACAATAAAGTCACCAGGTAGCTGCTCAAATAAGGATTGATGAGCGAGTAAACGTTCAGCCATCACATTTTTTTGAGGAGCTTCATAAATAATAGCTAAGACGATGAATAAATGTGAGTGCCATAGACCAATCTGAAAGTGAGGCAATGATTTATAACCTCTTTTATATGGTGCGAAGGCAACCCAACTATCTTTTGGAGGGTTGACAGTTCTTCTAGCGTGTTTGGCAACATGAGGGAAGAATTCTTCAACTAGCTGGCTTGAGAAATAGGCAGCAAAATCATCACCAAGCTGATGGAATTTTGGGCGTACATGATCGTTTAATGCATCCATTCTTTGTTCTAAACCATCTATTTTAAAAACATTAAAATCTTTGTTTGTCCACTTTATTTTCGGCAATTTTATTTTGCTCCTTTCGTTTTATAAGGTTTATTTTACGCTGATTTTGGGAAAAAATCTTTTAACAAGAACTTTATCGAATTTGAAAAGTTTTTGTAAAAAAATTTAAAAAAGGAAGTGTTTTTATGAAACCAATCGTAAAAATTATACGTAAAGTTGACATTGAAAAGCAATATGAACACATTTTACAATTAGAATTAGATTATGAATTAGCTTCGCTTTTTGCAGCGATGAATGAAAAAAATGATATTGAAATTGAAAAAAGTAAAAAACGTCTTGGAGAAATCCAGATGGAACTTGAAAGCTTCCACGCCTATGCGTAATCAAAATTTTATACCCATTTAAAAAATCACTTGCTGAATATTCCGACAGCAGGTGATTTTTATTGTAACAAAGGGTAAAATAGATACTATATCATAGCGTAAAGAATTTCAGTATTTTTTGAAGTTCATGTTGTATATCGCATTAAAGACAATGGACAAGGTAAAATTTATGAATAAAGTGTGAGGAAAGTAAAGGCTTTTTCTTATATTCGAAGGGTGGGTTTTAATTGGATTTACAACAAATGGATGAATTTGCGAAAAGTATAATCTTTGAAGCTGGAAGACGTATTCGAGAAGCTTTTTCGTATAATTTAGTGATCGAGACAAAATCAGGTGCCAATGACCTGGTAACAAATATTGACCGAGAGACCGAGTTATTTTTTATCGACCAAATTAAAGCTTTTAATCCTGCCCACAAAATTTTAGGCGAAGAAGGAATGGGGGAAAAGGTAGAGTCATTAGATGGTGTAGTTTGGATTATTGACCCTATAGACGGCACGATGAATTTTGTTAAACAGCATCGTCACTTTATGATTTCTGTTGGTATTTTTATTAATGGGGTAGGTAAGTTAGGGTACATATTTGATGTCATGCGCGAGGATTTATTTTATGCGATTGAAGGCCAAGGCGCGTGGTATAACGATTCTCCACTGCGGAAACTTCAATCTGTTACGATGGAGGAATCAGTCATTGGTATCAATGCACATTGGGTAGCTCCTAATCGACATATTCATCACGAAAAGGTCATTGAGATGGTCCGCAAAGTTCGGGGCACACGTTCATATGGCTCAGCTTGCATGGAAATCGCATTTGTTGTTAGTGGGAAGTTGGATGCTTATGTTTCCATGCGTCTATCACCGTGGGATATAGCAGGTGGTACCATTATTGCTCAAGAGGTTGGGGCCATTGCCACAAACTTGCACGGAGAAGGCTTTGACTTCTTACATCAAGATACTTTTATTATCGCCAATCCTTCCATTCACAAAGAATTATTGGAAAAATATATTGTACCTTATGAATAAAAAGGAGCCGTCTATTTACTAGACAGCTCCTTTTTTTAACTACAGTAACCCTTGCATACGCAGTTTTCGCTTCATTTTAAAGGCTGTCATGAAAATGACACAAGTAGCCACAATACCTGCTATTGCACCAAATACACTACTAGCCGCCACTGAATAGCCAATTGAGCACATTGCTAAAACAGCTGCTAATGCATAAATAGCCATTACGAATTTTGCACGATTCATAGCCTAGCCTCCTATATAAAAAATTTATAATTCATATATATTTTTTAGAATGATGTAAATTCTAATAAGGACATTTCTATCCTTCTTGTGCTATAATATCACAGTTAAACATTCGAAAAAAGAATATGGAGTGGAATAATGACAAACTTACGTCAAGATCTTCGCAATATCGCAATAATCGCCCACGTTGACCATGGTAAAACTACCCTAGTCGACCAATTACTAAAACAATCAGGTACATTCCGTTCAAACGAACGTGTTGAAGAACGTGCAATGGACTCTAATGATATTGAACGCGAACGTGGTATTACGATTTTAGCTAAAAATACAGCAGTAAACTATGAAGGAACTCGTATCAACATCCTTGATACGCCTGGACACGCTGACTTCGGTGGTGAGGTAGAACGTATTTTAAAAATGGTAGACGGCGTTTTACTAGTTGTCGATGCGTATGAAGGTTGTATGCCTCAAACACGTTTCGTATTGAAAAAAGCATTAGAACAACGTCTAACACCAATCGTAGTCGTAAATAAAGTAGACAAAGATTCAGCTCGTCCACTAGAAGTAGTAGATGAAGTACTTGAATTATTTATCGAGTTGGGTGCAGATGACGATCAATTAGACTTCCCTGTTGTTTATGCTTCAGGTGTAAATGGTACAGCTTCTTTAGACGCTGATCCATCTAAACAAGAAGAAAATATGAAATGTCTATTTGAAAAAGTTATTGAATCTATCCCAGCACCAGTTGATAACTCAGAAGACCCATTACAATTCCAAGTAGCTTTACTTGACTATAATGACTTCGTTGGACGTATCGGAATTGGTCGCGTATTCCGTGGAACAATTTCTGTAGGACAACAAGTTGCACTGATGAAGTTAGACGGTACAGTGAAAAACTTCCGTGTAACGAAAATCTTTGGTTTCTTCGGTTTAAAACGTGAGGAAGTAGAGACAGCAAAAGCTGGTGATTTAATCGCCGTTTCAGGTATGGAAGATATCAACGTAGGTGAAACAGTTTGTCCTGTTGAGCACCAAGAAGCACTTACACCATTACGTATCGATGAGCCAACTTTACAAATGACATTCTTAGTAAACAACTCTCCATTCGCTGGTCGTGAAGGGAAATGGGTTACTTCTCGTAAAGTAGAAGAGCGTTTACGTGCTCAATTACAAACGGACGTATCTTTACGTGTTGAAGATACTGATTCTCCAGATGCTTGGACAGTTTCAGGTCGTGGTGAGCTTCACCTATCAATCCTTATTGAAAATATGCGCCGTGAAGGTTTCGAATTACAAGTATCTAAACCTCAAGTAATCGTGCGTGAAATCGATGGCGTAAAATGTGAACCATTCGAACGCGTTCAAATCGATGTACCGGAAGAAAATGTTGGTTCAATTATTGAATCAATTGGTACACGTAAAGGTGAAATGCTTGATATGGTAAATAATGGAAGTGGTCAAGTTCGTTTAACGTTCTTAGTACCAGCTCGTGGTTTGATCGGTTATACGACTGAATTCATGTCGATGACAAAAGGTTTTGGTATTATTAACCATACGTTTGATTGCTACCAACCATTACTACCAGGTAAAATTGGTGGACGTCACCAAGGTGTACTAGTTTCTATGGAAACTGGTAAATCAACAACTTATGGTATGATGCAAATTGAAGATCGTGGTACACTGTTCTTAGAGCCAGGTACAGATATTTACGAAGGTATGATCGTTGGAGAAAATACTCGTGACGCTGATATCACTGTAAACATCACAAAAATGAAACAAAAAACAAACATTCGTTCAGCGAATAAAGACCAAACGAATGTTATTAAAAAACCACGTATTTTATCTTTAGAAGAAGCACTTGAATACCTAGGTGATGATGAGTATTTAGAAATCACACCAGAATCTATTCGTCTGCGTAAAAAAATTCTAGATAAAAATGAACGTGAGAAAGCAGCGAAAAAATTACGTAACGCAGAACAATAATTTTCGCTGACATGAAAGGAAGAGGAGTCTTGGATATTAAGTCCGCTTTATTGGGTGAACTAAATGTTATTCAAGTTGCTGCACAGACAAGTTCCGAGGAAACAACAAGAGTTTTTGGAAGAATGGCGGGTATAACGAGATTTTTATATGAAAATTTACCAAGCTATGAAATTGCAGGCTATGTTGTATTTCTTCTTGTATTTGCACTTTCTGCCATTGTCTATAAGCTAGGCTTTGCCAAGAAATTAAAACTATCTCAAAACATTATTATTTATGCGTTCCTCTTTGTAGGTTGTATCATGCTAACCTTCTTTGCTCTATTCTTGCCAATGATTGAAGGTTTGATTGTAGCCGCCTTAATTTTAATAGTTTATAAAACAAGATTATGGCGTGAAAAAAGAGAAGGGCAACAAGCTGCCAATCAATAAAAGGTAGTACGTATTTTATAATAAGAACTTTTATCGTTTATCAAACAGCCTTAGCGCAATAGTCGCTAAGGCTGTTTTCTTATATAACTAAAAAACTTTTTCAAAAATCCTATTTGGCATAGCTGATCCTACACAATTGTAAAATCAACATAAATTGGTTGGCACCGAATTCTTCTGATGTGAATAAGTTAATGTCGATAGGCTTATTTTCATCACATCAAGGAGGAAAGGGAATGCGTTGGCTTACAAAAGGTTTTCTATTAGGTGTCATTGCTTTGTTACTCCTTTCTTTGACGGCATGTAATAAAGCAGAGCTAGAAAAAGTCAAAGTTGGAGAAGTAACTCGTTCGATATTTTATGCGCCTCAATATGTAGCGCTTGAAAAAGGATTCTTCGAGGATGAAGGTCTTTCTGTAGAGCTACAAACGATAGCAGGTGGCGATAAAACCATGACGGCATTGCTGTCAGATGGTATTGATATTGCTTTAGTTGGTTCGGAAACTTCAATCTACGTCACATTACAAAGGGCGAATGATCCCATTCAGAATTTTGCTCAGTTAACTCAAACTGACGGTACTTTTTTAGTTGCAAGGGAAAAAACGGATAATTTTTCATGGGATCAATTGAAGGGTTCTACATTTTTAGGGCAGCGTAAAGGTGGGATGCCGCAAATGGCAGGTGAATTTGTGCTGAAGAAGCACGGCATTGACCCTGTTCATGATTTAACCCTTATTCAAAATATTGATTTTGCAAATATAGCCACTGCTTTTGCTTCAGGTACTGGTGATTATGTACAGTTATTTGAACCAACTGCTAGCGTATTTGAAAAAGAGGGGAAAGGCTATATTGTAGCATCTTTCGGTACAGAGTCTGGTAATTTGCCTTACACGTCCTATATGGCGAAAAGTAGTTATTTAAAGGATGATGAGAAGACAGTTCAAGCCTTTACAAATGCCTTACAACGGGCACAAGATTTTGTACAGAATGAAAGTGCCGCAGAAGTGGCAAAAATTATTCAACCTTATTTTGAGAATGTAGATGTTGCGGTTATCGAAACAGTAATCGAGCGTTATAAAGCACAAGGCTCCTATGCATCAGACCCTATCCTCGATGAGGGGGAGTGGGATAACTTGCAAACAATTATGGAGGAAGCAGGTGAACTTCCTCAACGCGTGGAGTATGAAAAACTTGTGAACACAACCTTTGCTAAAAAGGCTGCTGAGTAATATGGAATTTTTACAGCTAGAAAATATTCACCATAGTTATTTTTCAAGCACACAGGCAAAGGAAGTATTACGTGATATTAGTTTAGCCATTCGTGAAGGAGAATTCGTGTCGTTTATCGGGCCTAGTGGCTGTGGGAAAACGACCTTATTATCAATAATCGCTGGTTTGTTTCCATCAACTGAAGGCAAGGTCTATATTGATGGTGATGAACTAGCAGCACATAATCAATCAAGCATTGGCTATATGCTTCAGCAGGACTATTTATTTCCATGGAAAACCATTGAAGAAAACGTCACGATTGGTTTGAAAATTATGGAGCGGAGCAATAATTCACATAAAGTAACGGCCAATGCTCTTTTGCAAGAAGTAGGATTACCACATGTGGGGAACATCTATCCACGAGAATTATCAGGAGGTATGAGACAACGTGTGGCACTTGCTCGTACTTTAGCGGTAAATCCTAAAATTTTATTGTTAGATGAACCATTTTCGGCTCTTGATTATCAATCGAAATTAAAGCTTGAGGATCTAGTGGTAGAAACATTAAAGACCTATAAAAAGACAGCAGTTCTTGTGACGCATGATATTGGAGAGGCAATAGCTATGAGTGAGCGTGTCTTTTTATTTTCTGCCAATCCAGGGACATTGCATAAAGTGTTTGAAATACCTGAGGCACTTCGTGAATTATCACCGTTTGATGTAAGACAGCATCCTACCTATGCAGATGTATTCCAAATGATTTGGAAGGAGCTGGAGAGCCTTGGATAACACATTATTTAAACAATATCAGCAAATGTTAAAAAAAGAAAAACGCTTTGTACGGCTGTATCAGCTTATTATTCTGCTTCTGTTCTTTGGAGGATGGGAGTTGCTTTCTAGATTAGAATGGATCGACCGTTTAATTTTTAGTTCACCCACACAAGTCTGGCATACATTTATCGAAAAAGTAACTGATGGAACTTTAACTTTGCATGTTGGTGTGACATTAATGGAGACGGTGATTGGCTTTATTGCGGGGACTTTACTAGGGACGTTCATCGCTATCCTTTTGTGGTGGTCACCATTTCTGTCGAAGGTACTGGACCCATATTTAGTTATTTTAAATGCGATGCCAAAAGTTGCGTTAGGGCCTATTCTTATTGTTGCGCTAGGGCCAGGTTATTTTTCCATTATTGCAATGGGGGCTTTAATTTCTATCATTATTACAACCATTGTGGTATATACGGCTTTTAAAGGTGTCGATCCGAATTATAGTAAGGTCTTACAAACATTTGGTGCATCTAGGTGGCAAATCTTTCGTGAAGTCATCTTACCAGCATCTTTTCCGACTATCATTTCAACATTAAAGGTGAATGTAGGATTATCGTGGGTTGGGGTTATTGTAGGTGAGTTTTTAGTGGCCTCAAAAGGTCTTGGCTATTTAATCATCTATGGCTTCCAAGTGTTTAATTTTAACCTCGTGCTCATGTCCTTGCTCATCATTGCATTTTTTGCAACAATCATGTATCAGGTGGTTGAGTTGATAGAAAAGTCGGTTATTAAAAATAACGGCTAATAAAGAAAAGAGGTGTCTCCCGATGGAGGCACCTCTTTTGGGTTCATTCAATATTAAAATTCTTTATCCATTTGTGGTGAAGTTCTATAAAAACGGAAATTCCCTGTTTCTAATCGTGCAACCGTGTTTTCTTTAATACGATCATGGCAATTTTCACACATATAAGTATGGATTGGACGATTACGTAATTTTTTAGCTAAAGGTAAATTATCGTCTATACTTTGAATCGTATCGCAAATTACGCATTTAACGCGCATTGCATTCCCCCCTATTCAGCGCGAATGGCTATTACGTTTTTAATAGGATTATCAATATTTGAACCATCTCTCATTAATACATGAATGGGACCGTCCTCTAAGAGTGGCTTGCCATCTTGGCTATATTTTAAAATAAGTGTAGATGCTTCTTCAATAGAAAAAGGATACTCCTGACCAGTTTCACATTCAAAGATAATTTTTGTTGCTTCAGGTTTAATTTCAGCATTTTTCAAAAAATGACCTAATTCGATACCAAATGTCCCTGTTTCCATTCCTTTACGGTCAAACTTACGCTCTGATTTTAATGTAGGCGGGAATGTAGCTCCCTCCATAATCTCACGAGACCAGTGAGCACCAACCTCACGCATATATTTGATGTCTGAATCTTCCTTAACATCTTGTGTCGTGAAATACGTTTTTAAATCTAATTTACGATCATCGAAAATCCAAACAGTGGGATCTAATGTTAATTGATATGTTACAGCGCCCTTGATAGGAATTATTGTTTCCATGATAGAAATCCTCCTCAAATCTTGTATATCCATGACATAGTATAACGCTAATGCCTAAAAATAATAAAGAAATAAAATTTGAATTCGGTATTTTCCAATGAAGACACTTGCAATTTTAACGACTAGAAGATAAACTTTATTAAGATAGAATCGAAGAAATATCAGATAATGGGGGCGTCCTCATGGATACGAAATCACAAACTTCTTTTCAAGAAAAGGCTTTGGAGCTTTTAGTTGCTGATGCAGATAAGATTGCTCGCCTTATTCGAGTACAAATGGATCATTTAACAATGCCACAATGCCCTTTATATGAGGAAGTATTAGATACACAAATGTTCGGCCTGTCTCGTGAAATTGACTTTGCTGTGAAGCTAGGTCTGATTGAACGTGAAAAAGGCAAGGAAATTCTCGATTCACTCGAGAAAGAGCTTTCTGTACTACACGATGCGTATACAGACAAATAAAAAGAAAAACTCAAACGCTTTTTTGCGCTTTGAGTTTTTTTACTAGAACGAGGTTTTTCAGATGAAACAATACTTAAAACGATATGCACAAAATTTTGATTACCCTTTATTTTTTACTGTCCTATTATTGAGCTTATTTGGATTAATCATGATTTATAGTTCAAGTATGATGGTCGCTATTGCACGAGAAGGAGAAGCACCTGATTATTTTTATCGAAAGCAAATCACCAATTTAATAGTGGCCTTTTTAGGTTTTATTGTGGCAGCATTTTTCCCTTATAAGCATTATGCGAATAAGAATATTATGATGTTGCTAACCATCGTATTAGCTGTTCTATTTACTTGGCTAAAGATAGCAGGGCATGGTGCAGAAGATGTAGGGTCACAAAGTTGGATACATGTGCCTGGTTTAGGGAACTTTCAGCCATCTGAATATGCAAAGCTATTTATAATTTTATATTTTGCGGCTGCATTTTATCGAAAATCACAAAAATATACATTTGAAAAACTTCAACCGACAGAAATTTTTTATCCCATTTTTCTATGGATCCTAGTAGTTGCTGGTGTTGCATTCGAAACAGATTTAGGGGCAGTAATCATTTTATGTGGAATTGCCGTATCTGTCGTTGCTTCCAGTGGCATTCCTTTTAAGACGTTTTGGAAATTTTTTGGTGTGTTGGCAGCATTCGGTGCAGCAATTCTTGGTATACTTTTGTTATTCAAGGGAGAACTATTAACGGAGAACCGAAAAGGGCGGATTTTATCTTATTTAAATCCGTTCGAGTATGAAAATGGTAGTGGTCACCAAGTGGCCAACAGTTATTATGCAATTGGCGGAGGCGGCTTAGAAGGTAGAGGGCTTGGTCAATCCATTCAAAAATTAGGATATTTACCTGAACCACAAACAGACTTTATTATGGCTATAATTATGGAAGAATTAGGCATTTGGGGAGTTATCATTGTCCTGACTGGTTTAGGGTTTATTGTATATAAAGGCTTTTCTATTGCATTGCGAACAAAGGATCCAATGGCACGCATGATTGCGGCTGGTATTGCGAGCTGGATAGGCTGGCAATCGTTTATCAATCTTGGGGGTGTAACCGGGTTAATCCCGTTAACCGGTGTAACGTTACCTTTTATAAGCTATGGCGGTACATCTATAATCATTCTATCTTTAGCGATGGGAATATTAATCAATGTTTCTATGTTTGAAAAGGTAGAGAGGAAAAAAACAGAATCATAAAGGGGGATACCTATGGAATCAATCAACAAAATCCTTGTAGCCAATCGAGGAGAAATTGCAATTCGTATTTTCCGTGCTTGTACGGAGCTGAATATCCAAACTGTTGCTATCTATTCAAGAGAAGATAGTGGAGCTTTTCATCGCTTTAAAGCCGATGAAGCTTATTTAGTGGGAGCGGGCAAGAAACCAATTGATGCTTACTTAGATATTGAAGGTATTATTGCCATCGCAAAAGATGCAGATGTTGATGCGATTCACCCAGGGTATGGTTTTTTATCTGAAAACGTTGAATTTGCACGTCGCTGTGAAGAAGAGGGTATTATCTTTATTGGACCAACTTCTCAGCATTTAGATATGTTTGGAGATAAGGTTAAAGCACGTTCGCAGGCGATTGCGGCTGACATTCCTGTTATTCCTGGTACAGATGGCCCTGTAGCCAATTTAGCAGAGGTAGAGGCGTTTGCTAGCACTGTTGGCTATCCAGTTATGATTAAGGCAGCGCTTGGCGGTGGTGGTCGCGGTATGCGTCTTGTACATGCAGCTGAGGAGCTTGCATCAGCCTATGAACGTGCAAAATCAGAAGCAAAAGCTGCTTTCGGCTCTGATGAGGTGTATGTAGAAAAGGCCATTATTAAACCTAAGCATATTGAAGTGCAAATTATTGGTGACCAGCAGGGCAATATTGTGCATTTATATGAACGTGATTGTTCAATCCAACGTCGTCACCAAAAGGTAGTTGAGATTGCTCCTTCTCATTCGATTTCCGAAGAGTTAAGAAATCGTATTTGTACTGCTGCTGTGAAAATAATGAAGAATGTCTCGTACATAAATGCAGGGACAGTGGAATTTTTAGTCGCAGGGAACGATTTTTATTTCATCGAGGTAAACCCTCGCATTCAAGTAGAACATACGATTACAGAAATGATTACAGGTGTAGATATTGTCCATACCCAAATTAAGGTAGCAGCAGGTTATGCTCTGTTTAGCGAAGAAATTCATATGCCAAAGCAAGAAAATATGCCAATGATTGGCTATGCGATTCAGGCACGTGTAACAACAGAGGATCCTGCTAACGACTTTATGCCGGATACAGGAAAGTTAATGGTTTATCGCTCTAGTGGTGGCTTTGGAGTCCGTTTAGATGCCGGCAATGGTTTCCAAGGCGCAGTTGTCACACCATACTACGATTCCTTACTCGTAAAAATCTCTACATCTGGCATGAACTTTAAAGAAGCTGCTGCGAAAATGGACCGAAATTTAAAAGAATTCCGTATTCGCGGCGTCAAAACGAATATTCCGTTTTTAAATAATGTTGTGACACATGAGAAATTTTTATCTGGTGCTTTTGATACAAGCTTTATTGACACTACACCAGAGCTGTTCCATTTCCCAGTACGTCAGGACCGTGGGACAAAGCTGTTAAGCTATATCGGTAATGTGACGTTAAACGGATTCCCTGGTGTGGAAAAGCAATCAAAGCCAATTTTTGTTCAACCAAATATTCCTAAAATAGACCGTTTAATTGTGCCACCAGCTGGTACGAAACAAATTTTAGATACCGAGGGTGCAGACGGCTTAGTGCAATGGATTTTAGCCCAAGATGATGTGCTATTAACAGATACTACTTTCCGTGATGCTCACCAATCACTTCTTGCTACTCGAGTACGCTCGCATGATATGTATCAAATTGCAGATGCAACAGCTCGTATGATGCATCAATTATTCTCTTTGGAAATGTGGGGCGGTGCTACGTTTGATGTGGCGTATCGCTTCTTAAAGGAGGACCCATGGGAGCGTTTAGCAAAGCTACGTGAGCAAGTGCCAAACGTGTTATTCCAAATGCTGTTGCGTGGTGCTAATGCTGTAGGTTACACGAACTATCCTGATAATTTAATCCGTGAATTTATCGCAGAATCAGCTGCATCAGGTATTGATGTATTCCGTATTTTCGATAGCCTGAACTGGATTAAGGGAATGGAAGTAGCTATAGATGCAGCCCGTCAATCAGGAAAAATTGCGGAAGCGGCAATCTGTTATACAGGCGACATTTTGGATGATACTCGTGCGAAATATTCTGTGCAATATTATAAAGACATGGCCAAAGAACTGGAGTCATCTGGTGCCCATATTCTAGCTATTAAAGATATGGCTGGTTTATTGAAGCCTGAAGCAGCGTATCGTTTAATTTCCGAGTTAAAAGAGACGACAAGTCTCCCAATCCATTTGCATACCCATGACACTAGTGGTAATGGTATTTACTTATATGCTAAAGCCATTGAGGCAGGTGTTGATATCATTGATACAGCATTAGGGTCCATGGCGGGTCTCACATCTCAACCAAGTGCAAATTCACTTTACTATGCCATGAAGGGTAGTAAGCGTGAGCTACGTGCAGACATCGATGCATTGGAAAGATTATCTTATTATTGGGAAGATGTGCGTAAATACTATAAGGATTTCGAAAGTGGCATGATCAGCCCGCATTCTGAAATTTATGTACATGAAATGCCTGGTGGACAATATAGTAACCTACAACAACAAGCAAAAGCTGTTGGTCTTGGCGATCGCTGGGAAGAAGTCAAACGTATGTATTCCCGTGTGAACCTATTATTTGGGGACATTGTTAAAGTAACACCTTCTTCAAAGGTAGTAGGGGATATGGCACTCTTTATGGTACAAAATGATTTAGATGAAAACACTGTATTAATAAGGGGCAAAACGATTGATTTCCCAGACTCTGTTATTGAATTATTCCAAGGCTATCTAGGACAGCCACACGGTGGGTTCCCTGAGGCATTGCAACAAGTAGTGCTAAAAGACCGTAAAGCTATTACGGTTCGACCTGGTGAGTTATTAGAGCCTATTCAATTTGAACAATTGGAGGCAGTGCTAGAGGAAAAATTAAATCGACCGGTGTCGAAAAAGGATGTATTGGCATATGCCCTTTATCCAAAAGTTTTTGAAGAGTATGCGAAAACGGCAGAATCCTTTGGCAATATTTCAGTTCTTGATACGCCAACATTCCTTTATGGCTTAAAGCTTGGCGAAATCATTGAAGTTGAAATAGAAAAAGGAAAAACGCTCATTATTAAACTGGTCTCTATCGGCGAACCACAACACAATGGAACGCGTGTCCTGTACTTTGAGCTAAATGGTCAATCCCGTGAATTGGTCATTCAAGATATGACAGTAGAGGTAGATGGCAATTTATCATTAAAGGCAGATTCAAGTAATCCAAATCAAATTGGTGCTACAATGCCTGGTACTGTATTGAAGGTCGTTGTGTCCAAAGGAAGCCCTGTCAAACGTGGTGATCACCTATTGATCACAGAGGCAATGAAAATGGAAACGACTGTTCAAGCACCAAAGGATGGTATTATAAAAGAGGTTTATGCTAGTGCAGGAGATGCTATTTCAACTGGTGATTTGCTGATTGAAATTGAATAACTGGTAGTGAAAACAGGGTATGTAGATGCATTTTTAACATCTACATACCTTTTTTATTGTGGAAATGAGAAAAATTGCATAAAATTTGATTAAGTGATCAAAAAAATATTTGAATAATCAAATGGAGAGTTTATGGAAGCTAATAAAAGTACCTTTATTCAGGAAGCAAGGAAACAGCAAATTATTGATGCGACTATAAGGACTTTAAGTGAAATTGGCTATGTAAAGTCGAGTTTAGCCCAAATTGCAAAACGTGCTTCCATCAGCACAGCTTTAATTTCGTATCATTTCGCAGATCGACAAGATTTAATTGAACAAAGTCTGCAAGCACTGATTGAGCAATCGGCTACATATATTTTGACGAAAACATATGCTGCGGATGAACCAGCTTCGCAATTAGCTAATTTTATTGAGGCGAGTATTGCTTATCAAGCAACACACCCAGAAGAGAATATAGCGCTACTAGAAATTGTTTTTAATGCTCGTACTGCAGATGACATTCCTTTTTATAAATTGCCAGATGATGGAGAGGATCCTTTGTTAAAAGCCTTGTGCAACATATTAACGAAGGGAAAGGAACAAGGGAGATTTACTATCACTTCGGTCCATGTAATGGCAAAGGTTATTCAAGGAGCAATTGGGGAGTATATGTTAATTGGGGGACCACTTTCTATAGAAGTAGAACAATATAGTGCAGAGGTCATCAACATCATCTGGTCAGCCATGAAAGTAGAGGAAACTAACAATGCTTAAAGCTTTATTTAATTGGATGTTTGTCATTGGTTTGATCCTATTAGGCGGCCGTCTTGTAACGGCAATTTGTCGATATTTTGACATTCCATTTACAACATTCTTTAAAGACTACGCCCTAGTATCTATGATTATTTTAATAGTAGGAATTATAGGAACTGAATCTATGAAGAAACAACGATAAGCATAAAAAAGATTCGTTACAATATGGTAACGAATCTTTTTTATTTAACTATTTCACTTTTTCATTGTAGTTACTACGAGCAACGAGCATGATCATGTAACATAATAGACCGAACAATAGAGAAATTAATAATGAATGCATTAAAGCGACTGTTAAGTTCAGCTTCGTTAGGACTACTAACATACCAGCGATCACTTGTAAACATACTATAGTAAAAGCAATAATCCAACCATAGTAAACCACACGTTGGTTTTTATATTCTTTCACAGCGTGCCAAGTTATGTATGCAATCCAAATGAAAATAATAAGAACAGCTAAACGATGTCCCATTTGCACCCATTCGTACATGTTATTTGGGGATGCTAACGGTGTTTCGTTATAGCAAAATGGCCAGTCTGGACAAATTAAGCTCGAATCTGTATGTCGAACTAACGCGCCAGTATAAACGACCAAATAAGAATAAATTGTGACAGCAATTGTATGCCAACGTAACTTTTTACCAATAAATACTTTATCGGCATCAAATTTCCGATCAACTTCAAATACAATCATAGAGAGAAGCAGAACCGCGGCAAAGGAAATAAGAGAAATACCAAAATGAAGTGCTAAGATGAAGTCACCTTGCCCCCATAGTACTTGAGCAGCTCCAATAAGAGCCTGCGCAATTAAGAAAAACATTGCTAAGAAACCTAAAAGCTTTACTTCACGAACATGTCCGAGCTTACGCCATGTCCAAACTGTTAACACAAGAATTGAAATAGATACGACTCCAGTAACAAGACGATGTGAGAATTCAATAAGGACTTCCGGTGTAATCTCCTTTGGAATAAGAGATC
This sequence comes from Lysinibacillus sp. GW823-FHT06C08, assembly GCF_058795135.1. Classification (NCBI taxonomy): domain Bacteria; kingdom Bacillati; phylum Bacillota; class Bacilli; order Caryophanales; family Bacillaceae; genus Lysinibacillus; species Lysinibacillus sp. GW823-FHT06C08. The sequence continues at coordinate 652,881 of NZ_JBXAHN010000001.1, forward strand.
CATTACAATCAGGCCAGTTTCGACCACAGCCTAAGCCACTATCTGTTTTAGTAACGAGAGCTCCACCGAGTAATATAAGGAGCATCCCTAGCGTAGCGGCAACAGCAAACCACTTCAAATATCTGTTGTGTTGCATAAAATGAGTCACCTACTTTATCTATCAACATTACAAGAAAGTAATGTTTCTGCTACTAGATAATATCGAAAATACGTTTAAAAAACAACTTGTAAAGGGAAGGGAGTACTAGATGTCGATTCCATTTCACAAATTGTTCATAATTTCGTGCTTTAACCTTCACAATTCATTTTAGAAAATGTTTTACTATAGATATGTTGATTTTAATTATATTTCTAGACAAAACTAATTTTTACAACTTCATCTAAATTTCACTTAATGTCTAGAAATCAATCGCAAATTTCGCTATAGTTATTGTTAGCGGAATATGCTTACAAAAATGAAAGGAGAGGTAGTATGTCAAACGGTCGTACACTGGCGGCTACTAGAAATACTGGTCCAGAAACAACATCAGTTGTAAAAGATTTCTTAGCACTAATAAAAATTGGCATTGTAAACTCGAATCTTGTCACAACGTTTACAGGGATGTGGCTGGCTTTTCAATTTACTAGTAGACACTTCTTGCAAGAGCTGGATGTCATCTTATTCACCATGCTGGGTGCGGCATTAATCATTGGTGGCTCAGGTGCAATGAATAACTTTATTGATCAGGATATAGATCCGATCATGAAAAGAACGAAGGCAAGACCGACAGTGACTGGCAGATTCAAGCCGAATTTTGTATTGACCATTGCCCTCTCATTTTTAATTGTAGGTGAAATTTTGTTATTTGCGGCATCGTTTGCAGCCGGCATGTGGGGACTAGCAGGAATATTTGCTTATGTCGTTCTGTATTCAATGTGGTCAAAGAGAAAGCATGTTAGTAACACGGTTGTAGGAAGCATTTCAGGGGCTATTCCTCCTATTATTGGATTTGCAGCAGTCGAGCCTGCTTTAGGTCCAGGAGCACTTGCCTTATTCCTAATTATGTTTGCATGGCAACCACCACATTTCTACGCGCTTGCTATGAAACGTACAGAGGAATACCGTGCAGCTAAAATACCAATGCTACCTGTTGTAAAGGGATTTAAACGTACAAAGTACTCAATGTTATTCTGGATTCTTTTATTATTACCGTTACCTTTCCTTTTACCGGAGCTTGGAATTGGCTTTTTAACTCTTGCTACTACATTGAACCTGGGTTGGTTAATACTAGCTCTGAAAGGCTTTACAGCAAAAGATGATATGAAATGGGCAAATAGAATGTTTATTTATTCATTGAATCATATGACCATACTATTTGTATCCATCATAATATTTGCGGTGTTTAGCTAAATTTAGGAATTCTTTCTTTTTCTAAAGAATTCATATAGACAGAACTAATGTCCTATGTACACATGAAAATACAACAAAGAAAGAGGGGTTTAATTAAGCTATGATGAAAGGGCTTAAAAAATGGCGTCTTTTTTCACTTCTAGCAGTGATGATGGTTTTCCTTTCAGGTTGTGGTGAAGATTATCTTTCTACACTAAAACCATCTGGAGAAGTAGGTAAACAACAATTAAATTTATTACTGTTAACTACTGTAATTATGACGCTAGTAGTGGTAATAGTATCCGTTATTTATTTAATTGCATTCCTGAAATACCGTCGTTCACGCGTTGGTGAAAACGTTATCCCTAAGCAAGTAGAGGGTAGTCATACGTTAGAAGTGATTTGGACAGTTATACCAATTATTTTATTATTAATTATTGCTGTACCAGTTGTTACAACTACTTATAAATTTGCAGATGTTGCTGCAATGGATGATGTAGATGAAGAGGGGAATAAAACTGCCCTAACAATCAATGTAACAGCTAAATTGTACTGGTGGGAGTTCGAATATCCTAACCAAGGTATTATAACGGCTCAAGAGCTAGTAGTACCAACAGGTGAAAAGGTTTACTTTAATTTAAAAGCTGCCGATGTTAAGCACTCATTCTGGATTCCTGCTGTAGGCGGTAAAATGGATACAAACGTAGAAAACTTAAACAAATTCTACTTAGTATTTGATAAAGAATCGAAAGATCTAAAAGATGGCGTATTTTATGGTAAATGTGCTGAGTTATGTGGACCTTCACATGCTTTAATGGACTTTAAAGTAAAAGCTTTAAGCCCAGATGCATTTGACGCTTGGGTTGATGCGATGAAAGCAACAGAAGGACAAACTGCGGACAAAGCTTCAACAGATCTTGGCGAAGCAACTTTTGCTAACAGCTGCTTGGGCTGTCATGCTATCTCTGGTTCAGGAGCAGGCGGTACACCAGGTCCAAACTTAACTACGTTTGGTGACCGTAACCGTGTTGCTGGTTTCCTAGAACACAATGAAGAAAACTTACAAGCTTGGATTAAAAACCCTGAGGAATTTAAACCAGGTAACTTAATGATGAATGCTGAAGGTACTGCACCTATATACGGCGATTTATCTGACGAAGAAATTGAAGCTCTTGCAACTTATATCATGGGCTTATCAGTTGAAAAATAATTTCCGTTCTATAGTAACAAATTTTTGAGGGAGGTAAAAGTTGTGAGCTCATACACACAGAAAAAGGGCTTTGGAGCAACTGTCTGGGATTACATTACTACTGTTGACCATAAAAAGTTAGCAGTCATGTATTTATTAGCCGGTACATTGTTCTTCGCTATCGCTGGTTTTGAAGCGTTATTAATGCGTATTCAGTTAATGAAACCAAATAACGATTTCGTGTCAGCTGGTTTTTTCAATGAATTATTAACAATGCACGGAACAACAATGTTATTCCTAGCTGCTACTCCATTACTATTCGCATTTATGAACATGCTTGTACCATTACAAATTGGTGCACGTGACGTTGCATTCCCGTTCCTTAACTCATTAGGGTTCTGGTTATTCTTCCTAGGTGCAGTATTCCTTCACCTGTCATTCTTTATGGGTGGCGCTCCTGATGCGGGCTGGACTTCTTATGCATCATTATCTTTATATTCTCCAGGACATGGTATTGACTTCTATGTTCTTGGTTTACAAATTTCAGGGGCAGGTACTTTAATTTCGGGTCTTAACTTCATCGTTACGATTATCACGATGCGTGCTCCTGGTATGACATTCATGCGTATGCCATTATTCACATGGACAGCTCTTGTATCAAGTGCATTAATTTTATTCGCATTCCCTCCATTAACAATTGGTTTATTAATGATGTTATTTGACCGTATGTTCGGTGGTAACTTCTTTGACCATACAATGGGTGGTAACACAGTTATTTGGGAACACTTATTCTGGATCTTCGGACACCCAGAAGTTTATATCTTAGTATTACCTGCGTTCGGATTATTCTCTGAGATTATCCCTGCGTTCTCTCGTAAACGTTTATTCGGATACTCTTCAATGGTATTCGCAACAATTTTAATCGGTTTCTTAGGGTTCATGGTTTGGGCCCACCACATGTTTACAGTTGGTCTTGGGCCAACAGCAAACGCTATCTTCGCTGTAGCAACAATGGCAATTGCCGTTCCAACAGGTATGAAGGTATTTAACTGGATCCTAACAATTTGGGGCGGATCAATTAAAGTTACAACGCCAATGCTTTATGCACTTGGTTTCATCCCGTCATTCGTTGCGGGTGGTGTTACAGGGGTTATGCAAGCATCTGCACCTCTTGACTACCAATTACATGATTCTTACTTTATCGTAGCTCACTTCCACTATGTAATCGTTGGTGGTATCGTTACTGCATTATTTGGTTCAGCACATTTCTACTGGCCAATTTTCTTCAACCGTATGTTAAACGAAACGCTTGGTAAAATTACTTTCTGGGTATTCTTTATCGGATTCCATTTAACGTTCTTCGTTCAACACTTCCTTGGTTTAATGGGTATGCCACGTCGTGTATTCACTTACATGGAAGGTCAAGGTTGGGATCAATTCAACTATATCTCTACAATCGGTGCATTAATGATGGGTGTAGGGGTTATCTTAATGGTAATCAACTGCTTAATGTCTATCAAAGGCAAACCAGCAGGTCGCGATCCATGGGGCGATGGACGTACATTAGAATGGTCAATTCCACAACCAATTCCATTCTACAACTTCCGTCAAACACCTCTTGTTCGTGGTTTAGATCCATGGTGGATTGAGAAACAAGAAGGCAACAAAGAAGTTACATTTGCTGAGCCACTAGGCGATATTCATATGCCAAATAACTCAGCGATACCATTCGTTATTTCATTAGGTATGTTTATTGCAGCATTCGGTGCGCTTTATAATCCTGATGCTGATAAACCTTGGTCAATCTATATTTTAATTGCTGGTCTTGCAATTACATTTGGTGCAATGATTGTCCGTTCTGTTAAAGATGATCACGGCTTCCATTTACACAAAGAAGAAATTATTGAAATTGAAGAACAACTTTATGGCAAAGGGGGAAATAAATAATGGATTTCAATACTAAATTTACTCCTCATACTTGGCCAGATCATCCTGAACAAGCAACGCTGGAAGGTAAAAACAAAGTCGTTGGTTTCTGGATTTTCCTTGCCTGTGAAGTTGTACTTTTCGCAAGTTTATTCGCTACTTACTTAGCGCTTAAGAACAAAGGGCCAGCTGGCATGGAGTTCACAACTCAAGGGTTATTTGAATTACCATTAGCATTTGCTATGACGATGTTACTTTTAACATCTTCACTAACATCTGTTTATGCAATTTACCATATGCGTAACTTTAACTTTAAAGGGATGCAAACATGGTTAGCCATTACTTTAGCTTTAGGTCTTGGTTTCTTAGCTCTTGAAATTTATGAGTTCCAACACTATGTGCATCTTGGTTTTACATTTAACCAATCTGCATTTGCAACTGCATTCTATTCTTTAGTTGGTACACATGGTTTCCACGTAACTTTAGGACTTGTATGGATCGCAACTTTAATGATTCGTAATGCTAAACGTGGTTTAAACTTGTACAATGCACCTAAATTCTTCGTAGCTGCTTTATATTGGCACTTTATCGACGTTGTTTGGGTATTCATCTTTACAGTAGTTTACTTGATGGGAGTGATCGGATAATGTCTTCACACGATACACCTATAGTTGCTAAATCACAGGCACAATATGAGTATGATCGTCATCATAATGCCGTTCATATGCGTAAACAAGTACTCAACTTTGCAATTATGATTTTCTTTACTTTTATCGCATTCGCAGTAGTTGCAGCTGATTTTTCTAAATACTTAATTATGCCATTCGTTTTATTATTAGCGGGTGTTCAAGTTGTACTTCAACTGTATTCTTTCATGCACTTAGAAGACAAAAAAACACACTACGGTGGAGTTATTGGATTCTTCATGTGGATGGGGATCTTAATTGCATTTACATTCTTCTTAGCATTCTTAACAATTATTTGGTGGTAATCACCAAAAAAAGCACGTTCGTCACTTTGTACGAACGTGCTTTTTGTATTTTAATTTTTAGTGAGGGTTGCAAAAAGAAGCAAACACTGGCAAACTTAACATTTGTTCACCTTTCGTTCATTGCAGTATAGCTGTAAGCGTTTTATAATAGGAGTACTGAAGTTTAAAGGAGTGCGTTCTATATGCCACTTAGTATATTTGGTTTCCAAGCGTTATGGAGCCCATATTTGATAGGGGTTCTTGTTTTTATAACAATCGTCTATTTTTTAGTCACAGTAAAGTGGCGTCAGGATTTTAAAGAAAGCGAACCTTTAAAAAAGGGACAAGCGATTTATTTTGTATTAGCAATGATTACCATTTATATTATTAAAGGGTCTCCAGTTGATTTAATGGCTCATATTATGTTTACGATGCATATGGTTCAGATGGCTATTTTATTATTGCTTGTACCGATTTTCTTAATTAAAGGAATACCTTGGTGGGTTTGGAAGGTTGCGATTGAAGCACCAGTTGTTAGAACTATATTTAAAGTACTAACATTACCAGTAGTTGCAGTGTTTGTGTTTATTGGTCTATTTTCCTTCTATCACTTACCGGATGTATTAGATTATATTAAATTAAATGAAACACTACATGGTACCTATACATTTGTCTTATTTCTATCAGCTGTTTTCATGTACTGGCCTTTAATTCAAAATATGCCAGGTAAAGATCAAATGAAGCCCTTGCATAAATTAGGCTATATTATTGCCAATGCCGTTTTAATAACTCCCGCCTGTGGATTAATCATTTTTGCACCTAATGCTATGTATGAAACGTATACGAATGGTGATGCTTGGTTAAAGGCAATGGAGCTTTGTGTTCCGGCCTCTACGTTGTCGGGACTATCATTATCAGGACCTGAGCTATTTACGGATATGAAACCGGTTGCTGATCAGCAGTTAGGCGGCGTGCTTATGAAAATTATTCAAGAGCTGATTTTTGGTATATTATTAGGTGCGATCTTTACAAAATGGTATCGTGCTGAACAAAAAGATCCAGATAAAATTACTGCTGATGCATTAGCTGCCCATCAAAAAAAATGGGAGAGTCAACAGCAACATTAATTATAAAATAGAAATTTACTTTGTATAAGGGGTTTTGATAATGGAATTACAAATTTTGCCTACTATTAGTACATCGTTTATCGTTATTAGTGCTGTACTAGTAGCAATAGGATGGGGCTTAATTATAAAAAGAAATGTAGAAGGGCATAAAAAAGTAATGCTTGCTGCAGGTGTTGCTGCACTGATCTTCTTTATTATTTATGCTTCCCGTACAGTGTTTATTGGAAATACTGCCTTTGGTGGTGGAGAACATTTAAAACCTTATTATACGTTCTTCTTGATTTTCCATATTATTTTGGCAACTTCTGGGGCCGTATTTGGGATAGTTAGTATAGTTTCGGGTCTTAAAACGAATTTAAAATTACACCGTCGTATTGGACCGATTACAAGTATTATTTGGTTCTTCGTCGCTATAACAGGTGTCCTTGTTTATTTATTATTGTATATTTTATTTGAACCGGGCGAAACAACATCGGTTATTAAAGCCATTTTAGGCATATAACAAAAATCTCCCACCTTATTTTTCAGTAGGTGGGAGATTTTTTGTCGTTGGCTGAATTAATGAGAGAACGACTACAAAAAGTAATGGTCCAATTAAAATACCTGAAAATCCAAAAATTTTAAATCCGATAAACATCGCAATAAAGGTTGAAAGAGAAGAAAGTCCAATTTTATCACCTATTATTTTTGGCTCAATCATACGACGAACTAAAAATTGACCTACTGTTAATACAATTAACACAGCGGCGTAAATATAATCCCCAGCAAAAACTTGATAGATTGCCCATGGGACTAATAAAATAAATGAGTCAAGAAAAGGAATAAAGTCTAAGACGACAAGCAACAATGCTAATAATAGAGGAAATGGCGTTTTGAGAAAATAAAAGGCTGCGATAGCTAAAGCAAAAATACCTAATCCGACAAGCAATTGTGCTTTCAAAAATCCAAATAAGGCTAATTTAACTCGTTCACCAATAAACACAATTTTCTGATGGTAGTGGAAAGGGACGGGCATTAATATTTTTTGATTGATGGTCGGCAATTCCAAAAGCAACATATACAAGACAATCCAATAGACAAAAATATCAAATAATCGTGTAGGGATATACGTTAATAAGGCAGACCAGACATCGATGTTTGTTAAGGAATGTGCAAATTTTTCAGTGGAAGCTAAAGCTCTTGCAATCATGGATTGAATTTGTGAAACTAGTTCTACAGGTAAATGATAGGTGTGGTTACTTAGTTTAGATTGCATTTGAATCCATAGTGCAGAAAGTTGATTCAAATAATCTGGAATATCAATAATAAATGATGAAAATTGTTTCCAGCTTACATAAATAATAAGCGTACATAATAATAAAGAGATACTTAGGAAGAATAAAAAAAAGATGGAAACCACTATTTTACGCTTTTTTCGAAAACGTTTGCTCATCCGAACTATAATAGGTTCTAAAAGTAAGGCAGTTAAGTAGGCAAGTAAGATCGGCAATGATATTGAAATAAACCAGAGGAGAAAAATCCCAATCGCGATAACGATAATGGGATGACGAAAAAAAGGACGATTAAAAAATGACAACAATTTTCTCACCTACATTTTGTTCTAGATATAGGTAGTATGAGAAGAAATCTAATTTTTACTCAAAATAAAAAAGACTGGACTACCAGTCTTTTCGTAACTATGAAGCTATTTAATGCTATACTTGCTATCACTTTTCAATTAATAAAGATTAGCGTGCGTTAACAGGTTCAAAGTTATTTTTATTTGTAGGCTCGATTGAGAATTGATCTAATTCTAATTTAACCTTTTTTAAGATTTCTTCACATTTTTTCACAATATGTGCTGGGAAAACTTCATCTTCTCCATATTCAACACCATGTGGATAATAGTACTTACCAAGTGCTGGTTTCATTAATGTAAGGATGGCATCATGAGCACCAACATCACCAGAAATGGCATATGCGAAAACGCGTAGGTAATAACGACCTTCACGAGTATCGAAACGTTTATCGAATGTCATACGTTCATAATCCCAACCGCCATCACATTCTAAACCATGTTTTTTCATAATGCTGACAATTAGCTCTTGATCAGCGGTTAAATTTTCAAGGTTAGTATTTTCAAAATACATGTATAATCCTCCTTTAGGTTCTCGTACAAAGTATACGCTCATTTTTATAATAGAGCATATTCGACATTGTTGCAATGACAACATTGTGTCAACCCAATTACAATTGATATAATAACTTACAATAATGGTGATGAAAGGAGTCCTATATGAAAGCGTTATTCCGCATATTAATGATTTGTGGTGCAATTGCATTAATCGGCTTTATGTTTTTTAATACCCCTAAGGAAAATGAACCACTAGAAGGCCCAAATACCAATTCTAATATTATCCCTCAAACAGAGCTAAAACAGCCCGATATAGGAGCAATGACACGTCCACAATCGGGTATTTCAACATTAATAGGGAAAGGCACACAAACCGTTTTGGAACAATATGGAGAACCAGAAAGGAAGGAACCCTCCTCGTTTGGGTATGAATGGTGGGTCTATAATAAAGATGTTTCAACTTTTTTTATGATTGGTGTTGAAAATAACGTCGTCACGCAAGTTTACATAGCAGGGCAAGATATCAATGCATTTCCTTTTAAAGTTGGGCAAAAACGAGATGAAATTTACCGCATGACGATTATTGATTATGAGGTAGCCGCTAATGTTGGTGATAATATTTACATATTCTCCATGAATGAAGAAGATATGCAAACAAGATTACTGATCAAATTTGATGGACTATACGCGCAGCTTTATATTGACCGGGAAACGAGTGAATTACAGGGGATACGATATACCAATAGTAAAACACTTGTCCTTCATCAGCCATATGAAATGAGTTATCAAGGAGAGCTTGTTAGACGTACCCCGCCTTCTTCATTTTTACAGCAGGAAATTGATAGGGCGAATGCCAAACAGCTCGATGATTTACTAAATGTAACGCGAGAGCATCATGGGTTGCCGCCTGTAGAGATGAATGAATCATTGGAAAATACAGCGAGAATGCATAGCGAAGATATGAAGGTGCAAAATTTTTTATCACATGAATCTCCCAAATATGGAGATCTTAAAAAGAGGTTACAAGCGCAGAGCATTGACTATAGCGATGCGAATGAAAATCTAGCAACTGCCTATTTTGATGCGATTGAGGCAATGCATGGCTGGACAAATTCTACCGAACACCGGAAAGTTCTATTAAATGATAAATATTCACAAGTTGGTTCAGGCGTTTTCGTGGATTATTATACACAAATTTATATAGAACCTGCTTCACTGAAGATGGATAGTGAGGATTCAAATAATGAAGAGTCTGAAAGTGAAGAACCTGTAGAGGAAGAGAAAACCGATCAATCGCCATAACATAATAAATTTACATGAAGACAAGCATTCGCTGAATGGACTTGTCTTCATTTTTTTTGTGCTTCCAGTTGCCCTAAGTGGCTTCTACATTTTTCGTCACACCGTTACAAAGGCCGTCATATGATAGAGAACTGAAAGGGGGAAGAGGCTTGCAATTAGCTGAGTTATTGAAAGACTGGCCATGTAGCGTAACGGGAGGATCGATTCGAACAGAAATTACAGGCGTAGAGGATTATGCACAGGCTGTACAACCTGGCGACATTTTTATTGTACGAAAAGGCAAAAAAACTTCAGGAAGTCGTTTTGTCAAAGAAGCATTGGCCCGTGGAGCAGCAGCAATTGTCTCGGAGGAAAGTATTTCCTTACCAATTATTGATAAAGAAATTCCTTTTGTATGGGTTCCTAATACAGCCTTATTCCTATCGTATGCAAGCGCGAAGTTAGCAGCTTTTCCAGCAGAAGCATTAAGTGTTATTGCCATAACGGGGACAAACGGAAAGACGACAGTGAGTCATTTTGTCAGTCAGCTTTTAAACGCTCTACATAAAAAAGCGGCGGTTATAGGAACAATTGGGTTTTATCTTGATGGCGAAAAGCAACAAACTTCTTACGAGGAACTTACCACATTGCAGGCGAAAGAATTGCATCCGATATTAAAACAATGTGTACGCAAAGGTGTGTCACATGTAGTGTTAGAAGCATCTTCAATGGGGTTACAGCAACATAGACTCGATCATTGTGACATTGATTGCGGCGTGTTTTTAAACTTATCTGAAGATCATTTAGAAGATCATGGAGGATTAGAAGCCTATAAACGGGCAAAGAAAAGATTAGCTGATTTATCTAAAAAACTAGTATTAAATGGCGATGATAACTTTTGTCGCTCTGTTGGAATTTATGATAAGAAAAAATCCTGCTCATTTGGCTTTGATAATCACAATGATTTACATATCCAAATTGTCAGTGAAACAGTTGGCAAAACAGTGCTCTGCTTACAAACATCTGCGAGTGAGCATATTATAGAAATTCCTTTTGTAGGGAAGTACCATGTACAAAATACGGTTGCAGCATTGATGGCAGTATGGCGCTTAGGAACTCCAATGGATGATATAGTTGAACATATGTGGTCCCTAAGGCTTCCTGAAGGCAGGCTCGAGAAGATTGATAACCCAGTAGGAATTGATGTGTATGTAGATTATGCCCATACGGCTGAAGCCCTCCAAGCCGTGTTACAAACATTCGATCGCTCGAAAACGATTTATCTTGTCTTTAGTTGTGGTGGGAATCGGGATAAAGCGAAACGTTTTGCTATGGGCGCTGTAGCAAGTAAATATGCAGACGTTATCTATTTAACAACGGATAATCCTCGAGATGAAGATCCGATCATTATTAACGAAAGTATTATTGCTGGTTTTACAGAGCAACAATACTATGAAATCTATTTAGACCGTAAAGTTGCAATCCATCAAGCATTAGCGAAGGCGAAAAAAGGGGATATTGTCCTTGTTGCCGGAAAAGGGCATGAACAAACACAGCAAATTAAAAATCAAAAATTCCCTTTTTCCGATCAACAGTGTATTAAGGACTATTTTACAGGTCTACTTACCGACGCTGAATAACAAAAAATGATCCTGTAGCAATGGCTAGCTTGCGCCCTGTCTCATCTTCGATATCACATTCCATTACTAGTGTTTGCCGCCCTTTATGGACAAAACGACCACGCGCAATTAATTCTTTATTTGTTGTTGTGGCAATATACGTGACATTCATATTTGTAGTTACTACATTAAATCCTTCTGGTACAGAACGGGAAGCAAGTCCCCCCATTGCCGCATCGGCTATCGTCGCAATGATGCCCCCGTGTGGCACCTTAATTGTGTTATGAATAACTGGTGTAATTGGAATACGTACCTCACTGACTTCAGGCTCAAACTTGCCAACCATATGTAAGGCGGCGTTAATATAACGACGATGAATACCTTGCTGTTTTTCGCGGAGCCCAGTTAAAAGATGTAAAAGAACTTCTTCATCTTCCTCCGTACTATCTTGTAAAATTGCCCCTAATAATAGATCGATTTTTTCTTTGGGTGTTGTCATCAATTGGAAAAACCTCTTTCATTAATAATCTCAATAATGTAAAATTACCATAAAATCTGTTATGATGGGTAAGAGATTGGGGGAATTAAAAATGATGATGACCTCTGACTGGGTATTCATTTTAGATGAGGCGGAAGCGCTTTGTGAGATGATTGTTTCCTCAGAACCAGCGATGGCGCTTCAGCAAGCGTATGATGCCGTTTATAGTGATTCACAAATTGTAGAAGCTATTTACGCGTTTAATCGCATGAAAGAACAGTACGAAGATGTACAACGTTTCGGAAAATATCATCCGGACTACCATACAATTATGAAGTCGATTCGCCAACAGAAAAGGGCGCTCGACTTAAATGAAAAGGTTTCAGCTTTAAAAATTGCTGAAAACGATTTTCAGGACTTGCTTGATGAGATTAGCCTACTTGTAGGGAAAACAGTCTCTGAAGCGGTAAAAGTCCCTGTAAGCAATCCATTCTTTGCATCTGGCTCATCTTGCGGAGGAGGATGTGGCTCGGGCGGTTCATGCTCTTGCTCAGCGTAAATTAAGATGTGTTCAAACACATCTCTACTAGACTGTACACAACTCAAAGGTAAAACTGAGTTTGTTTACAGTCTTTTTCTATACAATTATGAAAGGAGGCAACATACATGAAAACATATCGGATTGCAGTCATACCAGGAGATGGGATAGGAAAAGAGGTAGTACCAGCTGCCATAGATGTACTCAATAAAGTGGCATTATTGGATGGTCGTTTTCAATTCGAATGGACAACCTTTCCATGGGGCTGTGATTATTATTTAGAGACGGGTAGTATGATGCCTGAAAATGGGATAGAGATTTTAAAGCAATATGACCAAATTTTTTTAGGAGCGGTGGGCATGCCGGAATTGGTGCCAGACCATATATCCTTATGGGGGCTACTTATAAAAATACGTCGAGAAATGCAGCAATCTATTAACGTACGACCTGCAAAGCTACTACAAGGTTTACCCTCACCTTTACGTCAACCTAATGGGTTTGATTTTATTGTTGTTAGAGAAAATTCTGAAGGGGAGTATGCGGAAAGTGGTGGGAGAATACATAGTGGGCAAGATGAAATTGCAATCCAAAATGCCATTTTTACTAGAAAGGGTACAGAACGTGCGATGCGGTATGCATTTGAGCTTGCTAAAGCCCGTCGACAACATGTGACAAGTGCCACAAAATCAAATGGTATCACCTACAGTATGCCATTTTGGGATGAAGTATTTTCGGAAATAGGGAAAGAGTATGAAGACGTAGGGAAAACATCCAATCATATTGATGCATTAGCGGCCTTTTTAGTCATGAAGCCGGACAACTTTGATGTCATTGTTGCCTCCAATTTATTTGGGGATATTTTAACAGATTTAGGAGGTGCTATTATGGGGAGTATTGGAATAGCGCCTGCAGCCAACATAAATACAGAAGGCGTGTTTCCTTCTATGTTTGAGCCTGTTCATGGTTCTGCCCCAGATATAGCAGGGCAAGGGATTGCTAATCCAATAGGGCAAATATGGACGGGAAAAATGATGCTTGATTTTCTTGGCTACGAAGAAGCAGGAACACACATTTTGAACTCTATCGAATCAACATTAACGCAAGGTATAAAAACCCCTGATTTAGGTGGAACAGCAACATTACGAGAAGTAACTGATGCAGTATTACAATATTTAGAATCTGTTTATCAATGAAAACAGGGCAAGTATTGTTTGAATATTACAAAAGCCAACTAGTAATGAACTGCCCCGTAAAAGTTAGACACTAAAACTCCTGTATCTACAAGAATTTAAATCCATGGCACATTTTGAACAGGAACTCAAAGACTATATTCACTACTACAATCACAAACGAATGAAATTAAAAGACCTAAGCCCGGTGGAGTACCGAACTCAGGTTTTAGCAGTTGCTTAACTAAATATGTCTAACTTTTTTGGGTCAGATCAAATCCCTTTGGCTTTTGTCTATAGTAGGTGGGAAGGACTTATTTAGAGCATTAACCCTTCCATGGACTGATTTATTAAGACTCTTGCGTTTGAAATAGCTCTACGGCTATATCTGGGCGATCTGTGATAATTCCTTTTGCGCCGTTATTAATTAATTTTTTCATTGTGTCTAAGTCATTGATTGTCCAATAATGAACAGGAATGTTAAGATTATTTAAAAACTGAATAAACTTTGGAGAATCTAAAGCGATAACCCCTGATTTAGGAGGAATTTGGAACACATCTACTTTTGGATGATATAAATGTCCGAATTGACTGGAGAAGGAAGCAAATGCTTTTCTCACATCTGATTCTCCTGCACCAAGCGCTACCTGATTTTGAGCATATAAGTTAAAGCGATCTATTTGCTCCCCGTAAAAGCTTGTTACAACGACACGATCCTCTGCGCCTAGTTCTTCAATTAAACGCCAAAGCTTAGAAGGCATTAGACTTCCTTCATAAGTTTCAGGGGCATCTTTAATATCAATATTGATCAACATATGTGGATACGCCTCAAGTAGCTCTCGTAATGTTACAACTTGTAATTTATCCTCACGGTATGGGAAGGCTCCATCCAAATCTTCAAAATGATAGCCGTGATTCAAGGCATTGATTTCTGCCAATGTCATATCAGCTATAAGGCCATAGCCGTCTGTTGTTCGTTCAACTGTATCATCGTGAAAAACAATAATTTCTTCGTCTTTTGTTAAACGTACGTCTATTTCAAATCCATCAACGCCTAACTGCGCTGCTTTGTCAAAGGCGATCATAGTATGTTCAGGTGCTAAATGAGCTCCGCCTCGGTGTGCAAGAATGATTGTGCGATCAAATTGTAATGCTTGTTTACCTTCACGTTGCTGTGGTTTAGAAATAGCTTTACTACCTGCCCAAGCTGCCGCACTTGCAGCTGCGATTGCAATTGCTATTTTAGTTTTCTTCCCCATATTCGTCCTCCTTAACAATTTTTTACCTATTAAAGTAAATGGTGAATTCATTGTGTAATGACTAGCTCCCACATCCGTCCGAGAGCTTTATAAAACTAGTAATTAGTTAAGTGATTGATGATTCTTTCATGCTTCCTATGATGGAGGTATGAGGCATTATCATCCTTCAGCAAAATGTACATTGATTCCGTGGAAAAATAATCATGTAAGCTATTTAAAACAACTGATTCGAATTCCTACGATGTTTAACGTAGTATGCTTTTCCATTATAACGGAAAATCGAGTGTTCTGTCAGCTAAACTCTGTTGCTATCATTTTCTGGTCTATGGTATTCTTTTAGGTAAGAAATGAGGGAATCCAATATGAACGAACGACAAGGGCTAATCGTTTACGTCCATCAATTAAAACATGCGAAGTCTCTTCGGAAATATGGTCATGTTCTTTATATTTCTAGAAGACAAAAATACGTAGCGCTGTATTGTAATCGTGAGGATATTGAAATGTTGACAATAAAACTACAACGCCTTCCTTTTGTGAAAGACGTTGTTGAATCTTATCGTCCATTTGTCAAAACTGAATATGAAAATGCAAAGCCGGATAAAGCAAAGGAATATGACTATAAAGTAGGTCTATAATATTATGCTAATGCAGGTATATAGTTATTTAGTCTTAATATGCCGATTAAGTATTGATAAAATAGTTTTGATTCCGAAAATATAGATGAGTGCTTTATTTCTACAACAACTGCTTTTCGGTCTAGTTGTTCAATTTGTGCTTCAAACATTTTTTGTCGCTTAGTTGGTTCCCCATCATGATAAGGGATGCCTTCGCGACAAATATATATGGGCATGAATTTACTTTCGCCAACTGGTTTGAAGGCAACGGCTAAGGAGATTACCTTTTTATCTCCTTTTGTAGATGTTAGTAAAAAGGCCTGATGAAAGCGTTCCTGATTGGTTTTAATAATTTCAAGTAGCTCGTATACATCACCATAGCCTTCTCCTAATTCTATAAATTGTTGTGGCATAATAACTGCACATCCTTTCCAATACTCATAGTATCATGCTGCGGGAGGTCAAGCACATGAAATTTGCATTAAGCTTTTTTTCTATTTTAGTACTTATTATTTCAGGAACGTTATTTTTCCAGTATCATGCATACTCATCTGATTTAGAAACCGGCATAGGGGATTTTCATTACTCGCAGGAAATAGAGATTGTTTATCGTGAAAATAGCTTAGATATTCGTCAGCATTTTAAAAATTTACCCAATCAAAAGGTAAAAATTAAATGGCCAGAAAAGGCAACAAACCCTAGTTGCTTTATTGAGAATGAAAAAAGCTGTGATCGTTTATCAGATGAGGTCTCTTATTTTGCAAAAGGGGAAACAAAATCACAATCTGTGTCATACATAATCCCGATTGAGGGTGGCTTGAAAAATAAGATGCTCCTTCAAGATGTTTTTGCTACACTAATAAATGGTGAAGCGTCCTATTCAATTGTTCATATTTCTACAGATAGTAAAATTAATGGACAATGGATTACAGGTTTGCCATTAGTAGGTCAACAACAGCTATCACTCGTTAACTATACGATGTTTAGAGGCAACGGCACTGTTCATGACCTTTATTGGCAAGCAGGAAAACTCAAAGTACAAGAACAAACGCCTGTATTATCGATTTATGCACAACAGGCTATTCCGAATGATTTCCTAAAATCATTAGAGAATTTACAGTTTTTAAATGATGAACATATTGCAATTATTCAAGAGAAAAGTCCTGTTCCAGTTCATGATGAAAGATTATTATTTTTACCAACACTTACAGCACAAGCTGTTGAACAGGAAGTCATTTTGTCCCAAATAAAATCGCAATATACATTTGTAGACTCTCCAGAATGGTTGCTTGAAGTTATGGCATCCTATTTAGTAAACGATCCAATTGGTGGAGACAAAGCAAAGAAAATTGTGAAGACATTAAATGATTACATGACAGATAGTCAACAGCAGGCTTGGCAGGATAAGTTGAAAAAACTTGGAGATGATCCTCTATCACCAAAAACAATGGATGAGTATTTATCACAAGTGTTAGATGCTAAAACATCTTACTTTACGTTAAATGCAGCCCAGAAAGACGGAACGTACCCATTATTATTTGAGGATTCTCGTGATGTGTATGTAAATGATGTATTGAAGGAAGACGTTCATGTTATTCTATATGAAGGACAAGCGTTATATACAGCAGATACGTTATTACCTTATCTTGGGTATACAGTTGGAGAAGGGAAGAACGGCTATTATGTAAATAGCGAGCATCGCACATTCCGATTCCCTAAAGAACCTGGTTTTTATGTATTTAATCAGCGAAGATATCCAACTATTTCAGAGCCAATTATTAAAATTGCTAATCAATATTATGTGGAAGAGGCTTGGTTACAGCGTTTATTCTTAGTTGAATTACAAAAGAAAGAGGAACGTATTCAAGTATTAACACAAGAGCAACAATAACTTTTGCAGCGGAGGGCTTTCCTTTCGCTGCAAAAATACTTTATATGGATGAAAGTACGGTGATAGCTTATATGAGAGTGGTAGCAGGAGAGCGTAAAGGAATGCCGCTAAAGGCGATAGCTGGGAATACGACGAGACCTACAACTGATAAGGTGAAGGAATCGATTTTTAATATGATTGGTCCTTTTTTTGATGGAGGTACTGCACTTGATTTGTTTGCAGGAAGCGGTGGTTTAGGTATTGAATCACTAAGTCGTGGGGCAGAGCGTGCTATTTTTATTGAAAAAGATGCAAAAGCCTTTCAGGTGCTGCAAGAAAATATTAAAAAATGCCGTTACGAAGAACATACTGAGCTGTTTCGCATTGATGCAAAGCGTGCTGTGAAAGCGCTATTAAAACGTGATATTACCTTTTCATTAGTTTTTTTAGATCCGCCTTATCATCAAAAGGAATATTATGACTTAGTGCAATTACTCGTTGATAATGAAAAAATTCAACAAAATGGTATTATTTTATGTGAACATGCAAAAGAAATAACATTACCTCAAAGTTTTGGTGAGTTTGTTTTAAAAAGACAAGAAACATATGGCGGAACAATTATTTCTGTTTATCGCTGTACAGAGGAAGAGGGAGAATAAGTTGTCAGAGAAAATTGCTGTAGTTCCTGGAAGTTTTGACCCTGTGACATTTGGCCATTTAGATATTATTAAACGTGCAGCCGATGTGTTCGATATCGTCTATGTAGCCGTATTAAACAATTCAGCAAAAAATCCGCTGTTTTCTGTAGAGGAACGTATGGCTTTAATGGCTGAAGTAACGAAAGCGATACCTAATGTTCGGATAGAAAGTTCTTCAGGTCTTCTTATAGACTATGCTAAAGAAAAAAAAGCTAAGGCCATTGTACGTGGCTTACGAGCAGTTTCAGATTTTGAATATGAAATGCAAATTACTTCTATGAACCGTTTCCTAGATGAAACAATCGAAACATTCTTCATTATGACGAAGAATCAATACTCATTCCTAAGTTCCAGTATTGTAAAAGAGGTTGCGAAATATGGAAGTGATGTCAATGAGTTAGTTCCAGATTGTGTTGTACAAGCTTTAAAAGAAAAATATGGTTTTATCCAATAGTGGTTGAAGAGGATGTCGGTACTATACGCTGAACATCCTCTTTTTTATCGATGAAAACTAATTATTTCAGAAAAAATAGAGCATAAATAGTTGGTACAATGATTATGCTAAGGAGGCGAAATTTTAGATAAGGTCTCACAGAAAGTTTGGCGGATTTAGCAATCACAAAAATTTGTAAATGAATACTTATACTTTGCATCGTTAACAAAATGACGACTAGTAAAGAGGTATACGGGAAATCAGGGAAGGCCGTGACGGTCATTTTAAGACCATTTGTCACTTCTAGGATGGCGGCTAAGGACAGTTCAATCGTATAAGGTAGCTTCGGTATTAATTGATCTAAGCCCTGTTGCACGATAGTCTGAATGGTTGTGAAAAAGATAATGGTTGTACCCACTAATAAAATGGTTGGGGCAGTTTCTTTAATACTTTCTGAAAAGGGAGCTGTGTACAGTGTAGTGTTGTGTACAGTGATGGTTGGTGAATCCGTTTTGCGGTATAAAAAGTAACCAGTTACTAAGCAACAAATATTAAACATATGTAGTAAACATAAAAACAACCATCCAAACGTATTACTGTGTAGTAAATCAAGGCTTACAAACCCTAACACGAATAATGGACTTGGTGCATGACAAACGGCTAGTAGAAAATTTGCTTCCTTAGGATGTAATTGTCCACTGTTTTTTAAATAAACAATAGTGGTCGCTCCAGTAGGATAGCCTCCAAGTGCGCTAATAATGTAGGCTTGTACGTATAAAGAAGCTCTTTTTGTTTTGGTACGCATAGGGGCTGTTAAACGCAGGAGCCATTGTGTTAACACCAAATACGGTAGTAAATACGGAAATAGCGCCTCCATGAAAAGAGATAAGCCTAAATCAGTACCACTATGAGCGGTTTGTGGGAATAACAAGAGTAAGAGAATTAGAATTATGCAGAGCGCTATTTGAATTGTAGCAAACATATGATCATCTCGTTTCAACTTTTTGTCATTCACATAGGCAAATGCTAAAATTAATATATGTGTGAAAGGCAAAAACATGAACGTATGGTTTTGCAAGCGTCCTAGGAGGTGTATTCAAGTGAAGAGAAAAATTGGCATTTATGCGGTGTTAATAGTCGTGATTTGTTCTATGATGTTATACCGACTAGACGCGTATATTATGAAACCTGGTAGTGCCTATGATGTCAGTAAATTTGTTACGGTCGATAGCAAGGAGGCAGATAGTTTAGGATCTATGAGTTTGATGACGGTCGCCATGCAGCAAGCCACACCATTTTCATATTTATGGGCTAAAACTCAAAAGTATCAAAAGCTCATGGATATTGAACAAGTCCGAAATCCATTAGAGGATGATGAGGAATATAATGTTCGACAGTTAAAATTAATGTCGGATTCCCAATTTAATGCTAAATATGTAGCTTTCCAAAGAGCTGGATTAGAGACAAAAGTTCATTTTAATGGTGTCTTTATCTTAAATGTATTGGATGGTGGCGCTTCAGATGGCATCTTAAAAGCTGGGGATGAAATAATTGAAGTAGATGGACAAAAAATAACTAATCAGCAAATGCTTGTTGAGCTTTTACAGCCTAAACAGCTCGGGGATCAAGTATCGATTCAATTTATACGTAATGAAGAACAGCAGAAGGCAACAATTACATTGAAAGAAATACCAAATGCACAGGAGCATAGAGCCGGTTTAGGGATTTCTTATACAGAAAGCAAATCGATAGAAACCGATCCACAGGTGACAATGAAGACAGAGGATATTGGTGGTCCTTCTGCAGGATTGATGTTTACACTTGAAATATTAGATCAACTTCTGGATGAGGATTTAACGAAAGGTTATGCCATCGCAGGTACAGGAGAAATGCTAGTTGATGGATCTGTTGGCCGAATTGGCGGAATTGACTATAAGATTATAGCAGCTGATCGTGATGATATGGAAATCTTTTTTGCCCCTGATGATGAAATTTCTCCAGAAATGAAGGCGAAGTATCCAGAGTTAGAATCCAATTATACGACTGCTGTAAAAACAGCGAAGGAAATTGGGACAAAGATGAAAATTGTACCTGTGAAAAACGTGGACGATGCCATCAATTATTTAAAGCAGCTACAACCAAAATAAAAGACAATAAAGGGATGCTAGAACCCATCTAGCATCCCTTTTATGACTTTAATAACGGATTGGTGGTGTTTGATAATCTTTTGGAAGACTTAGCGCTGTAACGCCTTGCTCTATACTTAAATTGTATAGCTCTGCAGCATGAATATCGATGGCCAGCATAGCATCTTTTGCAGCTGCAACACGGCTTATTAAAGGTAATTCGATATCTTTTTTACGCTTTCCTATATAAGCTTGGCCAGTTTCGCTCATGCCTAGTAAACGGATAAATGATGGGGCTTCAAAGCTGTGTAGCTGTTCCTTTGTAAATCCTGTATAAATATGTGTAATCATACGTTGAAGGCGGGTCCAGGTATAACGTTTCGATTTTATTTTTTCCATAAAGCTATTAAAGGATGAGCTGCTTTTGGCTGCTTTCATAATAGCATTCTCAATCCCCTCAGTTACTTCTGCATAACGAGTGAGCTCAGAAGTCGTGTGTCTCATAATCGTGAACTGTAAAAGTGGCCAAAATGCTTCCCAGCTAGCAAATTTTTTATAGTGTCTATGCCAGTCTGCCAAATAATCAAAAGATGCCTCCGGAACAACCTTTTGAACACTCTGTAAAGAACTTGTAGTTGCTAGGGCTTTACGTATTCCCGTAGCGCTTGCGATGGATGCGTCCTCTTTAAGTGCATCATGATAGCCTGCTGCAATACGAGGGATGGTAAGTGGCTGGATGTTACTGTTCAGCGTTCTCGCCGCCTCTAGATAATGAAAGCCAAGAATATTATTGGGTTGTGCAAGATCGATGTATGGAGCAGGGAACTTCTGAGTAAGCTGTTCATAGGCGTAATATAGGCTTTTAGGATAGCTAGCGCCTGTTTTAAGGCTGTCTTTAATAAGTGCGTCATACTCTGTACGATTATTGTCGATCAACTCAAACGTGTTCAAGAATGGTTGGATAGAGCCATCTTCACTACCAAAAGCAAACGAGTCGCAGCCAACATCAGTTAATAATGAAATCGCACCCTTGGCGAAATCAGTAGCAGGGGCTGTACTATAGACATAAGGTAGCTCAATGACAATGTCTACACCACCTGCGAGTGCCATTTTTGTACGTGTCCATTTATCTACCATAGCTGGTTCACCACGTTGTAAAAATGTTCCACTCATAACAGCGATGACAATATCTGCTTTCGCTACTTTTTTAGCCTGTGTTAAATGATAGGCATGTCCGTTGTGAAAAGGATTATATTCAACAACAATTCCAACTGCTTTCATGCTTTCCCTCCTGATCATTTATGTTTTATGGTAAGCTGTTTAGAGCAAATATACTTCTTATAGTATATAATTATAGGTAGGTTTTAAAGAGGTGACAAGAAATTATCTTGACATCTATTTTTACACATTATATAATCAACATTGTTGTCTCGAGGTGATTAAACGAATGAAATGGTCAATTCATCAATTATCTAAATACCGCCAAAACGGGATGCCAATCGATGCCTTTGTCCAACTGGACGAAGTGATGGAGCGAAACCAGGATATTCGAGCAATTTCGCCCGTTCATGTAAAAGGGCTATGTACTTTTGGTGCATCGCAAATGACATGTCAGTTAACTGTGACAGCGACGTTAACGCTACCATGTGCTCGCACGTGGGAGGATGTTGAGTTTCCTATCGATGTTGAGACAGTTGAAATTTTCAGCTGGATTGACGAAGATCAACGAGGAGACGATGACGGAGACATTCACTATATTGACGGTGAAGTCATCGACATGAAACCAGTTCTTGAGGAGCTAGTGCTGCTCGAGGTACCTATGCAAGTGTTCAAGGAAAATACCGAAGGACAAGTGCAAGGTGGTAAAAGCTGGTCTTATGCAACAGATGAAGACGTAGAGCTACACAAAAAAGCTGACGAACAAAAAGTGGATCCAAGACTAGCTGCTTTAGCTAAGTATTTTGATCAAACAGACGAATAGACGATCTGTAAGGAGGTGCCATCAATGGCTGTACCATTTAGAAGAACTTCTAAAACTGCAAAAAGAAAGCGTCGTACGCATTTCAAATTATCTGTACCTGGTATGGTAACTTGCCCTAACTGTGGTGAGGCTAAATTATCACACCGTGTTTGCAAAGCTTGCGGACAATACAAAGGTAAAGAAGTAGTAAGCAAATAATACAGTGTTTGCTCACTTAAAAGGCTAGTAGAGAGACCATGGCTCTTTACTAGCCTTTTTTTGATGGCTTAAAAACAGAATATTGCGTTGATTGCGAAATTTAATATAATAGTGAAATAATTGTATGATACAATTTATTCATGGAGACAAAGGGGGTAATAATGTGAGTTATACAATCGACAATCATGATGGTGTTATGACTTTTACGATTAATCGAGAAGAGAAGCGTAATGCTGTCAATGATGAGGTTATGAATGGTCTTCAGGAAGTCATTACGTATATTCGAAAACATGAGGATGTGCGTTTTTTAGTAGTGACAGGTGCTGGAGATAAATCATTTTGCTCTGGAGGGGATTTATCTGAGTTTCATTCGCTGGAGACGGAGGATGAGGCATTTGGTATGTTAAGTAAGATGGGGAAAATATTATATGACCTTGCAACACTCCCGGTACCCACTATAGCGCTTATAAATGGTACCGCAGTTGGTGGAGGTTGTGAGATTGCCACAGCTTGTGATTTTCGTTTAGTGGCAAACCATGCGAAATGTGGTTTTATTCAAGGAACCTTAGCCATTACGAGTGGTTGGGGTGGTGGTACATATCTTTTTGAACGAGGTTTACGTCATGACCGTGCATTAAAAATGCTTGTGGATGCGAAGCCGTATCCTGCGCAGTTGCTATATGAAATTGGATGGGCAATGCGAGTTTTTGAAGGCTCAAAGGATGAGGCGTTAAATGATTTTATTGAACATATGCGAAAAATTCATCCTTCTGTTCATAAAGCTTATAAGGAAATCGAGCTTCGTAAATGGCGAGAACGAAATATGTATGAGCGGGTGATGGAGGAAGTTCGTACGTGTGCAAAATTGTGGGAAAGTGAAGCGCATCATCTGGCTGTTAATAATTTCTTAACAAAGAAGAATAATAATTGATGTATAAAGGCAGTGATGAAAGAAAAACATAATCACTGTCTTTTTTCATGCAATGATTCTATTTTGCTCGCTACTGCATATAGTAGTAAAAAATGCGAGGGTGATAGATTATGGAATTGAAAAAAAGAAAAGATCAATGGACAAAGGAAGACGATGAAAGACTAGCAGAAATTGTCTTGCATAATGTGCAAAATGGCAAAACGCAGTTGGAGGCTTTTGAAATGGCGGCTATGGAACTGGGCCGTACAAAGCAGGCGTGTGGCTTCCGTTGGAATAAAACATTACGTGGTCAATATAGTCAGTCATTATTAGCTGTACGAAATCAACCCCAACAATCTATGCGAAGTCACTTGAAATTGGCATTGACAAGTTTTGACGAATTAACAGATGCTTATCAAACCCTTGAAATGAGACATCGTGAGTTGCAAAATGAACATGAGAAATTAGTGAAGTGGCTGCAGCAAGGTTATTCGTTAATGAAAGATTAAACTTCAGTAACTATGAAGAGCATACAATATTTATCTTTCCTAGAGATAAAACCCTTTCTGTATATCGTCAATAAACAGCCAATCTTGTATAATAGAAGAACCTACTTAGGGGTGCCTTAGAATTTATTCTGAGGCACCTTATTCTTATAGCTTCATAATGTGGAGAGGAAAGGGTGTAAAATGAAATGATGAAGGTAGCAGTTATTGGTGCTGGAGCGGTTGGTCAATTAACAGCAAGCTTTTTAGCAGAGTCGGGAATGTCAGTATCGTTAGTGACAAGAAAACAGAAGCAGGTAGAAGAGCTAACTACCAATCAATTAACGCGAATGAATATTGATGGAACTAAAACTGTACAAAAAATTGCTTCTACAACAAATTTAACTGCATTACCACCTCAAGATTTAATTGTGATTGCTGTTAAATATGTTCATTTACAAAATCTCTATGACCAATTAGCGTCACTATCAAATGAAATACCTTTGCTCTTTATGCAAAATGGCTTGGCTCATTTTGAGGAGGCACGAAGTTTACCTCAAAAAAATATCGCGTTTTGCTCCGTTTCTTTTGGTGCACAATTGCGGAATCAAACAACTGTTCAACATAGAGGGATTGGTCCTTGTAAAATAGCTATCGAACGAGGGAAACAACCTGTTTTTCTAAAGTTATTACAATTACAAAATCCATTGTTTCCTGTTGAAATGGCCGATAATGCAGAGAAGATGCTATTTGAAAAAGCAATATTTAATAGCTTAATCAATCCATTAACTTATGTATTACAAATAAAGAACGGGGAACTAGTGACTAATACACGAGTGTATGCCCTTTTGAAGAATATTTATCAGGAGTTAACGATTGCGTTCGAAGATATTGAGCGCACTATATCTTTTGGAGATGTGGTAGACTTATGTAGGCAAACAGCCGAAAATACATCTTCCATGCTTGCAGATCGTATGCAGGGAAGAAAAAGTGAGATTGAAACAATTGTTGGTGCCATTTTGGATAAGGCTTTAACAAATGGTCATCATTTGCCTACTTTGCGTACTTTATATCTCCAAGTACTTGCGATAGAGGAGAGCGGTGAACAAAGTTGAAAGACCTTTTACATATTATTGTTAGTATCGTTATTTTTTGCCCAATTGTTCTTTTTATTATAG
Source organism: Lysinibacillus sp. GW823-FHT06C08 (assembly GCF_058795135.1). Taxonomy (NCBI): domain Bacteria; kingdom Bacillati; phylum Bacillota; class Bacilli; order Caryophanales; family Bacillaceae; genus Lysinibacillus; species Lysinibacillus sp. GW823-FHT06C08. Next base: position 678,412 of record NZ_JBXAHN010000001.1, read on the forward strand.
TCTATCTAATTAGCCGGAAAGTTAAAATACGTGGTACCCATGCATTTGGTGCGGCGTCTGATGTGACAACCTTCTGCTTGTTCTTTTCAGTCCCCTTAGGCATTGGAGTACTGTGGCAAGTAAATGTAGGGGGACTTTTAGTCATCCTTGCAATAATGATGGCTATGATTTTTACATATATTGAATGGCGGACCAAAAAAGAAATAGAAGTGAAGCCGTTATTAAAGAAAATTTGGCGTTTTTTATTTTTATTACTGAGCACCGCGTATGTTGTGATCTGTATAATCGGTGTCATTCAGTCCCTTGTAGACTATTTACAGGTTGCCTAAGCATTTTCTTTTCATGTTGGAGCTATAAGGGTTAAAATAATAGCATTATAAAGTAGATATAAAAAATCATTCTTTATGGATGGGAAACTGATTAAATGTCATAAAGCCTAGTGCTAAAAGAATAGTTCAGTAATATTGCACAGTGCTATGTTCATGGTGGGGGAAATGCAATATGGGCTAAAAACATTTACAGCCTCAAGTGCATAATATGTGAGGAATCAATTTCTCGTTATAAGTAAAATAATGATTGAGTGAGTAGAGGAGCTTATATTAAATGAAACTGGAGTCTATCCAAGTACCTATAAAAAATAATGTGCTAGCCGATTACTGGTCGCCAAATACTGCCATTCATCAGTTTTTTGAATACGATTTTAATGATCAGGCTTTTGAGGAAAGAGCGAAGCATTTAGCACAACATGCCAGAGATCAAAAAGAGCTGACAGCCATCATCCGTCAATTTATGGAGCCACTAGGGTTATCACAAAAAGCGAATGAACATTTACAACAACTAGAACAAGGAGCTATGGTCATAATCGGTGGCCAACAAGCAGGTATCTTAACTGGCCCTCTTTACTCCGTTCATAAAGCGATTTCAGTCATTGTGTTAGCAAAAGAACAAAGTGCGAAGCTTCAAAAATCTGTCGTACCTGTTTTTTGGATAGCTGGAGAAGATCATGATTTGGAAGAAATTAATCATACTTATACGGTGCATGGAGAGTTATTAAAAAAACGAGCATACAGTGAGCGCTCTAGACGTAAAACAATGGCATCGGCAACAATGCTCAATAAAGAGTCGATGACACAATTTATCAATACCATTATTAGAGACATTGGGGAAACCGAGTATACAGAGGCCCTTATTAAACAATTAGTAGATGTGCTAAACGAAAGTGAGACATTTACTGATTTCTTTGCGCGGTTAATGAACCAATTATTTAAAGATGAAGGGTTACTGTTCATTGATGCAGCGGATTATAATTTCCGTCAATATGAAAGTGACAATTTTGCACACATCATTCAGCATAGCGAAGAAATTGCTAGAGTTGTAACAGAAAAGGAAGAGCTGTTAGAGCAAACGGGCTACGGTAAACCTATTTTAGCGACAAGAGATGCAGCTAATCTATTCTATGTAGAGGACGGAGAACGTCATCTTTTGGAAAGAAAAAATGATCTATTTATTAATTTAGCCGCAAACCTTAAGTTTACTCGTGAAGAGCTACTAGAGATTGCCAAGAAATATCCAGAGCGCTTGAGTAATAACGTGGTGTCCCGTCCATTAATGCAGGAAATGACGTTCCCTGTACTGGCATTCGTCGGTGGCCCTGGTGAATTAGCTTATTGGGCAACATTAAAAAGTGCATTTTCTGTACTAGACCTACAAATGCCTATTTTTGCCCCGCGCCTTCATATGACGATTGTGACGCGTCATGTAGAGCAATTATTGTGTGAACATCAATTGACTGTTACGGATGTTTGGAATGGCAAAGCTTTAGAAATGAAAGAGCGTTTTATTGATGATGTGCAGGATAGTGAGGCTAAACGCCAAATTCAGGCTATGGAGCAGTTGTTAGCAGAAAAGTACAGTGAGCTTGCATCGTATTTAGAGGAACAGCATTTAACTTTAGATAAAATCCTTGTGAAAAATCAAGAAAATCATGCAAAACAATTTGACTACCTGCAGCAAAAAATTGAGCAAACTGTACTCGACAAGCATGAAACTACTATCCGCAAATTTACGACGCTACAAAATGAGTTGTATCCAAACGAAGGTTTCCAGGAAAGAACTTATAATCCATATCAATATTTTAATGAGTTTGGACCTATGTTGATTGCTGAAATGTTAAAGCAAAACTATAGTATTGGCAAACACCACTATTTACTTTATTTATAAACCTATCTGCCAGGTTCTTTATACCTAGATGATTTTTTGATACAATATTGATTTGATGAATTTTGTCTATAAAAATAGTATTTAGAGAGCTATCCTCCTAAGGATAGCTCTTTCTTTGTGTCATTTAGCATATATCAAAAATTTCCATCAAGGTCTAATTGCACATTAAGAGATAAAATGTCAAGTTTTTTTTAAAAAAAGTGGAGGAAAGTGGGGGGATGTGGTACATTATTTAATAAAGTGGGGTGAGTAGTATGTTCATGGGAGAATATCAACACTCCGTTGATGCGAAAGGGCGATTAATCGTGCCGGCAAAATTTCGTGAAGCTTTAGGCGAAGCGTTTGTTGTCACAAGAGGTCTCGATAACTGTCTATTTGGCTATCCTATGAATGAATGGCGAAAACTCGAAGAAAAGTTAAAAGATTTACCGATGACCAAAAAGGATACACGTGCATTTGCAAGGTTTTTCTTTTCTGGCGCAACAGAGGTAGAAATAGACAAGCAGGGGCGAATTAATATTCCAGCTACTCTTATGCAACATGCACATCTTGTAAAGGAATGTGTAGTGTTGGGGGTTTCAAATCGAATTGAGATTTGGGCTAAAGATGCATGGGAAGCTTACTTCAGCGAGTCCGAACAATCTTTTAATGAAATTGCAGAAAATATGATTGGCTTTGATTTTTAACTTTTGATAAGCATGTCCATTCAAAGATGACATGAGGTTAAGGCCTGAAAGGAGCGAGTGGTATGTTCGATCATACAACCGTGTTATTAAAAGAAACTGTTGATGGGTTGAACATCGATCCTGATGGTGTATATGTGGACTGTACGTTAGGTGGTGCAGGCCATAGTGAATATTTAGTTCAACAATTATCTGATAAAGGCCGTTTAATTTGTTTCGATCAAGATATGACGGCTATCGAAAATGCGAAAATTCGATTAGCGCCTTATATTGAGCGCGTCACGTTTATACATTCGAATTTCCGGTATTTAAAAGAAGAATTATTAGCTCATGGTTTTGAACAAGTGGATGGTATTTTATATGACTTAGGCGTATCTTCACCTCAGTTAGATACACCTGAACGAGGCTTTAGCTATCACCATGATGCACCACTTGATATGCGCATGGATCAAACGGCAACACTTACAGCTTTTGAAGTTGTCAATCAATGGGCATATGAAGATTTAGTACGTATTTTTTTCCGTTATGGAGAAGAAAAGTTTTCAAAGCAAGTTGCTCGTAAAATTGAAGAGGCGCGTAAGTCAGCACCAATTGAAACAACTGGACAACTTGTAGAGCTTATTAAAGAGGGTATTCCAGCAGCGGCACGCCGAAAAGGTGGGCATCCAGCAAAGCGCATTTTCCAAGCAATAAGAATTGCTGTCAATGACGAGTTAGGCGCGGCAGAGGATTCATTAGTCGATGCGATTGATATGATAAACGTAGGTGGACGCATTAGTGTCATTACGTTCCATTCATTGGAGGACCGCCTATGCAAGACAATCTTTAAGGAAGCGTCATCATTACCGGAATTACCACCAAATTTACCAGTAATTCCAGATGACATGAAGCCAACTTTAAAGCTTATTTCACGAAAGCCAATTCTTCCATCAGATGAAGAATTAGAAGTGAATAATCGGGCTCGTTCAGCAAAGCTTAGAGTGGTGGAGAAAATTAACGACAAAGGGCGTGAGTAAATGGCAGCCGTACGTGTAAGGCAACAGCACCAACATCAACAAGTGCAACAACCGATAACACCACCTAGTCCACAACCCACTATCATACGTCGTAAAAAAACGAACCAGAAGTTTGAGAAAACAATGCTAATTGTTTTAGTTAGCATTATTGCTGTATTAGGAGTCCTAGTATTAAATAAACAAGCAGCTATTCAAACGACAAGCATGGACATTCAAAAGATCGAATCAGAAGCAGATGAGATTGCAAAACAGAATGTTGACTTAACGGTTCGTGTAAGTGAACTTTCTACATACGATAACATATGGAAAAAAGCGAAAGAACTCGGTTTAACTCAAAATGAGAAAAATGTAAAGGTAGTGCCGGGAGAATGAAAAAAAAGAGATTTCGATTCCAATGGGGAGCCTTTCTATTAATGATTTTTTATGGAGGGCTCTTTTTTCTATTATTCACAAGAATGGTGAACATTCAGGCGACAGGGCAAGTAGAAGGACAGGAGCTTGCAGCAAGAGCAGCTGCTAAGTATGGTAAGGAAAGTGTTATCACAGCAAACCGAGGAAAAATTTATGACCAAAACGGTCAAGTGATTGCAGAAGATACGTTAAGCTATCGTCTAGTTGCAGTCGTGAGTGAAGCTGCTACAACAGATCCAAAAAAACCTAGGCATGTTGTAGATGCTGAAAAAACGGCTCAAGTTTTAGCGAAGTATATTCCGGCAATGCAAGGAAAAGAAGATGAAGTTCTGAAAAAACTAAATAACCGTTATAGAAGCGATGGTGAACCATTATATCAAGTGGAATTTGGGAGTTCTGGACGCGGTATTAGTCACGAGGTTATGAGTAAAATAAAGGAAGAAAAATTACCAGGAATTCTATTTGTTAGTGATTTAAAACGTTATTATCCAAATGGTGTCTTTGCCTCCCATTTAATTGGCTATGCACTGAAAAAGGATAATGCGGATGGAACTGTTACTACAAAAGGCGAAATGGGCCTAGAATATACGTATGACAAAGAACTGACAGGTGTTAACGGTAAAATGAAATACGAAACAGATGCTTTCAGTTATTTATTACCGAACAGCGAGAAGATGGTGACACCTGCTAAAGATGGGGACGACATTTATTTAACGCTCGATAAAACCATCCAAAGCTTTTTAGAAGAAGCAATGACAAAGGTTGAACAGGAATATAATCCTGAGTCCATGACGGCTGTTGTAGCAGATCCGAAGACTGGGAAAATATTAGCGATGTCCCAGCGTCCTACATTTAACCCAGAAACACGTGATAGTCAAAATATGAAGTGGCTGAACGAGGTAATTGAAGAAACAATTGAGCCTGGTTCAACGATGAAAACATTTACACTAGCTTCAGCTATTGATACAAATACATGGGAACCAAACACATTCTACCAATCAGGTTCTTATACTATACTTGATCGTACTATCCGAGATCATAATCAGGTCGGTTGGGGCCCTATCACCTATTTAGAAGGATTCCAACGATCTTCGAATACGGCCATGGCCCATTTATTAAAGTTGATTGGCGATGATGTCTTTGTGGAATATTTAGACCGTTTTGGTTTCGGCCACAAAACAGGAATTGATTTACCGAACGAAGCGACAGGTACAATATTATCTAAATACCCGATCCAACGAGTGACAACAACATATGGACAAGGGTCAACCGTAACGCCTATCCAAATGATCCAAGCCATGACTGCTATTGCGAATGATGGCAAGATGATGCAGCCTTATGTGATTGACCGTATTGTTGATTCATCAACAGGGAAGGTTATTCAAAACCATGAACCTGTTGAAAAAGGACAACCAATCAAAGCAGATACAGCCAAACAAGTACGAGAAATCCTTGCCTCTACACTAACATCAGAATTTGGTACTGCGAAGGATTTTATTCTAGAGGATTATGAGGTTGCAGGGAAGACAGGGACAGCACAAATTCCGAGAGCAGATGGTACGTATGCTTGGGGTGCTAACCAATTCCTCTATTCATTTTTAGGAATGGCTCCTGTCGATGATCCTCAGCTCATCATGTATGTCTCAGTGAAAAAACCTAAGTTAAATAATGAGCTTGGATCAGTCCCAGTATCTAAAGTGTTTAATCCTGTTATGTTAAATAGCTTAAAGCACCTTAATATTAATCCAGGTGATGTACAGTATGTGGATAAGGTAGATATTAAGGATTATACAGGTCAAAGTGCTGAGGCGATTGAGGTAGAGCTAGGGAATGATGGATTACAGCCTGTTATTGTTGGAAGCGGGGGTAAAATCATAGATCAATATCCGAAAGATACAAAACAACTAGTTAAAGGTAGTTATGTATTTTTGAAGACAGATGGAGATATCATATTGCCAGATTTTACGAATTGGTCATTGAGAAATTTACTTGTTTTCAAATCTATGACAGGGGTAGAGATGGAGATTTTCGGTGAAGGCTTTGTAGCGAGTCAAAGTGTGTCTCCAGGCACTACTATAACGGATAATTCACCGATTGTTGTTAAGCTCAAAACACCTGCTGAAAGCTTTGTACAAGATGTCGAGGCAGCTTCTGAGGGTGAAATTGAACAAGTAGAAGATGAATAATACTGAATAGAAGTCCACTTTATTTCATACGTTGTAAAAAACAAGGTGTGATGTCGAATGAAGTGGATTTCTATCCATTCTAAAAAGCGTTTACGTATTTTATATGTGTTGTTTATGTGTGCGGCGGTGGCGATAGTGATTAGGCTTTTCTTTTTGCAAGTGTTGGATCAAAAGGAACTGACAACGAAGGCAGAAGAGAACTGGGACCGAGAAATCCCATTTGCTAATGAACGAGGGCATATTACTGATCGAGATGGTGAGAGTATTGTAACCAATAAGCTAGCACCAACATTATATTTTATGCCTTCCCAGAGTAAAGATATTGAAGGGGCAGCTGAAAAAATTGCACAAGTTCTAGAAGTGGACAAAGAGAAACTTTTAGAGAAGATGAAGAAAAAAGCCTATTTAGTAAAGCTAGCGCCTGAGGGGAAAAATATCCCCTATGAAAAAGCTGTGGAATTACAAGGCTTACAAATTGAAGGATTATATAGTGGTGTCGACTACTCAAGAGACTATCCATATGGGACACTTTTATCTCGATTTTTAGGTTTTACAGGGTATGATGCACAAGGCTTAGCTGGTATCGAATATGAATATGATAAGTTTTTGCAGGCTAATTCATCTGCAATTCGCCTATTTACCGATGCAAAGGGCAATAATTTACCGAATGTCGCGAGTGCTTGGAAGGCTGGCGAGGATGGGGCAACTATTGAGCTAACGATCGATGTCGATGTCCAACAGGTCGTTGAACGTGAATTGTCACAGGCTATGGAGCGCTATGAAGCGGACCAAGCATTGGCTATTGCTATGAATCCAAATAATGGAGAAATCTTAGCGTTAGCCTCCTATCCAACCTTTAATCCGGCTGAATATCAATTAGTCGAGCCTGCGATTTATAATCGAAATTTACCAGTGTGGATGACATATGAGCCAGGTTCTACTTTTAAAATTATTACCCTTAGCGCTGCATTGGAAGAAAATTTAGTGGATTTAGAGCATGATACTTTTTATGATCCAGGGTATACGATGGTTGCTGGAGCAAGACTTCGTTGTTGGAAGCGTGAAGGGCATGGACATGAAACCTTTTTAGAAGTTGTGGAGAATTCCTGTAACCCAGGCTTTATTGAATTAGGGCAGCGGTTAGGTAATGAGCGACTATTGCAATATATTAAAGATTTTGGCTTTGGTCAAAAGACTGGTTCCAATATTGCTGGTGAAGCTTCAGGAATATTATTTTCTAAGGAAGCCTTCGGACCTGTTGAACAGGCAACAACCTCATTTGGGCAAGGGGTAGCGGTAACTCCAATTCAGCAAGTTCAAGCGGTAGCAGCAGCAATAAATGGAGGCAAGCTTTATACGCCTTATGTTGTGAAAAAAGTATTTAATCCTAATACAGGCGAAGTCATACAGGAAACTAAACCTGTTGTCAAAAATCAGGTAATTCGTGAGGAGACTTCTGCAAAGGTTCGGGGCGCATTGGAGTCTGTTGTAGCGAATGGTTCAGGTCGACAAGCCTTCCGAGATGGTTTACGAATTGGCGGTAAAACAGGAACAGCACAAAAGGTTGAAAACGGCCGTTACAAAAGTGGAGAATATATCGTATCATTTATTGGCTTTGCGCCAGCCGACAATCCGCAAATTGTCGTCTATGTAGCAGTCGACAACCCTAAAAAGACGACGCAGTTTGGTGGCGTTGTAGCAGCACCTATTGTTGGGCAAATTATTGAGGATGTTGCACCGTTTATAGGTATTGAAAAATCGAAGGAACAGCTCGAAAAGGATTATCGTTATGGGGATCCAATTACTGTGAAGGTACCGAATTTTATCGGGCAAACAAAGGATGATATTGCCAAGCAGTTTTATCCATTCCGTATAGAATGGCATGGAGAAGGGACTAAAATTGGTAACCAGTTACCTGAAGTGGATAGTGTTATCAAACAAGATGGTACCATTCATTTATATTTGGAGAACTGAAATAACTTTACCTTTAAAAAATGGGAAAGAACCACTATTATTATGAAGGGTAGTAATAAATAAATGAAAGTTTATGCTTTTTTCCTAACGAAGAAAGTGAAACAAGATTTAAAGGAGATTTTTCAATGAAACTCGCAACAACACTTACCATTTTAGCTCTTGCTTTTATAGTAACAGTTATCCTGGCACCAATTAGTATTCCACTTCTTCGACGCCTAAAGTTTGGGCAAAGTATTCGTGAAGAGGGACCAAAATCACATATGAAAAAAGCTGGTACACCAACAATGGGCGGTATAATTTTCTTAATTTCTATCGTCCTAACAACTGTTGGTGTAGGAAGCTTTTTAGATTTATTAACGACACAGACCGTAGTACTTTTACTAGTATTAGCAGGATTTGGCTTAATAGGTTTACTGGATGATGGTTTGAAGGTTGTATTTAAAAGGAATTTAGGGTTAACCTCTCTTCAAAAATTAATTGGTCAAATTGTTATCGCCATCCTTGCATATTTTCTACTGCATGTTGGATCGTTTGATACAACACTTGCTATTCCATTTACAAATTGGACAGTTGATCTTGGTGTCTTCTATGTTGCCTTTTTAATTTTTTGGTTAGTAGGTTTCTCCAATGCGGTGAATTTAACAGATGGTTTAGATGGACTAGTGGCAGGAACTGCATCGATTGCTTTTGCGGCATTTGGTGTTATTGCACTTTTCCAAAGCCAAGCTGATATTGCTTTATTTGCCTTTGCTGTTACAGGAGCATTATTAGGGTTTTTATTATTTAATGCGAATCCAGCAAAAGTATTTATGGGTGATACGGGTTCATTAGCATTAGGTGGGGCGTTAGCCATGGTATCGGTATTAGTAAAAGAAGAGTTTTTACTATTACTAGTTGGCTTGGTATTTGTCATCGAAACATTATCCGTTATTTTACAGGTAGGAAGCTTTAAACTGCGTAAAAAGCGTATTTTTAAGATGAGTCCAATCCATCACCATTTTGAATTATCAGGTTGGTCAGAGTGGAAAGTAGTGCTTGTCTTCTGGTCAACTGCCCTAGCAGTAGCATTGATTGCAGTCTTATCGGAGGCGTTTTAATGAAAAACTATACAGATTTACAACATAAAAAAGTACTTGTGTTAGGCCTAGCAAAAAGTGGTGTGGCAGCTGCAGAAATTTTACATGAGCTCGGCGCCTTTGTCACAGTCAATGATTCCAAACCATTTGATGAAAGCCCTGATGCTCAGGGGCTATTACAAAGGGGGATTACCGTGATTTGTGGCCGCCATCCTGAGGATTTACTGGATGAAGGTTTTGAATTAGTCGTTAAAAACCCAGGCATTCCTTATAGTAATCGCATTGTAGCGGATGCTCTACATCGCGATATTCCTGTGTGGACGGAGATTGAACTTGCTTATTTAATAAGTGATGCACCATTTATAGGTATTACAGGCTCGAATGGTAAAACAACGACGACTACTTTAATCTTCGATATGTTGAACAACGGAAGTAAAAATCCTTTGATTGCAGGAAATATTGGTACAGTTGCTTGTGGCGTCGCTAAAGAAGCTAATGAAGATGACATTATTGTAACGGAGCTGTCATCGTTCCAATTGATGGGGACTAAAACATTTAAGCCTAAAATTTCTATTCTAACAAACCTTTATGATGCCCATCTTGACTATCATGGAACATTTGATAATTATGCTGAAGCGAAGTTTGCTGTGACGCGTAATCAAGATGAAAGTGATTACTTTATTTATAATGCTGATCAACCAATTGTAGTTGGATATGCAGCGCAATCAAATGCGCAAAAAATTCCATTCAGTTCAAATGGACGTACTGTCAACGGAATCAGTGCAGATGAGACAACGATATATTGGCAAGGGGAACCTTATATGGACCGGGCGAATATCGCGCTGCCTGGTAAGCATAATTTAGAGAACATCCTAGCAGCAGTGGCAGCATGTATTTTAGTTGGCTGTGACAAAGGGAAGATGGAAGAGGTTTTAGCAACATTTGGCGGAGTGAGACACCGTACTCAATTCGTACGCGAATGGAATGGTCGGAAGATTTATAATGACTCCAAAGCTACAAACTGTTTAGCAACAAAAAGTGCTTTAGACGCATTCCAAGCGCCGGTTATTTTGCTAGCAGGTGGTTTAGATCGAGGACACTCTTTTGAGGAGCTTCGATCAAGTATGAATCATGTGAAAGGCGTCGTCGCATTCGGAGAAACTGGACTACGTTTTGTTGAATTTGCAAAATCATGTGGTGTCCAACAAACAGTTATCGCTCAAAATGTGGAGGACGCTGTACACTATGCAGCACCGATGTCAGCAGAGGGAGATATTATTTTATTATCTCCAGCATGTGCAAGCTGGGATCAATATGACAGCTTTGAAATACGCGGAGATGTTTTTATTGATGCTGTAATGAAGCTGTAATGAGCCTGTAACTATTTTAGAATATACTTGACTTGGAAGGATGGCATTACTGAGAGGGAAAGAAAGTTACTTATTGCTCGTCACAACTTTGATGCTATCAGTAATCGGCATTATTTTCGTCTATTCTGCGGGGACTTATTGGAGTGCCATTCATTATAGTGGAAAAATGCCGTTTTATATGAAGCAAAGCGTATACTTTGTGGTAGCCATAATTGTATTTTTAATCACAATTCGATTAAATATTTTGAGAGAGCAGTCCTTTTGGAAAATGGCCTATATATTTTCGTTAATTTTACTTGTTCTAGTGTTAATACCTGGTATTGGGCTAGTGCGAAATGGTTCGCAAAGCTGGATAGGGGTTGGTCCATTGACAATCCAGCCAGCGGAGCTAACGAAAATAACTGTCATTGTTTACCTGAGTCATATTTTAGCGCAGCATAAAACAGGGACGCCAGTTGTTAATTGGCGCCATGCTTTAATCCTATTAATCCCTGTTGCTTTGATTATGTTGCAGCCTGACTTCGGTTCAGTATTTATTCTTGTTGTGGCTGTATTTTTATTGTTTTTTGTCGCTGGGTACCCGTTAAAGCTATATGCCATGATTATGTTGGTTGGTATAGCGGGACTAGTAGGATTAATTGCAACTGCACCATATCGACTAAAGCGAATAGAAGCATTCCTCGATCCATGGGCTGATCCCTTGGTAAGTGGGTTCCAAGCAGTGCAATCACTAATGGCGATTGGTCCTGCCGGAATTTTTGGTCATGGTTTTGGACAAAGTCGACAAAAGTTTCTATATTTGCCTGAGCCACAAAATGACTTTATTTACGCTATTATTTTGGAAGAAGTCGGCTTGATTGGTGGTCTCTTTATTTTAGCACTATTCGTACTGACAATTTATGCGGGCTATAGATTTGCTGTACAGGCTAAAAATCGAACATCCTATTATGCGATTATAGGGCTAGTCACAATGCTGATGGTGCAAGCGTTTCTTAATATAGCTGTAGTAATAGGTTTAGTACCTGTAACCGGTGTTACATTGCCTTTTATTAGCTATGGAGGAACATCTTTAGTCACAATGTGGTTAATAATAGGTATTATTTATCAATTAGCGAAATAAATATAAAGGAGGAGTACTTTTTGGAGAAAGTAATTGATATAGAAGATCGTATACCTACGCTAAAAAAGCGACGAAAAAAGCGTACAAATCGTAAATTTATCGTGCTAATATTACTTTTCTTTATTGTGTTAGCGGTACTCCTTTATTTTCAATCTCCTTACAGTAACATCAATAAAATAACAGTCAATGGTGCGAAGCTGGTAGATAATGAACATTATGTGGAGACAAGTACCCTTGCGCTAGGTAAATCAATGTGGGGGTTCAAAATAGAAGACGTGGAGAATCTTCTGTTAAAGGATAAATGGGTAAAAGAAGCACATGTTAAACGTAACTGGCTTCGATGCGTAACGATAGATGTGAAGGAATGGAAAAAAGTTGCGTATTTGGCTGGGGACGGCACCTATTATCCGTTGCTTGAAAATGGTGAACGTTTTGAGCAAAAAGGGAATGATACTCCAATTGATGCCCCTGTTTTTATTGGAATTACTGGTGAAAAAACAATTAAAAAACTAGTTGCACAGTTAGCACAATTAAAACCAGAAGTATTAGCTTTAATTTCTCAGGTTAACACGAATAGTAATGATACAAATCCGAACGCGGTAAAGCTTTATATGAATGATGGCTATGAGGTACGAGCTATTATTCAGACGCTTGCAGATAAGTTAAATTATTACCCCTCCATTGTTGCACAAATTGCAAATTTAGAAAAAGGTGTAATTGATTTAGAGGTCGGTTCCTATTATCGTCCTTTTAACGAGGAGTACAACAAAATAAGCATCGACATGGAAGCTAATGAAGATGGGGAAATGGTTGACCAGGAAGTGACAGAAGATGAACAACAAGAAGAATAGCAAAGGGAGTTTTTTTTCTAGAAAACAATTTGAACTATTGATTGTTTGTGTGACAACAGGGTTTATCATCGGCTATTCATATAATCAGGCAAAAGATAACCGCGAAGCAGGTACAATTAATTCAGAGCTTTATGAGCAAGAAGATTCTTATCGTGAGGAATTGATCACTCAGCAAGAACGCAATAAAGAGCTAACGGAAGAGTTAAATAGCCTACAGGAACAAATTCGGAAGTATGAGAAATCATTTGCTTCTGATGAGAAAGACTATAAGAAGCTTGTTGAACAAGCGGAGGATTTACGGCTCTTACTTGGTGAGTTGAAGAGTGATGGAAAAGGAATACGGATTACTCTCCAAGATGGTGATTATGATCCAAAATCTTTGAATCCGAATGATTATATCGTTCATGAAAGCCATGTTTTTAAATTGTTGAATGAATTGAAAATTTCGGGTGCTCAAGCAATTGCTATTAATGGGCAACGTGTCTTGGCCAATTCCTATATCAGATGTAATGGTCCAGTAATAACTATTGATGGTACACAGCATCCCGCTCCTTTTGTAATAGAAGCTGTAGGAGATTCCGATACTTTAATGGCTTCTTTAAATTTAAATGGCGGTGTCGTTGATCAATTATTAAATGACAATATTGTGGTGTCTTTAGAAGAACATCAGAAACTTACAATGCCAAGAGTAAAAGTAGAAAGTTAAGGACAAGTCCTAGTTCATGTTTAAAGTCTAATTTCAGCCTCTAGGGAAGTTTTACATTGACTACTGAGGGGCATACGATACGTCTAGGAGGGGCTATTTTGCGAAGAAATATGTACACCCGAATAACGATCGTGCTATTTATTATCGGTTTGATGATAGCGGTACAATACAATACCATACAAAAACCAGCAGAGCGAGATACACGAGATATTTGGGCAATAAGAGAGGAATTAGCACAAGAAAAGCAAAGGCATTCCGCATTACTGGCAGAAATTCGCTCACTTCATGAAGTAGTGGATCGCTATGAGCAATCTGAAAAAGTAAATCAGCAAGCAGCTTTACATGAAACATTAAATCGTTTAAAGCAACAGGCTGGACTAACAGAAGTGATAGGGCCTGGTGTCATACTTCGGATTGAACCAGCACCTGAATTAATAGAGATGGGCTATGAAATTAAAGAAATATCGCCCGATTTATTAACTCAATTATTAAATACGCTGTTTAAAAACGATGCAACCAGTGTTTCAATAGATGGCAATCGTGTTGTTCAAACAACGGCCATTCGGGACATTAATGGGAAGACAACGGTGAATAGTGTACCATTGTTGTCACCTAAATTTGATATATATGTTGGGACAAGCGACTATAAAGCAGCTCAAAAAATGTATAATTCGCTTCAAGCCTCGACGTTTATAGATTCATTTTATTTAGATAATTATAATTTAGTAATTGAAGAGCCAATAGATCAATTACAAATTCCAGCATTTGATCAGCCATTGACAAATGATTACTTAGCAGAGGTAAAAAAAGGAGATTAATTTATGTGGCTACCATTTTTAGGTTTGATATTTGGACTTGCCCTTGGCTTGTTAACAAATATACAAATCCCCTCTATGTATGAAAATTATCTGTCAATAGCAGTTTTAGCAGCTTTAGATACATTATTTGGTGGTATCCGTGCTCAATTACAGCAAGTGTACGACGATAAAGTTTTTGTATCAGGATTCTTTTTTAATATAGTTCTCGCAGCAGGGTTAGCGTTTATAGGTGTGAATTTAGGGATAGATTTGTATTTAGCAGCTATTTTCGCTTTCGGAGTACGTTTATTCCAAAATATTGCAATAATTAGGCGTATATTACTAACTCGCTTGGATGAGAAACGTCACAAGAAAGAAAAAACTTCCATAGATTAAGAGAAAAATTGACCAAAATACTCGATTTGCTTAGACATTATGCCAAATTTACAATAGAATGAAAATAAGAGCATTTTTCAAGGAGGTGCAGCGAATTGAATCAGCAAGATTTATACATTTCACTTGATATTGGATCCTCCTCTATCAAGGTATTAATAGGTGAAATGAGTGACGGACAATTACATGTAATTGGCGTCGGAAATGTAAAATCGAATGGGGTTCGAAAAGGAGCAATTGTTGACATCGATGCAACAGTTCAATCTATTCGAAAAGCAGTAGAACAAGCCGAACGAATGACAGGGTATCAAATTCAAGAAGTCGTTCTAGGCGTTCCTGCTAACCAAACGATGTTACAGCTAGTTAAAGGTGTTGTCGCTGTAAATAGTGAAAACAGAGAAATTACAGATGATGATTTAGACAGAGTGGTAGAATCTGCACAAGTCATGTCAATACCTCCTGAACGTGAATTAGTTAACATCATTCCAAGACAGTTTATTGTGGACAACCTTGATGAAATTAAAGATCCTCGTGGTATGATTGGCATCCGTCTAGAAATGGATGCAACAATGATAACGACATCCAAAACGCTTTTACACAATGTTCTTCGCTGTGTTGAGCGTGCAGGTTTAAGTATACGAGAAATATATTTGCAACCATTAGCATCAGGCTACTTTGCATTAACTGAAGATGAAAAAAACCAAGGAACTGCCTTTGTAGACATAGGAGGCGGCTCTACTACGATCGCGGTATTTGAAGAGGGATTGTTAACGCATACAGGCGTCCTACCAGTTGGTGGTGATCATATAACGAAAGATATTTCCATCGTTTTAAAGACACCAACAGAACAAGCTGAAAATATCAAACACCAATTTGGACATGCCTTTTATGATGATGCATCTGACGATGAAATCTTTGAAGTACCAATTGTAGGAACAGATTCTACTGATCAATATAGCCAACGCTATATCTCAGAAATTATTGGCGCTCGCCTAGAAGAATTACTAGAATTAGTGATTGACGAGTTAGCACGTCTAGGTGTTAGAGATTTACCTGGCGGCGTTGTTTTAACTGGTGGTGTTGCTAAACTTGAAGGTATCGCCCAGTTAGCACGTCAAATTCTACAAACGCGTGTAAGAATTTATACACCCGATTATATTGGCGTTAGAGAGCCTTCATTTGCAACAGCGGTTGGACTTATTCGTTACGCCTATTTAGAAGATGATTTTTACGGTAAAAGTACGAATACGCAACCTGTTGAATATGCAGCTGTAGGAGCTCAAGCAGCTATGCCTAAAAAGCAAGAGTATTCTGCACCTTCAGAACCAAAAGAAAGCGTAATCGGGAGAGCAAAAAAATTATTTGATAAGTTTTTTGATTAACTAGAATGCGTAATGATTGATACAGAGTCGAGTTACCGTGGGAGGAAAAAGAGATGTTAGAATTTGATACAAATGTAGATGAACTTGCAGTAATAAAGGTCATAGGTGTTGGTGGCGGCGGTAACAACGCTGTCAATCGAATGATAGAACATGGTGTACAAGGTGTTGACTTTATCGCAGTTAACACAGATTCACAAGCATTGAATTTATCAAAGGCAGAGGTTAGGCTTCAAATTGGTGCTAAACTGACGCGTGGATTAGGGGCAGGTGCTAATCCAGAAGTAGGAAAAAAAGCGGCTGAAGAGAGCCGTGAGCAATTAGAAGAGGTTCTACGTGGCGCAGACATGGTATTCGTCACTGCCGGTATGGGTGGAGGCACTGGTACTGGTGCAGCGCCAGTAATTGCACAAATTGCTCGTGAGTTAGGAGCACTAACAGTAGGTGTTGTGACACGTCCATTTACGTTTGAAGGACGTAAACGTCAAACACAGGCTATCGGCGGAATTGGTGGTATGAAAGAAGCCGTGGATACGCTAATTGTTATCCCGAACGACAAGTTATTACAAATTGTCGATAAATCAACACCAATGCTAGAAGCTTTCAGAGAAGCAGATAACGTACTTCGTCAAGGTGTCCAAGGTATTTCTGATTTAATCGCAACACCTGGTCTTATTAACTTAGACTTTGCAGACGTGAAAACAATTATGTCAAACAAAGGCTCAGCATTAATGGGTATCGGTATTGCTACTGGTGAAAACCGTGCTTCAGAAGCAGCAAAGAAAGCCATTTCGAGTCCTTTACTAGAATCGTCTATCGATGGTGCTAAAGGCGTTCTTATGAATATTACAGGTGGCTCTAATCTTAGCTTATTTGAAGTACAAGAAGCAGCAGATATTGTAGCTTCTGCATCTGATGAAGAAGTAAATATGATTTTCGGTTCTGTCATTAATGAAAACCTAAAAGATGAAATCATTGTGACAGTTATCGCAACAGGTTTTACGGAAGAAGCTTTACAACAACAACGTCATACAGTAAAACCATCACTCAATATAAATAGACAATCTGCTCCACAACAACAAGCACCAATTCGTGAACAACGACAAGAAATGCATGTTCAACAAGAACAGCCACGTCAAAATCAGCAACAGTATGCACAGGATGACATGCTTGAAGTCCCAGCATTTTTACGTAATCGCAAAAATCGTGGTTAATTGAAATCAAACAACTTCTAAAAAGCTCGTATTTTACATATGTAAAATACGAGCTTTTTAAATTTGTTGTCGAGATGTTCATTTGTGTAAGGAAACCATGTATTTTGTCAAAACATTTTAAGGAAATGATGCGATTGTTTGACAATATTTGTGGGAGTAACATGCTAACTTTGTAAGTAGGAGGCGGCTGTTATGTATGGAGAATGGCTGGTGCTCATTAATACACTTTTTAATCTAGCGATACTCACGTTTACAGCAAGAGTAACAGGGGTTCTAGTCAAGAATTCAAGATTATTAATGAGTTCGTTTTGTAGTAGTTTAGTAGCTGTAATTGGCGGTCAAATGCTGTGGACAACGATTCTTAGTTTTATATTACTCATAGGTATAGCTTTTCGCTTTAGGATTCGGAGCTTCCAGAAGCAAGGACCGATCGTTTTAACAGCAACGATCGTTATCGGCGGATTGTTAACAGCACTACAACCTTTTTTAAAAAATCTTTCTGCCACCCATTTTATAATGATTTGTTTTGTACTCGCAGTTTTAAATCTCGTTGCATTCTATAAGCAATGGGGATTTGTGAAGCTAGAGCGTTTAAGTGGACAATTTGTATTTGACACAACTTTAAAAATTTTTGGTGCAATAATACCACTTTCAGCATTTGTGGATACAGGTAACCAAGCAATTGAGCCGCTTTCAGGTAAGCCCGTTCATTTCGTCTCATATACAGCTTTAAGTCCACATTTACCTGCGGATTTCCGCAAATCATTAATAGAATGGCAAGAAACAGATCCGTACAATGTATCTATGTTTTCAGAAGATTATCAGCGTTATATACGATTTATTCATATCAATACTGTACAGCAACAAACTGTTGTATTAGGTTTTCGCTTTGATGAATGGCTTATAAAGGGGGAGCCTTCGCAGGTGAAATCGAATGAATATATCGTTTTAACAAAAAAGGCTAAAAATTTTCCACATAGCACAGCAGCAATTTTACATTTTTCAGCGCTTTCAAATAACTCATAGAGGGGGAGAACTATTGCTTCTTAGGCTACTTGCTAGCTTGAAAAAATTTTGGAGTAAGTTTCGTAGTCGTGAAACGTACTATATAGGGGGAAATGATTCATTGCCAGTGCCACTAAGTCGAGAAGAAGAAGTTACAGTCATTGCATCCTTTATGAAAGGTGATTTACGTGCTAGAGACACACTAATTGAACGTAATTTACGTCTTGTTGTTTATATTGCTAGACGTTTTGACAATACGGGGACGCCAATCGAAGATTTAATCAGCATTGGTTCTATCGGGTTAATAAAGGCGATTGAAACGTTCAATACAGATAAAAATATTAAGCTTGCAACATACGCATCACGATGCATTGAAAATGAAATTTTAATGCACTTACGAAAAACTAGTCGTATGAAGGGTGAAGTGTCATTAGACGAACCATTAAACTCTGATGCAGATGGAAATGAATTATTACTATCAGATATTTTAGGTACAGAAGAGCACATTATTCTTGATAATGTAGAGAAAAAAATTGAACGTCAGCATATGTTCCATGCCATTAATTTATTAGGTGCACGTGAACGATATATTATGGAATGCCGTTTTGGTCTCAATGGGAAAGTAGAAATGACGCAAAAAGAAGTGGCAGATCATTTAGGGATATCACAATCATATATTTCCCGCTTAGAAAAGAAAATTATTCAGGATTTACGTGAAAATTTAAATCAGCCAATTTCTTAGAAAGGGAAAATTAACCTACCTAAAATTGGTCATAGCTTTTGTGCATATTCTTGTTTCTCTCGGACAAACTGATGTCACGGTTTAGTCAGAGAATAACATCCGGAGGAATCGAATATGCGAACAAAAGTAGATCTTTGCGGCTTAGATACATCGACTTTGCCAATTTTAAAGCACGAGGAAATGAAGGAACTCTTCATTCGTTTACAAGCTGGTGAAACTGAAATCAGAGAAGAGCTTGTCATGTGCAATTTAAGGTTAGTGCTAAGTATTGTTGGTAGATTTGCCTATAGAGGTGAACAGGCAGATGATTTATTTCAAGTAGGCTGTATTGGCCTCATGAAAGCCATTGATCATTTTGATTTAAAGCATAATGTGAGATTTTCAACATATGCTGTCCCAATGATCATTGGTGAAATTCGTCGCCATCTGCGTGATCATCATGCATTACGAGTATCTCGTTCTTTAAGAGATATTGCGTATAAGGCAATGCAAGCAAAAGAACAGTGGATAACCGAAAATTTGCGCGAACCAACGATTGAAGAAATTGCTGACATGATCGAGATGAAAAAAGAAGATGTTTTATTTGCTTTAGATGCAATTCAAGACCCAATGTCATTACAAGAGCCCATATATTCAGATGGAGGGGACGCTGTCTATATGATGGACCAATTACGTGATGATGATGTATCAGAAGATCAATGGGTTGCCTATGTGTCGGTTAAGGAAAGCTTGCAAAAACTAGATGAACGTCAGCAAATGATCGTGGCAAAACGTTTTTATTATGGTGAAACACAAACTGAAATTGCTAAGGAATTAGGCATTTCACAAGCACAAATTTCACGTCTTGAAAAAAATGCAATTGAAACAATGCAAAAAGATTACAAATAAAAAAATGCGCATCGAATTATTCGGTGCGCATTTTATCTTCATTCAATGAACGATTGATACATAAATATAAAGAGACAGCAAAGTTTGATGATAGAGAAAAATAATTTAGATGAAAGAGTAATGGATAGAGGAGGTTTTTCATTGCGGTTCTCATTATTACAACAAAAAGAAGTAATTGAAGCAGGAAATGGACGATTTATAGGATTTGTGGTAGATGCTGAGGTATCAAAAGAAACGGGCTATGTAACAGCATTTTTAATTGCCGAGCCCCGAAAATATCTTGGTTTTTTTAAAGGAGAAGAATCTGTAAGAAAAGTGTATATGAAAGATGTGCTTGTCGTTGGCAAGGATGTTATTTTGGTAAAGGCACTTTCCTAAAAGGCTGACATAGGTCAGGCTATTCATTGATAAATCAAGCATTGCTTGTTACAATAAGAGAAACTATTGTTGTAAAGTTGGGAAAAACAGTGACAAAAATTTTAGCAAATTTAAACAAACTAAATGATTTAATAGCAGCAGCAGAAACAAGAGTCAATCGTGAAGCCAATAATGTCCAAATAATAGCTGTGACGAAAGAGGTTTCTGTAGAAAGAACCCAAGAAGCAATTGAAGCTGGATTGACTCATTTAGGAGAAAACCGACCTGAAGGTTTAAATCGTAAACTATCTGCGATTCAAGCTCATGTCAATTGGCATTATATCGGGTCACTACAAACACGTAAAGTAAAACAAGTGATTAACAGCATTGATTATTTACATTCATTAGATCGTTTGAGTTTGGCAGAAGAAATTGAAAAAAGAGCAGTAAAGCCTGTAAAATGTTTTATACAAGTAAATGTTTCAGGGGAAGAATCAAAACATGGTTTAAGCATGGAAGAAGTTTTACCTTTTGTAGAATCATTGAAAAGTTTTACAAAAGTCGAAGTTGTCGGTTTAATGACAATGGCACCAAACACAGAAGACGAAGCACTTATTCGTACTGTATTTAAGCAATTAAAACAATGTCAACAGCAAATAGCCGAGCAAGGATTCGCACACGCACCTTGTACCGAGTTATCAATGGGCATGTCTAATGACTTTGAAATTGCGGTAGAGGAAGGGGCTACTTTTGTTCGAGTCGGAACGGCTCTTGTTGGAAATGAAAGAGGGGAACAGGATGAGCATGAAAAATAAAATTAAAAACTTCTTTTACCTCGAAGAAGAACTAGAAGAAGAAATCACGCAAGCTCCTATTCAGCAGCAACAACCTGTACAACAACAGCAACCGATTCATTCAGTAAAGCCTAAAAAAACAATTAAAGAACGTAAGGCATCGATCCATGAAATTGTGCCGCAAAGTACAGCTACTCCGAATAATATTGTCAGCTTACAAGCTGCAATGAGTTCCAAAGGAGCAAAAGTTGTCTTAATAGAGCCTAGAGTCTATGCAGAAGCACAAGATATCGCGGAACATTTAAAAAATAAACGTGCAGCTATCGTTAATTTACAACGTATTGAGCGAGAGCAAGGTAAACGCATTATTGATTTTTTAAGTGGCACAGTTTATGCCCTTGCAGGGGATATACAACGTATTGGGAAAGATATTTTCCTTTGCACTCCAGACAGCGTAGAAGTGACTGGTGAAATTACGAACTTTATTTTAGACGATAATTAATAGCGAGGATTGTAGTTTATATGACTTTTTTTATAATACTTGGTTATGTATCATTAGCATTTAGGATTTATTCATTTATGCTAATTGCATATATCTTAATGTCTTGGGTGCCTGCCGCTCAAAATTCAGCCATTGGACGAATGCTTGAAAAAGTGTGTGAGCCTTATTTGGGGATATTCCGAAAGTTTATCCCACCGCTTGGTATGATTGATATTTCACCAATTGTGGCAATCTTTATGCTGAATTTTATTGAAAGAGGACTTGTGATAGTCATTCAGAAATTATTTCTTATGTTCGTATAAATATAAAATCCTCACGTTTTAGTGGGGGTTTTTTATTTATATTGAAAATAGAAGAAAAGCAGACGTCGCGAATTTTAAAGTGGCTATTCGAGTGAACTCGAAAAAATTTTAATGCCATGATGTCAAAGTACCAATGATTGGGAATACTATGTTTATCCAATCCATGAGGCAAATAGGAACGATGAAAGAGGAGACAACGAGATGGAGCACTTGATTCAGCATTTTCGGAAAGATGAGCAACCTTTTATTGAACAGGTAATAAGCTGGCAGCGGGAGGTAGAGGATCGCTATGCACCTAAGCTGACTGATTTTCTTGATCCAAGACAGCGCTTTATAGTGACATCTATTATTGGACAGGATGACTCAATGAATACATTATGTGCGGGGTTATTTAATGAGGCGGAGAGACAACGTATGCTCATTTATCCAGCCTACTATGAGCCTACAGATAAAGACTTTCAACTGACAGCTTTTACACTTCAGTATCCCGTTAAATTTGTACAATTACGCCATCCTGATGTTTTAGGAGCCTTGTTATCATTAGGGTTAAATCGTAGTAAATTTGGTGATATTCGCGTGAGTGAGCATCAAATCCAATTTGTCGTTGCACGAGAAGTGGCAGAATATGTACGTTTACATTTAACAGGCATTGGTAAAGTAAAGGTACATGTTGAATCCCTTAAAGAACAGGCGCCGCTCCTTATCAATGAAGATGAATGGTTGGAGGAATCTCACACGGTTACATCCATGCGATTAGATGTTATTATGGCAACCGTTTTGAAAGTGTCTCGTCAAAAAGCACAAGCTTTAATTACTGGTAAAAAAGTGCGTGTCAATTGGACAGAGCGTGATGCCGTTGCTTTTGAATTACAAGAAGGGGATATTTTATCGATAAGAGGGAGCGGTCGTTTGAAAATAATTATGACAGAAGGCCGTACAAAAAAAGATAAAATCCGTCTACAAGTCGGTCGATTGGCTCAAAAAAGCTAAAAGAAAAGTAAATTTCATTATTTTATACTGCTAAGTTGTCGGAAGAATTGTATAATAGGAATTACGAATGTACACGAAAAGGAGAGAAGGATAGTATGCCATTATCACCTATTGATATACATAATAAGGAGTTTACAAAAGCTTTCAGAGGATATGCTGAAGATGAAGTAAATGAATTTTTAGATCAAATCATTAAAGACTATGAAATTTTGCTGCGCGAAAAAAAAGAGGTTGATAAGCAACTAGAAATGGCCTTAGAGCAAGCGAGGCATTTTAGCTCTTTAGAAGAAACTTTACAAAAGTCTATTGTGGTTGCACAAGAAGCTGCAGATGAAGTACGTAGAAATTCTCAAAAAGAGGCAAAGCTTATTGTCAAAGAAGCAGAGAAAAATGCTGATCGAATCGTTAATGATGCTTTAACGAAAGCACGTAAGGTTACAATTGAAATTGATGAACTGAAAAAACAATCTAAGGTGTTCCGTAATCGTTTCAAAATGCTTGTTGAAGCCCAGCTTGATTTATTAAATGCAGACGATTGGGATCATTTGCTTCAGTATGATATCGATTTAACAGAAATTCAAGCTTCTGTAGATGAAGCGCAAGAAGCAGAAGATATGTAACTCTCCTATTCATGGAGAGGATCAAATTTAAATGAAACTTGACGCGATTGTTTGAATTTCATATACTTTGTAATAGTAATTATTTTGTACAGACATATGCATAGAAGCAGAGACGAAGACAGTATTTGTTAGGCGTGGTGAAGCGATTTGGGGATAGTGGAAGCCCAAACAAGCAACTAACAATGAACATCACTTCTGAGCTAAATAACTGAAAAAAGTAAGTTATTTCGTGATGCACGACGTTAATGTGCTTGAAAGAGGTAGTGCAACCTATTGGATTGTGCTACAAGTAGGGTGGTACCGCGAGTAGAAGCTTCTCGTCCCTTAGTGGATGAGGGCTTTTTTTATTTGTCCGCGAATTGTTTCAGAAAAGTTAGCCCATAACTGTCGTATGAGAAGAGTGTCGATATGCTTGATGTAAAATAAAGGAGGATTTTTTTATGGTGGAATACAAAGATACTTTATTAATGCCAAAAACGGATTTCCCAATGCGTGGGAATTTACCAGCAAATGAACCAAAAATGCAAGATAAATGGAATGAGATGGATATTAACAAATTACAGATGGAGCGTACAGAAGGTCGTCCAGAATATGTACTTCATGATGGCCCTCCGTATGCAAATGGTGATATTCATATTGGACATGCATTGAATAAAGTATTAAAGGATATGATTACACGTCATCGTTCAATGACTGGTTACCATGTTAATTATATTCCTGGCTGGGATACGCATGGTCTACCTATCGAACAAGCTTTGACAAATAAAGGTGTCAAACGTAAAGAAATGTCAGTAGCAGCTTTCCGTCAACTTTGTGAAGAATATGCATATGAGCAAATTGACAATCAACGAAATCAATTCCGTCGTTTAGGGATCCGTGGTAATTGGGAAAATCCTTATATTACATTGAAACCTGAGTTTGAAGCTCGTCAAATTGAAGTATTCGGAAAGATGGCGGAAAAAGGATATATTTATAAAGGTTTAAAACCAGTATATTGGTCACCGTCTTCTGAATCTGCTCTTGCTGAAGCAGAAATTGAATATAAAGATATTAAATCGCCTTCCATTTATGTAAGCTTTGCTATTAAAGATGCAAAAGGTGTTGTACCAGCAGATGCTAAATTTGTTATTTGGACAACAACTCCTTGGACATTACCAGCAAACTTAGGGATTTCTTTAAATCCTGAGTTCGTTTATGTTGTCGTTGCAGTAGCAAATAAAAAATTCATCATTGCAAAAGATTTATTAGAAACTGTGGCAACTGCTCTTGAATGGGAAGCATATGAAGTTGTTCAAGAAGTGAAGGGTGAAGCATTAGATCGTATTGTCGCTCAGCATCCTTTCTATGATCGTGATTCACTTGTAATGGTAGGGGAACATGTTACTGCTGACGCAGGTACTGGCTGTGTTCACACAGCTCCAGGACACGGGGAAGACGATTATCATATTAGTAAGCAATATGGCTTAGACATTCTTAGCCCACTTGATAACAGTGGCTGCTATACGGATGAAGCACCTGGGTTTGAGGGCGTCTTTTATAATGATGCCAATAAACTAGTGACAGAAAAGCTAAAAGAAGTAGATGCATTAGAAAGTCTTGGTTTCATTTCACACTCATATCCACATGATTGGCGTACAAAAAAACCAGTTATTTATCGTGCCACACCACAATGGTTTGCGTCTGTTGAAGCGTTCCGTGGAGAGCTATTAGAGGCTGTTAAAGCAACTGCATTTACACCAGCTTGGGGAGAAACACGTCTTTACAATATGATTCGTGACCGTGGAGATTGGGTAATTTCTCGTCAGCGTGCTTGGGGTGTACCAATTCCAATTTTCTACGCTGAAAATGGTGAACCAATTATTACACCTGAAACAATTAGCCATATCTCAGCACTATTCCGTGAACATGGCTCAAATATTTGGTTCCAAAAAACAGCAAAAGAGTTGTTACCAGAAGGCTTTACACATCCGGGTAGCCCGAACGGTGAATTTACAAAAGAAAATGATATTATGGACGTATGGTTCGACTCAGGTTCTTCACACCAAGGTGTACTTGTAGAACGTGGCATGAAATACCCTGCTGATCTATATTTAGAAGGCTCTGACCAACACCGTGGATGGTTTAACTCTTCACTTATTACATCAGTAGCTATTAATGGCTTAGCACCATATAAAGGACTTTTAACGCATGGTTTCGTTCTTGATGGTGAAGGTCGTAAAATGAGTAAATCATTAGGGAATGTCATCATTCCACAAAAGGTAATGGATCAATATGGAGCAGATATTCTTCGTCTATGGGTTGCTTCTGTAGACTATACTGCTGACGTGCGAATTTCTATGGATATGTTGAAGCAAGTATCAGAAGTATATCGTAAAATTCGTAACACTTTCCGTTTCCTACACGGCAATATTGCTGATTTCGATCCAACAAAAGATCGTGTAGCCTACGCAGAGCTTCGTGAAATGGATCAATATGTGTATATGCGTTTACAGGATGTCCTAAAAACTGTACGTGCTGCATATAATCGTTATGATTTTGCTGCTGTTTATCATGTTGTGAATAATTTTGTAGCAGTAGAGTTATCTTCATTCTATTTAGATATTGCAAAAGATGTAGTTTACATCGAAGGTTCTGACAACAAAGATCGACGAGCAATGCAAACAGTTATTTATGATACATTAATGACTTTAGTTAAAATTATGACACCAATCATCCCTCATACTACAGATGAAATGTGGTCATACTTACATGCTCAAGGTATTGTAGAGGAAGCTTCTGTTCAATTAACGGACTTCCCAATGGAAAATGTACAAGCTAATTTTGAAAATCTTCGTGCAAAATGGGAAAAAATCATTGATGTACGTGATGATATTTTAAAAGCATTGGAAGAAGCTCGTAATGCTAAAACGATTGGTAAGTCTCTTGAAGCAAAAGTAACAGTATATGCAAAAGAAGATATAGTATCATTATTGAACGATGCAAACATTGATTTTGCACAACTATCTATCGTTTCTGCTTTTGAGGTAGCTACAATTGAAGAAGCACCAGCAGATGCTTTGGTACTTGAACATGTATCCATTGTTGTTGAAAAGGCTACAGGTGAGAAGTGTGAACGTTGCTGGTCTATTACGGAAACAGTTGGTGCGAATGAGGCACATCCGACAGTTTGTGCGCGCTGTGCAGAAGTAGTAGAAAAATATTACGCGTAAGTGGAATCAGTGAATAATAAGAATCTGCTTTCTATGTAGCTTATAAGCAAGTCTCCTTTAAGGGGCTTGCTTTTTTCATGTGGTTTTTGCAGATTCTCGAAAAACTACATCCTATTTAAACAAAATTTCTTTCGTATTGCGGTAGTCTGTTGGCGATATTCCAACATATTTTTTAAAGGTTAGACTGTAATAATTCGGTGTATTGAACCCACAGGTAGAGGAGATTTTATCAACCGTATAATCAAACTTTCGTAAAAAGGGTAAAGTTTTGATAATACGTGTAAAGGCAACATAGTCAACAAAATTGCGACCCGTTTCTCTTTTAAATAGCCTGCTAAAATGTGTTGGGCTAAAGCTTATATATTTCGCAACTTCACTTATAGAAAGCTGTTCGTCAAAATGCTCCTCTATAAATTGAATGGCTTTTTGAAGCTGTGGGTGCTTCGTTAAATCTTCGTAATACCGTATATGAATGTTATCAATAGGCGGTTTTCTTCGAGCTTTTCGTGCCTGAGTATAGGATTCCTTCACTTGCATAGCATCCTGAAATACTCCCCCAACCCCCATGAAAAGGTGGATACAATGGTCCTTTTTTAGTGTCTCGATGACCTCTAATAAAGATGCTTTGCCCTCTGACCAATGCTTGAATGAGTTATAGTCTTTTGGAATTCGCAAAAGAAGAAGTAAATAGCGTTCAAAATGTAAAAAGGACAACGGCGCTTTATCGGCAAATTTCTGCTGAATAACAGTTGTGATAATGCTACACGCATCTTGTGGATGAGCTCTCTGTTCATTTACATCAATATAGCCTTGTATTAAGAACACCATATTAGGAATACAGTTAGTCGATAAAAAGGATGCAGATTGTATGATTTCCTGTTCATTATCGATCTCACCGCGTATCAGACGTTTTAAAAAAGCTTCTCTGAAAGGAGAAGTTTGATGTTGGGAAATTTGTTGTGTCAGTTCGAGCATGGTAAGTGTGCTACCCTTTTTCTCCTGATAGGAAGTGTGTAACTTTTTTACAATTCGTAAAAATTTTGATTTTTGTAATGGTTTGATGAGAAGTGCAGGTAAAACTAATTCAATTGCTATACCAGTCGAGTAGGTGAGGTGTTCTGTAACAATTGGGACAATTATACTATTAGGATAATTTCTTTTTAGTCGCTTAATCTTCACCCAATCAAATAACCGATTGACTTCATAGACAATAAGGGTGTCATCTTCTGGTTTTGGCTCTTTACACTCCATTAAAGCGTTTGGTAAAACTTCTTCTAACCAATCTCTCATTTGTTGCTTATCCAATGAGCTTTCCATAAACCATACCACCTTTAAAATGCTACCAACCCCCAAGAATAAAAATGATAGAAATATTTTAACTTAAAATAGCATTTTTTTGTACTAATACAGCAATATTTTATATCTATATTGAAGTTGAAATAGAATAAAATAATTGTAGTGAATAATAATTTGAAATTTCAGATAATTATTTACTGATACAAATAAAGGGGGAGTTGGCTATGGCAGAAGTAGGGAGTCATGATTATGAATACGTGGAGGCAGGCACCATTGATGTAAAGGATCTTCCACCTCTAGATGCGGAGACAAATAAAATTATGAAAGATGAATTTACAACGGGTTTAGGCTTATCGATATTTTATTTTATATTAATTTTTAGTATCCCTGTTATGAATTGGTTTGCACCAGCATTTGCCTTTAAGAAAATGTGGGGTGGCATGACGGTAACCTGGTTTGTGACAACTGTTGTCATGATGGCGATGGCATTTATTATCGCTTATGTGCATACTGCCATGTACGAAAAACGCCTGAAAAAATATGATTTAGCCAATAAGTAGTTGAAACAAGGGGGATGAGTTGAATGATGGGAGCTCTTTTAGAACCAAAGATGTTAATGACCATTGCATTAATGGGAACGATTGTATACATTACGTATTTAACAAAAAGAAATGCAACTGCATCGGATTTCTTTGTAGGAGGAAGAAGCTTTGGCTGGTTTACAAATGGTTCTGCAATCGGTGGGGATTATTTAAGTGCAGCCACATTCCTCGGTATTGCGGGTTTAACATTTCAACTAGGATATGACGGGGCTTATTATGCTTTTTGTTTCTCAATTGGTTTAACCTTATTAGCTATATTTGTAGCAGGCCCTTTGAGACGATTTGGTGCATTTACGGTAGCGGATTTTTTGGGCTATCGTTTTCATAGTAAACGAGCACGACTAGTAGCGGTTGCGGTAGTATTAGCAATTTCAGGCTTTTATGCAGCTCCGCAACTATTAGGTGCTGCTCAAATTTTAAGTATGTTTTTCGGCACTTCCTATGAATTTGGTATTATCTTTACATGTATTGTCATGATTTTTTATGTAGGTATTGGTGGTATGAAAGGAACAACCATTAACCAAGCTTTGGAGCTGTGGATTCGTCTTGGTGCATTTATTGTGATGCTAGTAGCAGCGGTATACAGTGGCTTGCATTACGATAAAATTCTTGCAGCTATTAATTCCTTTAGCGGTCCTATTACGGGCACATCCCCATATGCTTTAGATGGGAATGATGTTAATTTTGATGGTGCCGCATGGACAGGGACAGGCTTTTATTTCCCAACATTTTGGCAAACGATTAGCATGACGATTGGTTTAGCTTTAGGAACGATTGGACTTCCTCATATTTTATTGCGTTTTTATACGAATCCAAGTGCTAAAGCAGCTCGAAAATCCGCGCTGATGGCTATTGGGATTGCTAGTACATTCTTTTTATTAGCGGTTTATTTGGGTGTTGTTGGTCGTTCAATTTTCATCTCGGGAACAGCGAGTGAAGAGGTTATGCGTGATCTTGTACTGGGCGGAAACAACATGGTGATACCGACTACAGCGCTAGCTCTAGGTGGTAAATGGTTGCTTGGCTTAGTTATAGCGGGGGCATTTGCAGCTATATTCTCCAATCTTTCAGGGCTCTTTATTACAAGCTCTGGGGCACTTGCTCATGATTTGTATGCTAACATTATGAAAAAGGACATTACGCAAAAACAGCGCGTCATTGCTGGGAAATTTGCTATCGTCCTATTGGGTATTTTATATGGGGCCCTGGGGCTTCTTGTTAAGGATGCATCTATCGGTCATTTAGTGGCGCTCGCCTTTACAGTCGCAGCAAGTACATTTACGCCAATATTCATTTTAGGTATTTGGTGGAGAGGCATGACAGAAAAAGGAGCCATTGCGGGATTACTTATTGGACTTGCTGTGTCCATGTGGATGATTTTTTTACCAGGAACTTTACCGAGTTTCTTACAGTTTAAAATTCCAGGGATTGTGACGGTTCCTGTCGGTTTCTTATCAGTGATTATTGTGTCACTATTAGATCGAAAGGTACCTGCTGATGTCAATGATTTTATGAAGCGCGTCCATTCAAAAGAATCTGAAACAGTATAAAACAAGAAGTTTGGCTATTTCTATTGCTCAAAAAGTGATAGAGATAGCTTTTTTGTATTTTCAAGAGATTTGGAATCCGCCATATTTTGATGTGATATTAGTTATTGTCAATGGTGCTGATATGGTAGAATAGGTTAGATGTTGAGCGAACGGAGGAATGTTTGTGTATAAATATTATGGATTGGCTGCCTTTGTCGTCTTATTGGACCAATGGACAAAGTGGTTGATTGTGAAAAATATGGAGTATGGTGAACGTATTGCTGTATTAGACCCATGGTTTGGCATTTTGTCTCATCGTAACAGAGGTGCAGCATGGGGGATGCTAGAAGGGCAAATGTGGTTGTTTAGTATCGTAACAGTTGCCGTTATCTGTGCCATTGTCTATTTTTATCATAGAGAGGCAAAAGGGAAGCCAATTTTTCAAGTGGGCTTAATGCTATTACTTGGTGGAGCAATAGGGAACTTTATTGATCGTATATTTAGAGGAGAAGTGGTCGATTTTGTAGATGTTTTAATTCCAATTATTAAGTATGATTTCCCAATTTTTAATGTGGCAGATGCTGCATTGACGATTGCTGTTGTTATACTTATGATTGGCTTAATTATGGAAGATAAAAAAGAGAAGAAACAGGTGAAACAATGACGCAAGTAACATATACAATCGAAGAACAACAGCAAGGAGAGCGCATTGATAAAGCACTTTCAAGCTTACAATCTGAATGGTCGCGCACGCAGATTGGGAACTGGGTTAGTGACGGAAATATCAAAGTAAATGGCGATGCTGTGAAACCAAAATATAAGGTAAAAGCGGGGGACGTTATTGCTATTGATGTACCAGAAGCTGAACCGCTTGATGTAATCGCAGAAAATCTAGCACTTGATATTGTTTATGAGGATGCTGATGTTCTTGTTGTGAACAAACCAAAGGGTATGGTCGTTCATCCAGCACCAGGGCATTTGACAGGCACGCTAGTAAATGGGTTAATGTATCAATGTAAAGATTTATCGGGGATCAATGGGATTATGCGTCCAGGTATAGTCCACCGTATTGATAAAGATACATCCGGCTTATTAATGGTTGCCAAAAACGATGTAGCTCATGAATCATTAGTGGATCAGCTAGTCAATAAAACTGTTACTCGTAAATATATTGCTCTTGTACATGGGCATATTGCACATGATAAAGGGACTATTGATGCGCCAATCGGTCGTGATCAGAAGGACCGTCAGAAGCAGGCTATTGTTGATAATGGTAAACATGCAGTAACTCATTTCCATGTGGTAGAGCGCTTTGGTGATTATACGCTTGTAGAGTGTCGTCTAGAAACAGGACGAACACATCAAATTCGTGTGCATATGAATTATATCGGCTTCCCGCTTGTTGGAGATCCAAAGTATGGACCGAAAAAGACAATTGATTTTGGTGGACAAGTTCTTCATGCAGCAACGCTAGGCTTCAATCATCCTTCTTCAGGTGAATACTTAGAGTTTGAAACACCACTTCCTGCTGATTATGAGCAATTATTAAATGAATTACGAAATAAGCATTGACGTATACGCAAAGAAAGTCTATACTAACGACAGTGAATGAACAACCTAACTAAATATTCACCTTTAATAGCAGTCCCGAGAGGCTGAGAAGGGTCATGTGATAGTGTTGCAAAAAAATTTGTGCTGCAAATTTTTCAACATGCTTTTTTAACACGTATACAACCCTCTCAGGCTATTCGCCTCGAGAGGTTTTTTTATGGACATATGACCACATTAGATGGTAGAGAGGAGGAAACGAATTTGGCTCAAAATGAATTGTTAGATGGTCCTTCAATGGCACGAGCATTAACACGTATTGCTCATGAAATTATTGAACGTAACAAAGGAATTGATGAATGTATTTTAGTTGGCATTAAAACACGAGGTGCCTTTCTAGCCAAACGCTTGGCACAACGAATTGAAAAGATCGAAGGTAAACCGATTCGTACTGGCGAGCTTGATATTACACTTTACCGCGATGATTTAACAATGAAGCATGAAAATGAACAAGCACATGTTGAGCAAGTTGACATTGAGCATGAAGTGAAAAATCAAAAAATTATTTTAGTCGATGATGTTCTTTATACAGGACGAACAGTTCGCGCAGCACTAGACGCTGTCATGGATTTAGGAAGACCTGGACAAATTCAACTAGCTGTTCTAGTTGATAGAGGTCATCGAGAGCTACCAATCAGAGCAGATTATGTAGGGAAAAATGTTCCGACTTCTGGCTCTGAGCGCATCATTGTCAATTTACAAGATGTGGATGGAGAAGATTGCGTTATTATTTATAAAGAAGACGAACAATAAAGTGAGGAAACAAAATGTCAAATGCAGTATTAGATATTAAGGATAAACCAACCCCACTTCAGCTAGTGACATTAAGCTTCCAGCATATGTTTGCGATGTTTGGTTCAACAATCTTAGTGCCACAGTTAGTAGGTCTTAGCCCTGCAATTGCCCTTTTAACAAGTGGGATTGCAACAATATTCTTCCTATTAATTACAAAATTTCAGGTACCGGCTTACTTAGGCTCCTCCTTTGCCTTTATTGCTCCCATATTATTGGCGGCAGGCGGTTTGAACGAGGATGGCTCCAGTGTAAACCCAGGAAATGCCATGATTGGCGCAATGGCTGTCGGAATCACCTACGGAATCGTATCCTTAATCATTTGGAAAAGTGGTTATAAGTGGATCATGAAAATTTTACCACCGATTGTAGTTGGACCAGTAATCATGGTTATTGGATTAGGCCTATCGGGTACGGCTGTGAATATGGCGATGAATGTCAATGGGGAGTATAGCTTTTTACACTTCTCAGCAGCTTTAGTCACAGTGTTTACAGCGATTATCTTCACGATTTTCTTTAAAGGAATTTTAAGTACAATGCCAATTTTGATGGGCTTAATCGTTGGCTATGTTTACTCCATGATTGTCGACATTGTAGATTATACACCGATTGCCAACGCAAAATTCTTTGCTATGCCAGACTTCTTGCTACCCGGTGTGCATTATGAATTTGAAATCACAACAAAAATTCTACTTGTCATGGTACCAATCGTGATTGTAACGATTTCTGAACATATTGGTCATCAGCTTGTATTAGGGAAAGTAGTTAACCGTGATTACATTAAGGAACCTGGTTTACACCGCTCCCTACTAGGTGATGGACTTGGCACATTCGTAAGTGCGCTAATCGGTGGTCCACCTAAAACAACTTACGGTGAAAATATTGGAGTTCTAGCAATTACTCGTGTTTATAGTGTGTACGTTATCGCAGGTGCTGCAATAGTAGCCATCTTACTATCATTCTTCGGGAAAGCAATGGCAGTGATTGCAACTATTCCAACCGCAGTACTAGGTGGGGTGTCCATCTTGCTCTTCGGTATTATTGCAGCTAGTGGTTTACGTATGCTAGTAGATAATCATATTGATTTCGGGAATAGTCGTAATCTAGTAATTGCTTCAGTGATTTTAGTCATCGGGATTGGCGGAGCGAAGTTCGTCATTTCAGAATCATTAAGTATTGAAGGAATGGCACTAGCCGCTATCATCGGGGTGCTATTGAATGCCATATTACCAGGTAAGAAAGAAGCCGAAAAACCTGTACCATACAATCAAAATAAAAATTCATAGTAGTACCTTTTAATGAATTGTCCAGAGAGGCAAAAAAAGGGAAGTTGTGGATAGACTAAAGTAAGGATGATTTCCTGCTGTAGTTTGTCACGCCTCCTTATGCCTCGTTGATGACATCAACGGGGCTTTTACTTTATGAAAAGAACGTCATACATAGACGTTCATGACATACAACCTTATGGGGGGTCACATGATGAAGAACTTATTATCGATGGAACATTTAACAACAGAAGAGATTAACCACATCCTAGATCTTGCGCAAGCGTTTGAAAATGGTGAAACATCATCGTTATCTCGGATATACAACGTTGCCAACTTATTTTTCGAACCAAGTACACGGACAAAATCAAGCTTCGAAATGGCTGAGCATAAAATTGGCTGTCATATCATCCCTTTCGACGCTGGATTTTCGAGTGTGACTAAAGGGGAAACATTGTACGATACGGTCAAAACTTTAGAAATGATTGGTTTAGATGCAGTCATTATTCGAGCATCAGAAGATGAATATTATAATGAGCTACTAAATGGTATTAATGTAGCTATCATCAATGCAGGAGACGGCGCAGGGCAGCATCCATCCCAATCATTATTGGATCTATATACGATAAAAAAAGAGTTTGGTTATTTTGAAGGGCTGAATATTACGATTGTTGGGGATATCTCACATAGTCGAGTAGCAAAATCAAATGCCCATGCATTACAACGTTTAGGGGCAAATGTTCACTTCCTTTGTCCAGAAGAATGGTCAGGAGGATTTGAAGCTCATCATTCTTGGGATGATTTAATCGAGAATAGCGATGTCATTATGCTATTACGTGTGCAACATGAACGTCATAAAGTAAATAAAAGCTTTTCGAAAGAAGGCTACCATCAAGAATACGGCTTAACAATTGAACGAGAAAAGCAAATGAAAGAATCAGCTATTATTATGCATCCAGCACCAGTGAATCGTGATGTAGAAATTGCTACTGAGCTTGTAGAGTGTGGACGTTCTCGAATTTTCGAGCAGGTACGAAATGGAGTCTACACACGGATGGCCATTGTGGAAACCATTTTAAGGGGGAGAGAATAACATGACGAAAGTACTTCAAAATGTGCAAATGTTAAATGAACAAGGTGAGCTGCAAACAGTCAATATCGCCATGGCAGAAGGAATAATTACAGCAATTGGCCAAGATGTAACGGTAGTAGGTGCGGAGGTTATTGAGGGTAAAGGCTTTATTGTAGCGCCAGGCTTTGTCGATGTGCATACACATTTACGAGAGCCAGGCTTTGAACATAAAGAAACAATCGCAACAGGGTCTGCCTCAGCAGCAAAAGGTGGCTTTACGACAATTTGCGCCATGCCAAATACAAAGCCGGTACCAGATTCAGTGGAAAACATGCAGCTTATTAATGGGCTGATCAAAGAAAGTGCTGTTATTCGAGTACTCCCATACGGTTCGCTAACAAAGGATATTTCTGGGGAAGTTCGAACAAATGTGGAGGAGTTAAAGGCGCATGGAGCTGTAGCGTTCTCAGATGATGGCGTAGGAATTCAGCTTGCTTCAACCATGTATGAGCAAATGAAGGATGCTGCCCAGCACGATATGGTAGTTGTAGCGCATTGCGAGGACAATTCATTAATTTATGATGGGGTTATGCATGAAGGAAAGCGGAATAAGGAGCTTGATCTTCCAGGGATTCCTTCCATTTGCGAATCCGTTCAAATTGCACGAGATGTACTGCTTGCTGAGGCTGCAGGTGCACGCTACCATGTTTGTCACGTATCAACAAAAGAATCTGTTCGTGCGGTAAGAGATGCAAAGGCAGCCGGAATTCGTGTAACAGCTGAGGTTTGTCCGCATCATTTATTACTTGAAGAAATGGATATTCCATCTGATGATGCGAACTGGAAAATGAATCCACCGTTGCGTGGGGCTGATGACAAAGATTCGCTACATGCCGCACTACTTGATGGGACTATCGATTGTATCGCGACAGATCATGCGCCACATACAGTGGAAGAAAAATGCTGTGGTATGGTGGGCGCACCATTTGGCATTGTAGGTTTCGAAACAGCCTTTCCACTACTCTATACACAATTTGTTGAAATAGGAAAATGGACTTTAAAACAATTAATCGACTGGATGTCCGTGAAAGCAGCTGAAATTTTTGATCTACCATATGGCACATTAGCAGTTGGTGCTTCAGCGGATATGATTTTAATAGATATTCAAAAAGAACAAACAATTGATGCGGAAGGCTTTGTATCAAAAGGACGTAATACACCATTTAACGGTTGGGTTGCAAAAGGTTGGCCGGTACTAACCATTTTTGAAGGAAATATCGTATATCAGGAGGCAGAGTAATGAAAAAACGTTTACTAGTTTTAGAGGATGGCACAGTATTTACAGGTACAGCATTTGGGAGTGATCGTGCTTCACAGGGTGAGGTTGTATTTACGACAGGTATGACAGGGTATCAAGAAACAATTTCAGACCCTTCATTCTACGGTCAAATTGTTACATTGACGTATCCAATGGTAGGAAACTACGGCATTAACCGAGATGATTTTGAGTCCATCACGCCAGCTATACGTGGATTTGTGGTACGCGAACTAGCTAAAACGCCTTCTAACTTCCGTTGCGATTTAACATTAGATGACTATTTAACATCGAAAGATATTCCTGGTATTGAGGGAATTGATACGCGTAAATTAACACGTATTATTCGTAGTAAAGGATCAGTAAAGGCGATTTTGACAGCAGCCGATGAAGAAGTAAATGTGAGTGAGGTTATCGCGCAATTGCAAACGACACCAGCTATAACACACCATGTACGTGAAGTATCGCCAAAAGCTGCCTATCCATCACCTGGACGAGGTAAACGAGTGGTCTTAATTGACTACGGCATGAAACACGGCATTCTTCGTGAATTAAATAAACGTGATTGTGATGTACTAGTCGTTCCTTACAATACGTCAGCTGAAGAAATTTTAGCTTGGCATCCAGATGGCATCATGCTATCAAACGGACCAGGAAATCCAGAAGATGTCCAAGAAGGTATCGAAACAGTACGTAACTTAATCGGAAAAGTGCCAATGTTCGGTATTTGCTTAGGTCATCAAATCTTTTCGTTAGCGAGTGGAGCGAAAGCCTTTAAACTACCATTTGGACACCGTGGTGGCAATCATCCAGTAAAAGATTTACGCACAGGTCGTACAGATTTAACATCTCAAAATCACGGCTACGCTATCGATATCGAATCATTACAAGATACTGATTTAGAATTAACGCATATCGCCTTAAATGACGGTACATGTGAGGGTGTACGTCATAAAAAATATCCAATTTTCACAGTACAATACCACCCAGAAGCATCACCAGGACCAGAAGATTCAAACCACTTATTTG
The DNA here is from genome assembly GCF_058795135.1 of Lysinibacillus sp. GW823-FHT06C08. Classification (NCBI taxonomy): domain Bacteria; kingdom Bacillati; phylum Bacillota; class Bacilli; order Caryophanales; family Bacillaceae; genus Lysinibacillus; species Lysinibacillus sp. GW823-FHT06C08. The sequence goes on from NZ_JBXAHN010000001.1 coordinate 715,725, forward strand.
ATGAATTTATCGAAATGATGGAAGTAGAAGCAGGGAAGGGGAAACAACATGCCTAAACGTACAGATATTGAAACAATTTTAGTAATCGGCTCAGGCCCTATCGTCATCGGACAAGCAGCAGAATTTGACTACGCAGGAACACAAGCTTGTTTGTCATTAAAAGAAGAGGGCTACCGTGTTATCTTAATCAACTCAAACCCTGCCACAATTATGACTGATACAGAAATTGCGGATAAAGTTTATATCGAACCGATTTCTCTTGATTTTGTCTCTCGCATTTTACGTAAAGAACGCCCAGATGCTATTTTGCCAACGCTTGGTGGTCAAACTGGTCTGAATATGGCGATTGAATTAGATCAATCAGGCATCTTAGATGAGCTTGGTATAGAAATTCTTGGAACAAAATTAGATGCTATTCATAAAGCAGAGGACCGAGATTTATTCCGTAACTTAATGTACGAATTGGGTGCTCCAGTACCTGAGTCTGATATTATCCATTCCTTAGACGAAGCGAAAAAGTTTGTAGTCAAAATTGGTTACCCTGTTATTGTTCGTCCAGCCTTTACGCTAGGTGGTACAGGAGGCGGTATTTGCTACAATGATCAGGATTTAGAGGAAATCGTAACATCAGGCCTTAAATATTCACCCGTAACACAATGCTTACTAGAAAAATCAATTGCAGGCTATAAAGAGATCGAATATGAAGTAATGCGCGATGCAGTCGATAATGCCATTGTGGTATGTAATATGGAAAATGTTGACCCAGTAGGAATTCACACAGGTGATTCGATTGTAGTAGCACCGACTCAAACACTATCAGATCGTGAAAATCAAATGCTACGTAATATTTCATTAGATATTATCCGAGCGTTAAAAATCGAAGGTGGCTGTAACGTACAGTTAGCACTAGATCCATATAGCTTCAACTACTATGTAATTGAAGTAAATCCACGTGTATCACGTTCTTCTGCTTTAGCCTCTAAAGCAACAGGCTATCCAATTGCCAAGCTAGCAGCAAAAATTGCAGTTGGTTTAACATTAGATGAAATTAAAAACCCTGTAACAGGATCAACATATGCTTGCTTTGAGCCTGCTCTAGACTATATTGTCGCTAAAATCCCACGCTGGCCATTCGATAAATTCGAATCAGCTAAGCGTAATCTTGGCACGCAAATGAAGGCTACTGGTGAAGTGATGGCGCTAGGCCGTACATTCGAGGAAGCGATGTTAAAAGCGGTTCGTTCACTTGAAACAGGTCAAGTTCACTTAGAGCTAAAGCATCCTGAAGACAACTCTGATTCTTGGATCGAAAAACGTATCCGCAAGGCTGGGGATGAGCGTTTATTCTTCATCGGGGAAGCATTACGCCGTGGTGTGACAATTGAACAAATCCATGAATGGTCAGCCATTGACTTATTCTTCTTAAATAAATTTAAAAACATTGTAGATATGGAACAAACACTAGTTGACCATAAAGATGATCAAGAAGTGCTACGTACGGCAAAACGCTTAGGCTTTGCCGATAAGAAAATTGCTGAGCTTTGGAACACGACAGAAGAAGCAATCTACGCATATCGTAAAGAGCATGGAATTATTCCTGTCTATAAAATGGTTGATACATGTGCAGCAGAGTTTGAATCTGAAACACCTTACTTCTACGGCACATACGAGGAAGAAAACGAATCGATTAAGTCAGAAAAACCGTCTGTAGTAGTACTAGGTTCAGGACCGATTCGCATCGGGCAAGGGGTAGAATTCGACTATGCTACTGTCCATTCAGTATGGGCCATTCAAGAGGCAGGCTATGAAGCAATCATTATTAACTCAAATCCAGAAACAGTGTCTACGGACTTCTCAATTTCTGATAAATTATACTTCGAGCCATTAACAATCGAGGATGTTATGCATATTATCGACTTAGAACAGCCAATCGGAGTTGTTGTTCAATTCGGTGGTCAAACAGCGATTAATCTTGCTGATAAGTTAGCTGCAAATGGTGTGAAAATCTTAGGAACTTCTCTAGAGGATATCGACCGTGCAGAAAACCGCGATAAATTCGAACAAGCTTTACGAGACTTAGATATTCCACAGCCACAGGGTGAAACAGCGGTTTCTACAGTGGAAGCACTTGCCATTGGTGAGCGTCTAGGCTTCCCAGTACTTGTTCGTCCTTCCTATGTGCTAGGTGGACGCGCGATGGAAATTGTTTACAATCAAGAAGAGTTAAAGCACTACATGGAGAACGCAGTGGAAGCATCTCCAGATCATCCGGTTTTAGTGGACCGTTATCTAACAGGTCAGGAAATTGAAGTAGATGCTATCTGTGATGGAGAAAATGTATTAATCCCAGGTATTATGGAACATATTGAGCGCGCAGGGGTACACTCTGGTGACTCTATATCAGTTTACCCCCCACAGAAATTAACACAGCATCAAAAGGATACATTAGTAGACTATACAACACGTCTTGCAAAAGGTCTTGGAATCGTTGGCTTAATGAACATTCAATATGTAATTTCCCAAGGTGAGGTATTTGTCATCGAGGTGAATCCACGTTCATCACGTACAGTACCATTCTTAAGTAAAATTACAAATATCCCTATGGCTAATATTGCAACGAAAGCTATTTTAGGGAAATCAATTGTCGAGCAGGGCTATCCAACAGGGTTAGCGCCTGAACAAAAAGGTGTATTTGTGAAAGTTCCGGTGTTCTCATTTGCCAAATTACGCCGTGTAGATATAACATTAGGCCCTGAAATGAAATCTACTGGGGAAGTAATGGGCAAAGATGCAACTTTAGAAAAAGCACTTTATAAAGGTTTAGTTGCAGCTGGAATGGAAATTCGCACAGAAGGAACAGTATTGTTTACAGTATCTGATAAGGATAAAGAAGAAGCAATCGCATTAGCGAAACGTTTCTCAACAGTAGGCTATCGCATTGTAGCGACTGAAGGAACAGCAAAAGCATTTGAAGAAGCTGGAGTGCGCACAGATGTCGTTGGCAAGATTGGTGCGAAAGGACAAACACTGATCGATCTGATCCAAAATGGTGAAGCTCAGCTTGTTGTTAATACATTAACAAAAGGTAAGCAACCAGCTCGAGATGGTTTCCGAATCCGTCGTGAGTCTGTAGAAAATGGCGTACCTTGTCTCACATCATTAGATACAGCAGAAGCAATGGTACGTGTCATCGAATCTATGACATTTACAGCAGAGGAAATGCCAAAAGCGGAGGTAGTACACTAATATGATACGTCAAGAGAAAATGACGGTCGTCTCTCAAAAGCAAATTGCGACAAACATTTTCGAACTGACACTTCATGGTCAACTGGTTCAGGATATGACTCCTGGCCAGTTTGTCCATGTAAAGGTGTCGGATTCATTGGAGCCGCTTTTACGTCGACCGATTAGTATTGCAAATATAGATAAAGACAACAATGAATTTACAATGATCTACCGTGCTGAGGGTCGTGGTACCAAAGTGTTAGCGACAAATCGTGAAGGTCAACAGGTCAACGTCCTTGGTCCAATTGGCAATGGTTTCCCAGTAGACGCAGTAAAAGAGGGAGGAACAGCCCTGCTAGTTGGTGGAGGAATCGGAGTGCCTCCACTACACGAGCTTTCCAAGCAATTAAACGCACGTGGTGTTAAAACAATACATGTGCTCGGCTTTCAAACGGAAGATGTATGCTTCTACGAGGAAGAATTCAGTGCCCTTGGAGAAACGCACTATGTAACGGTTGACGGTTCTAAAGGGACAAAAGGCTTTGTGACAAATGTGTTAGAGTCCCGAGCACCTGAATTCGATATCTTTTATTCTTGTGGTCCTCTACCAATGTTAAAAGCGCTTGAAGGCTTCTATCCAGAAAAAGAAGGATTTTTATCATTTGAAGAGCGTATGGGCTGCGGTATTGGTGCTTGTTTTGCATGTGTCTGCAAAACAACCGATCAAGTAGCAAAAGATTATGTCAAAGTATGCTCTGATGGTCCAGTTTTCCCGAAAGGTACGGTGGCATTATGAGTCGTTTAAACATTCAATTACCAGGTTTAGAATTAAAAAACCCTATTATGCCAGCTTCCGGCTGCTTTGGCTTTGGACGTGAATATGCACAGCTTTACGATCTATCTAAGCTAGGGGCAATCATGATTAAAGCAACAACAGTTGAAACTCGTGCAGGTAATCCAACGCCGCGTGTAGCTGAAACAGCAGCAGGGATGTTAAATGCAATTGGCCTACAAAATCCAGGCATTGAAAAAGTGATGAATGAGGAATTAAAATTTTTAGAGGGCTATGATGTGCCAATCATTGCCAATGTGGCCGGAACGGAGACTGAGGATTATGTAGAAGTAGCAAGACGTATTTCGGCAGCACCTAATGTCCAAGCTCTAGAGCTGAATATTTCTTGTCCAAATGTTAAGTGTGGTGGCATTCAATTTGGGACTGACCCTACCACAGCGCGAGAGCTTGTTAAAGCGGTTAAAGCTGTATCCACTGTTCCTGTTTATGTGAAGCTATCACCGAATGTAACGAATATCGTAGACATTGCTTTGGCTGTGGAAGCGGGTGGCGCAGATGGTATAACAATGATTAACACATTAGTAGGTATGCGTTTAGATGAGCGGACAGGGAAACCAGTCATCGCGAATGGCACAGGTGGCCTATCGGGCCCTGCTGTAAAGCCCGTAGCCATCCGAATGGTTTATGAAGTATACAAGGCTGTCAATATTCCGATTATTGGCATGGGAGGTGTGACAGAAGCACAGGATGTCATTGATTTTATGTCCGCAGGTGCTTCGGCTGTAGCAGTAGGCACAGCAAATTTTGTAGACCACTTCGTTTGCCCAAATATTATTGATGAATTACCAGCAAAACTTGACGCACTTGGAGTAGAACATATAACAGATATTATTGGAAGGAGCCATCGTTAATGAATACTAAACCTATACTAGCATTAGATTTTCCAGGAGAAAAAGAAGTATTCGATTTCTTAAAGCACTTCCATGAGCCTCTTTTCGTGAAAATTGGTATGGAAATATATATGCAAGAAGGACCTGATATTGTTCGCAAAGTAAAAGAATTAGGTCATGATATTTTTCTTGATTTAAAACTGCATGATATCCCGAATACAGTAGGCTCTGCTATGAAGGGCTTAGCAAAACTAGGAGTAAATTTAGTGAATGTCCATGCGGCAGGTGGTCGTCCAATGATGGAGGCTGCCCTAGAAGGTCTAGAAGCCGGAACATCTGCTGGCAAGGAACGTCCAGCATTAATTGCCGTAACACAATTAACTTCCACAACAGAGGAGCAAATGCAGGCAGAGCAAAGAATTACTTTATCCTTACAGGAGTCTGTTCTACATTATGCACGTCTCACAAAACAAGCTGGCTTACAAGGTGTCGTTTGTTCAGTACACGAGGCGAAGGCAATAGCTGAAGTGTGTGGTGATGATTTTCTTCGTGTAACACCTGGGATTCGTTTAGCAGGTGGCGCTGCACACGATCAAAAACGTATTGCCACACCGGATGGGGCAAAGCGTGATGGTTCTTCACTCATTGTTGTTGGACGTGCTGTAACAGGTGCACAGGATCCAGTAGCGGCATATAAAATCGTAAGTGAATTATGGGAGGCATAAATAATGACATTACAAAATGAAATTGCACACGCTATGCTAAAGGTGGGTGCTGTAGAATTAAATCCAACTGAATTATTTACATGGGCATCTGGTATTAAATCACCTATATACTGTGATACACGTTTAACAATCTCGGACCCTATTATTCGTAAACAACTTGCAAATGGCTTAGCAGCTGTAATTAAAGAAAATTTTGGTGCGACGGAAATAGTAGCAGGTACAGCAACAGCAGGTATTCCACATGCAGCATGGGTAAGTGATATTTTAGAATTACCAATGGTTTATGTACGCTCTAAAGCGAAAGAACATGGCCGTGGCAATCAAATTGAAGGAAAATACGCAGCGGGTCAAAAAGTAGTTGTAGTAGAGGATATCGTCTCAACAGGTGGTTCTTCGATCACGGCAGTTGAAGCATTACGTGCAGCAGGTTGTGAAGTACTAGGAGTTGTTTGTGTCTACACATATAATCTCCCACGAGCTGAACAAGCATTTGATGAAGCAGGCATCCAATATGTCTCATTAACTAACTTCGATTATCTGATTGAAGCAGCAAATGAATCAGGTGCGATTAAAGAAGATGATATTCCATTCTTAAAAGAGTGGCATGCAAAATTAAAGGCAGGAGAGCTATAATGAAAAGCTGTTCTATAGGTTATTTGACCTGTAGAACAGCTTTTTTCTTCCTATTTAAATAGGGAGAGGGTATTTAAAATTGAATACTAAAACCATTAAAACGATGTATACCTGTCCCAAAATGTACTAGATTATTCTCTCGAAGTGTAATAACTGCCTTTTTTACCTCTAATAAGATAGAAGGGTCAAGACCTAATGTATGATGTGAACCAAAAATTTTAGTAAGAGAAGGTAAGTTAGCTATCTTCTCTAAAGATTGGACTAAATCCTCAGGGCTAGTAGTTGGAAAGAATGCATAAATAGGAGCTTGATCATATAGTAAGTCCCCTGTAAACAAATAACCATATTTATAGTCCAAAAGCGCAATATGGCCAGGAGAGTGCCCTGGCGTGTGGAGAATAGATAATTTTCGGTTCCCTATATTTATAACATCTCCATCTTCTAATACACCTGAAGGCTGTCCCTGAAAAGGCTTGTAGTGCGATGGATTAAACGTTTTGGGTGTGGGTAACGTAATATTACGGCCAACATCCGTTCTAATCTGTTCGATAGATAATTTAGGGATACCATGGATTAGCCAATCAACTTCCTCTTTATGAACATAAATATCATGAAACGCCCCATGACTACCAATATGATCCCAATGGACATGTGTTGTAATCACAGTAATGGGGAGAGATGTTAATTGTTTACTAATCCTTTGAATATTATCGATCCCAAGACCTGTATCAATGAGAACAGCGCGTTTTTCCCCAATTAATAAAAAAGAATGTACTTTTTCCCAATGACCATATTCACTTATAGCATACGTTTCATTATTGATTTCTTCTACTGTAAACCATTCATCATTAATTTTTGCCATCACAGACAACCTTTCCATATGCTGAAATTAAAAAATAATATAATAAAACTTTGTCATTGGAAATTTTAACATAAAAACATGTAATTTCCTTTAAAAATATTCTAAATAGTATTTTTATATTGAATATTATATAAAAATTCGTCAATTCGGAATAATTAAGAAGTATGGTAGATAGCCAAAAATTAAAAGCTTTAAATTGTTTTCTCAAAGTAATTTGAAATATTAGCACTTCAACGCCCGAAATTATTCATTGAAAGTAAAAATGTGTGAAATATAACTTTACCCTAAAAGTTAACTTTTAATTTTTTGCTATGAATTACTTGTTTCTTTAAGATTAATAGCATTTTATTTGTGAATATAAATATATGACATGATTATTTTTGTTATATTAAAATAATTTTTATTTGTGGAAATTGTAACTTTGTAAAGAAGAAGTAAAATATTTCTTACAACCAAAATATAAAAAAACTATTTTTAAAAGGGAGATGTATGGTGGAAATTTATATGCCGGATTGAAAAAATTTGAAAAAGGGACTTGCGTTTATACATGTTTTCTAGCTAAAATAATAGCACGGTTTAATTTTCAGATAATTCTATCAGTGGATGACAAGTGGAAGGCAAAAAAATTATTAAAATCACGCTTGCCAAGATAAAAAGGAGAGGAGAAGAGAGAAAAACTATATATAATTCTGATATAAAGTACCGTTTGTATTTTCAGAATATTGAATTATAGAGGAGAGATTGTTTGAATACAGCAAAAGAATTACTAACAATAACAAATTTGACTACAAGTTTTCGCATAAAAGATACATACCACGCTGCTGTAGATGATGTCTCACTTTCGCTTCAAAAAAATGAGGTATTAGCAATAGTTGGAGAATCCGGTTGTGGTAAAAGTACGTTAGCGACTACAATTGTAGGCTTGCACAACGAAGTAAATACAAAGGTTACTGGTGATATTTTTTATAATAATCAAAATCTAGCTAAATTGAATGACCAACAATTTAATAACTTACGTGGTAATGATATAGGATTTATTTTTCAGGACCCACTTTCAGCACTTAACCCTTTAATGAGAATTAGCGAACAAATTGAAGAGGGGTTAATCTATCATACAAAGCTTTCAAAACAACAGCGAAGTGAAAGAGTATTAGAATTACTAAATCAAGTTGGGATTGCAAACCCAGAACGTGTAGCTAGACAATTTCCTCATCAGCTATCGGGGGGGATGCGTCAGCGTGTCATGATTGCAATCGCCTTATCATGTAAGCCTGCTATTTTAATTGCTGATGAACCAACAACAGCTTTAGATGTTACAATACAGGCCCAAATTCTGGACCTGTTAAAAGCATTACAGACTGAGACTGAGACAGGCATTATTCTCATTACACATGATTTAGGTGTTGTAGCAGAGATGGCTGACCGAGTTGTAGTTATGTACGCAGGTGAAGTCGTAGAAGAGGCGCCCGTTCAGGAGTTATTCAATAATCCAAGGCACCCTTACACTCGTTCACTATTAAATTCAATTCCACAAACACATAGCGAAAATGAAAGACTCGAGGTTATTCAAGGGATGGTACCATCCTTAATTAATTTACCTCGAGAAGGTTGTCGTTTTTCAGGACGTATTCCGTGGATTGATACATCTTCACACGAAGCAAAACCACAATTACATGAAATTGCACCAGGACATTTTGTGAGATGTACCTGCTGGAAACACTTTCATTTTGAAGGTGAAGAAGGGGGCGGGACTGTATGAGCTTTATGCAAATTAAAGATTTAAGTGTTCACTATCCAATACGTGGTGGATTTTTTAATACCGTTGTTGATCGAGTATATGCAGTGGATGGCGTAACAATGGAGTTCGAAAAGGGCAAGACATATGGGTTAGTCGGAGAATCAGGATCAGGTAAATCAACAACAGGAAAAGCGATCATTGGCTTAGAAAAAATCACCTCAGGTCAAATTTTTTATGAGGGTGAAAATGTGACAAATCAGCAGAGAAAAAGGGATTCTGCTTATAACAGAGACATTCAAATGATTTTCCAAGACTCTCATTCCAGTATGAACCCTAGAAAACGCGTTCTCGATATACTAGCCGAGCCTATTCGTAATTTTATGAAGCTTAGTGACCAAGAGGAACGCAAGCGCATTAAAGAGTTGCTTGCTATTGTTGGGATGTCAGAAGATGTTTTACTAAAGTATCCCCATGAATTTTCAGGTGGTCAAAAGCAACGCCTGGGCATTGCGCGAGCGGTTGCTTGTAACCCTAAAATGATTATTGCGGATGAACCTGTTTCAGCGCTTGATTTATCTGTACAGGCACAAGTGTTGAATTTTATGAAAGATATTCAAAATGAGTATGGTCTAACGTACTTATTCATTTCCCATGATTTAGGCGTTGTTAAACATATGTGCGATCACATTTCTATTATGTATAAAGGACGCTTTGTGGAAACTGGCACAAGACATGATATTTATAAAAATCCGCAGCATATATACACGAACCGACTTTTATCAGCCATTCCAAATATCGAACCAGAGACTAGGAATGAACGTAAATTAGTTCGACAACAAGTAGAAGGAAATTATCAACAAGAGCAACATAAATATTATGATGAGCATGGAAAAGTCTATCCACTGAAATCCATTTCAGACACACATATGGTTGCAATGTCAGGAGGAATGTGAAATGTGGAAAACAATAGCTAGAAGAGTAATTTTAATGATTCCTCAAATGTTTGTCTTAAGCTTAATTATTTTTATTTTAGCAAAACAAATGCCAGGTGATCCTTTTACAGGGTTAATTACACCAGAAACAGATCCTGCACGTATAGAAGAACTTAGAATTCAAGCGGGTTATTATGATCCATGGTATGTACAATATTATCATTGGGTGATCAATGCCTTTCAGGGTGATTTTGGACAAAGCTATACATATAAACTTGCAGTGTCCTCATTGATTGGCGAGCGTGCATTAAACACATTTTGGCTTGCCCTACTTAGTACCATCCTTGTTTATTTAATAGCTATCCCATTAGGAATGATAGCAGGACGTAAGCAGGATACTTTGTATGATAAGTCGATTACTCTGTATAGCTTTATAAGCTATGCAATACCAACCTTTGTATTGGGCTTAATTTTCTTATATATTTTTGGCTATCGTTTAATGTGGTTTCCGACGAGTGGAACAGTCGATGTAGGTGTAGAGCCTGGAACGCTCGAGTATTATTGGAATCGCTTGTATCATTTAATACTACCTGCAATGACGTATGCCATTTTAGCGACAACGACGATTATTCAATACTTACGTTCAGAGATTATTGATGCCAAAACACAGGATTATGTTAAGACAGCTCGTAGTAAAGGCGTACCGATGAAAAAAATCTATAGAAGACATATTTTCCGTAACTCTTTATTACCAATTGCGGCCTTCCTTGGCTTTACAATTACAGGTTTATTAGGCGGCTCGATTTTCATAGAGACAATTTTTGGCTTCCCGGGCATGGGTCAATTATTCATCCATTCCGTAACAAGTCGCGATTATAGTGTTATTACAGCTCTTGTTATGCTTTATGGCTTCTTAGCGTTATTAGGTAGTCTATTGTCAGATATCATTATGAGCATTGTTGATCCACGTATCCGCATAGACTAACAGTTACATTGAACGCATAAGGAGAGGTGAATAAAATGGAGCAAAAAAATGATGTAGTGAAAGTTGAAAGTATGCCACCAACAGGAATTCAAGTCGTGATCCGTGAATTCAGAAAAGATAAATTAGCGTTATTTTCATTTATTGGAATAACATTGCTTATAATTGTAATATTGATTATGTCCGCCTTTATGAATCAGGATGAAATATTACGGATTAAATTATTAGAGCGTTTTACAGAGCCTGGTGTTAATGGATATATCCTTGGGGCTGATGAGGCTGGTCGTGATATGTATGGACAGCTAATTATCGGTGCGAAAAATTCTATATTAATTGCAGTTGCTATTACCCTTATTGCGAATGCCTTAGGGATCGCCCTTGGCATTATAATGGGCTATTATGGCGGCTTTATCGATAATTTATTTATGCGTATCATTGATTTCCTTATGACCTTACCGACATTAATGATTATCATTGTGTTAGTTACAATTATTCCGAAATATGGTGTTTTTGAGTTGATTTTGATTTTAAGTGCCTTTCAATGGATAGGGACTGCACGTCTCGTCAGAAGTAAAGCTTTATCTGAAGGGCGTAGAGATTATGTTAGTGCCTCGAAAACAATGGGGACTAGTGATTTTGCCATTATGTTTAAAGGGATACTACCAAATTTAAGTTCGTTGCTAATAGTAGAATTAACGTTAAACTTTGCAGGAAATGTGGGCATTGAAACGGGTCTATCATTCTTAGGCTTTGGTTTACCGCCATCTACACCTAGCTTAGGGACGCTAGTAAGCTATGCAACAAACCCGATAGTATTATCTTCAAAATGGTGGATTTGGTTGCCCGCATCATTATTAATTCTAGTTTTGATGCTTGGTATAAATTATGTCGGTCAAGCGTTAAGACGTGCAGCTGACGCAAAACAACGATTAGGATAAAGGGGAGGATTTACACATGAAGAAGAATTGGTTATTTTTGTCCATTCTATTTGCATTCATGCTAGTTTTAGCAGCCTGCAGTGGTGGAGGCAATGGGTCTGAAAAAGGCACGGAAACTGATAACACAGAAAAATCAGGTGAAACAGAAAAAGCAGGCGAATCAGAAGAAACGAAAGATTCATTATTACCAATGGAGGTAACAAATGAAGGAGACGCAATCCAAGGTGGTACATTACGCGTAGGACTTGTAACAAGCTCTCCATTCCAAGGTATTTTTAACTGGGAGCTATATGAGGATGCTTATGATTCAGAAATTTTAGCATTTGCTTCAAATGTGCTTTTTGAACAAGATGGGAACTTCCTTGTTACAGACAAAGGTATTGCAAAATTAGACGTTGATGCTGATGCAAAAACAGCAACTGTTACAATTCAAGGTGATTATAAATGGTCAGATGGTACACCTTTAACAGCTGATGATCTAATTTTCCCATATGAGCTAATTGGTCATCCAGATTATACAGGTGTTCGTTATGATGATGATTTTAAAAACATTGTAGGTGCAGAAGAATACCATAGTGGTAAAGCAGATACAATTTCTGGTATTACAAAAGTTGATGACAAGAGTATTAAAATCCAACTTAAAAAAGTGTCACCAGCTATTTACTCCATTGGTGACGGTTTATGGGCGTATGCAGAACCTAAACATCAATTAGAATCTATTCCAGTGAAAGACTTACTTGCATCAGATGCAGTGCGTAAAAATCCAGTAACACTTGGTGCATTTAAAATTGATAAAGTCGTAAATGGTGAGTCTGTACAGTTTGTAGCAAACGAACATTATTTTAAAGGTAAACCGAAAGTTGATAAAGTAGTACTTGAGGTTGTTCCACCAACTTCAATTGGTGAAGCACTAAGAACAGGGAAATATGATCTTGCAACATCATATCCAACTAATCAGTACGATAGTATTAAGGATCTACAAAACTTAGCGTTATTAGGTCGACCAGAATTATCATATTCTTATATCGGGTTTAAATTAGGAAAATATGATACAACAAATAAAGTAAACGTATTTGATGAAAAATCAAAAATGAATAGTATTGAATTACGTCAGGCTGTTGCGTTTGCAATGGATGTTGAAGGTGTTGCAGAAAAATTCTATCAAGGCTTACGTGAGCGTGGAAATTCTTTAATCCCACCAGTATTTACATCATTCTACGATGCAACATTAGAAGGCTATAATTATGATCCTGAAAAAGCCAAAGAATTATTAGATAAAGCTGGCTTTAAAGATGTTGACGGTGATGGCATTCGTGAAGATAAAGATGGGAAGAAATTCTCTATTCGCTTAGCTTCAATGGCTGGTTCAGAAACAGATGAAGCAATTGTTGAATATTTCCGTCAAAACTGGAAAGAAGTAGGATTAGACGTACAATTAACTACTGGTCGTCTTATCGAGTTCAACGCATTCTATGATAAAGTTCAAGCAGATGATCCTGAAATCGATATGTATCAAGCTGCATGGGGAACTGGAACAAATCCATCTCCAAAAGGATTATATGGTGAAGGTGCTGAATTTAACTTTAGCCGTTATGTATCTCCTGAATTAACAAAATTATTAGACGCCATTGACTCAGAAGAGGCTATGGATCAAGATACACGTACAAAAGCATTTAGAGCATGGCAAGAATATATGAGCGAAAAAGCAATGGTAGTGCCGACTTTCTTCCGTACAGAAGTTATACCTGTTAATAAACGCGTGAAAAACTATAATGTGGAATATGGAAATTCTACAGAACTGCAAGATATTGAATTAACAGCAGATGCTCCAATAAAATAATTGGTATCGAAGAAGCAGTCTTTCTTGATAGAAGAAAGGCTGTTTTTTTCAAAAAAAGAAGTGTATCTGGCTTAAAATAAGTTAAAAGGGGAAAAGGCATTAATATCCCAATTAAAAATCCATCCATTGGAAATCACCAATGGATGGATATACAGTTAGTTTTATCGATTATTAACCCAAGTTTTAACTAAATCAGCAGTGCCATATACATAGTGTTGGTCGCCTACTTCATGATACGATGCAGTTTCGTCAACTTCAGTATGCTTGTACGGAATACGTTGACGACGTTTCTCTGACATTGGGTCGGGAAGTGGGATTGCTGATAATAAAGATTTTGTATACGGGTGAACAGGATGATTGTAAATATCATCTGCTTTACCTATTTCCATGATTTTACCGCGGTACATAACAGCAATACGGTCACTGATGTATTTTACCATCGAAAGGTCATGGGCAATGAAAAGATATGTTAAGCCACGTTCTTTTTGAAGTTGTTTTAGTAAGTTAACAACCTGAGCCTGGATCGATACGTCAAGCGCAGAAATTGGCTCATCGGCAATGATAAATTTAGGATCTAAGCTTAGCGCACGTGCAATCCCAATACGTTGGCGTTGACCACCAGAGAATTCATGTGCGTAACGATTCGCGTGCTCTTTGTTTAAACCAACAGCTTCAAGTAGCTCTTGAATTTTTGCACGACGTTCATTTTTCTCCTTGTAAAGGCCATGGATATCAAAGGCTTCACCAATGATTTCACCAGCTGTCATACGAGGATTTAAAGAAGCGTAAGGATCTTGGAAAATCATTTGCATTTGGCGGTTAAAATTCTTTAACTCATTTTTAGATTTTTTTCCATGAACATTTTCCCCATCGAAAATAATCTCGCCACCTGTAATATCATATAAACGAATGATTGAACGACCCGTTGTTGACTTTCCGCAACCTGATTCGCCTACAAGACCAAGTGTTTCACCTTCATAAACATCGAAGCTAATACCATCTACGGCTTTGATTGGATTACTTGGTGATCCAAAATGCTGCTTTAAGTTTTTAATTTCAAGAATTTTTTTAGCACCAGTTTTAGTCATTTTCTTGTGCCTCCTTTGCTAAATACCCTTCAATACGTTTAGCAACTGCTTCAGGAAGAGGAATCTTTGGTGCATCAGGATGCAATAACCACGTTTTTGCAAAATGCGTTTCACTCACTTGGAACATTGGTGGTTCTTGTTCATAATCAATGGCCATTGCGAACTCGTTACGTGCTGCAAATGCATCCCCTTTAGGTGGGTTCGTAAGGTCTGGTGGTGAACCAGGGATCGTGCGCAATAACTCATCCGTATCATTATCTAGATCAGGCATAGAACCTAGTAGACCCCATGTGTATGGGTGCTTTGGATTATAGAAAATATCATTAACAGTACCATACTCCACGATTTGTCCAGCGTACATTACGGCTACACGATCTGCAATGTTCGCCACAACACCTAAATCGTGTGTAATGAAAATGATAGATGTTTTCGAGTTCTTTTGAATTTCCTTCATTAGCTCTAAAATTTGTGCTTGAATGGTAACATCTAGAGCTGTTGTTGGCTCATCGGCAATCAATAGCTTAGGATCAGCCGCCAGGGCGATCGCAATAACCACACGTTGACGCATACCACCTGAAAACTCATGTGGATATTGATTATAGCGTTTCTCAGGGAAGGGGATACCTACCTGTGTTAAAAGCTCGATGGCACGGTTTTTTGCATCTAATTTAGAAACTTTTCTATGTTGCAAAATTACTTCAGTTATTTGACGTCCGACCTTCATAGTTGGATTCAAACTTGTCATTGGATCTTGGAAAATCATCGCAATTTCATTTCCGCGTACTTTAGACATTTCTTTATCAGTTAACGGAACTAAATCACGGCCATTAAATAAAATTTGTCCTGACTCATAAATACCAGGTGGCTGCGGAATTAGTTTCATTAATGCATTACTCGTAACACTCTTACCCGAACCTGATTCACCAACTATAGCTAGTGTTTCACCTTCCTTTAAATCAAAGTTAACACCACGTACAGCATGAACAAGCCCAGCATAAGTTTTAAAGTTAATTTTTAAATCTTTTACTTCAAGAATTGTTTTACTCATTTCGGCCACCTCCTTATTTACGTAGTTTTGGATCTAGAGCATCACGTAAGCCGTCACCAACTGCGTTAAACGCAAAGATTGTTAGTGAGATAAATACTGCTGGGAAAATCAAGCGCCATGGTGCATTAGCTATAGCCTTATTACCGTCAGAAGCCATTGTACCCCATGAAGCAGTTGGAGCAGGAACCCCAAGACCAAGATAACTTAAGAATGACTCAGTGAAGATAGCCGATGGGATTGTTAAAGTCATCGTTACTAAAATGGCACCAAGAGCATTCGGAACTAAGTGTTTAATAATTAAATGTCCTGTACTTGCACCTAATGTACGGGCAGCAAGAACGTATTCTTGATTTTTAATAGATAATACTTCACCACGAACGATACGTGCCATATTAATCCATCCAGTGATAGATAAGGCAATAATCATAGGGAATAAACCTGGTTGCATAACAACTAAAAGTACGATTACTACTAAAAGGTAGGGTACAGCTGTTAAAACGTCAGCAATACGCATCATAATATTATCAACGCGACCGCCTGATAAACCTGAAATACTTCCCCAAATAACACCGATAATTAAGTCAATAACCGCCGCAGCAATTCCGATAAATAGGGAAATACGAGCTCCTTCCCAAATACGAACGAAAATGTCACGACCTAGATCATCTGTTCCAAACCAAAATTGTGCAGATGGTGGTGCATTGTATACACCAAGCTGATCACTTGCTTTATATTGAGATAAAATTGGTACAAAAATTGCCATTAAAATGACAACGATTAAAATAATTATACCGATAATGGCCAATTTATTATGAGAGAAACGGAGAAATACTTCTTTCCAAAAGGAGACTGATTTATCAGCTAATTTTTCCGTTGCTTCATGATTGCCACCAACAATTTTAAACTTATCTTTTTCAATTTGTTGCTGTGTCATTATTTTTTCGCTCCTTTCAGCTTGATACGCGGATCAATTACGCTATATAGAATATCAACGATTAATACCGCAAATAAAAGGATGATGGAATAGAACACTGTCGTACCCATAATTACCGTATAGTCACGGTTTGTAATACTTTGAACGAAGTGTTTACCAAGTCCAGGAATAGCGAAAATTTGCTCTACAATGAAACTACCTGTAACAACCCCAGCTGTTAAAGGACCAATGTACGTTACAACTGGTAATAGGGCATTTCGTAATGTATGGCGGAATACGATTGTCCATTTACCAATACCTTTCGCACGAGCCATTTTTACATATTCACTATTGTTTTGTTCTAGCATACTTGAACGAGTTAACTTTGCAATAAAGCCCATGTGTGAGAAAGCGATTGCAAGGGCTGGCAATATACTATAAACAAAGCCTTTCCACCCACTGATTGGGAACCAACCTAGCTTAAAGGCTAAGAAATACTGCATTAAACCTGCTAAGATAAATGAAGGTACTGATATACCGAGCACCGCAAAGGACGTTGCCAAATAATCCGGGAACTTATTATGATATAGCGCGGAAACTACGCCAATTAAAACACCGAATCCAATTGCTAATAGCATAGCCTCAATCCCTAATGTTAAAGAAACAGGGAAACTTTCAGAAATCATATCATTTGTAGAACGCGCTTTATATTTCATTGACTCACCGAAATTGAAAGTGGCCGTATCGATTAAATAATCTTTATATTGTATATACCAAGGGTTATTTAATCCATACGTTTCGTTTAACTTCTCCTCGATTTGAGGTGGGAAATTACGTTCACTCGCAAAAGGACTACCAGGAGCGAGACGCATTAAGAAAAACGTAACAGTTACGATGACGAAAAGCGCGAGAAGTATATACATCAGCCTTTTCAAAATATATTTAATCACATAAAACTCCTCCTTCTATTTGTCAATTGTCTGACAAATATATGCCTTCGTATTTTAAAAAGAGCTGACTCGCGCCGTAGGGGCTACGAGGCAGCTCTTCGCTGTAGAGCTAAATAAGCGAAATGTTGTTGATTATTTCTCTACTTTAACCTCTTTAAGAGAGATGTTACCAAGGATGTCTGCCTTCATGTCTTTCACATAATCTTGTACTACAGAAAGGTTCGTGTAGTAGTAAATTGGAACAACTGGGAACTCAGAAACAGCAATTGCTTCAGCTTGTTTTAAAAGCTCAAGACGTTTCGCTGGATCTGCTTCAGTATTAGATTGATCTAATAATTTTTTGTATTCTGCATTTTCCCAACCTGTATCATTGTTACCGTTTGCAGCAGTGTCATACATTTCTAAGAAAGTATAAGCATCATTGTAGTCACCAACCCAGCCCATACGGCCAACTTGGTAGTCTAATTGGTTAAGCTTTTCTAAATAAACTTGCCATTCAGAGTTATCAAGACCTACAGTGATACCAAGGTTTTTAGTCCAGTTCTCTTGAACGAATTGTGCGATAGCAGCGTGTGCTTCACTTGTGTTGTAAGAAAGGTTAATTTTTACATCTGCTGGGTTTGTAATACCAAGTTCTTTCATACCAGCTTCAAGTGCAGCTTTTGCACCTTCGATATCATTATCTTTGTAGTAACCACGGTCTTCCTCAAAGCCATGAACCGCAGTAGGAACCATACCTAATGCAGGTTTTTGTTCACCTTTAGTAACATTATCAATTAATCCTTGTCGATCAACTGCTAATGCTAACGCTTTACGGATGTTAGCGTTTCCAGTGATTTTATCTTTTGTATTTAGCTTGTACCAGTATACAGAAGCTTGGTCATTGATATTTAAAGATTTGTCAGCTTTAAATCCATCGATAGCATCAAGTGCTACAGATTGGAAAGGTGCTCCAAGGTAATCAATTTCGCCACCTTTGAACATTGTTACTGCTGTTGCTTCAGATTCAACCATACCGATATTAACAGTATCTAAAGCCACTTTATCAGCATCCCAGTATTCTGGGTTTTTCTTTAATACGATTGTATCGTTGTGTCTCCACTCACCTAATGTGAATGGACCGTTTGTTACAAAGTTTTCACCAGCATCTGTGTACCACTCATCATTACCTTCAACTACTTTTTGGTTTAATGGTGCGTATGTTTTGAATGCTGTTAATTCTAAGAAGTAAGGTGTTGGGTTTTCTAAAGTTACTACTAATGTTTTGTCATCTTCAGCTTTAACGCCTACGTCATCAGCAGAACCTTCACCATTGTTGTATGCTGCAGCACCTTTAATAGAGTAAAGGATTGAAGCATATTCAGAAAGATTGTCTGGGTTTAATGCCCATTTCCAAGCATATTCGAAGTCACCAGCAACTACTGGATCTCCGTTTGACCATTTCGCATCACGTAATTTGAACGTGTATGTTTTTAGATCTTCGCTAACTTCCCAGCTTTCAGCCGCAGCTGCAACTGGACGAGCGTCTGCATCAAGCGTTGTTAATCCTTCAAAAGTATTTGTAAGAATAACTCCAGAAGTTGTATCTGTTGCTAATGCAGGATGAAGTGATGGTGGTTCAGAAGCTACTACTACATTTAATTCGCCGCCTGAAGAAGCTGTTTCTGATGAACCAGAATCTTTTCCATCGTCTTTTGATTTTTCAGACGAATCTCCACCGAAGCCACATGCAGCAAGTACTAAAGAAAATACTGCAAGAACTGTTAGTAATAAAAACTTTTTGTTTTTATTCATGTGAATCCCCCTTATACAATTTTTAAGCCTTTTGTGAAGCTCCTATTTAATATACCAAAAAAATCATTGTGCACAAAATAAAAAAGATTCAAATTTATATAGTATTATCTGACAGTTAAGAGAATAATAAATTTTTCCGATTTACCACGCTAATGAAATAGAGTGCTTATGTAATAAAAATTTGATATTTACCTATTCTGAATATCAAAAATAGAATAAAAATAAAAAAATGATTTACTATATAGAAAATTCCTATTTTTTCGATAATAATATCAATATTTGAAAAATGATACAAAAGTCATAGATGTAATACTTTGAGGATATTGTATAGATTTGTAGAAAATCTAAGCAAAACTAAGTGAATTACATTCATTTGTAGGTAATTTCTTGTAATTTATGATCTCGAAATATGAATATTTCTATCTATTAATGATATATAAGAAACTTATTTTGTAATTTTCTAGGATTATCCAATTATGAAGTGTGAAAAGAAATAATAGAGTTAATCTATGAAAAAATGTACCCATACTAAGAAAAAAATGGATTTAATGAAAGATTGATTAAGTTAAATATATTCTATTGAAATAATTTCCTTGGAATGAGGTTAGCTATGTATATATGCAATCAGGTTAAGTTTTATTCATTAAAGATGAAGTATATAAATACCTTGAATTCTGTACGCCCTTTGCTAATTTAATCCATTTTATTTGTAGTGTTTTTTTGAGGCTGTCATTTGTCTTACTGGCGAGGATTGATTATGCAAATAATTACTAAAAATCTGATTTTTTTAACGTTCAAGTTCTTTGCCAAATCTCCTGTTTGAGGTATTGTGCTTTGTCCTTCAGAAGATTTACATAACATAATGAATAAAAAATAGTGCATTCCAATATAAAGAATGCACCATTTGCTTCATTAAAGTTTAAACTGATTAATTTGATGCTGTAAATCTAAGGACTTTTCACTTAGATGTGCGGCAACTTGATTGATTTGTTGCATCGTGATTGTTTGTTCTTTGCTAGCAGCGGCCACTATTTGTGTACTATCTGAGCTAGTTGAAGCGCCGTGAGCAATTTCTGCGACAGAAGCAGCTACCTGTTCTGCGCTAGCTGAAATTTCCTCAGAAGTTGCTGATATATCTTCTATTTGATCTGTCATTACATTGATGGCTTTCACGATTGCCTCAAATGCTTGTCCTGCATGTCCAATAATTTTGACTCCATCTGTAACCGAATGGAGGCCATCTAAAACAGCTTTCTCTACATTTTGCGTATCTTCTTGAATCTCCTGCGTTAAGGCAACAATTTGATTAGCCGATTGTTTAGATTCCTCAGCTAACTTACGAACCTCATCAGCGACAACCGCGAATCCTTTTCCATGCTCCCCAGCACGGGCTGCTTCAATGGCAGCGTTGAGTGCTAATAAATTAGTTTGATCGGTAATGGCTGTAATAACTGTAGTGATTTGGCTAATCTCTTCTGATTGTTTACTTAATTTTTGAACAAGATTATTTATTATTTGTGTTGAATCATTGATTACATTCATTTGTTGTTGAGCATTCTCTACGGTACTGTTCCCGTTTGTAGCTAATTCATTCGTTGTTACAGCACTGTGATGAAGTTGTTGCGTTGCTTCTGCTATACGTTGAACACCTACGGCTGTTTCATCCATTGCATGAGCACTTTCATTGGCAGCAACTGTGGCTGCTTTAGCAACATTGGCTGTTTCATTAATACGCACCGTTATTTCATCAGCTGAGGAAGTAATTTCCTCGGTAGAAGCAGAAAGTTCTTCTACTGATGCTGTTAAATGCTCAGCATTGTCTTGAATATGGGTTAATAAATTTTTCAGATTGCCTTTCATTGAATTAAAGGCCGTTGAAAGTTGACCGATTTCATCTTTAGAATGGTGAGTGACATCTTGATGGAATAATTCTCCGTTTGCAATTTGGTTTGCTGAATGGACTACCGATTTTAAAGGGCGAGAAATAGTTCGCTGTATATAAACCATCAGAATAATGCCAAGGACAACACCAATAATGATGGCAATAATTGAAATGATTTGAGAGTTGAACACAGCTTGTTTAGATTCTTGTGTAACCGTTTCGAGTTGTCCCTTTTGATAGTTCGCAATTTTATTGGATATATCTTGGATGCCTTTATTAGCTTGCTGCACTTCACCATTAACCTTTTGTAAAGCTCCTTCTAGGTCGCCTGCTTCAAAAAGTGCGAGTGCCTCAGTAGCTGATTTATTAAAAGCATCATTAAACGTATTTAATTCGTTTGCATATGTATGCATTTCAGAGGAATTTGATTTTTCGTTGATTTCAGCTACTAGCTGATCGAGTAAATTTGCATGTTCTGTAAAACTTTCTTTATTCGCAGGATTGTCTTCGATAATAATGGCGCGGATAAACAGACCTTGCATGGCCATTTCAAATTGAATATCATCTGCTAATTCCACAAGGGCTACGTGAACTTCTAATGCATTTTCAATCTTTTTTTCTATGTTTGAAAATAGCATGAACATAATCATTAATGAAATGATTAACGTGAGAATAATGGTAAAGAAACCGAAACTTAATTTTTTGCCTACAGACATATTGATACGCCCTTTCCGAAATGCTATTCAATCTTTTATATTTTGATTTTGCTTTGCTAAAAGGTAGAAGTCAATAACTGTTGTAAGAAACAGTTCAGATGATTCATATGTTTTTTTATTGTTATTATAATAAGGAAGATTGTCTGTAAGAATCAATCAAGGTGTGGCTGTTTTCATTGATTTATAGTACGGATTACGTGCTATAAATTGAAAAAAAGAAAAAACCGAGAAAATTTATCTCGGTCTCTATCTTTACGACTGCTTTTTTAATTGTAATATGAGTGCCTCATCTGGATCGATATACAAAGTTTTTTGTTCGAAGTAAATCACAAAACCGGGTTTAGCCCCATTTGGTTTTTTGACCTGACGAATGTCAGTGTAATCGACTGGAACAGAAGAAGACTCTCTTGCCTTTGAAAAATAAGCAGCTAATGTGGCTGCTTCCCGTAGAGTTGTTTCATCGGGTTCACTAGAATGAATGACAACATGAGAGCCTGGAATATCCTTCGTGTGTAACCATATATCTGTGCGTTTTGCAATTTTAAATGTCAACATATCATTTTGCTTGTTGTTCTTGCCGACAGAGATGGCTATACCTGTGGAAGAAATATAGCGCTCGGGTTCAGGTTTCACAGGCTTTTTCTTTTTCTTAGAATGACGTAGCTTTAAGTAGCCCTGTTCGGCTAGTTCTTCACGAATTTCTTCAATATCTCCTGGTGATGCTTGCTGCACTTGTTGTGCCAGCATTTCAAAGTAAGCAATTTCTTCTTTTGTTTTTTCAAGTTGTTGTTGCACCATGATTAATGCATTTTTGGCCTTAGTATATTTTGTATAATAGCCTTGAGCATTTTCTATAGGTGTTTTACGCTCACTGACGGGGATCGTAATCTCCTCGCTATTTTCACTGTAGTAATTAATGACCGTTACTTCCTTGACACCCTTTTCAAAGGAGTAAATATTAGCCATTAACAGTTCACCATATAACTGAAATTGATCGAGCTTTGAGGCACGCACATAGTCCTTTGTTAGCTTTTTCGTTTTTAAAGCCAGTTTATCAATTTCATTTTGTAGCCATCTTTCTAAATCACCCGCTTGCTGCTTGACACGGTCCCGCTCCGCACGTGCAAAGAATACTCGATCAAGAAGCTCGTGAACATTCGGATATGCTGTCATATCTCCATGTAAGTGAGTTAATTCAATTGGTGAGAAGTAAGTTTTATGATCAGCCAATACATACATAGGGCTCGTTCCACCATTAGCAAAGCTGGCTATAAATTCCTTAAAGCATTGTACTCGATTGGATGCTGATGTCATGCGGTACAATAATTCCTCAGCATGAAGAGGTGAAAAGCCAGTAAATTGTGTCACAACATCTTTGGCATTTTTAGTTTCCACAAAAAATGTTGCTAGCTCTTCCTCTGTAACTAATAGAGGATTCCATTTATTTTGTGTTGGTGGAGCCAAGTAAGGCTGGCCAGGTAATACGGTACGAAAACTGTTTACAGATGGAGGTAAGTGCTTTAAACTATCAACAATTTTATTTTGCTCTTTATCAATTAAAAGTAGATTACTATGTCTACCCATAATTTCAGCATGTAGTTGTCTAACAATAGGGTCGCCAATTTCATTTTTACTTTCGATTTCTACTATTATAATACGGTCAAATCCAAGCTGTTTAACGGAGGAAATAAAACCACCCTCTAAATGCTTGCGCAGCAGCATACAAAACATAGGTGGTTCTGCTGGATTTTCAATCGATTGTTCCGTAAGATGCACTCGTGCATAAGAAGAATGAATAGAAAAAAGCAATTTATGATTTTTCCCGTTTGCACGAACATGTAAAATAACCTCTTGAGCGTTAGGTTGATGTATTTTAGTAATTCGACCTGTCACAAGCTGTTGTAGGTCGGCTGTTATTGAATAAGTAAATAAGCCGTCAAATGCCATATGAATTCCTCTTTCCAATGATAGCAAGCATCTTGGTACTTTCGTATTTTTTCTTTTTGCACTTGCTTTCGCTATTTCCAAGCTTCAGCAGAGCACTAATTGTATGTTTATCATAGCATTTTTTAGGCGAATATTAAAATATAGCTTCAATTGTGGTAGAATTAGCTCTTATTCGATCCAATTTTTTTTGGAGATTCGTCATATTCGATAGAGCTTATGTTATAATATTCCCAGTATGCAAAGAAAGGTGTGACGAACCTTGGTGCGTAGTATGACTGGTTTTGGCAGAGGTGTCACAACAACTAGAGACTTTCAATTAACCGTAGAAATGCGCTCGGTCAACCATCGCTTTTTAGAAATTAACGCTAAATTTCCGAAAGAATGGCTTGAAGCTGAAATTTTTGCAAAGAAATTTATTTCTCAAGCTTTGTCACGCGGCAAAATTGATGTGATGGTATATGTGAAGGACTTAGAAAATGTAGAGCAATCTATAGAGATTAATTGGTCATTAATTGAAGCGTATCGTAAGGCAAAAGAGCAATTAGCAAGTAAAGTACCACTAGAGGAAAAATGGACGATGCAGGAGCTTTTATCGTTAGAGCAAGCACTCGTACAGCAAAAACCACAATTAACACCTGAGGATTTACTTAGTGCTGTTGAACATGCGATTTCACAAGCGATAAAGCAGCTCGTACTTATGCGTGAGCGTGAGGGGCAAGAATTGCAGGAAGTTGTTGTACAATATAAGGAACAGTTAAAAGAACAAGTGAACCAAATACGTTCATGTTCATCTCTTGCTGTTGAAAAATATCGTACACGATTAGTAGAACGGATTGCAGAGGTTGCAGATGGAACTTTGTTAGATGACCGTTTACTAGCAGAAGTAGCGATTTTTGCAGAACGCGTTGACATTTCTGAGGAATTAGACAGATTGGATAGTCATTTTAATCAATTGGAAGAAACGTTACATGAAACGATTTCAGTTGGACGAAAATTAGACTTTTTAATGCAGGAGATTCATCGTGAAATCAATACGATTGGCTCGAAAAATCAATCTACAGAAGCAGCGGTTGCTGTTGTTCAGGCGAAAACAATTTTAGAAAAGATGCGTGAGCAAGTTCAAAATATCGAATAACTTGCACGTGTCTGTTATAAATTAAGGGAGATATAGAGAATAAATGATAAAAGAACGTGGATTATTAATTGTTCTGTCTGGCCCATCTGGTGTAGGTAAAGGGACAGTGCGAAAAGAATTATTTTCTCAGCCGAATACGAATTATGAGTATTCCATCTCGATGACGACACGAAATCCTCGCGAAGGTGAAATCGATGGTGTAGACTATTTTTTCAAGAAACGTGAAGACTTTGAAACGTTAATTGAACAGGGTGGCTTATTAGAGCATGCTGAATTTGTAGGAAACTACTATGGTACACCATTAGCCTACGTGAATGAAACACTGGATGCAGGTCGCGATGTGTTTTTAGAAATAGAAGTGCAGGGTGCAGCGCAGATTCGTAAAAAAGCACCAGATGCCTTATTTATTTTCTTAGCCCCTCCAAGTTTAACTGAATTAAAAGATCGTTTAGTTGGACGTGGGACGGAAACAGAGGACATCATAGCAAAACGTATTGCTACAGCAAGTGAAGAGCTTGAAATGATGAGCTTATACGATTATGTTGTAGAGAATGATGAAGTGACAAATGCCTGTGATCGTATTAATGCGATTATTAAAGCAGAGCATTGCCGTAGAGAACGTGTTGAAAAAAGATATTTGTCAATGTTGAGAGGAGAATAAACAATGTTATACCCATCAGTAGATGCTTTAAAAAAAGAAATCGATTCAAAATATTCACTAGTGAGCCTTGCTTCAAAACGTGCTCGTCAAATGCAGGAAGAGCAAAATACAGAACGTTTACACAAGTACGTATCTCATAAATACGTAGGAAAAGCACTTGAAGAAGTAGCGGCAGGTGTACTTACGAAAGTATCACAGGATGAGTCAACTGTGTACGAAGACGAAATTTAACTTCAAGTTAGTCAGCAGTTGATTTGATTATACAGAATGCCGAGAGCTCCCAGGGAATCCTCCTTTGGGAGCTTATCATTTGAAGGGAAGACACCTAGCATGAATAAAAATATTTTACTTTGTGTTTCAGGCGGGATTGCCGTATATAAAGCTGTTGCTCTAGTTAGCAAGCTATCACAAGCAGGGGCGAACGTAAAAGTGATAATGACTGCCTCAGCTAGACAGTTTGTGAATCCATTAAGCTTTCAAGTGATGTCCAAAAATGATGTTTATTTTGACACATTTGATGAAAAAGATTCAAATGTGATTGCCCATATTGATTTAGCGGATTGGGCTGATTTGATTTTAGTTGCGCCGGCAACTGCCAATATAATTGGGAAATTGGCCAATGGAATTGCAGATGATATGGTATCAACAACCTTACTTGCTACTACTGCGCCTGTGTGGATAGCTCCAGCTATGAATGTACATATGTATGACCATCCAGCAGTAAAGCGTAACTTAGATAGGTTAGCAGCAGATGGCTACCAATTTATCGAGCCTTCAGAAGGATTTTTAGCATGTGGCTATGTTGGGAAGGGGCGCTTAGAGGAACCTGAAAAAATAACAACTATTGTACAGG
Organism: Lysinibacillus sp. GW823-FHT06C08; assembly: GCF_058795135.1. NCBI lineage: Bacteria > Bacillati > Bacillota > Bacilli > Caryophanales > Bacillaceae > Lysinibacillus > Lysinibacillus sp. GW823-FHT06C08. The sequence continues at coordinate 742,270 of NZ_JBXAHN010000001.1, forward strand.
ATTTTTTTTCAGCGACGGCTACACCAAAACCACTTACTAATAAAACGGTAGTAGTGACAGCTGGTGCTTTGTATGTACCGTTCGATGAAAAGCATATGATTAAACCACCAGCGAATGGTGTCATTGGACAGGCTTTGGCTAATGAAGCCAGGACCTTAGGAGCACATGTGATTCAAATAGAAGATAGTAGTTTGAATGATTTGATGCAACAGCTGGAAAACTATAAAAATCAGGACCCAGAGGTTCTCTTCATACATGCAGCTAATGTACCGACAATAGAGAAAACACCACTTATTTCAGTAGAGGGTATCAAGGCTGTCACATTTGGACAAGAAGTGCTTGGCGAACCTCTGCTAAGCATTCAATCGGAGCGTTGGATTGACTTCAGTGAGGAAGCTCAAATAAATGGGCAGATTATTGCTACAACTAATCCACAGCACTTTGCCCGAACGTTATGGGCTCAAATACTAAAGGGTGAGGAGCAATGAGCTTTTTAATAGCGGAAGTCATTGTAGATGTCTCGACCTACCATGTGGATCGTCCCTTCGATTATCAAGTACCACCTGAATGGGTAAATGTAATAGAAATGGGCTGTCGTGTAAAAGTGCCATTTGGTCCTAGAAATGTTTTAGGCTTTGTCGTGGGCATAAAAACTGAAACAGACGTGCCCCTCAATAAATTAAAATCAATTGCTCAAATTTTAGATATGGAGCCGGTACTAACTGATGAAATGCTACAAATGGCAAAGTGGTTGAAGAATCAAACGATTTGCTATGAAATAGATGCTTTACAAGTAATGTTACCTTCAGCATTACGTGCAAAATATGAAAAAATTGTAAAGCTACATGAAGATCCAAATATCCCGAGTGAAGTACAAGTGATTTTTGGTAAACGACAAAAGGCTAATTTTAAAGAATTTGAACGTGCAGGTTTACTGCCTTTATTAAAGCAATTAGTTGCCCAAAATATGGTGACTATTGATCATGTTGTGAAACAACAGGGTCATGTAAAAGAAATACGAATGGTGAAAATTATAGAAAAGCCAAGCATTATTGAAAAAGCGATTGAGCAATCAGCTAGAGCTGTGAAGCAACGTCTATTACTAGAATGGATAAGGCAGCATTTAGGAGAAGTTTTGTCACCTCAGCAAATTTGTGAGGAAGCAGGAGTCTCTTCTTCAGTTTTAGAGAGCGTTATTGACAAAGGTGCGGCGCAATTTATTCAAGAAGAAGTATACCGAGACCCGTTTACGAAAGAAGTTTCACGTACGCAAGCCTTACAATTAACAGATGAGCAGCAAATTGCTTTACAAGCCATTACCGTGGCTATGGAGAAGCAACAAGCGCAAACATTTTTATTGCATGGTGTAACAGGGAGTGGTAAGACAGAGGTCTATTTGCAGGCGATACAAAAAGTGTTGAACGAAGGCAAAGAAGCTATTATGCTTGTACCTGAAATCTCTTTAACACCTCAAATGACGGAGCGATTTCGTAGTCGTTTTGGAGAGATGGTTGCAGTTATGCATAGCGGATTGTCTGTGGGCGAGAAGTATGATGAATGGCGTAAAATCCAGCAAGGGAAAGTAAGAGTAGTCGTTGGTGCTCGTTCAGCAATATTTGCCCCCTTTACAAATATAGGTCTTATTATTTTGGATGAAGAGCATGAGTCAACATATAAGCAAGAAGATTCACCACGTTACCATACAAGAGATGTAGCTATCTGGCGTAGTGAATATTATAATTGCCCTGTTATTTTGGGTAGTGCTACACCAGGTTTAGAATCTTTTGCAAGAGCCAAAAAGGGTGTTTATACCTTACTTTCATTAAAGCTGAGAGCCTTACATCAGTCATTACCAACCGTTTTTATTTCAGATATGCGTGAGGAGCTTCGACAAGGAAATCGATCCATGTTTTCGCAATCCCTTATAGAAGCAATCCGTGTTAGATTAGAGAAAAAAGAGCAAATGGTGTTGTTTTTAAATCGACGTGGCTACTCGTCTTTTGTGCTCTGTCGGGATTGTGGGACCGTTGTACAATGTCCCAACTGTGATATTTCATTAACCTATCATCGTACAACTGAAAAATTGAAATGTCATTACTGTGGTTATGAGGAACATGTTCCTCAAATATGTCCACAATGTCAAAGTGATCATATTCGTTATTTTGGTACTGGTACACAAAAGGTGGAGGAAGAAATATATAAGCTGTTCCCAGAAGCAAGGGTATTACGTATGGATGTAGATACGACAAAGCATAAAGGTGCACATGAAGAAATATTAGCTGCTTTTGGTGAAGGGCAAGCAGATATTTTATTGGGCACGCAGATGATTGCAAAAGGGCTTGACTTTCCAAATATTACACTTGTAGGTGTACTGAGCGCCGACACCTCCTTACATTTACCAGATTATCGTGCAGCAGAACGTACATTTCAGCTTTTAACACAGGTAAGTGGGAGGGCAGGAAGACATGATAAACCCGGAGAGGTAATTATTCAGACCTATACACCTGAGCATTATGCTATTGAATTAGCTAAAACGCAGGATTATGAGCCATTTTATGAACGAGAGATGTTTTTACGCCGTCGTTCCAGTTACCCTCCATATTACTATGTGGCGCTTGTTCAGATTTCTCATGAGGATGTTATGATGGCTGCTGAATATGCAGGACGTATGGCAGATTGGCTCCGTGGAAATTTATCGAATCAAGTAGCTATTATTGGCCCAACGACGGCAAGTATTGCTCGACTCCAAAATAGATATCGTTATCAATGTTTGATAAAATATAAAATTGAACCAAATCTTATTCCAGTATTACAGCGTCTGCTCGCTATGTATCGAGCAGATTGGATCAAACAAGGAATATTAATGACGGTAGATTTAGATCCGTCTACTATATAAGAGAGTATAAACACAGTTTTACGAGCATAAGACCATAAAAATAAATAAAGTGGTATGGCTCAAGCTAAAAGCGGAAATGAGGAAATAAAAATGGCAATAAAAAAAGTAATCGAACACCCAGCACAAGTACTTTCAACACCATGTGCTGAAGTAACAGAAATTAACGACGAACTCATTACATTACTGGATGATTTATATGACACAATGGTGGAATATGATGGTGTTGGCATTGCAGCCCCACAAATTGATATAGGGTTACGAGTAGCGATTGTAGAACTAGGTGAAGAACGCGATATTTTAGAAATGGTTAATCCAACTGTTATTGAAACGGATGGGGCGGAAATAGATATTGAAGGTTGTTTGAGTTTCCCAGGATTATATGGTGAGGTAGAACGCCCTAGCTATGTAAAAATTGAAGCATGTGACCGTGAAGGACGTGTTTATGAATTAGAAGCAGGGGGCTTTGATGCTAGAGCAATTTTACATGAAATTGATCATTTAGATGGCGTGCTATTTGATTCAAAAATTAAACGTGTTATAACTGCAGAAGAACTTGAAGAAATGTATGCAAACGAGGAGGAATAAAATGACTTCGATTATTTTTATGGGGACACCTGACTTCTCTGCACCCATTTTGCGTATGCTACATGAAGAAGGGTACGATATTAAAGCAGTAGTGACACAACCTGATCGACCAGTAGGCCGTAAACGTGTATTGACACCACCACCTGTCAAGGCAGCAGCATTAGAGCTAGGATTACCTATTATCCAACCAGAAAAGCTACGTGGATCAAATGAGCTACAACAGATTCTTGCGTTACAACCAGATATAGTCATTACCGCTGCATTTGGACAAATATTACCGAAAGAACTATTGGATGCTCCTGCACTCGGCTGTATTAATGTCCATGCCTCGTTATTACCAAAATATCGTGGAGGCGCCCCTATTCACCAAGCTATTATGGATGGTGAAAAGGAAACTGGCGTCACAATTATGTATATGGCAGAAAAACTTGATGCAGGTGATATTATTTCTCAAAGAGCTATTCCAATTGAACAAGATGATCATACAGGTGGATTTTTTGATAAGCTAAGTATAGTTGGTCGTGATTTATTAAAGGACACACTTCCATCTATTATTAATGGAACAAATAGCCGTACAGTTCAAGATGAAACGCAAGTTACTTTTGCGAGCAATATTTCGAGAGAACAGGAACGTATTGATTGGACAAAGGATGCCACAACTCTTTACAATCAAGTACGCGGACTTCATCCGTGGCCTGTAGCATATACAACTTTTGAGGATGGGAATTTTAAAGTATGGTGGGCAATTATTGGCAATAGCAAGCATGATACGATTCCTGGTACTGTAGTAGCGATTGCAAAAGATCATTTTGAAGTAGCGGCAGGCAATGGGACAACCTTAGCATTATTTGATGTACAACCTGCAGGTAAAAAGCGCATGACAGCTGAGGAATATTTACGTGGTACAGGTTCTAAATTACAGATTGGGGACCAATTTAAATGAGTAAAAAAAGTGTAGTAATTTGGGATGGAAATGTGCGAGACGCCGCATTGTCTATTCTGTTAGCAGTTGATAAAAATCAAGCCTATAGCAATTTACTTCTCAATGAAACCATTAAACGACATAAAATAGAGGCGAAGGACCGTGCTTTATTAACAGAATTAACCTATGGCACATTGCAACATAAAATGACCCTTGATTATTATTTAGAGCCTTTTATCCGTGGCTCTATAGATCATTGGGTTCGTTGGTTATTGCGTATATCTTTGTATCAAATGCAGTATTTAACGCGTATCCCAGCGCATGCAGCCGTTAATGAGGCAGTAGAAATTGCGAAGCGCCGAGGGCATCGTGGTATTGCTTCGACGGTCAATGGTATTTTAAGATCTGTCTTGCGTCAAGGTGTACCTGCTATAACTGATATTGAAAATCCAATAGAGCGTCTTGCTATTGAAACAAGTCATCCGATTTGGCTAGTACAACGTTTTGTTGATAATTACGGTCTAGAAGTAGCTACAGGAATGTTACATGAAAATAATGTACCACCTATGCAAACTGTTCGTGTCAACACAACGAAGGTAACTGTTGAGCAAGCGATAGCGGAACTCGAAGCGGAAGGTTTAACAGCGAAGCAAAGTGAGGTCATCCCAGAATGTCTACACTTAACAAATGGTCAACCCGCTCGTACTCATGCATTTAAAGAGGGGCATATTACTATTCAAGACGAGAGTTCAATGATACCAGCCAATGTTCTAAACCCATCTCCTGGTATGCGTGTCTTGGATATGTGTGCAGCACCAGGTGGTAAAACAACGCATTTAGCTGAAATCATGAAAAATGAAGGTTCTATTTTAGCAACAGATCTTCATCCACATAAATTAGATTTAATCGACCATAATACAGAACGTCTAGGGCTAGATATTATTGAAACAGCCCCAATTGACGGTCGTAAAGCACCTGAATTTTTACAAGCAGAGTCTTATGATGCCGTTTTAGTGGATGCACCATGTAGTGGACTAGGAGTTATGCGACGTAAGCCAGATATTAAATATACGAAGCGAGAAGAAGATTTAGAAAATCTTCAAACAATCCAACTAGCATTATTAGATGCAGCGACAAAAGTATTGAAGATAGAGGGTAAGCTTGTGTATAGTACTTGTACCGTCGATAAACAAGAAAATGAAGGCACAGTAAAAGCCTTTTTAGCAACGCATCCAGAAATGGAAGCGATACAACTAGAATCTTTACCAACAAAATTAGCGGAAAAGCAAGCTAATGGCATGCTTCAAGTCTTTCCACAAGACTTTGGCAGTGACGGTTTCTTCGTTGCCGCCTTTCGTAAAAAAGGAGAATCCAACTAATGCTGGATCAAAAGGAATTTAATGAACGTATCAACGATTTAGTTGAAGAGGCAGAAGAAAAGCCAGTTCGACGTGTGAAAAAGGAAAAACCAAATTTAAAGGAATCGATTTATTCATTCCAGCCACATCAATTAGAAGAATGGTTAAAGGAAAACGGAGAAAAGCCTTTCCGTGCAGCACAGATTTTTGATTGGTTATATAATAAACGTGTTAAGACGTTTGAAGAAATGTCAAACCTTTCAAAGGGATTACGGGACAAGCTAGCTGCAAATTTTGCCTTATCTACCTTATCAACAATTATCAAGCAAGAGTCTAAAGACGGTACCATTAAGTTTTTATTCCAATTGCAAGATGGTTACTCTATAGAAACGGTATTAATGCGCCATGAATATGGAAACTCTGTCTGTGTGACAACACAGGTGGGCTGCCGCATTGGATGTACATTTTGTGCCTCAACCTTAGGTGGCTTGAAACGACATTTATTGGCTGGGGAAATTGTAGAACAAGTTGTAAAAGTGCAGCAAACTTTAGATGAAGTAAGTGAGCGAGTATCACATATTGTTATTATGGGTATTGGAGAACCTTTCGATAATTATGATGCAATGATGAACTTCTTAAAAGTGATTAATCATGAAAAGGGATTAAACATTGGAGCGCGTCACATTACTGTATCCACATCAGGTATCGTTCCAAAAATTTATCAATTCGCTGATGAACAACTACAAATTAACTTTGCTGTATCTTTACATGCACCAAATCAAGAGGCTCGTCAAAAGCTTATGCCAATTGCGCGTGCCTATAAATTAGAAGAGTTAATGGAAGCCGTTCGTTACTATACTAAAAAGACTGGCAGACGTGTAAGTTTTGAATATGGATTAATGTCTGGTGAAAATGATTCAGTAGAAATTGCAGAAGAGCTTTCTGCTTTAATTAAAGGAATTAAATGTCACGTTAACTTAATTCCTGTTAACTACGTACCAGAACGTGATTATGTTCGTACGTCTCGTAGCCAAATTTTTGCGTTTGAAAAAACATTAAAGAAAAATGGGATAAACGTAACGATCCGCCGAGAGCAGGGTTCTGATATTGCGGCTGCGTGTGGTCAATTACGTGCGCAAGAGAGATCTGAAGAAACGAGGTGACCAGTGTTGGAATACACAGTCGAAAGTGATATTGGTTTAAAACGATCAATTAATGAAGACCGTGCTGCATTATTTAAACGTCCTGACGGGCTTGCTCTAGCACTTGTGGCGGACGGCATGGGTGGTCATAATGCTGGAGATGTGGCAAGTGATATGGCAATAAAACAGATGGAGACCTTTTTTTTACAGGCAGACGCACATCATTTTGTATCAACAACATCAAAGAAAGAATGGTTATTACAAACAGTAAAGCAATTGAATAAAAATATTTATGACTATTCTTTATCACACGAAGACTGTAAAGGAATGGGCACGACGTTTATTGCAGTGTTAATAGAAGGACATCATTGTTTCATTGCACATGTTGGAGATAGTCGTGTGTATTATTTCTTTGAAGATGGTGCACAACAAATCACAAAAGATCATTCTTATGTGAATGTACTGGTTGAAAATGGAGAAATTAGTGAAGAGGAAGCATTGACGCATCCAAAGAAAAATTTCATCTTAAAAGCTGTAGGTACAGAGGAAGCAATAGAACCAGATTTTTATGAAGTAGAGTTGGCACCAAAATCGTATTTACTCATTTGTTCAGATGGATTAAGCAATAAACTAACTGTCTATGAAATGGCTTCGATCATTACGTATCCCGATCCTATATTGGAAAAAGGACGTAAACTTGTAGAATTAGCAAATGCTAGCGGGGGAGAAGATAATATCTCCCTCGTGCTACTAACTAAAAAGGATGAGGAGGTGTAAGAATGCTGGTAGGTAAAAGAATTAGTGACCGTTATAAGATATTAGACCTCATTGGTGGCGGAGGTATGTCCAATGTTTATTTAGCTCATGATATGATATTAAATCGTGATGTAGCCATAAAAATATTACGCTATGATTTTTCCAATGAGGATGAGTTACATCGACGTTTTCAACGTGAGGCACTGTCTGCCACAAGTCTTACACATCCTAATATTGTTAGTGTTTATGATGTAGGTGACGATGGGGATCTACACTATATTGTAATGGAATTTGTTCAAGGAAAAACGTTAAAGCAGTACATACAAGAATTTGCACCAATTTCTCCGTCTAGAAGTGTGCATATTATGAAGCAATTAACGTCTGCTATTGCTAATGCCCATGAAAATCATATTATTCACCGTGATATTAAACCACAAAATATTTTGATGGATGCAGAGGGAAATGTCAAAGTAACTGATTTTGGCATTGCCATGACGTTAAGCGCTACATCCTTTACTCAAACGAATTCTGTGCTAGGGACAGTGCATTACTTATCACCAGAGCAGGCTCGGGGTGGGACGGCTACAAGTCAATCGGACATCTATGCATTGGGTATTGTATTGTATGAATTATTAACAGGTGAATTACCTTTTTCAGGGGAGTCAGCTGTTTCTATTGCCCTTAAGCATTTACAAGCGGAAACACCTTCAGTTCGCGCTTTTGATGGAACTATTCCGCAAAGCTTGGAAAATGTGGTGCTCAAGGCTACAGCAAAAGATGCATCTCATCGCTATAATACAGTGGAAGAAATGTATGATGATTTGGAAACCGTCTTATCATCTTCCCGAATAAATGAACCAAAGTTTGTTATTCCAGTGGATAATGATGCGACAAAGGCCATTCCAATTATTAAAGAGGAAGCTCTAAAGAAAGATGAAGATTTAACTAAAACAAGGGTTATTGAACCCATTGTGGAATATAAATCTCCAGCTCAGGCACCACCTAAAAAACCTGTAGAAAAACCTACTCCTGTTAAAGCAAAGAAGAAAAAATGGCCTAAGATTGTGGCGGGATTATTAATAGCGGTAATTATCATCTTCTTATTCTTCATATTTGCAGCAGATTTATTTAGCCCGAAAAAAGTGGCAGTCCCAGATGTAATAAATTTGACTGTAGAGGAAGCTACAAAAAAATTAGAAGCCGAGGGATTTGTTGTTGGTGAGGAGCATCAGGAACGAAATCATGAGGACATTGAAAAGGGTCATGTTATAGAAACCGATCCAGAGAAAAACTCGATGCGCGCAAAAGGCTCAGAGATTGACCTAATTGTTAGTTTAGGTGTGGAGACGACGACCGTTGATAATTATGTCGGACAAAATTATAGTCAAGTAGAGGCTTTAATAAAAGGAAAGTATAAAGAAGTAAGGAAAGAGGAAGTTCCTTCTCGTGAACCTGAAGGTAGAATTATTGAGCAAAGTATTGCGGCAGATACGGAAGTGGTAGCGAAAGAGGAAACGATTACCTTTAAAGTAAGTCAAGGTGTTCGTATGGTCAGAGTAGAAAATGTTGTGAATTATTCGAAAGCGGATATGGATAACTATGTGAATAGAGTAGGTCTCAGCTGGCGAGTATCTCGTGAAGACTATCATGAATCGATCCCTGCTGGTAGTGTAATTTCGCAATTGACAAAAGCAGGTACTATGGTGGAGGAAGGTTCTGCTATTTCGGTTATAATTAGTAAGGGACCAGCTAAAAAGCCTGAGAAACTTCTGCTTAAGCCCGTAGTCATTGAGTATAAACCTAAAGAAGAGGGTGTACCTCAAAAAGTTCGAATTGAAATTCAAGATAAAAATCATACATTTTCTGAACCAGTTACGGAGCTGGAAATTTTAAATGATACGCCTTACAATATACAGCTTGTTATTGAAGAAGGCAAAGATGCGAGTTATAGAATTATCCGTGACTCAGAAATCATCTTAGAAGAAAAAGTTAATTATAACGATGTCAATTAAGGAGGAATTGGATGGCGCAAGGCCAAATAAGAAAAGCGTTAAGCGGTTATTATTATGTTTATGATGGTCATCAGCTTATTCAATGCCGAGGACGTGGGGTCTTTCGCAATCGTGGAGAATCCCCGCTTGTCGGTGATATTGTAGAATATTCATTGGAAACAGAAGGATCGGATGGCACTATTCAAAAGATTTTAGAACGTCAAAATGAATTAGTTAGGCCGCCAATTGCCAATATTGATCAGGGTATCTTGGTTTTTTCTGTAAAAGAGCCTAATTTCAATACGATATTACTCGATCGCTTTTTAGTTGTTTTAGAATCATTCCATGTACACCCTATTATTTGTCTAACAAAAATGGATTTACTAGAAAATAACGAACATGAGGAATTACAGCGTTATATCGCTGATTACGAAAATATGGGCTATACCGTTCTTCAAACTTATAAAGATGAAGAAGAATTAGTGGAAAGATTACAGCCTATATTAAAGGGAAAAACAACTGTGCTAGCAGGCCAATCTGGTGTTGGAAAATCAACATTACTAAATACATTAATTCCTGAATTGAATTTAAAAACAGGAATTATCTCACAGAGCCTAGGACGTGGAAAACATACGACGCGTCACGTTGAGCTAATTGAGGTCTGTGATGGTTTATTGGCAGATACGCCTGGTTTCAGTTCGTTTGATTTTGATGAAATTGAGAAAGAAGAATTAGGCGCATGTTTTCCAGAAATGATTAGAGTAGCGGATCATTGTAAATTCAGAGGCTGTTTACATATGAAAGAGCCCAAATGTGCAGTCAAGGCGTCCGTAGAGACAGGGGAAATTCGTGACTACCGCTACAAGCATTATGAACAATTTATGCAAGAAATTATGGATCGAAAGCCGAGGTATTAATGATGATACAAATAGCACCATCAATTTTAGCAGCGAATTTTGCAAAATTAGGAGAAGAAGTAAAAGAAGTAGAGCAAGCGGGTGCAAAACTAATTCATATAGATGTGATGGATGGTCATTTTGTGCCGAATATTTCATTTGGCTCAATCGTATTGGATGCTATCCGTCCATTAACAGATTTACCATTAGATGTACATTTAATGATTGAAAACCCAGATCAGTATATTGAACAGTTTGCTCAAGCTGGAGCAGACTATATTACCGTACATGTTGAAGCTTGTCGTCACCTACATCGTACAATTCAATTAATCCGTTCGTATGGTATAAAGGCGGGTGTCGTTTTAAATCCACATACACCGATAGAATCTATCCAGCATGTTCTTGAAGATATCGATATGGTTTTATTAATGACTGTCAATCCAGGGTTCGGCGGACAAAAATTCATTCATTCGGTTGTGCCTAAAATCGAGGCTTTATCTTCACTGATTAAAGAGCGTGGATTGGACATCGCCATTGAAATTGACGGTGGCATTACAGCCGAAACGATTGTTCCATGTGCACAGGCAGGAGCGACGATTTTTGTGGCAGGATCAGCCATCTATAGTAAAGAGGATCGAACAGCTGCGCTTCAAGAAATTTTAGCGGCTGGTGAGGCAGCGATTAACGGATGACGACAGTCGTTGTTTGTGCAGGTGGTCCAAAACAAGAGCTGTGTTCATTCACATCGTTTCAATTACAACAGGATGTAGTGTTTATTGGCGCAGATCGTGGTGCTTTATATTTAATAGAGCAGGGGATTACGCCACATGCAATTGTTGGAGATTTTGATTCTTTATCAGAAGAAGAATATCAGCGGGTGATGGCGCGGACAAATGATCAACAACGTTTTCAAGAAGAGAAAAATGAAACAGATACGGATTTGGCCTTGCTTAAAGCATTTACGTATGCACCAGAAGAAATTATTTTGACAGGTGTTACGGGAGGGCGTCTAGATCATTATGAGGCAGCTGTTCGTTCTATATATCGTTTACAAAAAGAGCATCCACACATTGTATTGAAGATTATTAATCATACAAATATGTTACAATTTTTATTGCCGGGTACACATCCTATTTATGCAGATAACCGATATCGGTACTTATCCTTCTTTGCTCATGAAGAGCCGATAAAAGATGTGACATTAAGGCAAGTGAAATATGAAACGACGAAAGAAGAAATTTCTTTAGGAACATCCCGATTTACAAGTAATGAAATAATAGGAACTTCAGGGTCTATATCTTTCTCAAGAGGCATATGTTTAATGATAAGAAGCATAGATTAGCGTAAGGGGGAGAGAGTCCTGAAAGTATATACGTTCCAATTGCCGAAATTCGTTAGTAGTATTACGCGCACGTGTATTAACCTATTTAAAAAAGATAAGAAAGTAAAAAAATCCGACTAATAGTAGTCGGATTTTTTCATTCTTTGCTATATGTAGATTTTTACTGCAGTAATCATTCTATAACCAAAGAAAAAAATCGATTTACGCTCAAAGCGAAATCGATTTTTTAGAAGCGTCGATTAAACGCGCTCGATTTTACCTGATTTTAATGCACGAGCAGAAACCCATACACGTTTTGGTTTACCGTCAACTAAGATACGAACTTTTTGAAGGTTAGCACCCCAAGTACGTTTGTTAGCGTTCATAGCGTGGGAACGGTTGTTACCAGTACGAGCTTTACGTCCAGTGATTACACATTGTTTTGGCATGTTGTATTCCCTCCTTACTGTTGATGCTGAAAGATTATTATATTTCAGTTCGGTATTTCACATACCATAATAATTTAACATACGATGGCGTTCAGTGCAACAGTTTTCACATAACCTTTCAAGAAAAAAACCTTTACAGGCAAAATTGATGAACAAAAATAGATTTTCTTTGAAGGAATCAGTTCTTCTAATATTTTCCTCGATAACCGAGTTTCAGTGAGACGCGTTTGCCGGTATTAACCAAACGTTCAATGAGTGTTAGAATGTGCTCTTGAGAAACATTAAAGCTGACAAAACCGATGCTTACTGCTCCTATTACTTCACCAAAACCATCTAAAACGGAAACGGCAATGGAGGAAGTACCAGCCGTTCGTTCTCCGTGACTAATCGCATAACCTTGTTGTCGAATTTGACGAAGTTGCTCCTCCAGTTCAGGCATTTCATCTTGCGTTACTAGTTGTTCTAATATTTCTTTCGATTGTGCGTCAGACATAGAGGCGAGAATGGCCTTATTGGCTGCTCCAATATGTAGAGGTATACGAATGCCCAGCTGGTCATAAATACGAATTGGATTGGCAGCGCTATCTATTCTTTCAATAATAATCGTGTCTAAACCTGCTGGCTTACTTAAATAGACACTTTCCTCAACATCTCTTGCTAATCGCTCTAGCTCTGGTCGGATTTTGCTAATATAATCCATCGTATCATAGACTTGCAAGCCGAGTTCCATCCAAATGGTCCCGAGTCGATAATGTTTAGTTTGTTCATCTTGCTCAATCATTCCTTGATTAATCATCGCTTTTAAAATTCTATGTAAAGTACTTAGAGGTAAATCACATTTTGTAGAAAGCTCCGAAATGGACAAGCTACTGTCATTTGCTTCAGAAGCTAAAACCTTCGCAATAGTCATAGCCCGCTCTAATAATTGCATTTGTCCTACCTCCTTTTCTCCTATTTTATTTTTATTCTCCATCTACGTCTAGTTCCAATCTTACTGAGACCATGAGTTCATTGAATACAAAAAGAAAGAGAATACCCTTTTAGAAAAATTCAGACTTAATTCAACAGGGCTTACTGAGAGTGGTTTGAGAAGAAAATGAAAAATAAAAAGTTTTCTAAATATATTGACAGTATAACATAAAACGCATATATTTTTCATATAAACTTTCCTCTAAACGGAAACGTTTTCCACTACACGGAAAAGGAGTGAAGGGAATGCATTATTGCTCGTCGATGTATACACCTTTAAAACACGTAATAGTAAAACATCCAAAAGATGCTTTTCGAAGTCAGAAACATCTTAGTGATGAATGGAAAACTTTTAACTACTTATCTGAGCCCAACTTTGAAGAAGCATTAAAGGAATATGCAGAATTTGTTGAGATTCTTAAGAAGTATGTTGACACAATTGATTATCTACCACTTTCAGATGAGGTAGGGTTGGACTCGCTTTATGCCCATGATCCAGTCAAATTTACGCCGAAGGGTGCCATTTTATTAAAGTCTGGAAAAAAATTAAGACAGCCAGAAGCTTCCATCTACAAAGAATTTTTAAAGGACAAGGGTATTTCCATAATCGGAGAACTCACTGGAGATGCAGTAGCAGATGGTGGAGACATTGTTTGGTTAGATGATCGAACACTTGCTGTTGGGAGAGGTTATCGAACAAATGATGAGGCCATTCGTCAGCTAAAAGAAATGACAGCTGAAATGGTAGATGAATTTATAGTGGTACAGCTACCACATGATTTAGGTGAAGCTGAATGCTTACATCTTATGTCTTTCATTAGTATGGTTGATAAAGATTTAGCAGTTGTACATTCCCGTTTAATGCCTGTATTTTTCCGCCAATTACTAGTGGAAAGAGGTATTCAGTTAGTGGAAGTGCCAAAGGATGAATACGATACACTTGGCTGTAATGTGTTAGCGCTTGCACCTAGAGTTTGTGTTCTTCCTGAAGGAAACACGGTCACAAAACAGCAACTAATCGAAGCTGGTGCAACGGTATTTGAATATAAAGGTCAACAAATTTCTGTGTTAGGAACAGGCGGGCCTACATGTCTGACTTGTCCTGTAATAAGAGCATAAAAGGAGAGAAAAGAAATGTTTAAAAATGTTATTGTTAAAAATCCAGGAAATAGTTTTGTAAACGGTTTAACAACTAGTGATTTAGGAAAACCGATTTTAGAGAAATTATACGAGCAGCATGACAAGTATGTAGAAGCTTTAAAAAAATGTGAGGTTGAAGTAACACAATTACCAGCGAATGAGGCATTTCCTGACTCAACATTTGTAGAGGATACGGCAGTTTTAACACCAGAATTTGCTATCATTTCAAATCCAGGAGCTGCTGCCCGTAACCGGGAAATTGAAGATATCGAACCTGCTGTAAAGCAATTCTACGATAAAATTTATTATATAAAAGGATCTGGAACGCTTGATGGAGGGGACATATTACAGGCTGAAAAGAAATTTTATGTAGGAATTTCAGATCGTACAAATGAAGAAGGGGCACAACAATTTAAGGAAATCGTTGAACAAGAGGGGTATGAGGCGACGATTATCCCATTAAAAGAATTCTTCCATTTAAAAACGGGTATTGCTTATGTAGGAGACAATCGTATGGTGCTAGCTGGTGAGTTCGTAGATCATCCGGCATTTGAATCCTATGAAAAAATTATTATTCCAAAGGAAGATGAATATTCTGCTAACTGTATTCAAGTCAATGATTATATTATTATTCCAGCAGGATACCCGGACACAAATCGTAAATTACTCGATCTAGGTTATCAAACGATTGAACTTGAAATGTCCGAATTTAGAAAACATGATGGTGGCTTAAGCTGCTTATCATTACGTTTTTAAGTAATACTACTTGAACCCAATCAATTTTAAAAAAATAAATTGGTTGGGTGCTTTCGTTATTTGTATATCAGAATATTCAATATATTCACATTATATGGGAGGGATGGATGAATGTTGGATAAAGGGGATCAAGTTCACAATCAACAATTAAACCGTTCAATGAAAAGTCGTCACTTATTAATGCTTTCACTTGGGGGGGTTATCGGAACAGGGTTATTTTTAAATGTAGGCTATACCATTAATCAAGCGGGTCCAGGTGGAGCACTTATTGGTTATTTATTTGGTGGGTTAATTTTATTTATGGTAATGAACTGTCTAGGGGAATTAGCTGTTTACATGCCTGTTACTGGTTCCTTTCAAACATATGCTACACGTTTCATTAGCCCCTCAGCCGGATTTTCATTAGGCTGGATGTACTTTGTCGGTTCAGCAGCGACAGCGGGTGTTGAGTTCACAGCTGCCGGAATTTTAATGCAGCATTGGTTTCCAGATATCCCTATTTGGATATGGTGTGCTGTATTTATGGTTCTTTTATTTGTCTTAAATGCTTTAACTACAAAGGGGTTTGCTGAAGCAGAATTTTGGTTTGCGAGTATTAAAGTAGTCGCAGTTATTGCCTTTATTATAATAGGTGGGGCTGCTATTTTTGGTATGATACCGTTAGCAGATCGTCCAACACCTCATCTCACAAATTTAGCACCTTCTGGCTTATTCCCAGCAGGTATTACCATTATTTTTGTGACGATGATGAATGTTATTTTCTCTTATCAGGGGTCAGAGCTTGTGGGAATTGCAGCCGGTGAAACCGAAAATCCAGAAAAAAATATTCCAAGAGCTATCCGGACAATACTTTTTAGAATTATTGTTTTTTATATTGCTTCTATTATTGTATTATCAGCCATCTTCCCATCATCAGAGCTTGGTCTAATGGAGAGTCCATTTGTGACGTTGATGAATTTAGCGGGTGTTCCCTATGCAGCTGGTATCATGAATTTTGTTATTTTAACCGCGATTCTATCCGTTGGTAATTCATGTTTGTATGCGTCAACTCGTTTATTGTTCTCGATGTCTCATGAGGGAATGGCACCAAAATTATTTGGTCGTCTTACTAAAAATAAAGTGCCTCTAAATGCACTGATCTTTACGATGGTTTTCTCACTCTTATCATTACTAACAAGTGTGATGGAAGCAGATGCGGTATTTGTTTTATTAATGTCGGTTGCAGGAATATCTGTCACGATTTCATGGATGGGGATTTGTGCTTCTCAATTAATGTTCCGCTATCGTTATATTAAGTCGGGTGGAAATTTAGCAGATTTAAAGTTTAAGACACCTTTATTTCCATTAATACCTATATTTTGTATTTTCTTTTGTTTAGTGATTTTGATTTTTTTAGCATTTGATCCAACCCAAAGAATTGGCCTATTGTATGGCATTGGCTTCTTTATTGCTTGTATGATTTTTTATCGCTTGAAATTAAAAAAAGCACCTATGGCAACTACAGATACCAAAAATGAAGAGTCACTAGATATTCGTTAAGAACCTTTAACGAATGAGATTTAAAGGAGAATTTTTATGGATAATTATATGTGGAATACACCAGAAAAACTGCGAGCACTACTATGTGAAATTGTCAGCTGGGACAGTAGAACATTGACTGAGGGTGAAAATGAATTTGCCTATAAATTGAAAAATAAATTGATGGCGCTTCCATATTTTAATAAGCATCCTGAGTTGATCGAATTGCATGAAGCAGGTCTAGGAAGAAACGCTGTAACAGCATTATATAAACATCCTACAGCAACCAACACAGTAGTGCTAATTAGTCACTTTGATACAGTGCATACTGAAGAATATGGAGAATTAGAGCCTCTAGCTGTTTTCCCTGAGGAATTGACTAAAAAGCTTATGGAGCCTAAGTACAAAAAGGATTTACCAGAAGCTGCTAGATTGGATTTGGAATCAGGCAATTATTTGTTTGGTCGTGGCACAATGGATATGAAAATGGGACTGGCATTACACATGCAGCTAATTGAAAAAGCAAGCTTCGAGCAATGGCCAATTAATCTGATTTTAACAGCGGTTCCCGATGAAGAAGTAAATTCAGCGGGAATGAGAGCTGCTGTAGTGGAGCTTGTAAGAATACGAGAACAGTATGATTTAACGTATCAATTATTTTTAAATAGTGAACCGTCTTTTTCACAAGGACCATCTGATACGAATGAATATATTTATTCAGGCACCATTGGTAAGATAATGCCCGCCGCACTGTTTTATGGGAAGGAAACACATGTCGGTGAACCTTTAAAAGGAATGACAGCTAATTTCATTGCTTCTTATATGACACAGCATATGGAGTGGAATCCTCTTTTCCGTGAAACAGATTTAGGAGAGAGTACACCACTACCAGTCTCTTTACAGCTAAAAGATTTAAAAATGGAATACTCTACACAAACGCCATATCGTGCTGCGGCTCTTTACAATGTATTTTTATTAAAACGTACAGCAGCAGAAGTGATGGATATATTTGAACAGGTCGCATTCGAAGCAATGACGGCTTGTAATCAACAGTATGTGCAAATTTGTAAACGAGAAAAAGTACAAGGTGTTGGGACAGTCAAAGTATTGCGATATGAAGCTCTCTTAGAACATGCCATCCGGAAACTGGGAGCTGCCGAAGTCGATTCTATCAAATCTCAAGTTCTTCAGCATAGTACGTGGGATGACCGTGAAAAGTCAATACGCATTGTTGATCAGCTTATGATACGTTGTCAGGAATTAGCACCAGCTACTGTCCTGTTATATGCTCCACCTTATTACCCGGCTATTAATTCATCCAATCATCCACTTATTATAAAATCGATTGAATTAATGAAGAAAACGGCGCAAACATTCGATGTTGAGGTGGAGCAAATCCATTATTTTAATGGAATTTGTGATTTAAGCTATGTGAACTATACAGATGAATCAGATGAATGGTTAGCCTTCGAACGCAATACACCTGTATGGGGGGAAACGTATAGTATCCCATTTAAAGAAATGACCGCTTTACAAGGGCCGGTCTTAAATGTAGGACCATTTGGTAAGGATGCGCATCAAAAAACAGAAAGATTACATGTGGATAGTGCCTTTAAAGAAATGCCAGTTATGATCGATACCCTTATAAAAAGTTTAATTTAATGCAATATAAAGTTGATGCTTTCATAGTATCAACTTTTTTTATCTAGAATTGACTGTGATGTTTAAGATTAATAAAGAGAGGCCATATAGGCATGTGTCCTAATAAGATTTTGATGTAAGGGCATATATAATTAGGCTATGAGCTTGCTGACCGAGCGTTATACGTCATAACACAATTAGGCGGAAATAAATTTTATTGTAAGAACGCCATTTTTGATGAATTCATAAATACGTCGATTTAAAGTCACAAAACGTTGCTACATAGCCTTTCTTTACCCCCTTAGGTTGCTTAAATTACAACGAAAGTGTTACAATATAGTTTAGTCAAAAAGAGCCAAGGGGGCATTTCTATGTCAATTGAATTAAACAGTGAATTCGGCCAAATTGATATTTCAACAGATGTACTTGCACAAATTGCTGGTGGTGCTGCTGTAGAATGCTACGGGATTGTTGGCATGGCATCTAAACATCAAATTCGTGATGGTCTAACTGATATTTTACGTAAAGAAAACTTCGCAAAAGGTGTTGTGATTCGACAACAAGACGACGATTTACATATTGATATGTACATTATTGTTAGTTACGGGACAAAAATTTCGGAAGTTGCTTACCAAGTACAGTCGAAAGTGAAATATACAGTAGATAAAACATTGGGTATGAGCGTAAAATCTGTCAATATCTTTGTACAGGGCGTTCGTGTAGCGAATTAAGAGGAGGAACTAAATCGAATGCAGTCTTTAGACGGTATAAAGTTTGCAGAAATGGTACAAATGGGTGCGCATCACCTATTCCAAAATGCAAATTATGTAGATTCATTAAATGTTTTCCCGGTACCGGATGGTGACACAGGGACAAATATGAACTTATCGATGACATCTGGTGCAAAGGAAACGGAGCTTTATGCTTCAGAGCATATTGGTAAAACGGCACAGGCCTTATCAAAAGGTTTATTAATGGGTGCGCGTGGAAATTCAGGTGTAATTCTATCACAATTATTCCGTGGATTTGGGAAATTCATTGAAAAAGAAGCAACAATTGATGCAAAAGGTTTTGCAGGTGCCTTCCAAGCTGGGGTAGATACAGCATATAAAGCCGTTATGAAACCTGTCGAAGGAACTATTTTAACGGTTGCTCGAGAAGCGGCGAAAAAAGGCGTAGAAGTGGCAGAAACTGAAACCGATATCATTGCGGTTATGGAAGCTTTTACTGCAGAGGCAAAGGCATCGCTAGATCGAACACCGGATTTACTACCTGTTTTAAAAGAGGTAGGGGTTGTCGATAGTGGTGGCCAAGGATTATTGTTTGTATATGAAGGGTTTTTAGCTTCTTTAAAAGGAGAGCCTCTCCCAGAAAAAAATGATGCGACATTAGATGATTTAATCAATGCAGAGCATCATAGAGCTCAAGACTTTATGAATACTGAAGATATTGAATTCGGCTATTGTACAGAAATAATGGTGCGTTTAGAAGATGGGAAAGAGCCATTTAATGAGGAGCAATTCCGTCAAGAATTAAGTCCTTTAGGTGATTCGTTACTTGTTATTTCAGATGAAGAAATTGCCAAGGTTCATATCCATTCTGAGCAACCAGGCTCTGTTTTATCAATTGGACAAAAATATGGTAGTCTTATGAAAATAAAAGTCGATAATATGCGTGAACAACATTCAGCTATCGTCGGTGAAGAACATAAGGCACCTACGACAACGAAAAAATTAGAAAAACATCCCTATGCTATTGTAACAATTGCGATGGGGGAGGGTGTTGCAGGTTTATTGCGTTCGATCGGTGCATCTTATGTCATTGAAGGTGGCCAAACGATGAACCCTTCAACAGAAGATATCGTTAAAGCAGTACAAGAAATTGGTGCAGAAAAAGTTTTAATTCTACCTAATAATAAAAATATAGTGATGGCTGCAGAGCAAGCTGTTGAGCTTTTAGAAATTGAAGCAGCAGTTGTCCCAACGAAGACAATTCCGCAAGGGATGGCTGCGATTTTAGCGTTTAATCCTGAAGCGGCTGTAGACTTAAATAAAAAGACAATGACGGATGCATTTGCAAATGTAAAAACAGGTCAGGTAACTTATGCTGTGCGTGATACATCTATTGATGGTGTTGAAATCCATAAAGATGATTTTATGGCGTTAGCAGAAGGAAAAATTGTCCTTTCTACACCAGCTTTAAAAGATGCAGCTGAAAAAGTAATCGTTGATTTAGTTGATGAGGATGCTGAAATTGTAACAGTCATTTATGGAGAGGATACAACTGAACAAGATGCTACAGAGTTAGTAGCATTCATTGAGAAGAACTATCCAGACGTAGAAGTTGAATTATTTAATGGAAAACAAGGGTTATACCCATATATTATTTCGGTAGAATAATTACATGCTACTTTGCTATTCCGTAAAGAAAGCAGTGCACAAAATGTGTACTGCTTTTGTTTATGCTACAAAGAGAGTATTATCTATATTTAGTCGGAAACATACGTACTATTCATAGTTGAATGTACGTATGTAGAGGATATAAAAAATTGGAAATATTGGAATATCAATAATTTTCATTATGTGTGCACAGGGTATGGACAATGTAAAACATATCACGATTGGCTACAAATTATAGTAGTGGTAATTTTCTGAAAGCTGACAAATTAAATACTTTACTTTTGTGGTAACTATCAAGCATGATATAAGTAAATATAAATATTATTATAGGAATAGAATAGAGGGGTGTTTGTATGAAATTTACTTCGGTTTTTGATATTATTGGGCCAGTCATGATTGGGCCTTCCTCCTCTCATACGGCAGGGGCAGCTCGTATCGGACGAGTTGCAAGGGATTTATTTGGTAGACAACCTAAATGGGCGAAAATTCATTTATATGGTTCGTTCGCAGAAACGTATAGAGGGCATGGGACAGATGTTGCAATCATTGGGGGCTTATTGAACTACGATACATTTGATGATCGTATTAAAACGGCATTTGAAGATGCAGAAAAAGCAGGGTTGGAATATGAATTTATTCCAGAAACAGCTAATACGGAGCATCCAAATACGGCACGTCTAGTTATTGGAGACGATGAAGGAGAAATGTCTGTCGTCGGTATTTCTATTGGTGGCGGTAAAATAGAAGTAAGTGAAGTAAATGGCTTTAAATTGCGTTTAACAGGTGGCATGCCAGCGATTCTTGTCGTACATGATGACCGTGCTGGCTGCATAGCGAACGTAGCCAATTGCTTAGCGATGCACGAAGTTAATATTGGACATATGGAAGTATCACGTATAGAACGAGGTTTAACGGCTTTAATGGTTATTGAAGTCGATCAAAATATAGAAGACAAAGTACTACAGCAGATTTCATTAATCCCATATATTACAAAAGTATCAAAGATTAATAACTAAGGGGGTGTCCCAAGATGGACGTTTTATTTCATAATGTTCGCGAGCTTGTGGAACGAGCAGAACAGGAAGATAAATTAATATCAGAAATTATGATTGAACAGGAAATGTTGATAACTGGCAGAACACGAGAAGAAATCATTCAACAAATGGATCGAAACCTAACGGTGATGGAAGAAGCGGTAGAACGCGGCTTACAAGGTGTACAATCTGTTACAGGTTTAACAGGTGGGGACGCCGTATTACTTCAAAATTACATTGCACAAGGAAAATCACTATCAGGTGATTTATTATTAGATGCAGTAAGTAAAGCGGTTGCAACCAATGAAGTCAATGCAGCAATGGGAACAATTTGTGCAACGCCAACAGCAGGTTCAGCTGGGGTTGTACCTGGAACACTTTTTGCGGTAAAAAATAAATTAAATCCAACTCGTGAGCAAATGATTCGTTATTTATTTACATCAGGTGCATTTGGCTTTGTTGTGGCTAATAATGCTTCCATCTCAGGTGCTGAAGGTGGCTGCCAAGCAGAGGTTGGTTCAGCGGCAGGTATGGCAGCGGCAGCTATCGTTGAGATGGCTGGTGGAACACCGCAACAATGTTCAGAAGCATTTGCGATTACGTTAAAAAATATGCTTGGCCTTGTTTGTGATCCAGTAGCAGGCTTAGTGGAAGTACCATGTGTTAAACGGAATGCTATGGGCGCTGCTAACTCTCTTGTAGCAGCAGATATGGCGCTTGCAGGTGTGACAAGCCGAATTCCATGTGATGAAGTAATTGGAGCGATGTATCGCATAGGACAATCTATGAGTCCAAACCTGAAAGAGACGGCACGCGGTGGTTTAGCAGCAACGCCAACAGGTAAGGCAATTAGTAAAGCCATTCTCGAAAATGGTGGATTACAAAGTATTAAGGCAATTCAATAAAAATGAAGAAACATGCTATCTGAATAGGTAGCATGTTTTTATGTTGATTGATATCTTAATGAAAAGAAAAACCCTCTTACGTACATAGTCGATTTAAGTATAATTAAATTTTAATAAGGAAAAAATATTTATCTTAATTTATAGCAGGGATGTGAATAGAGATGGATTTACGTAATTTGAAAACGTTTCATGTTGTTTCAACTTACCTCAACTTTACAAAAGCGGCTCAAATTTTAAATTATAGCCAGCCTACAATTAGCCAACAGATTAAAGCGTTAGAAGAAGAATTAGGGCATATCTTAATTAATCGAATAGGCAAGAAAATGTTTCTTTCTCAAGTAGGAAAAATAGTAAAGGAACATACAGATCAATTATTTGGGATTATTGAAGAAATGGAACAGGATTTGAAGAATTTTGAAAAGCCATTTGGCCATTTGACAATCGCTGCACCAGAATTTTATTGTGGCTATTATTTATCCCATATTATTGGCTCGTTTTTAAAACAGTACCCTCAGGTAAACCTAAAACTTCTTTGTGCCAATAGTAAAGAAACAGCCAAACTTGTGAGTTCAAATCAAGCAGATATAGGTTTTATAGCTGGATACCCTAGTTACGCTGGTGTAGAGGGGATTTTATTGGAGGAAGAGGATTTGGTATTGGTTGGAAATCCGCTTATTATAAAGGATCGTACTGTGCAGGAAATATTCGATGATTATCCCTTTATAACCTATGGTATGGATGACTGTATTGTCAGTTGCCTTCAAGAAATTCAGTGTAAGCCCCAAACGATAGTGGAATTTGGAAGCGAGGAAGCAATTAAGCGAGCAGTAATGGAACAAGTAGGTCTAGCCTTGCTGAGTGATATTATTATTCAAAAAGAGGTAAGCAAAGGGAGTCTTCAAGTTCTTTACCGATTTCCTAAAAAGTTACCTACTTATTTAATCTTTCCTCAAAATGCTAAAACATTTAGTAATGTAAGTACTTTTATTGATTTAGTTAAAGATACATGGAAAACAATTTAAATGGTTTGTATATGAAAAGAATGTTGCAGCCTGGTGAAATCGCAGGAATGTAATGTTCTTTTTATTTGTAATTTTTTTGATGTATCCCGATGAATTTATATGTAAATTTATCAATAGTAACTATTCGAAATAGTAATTTTTTATTTTTTTTTTAATCAATTACAATGAAGAAGACGGAAATTTCAAAAAAAGGGGATGGCTTTTTATGTTGGAGAGATGCGATATGCATTGATAGTGGTAATAAAAATTTGTTTTTGATCAATGATTCAACTAAGGAGGATGACGGATGAGTAAATTTATAGCTAATAAAGAAATAGAGCAACCAAAAGGAATTAATGTTTATGTGTTAATCTTTTGCCTTATTGTTGTATCATCCATTTTAACGTATTTTATCCCAGCTGGTTCATTTCAACGAGAAGAAGTTAATGGACGTCAAGTAATTCAACCAGGAACATTTAGTTTTACAGATATGAACCCTATTGGATTTTTAGATATTTTTAGCAGCGTACATTCTGGCATGATGCAAGGAGCAAGTATTATTTTCTTCGTATTGATTGTAGGAGGTACCTTTGGAATACTATCAGCCACAGGGGCATTGGAATCCTTTATCGCCATGCTATCTGTAAAAATGGCTAAACGTGAAATGTTAATAATACCAGTATTGATGTTGTTTTTCGCCTGTGCTGGGTCATTAATGGGGATGTCTGATGAAACGATTGTGTATGTAGGGATTCTTGCACCGCTTGCTGTTGCCCTAGGTTTTGATGCAATTACAGGTTTTGCTATCGTTATTCTAGGTGCATCTGTAGGATTTTCGGCAGCTGTTATGAATCCGTTTACAGTAGGAATAGCGCAGGAAATTGCGGGCTTGCCATTATTTTCAGGAATTGCTTTTCGAATTGTAATATTTATTGTCTTATACACAGTAGCAACAATATATGTTTATCGCTATGCAAGAAAAGTGAAAAATAATCCTAAAATTGGCTTTTATGGAAATTTTCTTAATAATGAAGGTGGTATTGTACAGGCGAATTCGAAAATGGAAATAAGACATAAGCTTGTTATGGCTACATTTCTTTTGAATTTTATCGTATTGATGTACGGGGTTGTAAAACTAGGTTGGTACATTACCGAAATAGCCGGTTTATTTTTATTGTTTGGTATTTTAATGGGACTTATTGGCAAACTATCACCTTCGCATATTGCTAATTCATTTATGAAGGGTGCAGGTGATTTAGTTGGTGGCGCTCTTATCATTGGATTAGCACAGTCTATTTTAGTGATTTTCAATAACTCAGGATTGATTGATACAATCCTATTTTACACGTCTGTATTGCTTGATTCAGTTCCACCTGTACTAAATGCAGTAGGGATGTTTATCTTCCAGTTATTTTTAAATTTTTTAGTACCATCAGGAAGTGGACAGGCTGCCTTAACAATGCCGATTATGGCGCCTTTATCAGATATGATTGGCGTTACAAGACAAACAGCAGTACTTGCCTATCAATTTGGAGATGGTATGTCGAATATTATTTTCCCAACTGTAGGTTTTTTAATGGCGGGATTATCAATTGCGGGTATTCCTTGGGGTAAATGGATAAAATGGATTTTTCCGTTTATGCTTATTCAAGTAACAGTTGCTGTAATATCGCTTATTATTGCACAAGTCATACAATACGGACCTTTCTAAAGGAGTTTAACAATGGAAATAATGAATATAAAAAGATTAGCAGAAAAGGCAATAGAGGATCGCCGTCATCTGCACCAATATCCAGAGCTTTCTGGTCAGGAATACGAAACAAGTGAGTTTATTCGCCAAAGACTAGAGGAGTTAGACATAGAAATTCTAGATTACGAACCTCCAGGTGTAGTGGCATTTATAAAAGGGACAAAGGGAACAAAAACTATTGCATTACGTGCCGATATAGATGCATTACCTATAGAAGAAGAGGGAGACAAACCATATATTTCTCACAAGCAAGGTGTTGCTCATATGTGTGGCCATGATGGTCATACTGCGATTTTATTAGCAGTTGCTGCATGGATAAGCTTAAATAGAGAGAAAATCGAGCCGAATATCAAGTTTATATTTCAATCGGCAGAGGAAATCACCCCAAGTGGAGCTGATTTATTAATTCAAAAAGGTGTGTTGGAAGATGTAGAGGCTATTTTTGGCATTCACTTATGGCAAGGTTTAGAGAAAGGGATGATTGGTCTAACACATGGACCAATGATGGCTTCTATTGATGATTTTGAAATTATAATTCAAGGATATGGTGGCCATGGATCAATGCCACATGAAACAATTGATCCTATTTATATAGCGAGCCATTTAATGCAAGCTTTTCAAAGTATTATAAGTAGAAATGTCAATCCTATTGATGCGGGTGTCATTACAGTAGGTAATATTCAAGCTGGAACCACTTATAATATTATTCCTGATACGGCAAAATTAACTGGAACGATCAGAGCTTTGACACCGAACACTATAAAAATCATTAAAACGAAAATGGTAAGTTTAACAGAAGGAATTTGTCGAGCATTTGGAGCAGAGGGAAAAATCGATTTTATTTTAGGAACACCTCCGCTCATAAATGATCCGACACAATCACGAAATATTGAATCGATTGTACGGGAACAATTTGGAGATACCGCATTTAAAGTAGTCGAACCAGTCATGGGTGGAGAAGATTTTTCTTATTATTTACAACATAAGCCTGGAGCATTTGTTTTTGTAGGTATGGGTGGTGAAAAAAGCCAATATCCACATCATCATCCACGATTTGATGTAGATGAAGATGTTTTCCCTAATGCTATTCAACTATTTATAAACATTATCTTGCAACATAAATAATTAGACTATTTATACAAAAAGGAGTTATACGTCGTGATAAAAAAGATTGAAGTGTTTGCAGCACGTTTACAATTAAAGGAACCATTCGTTATTTCGTATGTTCATTTAGATGATATGCCAACTATTCTTACCAGAATAGAGACGGATGAGGGTGTAGTTGGCTGGGGCGAAGCTGTGCCTGATCAAAATGTGACTGGTGAAACTTGGGAGAGTACGTATCATGTTATTAAACATGAATTAGCCCCATTATTGATTAATGAAGATCCATTTGCTGTAGAGCGTATTCATAAAAAGTTTAATGAAAAAATTGATGGAGTCCCTTCAGCAAAAGCAGCATTGGACATTGCGCTCTATGATTTGATGGGAAAAATGACTGGACAACCTGTTTATCAATTAATTGGTGGAAAAGCACATGAGGAATTACAGGTGCCAAGAGTGATTAGTATTAAGAGTCCTGAGGAAATGGCTAAAGATGCAAGTGAATTTGTAAAATCGGGCTTCCGTAATATTAAAATTAAGGTTGGTACAAATGCTGAATCAGATATTGCTCGTATTCGTGCGGTAAGAGAAGCAATAGGTGACGAGGTGCAACTGCGGGTAGATGCCAATCAAGGCTGGAATAGGATGGAGACACTAAAAGTAATAAGAGAAACTACAGCTTGTCATGTAGACTGGTACGAGCAACCTGTAAAAGCACATGATTTAAGAGCGTTAAAAGAAATCAGAGCCCTTTCACCTTGTAGTATTATGGTAGACGAGGGTGTTCATAATATTTATGATTTAGTCGATGTCATAGAAATGCGTGCTGCGGATATGCTAAATATAAAATTAATGAAATCAGGTGGAATATATCCAGCTCTAGCTCTTGCAAGTCTGGCTGAGGCTGCAGAGATGCCTTGTCAAGTAGGCTCTATGGTGGAATCAGCAATCGGAACAATGGCTGGAGCGCACCTAGCGATCAGTAAGTCTATTATCCATACAAACGAGATGGTTGGGCCTTTAATGTTTGTAAAAGATGTGGCAAATGTTACATACTATAAAGACATCCTGCAGTTAAGCCATAAAGCTGGATTAGGTATAGAAGTTGATGAGCAATATGTGAAAGAAATTACATGTTTCTCTTGTGAAATTAAATAATCAAAAATTTAACCCTATCATTCATTGGTAGGGTTTTTGCTTATGTGTAGGGTTAGGGAAAAAAATTATGGTACATTAGAGAGAGAGGCTATAACACTACATAAACAAGCAATGAAGGGAGTGTGGGATAAGATGACTGAATTATATGGACCCGTCAATGAATTAAAAGGCGTCGGGAAAGAAACAGCAGCACATCTTGAATCACTAGGAATCAATACAATAGCTGATTTATTATGGACGTTCCCACATCGACATGAAGATTTTCGTTTAAAAGATTTAGCGCAAACACCACATAACGAACGGGTTACAGTTGAGTGTAAGGTGGAGCGGGAGCCTACGGTTTTATTTTTAGGTCGCAATAAATCAAGACTCCAAGTAACCGTTTTAGCAGGAAGACATTTAGTGAAAGTCGTATTTTTCAATCAGGGCTATTTAAAGCAAAAGCTTGTACCTGGTTCTATTATTACGGTGACTGGTAAATGGGATCGTGGTAGACAAGTAATCAATGGCACTTCTGTTATATTTGGTCCTAAAACGGATCAAGTAGACTTTGAGCCTGTCTACAGTCTGAAAGGTTTGATTCAACAAAAAAGATTTCGAAAATATATGAGACAAGTATTGGACGATTATGGTGCTAATTTGCCTGATGCAATTCCACAAGATTTGCAGGATTCCTATAAGCTTGTGCCTATACAGGAAGGCTTGGAGGGTATTCATTTTCCGCTAGATGCACAACATGCTAAACAAGCGAGAAGACGTTTTGCTTATGAAGAGCTATTAAATTTTCAACTACGTATGCAGGCGTTACGTAAGGTACGGAAGGAAAATGAACAAGGAACTGTCATTCAATATGATGTGCATATGCTACGTGAATTTATCGCGGCATTACCATACGAATTAACCAATGCTCAAAAACGTGTTGTCAATGAAATTTGTAAAGATTTGAAGGAGCCACATCGGATGAATCGCTTATTACAAGGTGATGTAGGTTCGGGGAAAACCGTGGTGGCAGCTATAGGCCTATACGCTGCAGTTTCAGCAGGTTATCAAGGTGCGTTAATGGCACCAACAGAAATTTTAGCAGAGCAACACTTGGAGAACTTGCTAGAATGGTTCCAACCATTTGGCGTTCGTGTGGCTTTATTATCTGGTTCAACCAAAACGAAGGAGCGCCGTGTTATACTTGCAGATTTGGCAAATGGAGAGCTCGATATTGTAATTGGTACACATGCCTTAATCCAACCTGATGTTATTTTTAAAAATCTAGGTTTTGTTATTACCGATGAACAACATCGTTTTGGTGTTGAACAACGTCGCATATTGAGAGATAAAGGGGAAAACCCGGATGTGCTCTTTATGACAGCCACTCCAATTCCCAGAACACTTGCCATTACAGCGTTTGGAGAAATGGATGTGTCGATGATTGATGAAATGCCGGCAGGGCGTAAGCAGATTGAAACCCATTGGATGAAAAAAGAACAATTCGGATCGGTTATATCAAAACTAGAAGGAGAGCTAGCCGCTGGAAGGCAGGCCTATGCCATTTGTCCTCTTATTGAGGAATCAGATAAACTGGATGTTCAAAATGCAGTTGAAATCTATGAACAGCTAGCAACTTATTTTACAGGCCGCTATCAAGTTGGTCTAATGCATGGACGTTTATCTGCAGATGAGAAGGATGCTGTTATGCGTGCTTTTAGTGATGGGTCCATACAGGTTTTAGTTTCTACGACAGTCGTTGAAGTAGGGGTGAATGTACCGAATGCTACATTTATGATTGTCTATGACGCTGAACGCTTTGGTTTAGCACAATTGCACCAGCTACGAGGGCGTGTTGGACGAGGTGAACATCAATCCTATTGTATTTTACTGGCTGATCCTAAGTCTGACGAGGGGAAAGAGAGGATGCAGTCTATGACAGAAACAAATGATGGTTTCCGCTTAGCTGAGAAAGACTTAGAGTTGCGAGGACCAGGGGATTTCTTTGGACGTAAGCAAAGTGGTCTACCAGATTTCAAAGTAGCTGATTTAGTACATGATTACCGGATTCTTGAGACTGCTCGAAAGGATGCTACTACGATGCTTGAAACCGATGATTTTTGGCATGGTGACGACTATCGGTACTTGAGAGAAATGTTAGAAAATTCTGGCGTTTTGCAAGGGGAGCGCTTCGATTAATAATTGTATGATGATTCATGCGGAGAATGCAGGACTTGATTTCAAAACAAGTCTTGCATTCTTTTTTTAACCTCTATATACTGATATTAGTACCAAGTGCTAATAACAACTCAAAAGGTGGCGAATGATGTTGAGACGAACAAAAAAAGAACGACAGCGACTACTATCTGAAACGATAGCTGAAAATCCATTCGTCACAGATGAACAGCTAGCAACACAGTTTCAGGTAAGTGTTCAAACAATTCGTTTAGATCGTATGGAATTATCCATACCAGAATTACGAGAGCGTATTAAAGATGTCGCTTCAAAAAACTATGAAAATGAAGTAAAATCTCTACCGATTGATGAGATCATCGGAGAAATTGTTGATATTGAATTAGATAATCGAGCACTTTCGATTTTTGATGTGAAAGAAGAACATGTTTTCCAGCGCAACGGCATCGCACGAGGACATCATTTGTTCGCGCAAGCAAACTCCTTAGCGGTAGCCGTTATTAACGATGAACTAGCATTGACAGTACATTCTACTATTACGTTTGTGAAACCTGTTCGTGCTGGAAATCGTGTTATTACAAAAGCGATTGTTGTCGGACGAGATGATAAAAATCATCGGACAAAAGTCGAGGTAACATCTACTGTGAATGGTGAAACCGTTTTTGTTGGTGAATTTGATATGTACCGTACGAAAGGTAAGGGTGAGTAATAATGAAATTAGCGCTTGATGGAATGGGTGGAGACAATGCACCAAAATCAGTAATTGAAGGTGCACTCTTAGCATTAGAGCAAATTCCAAATTTAGAAATTCAATTATATGGACAGCAAGAGAAGCTCGAGCCATTTTTAAAACAACATGATCGATTAACGATCGTACATTGTGAGGAAGTCGTTGAAGGAACGGACGATCCAGCACGTGCTGTTCGTAGAAAAAAGGATTCTTCCATGGCGCGCATGATGGACGCAGTGGATGAGGGTAGAGCAGAGGCTTGCCTGTCAGCAGGAAATACAGGTGCTTTAATGGCAGGCGGTTTATTTAAAGTAGGTCGTATTGAGGGAATTGCTCGACCAGCTTTAGCTACGACATTACCAACACTTGATGGTAAGGGCTTTTTAATGCTTGATTTAGGTGCAAATGCAGATGCCCGTCCAGAACATTTAGTGCAATATGCTATTATGGGCGATATTTATGCGAAGAAAGTTGGCGGCCTACAAAAACCTAGAATCGGCCTATTAAATATCGGTACAGAAGATAAAAAAGGAAATGAATTAACAAAAGCAGCCTTTGATTTATTAAAGGAAGCGGATTTGAATTTTATTGGTAATGTAGAGGCACGTGATTTACTTGAAGGAGTAGCTGATGTCGTTGTTACGGATGGCTTTACAGGAAATATGGTGCTGAAGTCAATTGAAGGTACTGCAGGTGCTTTATTTTCAATGTTAAAAGAGGCGTTTATGTCTTCAACAAAAACGAAGATCTCAGCTGTCCTTATGAAAAATAATTTACGTGACTTAAAACATAAAATGGACTATACAGAATATGGTGGTGCTGGATTGTTTGGCTTACAAGCACCCGTTATAAAGGCGCATGGATCATCTAATGCGAAAGCGATTTTTAGTGCTATCCGCCAAGCAAACACAATGGTAGAACATACTGTTATTTCGACAATTACAGAGACAGTACGCCACATAGAAATTGATTAGACAAAGGGGACTATTCAAATGACGAAAATTGCATTTATTTTTCCAGGACAAGGTTCGCAAGTAGTAGGAATGGGGCAAGAGTTTGTTGAAAATGCTGCGGAAAGTAGAGCCTTCTATGATCGTGCAGATCAAGCTCTTGAATTGGAGCTATCTAAGCTTATGTTAGAAGGTCCAGTAGAGGAATTAACATTAACATATCATGCTCAGCCAGCACTACTTACTACTGGGGTAATGGTAGCAGAGAAGCTACGTGCAGCAGGAATTCAACCTCATTATGCAGCAGGTCACTCTCTTGGAGAATATGGCGCATTGGTCATAGCGGGTGTCATGTCCTTTGAAGATGCAGTGAAGATTGTGCATAAACGTGGTCTATATATGAATGAAGCTGTACCTGCTGGACAAGGTGCTATGGCAGCCATTTTAGGCATGGAATTAGAAGCGTTAAATGAAGTAACTGAGCAAGTGTCAGCAGCAGGGGAACCTGTGCAGGTAGCCAATGTTAATTGTCCGGGTCAAATCGTTATTTCAGGTACAAAAGAGGGTGTTGAGAAGGCATCAAGCTCTGCAAAAGAAGCAGGGGCTAAGCGTGCTATATCATTAGTTGTAAGTGGTCCATTCCATTCTGAGCTAATGCGACCATCGTCAGAGAAGTTGAAAGCGGTGTTGGCGGATGTTACTTTAGCTGCTCCGCAAATTCCTGTTGTAGGGAACGTTATGGCGAAGGAGTTAACGGATGTTCCAGCCATTCAACAAGAGCTTGTTGAACAGGTTTATAGTGCTGTACAATGGGAGGCCTCTATGCGCGAAATGATTGCACAAGGTGTGGATGTCTTTATTGAATGTGGCCCAGGTAAAGTATTAAGTGGTCTCTTGAAAAAAATCGATCGCTCTGTTACTGCCTATTGTGTCTATGATGAGGCATCACTAGAAGCGGTTTTAGAAGCGTCAAAGGAGTGGTCAATCAATGCGTAAACTTGAAGGAAAAGTAGTTGTTGTAACAGGAGCTTCACGAGGAATTGGTCGTGCTATTGCATTAAAGCTTGCTGACGAGGGTGCAAAAGTTGTCGTGAACTATAGCGGCTCGCAAGCAAAAGCTGAAGAAGTAGTTGCTATGATTCAAGAGGGCGGTGGCGAGGCAATTGCTGTACAAGCTAGCGTTTCTCAAACAGAAGAAGTGACAGCCTTAATGGATACTGCTGTGAAAACATTTGGCTCCCTTGATATTTTAGTGAATAATGCTGGTATTACAAGAGATAATTTACTTATGCGCATGAAGGAAGATGAATGGGATGATGTATTAGATACGAATCTTAAGGGTGTTTTCCTATGTACCAAAGCGGTAACACGCCAAATGATGAAGCAGCGTGCCGGTCGTATTATCAATATTTCATCGATTGTTGGCGTAGCTGGAAATGCGGGCCAAGCAAACTATGTTGCAGCTAAAGCAGGTGTTATTGGGTTAACTAAAACAACTGCGAAGGAATTAGCGTCACGTAATATTTTAGTCAACGCTATTGCACCTGGCTTTATTGAAACAGAAATGACTGATCAGTTACCAGAAGATATTAAACAAGGGATGTTAACACAAATCCCACTTGCGAAACTAGGGCAGCCGGAAGATATTGCTAAGGCAGTTGTTTTCCTTGCATCTGAAGACGCTAACTATATGACAGGACAAACACTTCATATAGACGGTGGTATGGTCATGTAATTTGAATTAGGCATAGGCGCTAATTTTCTGTATAATCATTTGAGGGGAGGTGAATCATTTGTCTACAGTATTAGAACGCGTAACAAAAGTAATCGTGGACCGTTTAGGTGTTGAAGAAAGCGAAGTAACACTTGAAGCTTCTTTCCGTGATGATTTAGGTGCTGACTCATTAGACGTAGTTGAGCTTGTAATGGAGCTTGAAGACGAATTCGATATGGAAATTTCTGATGAAGATGCTGAAAAAATCTCAACAGTAGGTTCTGCAATTTCATACATCGAAAGTAAAATTAACTAATTTCGTTTATACTTTATTTAGCAGAAATTTATCACCCTTATAGGTGTAATGGTTATCGTAATTATACAAATCGTATTTATGATTGGTTGAATAAAGAGAAATAGTTTACTGCTTTTCTTTACAAAGAAGCAGATCTAATAGACAAAGATGTATTCAAAGGGGACGAAATAGATCGGTTTACGATCTATGGACGTCCCTTTTTTGTGTCAATTATACAGTGGATTTATATTCCGAAGATCGATTCGGACGCAAATGTGCCAAGGCTTTATTGAATTTGAAATAAATTTTCTAAAAATTTTCCAAAATATTGTGTTTAAGCCGAAATACTTTTGCATAAACGCTTTGAAAAAGGTACACTAAAACGGTAGAAACTATTAGGAAGGCAGATTTGTTCAATGGCTATGAAAAGAAAAGGAACTATGCAGAAATCTGGCGTACTTCCTGAAAAAGTACGCAATCAATTCGAGCTGTTACAGCATGAATTAAATATCACATTTGTTAATAAAAATTTATTGTATCAAGCATTCACGCATTCATCTTATGTGAATGAGCATCGCCGTAAGTTATTTACGGATAATGAGCGTCTTGAATTTTTAGGAGACGCAGTACTTGAACTGTCTGTTTCTAAATATCTTTTTGAGAAATACCCGAATATGAGCGAGGGTGAGTTAACAAAGTTACGAGCATCCATTGTTTGTGAACCATCTCTAGTTATTTTTGCGAATGAACTAGGCTTTGGTCGCTTTGTTTTACTTGGAAAAGGTGAAGAATTAACAGGTGGACGGGAACGCCCAGCACTACTTGCAGATGTGTTTGAGTCATTTGTAGGTGCCCTATATTTAGATCAGGATTTACAAACGGTCGTGTCTTTTTTAGAACGTATCGTGTTCCCAAAAGTAGAAGTCGGTGCTTTTTCGCATGTGATGGATTTTAAAAGCCAATTGCAAGAAATGGTACAGCAAACGAATAATGGACTTCTTCATTATGAAATCATTGATGAAAAAGGTCCTGCACATAATCGTACCTTTGTATCAAGCGTCTTACTGAACGGACAAGAGCTTGGTATAGGTCGGGGAAAATCGAAAAAAGAAGCCGAGCAGCAAGCTGCACAATGTGCGATGCGAATGATGCGAGAAGAAGCTGCGAAAGAGGAGGCTTAAAAGATGTTCCTAAAACGACTAGAAGTGATTGGCTTTAAATCATTTGCGGAGCGCATTGGTATTGATTTTGTACCCGGTGTTACAGCAGTTGTGGGACCAAATGGCAGTGGAAAAAGTAATGTCACAGATGCAATACGTTGGGTACTTGGTGAGCAATCGGCAAAGTCGTTACGTGGATCAAAGATGGAAGATGTAATTTTTGCAGGGAGTGACTCTCGGAAGCCACTCAACTTTGCAGAGGTAACACTAATATTAGATAATACCGACGAGCAACTTGCTTTTTCCTATACAGAGGTCAGCGTAACAAGACGCGTATACCGTTCAGGTGATAGTGAATATTTATTAAATAACCAGCAGTGTCGCCTGAAGGATATTACGGACTTGTTTATGGATTCAGGGCTTGGAAAAGAGGCATTTTCTATAATTTCACAAGGTCGTGTCGATGAAATTTTAAATAGCCGACCTGATGACCGTCGTTCGATTTTTGAAGAGGCAGCTGGCGTATTAAAGTATAAAATAAGAAAGAAAAAAGCAGAGCATAAGCTTGTTGAGACAGATGAGAATTTATATCGTGTATTAGATATTCTTCATGAATTAGACAGTCGACTTGGACCGCTTGAAATGCAAGCATCTAGTGCAAGAGACTATGTACAAATGTCTACTGAGCTAAAAGATTTTGATATTGCCATTCTTGTGCATGATTTTAAAAATTGTGCACAATCTTTGCGTGCGCTTAAAGAAGAGTACACAAACCTATCTGAGATAGAGCAAAAGCAAGCTCAAGATATTGCTACTTTCGATAAACAGACAACTAATATTCGCAAGCTATTAAAAGAACTTGATGAATATTTGGATGTTTCTCAAGCTGACCTAGTCAATGCCACAATGGAGGTAGAACGTTGGGATGGACGAAAGGCGCTAATGGCTGAAAAGCGTCAAAATGCGTCCAATCAATTACAGCAGCTGAATACGTCATTACAAGAGGCCAAAGCAGAAGTAGAGGCACTGTTTATGCAGGAGCAGGAGAAAAAAGACGTATTTTCTGAAAAACAACAAGCCGTGTTGGTGCTCAAACAAAGCATTAAACAGTTAGAGCAATCTTTAAATCGCTCCGTAACGGAAATCGAACAAGAAATTGAGGAGCAAAAAAACCGATATATCGATTCGTTGAATGAAGAAGCGACCATCAAAAATGAGTTGAAAAATATCGATCAGCAGTTGGCTCAACAAAAAGCTATGGCAACACGAATGTCCGACCAAACTGATGAAATCGGGCAAGAGCTTATGCAAATTGTTGCTGAAAAAGAACAGCTAATAGCTGCACATACTTCAACAACAAATGACTTACAAGAAAAGCTAGAACAATATGAAGCTTTACAAATACAGTTGAAAAATGTTAATTCTACCTTTACTGAAAAGCAAGATATGCTTTATAAGGCTTATCAGCATCAACAGCAACTAAAAGCTAGAAAAGATACGTTAGCGGAGCTTGAAGCTGACTTTTCAGGGTTTTTCCAAGGGGTTAAAGAAGTGCTGCTTGCACGAGATAAAGGTGAATTACAAGGTATTGAGGGTGCTGTAGCTGAATTAATCCAGGTTGAGGGGAAATACTCACAAGCGATAGAAACGGCTTTAGGAGCCGCCTCTCAGCATATTGTTACAACTAATGAACGCCATGCCCAACAGGCTATTCATTGGCTAAAGCAAAAGCGAGCTGGGCGTGCTACTTTTTTACCAAAAACCGTAATGAAATCACGTAAAATTAATTTAGCGACTATCCAATTAGCAACTGAGCACCCAGCATTCATTCGGATGGCGGATGCGTTAGTGACTTTTAATGAAGATAATCGAACGATTGTTGAAAATCTTCTAGGCAATGTCATTGTTGCAGCAAATCTTGAAGGGGCAAGTCAAATTGCTAGATTATGTGGATTCCGTTATCGAGTGGTTACACTTGATGGAGATATTGTTAATGCAGGGGGCTCGTTAACGGGTGGTGCCCTTAAACAGCAATCTTCACTCTTTACAAGAAAAGCAGAATTAGATGGTTTAATTCTTAAGTTAGAGACATTGCAAGCTTCCATTTATGGTGCAGAACAGGCTGTTGCAGCGGAAAAAGAAAAGCTAGCAACACTTCGAGATCAAGTAGAGCTATTGAAGCTTGAAGGGGAGCAATTACGAAAAGATGAGATGCAGCAGGCGGGTCGTTTACGTGAGCTAGAGGCTGTAGAAAAAAGCTTATCGGCTAGAGTAACCTTTGCTTCGACTGAAACACAGGATGTTAAAACACGTGAAGAGTCATTATTGGCTCAAAAGCAAGAAGCAGAGGAACGTTTAAGTGCGCTTGCAGGAGAATTAATCGAAATCAATGAAACCGTTGAGCAATTAAGTAAGGTTAAGCTACAAAGTGAGACAGAGAAAGATGTATTACGTGAGCAATTGGCAGAAAAACGCTCACAATTAGCTGTTATGCAAGAACAAATGTCACAAGTTCAAATAGCTACAGCTGACTTAGCCCTACAATTAAACAAAGCTCAACAAAAAGTTGAAAATATTTCTCAGGAAATATCGTGGCTTCAATCTGATGAATCGACAAATTATTTAAGTGATGAAGAGGTCGATGAACAGGTGTTGACATGGAAGAACAGAAGAGATGCGCTACAAGAGACAATTTCTCAGAAAAAAGAGGAAAAAGTAGGGCAACAGAATGAACTTTCATCGTTAGAGGCTCAGCTGAAGGAATTACAACGTATCCATAAGGGGTATCTTGAAGCGATACGTGCAAATGAGTTGAAACGAAATCGTGTTGAATTTGAAATGGACAATTTCACAGCTCAGCTCGAGGAGAATTATCAGTTAACATTTGAAGAGGCAGAAGAAGAAGCACAGGCTATAGAAGATGAGGAATTTGTACGTCGACGTGTTAAATTGCTTAAAAAATCAATTGAAGAGCTAGGCCCTGTTAATTTAGGCGCGATTGAAGAATATGAAAGAGTGCTTGAACGACATACTTTCTTAACTGAACAGCGAGAGGATCTACTTGCGGCGCAAGAAACATTGCATGAAGCCATTAAAGAAATGGATGAAGAAATGACAATGCGCTTTAGCGAAACGTTCTATGCGATTCGCGAACAATTTAAACGTGTATTCCGTGAATTATTTGGTGGAGGGCAAGCCGATTTAGTGCTAATTGATCCGCAGAATTTACTAGAAACAGGCATTGACATTGTTGCTCAGCCTCCAGGGAAAAAGTTACAAAACTTAAGTTTGCTTTCTGGTGGTGAACGTGCGCTAACGGCGATCGCTTTATTATTCTCCATCTTAAATATAAGACCTGTCCCATTCTGTATTCTCGATGAAGTAGAGGCTGCCCTTGATGAAGCAAATGTTGTGCGCTACAGCCAATATTTGAAGAAGTTTAGTGGTGAAACACAATTCATTGTCATTACACATCGTAAAGGAACGATGGAGGGAGCGGATGTCCTGTATGGTATAACTATGCAGGAGTCAGGCGTATCAAAACTTGTATCAGTAAAATTAGAAGACGAACCCGTACTTGCGGAGCAAAGGAGCAAATAAGGATGAGCTTTTTTAAACGTATAAAAGATAAATTGATGGGGAATCCAGCGGACGAAGAAAAACTAGAAGCCATTGAACATGATTTAGATTCTCATCCACAGGAATTAGAAGAAGGCGGTGAACCTGCCACTACTGAGACTGTTGTTGAAGAACCTTCTGAGCAATTCTCACCAATAGAAGATACTACAGAATCCGAACAATCTTCGGACATCGAAGGTACAAAGGATTTAGAGCCGCCTTCTCCAATAGAGGAAGAAGAGCAGCTAGAAGTACAAATTATTGAGGAACAACCAACAGAGGAGAAAAAACCTTCTGCTTGGTCTATTACGCAAAAATTTAAAGCGGGCCTTGAAAAAACACGTAATTCCTTTACATCAAAAGTGAACGACCTTGTTGCACGTTATCGTAAAGTGGATGAGGATTTCTTTGAGGAATTAGAGGATCTTTTATTACAGGCCGATGTTGGTTTTGAAACGGTCATGGAACTGATGGATAAATTACGTTTCGAGGTACAACGTAAAAACATAAAAGATACAAATGGTATCCAAACTTTAATTTCTGAAAAGCTTGTAGAAATTTATGAGCAAGGTGAAGATGATTTAATTGAATTAAATATGCAGCCTGATGGTGAACTGACAGTCATTCTATTTGTTGGGGTGAATGGTGTAGGGAAAACAACGACAATTGGTAAACTCGCTCGTCGTCTCAAGTCCCAAGGCAAAACAGTTGTTTTAGCTGCGGGTGATACATTCCGTGCAGGTGCTATCGATCAATTACAAGTGTGGGGAGATCGTGTAGGCTGTGAGGTTATTAAACAATCTGAGGGCTCTGATCCAGCGGCAGTTATGTATGATGCAATTCGTGCTGCGAAAAACAGAAAAGCAGATGTGTTAATTTGTGATACAGCAGGACGCTTACAAAACAAAGTGAATTTAATGAACGAGCTTGAAAAGGTACATCGTGTCATTTCCCGTGAAATTCCAAGTGCTCCACATGAAGTATTATTAGCGTTAGATGCAACAACTGGTCAAAATGCCCTTGTTCAAGCACAAACATTTAAAGAAGCAACGAATGTGACAGGTATCGTTTTAACAAAGCTGGACGGTACAGCTAAAGGCGGTATTGTACTTGCAATCCGTAACAAATTACACATTCCTGTGAAATTTGTAGGTCTTGGGGAGAAAATGGACGATTTACAGCCATTTGATGCAGAACGATATGTCTATGGATTATTTGCCGATGGTTTAGATAAAGAATTACAAAATAATGAAGAATAACAGTAAAATGGGCAGTGTCATTTTATCTTGATCTAGCATTCATCTCCTTCATGTATCGGAGGGGATGAATGTTTGTTTTGTTTTTTTATGAGTCATTCATTTTAGGTTAACCTCTCGATGTTTAACTTAAGAAATGTGGCACCAATCCACTGAGTGTAGTGGAGTAGAAACGCTCGACTGTGATCAGTTGAATTGACTTGTTGGAAAGAGTCATACTAGCTACAGGCAAGAATTGCCCGAAAGTAAGTAAATTAGGCTTTTAGACAAGGAGATTACCTTGACACAGACGGGCGCTTTTCGTTATGATACAAATGACTAAATAGCGGGAGGAGAAACATTCGATGCTACTTGAAAAAACAACACGCATGAACTTTCTCTTCGACTTTTATCAAGCATTATTAACAGATAAGCAAAGAAGTTATATGGAACTATACTATTTGGATGATCACTCACTAGGTGAAATCGCTGAATCGTATGGTGTATCACGCCAAGCTGTCTACGATAATATTCGTCGAACAGAAGCAATGCTTGAGGAATATGAAGAAAAATTATGTTTACTTGAAAAATTTCAACAACGTACCCAAATGCTTTCACAGCTAACAATGGGGATAACAGAACAAAGTATGACGGCTGAAGAGCAGCTAGTGCTTATCGAACAGCTGAAAGAATGGGATTAGGAGGCGAAAGCAATGGCTTTTGAAGGATTAGCGGAACGACTCCAAGGAACGATCCAAAAAATTAAGGGCAAAGGGAAAGTATCGGAGCAAGACGTCAAAGAAATGATGCGTGAAGTCCGATTTGCTTTAATTGAGGCGGATGTTAACTTAAAAGTAGTCAAGGAATTTGTAAAAAAGGTTAGTGAACGTGCTGTTGGCGTCGATGTTATGCAAAGCTTAACACCCGGTCAACAAGTTATTAAAATTGTACAAGACGAATTAACAGAATTAATGGGTGGCGAGCAAAGTCCAATTAAATTTAATACGAAGCCTCCAACTGTTATTATGATGGTCGGCCTCCAAGGGGCAGGGAAAACGACAACTTCAGGTAAATTGGCAAATGTTCTAAGGAAAAAATATAATCGTAAACCATTGTTAGTAGCAGCCGACGTTTATCGTCCAGCAGCTGTTCAACAATTAGAAACATTAGGTAAACAACTTTCATTACCAGTTTTTTCGTTAGGCACTGATATTTCCCCTGTAGAGATTGCACGTCAGGCAATTGAAAAGGCGAAAGAAGAGCATCATGATGTCGTAATTATCGATACGGCTGGTCGTTTGCATATCGATGAGGATTTGATGCAAGAATTAAAAGATATTCGCGCATTAAAAGAGCCAGATGAGGTCTTCCTTGTTGTCGATGCAATGACAGGTCAAGATGCTGTAAACGTAGCAGAAAGCTTTAATGAGGCTATTGGTATTACAGGGGTTGTCTTAACAAAACTTGATGGTGATACTCGTGGTGGTGCAGCATTATCTATTCGTTCTGTAACGCAGAAACCAATTAAGTTTGTCGGTATGGGTGAGAAAATGGATGCGCTAGAACCTTTCCATCCTGAGCGTATGGCGTCTCGTATTTTAGGTATGGGAGACGTTCTATCGCTGATCGAAAAGGCCCAAGCCAATGTAGATGAAGCAAAAGCCAAAGAGTTAGAAGAAAAATTCAAGACTCAAACCTTTACACTTGATGATTTCGTGGAGCAATTGCAGCAAGTTAAAAAAATGGGACCTATAGATGAAATTTTAAAAATGCTCCCTGGTGCAAACAAAATCAAAGGCTTAGATAATGTTAAAGTTGACGATAAGCAAATGGGACGTGTAGAGGCGATTATTTACTCGATGACGCCTGCAGAAAAGACGAATCCTGAATTAATTAATGGTAGCCGTAAAAAGCGTATTTCTAAAGGTTCAGGGACTTCTATTCAAGAGGTGAATCGTCTGATCAAGCAATTTGATGAAATGAAAAAAATGATGAAGCAAATGACTGGAATGGCTAGTGGTAAGGGCAAGAAAAAAATGAAATTACCAGGCTTTGATTCATTGTTTAAATAATAATTTTTAGGTGTTAAGAAAAAACACTTTACAAACAACCTAAACATTGATAATATACTATCTTGTGTGAAACTTATTCGGAGGTGCTATTAAAATGGCAGTTAAAATTCGCTTAAAACGTATGGGAGCTAAAAAATCTCCTTTCTATCGTATCGTAGTTGCAGACGCTCGTTCACCACGTGACGGCCGTCAAATCGAAACAGTTGGTACTTACAACCCACTAACTCAACCAGCTACTGTAAACATTGATGAAGAGAAAGCTCTTAAATGGTTAGCTGACGGTGCAAAACCATCAGATACAGTACGTAACCTGTTCTCAGAACAAGGTATCATGGAGAAATTCCATAACCAAAAATTCAGTAAATAATCGGGGGCGACGTCTTTGAAGCAGCTGATTGAAGCAATCGTTTTACCGTTAGTCGATTATCCAGAAGAAGTTCGTATTGAGACGGATGAAAATGCAAATCGAATTGTTTATAAACTTTTTGTTCATCCAGAGGATCGAGGGAAAGTCATAGGCAAGCAAGGGCGAGTAGCGAAAGCGATTCGTACAATTGTTTATTCAGCGGCAGGTAGTCACCATCAAAAGAAGACCTACGTCGATATATTGGATTAATAGAAAAGATTTTCGCGCTCTTGCAACGAGTACAATTGAGTCCTGATAGGTGTGTTTACATGTCGCTTAGGAGTTCGAAGTGGACTTTAGCATGAAGCGTAATATCTGGACTAAGAAGGAGGGAGCTTGTAGGTTCCTTCCTTTTTTTCTTTATTTCGCCTAGAGTTGTTCTTTTTATTTTGGACAAACAGGGCAACAAAGATTACAGCTAGAGACAATTGATTATATTAATATGGACGAGACAATTGATTGTCTTAGCTGAACCTACATTCTTCCAAAGTGAATTTGAGTAAGAGAATGAATGCAATGGGAGAGAGTAGTACGTTTTTAATGAGGTGATAGTTGAATGGAATGGTTTAATGTAGGTCGAATTGTCAATACACACGGTATTCGAGGAGAGGTGCGTATATTATCGACAACAGACTTTGAAAAAGAACGTTTTGCGGTAGGGAATAAGCTTGCTGCCTTTAAAAAGGACGATAAAAAACCAACTTGGGTAACGATTCAATCAGTGCGTCGTCATAAAAACTTTATTTTATTAACATTTGAAGGTATGAATAACATCAATTTGGTCGAGCCGTTTAAAGAAGGTTTGTTAAAAGTGACAAAAGATCAAATGACTGACGATCTCCTTCAAGAAAATGAATTCTTTTTCCATGAGATTATAGGTTGTACAGTTGTTTCTGAAGAAGGCGAAACAATTGGCGTTGTGAACGATATTCTACAAACAGGTGCTAATGATGTATGGGTGGTTAAAGGCTCGAAGAAAGAGCATTATATCCCTTATATAGAAGATATCGTGAAAGATATTGATGTGGTAGAGAAGAAAATTGTCATTCACGTAATGGAAGGTTTATTATGATGAATATTCATGTGCTGAGTCTTTTTC
Source organism: Lysinibacillus sp. GW823-FHT06C08 (assembly GCF_058795135.1). Classification (NCBI taxonomy): domain Bacteria; kingdom Bacillati; phylum Bacillota; class Bacilli; order Caryophanales; family Bacillaceae; genus Lysinibacillus; species Lysinibacillus sp. GW823-FHT06C08. The sequence goes on from NZ_JBXAHN010000001.1 coordinate 785,412, forward strand.
CCGATATGTTTTCAGGTGTTTTCGGGGCTTCTATTTTAAAGAAAGCTCAAGAAAAAAATGCGGTCAAGCTAGAGGTAACCGACATCCGTACATTTTCGGGGAATAAGCACAATCAAGTGGACGACTATCCATATGGCGGCGGAGCAGGCATGGTTTTAAAGCCTGAGCCGATGTTTAGCGCTGTAGAAGCAATTTGTGCAGGAAAACAACCACGCATCATTTTAATGTGCCCTCAGGGAGAACGATTTACCCAAAAAAAAGCAGAAGAATTATCACAGGAGAAGGAATTAGTCTTTTTATGTGGTCACTATGAAGGCTATGATGAACGTATACGCCAGCACCTTGTAACAGATGAAATTTCTATTGGAGATTTCGTTTTAACAGGTGGAGAACTAGGAGCAATGACGGTTATCGATAGTGTTGTACGCCTATTACCAGGTGTATTAGGCCAAGAAGATTCACATATACAAGATTCCTTTTCAACGGGTCTCTTAGAGCATCCTCATTATACTCGACCAGCAGAATTTCGAGGAATGAAGGTGCCGGATGTTTTATTATCGGGCAATCACGCAAAAATTGAGCAATGGCGTGAGGAGCAATCGTTGAAAAGAACCTTTGAACGTCGTCCTGATTTACTCGATGATTATCCTTTAACTGACAAGCAAAAATTGTATTTAGAAAAACTTAAAAACAATCAACAAGATGCTTGATTGCCTAGTATATTTATGATAACATTTAATCTGTACTTCTATGTGAAGTACTGAATTACGGTGTTCCGCTGTGGCATAGATTGCGTGCAAGAGCATCTGTCTAAGGAGAGAAAACAATGTCAAACATTATTACAGAAATTACAAAATCTCAACTTCGCACTGATCTACCTGCTTTCCGTCCTGGTGATACTGTTAAGGTACACGTGAAAGTAGTAGAGGGTACTCGTGAACGTATCCAGCTTTTCGAAGGTGTAGTAATTAAACGTCGTGGTGGCGGTATTAGCGAAACTTTCACAGTTCGTAAAATTTCTTACGGTGTAGGTGTTGAGCGTACATTCCCTGTACACACACCAAAAATCGCTAACTTAGAAGTTGTACGTCGTGGTAAAGTACGTCGTGCTAAACTTTACTACCTACGTAACCTACGTGGTAAAGCTGCTCGTATTAAAGAAATTCGATAATTATGACTTAAAAGTGAGGGGCTTGTACGCAAGCTCCTTTTCTTTTTGCTTGTCATCTTAATTCCCTATCAACTAAAATAGTGTTAGACAAGGGGGCATTTCTCAATGGAAAAACAGGTGAAAGAAAAGAATGAATTATGGGAATGGACAAAAGCGCTATTAATTGCATTTGCGATTGCTGCAATCATACGATATTTTTTATTTACACCAATTGCAGTTGATGGTGAGTCCATGATGCCAACCCTTGAAGATGGCGACCGCATGATTGTGAATAAAATTGGTTATAAAATAGGTGAACCGAAACGCTTTGATATTGTTGTGTTTCATGCGCCTGAACAAAAAAATTACATTAAACGTGTAATTGGATTGCCAGGGGATTCACTGGAATATAAAGACGATCAATTATATATCAACGGTGAGCCAATTGATGAGCCCTATTTAGATGCTTATAAAGCTCAAATCGCAGGGGGAACATTAACAGAAGACTTTACCTTAAAAGACATCGATGTTTCATTAGATGAGATTCCAAAGGGGTATGTTTTTGTCATGGGGGATAATCGACGAAATAGTAAAGACAGTCGACATATTGGTCTTGTAGATCAAAAGGAAATCATCGGCAATACAAGTTTGATTTTCTGGCCGTTTAATGACATAAAAATTGTAAAGTAATGCAAGAAAGGGAGCGTTTATGAACTCCCTTTTTCTTTTAATTTAGGAGGCAAAGCAGTGACAATTCAATGGTTTCCCGGGCATATGGCAAAGGCCCGACGTGAAGTAACAGAAAAATTAAAGCTTGTTGATATTATATTTGAGTTAATAGACGCCCGTTTACCTTTATCGTCTCGTAATCCAATGATAGATGAAGTCATTAATCAAAAACCACGTCTTTTAATTTTGAATAAGGCGGATATGGCAGACGAGCAAGAAACACGCAAATGGGTAGATTATTTTGCACAGCGTGGTCATAAAGCAGTAGCCATTAACTCCCTTGAGGGTAAAGGCTTACAACAAGTAACAAAGGCAGCGCAGGAAATATTAAAAGAAAAGTTTGATCGCATGAAAGCAAAAGGGATGAAGCCTCGAGCTATTCGTGCAATGATTGTTGGTATTCCAAATGTTGGGAAATCAACACTGATTAATCGCTTGGCGAAAAAAAATATTGCTAAAACGGGAAATACACCGGGTGTAACAAAGGCACAGCAATGGATTAAGGTCGGGAAAGAACTTGAGCTATTAGATACGCCAGGGATTTTATGGCCAAAATTTGAAGATCAAGAAGTGGGCTTTAAATTAGCTTTAACAGGAGCTATTAAAGACACCATCACAAACATGGAAGACTTAGCAGTATACGGCTTACGTTTCTTATCCGTTCATTATCCAAAGCGTATGGAGGAGCGTTACGGCTTTGAATTCGTCCATGAAGATTTGGTTGAAACCTTTGACCATATTGGGAAACTTCGTCGCGTGTTTGGTGCAGGTGGAGAAATTGATTATGATCAAGTAGCTCAACTAATCGTTCGAGATATTCGAGGCTTGCAATTAGGCAACTTAACATTTGATTTTGTGGATGAACAACTAGAAAAAGAATCAGAACAATAAAAAGTATTGGAAACTGTCACACCCTCTTTGTGACAGTTTTTCTTTTAGGAATGAATTTTCCTACCGATAATAATTATATAGAGGAAAAAAATGAAGCTACATAATGACTGAAATGGATATATAGGTTTAATAAGTAGAGGCAAGAAGGAGTAAGAAATGAGAAGTATTAAAGAAATTACAGTAGCATTAAAAGATGCGGAAGAATGGCAAGAGTGGATGTCAGGTATTGCAGAAGATGAACGAGTAGGTGTACAAAAGGCTTGGGTTTCTTGGCAAAAGAAACAAGAAAAAAGGCGCCAATTACTTCAGGAACATCAAGCAAAAGTGGCATTTGATTTAAGTTATGGGGGAATAGATGCTTTAATTGCAGGTGTCGATGAAGCGGGGCGTGGTCCTCTTGCTGGGCCAGTCGTTACAGCGGCTGTAATTTTGCCAACAAATAGTGAGGCTCTAGTTGGTTTGAATGATTCTAAGCAATTATCGAAGGATAAACGAAATGCCTTTGCCGCTTTAATTAAAGAACATGCAATTAGTTATTTTATTCACTTCCAACCGGCTCAACAAATAGACGAGCTTAATATTTATGAGGCGACCAAACAATCTATGAAGGCAAGTGTGGAATCGTTATCGAGAAAACCAGATTATGTTTTAGTAGATGCCATGACATTACCTATGGCTATCCCTCAGGATTCCATCATTAAAGGAGATGCCAAAAGCTTAGCAATAGCAGCAGCCTCCATTCTAGCTAAAACAGCCCGAGATGATTATATGGAACAATTAGATAAAGATTTTCCTATGTATGGTTTTGCACAACATGCTGGCTACGGTACAAAGCAGCATTTAAAAGCACTAGAAGAATACGGACCAACGATTCACCATCGTAAATCGTTTGAGCCGGTTAAATCCATGTTTGAATAATACGTTAACACCAATTACCGAAGGAGTAATTGATGAAAGGAGTATATATATGACAGCCACATCATTTAATCCGATCCAGATGCAACAAAACCCAATAACTGCAAATAATCAGCCACTGGCCTTAAAACAGGGACAAGTATTTCATGGAACGATTAAGAAATTATACCCAGATCAAATGGCGGAGATACAAGTAGGAAATCAAAAATTTATCGCTAAACTTGAAGTTCCATTAAAAGCTGGAGATGCCCATTTTTTTCAGGTAACAGGAACAGATCCACAAGCAGAATTGAAAGTGGTGTCAGGACCGATGACGCCAACCACTTCACCAAGCCAACAAATTAATCAGCTATTAGAGTCTATGAATTTACCTAAGTCAGCAGAGATGCAGCAATTATTAGGACATTTTATGAAGGCAGAGCTACCAATTTCAAAAGATCAACTTTTACAAGCTGAAATGTGGTTAAAGGCATTACCAGAGGGTATATCTAAAATGGATGCTTTGCAAACGATTCAAAAAATGATAGAGCTTAAAATGCCAATGACTAATGAAGTGTTTCAAGCGCTAATGAGTGGACAAAAGACTTCTGGTATGGCGGCTATTATGGAAAACTTTGCACAGCTTCTAGCAAAAGATACAGCCTTGCCTGAACAGCTTAAACAAAATTTAATGCAGCAAGTACAAGCAATTACAAAGCCATTTGAAGTAGAAACAGGTAGCGTGGTTCTTGCAAAAGTTCTAGAAAGTTTAACAAATAATGCTGCTACAACTAGTGAAAAAATGCAAGCCTTGTCGATCTTAAAGGAGTCGGGGATAATTCCGAATCAGGCAACATTGCAAAATTGGTCAAGTATGAACGAGGGAAAAGCTTCTCAGCAAATGCAGCAAGCGGGTCAAGTCGTTCAGACTATCCTAACAACGAAGCCTGAAAATGCCGCTCAGCTGATCGAGCAACTTAAATCTTGGACAACAAATCAACAATTTTTAACAAATGATCAAAAGCAACAGATTAATCAGCTAATTGATCGTTTTAATCAGTTACCTGTCACAAAGCAAACAGTAGATATTTTTGCTAAACAAATGCAGGATCAATTATTAAAAGCCTTTTCTCAAAATACGTCCAATCATTTATTTACACAGGACATAAAAGGACTGTCAGTAAAAGATCATCTACTGTCTTTATTGAAGCAAGAGGTAGCTTCTCCCTTACAAAATGAAGCCTTTATGCGTAATCTTGTAAAAAATAGCATCGCTTCTTCACAGCCCCTCATTCAACAAATAGTGACACAAGCAGACGCTCTTGTACAAAATTCGATGGATAGTAAGGCAATGGAGCATGCGATGAAAACAGTGTTAAAAAATTTAGGGATTAGCTATGAGGCGACACTCGGAAACAAATCAGCGGATTTACAAATGATTGCACATCAATTAAAACCGCAGCTTCATACATTATTGCAGGAAACTAATATGACACCGCAATTGAAGGAAGCGGCAGAAATGTTAATGACACGAATGAATGGGATGCAGCTATCATCAGGCGAAAATGGACACCAACATCAACTGATTATGCAAGTTCCGCTAGAATTTTTCGGTAAGAGAATGGATGCTACATTGCAATGGAATGGTCGCATGAAAGATGATGGTAAAATTGATGCCAACTATGCGAGGGTATTATTTTATTTACAAATGGCATCCATGCAAGAAACGGTCATTGATATGCAGGTTCAAAATCGAGTAGTTACAGTAACGGTCTTTAATGAACATTTGGAGATTCAATCGATTGCAGAACCACTAAAGGCAGCATTAAAAGTAGGGTTGGCAGAAAAAAATTATCAACTATCAGGCGTTTTTATGAAACAATTTGAAAAGGGCCAGGCGGTCAAAAATAGTCCTGTAGTAGAACAGCAAGAGGAACAGAGTGGGGTGGATATCCGCGTATGAGCGAAGAAAAATTTACCCGTAAAGAGGCAATTGCGCTAACTTATAAACTCGGTCAATTCGATAGTCCGACTGTTGTAGCAAAGGGAAAAGGGAAAATTGCCGAGAACATTTTGGCAAGAGCAAATGAGCATAATGTGCCGATTTATGAGGATCCTAACCTTGTACATCTGCTTGGTCAATTAGATTTAAATGAGTCCATTCCTGAGGAATTATATCAGGCTGTGGCAGAGGTATTTGCTTTTATATATCGTTTAGATCAAGAGCATGCGCGAAAATATAGAAAAAATGAAGTATTCTGATTATTTTTACAAGCTGTTTTAGTACACAAATTAGAAGAATGCGTCATAATAATAGAGAAAATTCGAACAAAAGACAAAGTGTAGACTTTATCAGAATGTTTCGTTAGAATAGACTATGTTAGTAAAACAATTTTATGCAAATGTTTGATGGGAGGATGTATTATGAATATCCATGAATATCAAGGGAAAGAGATTCTGAGAAAATATGGTGTAGCTGTACCAAACGGAAAAGTTGCTTTTTCCCCTGATGAAGCAGTGAAAGTAGCGAAGGAACTTGGCTCTAATGTAACTGTAGTCAAGGCGCAAATTCATGCAGGTGGACGCGGTAAAGCCGGTGGTGTAAAAATCGCTAAAAACCTTGACGAGGTACGTACGTACGCAAAAGAATTATTAGGGAAAATTTTAGTGACTCATCAAACAGGTCCTGAGGGAAAAGAAGTAAAACGCTTGTACATTGAAGAAGGTTCTGATATCCAAAAAGAATACTATTTAAGTTTAGTTTTAGACCGTGCAACTTCCCGCGTAACAATGATGGGATCTGAAGAAGGCGGTATGGATATTGAAGAAGTAGCGGAAACAAATCCGGAAAAAATCTTCAAAGAAGTAGTTGATCCAGTTGTTGGATTAACAAGTTTCCAAGCACGTCGTATGGCGTTTAATATGAATATTCCAGCAAACCTTGTAGGGAAAGCTGTTAAATTAATGTTAGGTTTATATCAAGCATTTATCGACAAAGATGCATCAATTGTTGAAATTAATCCACTTGTAGTAACTGGACAAGGCGATGTAGTGGCACTAGATGCTAAGTTCAATTTTGATGCGAATGCATTATACCGACATAAAGATATTGTCGAATTACGCGATTTCGATGAAGAAGATCCAAAAGAAATTGAAGCGTCAAAATATGATTTAAGCTATATTTCTTTAGATGGTAACATTGGCTGTATGGTTAATGGTGCTGGTCTTGCTATGGCGACTATGGACACAATTAGCTACTACGGCGGTAGCCCGGCCAACTTCCTTGATGTAGGGGGCGGTGCAACAGCTGAAAAAGTAACAGAAGCTTTCAAAATTATCCTTTCTGATCCACATGTAAAAGGCATTTTTGTAAACATTTTTGGCGGAATTATGAAATGTAACATTATCGCTGAAGGCGTTGTGACAGCTGCTAAAGAAATCGGTTTAGCTGTGCCACTAGTTGTACGTTTAGAAGGTACAAATGTAGAACTTGGAAAAGAAATTTTAAATGCATCTGGTTTAAACATCGTTGCAGCTGATTCAATGGCTGACGGTGCACAAAAAATTGTGGGACTAGTAGGCTAAGGAAGGCAGGGAGAACAATGGCTGTATTTATTAACAAAGATACGAAGGTAATTGTACAAGGGATTACGGGCGAAACAGCTCTTTTCCATACGAAGCAAATGCTTGAGTATGGTACTAAAATCGTAGCAGGTGTAACACCAGGTAAAGGTGGACTTGAAATCGAAGGAGTTCCTGTTTTCAATACAGTGGCAGAAGCTGTAGCTGCAACAGGCGCGACAACTTCAGTTATCTACGTTCCTGCTCCATTTGCAGCAGATGCTATTTTAGAAGCTGTTGATGCTGAATTAGAATTAACAATCTGTATTACTGAACATATTCCTGTTCTTGATATGGTGAAGGTTAAACGTTACATGGAAGGCAAAAAGACTCGCCTAGTAGGTCCAAACTGTCCAGGTGTTATTACAGCTGATGAATGTAAAATCGGTATTATGCCTGGTTATATCCATACAAAAGGCCATGTAGGAGTTGTATCTCGTTCTGGTACATTAACTTATGAAGCAGTACATCAATTAACACAAGCTGGCATTGGTCAAACAACAGCTGTTGGGATCGGTGGAGACCCTGTAAATGGTACTAACTTCATCGATGTTCTTGAAGCGTTTAATAATGACCCAGAAACGTATGCAGTAGTTATGATTGGTGAAATCGGTGGTACAGCTGAGGAAGAAGCAGCTGCATGGATTCAAGCGAATATGACGAAACCTGTCGTTGGCTTTATTGGTGGACAAACTGCACCTCCAGGCAAACGTATGGGGCACGCAGGTGCTATCATTTCTGGTGGTAAAGGAACAGCTGCAGAGAAAATTAAAGCTATGAATGCGGCAGGCATTGAAGTAGCAGAAACACCATCTGTTATTGGTGAAACACTGATTAAAGTAATTAAAGAAAAAGGGCTATACGAAAAGTGTAAAACCCATTAAAATGGAAGATGTAGCACATAGTTGCTACATCTTTTTCCTTATTTATACACTGTTTATCTCCCTTCATTAAACAATTTCCTATTTACTGTATTGAAAATTACATCACGAAGTTGTGTTCAAATCATCATGCGGTCATTTACTTTCTTCTATTATAAAGGAGGTTTATAGAATGATCCTTGCAGTTGATACACAGAGATTACTAGCTTTGCATTATGTATATCCTTTACCTCTTCAAAAACTTCAACGATTATTGTCCCCAGTGAACGTTTTAAACACTTTTGAAGAAGCTCATTATGATGAAATCGCAAATTTTTTACAAATATCGTCACATAAAGCATTGCAAATTTCTCGAAACTTTCGACAAATTATGACAATCCCATTTGAAGAGGCCTATGCACGGGCCAATATTTTCCCCATACCTTTTTATCATCCTTATTTCCCGGCGCAATTATTTGAAATATCCAGTCCTCCTACTGTATTGTATGTGAAAGGTCAGTATTCCCTGTTAACAAACAAGAAACAGATAGCTATTATAGGCTCTAGGAAGGCTACAGCGTATTCGAAAAGAGCATTAGACCTAATTGTCCCATCACTAGTTCAATGGGGGTATACGGTCGTAAGCGGGCTAGCTAGAGGCGCTGATACAATGGCACATAGGGCAACAATCGATATGGGTGGGCACACAATGGCTGTGCTTGGGCATGGTTTTAATTATCTCTATCCAAAAGAAAACCAAATATTGGCGAAGGAAATGGCTAATCAACAGTTATTAATAACTGAGTATCCTCCATATATGAAACCCGAAAAATGGCATTTCCCAATGCGTAATCGAATCATTAGTGGTTTAGCTCAAGCGTTAGTTGTGACAGAAGCAGCGTTAAAAAGTGGTACGCTTATTACAACAGAACTTGCATTAGAGCAAGGGAAGGATGTATTTGTAGTACCGGGACCTATTGATGCAACACAGTCCAAGGGGACCAATCAATTACTTGTGGATGGAGCAATTCCAGTAATAAATGGTCATCAAATCGTTGAAACACTGGACCTGTTTTCTAACAAAAATTGAAAAAAAGTTGCATTATCTTAAAATCTGTTATACATTTTGCAACAGGTAACTTAAAAATTTAGTAAAAGACCTCGCTAAGGGGGAGACATAGATGGCGGATTATTTAGTGATTGTAGAATCACCAGCAAAAGCAAAAACAATTGAACGTTATTTAGGCAAAAAATATAAGGTGAAAGCATCAGTTGGACATGTACGAGATCTTCCACGTAGCCAAATGGGTGTGAGTGCGGAAAATAACTTTGAACCTAAATACATTACGATTCGTGGTAAAGGACCTGTTTTACAGGAATTAAAATCTGCGGCTAAAAAAGTGAAGAAAGTCTATCTAGCGGCCGATCCAGACCGCGAGGGAGAAGCGATTGCTTGGCACCTTGCGACTGCATTAAATATCGATATTAACTCGGATTGTCGAGTTGTATTTAACGAAATTACGAAAGATGCGATTATTGAGTCTTTTAAAAACCCACGTCCTATTAACATGGATTTAGTAGATGCACAGCAAACAAGACGTATATTAGATAGACTTGTTGGCTATAACATTAGCCCAATTCTTTGGAAAAAGGTGAAGAAGGGTTTATCAGCAGGCCGTGTACAATCAGTAGCGCTGCGCATGATTATTGATCGAGAAAATGAAATTAAAAACTTCCAACCAGAAGAATATTGGACGATTGAAGGTACTTTTGAAAAAGGAAAAAAATCGTTTGATGCACTTTACTATGGAAATGGCAAAGAAAAAATTAAGCTAACAAATGAGGAACAAGTAAAGACCGTTTTAAAAGGTGTTAAAGGGACAAACTTTAATGTTGTTAATGTTTCTAAAAAAGAGCGTAAACGAAATGCTGCACCAGCCTTTACAACTTCTTCGTTACAACAAGAAGCAGCGCGAAAATTAAATTTCCGAGCAAAGAAGACGATGATGCTTGCACAGCAATTATATGAAGGTATTGATATTGGTAAAAAAGAGGGAACAGTCGGTTTAATCACTTATATGCGTACCGATTCCACACGTATTTCTGAAACGGCAAAAACAGAAGCGGTTTCTTTCATCGAGTCAAAGTATGGAAAAGAGTATATTGCAACAGAAATAAAGCAGACGAAAAAGGCTTCAAATGCGCAGGACGCCCATGAGGCAATTCGTCCAACAAGTACGATGAGATCACCAGAGGAATTAAAGGCAGTCCTTAGTCGTGATCAGTTACGTTTATATCGCTTGATTTGGGAGCGCTTTATTGCAAGTCAAATGGCTCCGGCTATACTTGATACTGTGGCGGTAGATCTTCAAAATGGTGATGTTTTATTCCGTGCGAACGGCTCACAAGTTAAATTTGCAGGTTTTATGAAGCTTTATATCGAAGGTACCGACGATCAAACAGAGGAAACGACAAAGCTTTTACCTGAGATGGAAATTGGTGATCAAGTAAAATCGCTTGAAATTGAACCTAAGCAGCATTTTACACAGCCACCACCACGCTATTCAGAGGCGCGACTTGTTAAAACGATGGAAGAATTAGGTATAGGTCGCCCATCCACATATGCACCGACCCTCGATACAATTCAGCGCCGTGGCTATGTTGTGTTAGATGCAAAACGCTTTATGCCAACAGAGCTAGGCGAAATCGTACACCAACTCGTACTAGAATTTTTCCCTGATATCATCAATATCGAATTCACTGCACAAATGGAACAAGATTTAGATGATATTGAAGAAGGTAGTCGTCAATGGAAGAATATTGTGGAAGAGTTTTATAAAGACTTTGAAGTCCATGTTAAACATGCAGACGAGGCAATGGAGAAAGTAGTAATAAAAGATGAGCCAGCTGGAGAAGATTGTGAGCTTTGTGGATCACCAATGGTCTATAAGCTAGGGCGATATGGTAAATTTATGGCTTGCTCGAATTTCCCGGATTGCAGAAATACAAAAGCTATTATGAAACCTATTGGTGTAAAATGTCCATCGTGTGAAACAGGCGAAATTGTGGAGCGTAAAAGTAAAACGAAGCGTCTATTCTACGGTTGTAATCAATATCCGGAATGTGAATTTGTGTCTTGGGACAAACCAATTAGTAGACCATGTCCGAAATGTAGTGCATTATTAGTAGAGAAAAAGATTAAAAAAGGTGTCCAAATTCAATGTACAAAATGTGACTATGAAGAAGCACCAACACAATGATAGGAAGATGGTAAAATCATGACTGAACAAGTAGTAAATGTAATAGGAGCGGGCCTGGCAGGTAGTGAAGCAGCTTGGCAAATAGCAAAACGCGGTGTGAAAGTAAGACTGTATGAAATGCGTCCCGTAAAGCAAACGCCTGCACACCATACAGATAAATTTGCAGAGCTTGTTTGTTCTAACTCGCTACGTGCAAATGGCTTAACAAATGCTGTAGGTGTTATTAAGGAAGAAATGCGTATTTTTGATTCTGTCATTTTAAAGGCAGCAGACCAATGTTCTGTACCAGCTGGAGGAGCATTAGCAGTAGACCGTCATGAGTTTGCAGGTTATGTGACAGAGGCAGTGAAAAATCATCCATTGGTGGAGGTTATTCACGGAGAAGTGACAGAAATTCCTGAAGGTATAACAGTTATTGCTACAGGTCCTTTAACTTCGAAAGCTTTGGCTGAAAAAATTCAAGGTTTAACAGGTCTGGATTATTTATACTTTTATGATGCTGCTGCACCAATTATTGAAAAAGATAGTATAGATATGGATAAGGTTTATTTAAAATCTCGTTATGATAAGGGAGAAGCAGCTTATTTAAACTGCCCAATGACGAAAGAGGAGTTTGATCGTTTCCGTCAAGCATTAATCGAAGCAGAAGTAGTGCCTTTAAAAGAATTCGAGAAAGAAATCTACTTTGAGGGCTGCATGCCAATCGAAGTTATGGCAGCTCGTGGAGAGAAAACAATGCTATTTGGCCCAATGAAGCCAGTCGGACTAGAAGATCCGAAAACAGGGAAACGTCCATATGCCGTAGTACAACTTCGCCAGGATGACGCTGCTGGTACTCTTTATAATATTGTTGGCTTCCAAACACATCTAAAATGGGGTCCTCAAAAAGAAGTATTGCAGCTAATTCCAGGATTAGAGAACGTGGAAATTGTACGTTATGGTGTTATGCACCGAAATACCTTTATTAATTCACCAAAAGTGTTAGAAAAAACATACCAACTTCGTGAACAAAAGAATATTTTCTTTGCCGGTCAAATGACAGGTGTTGAAGGGTATGTTGAATCAGCTGGAAGTGGATTAATAGCTGGAATAAATGCAGCTCGTTTAGCATTGGGACATGAGCCAATCATTTTCCCATTCGAAACGGCGTTAGGAAGTATGGCGCGTTATATAACAGAAGCGCAATCGAAAAACTTCCAGCCAATGAACGTTAACTTTGGTATTTTCCCTGAATTACCACCTGGTCGCCGTTCAAAACCAGAGCGCGCTGAAATGCATGCAACACGCGCAATAAGCACAATTCACAATTTTGTGAATTCACAAACAATTTAATTGCCAAAAGCCTCTAAAAGTTGTTATACTCTTAGAGGCTTTTTCTTTTTGTAGATAAAATGCTTGCTTAGACATGTTTTATTATTTTGTATGGAGATTTTCTCAAAATATAACTAATTACACTTGCTATCTTACAAAGATAGGTATAGTGTCAATATGTATGTTTATTAATGATGGTTTACGATACAAACTTGTAAGAGATGACAAAGAATTATTTATCCGTTATATTACAAGTGTCAGTCATTTGAGAAAATTATTAATAAATTATTGGTGGTGAATCTTTCTATGTTAGTTTCGTCCCAAGATGCACTCGAACAGTTCATGCTTTATATCCAAGTTGAAAAGAACTTCTCTGTTCATACAGTGCGAGAATATGAATCAGACCTGCTGGATTTTTTGGCCTTCTTACAAGGGGAAGGAATTCATGATTTAGCGAGTGTTGAATATATACATGCACGTCTTTATGTAACAAAGTTGTACGACGAAAAAAGAGCAAGGGCTTCTATTTCTAGAAAAATATCCTCAATACGCTCCTTCTTCCGCTTTCTAAATAGACAGTATGGATTTGATGATGGGGCATTTCGTTCTCTTTATCATCCAAAAAAAGAATCTCGTTTACCAAATTTCTTCTATGAAGAAGAATTGATGCAGTTATTTGATGCGAATACCGGGGATGATTTGAAATCATTGAGAAATATGGCTATATTAGAGCTGTTATATGCGACAGGTATTCGTGTAAGTGAGCTGACTTCCATTCAAGTTAAGGATGTAGATTTTCATTATTCCATCATACGAGTTATGGGAAAAGGTCGGAAAGAACGAATTATCCCATTCGGTCAATTTGCGAGTTTAGCAATGCTGGACTACATAGAGCAGGCTCGTCCTAGATTGATGAAAAAGACTAATCATCAGCAATTGTTTGTCAATATGCGAGGTGGGGAACTTACTCCACGAGGGGTACGTCATGTTTTAAACGAAATGATTGACAAGGCCTCACTCCATACGAAAATTTACCCACACATGCTTCGCCATACTTTTGCAACACATTTATTAAACAATGGCGCGGATTTGCGAACGGTGCAGGAGTTATTAGGCCATTCGCATTTATCTTCTACACAGGTTTACACACATGTAACAAAAGAGCACCTACGTCAAACATATATGAATGCTCATCCAAGGGCATAATAGAGTTAAGGAGGAAAGCAGATGGGACAAATTCATGCGACTACGATATTTGCAGTTCATCATAACGGAGGCTGTGCCATGGCTGGTGATGGTCAAGTAACTTTAGGAAATGCAGTTGTGATGAAAGGTACAGCGAAGAAGGTCAGACGTCTGTTTAATGGGCAGGTTCTGGCAGGCTTTGCAGGCTCTGTTGCAGATGCATTTACACTATTTGAGATGTTCGAAGGCAAATTGAATGAATATAACGGTAATTTACAACGTGCTGCAGTAGAGGTTGCCAAGCAATGGCGCGGAGATAAAATGCTGCGCCAATTAGAAGCGATGCTATTAGTCATGGATAAAACAACTTTGCTACTTGTTTCTGGTACTGGTGAAGTCATTGAACCTGATGATGGAATTTTAGCCATTGGTTCTGGTGGGAATTATGCTTTATCAGCGGGTAGAGCATTAAAAAAATATGCAGGTGAAACGATGACTGCTCGTGAAATTGCTGAAGCAGCATTAGAAACAGCTGCTGAAATCTGTGTATTTACGAATCATAATATTATCGTGGAGGCGCTGAGCTAATGACGCAAAAAAATTTAACGCCAAGACAAATTACTGAGCATTTAGATCGTTATATTGTTGGGCAAAATGAAGCTAAGCGAGCTGTAGCCATTGCGTTGCGAAACCGCTATCGTCGTTCATTGCTAAATGAAGATATGAAGGCAGAAGTTATTCCTAAAAATATCTTAATGATTGGGCCAACTGGTGTCGGAAAAACGGAAATTGCCAGAAGAATTGCGAAGCTTACAAATGCACCTTTTGTAAAAGTGGAAGCGACAAAATTTACTGAAGTAGGTTATGTAGGTCGTGATGTTGAATCAATGGTCCGTGACTTAGTAGAAGCTTCTCACCGTCTTGTAAAAGAAGAAATGATGGAATCTGTTAAGGAACAAGCAGAGCAATTAGCAAATGAAGCGATTGTGAAACTTTTAGTCCCGTCATTGCGTAAGAAACAGAGCATGCAAAATCCATTCGAAATGTTATTTGGTGGGAAAGAACAAACTTCAACGGACGATACGTCGTCTGAGGAAACAGAAGTACGCTCTAAACGTGCACAAATTGCTATTGATTTACGAAATGGTAAATTGGAAAATGAATGGATTACGGTTGAGGTAACAGAACAAACTCCATCCATTTTTGATGCATTACAAGGCACGGGAATGGATATGTCCGCCAATAATGGTATGCAAGATATGCTATCTAGCTTAATGCCTAAAAAACAGAAAAAACGCCGTGTGCAGGTAAAGGATGCACGTCGTATTTTAACAATAGAAGAAGCAAATAAGTTGATAGATGCAGATGAAGTGGCACAGGAGTCAATTGTTAGAGCGGAGCAAACTGGTATTATTTTTATTGATGAAATCGATAAAATAGCTAGTAAAGAAGGAAATTCTTCTGCCAATGTATCTCGTGAGGGTGTACAACGAGACATATTACCAATAGTAGAAGGTTCAACTGTAACTACGAAGTATGGTGCTGTGAAAACGGATTACATGCTATTTATAGCTGCAGGAGCGTTCCATATGTCGAAGCCTTCAGATTTGATTCCGGAATTGCAAGGTCGTTTCCCAATTCGTGTAGAGCTTGAAAAATTAACAAAACAAGATTTTGTCCGTATTTTACAAGAACCAGATCAATCGCTCATTTTGCAGTATAAGGCATTGCTAGAAACGGAAGGTGTGGAAATCAATTTCACATCTGATGCCATTGAACGTATTGCGGAAATAGCCACAGAGGTTAATCAGGAAACAGATAATATCGGAGCTCGCCGTTTGCACACGATTTTAGAACGTTTACTAGAAGAGCTGTCGTTTGAAGCAGCTGAAATTGCACCAGCGAGTATACCGATCAACGCAGCTTATGTAGATCAAAAACTCGCAGGTATTGTAAAAAACAAAGATTTGTCACAGTTTATATTGTAAGATAAAGCTGATCAGTATCATTCAGTAGTAAAAAACTTTAGAATATTAAGTGAATACTCTTCGGATTATTTATAGGAGGAACATATAATGAATTTATTAGGAAAAACACGTAAAATTAACTCAATGCTACAAGCTTCTGCTGGTAAGCCTGTAAACTTTAAGGAAATGGCTGATACACTAGGAGATATTATTGATAGTAATGTCTATATTTTAAGCCGTAAAGGTAAATTATTAGGTATTTCAATTCACCAACAAATTGAAAATGAGCGTATGAAAAAAATGTTTGAAGAGAGACAATTCCCTGAAGAATACACACATAGCTTATTTACAATCTCAGAAACATCTTCTAATTTAGATATCCATAACGAACATACTGCTTTCCCTGTGGAAAACAAAGATCTTTTCCAAAACGCATTAACAACAATTGTACCAATCGTTGGTGGTGGTGAACGTTTAGGAACATTAATCCTTGCACGTTTATCTTCTCAATTTGAAGATGATGATTTAATTCTTGCAGAGTATGGCGCAACAGTAGTTGGCATGGAGATTTTACGTGAAAAGTCTGAAGAAATCGAAGAGGAAGCTCGTAGCAAAGCGGTTGTGCAAATGGCCATAAACTCACTTTCTTACAGTGAATTAGAAGCTATTGAGCATATCTTTGAAGAGCTTGATGGTAACGAAGGTTTACTGGTTGCCTCTAAAATTGCAGACCGAGTGGGAATTACACGCTCAGTGATCGTCAATGCATTACGTAAACTGGAGTCAGCGGGTGTTATTGAGTCTCGCTCTCTAGGTATGAAAGGAACTTATATTAAAGTGTTAAATGATAAGTTCTTAAATGCATTAGCTGAAATTAAAATGAAATAATTCTTCTTGAAGAAGATAATGAAGGCGTCTAGGTAAAACTAGGCGCCTTTTTGTATGCATTTCACTAGATATTTAGCGATGTAATTGATTGTTATTTTTTGTATAAATACAAATTTGGAGAATATTGATGTTTTTTGTTTCTTTTATCCTAATGTCGTTCATAAAATTGTCACTACAATTAGCATATAAAAATGAAATATGTGATACTTTAGAATAATGGTGAATAAACTGTTAATTGTCTATATTAGAATATTCAGCCATTTGTCGAACTAGTAAAATGGAACCTTAAATTAATTTCATTTTAAAAGGCGATAAAGCTCATAAAAAGGCAAATTTAATACTAAAATCGTAAACACTGTCGAAATAGTGTAAAATAACTAGATGTTAACCAACCTTTCATGAAGCCTAGAGCTACAAGGGATGCAGAAGTATTGTCCCGGTTGAGACGTTAAAAAAATAGGGCGTATATACTATTAAAAAGTGACAAAAGACAATAGACACTAGGTAGCATCTTAATTACAATTGTATTATTGAATATATTAACAAGTACATAGAATTTAATAAATTGAGGTGAACAGTTTTGAATTTATTTGGAGGAACTATTAGTAGCTTGGAAAATGGACTTTCCTATGCGACTTTGAATCATAAAACAATCGCAAACAATATTGCGAATGTCGATACACCTAATTATAAGGCGAAAAATGTTAGTTTTAAGGATATGTTGGCGGAACAAAAGGATATCTCTATTTCTGCCTATCGAACTGACAATAGACATTATGATTTCACAATTCGACAATCTACACCTGGTGTCAATAATATAGAAAATCTACGATACCGAAATAATGGCAACGCAGTAGATATGGATGCTGAACAGGCAAAATTAGCAGAAAATCAAATTTACTACAATGCTTTAATTGATCGTGTAAACGGGAAATTAAACACATTAAACACAGTTATTAAAGGAGGTAAGTAATAGATGTCTATTTTCCATGGGATGAATACCACTGCCTCAGCTTTAACTGCACAACGCTTACGCATGGATGTTATTTCTTCTAATATGGCAAACATGGATACAACTCGAGCTCGTCAAGTTAATGGGGAGTGGGAGCCATATCGACGGAAGTCCGTAACGTTTACAGCACAAGAAGGACAATTTTCAAAGTTTATGAATGTAGCACTTGGGAAAGACGCCAAAAGCGGTGTTGGTAATGGTGTGAAAGTAACTCGTATTGCAGAAGACCGAGAAACACCTTTCAAACTTGTTTATGACCCAACTCATCCAGATGCAAATGCAGATGGTTATGTCAATTTGCCGAATGTCGACCCATTAAAAGAAATGGTAGATTTAATGTCAGCCACTCGTTCTTACGAGGCAAACGTAACAGTATTTAACGCAAATAAATCTATGCTTACAAAGGCATTAGAGATTGGTAAATAAATAAGAAGAAAGGAAGATACATAATGACAATTTCGTCCGTTTCGCTAATGACACCTACTCAGGTTGTAAATGAAACAAATAAACTTAATACGACACCTTATGAAGCCCAACAAAGCTTCGCGAACTCGTTAAAAGAGGCAATAGCCAAAGTTAATGACCAGCAAATCACATCCGATAATTTTACTCAAAAGCTAATTAAAGGTGAAAATGTGGAATTGCATGAGGTAATGATTGCTTCACAAAAGGCGAGCATTACATTAAACGCAACAATTGAAGTTCGCAATAAGGTGATTGAAGCTTACCAAGAAATAATGCGAATGAGCGTTTAATCTTTTATTGAGGGGGGAGAGCCCCTCTCAATGCAGATTAATGACTACCTAAATGGTGGGCTCTTGAAGTTCGCAAATTATTGATGGCTAGGTTATTCACTATAACCGGAGGATTCATAATGAATGAACGATTGACGAAAATAAAAAACGACACCAGTCAATTTTGGAAAAGTCGAAGTAAAAAGCAAAAAATAGTTATGATTGGCTCCTTGATAGGCGTCATCGCTCTTGCTGCAATTGTAACGTTTTTCGCTTCAAAAACTACATATGTTCCACTTTATAAAGATTTATCTACAAGAGAAATTGGACAAGTAAAGGAAGCACTGGATTCACAAGGTGTAACATATCAAATTGCGCCAGGCGGAACATCTATTTTAGTGCCTGAGGAGCAAGTTGACTCCTTATTAGTGCAATTAGCATCAGAAGGATATCCACAAACGGGTACGATTGATTACTCATTTGCAAACAGTTCAGGGTTTGGGATGACAGATAACGAATTTAATCTATTAAAAAAAGCAGCCACTGAAACTGAAATTGCTAAGCTTTTTAGAAACCTTGAAGGCGTTAAAGATGCAAAGGTAATGATTACTGTCCCTGAAGAAGGGGTCTTCGTAACAGATGTGAAAGAGGATGCAACTGCATCTATCGTATTAAATACAGATCCAGGATATAAATTTACAGAGCAGCAAATTACAACTATGTATAATTTGGTGTCAAAAAGTATTCCGAATTTAAAAACTGAGAACATCGTAATCTCTAACCAATTCTCAGAGTACTTTGACTTGAATGCAGCCACAACAGATGGAACATCTACAGCAACGGCTGAAGGTCAATTACAAATGAAAAAGTTAGTCGAACGTGATCTACAACGTCAAGTGCAAAATATGCTTGGTACGTTGATGGGCCAAGATAAAGTAATGGTTTCTGTCACTACGGATATTGACTTCAAGAAGGAAAATCGCGAAGAAAATCTTGTGACACCTGTTGATGAAGAGAATATGGAAGGAATTGCCATTAGTGCTCAAAGAATTACTGAGCAATATTCTGGAACAGGGGCGGCAGCCGCTACTGGAACACCTGAAGCTGAAACAACTACTGATAACTTTACTACCTATAATGAAGGTACATCGGGTAACGGTGATTATGAACGTACAGAAGAAACTATTAACAATGACGTGAATCGTATACGTAAAGATATTCAAGAAGCACCTTATAAGGTGCAAGATATTGGAATTCAAGTGATTGTTGAACCACCAACAGCAACAGATGCAGCGTCATTACCAGACGGTGTTCGCGAAGATATTGAGAAAATTTTAAGCACGATCGTTCGTACAACGATTTCTAAAGACGTAGCAGCTGAGCTTACTCAAGAGCAAATTGATGAGAAAGTAGCCGTATCTGTACAGCCTCTATATGGTAAGGCCACACAGGTTGCTGATGAAAAACCAATGATTCCTTGGTGGGTTTGGGTTATTGGCGGTATCTTATTAGCTGTTATTGTATTGTTAGCATTCTTCATTATCCGTTCTCGTAAACGTGCGCAGGAAGAAGAAGAGCTAAGTATCCTAGAAGAACAAGAAGATTTAATGATTGACGATATTAATGAAGAAATTGAAACGGAAGCTACAATGCGTCGTAAGCAGCTAGAAAAAATGGCAAAAGATAAGCCAGACGATTTTGCGAAGTTACTGCGTAGTTGGATTGCTGAAGACTAACTAGGAGGTTCGGCTGTGTCCAAGAAAGATAAGGAATTAACCGGAAAACAAAAGGCCGCTCTCTTGTTAATTTCATTAGGACCTGAAGTTTCAGCTTCAGTCTATAAACATTTAACAGAGGAAGAAATCGAACGTTTAACATTAGAAATTTCAAGTGTTAAAAAAGTAGAATCAAACGTCAAGGAAGAGATTATAGAAGAATTCCACAATATTGCGCTAGCTCAAGACTATATCACGCAAGGTGGTATTGGTTATGCGAAAACAGTATTAGAAAAAGCGCTAGGTGTAGAACAAGCTCAGACGATCATTAATCGTCTGACATCTTCGTTACAAGTGCGACCGTTTGATTTTGCACGGAGAGCTGATCCGGCACAAATTTTTAACTTTATTCAAAATGAACATCCACAAACAATTGCCCTCATTCTTTCTTATTTAGAAGCAGGGCAAGCGGGAGTGATTTTATCTTCATTACCACAGGAAGTACAGGCTGACATTGCAAAACGTATAGCTGTTATGGAATCGACTTCACCAGAAGTAATTAGTGAAATTGAATCGGTGTTAGAGCGTAAATTATCATCTACAGTTACCCAAGATTACACTGAAACTGGTGGTATTGATGCAGTCGTTGAAGTACTGAATGGTGTTGATCGACAAACTGAGAAAACGATCCTTGATGCACTTGAAATTCAAGATCCAGAGCTTGCAGAAGAAATCAAAAAACGCATGTTTGTATTCGAAGATATCGTTACACTCGACAATCGTTCCATTCAACGTGTTATTCGTGATTGTGAGAACGAAGACTTACTGCTTTCAATGAAAGTGTCAAGCGAAGAAGTAAAAGATATTATTTTCCGCAATATGTCTCAACGTATGGCTGAAACATTTAAAGAAGAAATGGAAATTATGGGACCTGTACGTTTACGTGACGTAGAGGAGGCCCAATCTCGAATTGTTGCTGTTATTCGTCGCCTAGAGGATGCTGGTGAAATCATTATTGCACGTGGTGGAGGAGATGACGTCATTGTCTAGAATCATCCGTTCAATTTACACTCAATCCGATAGCGATAATGTAAAAGAGATACAAATTCGCGATATGTTTGAAGGATTTGATTTGGAAGATGGTGATGATGCTTCATCCCAACATCAATTAACAATAGAAGAAATAATGGCTGAGCGAGATCGTTTGCTTGCAGAGGCTAGAGCTTCTTTACAAGCAGAACGTGAAGCATTTGAGCAAGAAAAGCACATGCACTATCAAGAGATTGAGCATTTGAAGTTAAGTTGGGAAGAAGAAAGACCGAATCGAGTTCAAGAAGCCTATGATGAAGGCTTTGGCCAAGGCTATGAAGACGGTGTGAACAAATCCACTGAAGCAATGGCCGAGTCACTTCAAACTGCGAATGAGGTCATTAATCAAGCAAAAGAAAACGCAAAAAAATATATTGATGATCAAGAAGCTGTGGTGCTAGAGCTTGGTCTAACGACAGCAGAACGAATAATTGGCACATCTTTAGAACGTGATCCCGATCTATTTGTGTCGATTGTTCGTAGAGGCTTAAAAGAAGCTAGAGAGATGAAAGAAATTAAAATTTATGTGTCGCCAACCTATCACGCTTTAATTACTGCTAATCGTGATGAATTAGCGGAAATGTTCCCGGTTGATGTACCATTCATGATTTTTGTTAATGAAGATTTGAACAATGAAACAGATTGCTATATCGAAACAAATCATGGACGTATAGTTGTGAGCATCGATGAGCAATTGAACGAACTAAGATTAAAGCTTCATGAAATATTAGAAAGTAGGGAATGATCTAGATGAAGACGGCTCAATTAATCGAACATATTCCTCATATGCCAACTTTTAAAAAGTTTGGTAGAGTCACTAGAGTTGTCGGCTTGATGATTGAGTCGCAAGGTCCAGATAGTTCCATAGGTGATGTTTGTAAAATTCATGTGGAAACTGTAAACAATGGTCACCAAATCATTTTAGCTGAAGTGGTGGGCTTTAAAGATGAAATTGTTGTTTTAATGCCTTTCACTTCTTTAAGAGAAATATCTATTGGCTGTCTTGTTGAAGGGACGGGGGCTCCACTAGAAGTAAAAGTGGGCCCAGAGCTAATAGGAAAAGTGTTGGATTCAATGGGAAATCCTATTGATGGCACCTTATTACCAAAAGGACTAATGACGGTTCCGACAGAGCAAGATCCGCCAAATCCACTAACACGTCCGCCAATTAATGAAAGACTTGAGGTCGGCGTTAAAGCTATCGATGGAATGTTAACGGTTGGTAATGGCCAACGGGTCGGGATATTCGCTGGTTCAGGGGTCGGAAAAAGTACGCTTCTTGGAATGATTGCGAGAAATACGCAGGCAGATTTGAATGTAATTGCGCTGATTGGAGAACGTGGGCGTGAGGTTCGTGAATTTATTGAACGTGATTTAGGTCCTGAAGGTCTAAGTCGCTCTATTGTTGTTGCTGCTACTTCTGACCAACCAGCATTAATGAGGATAAAAGGGGCGTTTACTGCAACAGCAATAGCCGAGTATTTTAGAAATCGTGGATTAAATGTCATGTTGATGATGGACTCTGTAACACGTGTTGCCATGGCTCAACGTGAAATTGGACTGGCTACAGGTGAACCACCAGCACAGAAGGGGTATACACCATCTGTATTTGCGATTTTACCTAAATTATTAGAACGTACAGGTACTAATGAAAAGGGCTCTATCACGGCGTTTTATACGGTCCTAGTAGATGGTGATGATATGAATGAACCAATCGCTGATACGGTGCGAGGGATATTAGATGGTCATATTGTGCTTGATCGAAATTTAGCTAATAAAGGTCAATACCCTGCTATAAACGTTTTAAAAAGTGTTAGTCGTTTAATGAATCATGTAGCAGAGCCAGAGCATAAAAAAGCTGCAGAACGATTAAGAGAACTTTATTATACATACGACAAATCTGAGGATTTAATCAATATTGGCGCTTATAAACGAGGGACGTCTAGAGAAATTGATGAAGCTATTCATTATGAACCGCTTATTACTACTTATCTTAAACAGGGCTATTTGGACAAAGTGACCTTGGAAGAAAGTGTAAATGAGCTAATATCCTTATCGAACGGTGGTGTGAACTAGATGGTCAGCTATGTGTATCGTTTTGAAAAAGTATTAACAATTCGTGAGCAAGAAAAAAACGAAACTGAAATGGCCTATAAAGAATCTGTCCGATCTTTTGAGGAAGTGGCTACGAAGTTATATGACTTGCTTAAAAAGAAAGAAGATTTAATTGCCTTCCAGCAGGATCGTTTAACGGTTGGTTCATCTATTGATGAAATTCATCACTACGCACGTTTTATTGATAGTCTTGAAAAAACAATTGCAGATGTTCAGCAGAAAGTGATACAAGCTCGTGCAAAAATGAATTGGCACGAAGATAAATTATTAGAAAAAAACTTGGAAGTACGTAAATTTGAAAAAATGAGAGAAAAGGATTTTAAGCTTTTCCAACAAGAGCAGGATCGTATAGAAAGCCTTTTTTTAGATGAAATTTCATTATTAACGTATAACAAGAGAGAAATCAGGTGATTTCATGGTGAGAAAAGACAATCGATTGAAAGCGGAATTAGTAGAACAGCCGCCTAAGAAAAAAACGGGAGGCTTTCTAAAGTTTTTTACTTGGATCGTACTGCCACTTATGTTTGTCGTAGCAGTTTTACTTGTTGTGGCTACATTAATGAATACAAATGTTTTTGATTTAGGTAAAAAGGCAATTGGCAGTTTACCTTTTGTTCCGTCAGAAGAACAGCAAGCGAAAGATGCTGTCGTAAACAATGACTCGAAAATAGTTAATTTACAGGCAGAGATTCAAGAAAAAGAAGCAGAAATTACACAGCTGCAAAAAAAGTTAGATACGACAACAACTGAAAAAGAGAAGCTCACGATAGAAAAAGAGCAGCTTCAATTTGAAATTGAAAAATTAAATCGACAGCAAGATGATGTGAAGCGCGATTTCAACGATATTCTATCGACTTTCGATAAAATGTCTCCGAAATCTGCAGCACCTGTATTAATCAATATGAGTGATACAGAAGCACTGCGCATTTTAACCAATTTAAAACCTGATAAACTAGCAGCAATTTTAGAGAAAATGGACGCTAAAGATGCAGCAAAATATACGGAGCTCATGGCTAAACAATAGAGTTCATGAAAGGAGGTGAAAATAGTGGATATAGCGATGATGAAAATGATCACTCAATCAGTACCGACTAAAAATGCGGCAACAAAGCCAACAACAGCAGCTAGTAGTGCTGATGGGAAGATCAACGGAACTTCGAAACAGGATAATTTATCGAAATTCGGCTCTGTTTTTGGACAAGTCCTATCTTCCTCAGCTCAATCAAATCAAACTGCTCAAACTACGCCAAATAATGAGCTAGCTGATTTACAGCAGGTTTTAAACGCTGATTCATTGGAAGAGGTACTCGATTTATTAGGAATCCCCCACGATGATGGTTTGTTAATCCTTCAACTGGGAGAAGACGGTAAAGCAGTGTCTATGGACGAAATGCTGGATCTGGACAATATATTAAATGCATTAGGTATTGATGATGAACAGCTTCAAAAAATAGTCCAGCAGCTATTAGGAGAAGAAAAAGAAGCTAGTGATGTTTGGGAGCTATTATCCTTAGTAGATGCCCAAGCGCCAATTCTTCAAGGGCAAATAGGTGCTGCATTACAAGGAGAAGGTCAAGTAACACCAAAAGAAGCAACGCAATTACTTCAAGTGTTAAAGCTAGCACAATTAGTAGGACAGAAATCGGACTTAACAGCTCCACAAGAAAATTTGTTAACAACCGTTAAAAGTCTTTTAACGACATTACAAACCCAAGTAGAAACAATACAAGTAACAACAACCAAATCAACAGGAACATTGTCATTACAAGGCTTCCAGCAAGTCCAAATGACGAAGCAAAGTGAGACAAGTTCTAATGAAATGGTAACACCACAAACGGTGCAAACCAAACCGGATACGTTCCAAGTAACATTACCGACTGCTAAACCTGCACAGTCAGAGGCTTTATTAAAAGAAATGCAAGCCATTATCAATAGAGCTCAAATTTCTAATGCACAGGGGATTACACGATTAACGATTAAGTTGTATCCAGAAAATTTAGGAACCATTCGTATAGAGCTTGTGCAAAATGATGGTGTACTGACAGCTCGTCTACTAGCTTCTACAGCTCATGGACGTGAAATGCTTGATAGTCAAGCACATCAGCTAAAGCAGGCGTTTGTGCAGCAGAACATTCAAGTAGACCGTCTTGATATTGCCCAATCATTACAGGATGCAGATCGTCAGCAACGTGATCAAAACTTCTTTAATAATTTCTTTAGACAACAACAGGATGAAGAACAGCAACAAAAAACTGAGGATGACGATGAAGAGATGTCATTTAGTGACTATTTATTAAACGAGGAGGTGTAATTGATGGCGGATGCAACATCTAAAGCAACCAATACATCCATAACGGACGATCTTTACTATTCTAATTATAGAAAACCAACCAAACAAACTGGGAATAGTGAACTTGGTAAGGATGCCTTTCTTCAACTGTTAATTACCCAATTACAGCATCAGGACCCAACAAATCCTATGAATGACCGAGAATTCATTTCTCAAATGGCGCAGTTTTCTTCTTTAGAACAAATGCAGAACATGACAAAGGCAGTAGAATCATTATTAGCATCACAGCAACAAACACAAATGATGAACTATGCAACCTTTGTTGGTAAAGAAGTCAAATGGCATGAAATTACAGATAAAACAGATGAAAAAGGAGATCCAGTTGTAAATGAAGGATCAGGTGTGATTGAATCCTTGAAATTTGTAGATGGTAGTGTTGTCTTCAAATTAGCAGATGGGAAGGAAATAACGCCTGGTAATATTTCTGGAATTCTTGGCTCTGGAACAAGTTCAAATGGAAATAATCCTGTGCAAGAAACGCCACTTGTTCAGGCGAGTAAATTGATAGGTAAAAAAGTTACATATCAAGATGGCGAGCAGGAACTACAAGGGAGAATCGTCTCTGTTTCCAATAAAGATGGCGTTATTTACTACGTATTAGATAATGATAAAAAACTTACGGATAAAGATTTTACAGTTATTAGCGAATAAAGGTAGGGAAAAGTGATGGATAAATTTTCAATTCATCGTGTACCCTTGCATCCATCTATTCGTGCAACTCAACCTACGTCCATTCATTCACAGCAATCCTTTAAAGCCCATTTACAGGAAGCATCAAAGCAAGAGCTGAAGGTGAGCAAACATGCGCATGAACGTATTATGGAGCGTAAAATTGACATCTCTGAACAAGAATGGCAGGTTGTCTCGGATAAGGTATTTGAAGCTCACTCAAAAGGTGTTAAACAGCCATTAGTCTTGATGGATCAAGCAGCTTTAATTGTCAGTGCTAAAAACGCTACTGTCATTACAGCAATGGATCGCACGGAAGCAAAACAACAATTATTTACAAATATTGATGGCACAATCGTTCTTTAAAGGCTGGACCTTCTTATGAAAGGAAGCCTTCGTGATGCTGATTGATAGAAGCACACAAATAAAAAATGAAGGGAGAACGAAAACTTATGTTACGTTCTATGTATTCAGGTATTTCAGGTCTTAAAAATTTCCAAACAAAGCTAGATGTTATTGGTAACAATATTGCAAATGTTAATACTGTTGGCTTTAAAAAAGGACGTGTTCTTTTTAAAGATTTAATGTCTCAAACACAAGCTGGTGCATCTGCAGCAACAGCTACACGAGGTGGTGTGAATCCACAACAAGTTGGTTTGGGTACACAATTAGCTGCCATTGATACGATTCATGGGGGCGGTTCCTTACAAAGTACAGGACGTGGTCTTGACTTAGCAATTGAGGGTGATGGCTTTTTCATGGTAGCTGATGCAAATGGTGCTCCTGATCCAGATAGTGGTTTCATAGACGAAGAAGGCTTCAACAATACTCTATTTACTCGTAATGGTGTTTTCTATATGGATAGCAATGGCTATTTAGTGAATGCTGACGGTAAATATTTAGTTGGTGTATCTGCTGGAGAGGATATCGTAATGGAAGCTGATGATGATGGTATCAATCCAGATGATGCACCAGTTGCTTCAGGGGATGAAGGCGCAAACTTATTTGATGATGATGGTGTACTAACACCTGATGATGGAACTGTAGGTCCAATTCGTATCCCTACGACTGCTAAAGAGATTAGCATCGGAGCTAATGGCACGATTGAATATGTAGACCTAAATGGTGAGCGCAAATGGGCTGGACAGCTGATTATGGCTAAATTCCCGAACGCTGGTGGTCTTGCTAAGAGTGGTGGGAACTACTATCAACAAACAGCGAACTCTGGTGCTGCATATGGACAAGTAGCAACTGTAGCAGGGATGGGGAAAGTAGTGCCTGGAGCTGTAGAAATGTCGAATGTTGACTTATCTGAAGAGTTTACAGAGATGATTGTTGCTCAACGTGGTTTCCAAGCGAATACTCGTATTATTACAACATCAGATGAAGTGTTACAAGAGCTAGTAAACTTAAAACGTTAATGATTGAATAGTCCTTTCATTCATAACGGACGTTTTAACAAACATATTTTCATATGAGGGAGGGTCGGGCCGGCTCTCATGCTAGACCCGGCCCTAATTCAATGATTGAACTAACACGTCTTAATGGCAAAGCATTTACATTAAATGCTTTATACATAGAAACAGTCGAGTCATTTCCAGATACGACTATTACTTTAACAACTGGAACAAAATTAATTGTTTTAGAGAGTGAAGATGAGGTGCGACAAAAGGTAACTGCCTTTTATAACAATATACAAATACTATCCAACCCGCATCTAAGAGGTGAAAAAGATGAAGAATAATAAAATGTTAACAATGATTATTATTTTGCTAGTAGCAGTCATACTGATCGGGGTTATTTTGTTTGTATTGCTTACACAATTTAATAAACCGACAGGAGCTATTGAACCAACCATTGATGAAATTGTAGAGGCAACAGTGGAGATTCCGGAAATCACAACGAATCTTGCAGATAAAAGAGTAGTACGCTTGTCATTAAAAGTTCAAACGACAAGCAAAGATGCTGCTGCAGAATTAACAAAGCGTGTTTTCCAAGTGCAAAACATTGCTATACAAGAACTTTCTGAAATGGAGCAAAAAGATTTAGAAGGTAAGCAAGGAAAGCAAATTTTCCAAAAATCATTAAAAACTAGAGTAAATGAATTGATGCAAGAGGGAGAAGTCCAGGAAGTATATTTTACCTCCTTCATCACTCAATAAAATAGAAACTGCTTGAAATGGAGGTGGGCAAATGGCAGGAGATGTGTTATCTCAATCCGAGATAGATGCGCTGCTTTCCGCTATATCGACTGGGGAAATGTCAGCAGATGACATAAAAAAGGAGGATGAGGGACGCAAGGTTAAAGTTTATGACTTTAAACGAGCGCTTCGATTCTCAAAAGATCAAATCCGAAGTTTGACCCGAATACACGAAAATTTTGCACGACTATTGACAACCTTTTTCTCTGCACAGCTTAGAAGCTATGTGCAAATTACAGTTGCATCAGTAGACCAAATACCATTTGAAGAGTTCGTTCGTTCGATTCCGAATATGACGCTCATTAATGTGTTTGAAGTGCCACCATTAGATGGTAATATATTGATGGAAATAAATCCGAACATTGCCTATTCCATGCTAGATCGTTTAATGGGCGGTAGTGGGGCGAGTCATAGTAATGTAGATAATCTAACAGAAATTGAAACAAAAATTATGACAAACCTTTTTGAACGCTCATTCGACAATTTACGCGAGGCGTGGGAAAATGTAGCGGAAATTGATCCGATTTTAGTGGAGCTTGAAGTTAATCCACAATTTTTACAAATGATTTCACCTAATGAAACAGTAGTTGTCATTTCATTAAATACGATCATTGGTGAAACAAGCGGTATGATCAATATTTGTATTCCGCATGTTGTATTGGAGCCGATTGTTCCCAATCTTTCTGTTCGCTATTGGATGCAAACAAATACAAAAGAAATGTCTCCAGAGCAAACAAAAATGCTTGAAACACGCGTAAAACAAGCAAAATTACCGCTTTCGGTTGAATTAGGGCTAACGGATATCACGATCGAGGATTTCCTTACAATGCAAGTTGGTGATGTTATACAGCTAGAGCAAAAAATTAATGATCCACTTCTATTAAAGGTAGGGACATTACCAAAATTCACTGTTCAACCAGGTAAGCAAGGCAAAAAATTAGCAATCCAGATTATCGACCCTTTGAAAGGAGGAGACGAAGATGAGTGATGAAATGCTCTCCCAAGAAGAAATTGAAGCGCTATTAAGGGGCGAGACGTTGGAAGATAAAAACAGCGGCACTGAAGCTTCTTCAATTGATGAAACAAATGATATACGAGTAGAGGATTACCTTGATTCGTTTGCACAAGATGCACTAGGTGAGGTAGGCAATATTTCCTTTGGGAGCTCTGCCACTGCACTTTCGGCATTATTAGGACAAAAAGTAGATATTACTACCCCAAGTATATCAATGATTAATCGAAATAAATTAGAAGAGGAGTTTCCACATCCTTATGTAGCTGTACAAGTGGAATATACGATTGGCTTAACAGGTATGAATTTACTTGTTATTAAACAATCTGATGCTGCAATTATTGCAGACCTTATGTTAGGTGGCGATGGATTAAATCCGAAACCTGACTTAGGAGAAATTCAGTTAAGTGCTGTTCAAGAGGCCATGAATCAAATGATGGGCTCAGCGGCTACATCTATGTCGACAGTGTTCAACAAAAAAGTGGATATTTCGCCTCCGACAATTGATTTAATGAATATTTCTCAAAATGAAGGTCGAGAAAACATCCCTGAAGATGATTTGCTAGTCAAAGTATCTTTTAGATTAAGAATTGGTAATTTAATTGATTCGAATTTAATGCAATTATTACCGCTTAAATTTAGTCAAAACATCGTAAAATCTCTATTAGGTGAAACTGAATCAATAGAAGAACCTGTGGCTGCAACGATTGCACCTGAGGCACCGCCAATTGCAGCACCACCTGTTCAACAACAAGCGCCTGTTATGCCACCGCCTGCACAGCCTGTTTATCAGCAGCCGGAAGCAACTATGCAGCAACCGGTTTATCAGGAACCACAGCAGTTTGCGCAACCAGCGAGACCTGCACAGCCAGTGAATGTTCAACAAGCACAATTTGCTAGCTTTGATTCAAATGTAATCTCTCAATCTGAAGCTAGAAATTTAAATATGCTACTTGATATTCCATTGCAAGTTACTGTAGAGTTAGGACGTACGAAACGTTCTGTTAAAGAGATTTTAGAACTATCAAGTGGTTCGATTATTGAGTTAGATAAATTAGCAGGGGAGCCTGTTGATATATTAGTTAATAGTCGTTTAATCGCTAAAGGTGAAGTCGTTGTTATTGATGAAAACTTTGGTGTACGTATTACAGATGTTTTAAGTCAAGCAGAGCGTTTAAATAATTTAAGATAGTTTCAATTGGAGGAGTTAACCATGTCTAAAAGAATTTTGATTGTAGACGACGCTGCATTTATGCGTATGATGATCAAGGATATTTTGTCGAAAAATGGATTTGAGGTTGTTGGAGAAGCGGCAGATGGATTACAGGCTGTTGAAAAGTACAATGAATTAAAACCAGATTTAGTAACAATGGATATCACAATGCCAGAAATGGATGGTATTGCGGCTCTTAAAGCAATTAAGGGATCAGATCCAAGTGCAACTGTAATTATGTGTTCAGCAATGGGACAACAAGCAATGGTAATCGATGCAATTCAAGCTGGTGCGAAAGACTTTATTGTTAAGCCTTTCCAAGCAGATCGAGTAATTGAAGCGATCCAAAAAGCGCTAGGATGATTGCATGAAAATGTTAAAATCATTTCGTTTCACGATGATTTTTGCATTTCTTGTATCCTTCCTGTTTTTGTACCCGACACCAACTTCAGTCTATGCAGACTCTGATACGAATAGTGTGACAGATTGCATTAAAGACCCAGAAGCTTGTTATGGAGATACTACCAATCCAGCTGCTAAACAAGAACCAAGTGTATCAGCAGCTGGAGATATATCTGCATGGGAATACATAAAAATGGTTTTAGCGCTTATTTTTGTTGTAGCTTTGTTTTATGGTTTAATGAAGTTTTTAAATAAACGAAATTTAAACTTTCAACGTAATCAACTGATACAAAATTTAGGCGGTTTATCGTTAGGTGCACAAAAATCAGTACAGCTTTTACAAGTAGGTAAAACCATGTATTTAGTGGGTGTCGGTGAAGACGTTCAGCTATTACGTGAAATTACTGATCCTGAAGAAATAGAAGCACTGTTAGCACTTTATAACGAAAGGCAAGAACTTGCAGCAACATCACCGTATATCGCAGAAGTATTTTCTAAGTTTAAGAAAAAAGATAGAGTGAATTTGCAAAATGAACAAAAGCAAGAGACATTTGGCAAACTCTTTGAAAAAAAGATTTCCGAAATTAAACAGGAGCGCAGTGAAGAGATTGAGCGATGGAAGCAAAAGGAGAAGGATGATAAATGAATGATTTAGTCAATATTTTTTCCAATAGCGATCCAACCAACGTCTCAACATCCGTTAAGCTCTTACTACTATTAACCGTTTTATCACTGGCACCAAGTATTTTAATTTTAATGACATCCTTTGCTCGAATTGTCATTGTTTTATCCTTTGTGCGTACAGCACTGGCTACACAACAAATGCCACCTAATCAGGTGATTGTTGGTTTAGCCTTATTTTTAACGTTCTTTATCATGGCACCAACCTTTCAAGAGGTCAATAAAGAGGCTTTGCAACCACTATTTTCTGAAGAAATTGGTTTAGATGAAGCTTATGATCGGGCAAGCTTGCCATTTAAAGAATTTATGAGTAAGCATACAAGACAAAAAGATCTTGACTTGTTTTTATCGTACAATCAAGCAGAAAAACCAGCATCAGTGGAAGAAATCCCACTGACAATGCTTGTGCCAGCATTTGCTTTAAGTGAAATTAAAACAGCATTTCAAATAGGTTTTATGATTTTTATTCCATTCCTAGTGATCGATATGATTGTTGCGAGTACATTAATGTCGATGGGGATGATGATGTTACCGCCAGTAATGATTTCATTGCCATTCAAAATCTTATTGTTTGTTCTGGTCGATGGCTGGTATCTCGTCATGAAATCGCTACTACAAAGTTTTTAGGGGATGATACAGTATGACAGGTGAATTGGTTATTTCCGTTGCAGAACGTGCCATTATGATTATCCTTCTAACAAGCGGTCCGTTATTATTAGTAGCTTTAATCACTGGTTTGGCTGTAAGTATTTTTCAAGCTACCACTTCGATTCAAGAGCAAACTTTGGCATTTGTACCGAAAATTATCGCCGTCTTTGTGGCCATAGTGTTCTTTGGCCCATGGATGTTATCTCAAGTTACTAGCTATGCGAGAGACATTTTTGAGAATTTAACACGTTATATAGGGTGAGTCCATGAATGAATTAATTCCGCATTTAACGGTTTTCTTATTGGTGCTTGTGCGT
Organism: Lysinibacillus sp. GW823-FHT06C08; assembly: GCF_058795135.1. Classification (NCBI taxonomy): domain Bacteria; kingdom Bacillati; phylum Bacillota; class Bacilli; order Caryophanales; family Bacillaceae; genus Lysinibacillus; species Lysinibacillus sp. GW823-FHT06C08. The sequence continues at coordinate 818,326 of NZ_JBXAHN010000001.1, forward strand.
GTTTCAGCATTTTTTGTTACGGTTCCTTTTTTTTCCTATAGAACCATACCACCACAAGTCAAAATTACTCTCGCACTGGTTTTAGCTTGGATGATGTATTATACAATTGATGTTGAGCCGTTTGCATTCAATGATGAATACATATTATTAGTGATGAAAGAAGCACTTGTTGGGCTGTTACTCGGTCTAGTAGGTTATATAATCATGTCTGCTATTCAAATTGCAGGGAGCTTTATTGATTTTCAAATGGGTTTTGCCATTGCCAATATTATTGATCCGCAAACAGGAGCTCAAAGTCCATTAATCGGTCAGTTTTTTAATATGTTAGCATTCCTTTTATTGTTAGCAATTAATGGCCATCATATGATTCTTGATGGAATTTACTATAGTTATCAGTTTTTGCCTATGGATCAATTCCCTAGTTTTACAAATGAGGGCTTTCCTCAATTTATCATCACAACATTTACAGCTGTTTTTGCTATTGCATTTCAGATGGCTGCACCTGTTGTGGCTACCTTATTTTTAGTCGATTTAGCTTTAGGAATAACTGCGAAAACAGTACCACAATTAAATATATTTGTTGTTGGTTTTCCTATTAAAATAGCCGTTAGTTTTTTAGTGTTATTTACAATGATGGCTGTAATGATTCAAGTCATTCAAAAGTTAATCACTATTATGATTTACGGCATGCGTGATTTAATGGCCATTTTAGGTGGTGGATAATATGAAACTACTACTGAATTTAGATATCCAGTTTTTTTCAGGTGAAAAGACTGAGAAGGCGACGCCAAAGAAACGTCAAGATGCTCGAAAAAAGGGACAAGTTATTAAGAGTCAAGATGTAACTAGTGCCATCGTTATGCTGATGGTCTTTATCTTCTTAATTTTCTTTGCAGGTTCTTTACGGGATGAGCTATTAGCGTTTTTTAGACAAACCTTTATCCATAACATACGCATCGAAACACTAACGATTGATAGTGTGATGCACTTATTTATAGAAACATTAATACAAATGGCTTTCATTATTGTACCGATTATGGCGATAGCAGTTGTTGGAGCACTTGCAGGTAACTTTTTGCAGTTTGGCTTTTTATTTACTTTGGAGCCAATGAAGTTTGATTTGAAAAAGATGGACCCTATCAAAGGGTTGAAAAGGATTTTTTCGGTTAAGGCAATTGTTGAGTTGCTGAAATCGGTGTTAAAGATTGGCTTTATCGGTAGTGTAACGACAATTATTATCTGGACAAACTTGCCAGAAGTTTTAGCTTTATCCTTTAAAAGTCCATGGATGACGCTCATTACTGTCGGAAAGCTAGTCGGCATTATGGGCATAGCAGCATCTTTAGTTTTACTTTGTGTATCCATTTTGGATTGGATGTATCAAAAATTTGATTATGAAAAAAATCTTAAAATGTCTAAGCAAGATATTAAAGATGAATATAAAAATAGTGAGGGTGACCCGCTCATAAAATCGAAAATCAAACAACGTCAGCGCGAAATGGCGATGCGTCGTATGATGTCAGAGATTCCAAGTGCAGATGTGGTAATTACCAACCCTACTCACTATGCGATTGCGCTCAAATATGACGAGGAAAATATGGATGCACCTCGCGTAATTGCAAAGGGTACAGACTTTATCGCTCAAAAAATAAAGCTGATTGCCAAAGAGCATGACGTCATTATGGTGGAAAATAGACCTTTAGCTCGCGCCATGTATGATCAAGTTGAAATTGGTGATCCCGTACCAGAAGAATTTTTCAAAGCAGTAGCAGAAATACTCGCTTATGTTTACCGTATTAAACGTAAAATTTAAAGCTTTTTAGTAGGAGGGACACAAATGAAAGTTCGCGATATTGGGGTTTTAGGTGCGGTTATTTTAATCGTTGCGATGCTCATCATCCCTCTTCCTCCGTGGATGTTAAGTTTCTTAATTGTCATTAATATTACATTAGGATTAATTGTACTGCTAACAGCAATGAGTATGAAGGAAGCATTAGACTTTTCTATTTTTCCTTCGGTTATTTTACTGTTAACCTTATTCCGATTAGGACTGAGTGTTTCCACAACCCGTGCGATCTTAGCAACTGGGGATGCGGGCTCTGTCGTAGAAACATTTGGTGATTTCGTAGTCGGGGGAAATATTCTCGTAGGTTTAGTTGTCTTTTTAATTCTAGTATTAATTCAGTTTATTGTTATTACAAAGGGTGCAGAGCGGGTAGCTGAAGTAGCAGCTCGTTTCACACTTGATGCGATGCCAGGTAAACAAATGAGTATTGATGCTGATTTAAATGCAGGAGTAATTTCCGAAAAGGAAGCACGCGAACGACGTGAAAAAGTAGCCGGTGAAGCGGACTTCTACGGAGCGATGGATGGTGCCACGAAATTCGTAAAAGGGGATGCCATTGCCTCAATGGTCATGGTTATTATCAACTTATTATTCGGAATCATCATCGGGGTAGTACAAATGGGACTCCCATTTGCTGAAGCAGCAACTCATTTTTCTAAGCTAACCGTTGGGGATGGTATAGTTTCGCAAATTCCTGCCTTGCTTATTTCAACAGCAACAGGGATTGTGGTAACTCGCGCCTCTTCTAAAGGAAGTCTTGGTCAAGATATAACAGGACAATTATTTGCTCAAGCAAAGTTACTCTATGTAGCTGGAGGTACCATAGTATTACTAGGGCTATTTACACCAATCCCTAACTGGGTAACACTTCCAATAGGTCTTTCCCTAATTGTTGGGGCTTATATGATGGAACGTAAGAAACCAGAGGATGAAGAGGAATTACTTGAAATTGAAGAAGAAGTGGCAACAGATGGCATGAAGAGCCCTGAAAATGTTGTGAATTTATTAAATGTGGACCCAATCGAATTTGAATTTGGTTATGGATTAATTCCGTTAGTCGATGCTGCTCAAGGTGGGGACTTATTAGATCGTGTCATTATGATTCGTCGACAGTTAGCACTAGAATTAGGAATTGTCATCCCAGTTGTTCGTATTCGAGATAATATTCAGCTTCAACCAAATGAGTATCGAATAAAAATAAAAGGGAACGAAATGGCAAGAGGCGAGCTTTTACTAGATCATTATTTAGCGATGAGCCCAGGTGATGATGATTCTATTGAAGGAATTGATACAGTGGAGCCATCATTTGGATTACCAGCTAAATGGATTACTGAGCAAGTGAAAGAGGATGCTGAAATTTATGGCTACACGGTTGTAGACCCACCAAGCGTGGTATCCACGCATTTAACTGAAATAATCCGTGCGAATGCTCACGAATTATTAGGTCGTCAAGAGACGAAGCAGTTAATAGATCACTTACGTGAAACCCATCCTATTTTAGTAGAAGAGCTGACACCGGCACCTTTATCAACTGGAGAAATCCAAAAGGTTCTTGGTAAACTACTACGAGAAAATGTTTCTGTTCGTAATTTACCCATTATTTTTGAAACGTTAGCAGACTATGCGAAGGTAACTAGCGATACAGATATTTTAACGGAGTATGTTCGTCAATCATTGGCTCGTCAAATTACTGCCCAATATGTGGGGGATAGTTCGGCATTAAAAGTTATTACAGTTTCAGGTAAAGTAGAAAAAATGGTTGCTGATAGTATTCAGCAAACAGATCACGGAAATTATTTAGCAATGGATCCTCAAGATTCTCAAACGGTACTAGAGACGATTGCAGCAGAAATAGAGCGTGTGTCCTTTATGGAACAATCCGCTATTATTTTATGTTCTCCGGCTGTGCGTATGTATTTACGACAACTGACGGAGCGTTATTTCCCGCAGATTCCAGTTCTTTCATATAATGAATTGGATGCTTCTATTGAAATTCAAAGTGTTGGGGTGGTGAATGTTTAATGAAAATGAAAAAATATTATGCATCCTCCATACCAGAGGCTATGAAGCAAGTGCGTGCAGAACTAGGTGAGGACGCTGTTATTTTGAATTCTAAAGTAGTCATCACGAAGAAATTTTTCGGTATGATTAAACAGAAAAGATTTGAGGTAGTTGCAGGAGTAGATGGAGTGGAGCCAAATCAAGTGGCTCCAGTACCAACGCCCGTAGCATTACCTAACGCGACTAAGGAAAATGCGAGACTACAAGATATTACAAATGCGATTCAAGTGAAAATTCACCAAGATCAATCATCACATGATGTAGTTAAACATGAGGACACTGGCATTTCTGAAGAATTGAGGAAGGAAATTGCAGATTTAAAATCTTTAATGCAATCGATGCATAAAAAGACTACCCAAGCTCAATATCCCGATGAACTCTTCCCCTTCATTGAATACTTAAGACAGCAAGAGCTAAATGAAGAGCTCATCACAACGATAGGTGATGAGCTTTTTATGCATTTCAAAGAAGCGACAGAAATCAATTTCTCACAATGTAAAATGGTCACGAAAAATTTACTACGTAAGAGACTAGAAAGCCTACCTATCGGAGGATTGTCCTATGAAAGAAAATATATCAACGTATTAGGTCCTACAGGCGTGGGTAAAACAACGACGATCGCCAAAATGGCAGCTAGGGCAGTTTTAGAAAAGAAGAAGAAGATCGGATTTATTACGACAGATACGTACCGAATCGCAGCCATTGAACAGCTAAAAACGTATGCGGGCCTTTTACAGGCACCTGTTGAAATTGCTTACAACGCAACAGATTTCGAACAAGCTATCCAAAGATTATCGCATTTAGACTTAGTATTTATCGATACAGCTGGTCGAAATTATAAAGAGGTCAAGTATGTAGATGATCTCCAACGTCTCATAAAATTTGATGATCAAGCAGAATCCTATTTAGTACTCGCGATGACTACAAAAGAAAAGGATATGGCGAACATTATCGACCAATTTAATCAGCTACCAATTGAAAAATTTATCTTCACGAAAATTGATGAAACAAATTCTATTGGCACAATGCTCAATTTAATGATTAAATATAATAAAGGACTTGCTTACTATACGAATGGTCAAGAAGTACCAGAAGATATTGAAGAAGCTGATTTAGAAGCAGTGCTTAATTTGTTTTTTCAAGGTGAAGAGAAATGAGAGACCAAGCTGAAACATTACGCTTGAAAATGATGAGACAGCAAGGCGATTTAGGTCGAGCAATTGCGGTGGTCAGTGGCAAAGGCGGGGTTGGAAAAAGTAACTTCACGATGAATTTTGCCTTGTCTTTGGCCCAAAAGGGAAAAAAAGTTGTCATTGTAGATATGGATATTGGGATGGGAAATATCCATATTTTAATTGGGAAAAATGCTTCCAATAGTTTGAAAGATTACCTAGAAGGAAATAAACTACTAGATGAGGTAATATTTGAGGGACCCCATGGTTTAAGGTATATATCAGGTGGGTCGGGTATGACAAATATTTTTAATTGGTCAGAGATGATGTTTGAACAGCTTATTCATGCATTTGAACAGCTTCAGAAAAACTATGATTATATTTTATTTGATATGGGGGCGGGTGCGACAAATTGGTCGCTAGATTTACTCACATCAGTAGACGAAATTATCGTTATTTCAACGGCAGAGCCGACCGCAATTACGGATGCCTATTCGATGATGAAATATATTCATATGCGGGATGCTGATAAGCAATTTTATGTCCTTTGTAACCGTGCATTTAGTAAAGAAGAAGGCATCGAAACAAACGAGCGTTTAAAGTTAGCCATGAAACGTTTTTTAGACAAAGAAGTCACGATACTCGGTTCATTACCCGAAGATTCGATTGTGCGGAAGGCTGTGCGTGAGCAAGTCCCATTTTCACTTGCTTATCCAGACGCACTGATTTCTAAAACATTACAACTCATAGTGATTCGTTTTATGGAGCATCGTGTGGAGGAAATACATGCACATGATCAGACAGCAAAGAAATTTTTAACGAAACTAAGAAGTATTTTTTCGAAAGGGCGTGATTAATTGGACTTTTTACATAAAAGCAAGCTATTAGTTGTGGATGATTCTGCTTTTATGAGAAAGCTAATTAGTGACTTTTTTGTTGGCAACTCGAAGGTGGAAGTAGTTGGAACTGCACGTAATGGAAAAGATGCAATCAAAAAGATACAATCATTGAAGCCATCAGTTGTGACAATGGATATTGAGATGCCTGAAATGAATGGGCTAGATGCATTAAAAGAAATAATGATACAATGTCCAGTTCCTGTAATCATGCTCTCTAGTACCACTCAGCGTGGAACAGAAAATGCTATAGCAGCTATTGAAAGTGGCGCTGTAGATTTTGTCGCAAAGCCAAGCGGAACAATATCTCTTGATTTACATAAAATCCAAAGTGAGCTTGTCCATAAAGTAGAGCAAGCTGCAATGGTGCCAATATCCAAATTGAAAAAACCTTCTGGTAGTAAACGACAACAAGATTCAGTGACAAAAGTGAGTACCGTAATAAAGGATTTACAACAACATGGTCAAATACCGATTCCTGTGACTGCTACTGCTACTAAAGTAGCTGTAACAAAGGCGCAAACAGAATGGAATAAAGCAGGTAAAAAGATTGTGCTAATAGGTACATCTACAGGAGGACCTCGTGCGCTTCAGGAGGTCATTACAAAAATTCCTAAGTCTATTCAAGCCCCTATTCTCATTGTTCAGCATATGCCTGCTGGATTTACGAAATCACTCGCTACTCGTCTAGATCAGCTAAGTGAAATTGTTGTGAAGGAGGCTGAACAAGGCGATATTTTACAAAATGGGGTAGCCTATATTGCCCCAGGTGGCTATCACTTAAAGCTTAGGAAAGTAGGGACAACTTTTGGTATTGTTCTTGATAATCAAGAAGCACCAAGGTCAGGCCATAGACCATCTGTAGATGTGATGTTTGAAGATGTTAGTCAATATAAGGATTTTGATAAAGTAGCAGTGATTATGACAGGTATGGGGCATGATGGTTCAAATGGACTAAAAGCACTGAAAAAGACCGGTAATGTCATGGCCATAGCTGAGTCAGCAGAAACTTGCATTGTATATGGTATGCCAAAAGCAGCGGTAGAAACGCAACTAATTGATGAAGTTGCCGATGTAGATGATATAGCACTAACAATAATGAAATATTTGCCTTAAAAGGGGTGTCCTCTTATGGAAGTCAATCAATATTTAGAGATGTTTATCGAAGAAAGTAAAGAGCATTTACAAGCATGTAGTGAACATTTATTAGAATTAGAAAAAAATCCAGATGATTTGGCAATTGTTGGGGAAATATTCCGATCTGCCCATACTTTAAAAGGTATGTCTGCCACAATGGGTTTTGAAGATTTAGCCGATTTAACACATAAAATGGAAAATGTGTTAGATGCGATTCGTAATGAAAAAATCCACGTAACACCAGAAATTTTAGATGTGGTCTTTGAATCTGTTGACCATCTGGAAGAAATGGTTATGGATATTGCGAATGGTGGAGATGGCAAGCGTGATGTGTCAGCAACAGTCGCTCAACTTAAGCGCATAGAATTAGGTGAGGAAGCAGTACCTCAGGTGGCTGCAACCGTTGCAGAACCAGCAGCTGTGGAAAGTGTTTTAGAATATGATAGCTTTGAACAAACAGTTATCGCACAATCATCTGAACAAGGTTTCCAGGCCTATGAAATTTCAGTGAAATTACGAGAAGATTGTCTTTTAAAGGCTGCACGTGTATTTATGGTCTTCGAGATTTTAGAAAAAGACGGCGAAGTTATTAAATCGAGCCCATCTGTTGAAAAGCTAGAAGACGAACAATTTGATCAACAGTTTTATGTAGCCTATGTGACAAAAGAATCAGCAGAAGATATGCAGAAAAAGATCATGAAAGTTTCTGAGGTTGAAGAAGTTGTTGTCACAACAATAGACCAAAAGAAATTTAGTGAAAGAGAGTATGAATCACAGCAAGAAGTAGCTGCAACTGCATCGGCTGTAGCGGAAGTAGAGTCTACACCTGCTACTGTACCTTCTAAGCCTGAACCAGCCGCACAGCCTGCAAAAACAGCCGCACCTGCAAAGGCTGAAAAAAATCATGCGCCTGTTGGGAATAAAACGATTCGTGTCAATATTGAACGTCTTGATATTTTAATGAACTTGTTTGAAGAACTTGTTATTGACCGTGGTCGTTTACAATCTATTGCCACAGAAGTAAATCATGGTGAGCTAAACGAAACTGTGGAGCGAATGAGCCGTGTAATGGGTGACCTGCAAACTATCATTTTAACAATGCGCATGGTGCCAGTTGAAACAGTGTTCAACCGCTTCCCAAAAATGATTCGTCAGCTATCACGAGATTTAAATAAGAAAATTAATCTTGAAATCATTGGTGCTGAAACAGAACTAGATCGTACAGTTATCGATGAAATTGGTGATCCACTTGTTCACTTAATCCGAAATTCTGTGGACCATGGCATTGAAAATCCAACATCTCGTCGTGCAAAAGGCAAACCAGAAGAAGGAACGGTTGTCCTACGTGCTTACCATAGTGGAAACTATGTCTTTATTGAAATAGAAGACGATGGTGCAGGAATTAATCGTGATAAAGTACTAGCGAAAGCTATTGCAAAAGGCATTGTGACACAAGAACAGTCTTATTCAATGTCTGATAATCAAATCAATGAGCTTATTTTAGCTTCAGGCTTCTCGACTGCAGATGTCATTTCGGATGTATCTGGCCGTGGAGTAGGGTTAGATGTTGTTAAAACAACAATTGAATCACTTGGTGGTAATATTTCAATTGAATCCACACAAGATGTTGGTTCCATCTTCTCTATCCAATTACCACTAACATTATCGATTATTTCTGTGATGCTCGTGGAAATTGAAAAGGAAATTTATGCAATTCCATTATCATCTATTATTGAAACATCTATTATCCGTTCATCGGAGATTATGAATGCGCATAATCAAAAAGTAATCGACTTCCGTGGCAAGGTTGTACCATTGGTATTCTTAGAGGAAATCTTTGAAGTACCTCGTAAAGAGTCGCAAGATGAAGAATTCCATTCAGTAGTGATTGTTCGTAAAGGTGAAAAACTTGCTGGTTTAGTGGTAGATTCCTTCATCGGACAACAAGAAATTGTCTTGAAGTCTTTAGGAAATTACTTAACAAATATTTTTGCTATTTCAGGTGCAACTATTTTAGGAAATGGTAAAGTAGCCTTAATTGTAGATTGTAACGCATTAATAAAATAAGGTGAATGAATAAGAGAGGTGTAAAAGATGACAAACGCAGTGGAACAAGAAAGTATTAAAGTAATTGTATTTCAACTAGCGAATAAAGAATATGCTATTCCGGTGTCCCATGTTCAAGGTATAGAAAAGCTAATGCATATTACGCGCGTACCGAAAACGGCAAAATATGTAAAAGGTGTTATCAATCTTCGTGGTGTCGTAACGCCAATTGTGGATTTACGTGAACGTTTTGAATTACCTATTTCAGAACATGAGGAAACAACTCGCATTATCATTATCTCACTAGAAGATATGGAAGTAGGCTTTGTTGTTGATTCAGCAAACGATGTAATTGATATTCCTGCAAGTGCGATTGAACCACAACCAGAAGTTGTTGGCTCCCTTGAGGAAGAATTTATTTCAGGTGTTGCTAAAGTAGAAAAACGATTATTAATCTTATTACATTTAGAAAAAGTATTAAATCCACTAAAGTAGGGATCGATCATGACATTTAATCAAAAGATTACCTCGCTACATTTAGATGTATTAAAGGAAATTGGCAATATTGGTGCTGCGCATGCCGCGACAGCACTTTCCAATTTACTTGGGAAAAAAATTGATATGCGTGTCCCAAAGGTAGAAATGGTGTCCTTTAACGATATGATGGAATTGGCTGGGGGATCAGAAAATGTAGTTGTTGGTATTTACCTTCGCATTGAGGGTGATGCAGAAGGAAGTATGTTCTTTATACTACCTATTGAACAGGCAAACCGTTTTATCCGTCGTCTCATTTATGATGAAACATTTGATTTTAAAAAACGACCTGTTTCTGAACTAGGATTATCAGCTATGCAAGAAATGGGAAATATTTTATCAGGTTCCTATTTATCTGCCTTATCGGACTTTACTAATTTGAAAATTTATCCAACTGTACCGGGGCTAAGCGTTGATATGTTTGGTGCAATCATAAGTATTGGTTTAATAGAATTATCACATGTAAGTGATAATGTCATTGTTATAAATACATCCATTTTTGAAGAAGGTGTAGAAGACCATGAAACTGTGAGAGGTCATTTCTTCCTATTACCAGATCCCGACTCATTTGATGCTATTTTTAAAGCATTAGGGGTTTCCTAATGATGCTAAGCAGTAGTAGTGGGCAAGTGGTTAAAGTAGGAATTGCACAAATGGATGTAGTAAAGCTACCTAACACGATTCGAACTTCTGGTCTGGGTTCTTGTGTTGGCGTTATTTTATATGATGAGTCAAAAAAAATTGCTGGTTTAATCCATGTGATGTTACCAGATTCAAGCTTGGGAAGATCTGAGTCAATCAATGTAGCAAAATTTGCGGATTCTGGAATAGCAGCAATGATTGATCTATTAAAATTAGAGGGCGTTCAAAAGTTTAAACTAAAGGCAAAAATTGCTGGGGGCGCACAGATGTTTCAATTTACTTCGGATAAAGATTCGATGCGCATCGGTCCTCGTAATGTAGAAGCTGTCAAAAATGAATTGAAAAGGCATGGAATTCCTTTAGTAGCCGAGGATACTGGTGGAAACAGTGGTAGAACGATAGAATTTAATCCTGCCACATCGTCATTACATATTCGAACAGTTAACCAAGGAGTGAGCGAAATCTAATGTTTGGTTCCATATTTTATAATCTATGGGGAGCATTAATGGCTTTTACTATTTATTTTTTTAGTACATTTCTAAAGCCCTACACGCCCCTTCGTATCATTATCGGATCTTTTGTTACAGCAATCATTGTATTCCTTGTCATGTATATTGTACGTTTTTTAATAGCATACATTTTGTATACGCCAGAGGTAGATGAGGAAGCAGTTGAAGGTGAACTAGCAGAAAATGAACAAACTACTCCTGAAGGCACGAATCAAGAAGCAGCTTCGGCTCATTCAACCGTTGAATTTCAAGATGAGAACTCAGAGGAGATTGCACAAGTGGTTCGAACGATGATGAATCGAGAACAGGAACAACAAGTGAATGCTTAAAACAGAGAGTCGCTAGGAGCGGCTCTTTTTTATTTTGCCATTCAAGAAACTTTAGTATAGGGAAAACTTAAGTGAAATTTACTTTTTTTATATTATTCATATAATAGTCTTCATGTTAGCATATTTGTATAAAGGAAAAGTAAAGAAGGAACTCTTTTATGTGAAATTAAAGTGGGAAACCTAGATTCATTATTAATGTCTCATAGAATTGGTTAAAAAGACTGAATCTTCTGGCTATGATACGGTGATGCCACAACGCTAAGTCTAGAAGGCTCGTAATGATTGCTGAAATGACTAGTCTATAAGAGCAAAAGTTAGTATAGGCACAACTCAGGATAAGGAGGTTAAAAGCATTTGGCTACTGGACATCATTCAGTTTATATTACAGCTATTAACGTGATATATCTGCTTTTACTAGGAGGAATAGAATATGAATCAACACGAATTTATGAGAAAAGCGCTTGATTTAGCAAATGAAAATGCACTATCAGAACATGGAGCACCATTCGGAGCGCTTGTAGTAAAAAATGGGCAAATTATTAGTTCGGGTGTTAATGAGGTAGCCAAAACAAATGATTTGACGAATCACGCAGAAATGCAAGCGATTCGCCAAGCTTGCCATACTTTGCAAACAATTAATCTCGAAGGCTGTGAAATGTATGCAAGTACAGAACCTTGTCCGATGTGTTTAAGTGCCATCTATTATGCCAAATTAACAACAGTCTATTATTTTCATGCTAGCAATACTTGCCAAGACTATGTCTATCATCAACTGTCCTTACCACATATAGAGAGGGATATTCAGATGGTTCAGCTTGAAGAAAAATAAAGGAGGTTCATATAATGACACCATTAGCATATTGGCTCATTAACGTACGACTAGAAACAGGTTTACATTACAATCATACTACTGTAATTGGAACACAAACCGAGCTTTTTAATGTACAAATTGAAAAGGGGATAATACAGCAAATTAAACGTGGAAATCAACCACTAGAGACGGATTTACCTCAATTGGATGCTCAAGGCTACCTCATGCTACCATCTTTTAGGGATATGCATATTCATCTTGATAAAACATATTTTGGTGGGCCATGGAAGGCACCTACCATTCCAACAGAGGGTCTTATAACTAGATTAAAAGAGGAAGAATTACTCCTTCCTAGTTTATTACCTGTAACAGAGGAAAGAGCAAAAAAACTAATAGATCTACTATTAAATGCAGGCTCCACACATATTCGTACGCATTGTAATATTGACCCGTTTATCGGTTTGAAAAATTTAGAGGCGGTCTTAAGAGTAAAAGAGGCTTACAAAGATAAAGTTGCTATGGAGATTGTAGCATTCCCGCAGCATGGGCTATTACGTAGTGATTCGGTTTCTTTAGTAAGAGAAGCATTGCGTAACGGGGCATCTCTCGTAGGAGGTGTTGATCCAGCAACAATCGATGAAAATATTGAGAAATCATTACAAACCGTGATGGAATTAGCGGTAGACGCAAATGCAGATGTAGATCTTCATATTCATGATCCTGGCCATCTCGGCATTTTTACGTTTAAACGACTAGCAGCGTTAACAGAGGCAGCTGGTTGGCAAGGGAGAGTGACAATTAGTCATGCCATGGCTTTTGCAGATATTCCTACTAGTGAAGCGAGTGAAGTAGCAGAATTACTTGCACATCTTGGCATAGCTATTACTTCTACTGTGCCAATTGAGCACACTATCCCTATTCCTCTCTTAGATCATAAAGGGGTAAACATATCACTTGGCGATGATAGTATTACGGACCATTGGTCACCATTCGGGAAAGGGGATAGTCTAGAAAAAGCAGGAACACTTGCAGAACGATTTGGTTTAAGTGATGAGCGTTCACTTGGTCAAAGCCTAAAATACATTACAGGTGGTATTACACCTCTAAATAAGGATGGTCATCAAATATGGCCGAATGTTGGAGATGAAGCAAATATTGTTTTTGTTGAAGCAACTTGTTCGGCAGAAGCTGTGGCTAGAAGGGCGAAAAGAGTGGCAGTGCTCTTTAAAGGAAAAATAGTTTCTGGTGAACTTTAAAATTGAAAATAGAAAGGATACATTTAAAATGCATGCTACTTTTTGGTTAACCAATGTACGACTTGAAACAGGCTATCATGTTGAAAATGGTATGGTTGCACAGACAAGAACCGCCTGCTCACATCTCCTCATTAAGGATGGGAAAATTTCAGATATTGTTTCGGCAGAAATGCAATTGAATGATCATTTCCCTAAAAAAGATATGAAGCAACTATTAGCGCTACCGTCTTTCATCGAAAAACATTGTCATTTGGATAAAACACTTTTAGGCGATCAGTGGCTTGCTGTCACACCTGTGAACAATATTTTTGAACGTCTGGAAATAGAAAAAAAGGTTCTTCCTACTTTACATACCACTACACAACAACGCGCAGAAGAGTTGCTTTCACGTTATGTACAGTCTGGGGTTACCCATGTTCGTACCCATGTGGATTTGTATCCCGAGGTGGGCTTAAAAAATTTAGAGGAAGTTCAAATGGCTTTACAAACTTTTGAAGGAAGGTTGTCATATGAAATCGTAGCCTTTCCGCAGCACGGACTATTGCGAACGAAGGCGACAAATATAATAAGAGAAGCCCTTCGCATGGGCGTAGGCTTAGTAGGTGGTGTTGATCCAGCTACTGTGGATGGCGATATTGAGGCATCCTTACAACAAATGGTGGAGCTCGCTGTGGAGGGAAATGCTGGGGTTGATTTGCATTTACATGACCCGGATCAATTAGGTACCTTTACAATGAGAAGATTAGCTCAATTAACGAAGGAGGCTGGTCTGCAAGGTAAAGTGGCGATAAGCCATGCATTCGGACTTGGTGATGTTTCACGAGCTGAAGCAGAAGAAATGGCTGACATATTAAGAGATGCAGGGATTACGATAGTGACTAGTGTACCTATTCGCAGAAAATTTCCTCCAGTTGGATTATTACATAGCAAAGGGGTACCGGTTGCAATTGGTTGTGATAATATTTTTGATGTTTGGTCACCATTTGGGAACGGAGATCTGTTAGAAAGAGCAGGCCGTTTAGCTAATAGTTCAGGGTGGAGAGATGAATATTCATTAGCGCAAACCTTGCAGTTTATTACAGGTGGGAAAACGCCGTTGAATCAAGCAGGTGAACAAATCTGGCCAAAGGTTGGAGATAGTGCCAATCTAGTTTTAGTGGATGCTTCTTGCGCTGCTGAAGCAATCGCCCGCAAAGGTCAACGTAAGGCAACCATCTTTAATGGTAAAATGGTTTTTAGTTCGATTTAAAGCAATATCTTCAAGAGGGTGGTACTGTTTGACTTCGGTCAAATAGCCATCCTTTTTTAGGCTAAAAAAGGTGGAGAAAATAAGGCCAGATTTGAACTAGTATCATTTAGTTCGATAGGAGATGATTTGAATTTCTGTGGACAAATGGTGAGAATGCTACTTTGCTGGGTGTATTTATACCTAGTAACCTCGGTGAAGAAAGAGCAAAAGGGCGCTATATAAGATTCATAATTCCTACAAAAAAACCTAACAAAATTAAAATGTAAAAGCTTAATAATTTAGACATATTTTAAAACTGTATCCTAGGTTAATGTATAGCTAGGGTACAGTTTTAATTTGTTTGTACAAAATAAAGAGAGACGAACAGAAACAAATGAAATTATAGTCGATTTTTGTTATAATAGTAGGAAAGATGGCAATAGTTTATCCATTTTTTTACTCTGTTAGGTACTAGTAAGAGTAACCCGGATATAGATTTTTAAAAAAAACTATGGAGAAATCCTGATGAAAGAAAAGTTTTATGAGCGCAAGTAGTCAGTAGCAAACGGGCGCGTAAAGGCGTTTTTTAGAGAGGTGGATTTCATGACACAACCAATTCTGAACGATGAGCAAAAACTGTGGAATCGCTGGATACATGAGCGTGATCCAGATGCTGGTGATTTACTCATAAAAAAATATATTTCTTTAGTATCTTACCATGTTCAACGTATTAGTGCGGGATTACCAAAGAGTGTATCGCGAGACGATTTAACGAGCTTAGGTATGATAGGACTTTTTGATGCATTAAATAAATTTGATATTAATAGAGATTTGAAATTCGATACATATGCTTCATTTAGAGTAAGGGGAGCCATTATAGATGGGCTTCGTAAGGAAGATTGGCTACCACGCTCAGCGCGAGAAAAAGCCAAAAAATTAGATGCTCAGATTGAGCAATTAGAGCAAAAATATATGCGTCATGTGACACCTGAGGAACTTGCGAAGCATATGGAAGTACCTGTGGAAGACGTTTATCAGACAGTACAAGAGCATTTTTTTTCCAATGTTCTTTCCATTAATGAACAACAAGACCAAGAAGAGGTAGATGGAAAGTCGTTTGTCATTCGAGATGATACGACAAAAACTCCTGAACAATCGGTGGTTAAATCTGAATTACTAGATGATTTAGCAGAAAATATTCAAAAGCTAAATGAAAAGGAACAGTTGGTTCTAAGTTTATTTTACACGGAGGAACTGACGCTGACTGAAATTGGTGAAATGCTTGAATTATCGACATCACGTATTTCGCAAATCCATTCCAAAGCGCTTTTAAAATTACGTAAATTATTATCTAGCGAAATGATGAATGCGTAAATATCCTTGAGGGAGAGATTCCGATGAGTTTAAAAGGGGTTGAATTGCAAATTGCGATTCCTAAAACATTTGAAGCTGGGAAAATGGCTGATCAAGTACAGCAACAAGCTTTAGCTCAACAAGCACATGCTAATGAAGCGTTAAAAAAGGAAATAGAGCGCAAGCAAAAAATTGTAAATACATCAGAAGGTATGGATGAAATAAGTGAGGATGAAGATGCAGGTGGCGAATACTTAACGGATCCTTACAAAAAGAAGAAAAAGCAACAGGATCAACAAGAAAAACAGGCACAACATCCGTTTAAAGGCAATTTCGTGGATTTTAGTGGATAGGAGCTTATAATGACAACCATACTAATAGCGGTACTATTCTTTTTACAGCTACTTACATTTTACTTCCTTATTATTTTAAATACTAAGTTAGCAAAATTTAAGGATTTAGAAAAGAAGCAAGAACGCTTAATGAGCGAAATGGACGATACCATTAGTGTCTATTTAACAGAAATGAAAGATGAAAACGACCGTCTTATTAAGGAGCTACAAAATGTCTCATCATCAGACATAGCGGCGACTCGCGTTCAACAAACCGTAAGCAATGAGCCTCAACAGGAGCAGGCTACTTCGCCCTCAGAGCAAGTGCTGAAAAATGACAGTCCATTAAGCTTAGATAAAGATGCTCGTATCTATGTACCTAAAAATATAGTAGCCAATGCTTATTCGCGTCAGCAACAGACAACGGCAACAGCAGCATCCTCGCCAACGCCTTTGAAAGTAGAGCAACAGGAGCAGGTTAAAGAGCTTACAATAGAGCAACAGGCATTAAATTTAGCAAAGCAGGGTAAATCAACAGAAGAAATAGCGAAACAGCTGCAAAAGGGAAAAACAGAAATCGAGCTTTTACTGAAATTTCATCACTAAATTGTTGCTAACCGGCAAAAGCTATGATATAGTTGCAAATGGTGTTATTACTACACACGCATTTTGATGTAGTAAGTGGTGCTCTAAGATTAGGGTAGCTTGTTGCAAAAGATAAATGCGGAGGATAAAAACCAAACATACTAGGAGGAAATTCACATGTCAGTAATTTCTATGAAACAATTACTTGAAGCTGGTGTACATTTCGGTCACCAAACTCGTCGTTGGAACCCAAAAATGAAGAAATATATCTTCGTAGAACGTAACGGGATCTACATCATCGACTTACAAAAAACTGTTAAAAAATTAGAGGAAGCTTATGACTTCATGCGTCAAGTTGGTCAAGACGGTGGTAAAGTTCTTTTCGTTGGTACGAAAAAACAAGCACAAGAAGCGATCAAAGATGAAGCTGAACGTTCAGGCAACTACTACATCAACCAACGTTGGTTAGGTGGTACTCTTACTAACTTCGGTACAATTCAAAAACGTGTTGCACGTATGAAACAAATCGAAAAAATGGAAGAAGAAGGTACATTCGAAGTTCTTCCTAAAAAAGAAGTAATCCAACTTAAAAAAGAACACGAACGTCTAATCAAATTCTTAGGCGGTATCCGTGATATGCACGATCTTCCAGACGTAATGTTCGTGGTTGACCCACGTAAAGAACGTATTGCGGTTGCTGAAGCTCGTAAATTAAACATCCCTCTAGTAGGTATTGTTGATACAAACTGTGATCCAGATGAAATCGACTACGTAATCCCTGCTAATGATGATGCTATTCGCGCTGTTAAACTTTTAACTGCTAAAATGGCTGACGCTTTAATCGAGTCAAAACAAGGTGAAGAAGAAGCTCCAGCTGTAGAAGCTGCTGCTGAGTAATTCACGTTTACAAAAAGGTGATAAGTGGCTCAAAACCCTTATCACCTTTTTTAGAACCTATCATTAAAACTATGTTCAAACAATTTGAGGAGGAAACACTAAATGGCAAACATTACTGCACAATTAGTAAAAGAATTACGTGAAAAAACTGGCGCTGGTATGATGGATTGTAAAAAAGCGCTAGTACAAACTGATGGTAATCTAGAAGCTGCAATCGATTTCCTACGTGAAAAAGGTCTTTCTTCAGCTGCTAAAAAAGCTGACCGTATCGCGGCAGAAGGTACAACTTATATTTTAGAACAAGGTAACGAAGCAATCATCATTGAAGTTAACGCTGAAACTGACTTCGTTGCAAAAAATGACAAATTCCAAGTATTAGTTTCATCTTTAGCAGAGCAATTACTTACTGCTAAACCAGCATCAGTTGAAGCTGCATTAGAGCTTACAAATGCTGATGGCGTAAAAATTGAAGATCAAATTTCTACAGCTGTAGCAACAATTGGTGAAAAAATCACACTTCGTCGTTTTGAAATCAAAACAAAAACTGATGCAGATTCATTCGGCGCTTACTTACACATGGGCGGCCGCATTGGAGTATTAGTAACTTTAGAAGGTTCTACTGATGCATCAGCAGCTAAAGATGTTGCAATGCACATTGCTGCTATCAACCCAACTTACGTTTCTCGCGATGAAGTTTCTGCTGAAGAAGTTGAACGTGAGCGTAAAGTATTAACTGAGCAAGCTCTTAACGAAGGTAAACCAGAAAACATCGTTGCTAAAATGGTTGAAGGTCGTCTTGGTAAATATTTCGAAGATGTTTGCCTACTTGATCAATCATTCGTTAAAAACTCTGATCAAAAAGTACGTGATTTCGTAGCTTCTACTGGTGGTTCAGTAAACGGCTTTGTACGTTACGCTGTTGGTGAAGGTATCGAAAAACGTGAAGATAACTTTGCAGAAGAAGTAATGAGCCAAGTTAAAGGTAACTAATTTAGCGGGCATTTGATCCTAATCAAATAATATCTAGATTTTCTAGACAAAAAATGGGGAACACAACATAGCGTGTTCCCTATTTTTCCGAAATAAAGAAAATAGTAATAGAATTTTCTATTCTGCCTTATTCACAACTAGCAATTATTGTTAGATATACTATAATGGAAAAGGGAATAGAGATTTTTTAAATAAAGTCTTACGGAGGTTTACAATGAGTGTACCGCAATATAAACGAGTAGTTATTAAACTAAGTGGTGAAGCGTTAGCTGGAGAAGCGGGCTTCGGTTTATCACCAAAAATAATCAAGTCTGTTGCAGAAGAAGTAAAAGAAGTAGTGGATCTTGATGTAGAAGTTGCTGTTGTTGTAGGTGGCGGTAATATATGGCGTGGAAAAATAGGTAGTGAAATGGGGATGGATCGTGCTGCAGCTGACTATATGGGCATGCTTGCAACAGTCATGAACTCCCTAGCGTTACAAGATGCTCTTGAAAAATTAGGCATTGAAACACGTGTTCAATCTTCTATCGTGATGACTCAAGTAGCGGAGCCATACATTCGTCGTAAAGCAGTTAGACATCTTGAGAAAAAGCGTGTCGTTATCTTTGCAGCAGGGACAGGTAATCCGTTCTTCTCAACTGATACGACGGCGGCATTACGTGCAGCAGAAATTGATGCAGATGCGATTTTAATGGCTAAAAACAATGTTGATGGCGTTTATTCAGCAGATCCAAAAGTGGATCAAACAGCCGTTAAATATGATACACTCACATACTTAGACGTTATTCAACAAGGCTTACAAGTAATGGATTCAACAGCTTCTACCCTATGTATGGATAACGATATTCCACTAATTGTTTTCTCAATTACGGAACAAGGCAACATTAAACGTGCTGTACTAGGTGAAAAAATCGGAACAGTTGTTAGGAGGAATGCATAATGGCAAAACAAGTATTAGAACAAGCAAAAGATAAAATGAACAAAACAATTGCAGCTTTCACACGTGAACTATCTTCAATTCGTGCAGGTCGTGCAAACGCATCATTACTAGATCGTATTATGGTTGATTATTATGGAGCTCCAACACCAATCAATCAACTTGCAGGTGTTTCTGTACCAGAAGCTCGTTTATTAGTGATTACACCTTACGATAAAACAATTTTAGGTGAAATTGAAAAAGCAATTATGAGATCTGATATCGGTATTACACCAACAAATGATGGCTCTATCATTCGCTTAATGATCCCTGCTCTTACTGAAGAGCGTCGTAAAGATTTAGTGAAGCAAGTGAAAAAAGAAGCAGAAGACGCAAAAATTGCTGTACGTAATGTACGTCGTGATGCGAATGATGATTTGAAAAAACTTGAAAAAGCTGGCGAAATCACAGAAGACGATCTACGTGGCTATGGTGATGATATTCAAAAATTAACAGATGAATTCATTGTCAAAGTGGATCAAGTAACGAAAGATAAAGAAAAAGAAATTTTAGAGGTGTAAAACAAAGGTTTTACATGTTTATGATGGAACTTTTTGATGAGATGAAGGCGTCCTATACTTTACAGGACGTCTTTTCTCTTTACCGTTCGAATATGAGCTGAATCATAGAGAAAAGCATAGATGAAATATACAATGTTATGCATCACATAAATATTGATTAATTTTTTAACAAACTTATTCTTTAAGAATGTGTATAGTTCTAAAATACGCTAGTACATACATAGTCAATTTAGAGGGGAAAAAAAAGACAAAAAGCGCTTTTGTTTGTTATGATAGGTTAGTATACGTCCGATTAGTTGTAGTGGGGGAGTTAGCATGTTTAAAAAGCTATTAGGTAAACAAATAAATATGGATACACTATCATTGGAGGAGCGTGTGGCCCTAACTAAAAGCGAGCCGATTCCTGCCCATGTAGCGATTATTATGGACGGAAATGGACGTTGGGCAAAAAAACGAGCTATGCCACGTGTTGCTGGTCATCATGAGGGAATGAAGACAGTACGTAAGGTCACGAGATTTGCGTCTGATTTAGGCATAAAGGTATTAACCGTATATGCATTTTCCACTGAAAACTGGAAACGCCCAAAACCTGAAGTAGATTTTCTCATGCGGCTACCAGTCGAGTTTTTAGGTTCCTTTTTACCCGAGATGATGGAACGTAATGTACGTGTCGAAATGATTGGAGATCCATCTTTATTACCTGCCCATACACAAAAAGCGTTGTATGAGGCAATGGAAGAAACGAAGCATAATACAGGCCTTATTTTAAATTTTGCGCTGAATTATGGAAGTCGTTCTGAGATGGTTAATGCCATGAAAATGATGCTTCAAAAAGTGCAGGACGGTCAATTAACAATGCAAGACCTAACAGAAGAATGCTTAACGTCTCATTTAATGACGGCCCATTTGCCTGAACCGGATTTATTAATTCGTACAAGTGGTGAAGTACGCTTAAGTAACTTTATGCTTTGGCAGCTTGCCTATACGGAATTTTGGTTTACAGATACATTATGGCCAGATTTTAGTGAGGAAACCTTACTGGAAGCGGTGGAAAACTATCAAAAGCGTAATCGCCGTTATGGTGGGTTGAAGGGAGAAGAAACAACTTGAAACAACGAATTATTACCGCAATAATTGCAGCAGCACTTTTCATTCCATTCGTTATTTATGGAAAAGTACCATTTGCCATACTTGTGCTAGCAATGGCTATTGTCGGTTTTTATGAAATACTAAAGATGAAAGGTATTTCGATTTTTTCTGTGCCTGGCTTCTTAGGGCTTGTCACTTTAATTTTACTTGTCATACCGAACGACTGGAGTGAAAAGGTTGTAGATTTAATAGGCTATTCGTCTAATCTAATGGTAGTCTATGGTCTAATGATGTTACTCCTGATTTACGTCGTTTTAGTAAAAAATAAAATAACTTTTGATGAAGTTGGTTTTATTTTATTAGGTGCATTTTATGTGGGCTTAGGGTTCCATTACCTAATTGAAACAAGGAACGTAGGCTTAGAGTACGTTGTCTATTGTTTATTAGTCGTTTGGACAACGGATTCAGGTGCTTATTTTGTCGGAAGAAAATTTGGTAAGAATAAGTTATGGCCTGAAATCTCACCTAAGAAAACGATTGAAGGCTTCATCGGTGGAATTGTCATTGCCGTCATTTTCGCTGTCTGTATGCAACTCATTTACCCATTCGAAGATGGTTATATATCACTTGTAGTCGTAACAATTTTCGCCTCCATTATTGGTCAGATGGGCGACTTAGTAGAATCTGCTATTAAGCGTCATTTTGATGTAAAGGATTCAGGTAATATTTTACCAGGGCATGGCGGGATATTAGATCGTTTCGATAGTCTATTGTTCGTCGTGCCTTTGCTTCATTTTTTAAATTTGTTTGGTAGTTAATCCGAACTTTTAAGGACATCTATTCATACATTTGCTTAGATAGAAAAAGGGGACAATGTGTTGTGAAAAAGATTAGTTTATTAGGTGCAACTGGTTCAATCGGTTGGCAAACCTACGATATTTTAAAAGAACAACGTGAAGCTTTTCAATTAGTAGCTTTCTCTTCAGGGAAAAATATAAAGAAAACACGAGAGATGATTGATAACTTAAAGCCCGAATTGGTTTCTGTGCAGCTAGAAGAAGATGCGCTGCTGCTTGCTAAGGAGTATCCGACAATTCACTTTACATTTGGCGCAAAAGGCTTAGTGGAGGTTGCTACACATCCAGATTCGACGATTCTTGTCAATGCAGTGCTCGGAAGTGTTGGGCTGGAATCTACTTTAGCAGCCATTCGAATGGGCAAAACAATTGCTATTGCTAATAAAGAAACACTTGTGACAGCCGGGCATTTAGTGATGGCTGAAGCGAAAAAATATAACGCAACTATTCTGCCTGTTGATAGTGAGCATTCAGCTATCTTCCAATCGATGAATGGTGAAGACCCAAAATATATTGAACGTTTAATTATTACTGCTTCAGGTGGCAGCTTCCGTGATAAAACAAGGGACCAATTAAAACATGTGACTGTCGCTGACGCACTGAATCACCCGAATTGGTCGATGGGCGCAAAGATTACAATAGATTCTGCAACAATGATGAATAAAGGTTTAGAAGTGATTGAAGCGCATGTTTTATTTGATATGCCATACGAAAAAATTGATGTACTTTTGCATAGAGAAAGTATTATTCACTCTCTAGTTGAGTATCATGATACTAGTGTGATTGCTCAATTAGGTACACCAGATATGCGCGTTCCTATCCAATATGCTTTAAGTTATCCTGATCGAATCCCGTTACATAATGGTCAGCGACTGAATTTAGCGCAAATTGGTCAGTTACATTTTCAAGAAATGGACTTTGAACGTTATCCAGCATTGCGATTAGCATATGAGGCTGGCCGTACTGGTGGTACCATT
This sequence comes from Lysinibacillus sp. GW823-FHT06C08, assembly GCF_058795135.1. Classification (NCBI taxonomy): domain Bacteria; kingdom Bacillati; phylum Bacillota; class Bacilli; order Caryophanales; family Bacillaceae; genus Lysinibacillus; species Lysinibacillus sp. GW823-FHT06C08. Next base: position 841,370 of record NZ_JBXAHN010000001.1, read on the forward strand.
TTAACAGCAATGAATGCAGCGAACGAAGCAGCAGTTGCAGCTTTTTTACAAGGGAAAATAACATTCCTTCAAATCGATGAGACAATTGAACGTGTGATGCAAGCACACCAAAACATTGCAATACCAGATTTACAAACGATTTTACAGGTGGACAGTGAAACAAGAAAAATAGTGTTAGACATGGTAAAATAACGAGAGCAATGTATCGTTAACTAATCGCTTTTAAAGGTGGGGTATTATGCAAACAGCCATTGCATTTATTTTAATATTTGGTTTGCTCGTCTTCTTCCATGAACTTGGACACTTCTTATTCGCCAAACGAGCAGGTATTCTAGTACGTGAATTTGCCATTGGAATGGGACCCAAAATATATGGGAGAACGCATGGAGAAACAATGTATACTGTTCGTTTATTGCCTATCGGGGGATATGTACGAATGGCTGGCGAAGATATGGATGGCACTGAATTACAGCCAGGATATCGAATAGGGCTTGTTGTCAATGAAGATAATGTTGTTAAAAAAATCATTTTCAATCAAAATAATAAGCAATTACCAGATTTATTATTTTTAGAAGTTGAACGTGCTGATTTAGAAAAAGATTTGTTTGTAGAGGGCTATGATGAAGAAGAACGATTAGTTCGTTATCAAGTAGCGAGAGATTGTGTCCTTGTGGAAAATGGACGAGAGCTTGTCATTGCACCTCATGATCGTCAATTTAATTCTAAAACGGTTGGCCAACGAGCGATGACTATTTTTGCAGGACCATTTTTTAACTTTATTCTAGCTTTCGTGATTTATTTAGTTATTGGATTAATTCACGGAGTTCCAACATATGAGCCAGTTATCTCTGAAGTAGTAGAAAATAATCCAGCTGCGGAGGCTGGGATGCTTGCAGGTGATAGAGTTACAGCCATTGATGGACAAGCTGTTGAAAAGTGGCAGGATTTAGCTGCAATTATTCAGGATCATCCAAACGAAGAGATTATGGTGACCGTAGATCGAGATGGACAATCTATCAACTTAAATATGACTGTTAAGGAAGTCCAGCAGGATGGAGAAAAGTATGGTCAAATTGGTGTGCTTTACGATAGCCCGAGAGAATTTAATCCACTAAAGGCTGTTGTCTATGGGGCACAAGAAACCTATAATATGACTGTCAAAATATTTGAGCTTCTAGGTATGTTGATTACTGGTAAGTTTACAATAGACGCTTTATCTGGTCCTGTAGGTATTTATAAAGCAACCGAGCAAGTAGCTCAGTACGGTATTATGAACCTAATGAATTGGGCTGCAATGTTAAGTATAAATCTAGGAATTATGAACTTACTTCCATTACCTGCTTTAGATGGTGGTCGCTTATTATTCTTTGGTTTTGAAGCTTTACGAGGGAAACCAATTGACCGTCAAAAAGAAGGAATTGTTCATTTTGTAGGAATTGTTCTACTAATGATTTTAATGGTAGTTGTCACATGGAATGATATACAGAGATTTTTCTTTTAATAAATGACTAGCAAATTCTAGCTTTACAATTAAAAGGAATTTTATTTATAGCTTTGGGCGCAATTTCTACGAAACATTGCGCTCAAAGCTAAATTTGTTTATGCTATTGAGAGTATAAATTTATCTATTAAAAAAGGTGGAACACTGAATGAAGCAAAGTAAAACATTTATCCCAACGTTACGTGAAGTACCTGCTGATGCTGAGGTAAAGTCACATAAGCAATTACTACGTGCAGGGTTTATTCGTCAAAATACAAGTGGGGTATACTCGTATTTACCGCTTGCAAAACGTGTGTTATCAAAAATTGAAACAATTATTCGAGAAGAGATGGAGGCCATCAATTCGATTGAGCTATTAATGCCATCTCTACAATCTGCTGAGCTTTGGCAAGAGTCAGGTCGCTGGGAAAAATACGGTCCAGAATTAATGCGCTTGAAAGACCGTCATGACCGTGATTTTGCATTGGGGCCAACACATGAAGAAGTAATTACAACTTTAGTACGTGATGAAATTAAATCTTATAAAAAATTACCGTTAACACTTTATCAAATTCAAACGAAATTCCGTGATGAAAAACGTCCACGCTTTGGTTTACTACGAGGAAGAGAATTTATTATGAAAGATGCGTATTCCTTCCATGCATCTCGTGAAAGTTTAGATGAAACATATGATGATATGTACCGTGCTTATTCTAATATTTTCTCACGTCTTGGCTTAAACTATCGCGCTGTTATCGCTGATGCAGGTTCTATCGGCGGAAAAGGTACACATGAGTTCATGGTACTTTCTGAAATTGGAGAAGATACAATTGCCTACTCAGATACATCTGACTATGCAGCAAATATTGAAATGGCTGAAGTCATTGCAGATTACCAGACATCTGATGAAGCATTAAAAGAAGTTGAAAAAGTAGCGACACCAGATCAAAAAACAATTGAGGAAGTTTCAGCATTCCTACAAGTAAAACCTGCTAATGTTATAAAGTCTCTTGTCTTTGATGTAGATGGAGAGCTTGTAGTTGTTCTTGCGCGTGGAGATCATGAAATCAATGATATTAAATTGAAAAATGCTCTTGAAGCGGGTTCTGTAGAGCTTGCAAGTGAAGTAGCGATTCGTGAGCTATTAGGTTGTGGTGTTGGCTCCATTGGACCAGTGAAGTTACCGGTAGACGTAAAAGTAGTAGCTGATCATGCGATTAAATCTATTCGTAATGGTATTGCAGGTGCGAATGAAGATGGATTCCATCTAGTAAATGTTAATCCTGAGCGTGATTTTGCTGTGAATGACTACTTAGATATTCGTTTTATTCAAGAGGGTGATCCTTCTCCAGATGGACAAGGTACGATTAAATTCGCGGAAGGCATCGAGGTTGGTCATATTTTCAAACTAGGTACTACATATTCTGCTAAAATGAATGGTACTTTCTTAGACGAGCAAGGGAAATCCCAACCATTTATTATGGGTTGCTATGGTATTGGTGTTTCTCGTATTCTAGCTGCGGTAGCTGAGCATTTCCAAGATGAAAATGGCTTCACATGGCCAACGCAATTAGCACCGTACGATATCCATGTTGTTCCTGTGAATACTAAAGATGAAGCGCAAGTAGCTTTAGCAGATGAGCTTTACGGCTTATTAAAATCATATCGCTATGATGTACTACTAGATGACCGTGCCGAGCGTGCCGGCGTTAAGTTTGCGGACGCTGATTTAATTGGTTTACCTGTTCGCGTAACGGTTGGTAAAAAAGCAATAGAAGGTATTGTGGAAGTGAAGTTCCGACAAACTGGGGAAACATTTGAATGGAAAAAAGAAGAAGTGATTGACCACTTAAATGAATTTTTCCGTAAAAATTAATAACCTCTTATGGTTGGTTTTAAATGGAAGTGAATGCTTCTAATAGAGGCTTTCATGTAATTTTGATAAAATAGGAATAAATAAATTCGCGACAATTCTGCGGGACGGTGAGCCAAGCAAAGAAAAACAGATAGTCTAGACTATCTGTTAAGCTTGAAGAGCGCCCGCAGTGAGGGAGCGAATTTTTTTCTGGCATTCTTGTCCTATGTTGAAGATGAATTAGAAAAGAGGCTTATACGGAATGCCTCCTTCTGAAAGTAGGTGTCGATAGATTGGAACAGCAACAAGAGGCAAGAACGAGATTTCGGATGCTTTTGCAGCAACTAGAGTTAACAGATGATGTGTACATGTCATTTTTTGAAGAAGGTGAGTTATCACGGCTAACAGTCCATAAAAAGGATAGACTATGGCATTTTACTATTCAATTACGTGATATACTGCCATTTCCGCTTTACCAGCTTTTCCGTACCCATTTAACAGATAAATTTTCAGCAATCGCACAGGTTTATACAACCATTGAGACACAAGAGAAAAGTGTAACAGAGGAACTTGTCCAAGCTTATTGGCTAAATGTTGTTGAGCAAATTGATGAGATGGCACCAACATTGAAAAATTGCCTTATCTCTCAAGTGCCGATGTGGAATGGTCAGAAAATCACATTAGCCTGTATGCAGGAAATGGAATTCATGATGTTAAAAACGAAGTATTCCGACAAGCTAGCAGAAAGCTATTGTCAATTCGGTTTTCCAAAAATGGCGATAGATTTTGTGCTTCAAGAACAAACGGAAGAAATGATTGCTGCTCAGGAAGCGTTTATGGAACAAAAGCGCATGGAAGAAGCAGCTCTATCTCAGCAAGCGATGCAGGATTTCCAAAAACGAGAGCAAGAGAAGAAGGACAATCCAGCTATTGCGAACCTTGGTGATCGTCCATTCCAGCTTGGTATGCTTATTAAAGACGATGAAATTATGGAAATAAAACGCATTGTTGAAGAGGAACGCCGTGTAATTGTTGAGGGCTTTGTCTTTGATGCAGAAATTAAAGTACTGAAAAGTGGACGCTCTTTATTACAAATTAAAATTACCGACTATACGGACTCTATCATCGTCAAAATGTTCTCACGTGATAATGACGATGCTGAACTGATGCAGCACCTAAAAAAGGGAATGTGGGTTAAAGTTCGAGGCTCCGTCCAAACAGATACATTTATTCGTGATTTAATCGTCATGGCTAATGATATTAATGAAATAAAAAAAGAAACACGTCAGGATCTAGCACCAGAGGGTGAAAAGCGAGTAGAGCTACATTTGCATACACCAATGAGCCAAATGGACGCTGTGACGCCCGTTGATCGCCTAGTTGCACAGGCAGCAAAATGGGGTCATCCAGCAGTAGCTATTACAGATCATGCTGTTGTACAATCCTTCCCTGAAGCATATGCAGCAGGGAAAAAGCATGGTATTAAAGTAATTTATGGCTTGGAGGCTAATTTAGTTGATGATGGTGTCCCTATAGCTTATGCACCAGAGCACCGCTTATTAGAAGAAGCCACTTATGTTGTCTTTGACGTGGAAACGACAGGGTTATCAACTGCTTACGATACAATTATTGAGCTGGCGGCAGTAAAAATTAAAGATGGCCAAGTCATTGATAAATATGAAAGCTTTGCAAACCCACATCATCCGCTTTCAGCAACGACTATTGAATTAACAGGTATTACGGATGATATGGTTCGTCATGCACCAGAAGTAGAGCAAGTTATAAAAGAGTTTCATGCATTTATTGGTGATGGGATTGTTGTTGCTCATAATGCGTCATTTGATATTGGTTTCCTGTATACGGGCTATAAAAAATTTGGTCTTGAAGGAACAACACATCCAGTCATTGATACATTAGAGCTAGCTAGATTGCTGTACCCAACAATGAAAAATCACCGTTTAAATACACTTTGTAAAAAATTCAATATTGAATTAACACAACATCACCGAGCGATATACGATACAGAGGCGACAGGCTATTTACTATTACAATTATTAAAAGATGCCGATGAATTAGTCATTAAATACCATGATGATTTTAATAAGCATATTGGTGGTGGGGACGCCTATAAAAAAGGTCGACCCATGCATTGTACTATTTTAGCTGTTGATAATGCGGGCTTAAAGAATTTATTTAAAATTGTTTCACACGCCCATACAAAAACATTCTATCGAGTTCCTCGTGTGACAAGAGCTGTTCTAGAGCAATATCGAGAAGGTTTACTAGTCGGTTCTGGTTGTAGTAATGGTGAATTATTTGAAACGATGATGAATAAATCACCTGAGGAAGCTGAACAAGTGGCTAAATTCTATGATTATATTGAGGTGCAACCGAAAGCAGTATATGCACCATTAATTGAACGTAATGTCGTGCGTGATGAATGGACATTAGAGGATATCATAAGAAAGCTTGTTAAGTTAGGGAAGAAGCTCGATAAACCAGTTGTGGCAACGGGAAATGTTCATTATTTGGATCCGACAGATGCTATGTTTAGACAAATACTCGTTGGTTCTCAAGGTGGTGCAAACATCTTAAATCGATCCAAACTACCTGAGGTGCATTTTAGAACAACGGATGAAATGCTAAAAGAATTTGATTTCTTAGGACCAGATCTGGCTAAAGAAGTTGTTGTGACGAATGCACAAAAAGTAGCTGACAGCATTGGAGATGTTAAGCCGATTAAGGATGATTTATATACGCCCAAAATTGAAGGCTCTGATGATGAAGTAACCAATTTAACGTATGAAATGGCTCATCATATTTACGGTGAGGAGCTACCCGAAATTGTAAAAGCTCGAATTGAAAAAGAACTAAAATCTATATTAGGACATGGTTTTGGTGTAATTTATTTAATTTCTGCGAAGCTGGTGAAGAAATCTTTAGCTGACGGTTATTTAGTAGGTTCTCGTGGTTCCGTGGGCTCTTCATTAGTCGCAACCTTTATGGAAATTACGGAGGTTAACCCATTGCCTCCGCATTATGTTTGCCCAAATTGTAAGCATTCTGAGTTTTTTGATGATGGTTCGGTTAGCTCAGGCTTTGACTTACCGAATAAAGACTGCTCAGAATGTGGAACACCTTATAAAAAAGATGGACAAGATATTCCATTCGAAACCTTCCTTGGCTTTAAAGGGGATAAGGTACCCGATATCGATTTAAACTTTTCTGGTGAATACCAGCCGAAGGCCCATAATTATACCAAGGTATTATTTGGTGAGGATTATGTGTACCGTGCAGGAACAATCGGTACGGTGGCGGAGAAAACAGCATATGGTTATGTCAAAGGCTATGCGAATGATCACAACTTGCATTTCCGCGGAGCTGAAGTGGATCGTTTAGTGCAAGGATGTACAGGGGTCAAGCGAACTAGTGGGCAACACCCAGGGGGAATTATCGTAGTACCTGATTATATGGATATTTTTGATTTCTCTCCAGTACAGTTCCCAGCAGATGCTCAGGATGCAGAATGGCGTACAACCCATTTCGACTTCCACTCGATTCATGATAATATTTTGAAACTAGATATACTTGGACACGATGATCCGACGGTTATTAGAATGCTACAGGATTTATCAGGAATAGATCCAAAAACGATTCCTACTGATGATCCTGTCGTCATGCAAATTTTTAGTTCACCTGAAACGTTAGGTGTCACTGAAAAACAAATTGGCTGTAAGACGGGAACATTAGGTATTCCTGAATTCGGTACTCGCTTCGTACGACAAATGTTAGAGGATACAAAGCCTTCTACATTCTCAGAGCTTGTGCAAATTTCCGGATTATCTCATGGAACAGACGTATGGCTAGGTAACGCACAAGAATTAATTCATAACGGGACATGTGTCTTGAAAGAAGTAATTGGTTGTCGTGACGATATTATGGTGTATTTAATTTACCAAGGTCTAGAGCCATCGTTAGCATTTAAAATCATGGAGTCTGTACGTAAAGGGAAAGGCTTATCAGAGGAATTTGAAGCAGAGATGCTCGCCAATAAAGTACCAGGATGGTATATCGAGTCATGTAAAAAGATAAAATATATGTTCCCGAAAGCCCATGCTGCCGCATACGTATTAATGGCGGTTCGTATTGCTTGGTTTAAGGTCCATTTTCCAATCCTATACTATGCAGCATATTTCACGGTACGTGCAGATGACTTTGATTTAATTGCTATGGTTCAAGGTTCACAAATGATTCGTGCCCGTATTGACGAAATCAATTTAAAAGGTCTAGATGCCTCTACAAAAGAGAAGAACTTATTAACGGTAATGGAGCTAGCACTAGAAATGTGTGAACGAGGAATGAGCTTCCAGAAAGTTGACTTGTACCGTTCGCAGGCAAGTGAATTTGTCATTGAAGGCAATACATTAATTCCACCTTTTGATGCAATCCCAGGACTTGGTACGAACGTAGCCAAAACGATAGTGGCTGCTCGAGAAGATGGAGAGTTTTTATCAAAGGAGGATTTACAGCAACGAGGCCGTGTTTCGAAGACACTAATCGAATACATGGATCAGCTGGGCTGTTTAGAAGGCATGCCTGATGCTAATCAGTTATCTCTCTTTTAAAATGGAATGAGCTGGATTCATTCAAAGTTTAATCTGTAAAACCATTGCCAATTTCAAAATCCTGTCACAATATGGTTATCTTTAATGAAGGAAATTTGCATTATACCAAGAACTATGCTATTCTAATGGTAATAATTTGTTGATATTTTTCCAGCAAAAGAGTGGGGCTTACCCGCTCTTTTCTGTTGTTATACCGTAGCAAACAAATTTTGACTAACAGCAGGTAAGACCGTAAAATTTCACCAAAGCAACTGGTGGAATTTCTGTTTTATTATGGTTCATTCCACTAAGAATACTGTAATGAATGGTTGACACGCTAGAATAGATACAGGAGGAAATAATGAGCAAAGTACCATCTTTAATTGAAGAGCTCGCTAAACCAATAGTAGATGAGTTAAATCTGGAGTTAGTGGATATTGAGTTCGTAAAAGAAGGGCGTAACTGGTTTTTACGCGTCTATGTTGATACACCAGAAGGTAGCATCGACATTGACCAATGTGCTCAAGTAAGCGAACGACTAAGTTTGTTATTGGATGAAAAAGATCCAATTACACAAAACTATTATTTAGAAGTTTCATCACCTGGAGCGGAGCGTCCCTTAAAAAAGGATGCTGATTTTGAAAAGGCAATTGGTAAGTTTATTTATGTAAAAACCTATAAGCCCATAAACGACATGAAGGAATTCCAAGGCTACTTAACATCCTACGATGAACATACATTAGTGATGGAAGTGCGCATTAAAACGCGTAAAATTACAGTAACAATAGAACAAGAAAAAATCGCATTGGCACGATTAGCCATCGATTTTTAAGCATAATGCATATTTAGGAGTGAAAACAAAATGAGTAGTGATTTGTTAGATGCGCTGAATGCGCTAGAAGAACAAAAAGGAATTTCAAGAGATGTGTTAATTGAAGCAATTGAGGCGGCATTAGTCACAGCTTACAAACGCAACTTCAACCAAGCACAAAATGTTCGAGTGGACTTAAATTTAGATAAGGGCTCTATCCGCGTGTTTTCACGTAAAGATGTTGTGGAAGAAGTAGAAGACGATCGTCTACAAATTTCTTTAGAGGACGCAAAGGTTATTAACCCAGCTTATCAATTAGAAGATATCGTGGAACAAGAAGTAACGCCACGTAACTTCGGCCGTATTGCTGCTCAAACAGCTAAACAGGTAGTAACACAACGCGTACGTGAAGCGGAACGTGGTTTAATCTACGAGCAATATGTCGATCGTGAAGATGATATCGTAACAGGTGTTGTGGAACGTTTAGATGCGCGAAATATTTATGTAGGTTTAGGTAAAGTAGAGGCTGCATTGCCAGTCAATGAGCAAATCCAGGGCGAAACCTATCGTCCGCATGATCGCATCAAAGTATATATTACAAAAGTTGAACGTACAACACGCGGTCCACAAGTGATTGTATCTCGAACACATCCAGGATTATTACGCCGATTATTTGAGATGGAAGTACCTGAAATTTATGAAGGAATTGTAGAGATTAAATCGATTGCTCGTGAAGCAGGAGATCGCTCAAAAATTTCTGTCTATGCACATAACGAAGAAGTAGATCCAGTAGGTTCTTGTGTTGGTGCAAAAGGTGCACGTGTACAAACAATTGTTAACGAATTAAACGGCGAAAAAATCGATATCGTAGAATGGTCAGAAGATCCTGTTGTATTCGTTGCCAATGCACTTAGCCCATCGAAAGTTTTAGATGTTCAAGTAAACGAAGAAGAAAAATCCACAACGGTTGTTGTACCAGACTATCAATTATCGCTAGCTATTGGTAAACGTGGCCAAAATGCACGTTTAGCTGCGAAACTTACTGGCTGGAAAATTGATATTAAGAGTGAGACAGATGCTCGTGAATTAGGTATCTATCCATCTGCTACAAGCACTTTCGTACCTGCTGAAGATGAAGAAAGTGATTTTGATGAAGTGGCAGTAGATTTATATCAAGACGACGAAGAATAAGTAAGAAAGCCCGTGTGACGAGTTACCTGACAGTATTCAGTGGGCCCCCTACGCCGACTGAATACTGTCAGAGCGTCAAGTAGAGCACGACTTGTCCACCTCTTACGACAAGCTTCAGAGAGGAATGGTGATTCTTATGGCTGTTAACAAAAAAATACCTCTTCGTAAATGCGTAGCAACTGGAGAAATGCTGGCAAAGAAAGAAATGATACGTGTTGTTCGTTCAAAAGAGGGCGAAGTAAGTGTAGATATCTCCGGGAAAAAACCTGGGCGTGGTGCCTATGTCTCTAAATCAGAGAAGGCAATTGATATCGCTCGTAAGAAAAATGTATTGGGGCACCAACTTGATGTGAAAATTCCTGAAGAAATTTACGAGGAGCTTATTTTGCTAATTCGTAGGGAGTCAATTTTATGATTAATCAAGCAATATTTAATTTGCTTGGAATTGCGGCAAGAGCCCGTAAAGTGATTTCAGGAGAAGAGTTAGTAGTAAAGGAAGTCCGGAATGGCAATGCTAAGTTAGTACTGCTTGCAAACGATGCTTCTAAAAACTCAAGTAAGAAAATTCAAGATAAGTGCACGTACTACAACGTTGAGTATCATGTAATTGGAGATCGTTACGATCTAGGACATGCTACAGGTAAGGAGGCCCGAGTGGCTTTAGCGATTACCGATAAAGGTTTTGCAAGTAAATTGTCTAGTCTACTCAACGAAAAATAATCGGGGGTGAGCAGATGACCAAAATCAGAGTTCATGAATATGCGAAACAAGTGAATAAAACGAGTAAAGAGGTTATTGAAGCACTTAGTAAATTAAATGTGAGTGTAACTAATCATATGTCTATGTTAGAGAAAGACATCGTGTCAAAGTTAAACCAAACATTTAAAGCAACACCTGAGAAAAATGTAGGAAAACAAGCAACTCAAAACATATCACAAAAACCTCAATCGAATGGTCAACAAAACCATTCGGTGAAAAAGCAAGAAGGTCAAAGGCAGCAATCTGCTACTTCTAAGCCTAAAGCAAATAATCAGCAACACACACAGCAACACTCAAATTCGTCTAACGAAAAATCTAAGAATGCAAAAGGTAATCAAAACAGAAATATGACACAAAATAATAATAACAATAATAATAATAATCGTAGAGGTGGCGGTGGTTACAACCAACGTCCAAAACCAGGGATTCATGGAGGCAAACGTCGCCATCCAAAAACGCATCAACCATCAATACCGCTTAAACAAAAGGAACTTCCAGAAAAAATTACTTTTGTTGAATCATTATCAGTAGCAGAATTAGCAAAAAAATTACACCGTGAGCCATCTGAAATTATCAAAAAATTATTCATGCTTGGGGTAATGGCAACAATTAACCAAGAATTAGATAAGGATGCAATTGAATTAATTTGCGCAGACTATGGTGTAGAAGTGGAAGAAGAGATTCGTGTAGATATTACGGACTTAGAAACACACTTCGAGCAAACAGAAGAAGTAAATGAAGCTGAATTATCAGAGCGTCCGCCAGTTGTGACAATCATGGGTCACGTTGACCACGGTAAAACAACATTATTAGATTCTATTCGTAATACTAAAGTGACTGCAGGTGAAGCTGGGGGTATTACGCAGCATATCGGTGCCTACCAAGTAACAGAAGGTGACAAGAAAATCACTTTCCTTGATACACCAGGACACGCTGCTTTCACAACAATGCGTGCACGTGGTGCAAAAATAACGGATTTAACAATTTTAGTAGTAGCTGCTGATGATGGTGTAATGCCACAAACGGTAGAAGCAATCAATCACGCAAAAGCAGCAGAAGTACCAATTATTGTAGCTGTGAATAAAATGGATAAACCATCTGCAAATCCAGATCGTGTGATGCAAGAATTAACTGAACATGGCTTAGTTCCTGAAGCATGGGGTGGCGAAACGATTTTCGTACCAATTTCAGCATTAAAAGGTGAAGGCATTGACACATTACTAGAAATGATTTTACTTGTTGCAGAAGTAGGTGAGCTAAAAGCAAATCCTGACCGTTTAGCTCTTGGAACAGTAATTGAAGCTCAGCTAGACAAAGGACGCGGTTCAGTTGCTACGCTGTTAGTGCAAGACGGTACATTAAAAGTGGGTGACCCAATCGTTGTCGGTCATACATTTGGTCGAGTTCGTGCAATGGTGAATGATAAAGGCCGTCGTGTGAAAGAAGCTGGACCATCAACACCAGTAGAAATTACAGGTTTAAATGATGTACCTCAAGCAGGGGACCGTTTTGTTGTCTTTGAAGATGAAAAAACAGCTCGTCAAGTTGGGGAAACTCGTGCAATGTCAGCTATCCAAGCACAACGTTCTGAAAAACAACGTGTAACGCTTGATAACTTATTTGAGCAAATGAGCCAAGGCGAAATGAAAGAGCTGAACTTAATCGTTAAGGCAGACGTACAAGGTACTGTAGAAGCAATGGCTGCTTCATTAATGAAAATTGATGTAGAAGGCGTAAATGTGAAAATTATTCACACTGGTGCAGGTGCCATTACGGAATCTGATATTTCTCTTGCTGCCGCTTCCAATGCTATTGTTATTGGTTTCAATGTACGTCCAGATGTCAATGCAAAACGTGCTGCAGAAGAAGAAGGCGTAGATATTCGTTTACACCGTATCATTTACAAAGTAATTGAAGAGATTGAGCAAGCAATGAAAGGTATGCTTGATCCTGAATTTGAAGAAAAAATTATTGGTCAAGCAGAAGTTCGCCAAACAATTAAAGTATCAAAAGTTGGTACAATTGCTGGTTCGTATATAATTGAAGGAAAAGTAACACGTGATTCAGGCGTTCGTGTAATTCGCGATAACGTAGTTATTTTTGAAGGTGAATTAGATACGCTTAAGCGTTTCAAAGACGAAGTAAAAGAAGTAGCAAGAGGATACGAATGTGGTATTACGATTACAAACTTCAACGATATTAGAGAAGGCGACATTATTGAAGCCTACATTATGGAAGAAGTTAAACGAGTATAATGATTGTATACGCAGAGGTTGAATTTATCATTCAAACTGCCCATTCGTTAAAAGAAAAACGTGCTGTCTTACAGCGTATGATTACCCGCACTAAGCAGAAGTTTAATGTTTCTATTGCGGAAATTGACCATCAAAACGTATGGCAGCGCACCAAATTAGCACTTGTAGCTGTTTCTTCATCGAAAGAGGCAGCTGAACGGGAAATTAATCACGCGCTCCACTATTTAGAGTCAAATCCGTCATGGGAACAGCTTAATGTGTGGCGAGACTATTTATAAGGAATAGTAGGTAGTTGAGATAGCTAAGTAGCATAAAAAGATCAACTATCTGTACATCGAAATAGAGGTGACAAATTATGTCTCTACGTTCAAACCGTGTTGCTGAGCAAATGAAAAAAGAGCTTGGTGATATTCTTGGCCGTAAAATTAAAGATCCGCGTGTTGGTTTTGTTACTGTTACAGGTGTTGAGGTAACGGGTGATTTACAGCAAGCGACTATTTATATTACATCTTTAGGCAATGAACGTGAACGCGAGGAAACGATTAAAGCTTTAGTAAAAGCTTCCGGTTTCATTCGATCAGAAATTGGTTCACGTATTCGTTTACGACGCACACCAGAATTAATCTTTGAATTCGATTCATCGATTGAGTACGGAAACCGTATTGATACATTGCTAAGAGGTTTACACAAAGAATAAGCTGAAAAAGTCTGCCACTTGCATGTTCATGCAGGCAGGCTTTTTATCTTCATAAAGAAGATTTTTGATCTGGTAATAATGCAAGGTAAATTTTATTTTAAAGGCAATTTGGGAGGATGTATATGAACGGTATTTTACCGCTTTGGAAAGAAAGAGGCATGACAAGCCATGATTGTGTCTTTAAGCTGCGTAAAATTTTACGTACAAAAAAGGTTGGGCATACAGGAACTTTGGATCCAGGTGTGGAAGGTGTACTACCAATTTGTATTGGCCAAGCCACTCGAATTGCAGAATATTTAACAGATGCAGGGAAAACCTATGAAGCTATTATTTCCATTGGTCGCACAACGACAACGGAGGATGCAGAGGGCGAAACGGTTGCAGAGGATCATTCAGTTAAGAAGGTTTCTCGTGAGCAGTTGCAAGAGGTTTTAGCTTCATTAACAGGTGTTATTGAGCAAACTCCACCAATGTTTTCAGCGGTCAAGGTAAATGGTAAACGTCTCTATGAATATGCTCGAAAAGGTGAAACAGTTGAAAGACCTACTCGTCAAGTTACCATTTATGCTTTAGAGCTTCTCGATGACCATGAATCCTACGAGGGGCAGGAGATAACATTCCCAGTTCGTATCGATTGTAGTAAAGGGACTTATATTCGTACATTAGCTGTCCAAATTGGGGAGGCTCTTGGTTATCCAGCGCATATGAAAGAGCTCGTACGTACTGCTTCAGGTACCTTTACGCGCGATAACTGTTTTACGCTAGCACAGGTTGCGGAGCTTATGGATGCAGAGCAGGTGACTACTTGTATTTTACCTGTCGAGTATGCATTAACAGACTATCCATATATTGAGATTACCTCTGCCATTGAAAAAGAAATTTTCAATGGACAGGTGCTTCCAGCAGATACATTGTTAAAGATACATGATAAAATTGTCTTTGGAATCAATGGAAAGGCAGTTGCGGTTTATCAAGCTCACCCTACAAAGGCAGGTTTGATGAAACCACACAAGATGTTTCCGACGATAGAGTAGGAGGATTTTTCAATGGAGGTCATTCATTTAAAATACCCACATCAATTACAGCAAAGAGAAAGCATGCAGCCCTATTCATTAGCGCTTGGCTTTTTCGATGGTGTACATAGAGGGCATCAGGCTGTTATCAAGGCGGCAAAGCAAGAGGGAGAGAAGCGTCAAATTCCAAGCGCAGTAATGACATTTGACCCGCATCCATCATTAGTCCTTGGAGGGCGTAACGAAAAGGTTTTTTATATTACCCTCTTACAGCAGAAATTGCAGCTTTTTGAAGAACAAGGCGTGGATACAGTATTTGTTGTTCATTTCACATCTGATTTTGCTAAGCTATCTCCAGCCGCATTTATTGATACATTTATTCGTGGATTAAATATTCAACATGTGACAGCTGGCTTCGATTATTCATTTGGGGCATTTGGTAAAGGGACAATGGAAGATATGCGTGCATTAAGCAATGGTGATTATGGTGTGACAATTGTTGAGAAGAGAACGGATGATGTGGAGAAAATCAGCTCAACCCGTATTCGCCAACTTTTACAAGAGGGTGATATGGAAGCAGCGAGAACATTATTAGGACGACCATTTGAAATTAACGGAATGGTTGTACATGGTGATAAACGTGGTCGAACAATTGGCTTCCCAACTGCAAATGTCCAAGCTTTAGAAGGTACTTTTATTCCGGCAAGTGGGGTCTATGCTGTTCGTCTGCTAGTCCAAAATGCTTGGTATGATGGTGTCTGCAATGTAGGCTACAAACCAACGTTTAAAGATCCAAACGATAAGCAATTGTCCATTGAGGTTCATATTTTAAATTTTGATAAGAATATTTATGGCGAAGAAGTACATGTAGCTTGGTATAAACGTATTCGAAGCGAAAGAAAATTTGACGGTATTGATGCTTTAAAAACGCAAATCGAAAAAGATAAACAAGAAGCTATACAATATTTTAACGATCTACAATAGAGTCAACTAAGTAATGGTTTATACTTGCTTGACCCAATCATTTATGGTAACATTCATAAGTGCATAATGCTCAACCTTAGCTCGGTATATCGAAGACTCCAACGTTTACTGTGCTAGTGGGGATAAATAATTTTTCTTAGGAGGTCCATACAAATGGCTATTACAAAAGAACGTAAAAACGAAATTATCGCTGAGTACCGTACTCACGAAAGTGACACTGGTTCACCAGAAGTACAAGTTGCAGTATTAACAGCAGAAATCAATGCTCTAAATACTCACTTACGTACACACAAAAAAGATTTCCACTCTGAGCGTGGTCTTCTTAAAATGGTAGGTCGTCGTCGTCACTTATTAAAATATCTTCGTGAAACTGACGTACAACGTTACCGTGAACTAATCAACCGTTTAGGCTTACGTCGCTAATTACAGCGGGCTGTAGACAAACTTATGTTTTGTCTACAGTCTTTTTTTATTGAAAAATGCAAATGACCTTTTAGGGTAGCTCACTTCTCATCTCCATTTTTATTTTGTTCGATAATAAGCCATAACTTTTTTACGCTCCGGTGAACGAGCTAGAAAAAACATGTTCTAACCAATAAAAGGGTGATATATTCTAATCACATTTCGCAACCAAATTCAACCAGTCCTATGTGAATCTAGCTTTATTGTCCAATCGAGTTGAATCAAGAACGAATTGAATAGTAATCGTTTTTATTTAGCCATGAATGGCCTTTAACAGATTACTTCAGCTTGTGAAATGTGAAAACAAAATTTTATGGTGAGAAGGTGCAGTTGGATGTTTAACAAAATATTAAGAGAGAATAATATTGTTGCAGGGATTTTGACAATTATTCGCATCTATCTAGGTTGGCATTGGCTAACAGCCGGTTGGGGAAAATTGATGAATGGATTTGATGCATCCGGTTTTTTAGCAAATGCAATAGCAAATCCAGTAACTGGCGGCGAGGAGTTAGCATATCCACTATATGTAAAGTTTATTGAAACATTTGCTTTACCCAATGCTGAAATTATTAATTTCCTTATTCCTTGGGGAGAGTTTTTAGTTGGCCTAGGATTAATACTTGGATGTTTAACAACGTATGCTGCATTTTTTGGGATGGTTATGAACTTTGCATTTTTAATGGCAGGTACTATATCAAGTAATCCTTGGGATATTTTACTCGCTATCTTTATAGCAGCAGCTGGTTTCAATGCCGGTAAGTTTGGATTGGATCGTTTCGTCATTCCAGCTATCAGCAATAAGATTCAAACAGCAAAAAACAAAGATAAAATAGCTAGACCGCTGTCTAAAACTACATAATTTACATAAAAGAGACATGAAATGCCCCGTGAATGCTAGTTTGACGGGGCATTTATTTTAATTTTTCTCTCTTGACACACTTAAACTTTACTACATACTTAACTTTCTTTATACTAGTAGGATGTTGTATGACAAGTACCGTGGTATAATAAATCTATTGTGTATAGCCTGCACTTGAAATAATAATGTGAAGAAGCATTTATATCTATTTACATACATTACTTTTCGTCAGGAAGGATCAATTTAAGTCAATTCCATATAACAAAAGTATAAAAATGTTTTTTCAATAAAATATAGAAATAAATCTTAAATAAATTGGCAATAACTGAATTTAAATGTATGATTATTTCAAGAAATATTTTTGAGCATAGAACAAGCATTTTTGGTACACTTACAATTAGTACATACAGACGAAGTAAGTGTTTTTATAATAGAGAGGGGTTCATTGAATGAACGAAAAGAAAGTCTATTCCTACGAATGGGCTGGCCGTCCACTTGTAATTGAAGTAGGACAGTTAGCAAAACAAGCAAACGGAGCTGTATTAGTACGCTATGGCGATACTTCCGTATTATCTACAGCCACAATGTCAAAATCACCAAAACCACTTGATTTCTTCCCATTAACAGTAAATTATGAAGAACGTCTATATGCTGCAGGTAAAATTCCTGGCGGCTTTATTAAGCGTGAAGGGCGTCCATCTGAGAAAGCTATATTGGCGAGCCGTTTAATCGACCGTCCAATCCGTCCGATGTTCCCAGATGGTTTCCGTAACGAAGTTCAAGTGATCTCTATGGTTATGTCAAATGATTCTGACTGTACGTCTGAAATGGCAGCAATGGTTGGTTCTTCATTAGCTTTGGCTATTTCTGACATTCCATTTGATGGACCGATCGCAGGTGTACAAGTTGGTTATATTAACGGGGAGTTCATTGTGAATCCAACAGTGGAACAATCGAACCAATCGACAATTCATTTATCTGTAGCAGGGAACAAGGACGCTATCAACATGGTTGAAGCTGGCGCACTTGAAGTTCCAGAAGAAGTGATGTTAGAAGCGATTATGTTTGGACATGAAGAAATTAAAAAAATTATCGCATTCCAAGAGCAAATTGTGGCTGAGGTAGGAAAAGAAAAGAAACCAGTTACATTATTTGAAATTGATGAAGCAATCCAAGCGGATATAAAGGCTGCTTGTGAGACGGATATGCATGATGCTATTCAAACTGCTGAGAAACATGCTCGTGACGAAGCGATTCAAGCTGTAAAAGATCGTATTATTGCTTCCTATGAAGAGCAAGAAGCAGATGATGATACGATGAAGCAGGTTTATACAATACTTGATAAGATGGTAAAAGATGAAGTACGTCGTCAGATCACTGAAGATAAAATTCGTCCAGATGGTCGTAAACTAGACGAGATTCGACAACTTTCCTCTGAAACAGGAATATTACAACGTACTCACGGTTCAGGTCTATTTACACGTGGACAAACTCAAGCACTTTCTATCTGTACGTTAGGTGCGCTTGGTGATGTACAAATTATTGACGGTTTAGGTGTCGAAGAATCAAAACGCTTCATGCACCACTATAATTTCCCTCAATTCTCGGTTGGTGAGACAGGACCAATTCGTGGACCAGGTCGTCGTGAAATTGGTCATGGAGCTTTAGGAGAACGTGCACTGGAAGCAGTTATTCCTGATGAGTCTGTTTTCCCATATACAATTCGTTGTGTATCAGAAGTACTTGAATCAAATGGTTCAACATCTCAAGCCTCTATTTGTGCATCTACATTAGCTATGATGGATGCTGGTGTTCCTTTAAAAGCACCAGTTGCAGGTATTGCAATGGGCCTTATTAAAAAAGGTGAACATTATTCTATTTTAACAGATATTCAAGGTATGGAAGATCATCTAGGTGATATGGACTTTAAAGTGGCTGGTACAGCTAAAGGTGTAACAGCTCTACAAATGGACATTAAAATCGATGGCCTATCACGCAATATTTTAGAAGAAGCATTGACACAAGCTAAAGTAGGTCGTATGCATATTTTAGAATCAATGCTTGCGACACTTGCAGAGCCACGTACACAATTATCTGAATTTGCACCAAAAATCGTGATTGTTAAAATCAATCCAGATAAAATTCGCGATGTTATTGGACCTGGCGGAAAACAAATTAATAAAATTATTGAAGAAACGGGCGTTAAGATTGATACAGAACAAGATGGTACAATCTATATTTCTTCTGCTAATGAAGAAATGAATGCACGCGCAAAACAAATTATTGAAGATATCGTACGTGAAGCTAAAGTAGGGGAATACTACTTATCGACAGTGAAGCGTATTGAAAAATTCGGTGCGTTTTGTGAAATCTTCCCAGGTAAAGATGGCTTGCTTCATATTTCTGAAATTCAGGAGGAACGTACAAAGCAAGTGGAAGACGTCTTAAAACTTGGCGATCAATTACTAGTAAAAGTAATTGAAATTGACAAACAAGGTCGTGTGAATTTATCTCGTAAAGTAGTACTACAAGAGGAAAAAGAACGCGCTGAACAACAAAAATAATAAAGATAAAAGGCTGCGTCTAATGCGCAGCCTTTTTAAATAGTTTATCATCATAAAGAAATATATAGTTGGGGGAGATTTTTTGGTTCAAGTACATACATGTCAGAATGGTGTTCGTATTGTGTCGGAGCAAATTAACCATGTAAGATCTGTTGCTTTAGGTATTTTTGTAAATGCGGGTTCACGCTATGAACTACCTGAAGAGAACGGTATTACACATTTTATAGAGCATATGTTGTTTAAAGGAACACCAAGTCGTTCAGCTCGTCAAATTGCGGAAGAATTTGATCGGATAGGTGGAGAATTAAATGCTTTCACATCTAAGGAAAATACGTGTTATTATGCAAAAGTTTTAGATCATCATGCAGAGCTAGCAGTGTCTATTTTGGCTGATATGTTTTTTAATTCTACATTTGCAGAAGAAGAACTAGAAAAAGAACGACAAGTCGTATTAGAGGAAATTTTAATGAGCGAAGATGCTCCGGATGATGATGTGCATGAAAAGCTGTGGAGTGTTATGTATCCCAATGATGCACTGGGCCGTCCGATATTGGGCAGTGCAGCTACATTAAAGACATTTACTGCAGAGGCGATTCGCCATTATATGGCCAAACATTACGGTCCAGAGTCAGTGGTGATTTCCATTGCGGGCAATATTTCACCTCAACTCATGGCAACGATTGAACAATTATTTGGACAATATCAGCCTTCCACAGTTGCGATTGCGCCTGTGCTGACAAATCCTTCATTTCATCCTGGAGAAATTTCGAAAATCCGAGATACTGAGCAAGCACATTTAGCTATATCCTATCCGGCTATTGGTGTAAAGGACCCTGATATGTATAGCTTTATTGCGTTAAATAATATTATTGGTGGTAATATGAGCTCACGATTGTTTCAAGAGGTGCGTGAAGAAAGAGGTCTAGCTTATTCTATTTTCTCTTACCAATCCTGTTATGCAGATGTTGGGGCATTCACCATTTATGGCAGTACTAGCCGTCAGCAATTATCACAGCTACAACATACTATTGATGCTACTTTACTCGATATTGTCGCAGGTGGTGTCACAGAAGAAGAGCTTGATAATGCAAAAGAGCAGCTGAAAGGTAGCTTTGTTCTAGGGTTGGAGGGAACTGGCGCACGTATGAATCGAAATGGTACGAGTGAGCTTGTTCATCGTAAACATCGTACAGTAGACGAGGTACTGGCGTCTATAGAGGCTGTATCCATGGACTCAGTGGATCGATTGATTGCTAAAATTTTGAAAGCAGAGCCGGCCATTTCAATTATTGGACCAAGCGAATAAAATACCTCATCGTATAGTCTTAAAGGAGGTGTCTCAAATGATTATTGAGACACCTCCTTTTTATTTATATTATCAATTAGGCATTGTAATTATCAATTAACTTTGATAGTATAATTGATATTGAAAATCATTTTCATTTACATGGAGGAAATAGTAGATATGAAAAAATGGCTATATGTTAGTACATTCGCATTATCATTAGCACTGGTTGGCTGTGCAGACCAAGAAGAAAAAGGTGCAGACAAAGAAATTCAAAAGGAAGAAGTAGCAAAGCAAGATGAAGCTGCTGATACTTCGACAGTCAAAAAAGAGGAATTTCAAGATGGTGTTGATGAAGAAGCCTTTCAGAAGGCATTAGCAAGCTTTCCTACAACCGTTCCAGAAAAAATTGTGACGACATCAGTTCCTTTAACAGAAATGCTACATCTTTTGGAGATCACACCAGTCGGAGTACCAACATCGACAAATCCGATACCATCAGACTTTGATTCGATTACAAAAATTGGTTCACCTATGTCACCAGATTTAGAAGTTATTTCGAGTTTACAAACAGATTTGATTCTTGGCGCTTCTTCTCTACAAAGCTCATTAGATCAAGCACTACAGGGAATGAATCTTCCAACAGCTTATTTACCAACAGATTCGTATGATGACTTAAAATTAAGTTTTAAGGTGCTAGGTACATACTTTGATAAGGAAGACAAAGTAAATGAAATCTTGCAAAATCTTGTAGCAAAAGAAAAAGAGCTGGAAGAGCAAGCACAAGGAAAAGAACTACCATCTGTTATGCTGGTTATCGGAACATCTGATTCCTTTATGGTAATGAACGACAAATCCTATTTAGGAAGCTTAGTCGAAAGATTGGGAGCAGATAATATTGCGAAATCAGTATTAAAAGCAGAATCTACTTATTCACCAATGAATTTAGAAGATATTGTTGTAGCAGATCCAGATATTGTGTTTGTCTTAGCGTCTGGCGATCATGGAGCGAATGAAGATAAATTTAAACAAGAAATTGAAAAAAATAGTGCTTGGCAACAATTATCAGCATACAAAAATGACAAAATCTATATGCTTGATTACAGTATTTTCGGTGTCACATCTATTACAAATGCTGAGACAGCACTAACAACAATTGCAGATTATTTCTATAAATAAGTTCGTGAGGTAGAGGTATGATTCTTACAGCAAGAAGTCGCATGATTATTATCACGACATTTGTGGTAACCATATTAGCCGCAGTAATAGCAATAGGATTAGGTAGTGTCCATATTTCTATACCTGATATTTTATCGACCCTTATCAATGGTCGTGGTCAAGAGGGTGTGTATACAACGATTATATGGGATATCCGCCTTCCCCGCGTGTTACTAGCTTTAATTATTGGCGCAAGTATAGCTATATCAGGGGCTTTACTACAGGCAGTCATGGGAAATCCATTAGCAGATCCGGGTTTAACAGGGGTAACAAGTGGTGCTGCAGCATTTGTATTGATAATCCTTTTAGCAAATCCAGAATTAACTCATTTAATTCCTATCGCCGCCTTTGTTGGTGGTTTAATTGCCGCAGCAATTGTCTATGCACTCGCCTGGAGACGGACAGGCATTACCCCAATCACCATTATTTTATCAGGGGTTGCAGTAAATGCTTTATGTGGGGGCGTCATTGGATTTTTGTCGATTTTATATAGTGATCGTCTACCATCGGCAGTACAATGGATGAATGGTAGTCTCGCTGCAAAAGGAAATGCATCGCTGCATATGATTTATTTGTACGCCATTATAGGCTGGATACTATCCATATTGGCGATTCGCAAAGCTAACATTATCCGTTTGGGCGATCAGGTCGCTACTAATTTAGGGGAAAGTGTAACACGTATTCGTATCATGCTATCAATATTAGCTGTCTTTTTAGCAGCGATATCTGTTGCTGCAGTGGGAATGATCAGCTTTGTTGGATTAATTGTACCTCATATGGCGAGATTATTAGTTGGTTCTGATTATAAATACATGTTGCCTATGAGTATGGCCTTGGGGGCGATTGTTTTATTGGTTGCCGATACGGGCGGACGTACATTATTTGCACCACTTGATATTCCGGCGGGTATTTTAATGGCGGTAATCGGTGGACCTTACTTCTTATACTTAATGAGAAAGAGGGCGTTTTAATGTTAAAAATTGAACAGCTATCCATCAGCTATGAACAAAAGGAAGTTGTCCATAATTTTTCATTTGAAGTGGAACAAGGCGAGATTCTATCGATTATTGGACCGAATGGCTCTGGTAAATCAACGATATTAAAGGCGATTGCACGGATGCAGCCGTACAGTGATGGGAATATCCTGTTTGAAGGAGAAAATATGCGTCGACTATCCTCAAAGGAAATTGCACGCAAAATGTGTATGCTGAGTCAGCAAAACCAAGCACCGAGCGATATTTCTGTCAAAAGTTTAGTGGCCTATGGTCGATATCCGCATAAAAAGTGGTTTGAACGCCTGAATGCAGAGGATGAGGCAATTATTGATTGGGCATTGGAAAAAACCTATCTCTCCCAATATAAAGAAAAACCAATAGCCGCTTTGTCTGGTGGTGAGGCACAGCGAGCATGGATTGCGATGGCTTTGGCACAACGGCCACAAGTCTTATTATTGGATGAGCCCACGACCTTTTTAGATATTGCTCATCAGCATGAAGTGCTAGAATTAGTACGGGAGCTTAATCGTGATATGGGTATGACAGTTGTGATGGTGCTTCATGATTTGAACCAAGCCTCTAGTTACAGCGATAAAATCGTCGTTGTAAAGGATGGTAACCGAGCACAAATAGGGACACCGGATGAAGTTATGACTGAACAAATGATCCAACAAATATATCGTATGGAAGCTGAAATTCAATATGTATCTTGGGATAATGCTCCGAGAATTCAATTAAAAAATACGGTAAGAGTATAGGGGGAATAATATGCCAAAAGCAGTTGATATTGAACAAGTAAAACAAGATTATGAAAACTTTATACAAAGTAAAAAAAACTGTGTGTTAAGCTTCGTGAATGGGGAAGGTAAGCCTTTTAGTAGTACTACGCCTTTTGTGCGACTCAACGGAAAGTTTTATGTTTATATTAGCCAAGTAGCAGAGCATTACCAACTCATGGATCAATCTGAAGTGGTTGATTTAATATGTGTAGCAGATGAGGCCGTAACAGCCAATCCATTTGCTCCAGAGCGAGCACGTTGGCAATGTAGGCCGAAAAAATTAGGTAATGAAGGTCATGAGGATATATTTGCGACATTCGATCAACTGTTTAATGCAAAAATGATGGAGTTGTTGCGCTCACTTGATTTTTCTTTATTCGAACTAACACCAATAGAGGGGCGTTATGTTGTTGGATTTGGGAAAGCCTTTACGATTGATATTGCCAATGATACATTAATTCATGTAGTTGTAGATAAAAAATAGGTTGCCTTAAGGGCAGCCTATTTTTTTTGACTGTTAAAATATTTCTCGTGTCATCAATAAATGAAGACATTTTTGAAAAACTAACCAGCTACTAAAGATACTTATAAGCGTAGGGATTAACAAGACGAAAAGATTCCCTCCTACTAGTGATAAATAAAAATGAACAACTGAATTAAGAGCTATAATTAGCACTGTAGCTGTAAGCATCCGTAAAGATCGCATTTTCTCCGTTTCCTCGAGCTGTTGAATATAAAATTGACTAGAAAGAAGAAAAAAAGAGCTACTGATAAAACCAAAATACATGGCAAAATGCCCAATAAAATTTGTAGACGCTTCAGTCTGTGAAAAGTACAAGGGTGCAATTAAAATAAAGAGACTTGCAACAAAGGCATAGCAAAAAAGGAAATCCGACTGTAATTGGACTTTCTTTGAAAGAGGCAAGCTATTAACATAAACTTCCCATTTTACTTGACGATCCCCTTTATATAAATTTTCAACGAGGCTAGCGGAAACAACTACAACAAATAGACAAATGGATGGGCTATCTAAATAAGGCAAGCGTATGAAATAAAGAACGAAACAGATAGTGATTGCAAAAAGGATAGTCCATCTTTGTACGATAAATCTTTGTACTAATAAGGCACGCATGGAATCACCCCTAGAATTCTTTTCGTTTATAGATTTCTGTAGAAATGAGTGAGGATAGCCACAGTAACAGAAGTCCAGCGAAAGGTGTAAAATAGATTAATTGCTTTAAATCTAAAAATGTCATAATCATTGTGGGTATATCCCCTTTAAACATCCCCATTAAAAAGCCAGGGATAAGACAAAGTGCAATCAGAACCATTCTTCCTTTTATAGAGCCATATTTAATATAAATAGGTAAAAAAACGGCTAAAAGACAAAGGGCCGATGTTACAATCATCATAAACGTGAGGAAAAATTGAGCAGTCATCTCATTACTGCTCAATTGATGAATAAGAAAAATGATTGGTAGAGCAATGACAAGACCGATTAGCATTAATAACACGCTTAGTAAGTATTTACTAAGCACAATATCAGCTTTCGTAATTGGAAAGGTATTAGCGTACTTATCCCAGTTGCATTGTTCATCATACGCAAGGGCAGTAATGGCTTGAATGGTAACAATAAAAACAATAACAGCTAAAAGCATAGAAGTTTCTCGCATAAGAATAGCCATAATAAGGAGAAAAAGTATGACAAATAATTGTGACTTCATTTGACGCTGAATGGTCATAAAATCTTTTACTAGTAAACCAATCATAATCAAACACACCCTTTCACGAAAAATAGCATAATATCTTCGATAGAGGGTCTTTCAAGTTTAAAAATCTCATTTACTTCCTTTTTAAGTACTAATGCCTCGATTCCAAATACGCCATTGCGCTTTCTTATAATCGCATGCTCAGGTAATTCGTTTACCTCCTCAAGACTTCCTTTGAAAATGCCATACTCATATAAAAGGGCATCTTTACTTTCACTCAATAAAATTTCTCCATTATGAATAAGGGTGATATGGTCGGCTATTTTTTCTAAATCACTTGTAATATGGGAAGAAAAAAGAATACTGTGTGTTTCATCCTGCATAAATGCTAAAAATAAATCTAAAATTTCATCGCGAATAATGGGGTCCAAACCACTTGTTGGTTCATCTAAAATTAAGAGCTTCGGATGATGGGACAATGCTAATGCAATTGATAGCTTCATCCTCATGCCTCGCGATAGTTCCTTGATTTTTTTCTTCTTTGGTACGTTAAATTGAGCTAATCGTTCGAAGTAATAGTTTGTATCCCATGTTTTAAATACCTTTTTCATAATTTTGTCGAGCTGAGTAGCAGTCAGCGTTTCAGGTACGTGTAATTCGTCAAAAACCACGCCAATGTCCTTTTTTATCGATTGCTCATGTTCGACATGATCTTTATTAAAAAGTAATATATCGCCGTATTCTTTTTTTACTAAATTAAGCATGCATTTAATCGTTGTCGATTTTCCAGCTCCATTTTCTCCAACAAAGCCCATTACTGTTCCTTGAGGTACTGAAAAACTTACATCTTTTAGTGAAAAACCTTCAAATCCTTTATGTAAGTCATGAATTTCAATAGCATTCATCTTAATGATCCCCCTCTAACATTAAAGTGACTAAATCTTGTAATTCTTCATTTGATAGACCAGCTGTTTTCGCTAATTTTACGGCTTTCAGTACATGTTCCTCTACTTGTCGCAAGAGCTCCTCACGCAGGAAATCCTGGTTACGTTCCGTTACAAAGCTTCCCTTCCCAGCGACTGTTTCAATAAAGCCATCCCGTTCTAAATCTGCATAGGCTCGTTTAGTAGTCATTACGCTTATTTTTAAATCTTTAGCTAAAGCACGAATGGATGGTAGGGCATCACCTGCTTGCAATTTATTAGCTAGAATGGCTTCTTTGAGCTGGATGGTGATTTGCTCATATATGGGCTTATCACTGGCATTGCTTAAATGGATATGCAAAGTCCTCACCTCTTATAACTGTATATATACACAATACACAGTTTGGAGCGGAAATGCAATATATTCCTACTTTTGGTAGGGGGCACGATTTACAAAAACTCGGCATATATTGAGGTAACGGCTCAAGGAGGGAGATGAGGAATGCTACTATCTGAGATGGTGGATAAAGAGTTAATTCAAATTGAGGGTGGTGTACATTTTGGCATCCTGGCTCATACAGAATGCCTATTAGATGTGCAAACAGGAAAAATACATGGTTTTGAGATTGTCAAAGATAAATTACCTTTCCAAAAAAAGAAAATGAAGGTTAGTGAAATGATACCTTGGCACGAAATTATATTAATTGGTGAAGATCGAATTTTATTTAACAAGACATCTACAGTACAGTCAGAATATTTACAGTGAGGTGAGCTTTTGGAAAACGAAAAATGGCTCGTTATCGGTGAGGACTCCAGATTAAAAGAACTAGCAACAATGTTAAGAAGTCCATCGAGAACAGTGTTTTATAAAAGAACGACAGTTTGGAACGAGGAGTTAAATAAACTTGTTTTAGAATTTCAACCAAATAAAATTATTCTACCTATCCTGCCTTTAAAAATAGAAGTAGAACAGCTATATGGTATATCACAGGTTAAATTCTATACAGGTCGTTTAACGATGCACTGGAAGCATCTGCTAGAAAAAAATGAATCCCTTTGCTATTTGCAACAAGAATCGTTTATTTGGCAAAATGCTAGATTAACAGCAGAGGGGTTTATCGCCACGTTTTACGGACTCGAGCAAAAATGTATTTACGGACAAAACTTTACAATCGCAGGTTTCGGACGTATCGCAAAAATGCTCGCTTCTTTACTAGTTAAAATGGGGGCAAATGTTCATATTGTTGCACGTTCGGTTGTACAAGTGAGTGAAGCTAAAGCATATGGCTATAAAGCTACGGACTTAGATGATCGTTTATGGTCAATTAATGAAGGTACATTTATTAATACCATTCCAGCTAAATGGATTACAGAATCGTTTAAAGATCATGTTCCAGCAGTTTTATATGATTTAGCCTCAGAGCCAGGCTGTTTGGATATAGATGCTGAGCAACTGCAAACATATGTACTGTTGCCATCATTGCCTGGGAAATACTTTGCACATGATGCTGCTGAAATTCTGTGCAAGGCCATAGAGGAGGAAGAAAATTGTTAACGGGGAAACGAATTGGCCTAGGTATTACAGCCTCTCATTGTACGTATGAAGATGTCATACCTAAAATTCAAAATTTTATGGATGTTGGTGCAACAGTTATACCAATCATTACCCATTCCGTTTTACATGCAGCTACACGCTTTGGTACAGGGGAGGAATGGATTGCAAAAATAGAAGCTTTAACTGGAGAAAAAGTTATTTCTTCTATAAAAGAAGCGGAGCCATTTGGTCCATCCAATCCACTGGATGCAATGGTAATCGCTCCAATGACAGGTAATAGTATTAGTAAGTTTGCCAATGCGGCCACAGATAGCCCTGTTCTTATGGCAGCAAAGGCAACTTTACGTAATGGATCACCTGTAGTGTTAGGAATTTCAACAAATGATGCACTGGGCTTAAATGGAATAAATATAATGAAGTTGTTAAATGCCAAAAATATTTATTTTATCCCATTTGGTCAGGACTCTCCTCACTCCAAACCAAATTCTCTAATTGCTGATTTTGACCAAATGGTAGATACTGTTCATGCAGCAATTACGCAGAAAAAGCAATTACAACCGCTGTTGATACAATATTTCAAATAAATCATAGATTACACACAATTTTCAGTATTTTTGTGATACAATAGCACACATTATGGAACTTGTATTCAAGGAGAGATGACAGATGACAAAGCAGTTAACAGTTGCGGTTGTTGGAGCAACAGGAGCAGTAGGATCAAAAATGATGGAGCAATTAATCAAACGTAAATTTCCAATAGGGAACATTAAATTTCTAGCATCTGCACGTTCAGCAGGAAAATCAATCGAGTTTAATGGTCAAACATATACAATTGAAGAAGCGACACCTGAAGCTTTTGAAGGCGTCAATGTCGCTTTATTCTCAGCTGGTGGTTCAGTATCAGCTGTGCTTGCACCCGAAGCAGCAAAGCGTGGTGCGGTAGTTATTGACAATACGAGCCATTTCCGAATGGATCCAGAGGTACCACTTGTTGTACCTGAAGTGAATCGAGGCGATCTGGCGAAGCATAAAGGGATTATTGCAAATCCAAACTGCTCGACAATTCAAATGGTAGCTGCACTTGAGCCAATTCGTAAAGCATTTGGATTAACAAAAGTGCTTGTTTCAACGTATCAGGCGGTTTCAGGTGCAGGTATTTCTGCTATTGAAGAATTAAAAACACAAAGCGCAAACTGGGAAGCCGGTAGGGATGTAGAAGCAAATATTTTACCATCTGGTAGTGATAAGCGCCATTACCCAATCGCTCGTAATGTCATTCCACAAATTGATAAATTCACAGATAACGGATTTACATACGAAGAAATGAAAATGATTAATGAGACGAAAAAAATTATGCATGCACCAGGGCTAAAAGTTGCTGCTACTTGCGTTCGTGTGCCGGTCGTTTCAGGTCACTCAGAGTCTGTTTATATTGAGGTAGAGAAAGAAACATCAATCCAAGAGATTTTTGACGTATTACGCAATGCACCAGGTTTAGTATTACAAGATGATATTGCAACACAAACTTACCCAATGCCTATTTATGCAGAAGGGGAAGACGCTACTTTTGTAGGACGTATCCGTCAAGATTTAGACAACAAAAAAGGATTCCATCTATGGATCGTTTCTGACAATCTATTAAAAGGCGCTGCATTAAACTCTATCCAAATTGCAGAAGCAATGCTTGAGGATAACTTACTATAAGAGGGGTGTAAGGATGAATTTAGGTCGAATTGGAACGGCTATGATTACGCCGTTTAAAGATGATGGCACGATAAATTATCCAGAATTAGAACGTATTATTAATCATTTGATCGACAATGGTACAGATTGTATTGTTGCTTGTGGTACGACTTCTGAAAATCCAACAATGTCTACTGAAGAAAAAATAGAGGTTGTTCGTTTTACAGTAGAAAAGGTAGCTGGTCGTGTGCCAGTTATTGCTGGTACAGGGGACAATGAAACAGCATACTCTATAGCCATGACCCATAAAGCAGAAGAAAATGGAGCAGATGGCATCATGCTTGTAGCTCCTTACTACAATAAACCAAATCAACGTGGGATCTTTGCTCACTTTGAAACGATTGCTAAACAAACGAGTCTACCAGTTATGCTCTATAATGTCCCTGGGCGTACTGGTGTGAATGTGGCCTATGAAACTTCTGTTGCATTAAGTAAGATTCCTAACATTGCTTGGATTAAAGAAGCAAGCGGCAATTTGGATCAGATGGGTGATGTTATTGAAAATGTTGATCCAGATGATGATTTCTTAGTGTATAGCGGAGATGATGGCCTAACATTGCCACTAATGGCGATTGGCGGGGCAGGCATTATTTCCGTCGCTGCTCATGTAGTAGGCAATGATATGCAATTAATGATTAAAGCGTTTGAAGAAGGAAATCATAAGCTAGCAGCTAAAATTCACCGAGCATTATTACCTCTTGTACGCGCGCTGTTCGCTCAACCAAACCCTTCACCTATTAAATATGCAATGACAAAACTAGGCTTTGATACACTCAATGTTCGCTTGCCAATGATGGAAATGACCGATGAAGAGAAGGCTAACTTTGATAACATTTGGGATACGTATCAAGAAAAAGCGAGAAGTTTTAGATAAATAAAAACGAGGCAGATCATTCAAATCAGTCTCGCGGACTGTAGACGAACTCAATGAATTTTGAGTTGGCTACAGTCTTTTTTCTTTTACCATAAGATAAAAAAAGTAAAGCCGTTGATTTCCACTATGTGCGGGGTCGATCTGCTTCCCTCACTTTGTAGCTGCTTTGCTTTCGCACAGAAAATATCCGCTCAGTCCAGAATCTCGACTTTCCCGCAATTCACTCCACTCAATTTCTACATAAAGAACTTCTTATTCATTTAAAGTTATGAGGTGGTCAACCATGATGACGGAAAATCAAATCAATGAACGTGAACAATTTGAACTAGCTTAATTGCTTGTACGCTAGGAATATGCCCCTTCGATTGATCAATGAATTCCCAAAGATCATTTCGTGCGAAAACTAAAAGCTGCTATAGATTTTTTATTTAGATATCCTCTAAAAAATTGTCCATGCAGGCGATGCTTGCTTTGGCTGCCATGAATTTAAAGAAACTGGCTATTTGGACATGGCAAGTAACTTAATAGAGCAACTTTGCTCGAAGCGTATGTGGATATAGGCAGTGATTTACCAAATATTGAAGGTGCAAGAGGAAGAAAAGTATAGAGAGTGAACTTCTCGATGGACTTTTTCAACAGCCTGCGAGGCTGATCATTCAAATCGGCTTCCTTTTTATTTCAGAAATCCATAACTTCTCATCCTCAAAAATACTTTAATGACTCTATTTCGATAAGGATTCCAATATCTGTCTTTCCATCTGCTAGCAATAAGGAAAAGATAAGAAAATATATTTCTGTTGTGAAACATGTATTTTTAATTTGTGCAAAAGCTTAGCAAACCGTATAATAAATGTTAAGTGGTTGCTGTTCGGGATATTTTTTAGGAGGAAATAAATTGACAAAAAAGAAAAATGAACTGATTCGAATCATCCCTCTTGGGGGTGTGGGCGAAATTGGAAAAGCAATGTACGTAGTAGAAATTGATGAAGAGCTATTTGTAGTAGATAGCGGCTTAATGTTCCCAGAGGACGAGATGCTAGGCATCGATATCGTGATCCCTGACATTACGTACTTAGAAGAAAATAAAGAGCGTGTGAAAGGTATATTCTTAACACACGGACATGAAGATGCAATTGGCTCGATTGCCTATGTATTGCAAAAAATAAAGGCACCAGTGTACGGCTCAAAATTAACAATTGCTCTAGCAAAGGAACATTTGAAAGAATTACCTGCACCACATCAGGTAAAGTTTTTTGAAGTAACAAACCGTAGTCGTATGAATTTCAACTCAACGTATGTAACATTCTTCCACACAACACATAGTATTCCCGATTCGTTAGGGGTAGTGTTCCATACATCTGAAGGCGCGATTGTTCATACAGGAGAGTTCAAATTCGATCAATCAGCGACAGGTAAATTTAAACCTGATTTAGCAAAAATGGCCCAGTTAGGGGAAGACGGCGTCTTTATTCTATTATCTGAGTCTTGCGAAGCTGAACGTCCAGGTTATACAACATCGGAAATTGTCATTGAAGAACAATTATCAAAAACATTCCATTCAGCACCAGGTCGTATTTTAGTAGCTGTTTATGCATCGAATTTTATCCGAATTCAACAAGTATTTGCTCAAGCTCAAAAATCATTCCGTAAAGTAGTGATTGTCGGGAAGCCATTAGAGAAGGCTGTAGATTTAGGTGTACAGCTTGGCTATTTAACAGTCGAAGAAGATACGATTATTCCAATTTCAGAAATGCAAAAATATCAAGACGATGAAATTATCATTATTACAACAGGCAATAAAGGGGAGCCTTTAGATGCTCTAGAAAAAATCGTACGTAAGCATCACCGTGACATTAAAATTAAGCAAGGTGATACAGTTTTAATTACATTTACACCTTCTCCTGGTATGGAAGTGCAAATGGCTAATACGATGAACTCGATTTCTAAAGCAGGGGCTGAAATTCTAACTTCTAGCAAAAATGTGCACGTATCAGGTCATGGTAGTCAAGAAGATTTAAAGCTTATGTTAAATTTAATGCAGCCAAAGTATTTTATTCCTGTTCAAGGGGAATATCGTATGCTGATTGCCCACTCTAAATTAGCTCAACAGCTAGGCATGCAAAAATCCCAAATATTTATCGCTGATAAAGGGGATATTGTTGAATATAAAAATAATAAGATGCGCATGAGTGGACGTGTACAAGCTGGTAACGTCTTAATTGATGGGATCGGTGTTGGCGATGTGGGGAATATTGTTCTTCGTGATCGTAAATTATTATCACAGGATGGTATTTTCATTGTGGTCGTGACCTTAAATCGTGCCCAAAAGAAAATTGCGTCTGGTCCAGAAATTTTATCACGCGGTTTTGTATATGTTCGTGAATCAGAAGAGTTAATGGTTGAGGCATCGGACATCGCAAGGACTGTCATTGAAAAATATGTAGGGAAAGATACATTTGAATGGACGAATATTAAGCAAGAAATTCGTGACACTTTAAATACGTACCTATTCCAGAAAACAAAGCGTCGTCCAATGATTATCCCAATTATTATGGAATATTAATACAAATGACTCATCGTCAAGGCTTTGAGGAAAAGTAAATGGAAAAGGATTTTCTCCCAATTGCGGTGGAAAATCCTTTTTTTGAAATGTTCGAGTTCTACATGGTATGATTCGCTACATATATAAAATGGATTGCAGAAGAAGGTGATAGAAATGGCGGTTAGTAAAAGAAAAAAGGCTACTAAAAGCAAAGCAACAACAGAAAAAAAAGAAATGTCTCCACTTATGTATGAAATTCTAGGACTGCTCTTAATTGCGCTTGCGGTCATCATGATTTTTGAATATGGTATGATCGGGCGTACGCTACAAACATTCGCAATGTTTCTATTAGGAAATTTACATTTTGCGGTTCCATTTATGCTAATATTTGTTGCGTTATTAATGATGATTGGTCGAAAAAAAGTCGGTATGAAAGACCGCTTAATTCTAGGTATGCTCCTCATTATTATGAGCTTAACCATCTTTAGTCATGGCATATTATTTGAACAATTATCAAAATCAGGTGGCTTATTATCTGATTCGGTTCTCCGTGAATCATGGCGAATTCTCATCAATACCGAGGGGATTATTCATCGCAGTAATGCACTAGGTGGTGGAATGATTGGTGCTCTTTTATTTAGTGGTCTTCACGTTCTATTTGAAGCATCAGGGGCAAGAGTCGTTGCTTGGGTTATTTTCTTTATCGGCTTGATTTTGGTTACTGGAAAAGCATTAGTGCCATATTTGGCAGAGAAAATGCCAGATTTATTTGGTAAATGGAAAAAGAAACATCGAGATAAGAAAAAAAATGCACCTAAAAAGCCAAGCAATCGTCGTTCTAGAGCAGAAAGTGTGGACGAGATTGCAGCGGTCAATCAAACTACGGATATGCCTGAGCAAGAAGAAGAAGAAATACATCATGAGCCTATTATTTCTGCATTTACCCAAAATGTATCTCAGGAAAGAACTATATTTGATCAGACAGAAATAGTGGACAATGAACACGATGAAGCTATGGATGAGGTCCATATTCAAGGGACAGATACTGTAGAAAATGCAGACTACCAGCTTCCATCTTATAATCTATTACAATTACCACCACAACATGACCAAAGTGGAGAATATTCCGTCATCCAGGCGAACGCCAAAAAGCTTGAACAAACATTGCAAAGCTTTGGCGTAAAGGCAAAGGTCACACAAGTTCATTTAGGACCAGCCGTTACAAAATATGAAATTTTACCTGATATTGGTGTCAAGGTAAGTAAAATTGTCAATCTGCAAGATGATCTAGCATTAGCGCTGGCTGCCAAGGATATTCGTATGGAGGCACCAATCCCTGGGAAATCCGCCATTGGTATTGAAGTGCCAAATAGTGAGGTAGCCATTGTTACTTTACGAGAGGTATTAGAATCGAAGGATGGCGCTAAGCCAGAAGCATTGTTGCAGGTAGCATTTGGACGAGATATTACGGGACAAGCAGTGCTAGCAGAGCTCAATAAAATGCCGCATTTACTAGTAGCGGGTTCAACGGGTAGTGGGAAAAGTGTCTGTATAAATGGCATAGTAGTATCCATACTAATGCGTACAAAACCACATGAAGTAAAGCTTATGATGATTGACCCGAAAATGGTGGAGTTAAACGTTTATAACGGTATTCCCCATTTATTGGCGCCTGTTGTGACCGATGCACGAAAGGCTTCTCAAGCCTTGAAAAAAGTTGTTTCTGAAATGGAACGTCGATATGACCTGTTTTCACATACTGGAACACGAAATATTGAAGGCTATAATAATCATGTACAAAAGGTCAATGAACAGACAGATGAAAAGCATCCTAAGCTACCTTATATTGTAGTCATTGTAGATGAGTTAGCAGATTTGATGATGGTCGCATCTAGTGATGTGGAGGATTCAATTACCCGTTTAGCCCAAATGGCACGTGCAGCGGGAATCCATTTGATTATTGCAACGCAAAGACCAAGTGTAGATGTTTTAACAGGTGTCATTAAAGCTAATATTCCATCCCGAATTGCTTTTGCAGTTTCTTCAGCTATTGATTCGAGAACGATTTTAGATATGGGTGGAGCAGAACGATTACTTGGTCGCGGAGATATGTTATTTTTACCAGCCGGTGCATCGAAACCAAAACGGGTACAAGGAGCCTTTTTATCGGATCAAGAGGTTGAGGCTGTAGTGAATTTTGTTATAGAACAGCAAAAGGCTCAGTATCAAGAGGAGATGATTCCTACTGAAGAAGAAACGATTTTAGAGGAAACAGATGAATTATATGACGAAGCTGTACAATTAGTGGTAAGTATGCAAACAGCATCTGTCTCCATGCTTCAGCGTCGCTTCCGAATAGGATATTCAAGGGCAGCACGTATTGTTGATCAGATGGAACAACGCGGTATTGTCGGGCCTCCTGAGGGCAGTAAACCTCGTCAGGTGCTTATTCATCAATACGACAATTAAACATTAAGTGGATGGTCCTTTCTGTATATTTGTCCATTTAATTGCAACGAATTTGAAGAAAGAATGAATTCTATAACAGATTTTATTTAAAACTGTTTATTTCATTCTGCAAAAATGTTATATTTATGAACGATTAGTAGGAATGTTGTACATCAGATGTCTGATCTCTGATTTTGGTGGTGATATATGTGACTATTAAAGCAGATCATCGTCATCTCTATCTTCAAGTAATCGATCGTTTAAAATCTGACATTGAGGCTGGCATTTTTAAAGAAAATGAAAAGCTGCCTTCAGAATTTGAATTATCGAAATCACTCGGAGTCAGTCGAGCAACACTTAGAGAGGCACTTCGACTGTTGGAAGAGGAAAATGTGATTGTGCGCCGACACGGGGTTGGGACTTTTGTCAACCCTAAGCCGTTGTTTACATCAGGCATCGAGCATTTATCGAGCATTTCTTCTATGATCGAGGCAGCGGGTATGGAGCCTGGTTCGCGTTTTTTAAAAGCGGCCGAGCACATCCCTTCTGAGGAAGATTTAAAACGCTTCCAATGTGATGGCGACGATAAAATACTCACAATTGAACGTGTCAGAACAGCGGACGGTGAGCCCGTAGTTTACTGTATAGACAAGCTACCCGCAAGCTTCCTGCCTACTGACTTTGTCGAAAAAAAAGAAGTTTCACTGTTCTCTGCTCTTGAGCAATCTGGAAAAATCCATGTGGCCTATGCGGTTACGTACATTGATCCAGTTGGGTATCATGAACAAGCTTCACCGATTTTAAACTGTGGACGTGAAACAGCTCTTTTAGTGTTAAAGCAGTTGCATTACGATGACCATGATCAAGTAGTGCTCTATTCAAAAAATTATTTCCGAGCTGATAAATTCAGCTTCCATGTAGTTCGTAAACGGGTGTAGAACATTTCTAAATTTTTTTCCTGCTAATTACAATACCTTTGGGGGGTTAATTAAATGAAAAAACGTAAATTTGGTTTAGTATTAACATCAGTATTAGCGGCAAGTGCAATTTTAGGTGCTTGTGGTACAAAAGACGAAAAGCCTGCAAAAGAAAATGATAACACTTCAGGTGGAGAAACATCAGAAGAATCATTTTCAGTAGCAATGGTTACTGACGTAGGTGGCGTTGATGACAAATCATTCAACCAATCTGCATGGGAAGGTGTTCAAGCTTACGGAAAAGAACACGGTCTTAAAAAAGGTGATGGTGGTTTCGACTACCTACAATCAGCTTCAGATGCTGACTATGAAACAAACTTAAACAACTTAGTGCGTCGTGACTTTAACTTAGTTTATGGTATCGGTTTCATGATGGCTGATGCAATCGATGCAGTAGCAGCTGAAAATCCAGACAATCACTTTGCGTTGATTGATGCTGAAGTGAAAGCAGACAACGTAGTAAACGTACTGTTCAAAGAGCAAGAAGGTGCTTTCTTAGCTGGTGTTGCTGCAGCTAAAATGTCTAAATCAGGTAAAATCGGCTTCGTAGGTGGCGTAGATATTCCAGTTATTAACCGCTTCCACGCTGGTTTTGTTGAAGGCGCTAAAGCAGTAAATCCAGATATCGACATCCAAGTAAAATACACAGGTGCATTTGATAAAGCAGATCTAGGAAAAATCACTGCTAACAGCATGTACTCTTCAGGTGTAGATGTCATCTTCCACGCTGCTGGTGCAACTGGTAATGGTGTATTCTCTGAAGCAAAAGAACGTAAAGCAAAAGATCCGAATGCAGATGTATGGGTTATCGGTGTAGATGCTGACCAATACGAAGAAGGTAAAGTAGACGATAAAACAAACGTAACTTTAACTTCTATGTTAAAAGGAGTTAACACAGCAGTAGTAGATATTTCAAACAGAGCGAAAAAAGGTGACTTCCCTGGTGGAGAAACACTTGTTTATGGTTTAGCTGAAGATGGAGTTAAACTTGCGGATTCTCGCGGTGCAATTCCAGAAGATGTACAAAAAGTAATCGATGAATATAAAGAAAAAATTGCTAAGGGTGAAATCGAAGTTCCAGAAAAAGTGGAAAAATAATTCATCTTTTGATCATCATAAGGGACTTTTAAGAAGGACCTTATGATGATTTTTCAATCTATCGTTATATTTAGATTATTCGCAATTCTCTATTTAACTAGATTTATATGAACCTTTTAGAGGTAGTATTAAGATTTTGATAATGATGGTAACAAGTTAATAGAAGAAAGGTTTCTAACGATGACCTTTCCTGTATTAATTTAGCAAAACACCTACCTCTATAGGTGGGATTATATCAGTAAATAAAAGATAGCCTTTGGTAACGAAAGCGGTCTAAAGAATTAGAGAACTGTAGCAAAAAAGCTCTAACGGTCATCTAGTTTATGTACATTTCGAATACTGGATGTATTGCTAATCTGTGCCATCAGTCATAGTAGAGGCAGATACTAAACGCTAAGGCGAAATTACTTTATAAAAGTGCCTATTAAGGGAGTGACAATATTGGAATATGTGATTGAAATGCTAGGAATCCGGAAAGAATTCGGTAATTTCGTGGCGAATAATAATATCACCCTCCAACTGAAACAAGGCGAAATCCATGCATTGCTTGGAGAGAATGGTGCGGGTAAATCGACTTTGATGAACGTCCTTTTTGGTTTGTATCAACCAGAGGGTGGCGAAATTCGCGTTCGTGGGAATGCTGTAAAAATTACAAACCCAAATGTTGCCAATGATTTAGGGATTGGTATGGTGCATCAGCACTTTATGTTGGTAGAGAATTTTACAGTAACAGAAAATATTATTTTAGGCTCCGAGCCAACTAAAATGGGTATTGTCAATATAAAAGATGCATCTAAAAAAGTACAAGCCCTTTCTGAGAAATATGGCTTGGATGTAGATCCTAATGCCAAAATTGAAGATATCACTGTTGGTATGCAACAACGTGTTGAAATATT
Organism: Lysinibacillus sp. GW823-FHT06C08; assembly: GCF_058795135.1. Lineage (NCBI taxonomy): Bacteria > Bacillati > Bacillota > Bacilli > Caryophanales > Bacillaceae > Lysinibacillus > Lysinibacillus sp. GW823-FHT06C08. The sequence goes on from NZ_JBXAHN010000001.1 coordinate 879,946, forward strand.
AAAAACATTATACCGTGGTGCAGAAATTTTAATTTTTGATGAACCAACAGCCTCTTTAACACCACAAGAGATTACGGAATTAATTCAAATTATGCGTCGTCTTATTGCTGAGGGGAAATCTATTATTTTGATTACCCACAAGCTAAAAGAAATTATGGAAGTGTCCGATCGTGTAACAATTATCCGTAAAGGTGAAGGAATTGGCACTGTTGTAACCGCTGACACAAATCCTGATCAGCTAGCTGAAATGATGGTTGGCCGACAAGTTGAATTTAAAACAGAAAAAACGGATGCGAATCCAACTGATGAAGTACTTGCTATCCATGACTTAGTCGTAACGGATTACCGTAATATTGATAAGGTAAAAGGTCTGAACTTAAAGGTTCGCAAGGGTGAAATCGTCGGTATAGCAGGTATAGATGGAAATGGTCAATCAGAATTGATCGAGGCGATTACAGGTCTTCGTAAAATTAAAAGTGGTACTGTTGAACTGAATGGTAAAAATATTACAAATTTGAAGCCTCGTAGTATAACAGAAGAAGGCGTTGGGCATATTCCGCAAGACCGTCATAAGCATGGTTTAGTACTAGATTTCCCGATTGGTCATAATATTGCGCTACAAACGTATTACCAATCTCCTATAGCTAAAGGCTTTGTAATGGACTATAAAAAAGTGTCGGAGAAAGCCAATCAAATTATTAAAGAATACGACGTACGTACAGGTAATGGTGAAATGACACCTGCTCGTGCATTATCTGGTGGTAACCAACAAAAGGCTATTATTGGTCGTGAAATTGATCGTAATCCAGATTTATTAATTGCCGCTCTACCAACACGAGGTCTTGACGTAGGGGCGATTGAATTTATTCACTCGCGTCTTATTGAGCAACGTGATAAAGGGAAAGCTGTTCTGTTAATTTCCTTTGAATTAGATGAGGTTATGAATGTATCGGATCGCATTGCCGTTATTTATGATGGTCAAATTGTGGACGAATTAAATCCTAAAGAAACAACAGAACAAGAGCTTGGATTATTAATGGCAGGTCAAAGTAAAAAAAATAACAAGCATGATGCGAAGGAGGGGAACGACTAATGTCAAATCGTGTCATTAATATACTCGTTCCTATCATCTCTATCATTATCGGTTTAATTGTAGGGGCTATCGTCATGATAGTCAGTGGCTATGACCCAGTACAAGGTTATATCGCTCTTTGGACAGGTATTTTTGGAGATTCATATTCAATAGGGAACACAATTCGTCAAATTACACCATATATATTAGCAGGACTTGCAGTAGCATTCGCCTTCCGTACAGGGCTGTTTAATATTGGTGTTGAAGGTCAGCTTATTTTAGGTTGGTTAGCAGCAGCTTGGGTAGGTTATGCATTTGAGCTACCTAAAGTTATACACTTACCTTTGGCGTTACTTGCAGCAGCAGCAGCAGGTGCATTTTGGGCCTTTATTGCAGGTTTCTTAAAAGCGAAATTTAAAGTGCATGAAGTAATTGCGACAATTATGCTTAACTATACTGCGTTATATATTGCAAACGCGGTCATTAAAAAATTGTCAGATGGTAGCTTTAAAACAGAACGTATCCATGAATCAGCTTCATTACGTTCTCCGTTTTTAAGAGAGCTTACAGACAACTCAAGTCTTCACTATGGGATCATTGTTGCACTATTAATGGTTGTTGTTATGTGGTTCATTTTAGAAAAAACAACGCGTGGATATGAGCTGAAAGCTGTAGGGTTCAACAAAAACGCTGCAGATTATGCTGGTATGAGCGTTAACAAAAACATTATTTTAGCCATGACTATTTCAGGTATGTTTGCAGGTCTTGGCGGAGCGATGGAAGCTCTAGGTACATTCCAAAACGCATCCATTAAACCTGGCTTCACTGGAATTGGTTTCGATGGTATCGCCGTAGCCTTACTTGGTGCAAATACACCGCTTGGCGTAGTATTCGGGGCATCACTCTTTGGTTCATTAAAATATGGTGCTTTAAATATGCCAAATGCTGCTGGTATACCGGAAGAAATTGTATCGATTATCATCGCGTTAATTATCTTCTTCGTAGCATCAGGCTATATTATTCGAGTAGGCTTACAGAAGCTGAGCAAGAAAAAGGAGGGACAATAACATGAGCTTTTTAGAAATGTTATATTTCATCATCCCTTCAGCGATTCTATATGCAACACCCTTGATTTTTACAGCCATCGGTGGGGTATTCTCTGAACGCTCTGGTGTTGTCAACATCGGGCTAGAGGGCTTAATGATTGTTGGTGCTTTTGTTGGTATATTTATCAATTTAGAATTTGCTTCATCATTAGGTGCGGCAACTGTTTGGGTAGCAATGCTAGCGGCTGTTGTAATTGGTGCGATTTTCTCACTTTTCCATGCCGTTGCTTCTATTTCATTCCGTGCCGATCAAACAGTATCAGGGGTAGCTATTAACTTATTAGGCTTAGCTGCTACTGTATTCTTAGTAAAAATGATTTATGATAAAGGTCAAACAGATATGATTGACCAACCGATTCGCCGTTTTGGTATTCCTTATTTAGAGGACATTCCATTCTTTGGCCGTTTATTGTTCCATGATGTTTACAGTACGTCTATTCTGGCGTTTGTGGTAGCATTTGGTGCTTGGTTTATTATTTATAAAACACCATTTGGCTTACGCCTTCGCGCTGTAGGTGAACACCCAATGGCGGCAGATACAATGGGAATTAACGTCAATAAAATGCGTTATATTGCTGTTATGATTTCTGGAGCTCTAGGTGGACTTGGTGGTGCTGTCTATGCACAAACAATTACGCACGACTTCTCACATGCGACAATTGCTGGTCAAGGTTTCATGGCGATTGCTGCCATGATTTTCGGGAAATGGCATCCAATTGGCGCGCTAGGTGCAGCCCTATTCTTCGGTTTAGCACAAACATTAAGTATTGCAGGGAACCAAATTCCATTCATTGAAAATGTTCCAGCCGTTTATCTACAAATCTTACCGTATGTATTAACAATCCTTGCTTTAGCAGGCTTTATTGGTAAAGCGAATGCTCCTAAGGCAAGTGGTCAACCATATATTAAAGGTAAGCGTTAAAATAAGTCATGATCAAAGACTGAGTGAAATATGCTCAGTCTTTTTTTCATGTTGAATTCATATAATTTATAATTTTTCCCATACATACTTTGGATTCTTTTTGCAATTATAGACAGTAGACATGTATAGTATGTGTAGTACATCGTTATATTAAGAAGGATAGGAGGGTTTCATATGTTTAAAACTATACCTTTTGCCAAAGGTGTCAATTTGCATATCCGACAAACGACCCAATTTAAAACCGTAAATTTTTCAATTAAATGGAGAAGAGCATTAACAGCTAAAAGTGCATCGGAACGTACTGTGTTAACCAATGTACTGCAGCATAGTAATGCTAAATATAAAACAACTGCTGCTTTCAGAAGCTTCTTAGATGATCTATATGGCACTGTTTTATATTTTGATACGTCTAAACGAGGTAATGAACATACAGTGCTTATGAATGTGGAGACGGTAAATGATCATTATTTAGCAAATACAAGTGTGTTAAATGACATGCTTGGTTTATTGCACACGGCTATTTTTGAGCCAAATTTAGAAAATGGAGTTTTTAAGGAATCCATTGTGGAACGTGAAAAGAAGACAGTTATACAACGTATTGAATCTATTTTTGATGATAAATCTCGCTTTGCACAATTCCGCTTACAACAAATCCTAAGACCAAACGAACCAGCATCTATTTCGGCAAATGGTAGTGTTGAGGAAATTCAAAAAATTACCCCTTCCTCCTTATTTGAGGCTTATCAATCGATGCTAGCTAACGATAAAATAGATATTTATGTTGCTGGGGATATTAATGAAGAGGAAATTGTAGCGAAATTAAAAAAAGCGCTACCATTTAATGATCGTACACCTGAGGAAGTACCAGCTGTTCTTCCGCAACAACATCCTCAAAACGATTATGTTCGAGAACAGCATGAGATGAAGCAAGGGAAGCTTCACATTGGCTTTAGTACGCCAGTAAGATTTGGTAGTCCGGACTTTGCTAAAATGCAGATTTTTAATGGTATTTTCGGCGGCTATCCACACGCTAAATTGTTTATGAATGTTCGTGAAAAAGAAAGTTTGGCTTATTATGCTTCTAGCTCCTATGCTTCTCATTATGGTCTCGTATTTGTAGTTTCTGGTATCGAGGCTAAAAATGAGGAAAAGGCGTTATCACTAATTAAAGAACAGCTTGCGACATTGCAATCTGGCAACATTACTGATTTAGAGCTAGAACAAACAAAAGCAATGCTCACGAATCAATTAAAAGAGTCCTTGGATTCTGCCCGTGGACAAATTGAAATTTTTGATCAATATAAAGATTTACCAGAGGAATTCTCTGTGGAATCTTGGGCTAATAAGTGGAAAGCTGTGACGAAGGAAGATGTTATGGATATGGCGAAGCAAGTGCAGCTTGAAGCGGTCTATTTCTTATGTGGAAAGGAGCAAGCCGCACAATGAAAACAATTGAATTTAAGCAATTAGATGAAACTCTTTATTATGAAAAGCTTGAAAATGGATTAGATGTATATATCTTGCCGAAAAAAGGTTTTTCTAAAACATTTGTTACATTTACAACGAAGTACGGTTCTATTGATCGCACTTTTGTACCAATAGGTCAAACAGAAAGCATTACTGTGCCAGATGGAATTGCTCACTTCTTAGAGCATAAAATGTTCGAAAAAGAAGATGGCGACGTCTTCCAAAAGTTCAGTGAATATGGAGCTTCAGCTAACGCCTTTACATCATTTACGCGTACGGCATACTTATTCTCTTCAACTGATAATATTTACAAAAGTACCGAAACATTATTGAATTTTGTGCAAGAGCCTTACTTTACGGAAGCGACTGTCAACAAAGAAAAAGGAATTATTGGGCAAGAAATTACCATGTATGATGATCAACCAGATTGGCGCCTATATTTTGGCACGATTGAAAATATGTATCATCATCACCCAGTAAAAATTGATATTGCTGGTACAATTGAATCGATTGATGGCATTACGGCCGATCATTTATATACGTGCTACAATACATTTTATCACCCATCTAATATGCTATTATTTGTGATTGGTGCAGTGGACCCTGAGGAAATGATGACTTTTATTCGTGATAATCAAAGAAAAAAGGAGTTCTCAGAACCGGTATCCATTCAACGTTTCTTTGATGAAGAACCAACAGAGGTAGCGATAAATGAACGGACATTAAACATGGATGTACAAAAGCCTAAAGTTTATGTTGGATTGAAGGCAAAAGAAACCAATTTGTCAGGGCGAGAAATGTTAAAGCATGAGCTATCTGTTCAAATTGCACTAGAACTTATTTTTGGACGTACATCTAATTTTTATGAACGTGTTTACGAGGAAGGTTTAATTGATGAAACGTATGCATTTGATTTTACATTAGAAAATGGTTTTGGATTTGCTATGATCGGTTCTGATTCATCAGAGCCTGATAAATTAACTTCTGCAATAAAAGAAGAATTGGCTAAATTTGAAGGGAAATCACACTTTGAAGGTGCTGATTTAGAACGTATTAAACGTAAAAAAATTGGTTTCTTCTTACGCGCTTTGAATTCTATTGAGTTTATCGCCAATCAATTTACTCGTTACTCCTTTAATGACATGAATTTATTTGATGTTGTCCCGGTTCTTGAGGAATTAACAGTTGATGATTTATATAAAGCATTTGCCTCAGTACAAGGTGAATCTCAACAAACCGTGTTTAAAATTTTACCAAGTAAGCAGGATGCCTAGTGAAAAAGTTTGCTCTTGTACTAGGTGCTTCAGGTGAGATTGGTCACGCTATTTGTCATAGCTTAGCAGAAGAAGGCTGGTCCATCTATTTACATTATTCAACTAATAAAAATGCTGCAGAAACTTTATGTCATACACTTTTTAAAACTTTCCCTGCGCAAGAATTTATGCTTGTACAGGGGGATTTTTCAATTGAAACAGGAGCAGAAATGGTAGCCGCACAGATTTTTAATGTGCAGGCTATTATTTTCGCAAATGGACAAGCGCATTATTCGCTGCTAGAGGATACAACAGTAAAAGATATGGACGCACTATGGCGAGTCCATGTTCAAAATCCGATGAGGCTGACCGCTTTACTATCTGAAAAGCTTCGTCAGCATGATGTCAGCTATGTTTTATTTATAGGCTCTATATGGGGCGAAGCTGGGTCAGCTGGTGAGGCGCTGTACGCAACGGTAAAAGGAGCACAACATGCATTTGTTAAATCCTATGCAAAGGAAGCGGCATTATCTCGTATTCGAGTAAATGCCATTGCTCCTGGCTTCATTAATACATCCATGAACAGTCATTTAAGTAAAGATGAGCTTAATTATATATTGGAGGATATCCCTTTAGGGTCAATTGGGCAAACAAAAGACGTAGCTGAGATGGTTCGCTTTTATTTATCTGGGAAAGCCGATTATGTAACTGGACAAATCATTCGATTAAATGGTGGCTGGTACATATAATATTCTTTTTTACACATACTACATGTGTAAAGGAGGAGGAACATATGACCATTTTAGAAAACTGGCAAAAATGGACATCGTTTTTAGGACAAAACGTTATGCAAGCTGAATCAAGTGGTATGCCTAAGAAAATGATTCAAGCAGCTGCTGTCCAAATTGGTGAATATTTAGCTTCAAATGTAGATCCTAAAAACGAGCAAGAGCGAGTGCTATCAGATTTATGGGGCGTTGCCTCTGAAGATGAAAAGCATGCTTTGGCGAATTGTGTCGTTAAGCTTGTCCAAAATAAGCACGTGCAATAAAAAAAGAGGAGAGCTTATCTCCTCTTTTTTCTATATAAAAAATTTATTTTTTAGTGAAAACGGGAACGTATGTAAGCCTTATTTCTATGCATTCAAAAAAATTAGTAAGTTTTTAAAAATAACGCCGTAATTCCATGTATTCTAACTTTCCATTACATAAAAAATCAGCTATGATGGAACTTATAAAGGATTTTTTACGTTAACTAATAGGAAGGGAACGAGTGTGTTGAGCGATTGGTACTTTGAATATGAGATTCAGGTGAATCGCCCTGGATTATTAGGAGATATTGCTTCACTTTTAGGGATGCTACGTGTCAATATTATTTCAATTAATGGTGTCGATGAGGATCGACGTGGTATGTTAGTGCATACAGACAATGATGAGGCAATTGAACGTTTTCGTACAATTGTTTCGACAATGGAACATATTAACGTGACCAAATTTCGACAACCGAAACTTCGAGACCGCTTAGCTATTAGACACGGTCGTTATATTCCTCGAGATGCAGATGAAAAAAACACTTTCCACTTTGTAAGAGATGAACTTGGTATTTTAGTCGATTTTATGGCCGAACTCTTTAAAAAAGAGGGACATAAGCTGATTGGTATTCGTGGCATGCCACGCGTTGGTAAAACGGAGTCTATAGTAGCAGCAAGTGTTTGTGCCAATAAAAAGTGGATTTTTCTATCATCCACAATGATAAAACAAACCGTTCGTAATAAACTAGTGGGGGATGAATTTAGTCGTAATAATATTTTTATTTTAGATGGTATTGTGACTCGTCGCTCTTCTGATGAGCGACATCTACAATTAGTGCGTGAAATGATGAATATGCCATGCATTAAAGTTGTAGAGCATCCTGATATGTTTGTTCAGCATTCCGAATATAAAATAGAGGATTTTGATTATATTATTGAATTACGTCATCACACAGATGAAGAAATTACTTATGAAATAATGGAAAAAAATCATATGTCCGAATCCGATTCATTTGGTGGATTTAATTTTTAATTTGATGTTAAAGTAGGTGTTATTAGTGGCAGAATTAGGGACTCGACTGAAAGAGGCGAGACTGTCTAAAGGCTACAGCTTAGACGATTTACAAGAAATAACGAAAATTCAAAAGCGTTATTTAGTAGGAATTGAAGAGGGCAATTATTCCATTATGCCTGGCTCGTTTTATGTACGAGCTTTTATTAAACAATATGCAGATGCTGTTGGTTTAAATGCGGAAGAAATTTTAGAGACTTATAAAAAAGAACTACCGAGTACTCCAAATGATCAAGTAAGTCAATCCATAACGAATAGTCCAAGCAGAAGAAAGGTCACAAAAGGCCCTTCCAATAAAATGATGGAGGCAATGCCAAAAATCATTGTTGGGTTATTTATTGTTGTGATCATCGTGGTAATATGGGTGCTATGGCAATCCAAAAACAGTCCAGGGACAAGCGAGGGCAACACAACATCCCCTGAAATTGAATATGATACAAATGCCAAGCCTATCGATAGTGCCAAAGATAAGAAAGAAAAAGAAGAAAAAGATGCTCTGAAAAATGACCAAAAAGATACAGACTCTAAAGAAGAAACACCAACTGATGAAGATCAAACTGATCAAACTGAAGAGATCAAGCAAACCATTTCCGCAGGTACTGTTGAAGCAGATGGAGAAACAACTTCTTACACGTTAACAGGTACAGATACATTGAAACTTAAAATCGAAGTTTCAGGTCCTACATTTGTTGGTATTCGTAATCAGCAGCAACAAGAATTATTAACGGATACTCGTGTTTATAATGCTGGTGAAGTGGTAGAATTCGACGCGACGACTGAAAATTATGTTCGTATCCGTCTTGGTAATTCTACGCAAGCTAAAATCTATATTAATGACGAGCTTCTCACGTATGCACAGCAAGTTGTAACTCAAAATATCGTCATCAATTTCAATAAAGAACAGTAGTCATCATGTGATGACTACTTTCTTTCATCATGAAAGGTGTTAGAAAAATGAACATACCAAATAAAATTACCATCTCACGAATCTTACTTATTCCATTTTTTGTCATTGTTATGATGTTTGATTTTGGCTGGGGAACATTGACTCTATTTGGGGCAGAGATGCCAATCCACCATTTTATAGGTGCACTTATTTTTATTTTAGCTTCGACAACTGATTGGGTAGATGGTTATTATGCACGTAAGTATAATCTTGTGACTACATTTGGGAAATTTTTAGATCCCTTAGCTGATAAATTACTTGTGTCAGCAGCTTTCATTTTAATGGTAGAGCTTGATATGGCACCAGCCTGGGTGATCATCATTATTATTAGCCGTGAATTCGCTGTTACGGGTTTACGCCTTATTTTAGCAGGTGGCGGAGAGGTCGTTGCCGCCAATCAGCTTGGCAAAATTAAAACTTGGGCACAAATTGTAGCAATCGCTGCGGCTCTTTTACACAACACAATTTTTATACTCATTGGTATTCCTTTTGATATGATTATGCTATATGTAGCATTGTTCTTTACGCTATGGTCTGGGTGGGATTACTTCTACCTTAATCGACGTGTTTTACTTGAGTCTAAATAAGAAAGGTCTTGTGAATCATGAATGCTGAAATTCTTGCGGTTGGCTCAGAGCTATTATTAGGTCAAATTACGAATACGAATGCGAGATTTATCTCGAACCAGTTATCCGAGCTAGGCATTAATGTTTTTTACCATACAGTAGTTGGTGATAATGCAAAACGTTTAGAACAAGCTATTGAAGTGGCAGAATCTCGTGCAGATTTAATTATATTTTCGGGAGGACTAGGACCTACGAAAGATGATTTAACAAAAGAAACAATTGCACGCCATCTCGGTGTTTCTCTAGAATTTGATGAAGTTGCATTAACATATATTGAGCAGTTTTTTGCCAAGCGAGGACGTCCTATGACGGAGAATAACCGGAAACAGGCTTTAATTCTAGCTGGAAGCGAAATATTAGCCAATTATCACGGAATGGCACCTGGTATGATTTTTAAAAATAATAATCGTACGTATATTTTACTCCCAGGGCCACCAAAAGAGCTTGAGCCTATGTTTCAATTTGAGGCGAAACCTAAGCTTGCTGCGATGCTTAATGATGGAGGGATCATTGCCTCTCATGTGATGCGTTTTTATGGGATTGGTGAGGCCGAACTTGAAGTCCAGGTACAGGATATTTTAGATGCCCAAACAAATCCAACTATCGCTCCACTTGCGTCGGATGGTGAGGTAACATTACGCGTAACAGCTAAAGCAGAAACCGAACAGCAAGCCCAACAACTTATTGCCGCCAAAGTAGCAGAGATACAAGCCCTTGTTGGTGACTATCAATATGGTGTGGATGATGACTCACTTGTTTCAAAGACAGTTGAAATGCTAGTAGACAATAATCTAACTATTTCTGCTGCGGAAAGTTTAACGGCAGGGTTGTTTCAATCAGAGCTTGCGGAAATTCCAGGGGTAGGGAACGCACTCATTGGTGGTGTAGTGACCTATGCGGCAGAAGCAAAAGTAAAGCATCTTGGTATTTCACAAGAATTAATAGATACACACGGCGTTGTGAGCGGTGAATGTGCTGCTGCAATGGCAAGTGCAATTCGAAAACAATTTGGGACAAATATCGGCATTGGGTTAACAGGAGAAGCAGGGCCTACAGCACATGACCATCAGCCAGTAGGAACGGTTTGGATTGGTATTGCCATCAATGATGAGGAGCCACTTACATACTTACTTCATTTATCTGGTATGCGTAATACAAATCGACTCCGTGCAGTGAAATTTACATGCCATTATTTAATGCAGCGTTTGGAAGAACGCGGCTATACAAAACGATATTAATAGAGTGAAAAATAGGAATTTGGGTAGAGGAAAACTATCCAAATTTTTATTTTGTAGAAAAAACGAATAAATGTTCGCTTTTTTCTTGCGTGTTTTCTCAAAAACAAGTATAGTAGAGATAGACAAAAACAGTGAACAGTTTTCGAAGGAGGAAAATGAATGAGTGATCGTAAAGCAGCCTTAGAACAGGCTTTAAAACAAATTGAAAAGAATTTTGGTAAAGGTTCAATCATGAAACTCGGTGAAAAAACCGACTTAGAAATTGCGACATCCTCAAGTGGATCATTAGCACTTGACGCGGCATTAGGCGTAGGTGGCTATCCACGTGGACGTATTATTGAAGTATATGGTCCTGAATCATCAGGTAAAACAACAGTTGCTTTACATGCTATTGCTGAAGTACAAGCAAGAGGTGGACAAGCAGCATTTATCGATGCAGAACATGCATTGGACCCAATCTATGCTCAAAAATTGGGTGTCAACATTGATGAGTTATTATTATCACAGCCAGATACAGGGGAACAAGCACTTGAAATCGCAGAAGCACTAGTTCGTAGTGGTGCAATTGATATCATTGTTATTGACTCCGTTGCTGCTTTAGTGCCAAAAGCTGAAATTGAAGGGGATATGGGTGATTCTCATGTCGGCTTACAAGCCCGCTTAATGTCACAGGCATTACGTAAACTTTCAGGTTCTATTAACAAATCAAAAACGATTGCTATTTTCATTAACCAAATTCGTGAAAAAATCGGGGTAATGTTCGGAAATCCGGAAACAACACCAGGTGGTCGTGCCCTTAAATTCTACAGTTCTGTACGTTTAGAAGTTCGCCGTGCAGAAGCTATTAAGCAAGGTAATGATATTGTTGGTAACCGTACGAAAATTAAAATTGTGAAAAATAAAGTAGCGCCGCCTTTCCGTACAGCTGAAGTTGATATTATGTATGGAGAAGGAATTTCTAAAGAAGGCGAAACAGTTGATTTAGGTGTAGAATTAGACATCGTGCAAAAAAGTGGATCTTGGTATGCATATGGCGATGAGCGTCTAGGTCAAGGACGAGAAAATGCAAAACAATATTTAAAAGAAAACACTGCTGTTTTGGAAGAAATCTCAAACAAAATTCGATCTTCTTATGGTATTGCTGCTAATTCTTATACAATTGCTGCACATGAAGAAGACGAGATGGATGAAGAATTAATGTCACTTCTTGATGAAGAATAATCAAACGATTGCATTGTTCCCAATTTATTACGGGAACAATGCTTTTTTTGTCTATAATCTAAAATTTTTACACATAATAAGATAGAAGCTATATGCCTCAGAAATTATTTCTTATGTACTGGGTTAATGTAAAAGGTGTAAAAGGAGAATTTTTTCCTAGTATAAAAGTAACAGGGAAAAAATTCACTGAATGGATAGGACTTACTTTTTTTCTTCTCAAAGGGCGAACAGGTGCCCGACTATCCTTGACAGAGCTGATGGCTAGCTATACAATTAAATATGTATAATTTCTGAATTATGACTTTAAATAGGCAGTACATTTTATCTTCATTTAGCAAAAGTTTTATAGTTACATGTCCTTTTCGAAGGATGTCAAAACGCCTACTGAATGCAGATAATACCTTTGGCCAATTAAACAAGTTTTGTATGAAGACTAACAAATTATTGCGCAATTTGCCAAGGCGACATAGATGTATGCGCCGACTGAAACTGTAATACCCAAATAGCAAGAGGAGGTGTTCATATGGATGGAATTACTATCATCTCCGCTTTGCTTGGACTCATCGTTGGTGCCGCTGTTAGCTATATCTACATGAAAAAAGTGAATGACTCAAAAATCACTGGTGCTAAACATGTCGCTGAAACAATCGTTGAAGAAGGAAAACGAGAAGCGGAGGCATTAAAGAAAGAAGCACTACTTGAAGCCAAAGATGAAACTCACAAATTTCGTACTGAAGCCGAAAATGACATTCGTGAACGTCGTTTAGAACTTCAAAAACAAGAGAACCGTTTATTGCAAAGAGAAGAGAATCTTGATCGCAAGGATGATGCTCTAAATAAGAGAGAAGCAAGCTTAGAGCGTAAAGAACAAGCTCTAGCTGAAAGACAACAGCATATTGAACAGATGGAGAGCAAAGTGGACGAGCTCGTTGCATCACAAAAAACAGAGCTAGAACGTATTTCTGCTTTAACTAGAGAAGAAGCAAAATCAATTATCTTAAATGAAGTAGAAAAAGAGCTAGCAACTGATATAGCTGTGATGACAAAGGAAGCTGAAACACGTGCAAAAGAAGACTCAGATAAAAAGGCGCGTGAAATCTTATCATTGGCACTACAACGATTTGCAGCAGATCATGTAGCTGAAACAACCGTATCTGTTGTAAACTTGCCAAATGATGAAATGAAAGGTCGAATCATTGGTCGTGAGGGCCGTAATATTCGTACATTGGAAACGTTAACAGGCATTGATTTAATTATTGATGATACTCCAGAAGCGGTTATTTTATCAGGCTTTGATCCAATCCGTCGTGAAACGGCTCGACTTGCACTTGAAAAACTTGTACAGGATGGCCGCATTCACCCAGCACGTATTGAAGAAATGGTGGAAAAATCTCGCCGTGAAGTGGACGAACAAATCCGCGAAACTGGTGAGCAAACTACATTTGAAATTGGCATTCATAACTTACATCCAGATTTAATGAAAATTTTAGGCCGCATGAAATATCGTACAAGCTATGGACAAAACGTCCTAAAACATTCAATTGAAGTCGCGCATTTGGCAGGTTTACTGGCAGCTGAATTAGGTGAAGATGTGGCGTTAGCTCGTCGCGCAGGCCTATTACATGATATTGGTAAAGCCATTGACCATGAAGTAGAAGGTAGCCATGTTGAGATTGGCGTGGAATTAGCAACAAAATACAAAGAACATCCAGTCGTTATTAATAGTATTGCTTCGCATCATGGTGATACAGAAGCAACGTCTGTGATCGCGGTATTAGTCGCGGCAGCTGACGCTTTGTCAGCAGCTCGTCCAGGTGCACGAAGTGAAACACTTGAAAACTATATCCGCAGACTTGAAAAATTAGAGGAAATTTCAGAAAGCTATGATGGCGTAGAGAAATCTTATGCAATTCAAGCTGGACGTGAAATCCGAATAATCGTACAACCTGAAAAAATTGATGATTTAGCTTCTCATCGTCTTGCTCGTGATATTCGCAAACGTATTGAGGAAGAATTAGATTATCCAGGTCATATAAAAGTAACAGTCATTCGCGAAACTCGTGCCGTTGAGTACGCGAAATAATATTGAAAGTTAGAGGTTTCTCTAGATTCATATCTAGAGAGCCTCTTTTTTAATTTAGCCAGAGTCATGTTTGAGGAGCATCCATCATAAAAAAGAAAAAGGCTAGATTTTCTGCAGATGGATTAAAGAGGAAAGTTGTGATCAAAATGATAGATCTTCATGCCCATATATTATTTGATGTGGATGATGGGCCAAAAGACAAAACAGAATCCTTAAACATGTTGGAGCAAGCTGCACGTGAGGGGATAACAGATATTGTCTGTACCTCACATGCTATGCATCCACAATATCATGTCCAATATAGCAAGGTTCAAGCGCTAGTACATGATTTACAACAGCTACTGCTACAAAACCAAATTCCAATCACCCTCCACACAGGACACGAAGTTCGTTTAAATGATGAGCTTTTGGCACATCTTCAGCAGAAGCACCTCCATACATTAGCCCACACTAACTATATTCTATTAGAACTTCCTTCAAATACGATTCCTGCCTATACGAAAGAGATGATTAGACATTTAAAATGTGCTGGATATACACCAATTTTGGCACACCCTGAACGAAATCTTGCCATTAGAGAAAATCCAAAAAGACTCGATGTCCTTATCCAAGAAGGTGCGTTTACACAAATAACGACAGGTAGTTTAACAGGTTTGTTTGGTAAGGAGGTACAGCGTTTATCATTAGCTTTAGTAAGAGCAAATTACATTCATACGATAGGCTCTGACACCCATAATGTAAGTACAAGAAAATTCTGCTACCAAGAGGCACTCCAATATCTAGAGAAAAAGAATGAAATAGAGATGGTTGAGCGGCTCCTCATGAATAATGCAAATGTTTTAGCTAACAAGCCTATCATGCGATTTGAACTAGAGGATCTTGTCGTGAAGAAGCGATGGCTTATATTTTAATCTCCTATGTAGAAATGAGTGTGAGTATAATATGAAACTATTTATCACATTAGTGTTTAGCGCACTTATTTTTATGAGCCTTATGCAGCCCGTCGATGGCATTTACCATAAAGTATCTTTAATTATTAGCTTTTTCATTATTATAATCTCTATACTTCAGCATAAAAAAATTAGTATTCACAATGTACAAGCTAGTGTTTTTTTTAGTATGTATACGTTTTTTTGTGTCATTGCAGCTGGGGTAAACCAAGATATGAATTTATTAAAGAATAGTCTTCAATTATTTTGCATGTTTTTAGCCGTTTCTATTTTCTTTAATGATCTTGTGAAAGAGCATGTTATACAGATTGTTGTGAATAGTGTTTTACTAGCCTACGTCCCATTTATTTGTTTATGTTTCCTACAAGCACGCTATATGTTTGGGGGCTTTGCAGGTGTATTTGAAAATCCCAATACAATGGGGTTTTCTATGATTGGATTAATGGTTGCCGTACTTATAAGGCTATATCAGCTAACCATGAAAATTTTACATGAGCGACAACAGCCAAAATTAATTTTATTATTTGTTTTTTATGCGACCATTTATTTAATATGCTTATATATTATACTACTTTCAAATGCTCGTACTTCATTGTTAACCGCTGCACTAGTGACGATTGTAGTGATTGTTTCCAGTATTAAAAACTTGAATAAAACCTTTGTGCCATTCCTAAAGTTTAGTGCTCTTTTTGCGGCCACCGTTTTAGTTGTATTCATAGCCTTTATGAAAATGGATAGGATGCAAGATGCCATACAAAGTATTGTATTGAAAATGGAAAAAAAATCTACGAACATAACAGATGGTCGTCTTGAAATTTGGCAATATGTTTTTGAGCATGTTCAATTTTGGGGACATGGTGTGGAATCATTATGGTCTATAGGAGTATCTCATGCTCATAATACATTGATTAATATTTTACAGGAGGCAGGTTTACTGGCATTGGTTAGCTATTGCTGCTTTTTGCTAGCCATTGCCAAAGGCTATCGTCACATGAATGACCAGCTTGCCGTTTTGATGGCGTTAATTATAGTTGCGATGCTAGGGGTTTCCACATTTGAAATTCTTTATTTTAACGTGCTCCATATTCTTGCGTTTGTTGTCAGTGGTAGCTTGAGAGATACGGGCAAAAAGACAATATTGACCGAATAAGCGCTAGGCTTGTTTAATATACTTAATTAGCATTGCCGTTATCTGCCTATATTAGGAGGGATCCATTTTGTGAATGAAGAAATGACAATCCAAAGTCTAGTAAAAGTATTGCAAAAGCGCTGGTTCCTCATCCTAATACTGATGATGCTGTCGATCGGCATTGCCGTGTTCATTAGCTATTTTCTTCAAACGCCTATTTATGAGGCAGAAACTCAATTATTGGTCAATCAAAAAAGCTACGAGAATCAGCAACTAATAGGGGCACAGAATGTGGATACGGACCTTCGTTTAATAAATACGTACAATGTCATTATTAAAAGTCCTGTTATTTTAACAAAGGTCATCGATGTCCTGGCACTAGATACATCTCCAGAAACTTTAATGAAGCAAATTGAGGTCTCAAGCGCCAATAATTCCCAAGTAGTTAATATTCGAGTACAGGATGAGAATGAAGCAAGGGCTGTGAAGATAGCCAATACGATTGCAGAGATTTTTAAAGAGGAAATTCCTGTTTTAATGCATGTGGACAATATTAATATTCTCTTTATTGCCCAATCCAGTGAACATCCAGTACCGGTGAAACCAAATAAATTGCTGAACCTCCTAATAGCAGCTATTAGTGGTTTCAGTTTAGCACTCGTACTCGCCTATTTTTTAGAAACGCTTGATAGGACTATTAAAACAGAGCAGGATATCGAGGAAATATTATCATTACCAGTGATTGGAGTAGTCAGTAATATAGAATTACTCCATAGTAAAAAATCAAGAGCTAGGGGGTCCTCCTAATGCTGTTCAAAAGAAAAACAAAACGAATCCCAATGGCTCGCAAGCTGATTACCGTTTCTGATATAATGTCCATTCCCTCAGAGCAATATCGTACCATTCGCGCGAATATTAAATTTTCACAACCCAATCAAGATGTCAAAACTATTCTAGTAACCTCCTCTATCGCTGGTGAAGGAAAATCGACAAATGCCGCGAATATCGGAGTTGTATTTTCACAGGAAGGGAAACGTGTCCTCATTATTGATGCTGATATGCGTAAGCCTACACTTCATCATACATTTTATCTTGATAATATATTTGGCTTATCATCTGTGTTATCACGCCAAGCAACTTTACAAGAGGTGATTCAAGAAACCTTTGTAGAAGGTGTGGATATTATTTCGAGTGGTGCTATTCCTCCTAATCCAACAGAATTATTAGCCTCTGAAACAATGACCTTCTTGCTGCACGAAGTGAAAGAACAATACGATATTGTGATGATTGATGCCCCACCATTGCTTTTTTTATCGGATGCACAAATTTTATCGAATAAATGTGATGGTACTCTTTTAGTTGTTAATACGGGGACTGTAGGAAAAGCAGCTGTCGTAAAGTCAAAATCCATCTTAACCATTTCCAAGGCCAATATATTAGGTGTCATCTTGAATAATTATAAAATGAAGGGCAGTACGTACGAGCAGTATTATGGAAAGGAATAAAATGGAGAATGACAGTGAAAAAGATTTTGCATATTATCCCCACCACTGATTTTGGTGGTATAACGACCATGATCGTAGATACTTGGTTGAATGTTAATAAATCGTTGTATCATTTTGATTTTGTGTCATTTAATAAAGGTACTTACCATGATATTCTCTTACAGCAAGGTTCGAAAATATTTTACGAAACGTATATTACGGAGCAAGGCCCACTTTCATATATGCGGAACATTTACCAGATCATCAAACAATATCAATATGATGCCGTTCATGATCATACAGGCTACCGTGCAGTTTTTACCATGCTAGCAGCTCGTTTGGCTGGTGTATCATGCCGTGTATTACATAGCCATACGAATGTTGCTGAAGAATGGAACAATAAAGCTCTGTTAGCCTTGCTGAAAAGACTGAGTGTTGGAAATGCAACAAGACTGGTAGCGTGTAGTCAAAAAGCGGGTGAGTTTTGCTTTGATAAAAAATCCTATGAGATTGTCGCTAATCCAATCGATATGCAGAAGATAGAGCGTTTATCGTCAGCGGAGAAAAAGAGTTTAGCAGAAGGTCTAGGGATTCAAGATGGAGATTTAGTCATAGGGCATATTGGTCGTTTTGTACCTGTGAAAAATCAT
Organism: Lysinibacillus sp. GW823-FHT06C08; assembly: GCF_058795135.1. NCBI lineage: Bacteria > Bacillati > Bacillota > Bacilli > Caryophanales > Bacillaceae > Lysinibacillus > Lysinibacillus sp. GW823-FHT06C08. The sequence continues at coordinate 898,195 of NZ_JBXAHN010000001.1, forward strand.
CCGTTTTTAATTGAGCTTGCTGCTACATTAAAGCAAAAAGGAATTCCATTCAAATTACTTTTGATAGGGGATGGCCCTTTAGAGCAGGAAGTTCGTCATCTCGTCAAGCAACGAAACGTAGAGGATTGTGTTCGATTTTTAGGCCCACGTGCGGATATTATTAAGCTCCTTCAGCTCATGGATAAGTTTATTTTACCTTCTCATTTTGAGGGCTTTGGCATTGTATTATTAGAAGCTCAAATTTGTGGTACACCAGCCATCGTTTCTTCCACACTGCCAAAAGAGGTCGATCTGAATGTTGGATTACTACAATATTTAGATCTACAGGGAGAGGTCGATCATTGGCTGCAAGCTATTTCGGAAAATAATGAAAAGATAGATCCGCAAATTATTAGAAAGAGTCTTAAAAATAAAGGTCTTGATGCACAAGAAATAGCAACTAGATTATGTGCTCTTTACACTTAGCTAGCAAATTAATTCAAAGGATGAGACTATCCAAAAGAAAATTAAAATTACTCATATCATCACTACGATAGGTCTTGGTGGAGCAGAAGCGATGCTGTATCGTCTCTTACAAAACGTCGATAGGGACTTATATGAGATAGAGGTTATTTGTCTAACAGAGATGGGAACTTATGGTGAGTTTATCGAACAGCAATTAAACATCAACGTAACTATATGTGATATGCGAAGGAGTATGGGTAGTGCCTTTATTCAATGTTATAAACGATGTCGAGAGAGTGATATTATTCAAACTTGGATGTATCATGCTAATTTTCTTGGATACATTCTTTCAAAATTACTGAAAAAGAAATTAATTTGGGGTATCCATCATAGTAATTTAAATAAGTATGACAATAAACGAAGGACAATTTTTATTGCAAAGCTTTGTGCTAAATTGTCTAAACATGTAGATGCTATTATTTCTTGTGGTCCAAAGGTGAAAGAAATCCATGAAGCGATTGGGTACAAAAATAAGCAGCACCGAATTATTGTGAATGGTGTAAATACTGATTTTTATAAGCCTAGTAAAAAGCGCGAATATTATATGGAACGATTCAACATCCTGAACCAACCTATTTTATTGCATGTTGGTAGATGGGACCCTTTAAAGGATTATGAAAATTTGCTGGCAAGTTTGAAGCGATTAAGGCAGAAACGACAAGATTTTTATATATTTTTAGTAGGCTATGAAATAGATGGCTCCAATGAGGTATTGCGGCAAATGATTGAGAACGCGCAATTAGAGCCATTCACTTTCCTATTAGGTAGTAGAGACGATATTCCACAATTAATGGCAGCAGCAGATCTATTCATTTTATCCTCCTCAGGGGAGGGGCTACCGAATGTGTTGGTAGAGGCACTTGCCAGTGGCACTTGCTGTGTGACTACAAATGTGGGGGATTGTGAATATTTAGTTGGGGGTTACGGGGAGGTTGTACCACCCAAAGATGCAATAGCTTTATCGCAGGCCATCAATAGGGCATTAAATTACGATTCAAAGCAATATGAACAAAAAGCTAGTCTTGGTCGTGCACATGTTTTAGCAAATTTTGAAATTAAGCATGTTGTGGCGCAATATCAATCTCTATATCCAGCTATTATTGATAGGAAAGACAATCCTTACTAACAGAAAGGTGTGCTCATGAAAGAAATTAAGATGGGAGCCATTCTTTCGTATCTGACAATCGGTTGCACGATGATTTCTTCCCTTCTTTTTACCCCTTTTATGATTTCGCTTCTTGGACAGGAAGAATTTGGATTATATTCCTTAATGATTGTCCTTGTTGGCTATCTTTCTATTTTAGATTTAGGGTTGGGCAATGCGATTGTACGCTATATTGCTAGAAATAGAGCAATAGCAGATAAGGCATTAGAAGCATCATTAAATGGATTTTTTTTGAAATTATTTATGGGTATTGGCTTTCTTACATTATTGATAGGCTTTTTCCTATTTTCACAAGTACATATTATTTTTGGACAAAGCTTATCTGGAGACCAATTAGCCAAAGCCAAAGTAATGGGCTATATCATGACGATTAGTGTAGCGGTGCAATTTCCACTAGGTGTTTTTACTTCCATCTTACAAGCATATGAAAAATTTATTTTTATTAAATTAACAACATTACTACAGGTGATTGTACAGCCTTTGACAATGTTGTTTTTTCTGTTACAGGGAACCGATGCGGTAACATTAATCTATATTATTGCTATTTATAATATTCTCTTTTTAGTGTTGGATGCCGTTTATTGTATGAAAGTCTTATCCATCCGATTTACATTTACTTTAAAAAACATAAAGCTTATAAAGGAAATTTTTATCTATTCTTTTTTCATTTTCATTACAGTCATTGTCGATAAAATCTATTGGCAAACGGATCAAGTACTATTAGGCATATTCAAAGGGACTGAGGATGTGGCAGTTTATGCGGTAGCTATGCAAATAGTGCTCATATTTATGTCACTTGCGTTAGCCATAAGCGGTTTATTTCTACCTCGTATTTCTATGCTTGTCACAAAAGAAGATGGCTTATTAGAAATTAACCAATTATTCATTAAAGTGGGCGCCATTCAGTTTTTAGTAGTTGGCTATATACTAGGCGGTTTTTTTCTGTTTGGAAAAGAATTTTTATTACTGTGGTTAGGCAAGGATTTTATGGCCATCTATGCAATTGTTCTTATTATTATGGTGCCATTCAGTATTGATCTCATACAAAATTTAGGTATTAATGTGTTGAAGGCGAAGAATCTTTTTAAATTTAGAACCATTTTGTTAATGATAGTGGCGGTCGTCAATATCATTGTATCCATACCGGCTATCTATTTTTATGGAAAAATGGGCACAGCAATTATTACAGCATGTTCTTTATTTATTGGAAATGTAGTAATCATGAATATTTATTACTATAAAAAAATTGGTTTAGATATTTTGGGTTTTTGGCGAACAATTAGCAGGCTCGTTTTAGCATTTATAATGGCTATTTGCTGTAGTCAGCTTTTATGGGATTTAACGAAACCTCCCATTACTTGGGTCTCTATCATCCTTTATATTTGTTATTATACTGTTCTGGCTGGTGGGAGCCTTTTCTTTATTGGCATGACAAAAGAGCACAGAAGAAAGTGGATAGAGTTATTACGTAAAGGAGGGGCAAAATTTTGGTCTTAGTAAGTGTGATTGTCCCTGTTTATAATGCCGAGAATTATTTGAACAAATGTCTTACGAGTATTTGTCATCAAAGTTTAAAGGACATTGAAATTATTACGATTAATGATGGTAGCGAAGATCAATCATTGACGGTTTTACAAAATTTCGCACAGGTGGATGCTCGAATAACTGTTTTAGATACTGACAATGGTGGTGTGAGTAAGGCAAGAAATTTAGGGATGGAACAAGCCAAGGGACAATATATTACTTTTGTTGATGCGGATGATTGGCTAGAGCTAACTATGCTGGAAGAACTATTTCTCGCCTGTAGACTGACAGGTAGCAATATTGTTAAATGCGATTTATTTTGGCAGGAGGAAATAGGAAGTAGGCAGCTATATTATCCCTCAAAGACATACTTTACTTATAGCGCAACCGCTTGTTTAAATAAATTATTTACAGAAATAGGCGAAAAGCATTTTGGTTTTGCCAGCTGTAAACTATATAAAAAATCCTTTATAGATTTGCATAAACTAAAATTTGATGAAACGATGAATTTTGCAGAAGACACAGTGTTTCTAACGAGAGCTGTTATAAAGAATCAATCCATCTGCTATGTCCCAAAACAGCTTTATTACTATAATGTAGGCAATCAAAATTCCCTCACAAGTAGAGCTATGAGCAATGTAAGAAATAATTATGATTTGTTGTATAAAAAGCTTTCTGAGGAATTACAGAGTGGAGAGGTTTATGAGAAAGTAAAAAATAGCTTTTTAAATTACCAATTTGAAGGGCTCCTTGTTATTCTTCATCAATGCCCAGCTAAACCACAGGCCATTAAAAATGCCCTTCAATCCTTTTTACAAGCGTATCCAGAAGTATTGAAGGTGAAGCTAATGAACCGTAAACTACAACAATTTATTTTTTTAAAGCTCATAAAAATGAATTGGCTTACTTTATCCTCAACATTAATTTACATGAAGGTGAAAAGAGCAAAGTGATATAATGCCCAGATATTTATTTTATTTTGCTTAATCCTCCACCTAGCGTTACAATTAATGATGTTATTCAAGGTACGTAAAGTCTGTTTTTTAGAGACGTAATGGAAAGAAAGAGTGGTTGAAAAAATGAAAGTTTTATTTATTGGCGATATTGTTGGTTCAATTGGTCGGGATGCAGTAGAGAAATATTTACCTCGCTTAAAAAAGAAATATAATGTTGATGTTGTCATTGCCAACGGTGAAAATGCTGCGGCAGGACGCGGAATTACACATAATATTTATAATGACCTGCTACAAATGGGTGTAGACGTTATTACGATGGGTAATCATACATGGGATAATAAAGATATATTTGATTTTATTGATGATGCTGATTATTTAATACGTCCAGCAAATTTTTCAGAAGAAGCACCAGGTAAAGGCATGGTGCAAATTTCTAAAAATGGTGTGACATTATCTGTCATTAATTTACATGGTCGTGTATTTTTACCACCTCATGAGGACCCATTTGCGATGGCAGAAAAATTGATTGAAGAAGCTCGTCAAACATCACCGCTTGTATTTGTAGATTTCCATGCGGAGGCAACTAGTGAAAAGATCGCTCTTGGCTGGCACTTAGATGGAAAGGCTTCTGCAGTTGTTGGGACGCATACACATGTGCAAACAGCAGATGCACGCATTTATCCTAATGGAACAGCTTATATTACGGATGTAGGTATGACAGGTCCATATGATGAGATTTTAGGGATGACGAAGGAAAGTGTTATTTATAAATTCCAAACAAATATGCCATCTCGTTTTGAAGTACCGAAAAAAGGCCGAGAAGTATTGAGTGGTTTCTTTGTAGAGATTGATAATCAAACAGGGAAGGCTAAAACCTGTGAACGCATTTATATAAATGAAGATTATCCATTCCAAGGATAAAAAAGTCGAAGAATGTTGATTTACAGCGCTTTTACCGAGGAAACAGGATTCTTTGTGAAACTAGTCTATTTCCGTTTTGCGGAGCATAAAATGTGCTACGGACAATAACTTGAGGTCCAAAAAGGGGGACATGAGTTGTTGAGCGTAAACACTATTCGCGAAACGGGGAGGAATAATTGTGGATTCATTAAAAGTATCATCACGCTCTAATCCAAATTCAGTTGCAGGTGCATTAGTCGCGGTAATCAGAGAAAAAGGGCAAGCAGAAATGCAAGCAGTTGGGGCAGGTGCACTTAACCAAGCCGTGAAAGCAGTGGCCATCGCACGCGGATTTGTAGCGCCAAGTGGCACAGATTTAATTTGCGCGCCGGCGTTTGCCGATATTTTAATTGCTGGTGAAGAACGTACAGCCTTGAAGCTGCTAGTGGAAAAACGTAATCGATAAAAAAGTGTAATAAGTAAAATGCCTAGTCACATAATAAAGTGACGGGCATTTTTTCGTTTTCCTGTTTACATATGATAGATGTCACTTGAAATAGGCGCGTTATTTTGCTTGGATTTGAAAATTACAACTTTATGAACAGGATTTTCAGTCAAAGGTCTGATTTTCGCCTAAATCGTTGAGAAACAATAGTGCAGAAGGTTTCTTCGTGTTAAACTTATGAAGGAAAAATAATAGTACACATTGGATTTAAGGAGTTGTTGACATGTTACATCAGCTTTCATGGAAAGTCGGTGGGCAACAGGGTGAAGGGATTGAGAGTACAGGTGAAATCTTCTCAATGGCAATGAATCGTTTAGGGTATTTCCTATACGGTTATCGTCACTTCTCTTCTCGAATTAAAGGTGGCCATACGAATAATAAAATTACAGTTCGTCCAACAGAAGTACGTGCAATTGCGGATGATTTAGATATTTTAGTGGCGTTCGATCAGGAAACAATCGATGTCAATTATAAAGAACTTACAGAAAATGGTATTATTTTAGCGGATGCCAAATTTGATCCTGTTAAACCAGAAGATTCAAAGGCACCATTATTTGTTGTACCGTTTACGGAAATAGCAGCAGAGCTTGGGACGTCTTTGATGAAAAACATGGTAGCAATCGGAGCAACAGCGTCATTGCTAAATCTAGAAGATGCCGTGTTCCAAAATGTTGTCGATGATATTTTTGGGAAAAAGGGCGAAGAGGTCGTTCAAAAAAATATGGAAGCCATTACTCGTGGTCGTCAAATCATGAATGAGCTGTTAGGTGATCGTGTAGGTGCATGGGAAATTTCTCCTGCAGATGGCAAGCGTCGTATGTTTATGATTGGTAACGATGCAGTGGCGCTTGGTGCATTAGCTGCTGGGACACGCTTTATGGCAGCCTACCCAATTACGCCTGCTTCAGAAATTATGGAATACTTAATTAAAAAGTTACCGAAATTTGGTGGGACAGTTATTCAAACAGAGGATGAGATTGCCGCAGCAACAATGGCGATTGGCGCTAACTTTGGTGGTGTTCGTTCCTTTACAGCATCAGCTGGACCTGGTCTTTCACTGATGATGGAAGCAATTGGTCTTTCAGGTATGACAGAGCAGCCATTAGTGGTCGTTGATACACAACGTGGAGGTCCTTCAACTGGGCTACCAACAAAGCAAGAACAATCGGACTTAATGGCAATGCTTTACGGAACACATGGAGAAATCCCTAAAGTAGTTATTGCACCTTCTACAATGGAGGAAGCATTCTTTGATACAATCCAAGCATTTAATATTGCAGAGGAATTGCAATTACCAGTTATCTTAATGACAGATTTACAATTATCGCTAGGGAAACAATCTGTAGAACCATTTGATTACAGTAAGATTGAAATTCGTCGCGGTAAAATTGTGATTGATGATCTTGAAGAAGCCACTGATAAAGCCTACTTCAAACGTTATGAAGATACTGAAGATGGGGTTTCACCTCGAGTATTACCTGGTACATTACATGGTATTCACCACGTTACTGGTGTTGAGCATGATGAAACAGGAAAGCCATCTGAAGCAACAGGTAATCGTCAAGCACAAATGGATAAACGTTTCCGTAAATTAGAAAGTTTGAAATTTGATAACCCTGTATTTGTAAATGCACCACATGAGGAAGCCGAGATTTTATTAGTAGGCTTTAACTCAACAAGAGGAGCTATCGAAGAAGTGCAAGAACGACTAAATGCTCAAGGTATGAAAGTGAATCATGCACATATTCGTTTAGTTCACCCATTCCCATCTGCGGAAATGGCACCTCTTGTAGCACAGGCGAAAAAAGTGATCGTTGTAGAAAATAACTATACAGGTCAATTAGCTAATATTATGAAAATGAACATAGGTGGTCACGATAAAATCGCGACAATCACTAAATATAATGGTACACCATTCTTGCCAGGTGAATTAGAAAATCGTGTGAAGGAGTTGACTCGCTAATGGCAACATTTAAGGATTTTCGTAATGCAGTAAAGCCAAACTGGTGCCCAGGTTGTGGAGACTTCTCTGTACAGGCAGCTATTCAACGTGCTGCTGCCAATGTTGGAATTGAACCAAATGAACTTGCAGTAATTTCTGGAATCGGTTGTTCAGGTCGTATTTCAGGTTATATCAATTCTTATGGATTCCATGGTATTCATGGTCGTGCACTTCCCATTGCACAAGGATTAAAAATGGCCAATCGTGATTTACATGTTATTGCTTCTGGTGGCGACGGCGATGGATTTGCGATCGGTATGGGGCATACGATTCATGCAATCCGTCGAAATATTGATATTACGTATATTGTCATGGATAACCAAATTTACGGCTTAACAAAGGGCCAAACATCTCCACGTTCTGCTGCTGGATTCATCACTAAATCCACACCAGGTGGAGCAATTGAGCCATCGTTAAAACCTTTAGAAGTTGCATTAACAAGTGGTGCTACATTTGTGGCACAAGGCTTCTCAACAGATATTAAAGAATTGACGGCTTTAATTGAAGCAGGGATCAACCATAAAGGCTTCTCATTCATCAATGTCTTTTCACCTTGTGTCACATATAACAAAGTGAACACATACGATTGGTTTAAAGAGAATTTAACAAAATTAGCGGATGTTGAAGGTTATGATCACTCAGATCGTGGTATGGCGATGCGTACAGTGATGGAAAATGAGGGCTTAGTAACAGGAATTATTTATCATGATACAGAAACAGCATCTTATCAAGAGAAAGTACCTGGCTACTCCGAGTTACCATTAACAGATATCGATATTAAAATGAGTGAAAATGATTTCAATGAGCTAGTAAAAGAATTTATGTAAAATGATAGAGTCAAAGCATTTGGACTGGTAATAGTCCAAATGCTTTTTTTGTTGTATGAATGTATTGCATGTAGAGTTAGAAAACAGCAGTAATGATACAAAAATATGTGAATTCATATTCAAGTTGTGAAACTAAAACAAATACAAGGGGCTAGTAGAGGTAAAAATCTCCCCGAAAATGCTACAATAAAAGAAAAAAAGAGGCGATGCACGTGAATAACGTCATTGATTTTATTGCAAAGAAAAAAGAACGTGAAGAAAGGCAGCGTGCGCAGGATTTAGAGCGTTATGTGGCGACACACTGCAATTTCGAACAACCAGAAAATATTGATGCACTCGTTGAGGGCAAACTGATAGAAGTCAAAGACCACTCGTTATTTCTGGGCTTTCTGTCCATTTTAAAGGATGAGCAAATAGAGCCGATGACTATATTTCAGGATGTCTTCACTTTAGAACCCGCTCGTTTTGAAATGTCTTACAATATGAGATGGTGGTCTGTTGTTCAACTAGCGTTTACATTTTTAACAATTTTAAAGGAAAATGAGCCGCATACATATGCTGATTTTTTAGGTCTCTCCAAATAATCTAAGTATGTGTACGTCTGGTCAATCACACGTACACATACAACACCCCCTATGTTCTTCAATTAATTTTTAATTCTCTATAGATCATTCTATTCATTCATAGATATTTATAATTTCTCAATAATTTTTACTAAATATTTTAACGACCTCCATACTTGCTTAATGTTTGTTTTATACCATTACAGGTGTAAGCAAATAAAAATAAACAAAAACAAATGGAGGGTCCAACACATGGCAATTCAAAAGTTGTGGAAAAAAGGCTTAATTGGTGCACTAGCTATTTCCATGTTGGCAGCTTGTTCAGACAGTTCATCAGGTGCAAACGAGGTAAATGAAGATGTAACGCTTGAAGAAATTACGACAAAAGCAAAGGAAGAGGGAACTGTCAATTCAGTTGGTATGCCTGATACATGGGCGAACTGGGTGGAAACTTGGGAGGAGCTAGGAACTGAATATAGCATTAAACACAATGATACAGATATGTCGAGTGCTGAAGAGCTAGCGAAGTTTGAAGCGGAGAAAGATGATGCTACAGCAGATATCGGTGATGTAGGGATTGCTTTTGGTCCAATTGCCAAGGACAAGGGTCTAACGTTACCATACAAAACTTCTTACTGGGATGAGATACCTAATTGGGCTAAAGACGATGAAGGCCATTGGATAGTAGGCTATACTGGAACTATTTCATTTTTAACAGATAAAAATAATGTAAAAGATGCCCCTAAATCGTGGGAGGATTTAAAAAATGGCGATTATACAGTCAGCATTGGGGATGCATTAACAGCTAACCAAGCACAGTTTGCTATTTTAGCAGCTGCTATGGCATTTGGTGGGGATGAATCCAATATTCAACCTGGGATTGATTTTTTTGCTGAGTTAGCGAAGCAAGGTAGATTACAGGGTGATCCATCGGTCGCAAACTTAGAAAAAGGAGAAATTGATGTCGCGATCTTATGGGATTTCAATGCCTTAGGCTATCGTCACCAAATTGATGAGGACCGTTTTGAGGTAGTGATACCAAATGAGGGATCTGTTACTTCAGGCTATGCAACGATCATTAACAAGTATGCGAAAAACCCACATGCGGCCATGCTAGCACGTGAATATATTTTATCTGATGCAGGTCAAGAAAATTTAGCAAAAGGCTATGCAAGACCAATTCGAGATAAAGTAGACCTACCACAGGATGTTAAAGATTTATTATTACCAGCTGATATGTATAACAATGCTCAGCCAGTAAACGATCAAAAGCAATGGGAAGAAACAACGAAGCAAATTCCACAATTATTTCAGGAGCAGGTGTTAATCCATGCAAAATAAGAAACTAGTTCTTATTGTCGTTGATGCACTACGCTTTGATACTGCTTGTAGCCATATGGGATTTTTACACCATTTAGTAGAGCGAAAGGTAGCAGCGCGCTATAAAATTTGTTCGGAGGTTCCAGCGTTATCCCGACCATTGTATGAAACTATTTTAACAGGGACACCCCCCATCGTTCATGGTGTCACAAGCAATATGACCGTCCGTTTATCGACTCAAAAAAGTGTCTTTCATGTTGCGAAGGAACACGGATTGACTACTGCAGCCTCAGCCTATTATTGGGTAAGCGAACTTTATAACAGAGCACCATTTAACCATATGGCTGACAGAATTCAATTGGATACATCCTTACCAATTGACAATGGATTGTTCTATTTTGAGGATCATTATCCGGATAGTCATGTATTTGCAGATGCAGCGTGGCTAATGGATGAAAAGCAGCCTGATTTCCTTTATATTCATCCGATGAATGTTGATGATGATGGTCATAAATTCACTGCGGATTCCGCACAATATCGCAATCGTGTTTTAGCGATGGATGCCTTATTATCATTATTCATCCCAAAATGTATGGCGCAAGGGTATGAGGTCATTGTTACAGCGGATCATGGCATGACGAGTGATGGCAATCATGGAGGAACAACGGATGAGGATCGATATGTTCCACTGTTTGTGATAGCCGATTCTATCAAGGCAGGGATAAATGAGGGTGTCGTTTCACAATTACAAATTGCACCACTATGCTGTCATTTATTGAATATGGAGCCTACTGATGAGATGGTGCCACTTTTGCTTGAAGGTGTGTATGCAGCAAAAGAGGTTTAACTAATAATAGTCGCTCCTATTAGACTGACTGGAGCGACTATTATCCCCTTGAGCAGCAGTAATTATAGAAAGAAGTGATTGTGTTGATATCGAAGCGGCAATCCATTGCCTGGCTTTCTCCTTTTCTAGTATTACTATTATTATTTTTCCTTGTCCCTTTATTGTATATGCTCATAACTAGCTTTCAAAATAGTGATGGCTTTACGCTGGCACAATACAAGGCAGTTTTTACAAACGGCTATATTCTACAGGGGTTTAAAAATAGTATTACCTTATCCGTCATTTCAGCTATTATCGCGTTAATGGTTACATTGTTCGCGGTCTATGCCATGATGAAGTTTTCTGAGCCAGTAAGGGAGAAAATTTTAATACTAACAAATTTAACATCTAATTTTTCGGGTATTCCGTTAGCGTTTGCTTTTATCGTGTTACTTGGCAACAGTGGTTTATTTACACTGTTATTTGAAAAATGGGATATTGATGCACTGTCATCATTTTCACTTTATAGTTGGGGTGGTCTTTTATTAATTTATATTTACTTTCAGCTTCCGCTATCGCTTATGCTATTATATCCGATTTATGATGGAATCCAGCAGCAGTGGAAGGAGGCAGCTGCACTTTTAGGGGCATCCAGTTGGCAGTTTTGGATGAAAATTAGTTTACCAGTTATGCTACCAGGGATTGTCGGAACTTTTAGCGTGTTATTTGCTAATGCTATGGGGGCGTATGCCTCTGCCTATGCGCTGACGAGCAGTAATTATAACTTAGTGGCGATTCGTATTGGCTCATTAATTAAGGGTGATATCTTTGCCCAACCAGAGCTAGCAAGTGCGATAGCGGTCATTTTAGCCGTATCCATGGTAACAGCTATGTTAATTAGTGAGTGGAGCATCTCAAAAACAAGGAGGAAACTTAAATGAAGAAGAGGGGCTTGGCCGATTTATTTTTCCTCCTATTAGTTGGGTATCTTATATTGCCCGTTCTAGCAACGATGCTCTATGCTTTTGCATCAAAATGGAATAAAACGATATTACCTGAAGGATTTACATTAAAATGGTTTACCGCATTGTTTCAGGATAGTGATTTTATTCAAGCATTTGGACGTTCAGTATTATTAGCAGGAGGTGCTGTTAGTATTGCGCTCCTTGTTATTGTGCCAGCCATCTTCGTTATTGTCTTGTACTTTCCTACGTATGAAAAGTGGATACAGATGGCCGTTGTCATGGTTTATTCTTTTCCAGGAATCATTTTAGCGGTAGGACTTATCCGCGTTTATAGTCAAATAGGGATACCGATGATTTTCGTTGTTTTAGGGGCCTATGTTGTTGGCATTCTACCTTATATCTATCAGGGCACACGAAATAGTTTGCGAAATATAGATGCAAGGCAACTTCTTGATGCAGCTCAATTGCTTGGCGCCTCTAAAAGGCAAGCATTCACAAAAATTTTACTGCCTACAGTTTATCCCGGCTTATTTGCAGGTGCGCTGTTATCTTTCTCTGTTTTATTTGGCGAATTTGTCTTAATTAATCTTGTTGTGGGCTCTCGCTTTGAAACCGTTCAAATTTATTTAATGAAAAAACTGAGTACAAGTGGACATATTGCTAGTGCAGTAGTTTTCATTTATATCGTGCTGATGGGTTTATTAACATTTGTCATTGCAATAGTAACGAAACGATCGAAAGGTGCTACAAATCTATGAGTTATCTTGTTATTGAAGGGCTTCATAAAAACTATGGGTCATCAACTGTTTTATCGAATATTAATATGAAAATTGACAAAGGTGAATTTATTACTTTATTAGGACCGAGTGGCTGTGGAAAAAGTACGATTCTTCGTATTGTTGCAGGCTTAACGGATGCAACGGCAGGCAAAATTTCCATTGAAGGCAAAGATATGAATGGTGTACAGCCGAAGGATCGTCAAGTGGGGATGGTTTTTCAATCCTATGCACTTTTCCCGAATATGACCGTGCAAGAAAATGTCGCCTTTGGTTTGCGTATGCAAAAAGAGAATTCAGTTGAGCTAGAACAGCGCGTTCAAGACATGTTGGAGCTTGTTCATTTAAGCGAAAAAGCGCACGCTTATCCGAAAGAACTATCGGGAGGTCAACAACAACGTGTTGCACTAGCGCGAGCGTTAATTGTCCGACCTAAAGTATTGTTATTAGACGAGCCACTTAGTGCGCTAGATGCTCAAATACGTAAGAAGCTTCAGGCAGATTTACGGGCCATTCAACGGAAGCTCAATATGACGATGATTTTAGTAACGCATGATCAGGAAGAGGCCATGGCTGTTTCAGATAGAATATTTGTAATGAATAATGGCAGTATTGCGCAAAGTGGGACACCAACTGAGATTTATACAAGACCTGATAATGAATTTATTGCTAATTTTATTGGGCATTATAATGTTTTTTCTCGACAGGTTTTACAGCAAATGCTCGGAGAACCTTTACCAGAGCCACACCGTAAATTTGCGATTCGTCCTGAAGCTTTGCATTTCGATAAAAGAAATGGTGATCTGTGTTTAACAGGAATAGCGAAACAATCGTTAATGAGTGGCAATATCATTCGAACAATGTTTGAGGGGGAGGTCTTATTTACAATCGAGCAGCTGCATCAACAGGGCTATTCAATTGAAATGGGAGCAACCTATAAGTGTTATGTCGCAAAAGAAGATGTGATTGCATTATCATGACTTACGCAAAACTAGAAAGATTCGAATTCATATTAAAACAATTAGAGTGGGAAGGGAAAATTATTGTTGCGAATATTGCTGATGCGCTTCAAGTAGCTCCTGAAACAATACGAAGAGACTTTGATGAATTAGAGCAACAGCGTTTGTTAACAAGAGTGCATGGTGGGGCTATTAAATATACGAACGTACGCAATGAGCCTGCCTTTTTGCGTAAGCTACAAATGCAGAAAGAGGCTAAGCGTCAAATTGCTCGTATGGCCGCAAAACGGATTAGCGATGGAGATACGATAGCAATTGATACGGGGACGACAACGGTTCATATTGCAGATTTTCTACTAGCTGTTGACGATATAACAGTTGTTACAAACTCGATTGCAGCAGCTGTCCAGTTTAATTTAGCTATAGAGGAAAGACGCATGACTGGGAAGGTTATTTTACTAGGTGGTACCGCGAATCCGCGACAATCCTCTGTCGCAGGAGCTATGACTTTGGAAATGTTAGATAATATGAATTTTGATAAAGCATTTATTTCATGTGGTGGCATTAGTGATGGTGTTGTTTACGATTATGATTTAGATGAATCTCTCATTTCAAAAAAAATGCAAAAGCATAGTAAGGTCAATTATTTATTAGCGGATGCATCGAAAATGAATGGAAAATCATTTTTTCAAATTTGTCATCTTGAAGAATGTACGGAAATTTTTTGTGAAAATACCTGTCCATTAGAATGGCAGGCTTATGAAGAAAAATGGACGGTATGTAATGGAGGGAAAAGTTGATGACAATTGATTATCATGTACATTTAGAAGAGGGGCCTTATTCATCGCGCTGGCTAGAGCGTACATCACAGGCGCTTGAGTTCTTTCAACATGTGGATGCTACTGCACAGGGTTCAAAGGAGCAGATGACCTTTCAACTACAGAGGTTAACAAAGAGGGTTCAAAATGGCTGCTATAGTGAGGAATGGTTGGATTTATATCTTCAGCAAGCAAAGCAGCTTGGTTTACGAGAGATTGGCATTGTTGATCACTTATATCGTTTTAAGGAGACGCGTGCTTATTTCGAGCGCTTTATGAAATTGGACGATAGTAAGATTGGTCAATTACAGCGATATTGGCTAGATCGTGTCATGACAGAAAATATCGATACTTTTGTCTCTACCATTCAGCAGGCGAAGGAAAAATGGCACCGAGAAGGCATTGCCTTGAAGCTAGGTATAGAGGCAGATTATTTTATAGGTGGGGAAATGGAGCTAACTTCATTATTAGCCGAACATCCGTGGGATTATGTAATCGGTTCAGTCCATTTTGTAGATGGCTGGGGCTTTGATAATCCCCAAACAGAATATCTATTTAAGCAAATGAGTCCGCAAGCATTACAAGAAAACTATGAGCGATTTTTTATGACTGTTGAAAACATGATTCAGTCCAAACTATTTGATTTTGTGGCCCATCTTGACAACTTTAAAGTATTTAATTATCAGGTAGAGGATCAGGCATTTCTAAAAGTTTGGTATGAACGTATCGCACAAGCTTTAACGTCAACTGAAACTGCCACGGAGATCAATGCCGGGTTGTATTATCGTTATCCTGTAAAAGAAATGTGCCCTGGCCCTCGCTTTTTACAAACCTTACTTGACTATGGGGTTATTTTTACAGTTTCCTCAGATGCCCATTTCCCTGATGATTTAGGAAAGCATACATTTGCCAATACAGACTTGCTAAAGAGCCATGGGGTTCAATCCATCGTCTCTTTTGAACAACGCATTAAAAAATTTATAGAAATATAGATACGGGAGAAGGCACTAAAGTTTTTATATTAGTGTCTTTTATTTGTGCTACATATGTCCAATCTAGTTCGCATACAAATGAATAAATTCATTTTTACTAGAGAGGTGATCCAATTGTCATACCTACATGTACAACCATTTTTGCCTATTGTTATACAATCAGGACAGCATGCCTACGGGGTAGCTCGTTCATTTTATGAGGCCTATACTATTAAGAGCCTTGTCATCGAGCCAGCTAGAAAGCGGGGGAATTTCCAATCATTTTTCTCCAGTGGTACGCGGGGAATCGCTACGCAAAATAGTCGTATCCTTGACTTTCGATATGTAGAGAATTTAGATGACCCTAACCATTTTGTACAAGCGCTGTTGACGCTGGCAAAGCAGTTTCAGCATCAACGATTGATATTATTAGTTTGCGACTGCTTCTACGCAGAGCTGATCATTAAAAATAAAGAGCAGCTAAAAAAATATTTTATTTTACCCTATATCGACCAAGTTTTGCTCAAGAAGGTTCAAACAAAGGAAAAATTTTATCAACTTTGTGACTTGTATAAGTTAAAATACCCCCAAACAGTGACTGTAACAAAGGAACAACAGACAAACTGCTTCATACCATTCCAATACCCAATCATTATTAAACCTTCCAATTCTGTGGCGTACTCTAGCTGCTCCTTTCCTGAGAAGAAAAAAATTTATCTAGTCCATAATGACAGTGAGATGCAACAGATTGTTCGCAGTATTTATAGCTCAAGCTATCAGGACACTTTAATTTTACAAGAGTTTATCCCCGGTGATGATTCGTTCATTCGCGTATTAGACGTCTATGTAGGGAGAGATAAAAAAGTGAAATTGATGTGTTTAAGCAATAAGCTTTTTGAGGACTCCTCCCCGCAAAACAAAGGTATCTCTTTAGCTGTCATGATCGATTATGATGAGCAATTGATGGATACAATCCGGCATCTGTTAGAGGACATCGGTTATACGGGTTTTGCCAATTTTGATATGAAATATGATCCGCGTGATGGGGAGTATAAGTTATTTGAGCTCAATTTACGAGCCGGTTCTTCCAGCTATTATGTAACAGCGAGCGGCCATAACTTCATGCAATATGTAGTGGATGATTATTTATTACACATCCCGCTTGAACGAACATATGTCCAAACTAAGCATTTGTGGTCACTACTGCCTCCAAAAACTTTATATAAATGTATGGGAAATGAAAAATTAAAAATTGAAGCCAAACGATTAGTGAAACAAGGCCGATATACAAATGCTTTATTTTATAAAGAGGATATGAGTATGAAGCGTTGGGTCAAGCTGAAATTATACAATGGATACTTATATATAAAGCATAGGAAGTATTTTATTGATCGTAACGTTTAGCTCTCTTATTAGATAAGATAAAACTTGAAATTGGACGGATTTATCCTTTCAGCTACTTGTAATTAAGTCGAAACCACGACATTTGAAGCGCAAGCCTTGTAGGAAGTATCAACTATTCAGTATAATAGTAAGATGGAAATTCAAGTGCATGGATTTCGTTTGAAAGGAGTTACCTGATTGCGATGAATGAGGAACAACGCTTAGCTAATCAACAGGTCAATCAACCAAAAAAAGAAGACAAGCCTGAAAAGGATTACAGTAAATATTTTGAGAAGGTCTTTACGGCACCTTCCTTAAAAGATGCTAAAAAACGTGGTAAAGAAGATGTGAAATACCATAAGGATTTTAGCATTGATGATCAATTTGCAGGAATGGGTAAAGATCGTACTTTCTACATTCGTACTTATGGCTGCCAAATGAATGAGCATGACACAGAAGTAATGGCTGGTATTTTTATGCAGTTGGGTTACACACCAACTGAAATAATTGAAGAGGCTGACGTCGTCTTGCTGAATACATGTGCCATTCGAGAAAATGCAGAAAACAAAGTATTTGGAGAACTTGGTTTCCTGTTGAAATATAAACGAAAAAACCCAGAGATGCTAATCGGGGTTTGTGGCTGTATGTCGCAAGAGGAATCGGTTGTAAATAAAATTTTAAGAAGCTATCCACATGTCGATATGGTTTTTGGAACGCATAATATTCACCGCCTTCCAAACATTCTTAAAGAAGCGTATATGTCGAAAGAAATGGTCGTAGAAGTTTGGTCTAAAGAAGGCGATGTGATTGAAAATCTGCCGAAGAAACGTCTTGGTTCCATTAAAGCATGGGTTAATATTATGTATGGTTGCGATAAATTCTGTACGTATTGTATCGTACCGTATACACGTGGAAAAGAGCGTAGTCGTCGTCCAGAGGAGATCATTGCTGAGGTCCGAGAGCTAGCGGCAGCGGGCTATCAGGAGATTATGTTGCTTGGTCAAAATGTCAACGCTTACGGAAAAGACTTTGAGGATATCGAATATCGTCTTGGGGATTTAATGGATGCTTTAAGAAAAATTGATATTCCACGAATTCGTTTTACAACGAGTCACCCTCGAGATTTCGATGATCAACTAATCGAAGTACTTGCAAAACGTGGTAATTTAGTAGAACATATTCATTTGCCAGTACAATCTGGCTCTAATGACATTTTAAAAATTATGGCTCGTAAATATACACGTGAGCATTTCCTGACATTAGTAGAAAAAATTAAAGCTGCAATTCCTGAAGTAACATTAACGACAGATATTATCGTTGGCTACCCAAACGAAACGGAGGAACAATTTGAGGAAACGCTTTCCCTATACCGTGAAGTTGGCTTTGAGGCAGCATTTACGTATATCTATTCTCCTCGTGAAGGGACTCCGGCTGCAAAAATGGTCGATAATGTACCTGAAGAGGTGAAAAAGGAACGACTTCAACGTTTAAATGAAGTGGTGGGTGAGTATTCACGCAAAGCCTTAGAGCGTTTAAATGGTGAGGTTGTCGAAGTATTAGTTGAAGGAACAAGTAAACGACGAGATGATGTGCTAGCAGGCTATACGCGAAAAAATCGTCTGGTTAACTTTAAAGCACCAGCAGAAGTAATTGGTCAATTAGTAAAAGTTAAAATTATAGAGACTACATCTTATTCACTTACTGGTGAGTTTTTGGAAGTCGTAAAAAATGAAAAGGTGGAAGCGTAAATGACACAAATCTTATTCACAAAAGAAGATTTAATTAAAAAATCACATGAAATTGCACATATGATTGCAAATACACCAGAGGTTGAATTTTTCAAAAAGGCAGAAGCTCAAATCAATGAAAATCAACAAGTACGTGAACGAATCGCAAGTTTAAAAAGTTTACAAAAACAAGCGGTTAATTTCCAACACTTAGGAAAAGAAAAAGCGCTAAAAATGATAGAAGATAAAATTGCTAAAATCGAAGAAGAAATTAATGACATCCCAGTTGTTCAACAATTTAAAGAATCGCAAGGCGATGTAAATGATTTATTGCAATTAGTATCAAATACGATCGCTAATAATGTAACAAATGAAATTATCCGCTCAACAGGTGGCGATGTGCTACGTGGTGAAACGGGTTCATATGTAGACAATTCTCAACCAGGTAGCTGTTCTTAACAGATTATAGAAGTAAAGCTCGAATGACAGCATTCGAGCTTTTTTATGTTTATTTCTATGGGGGAATGCTCTCGCTATAGCAGTCATCTTTCGAAAAGAGTTGTGGAGGAATCATTTAATTCTCTAAAATATATGTTCACCCAATGGGCGCTACCTGCATATGATGGAGTGAAAAGAGTCGAAGGAGGAATTGCGCTGAAACGTTTACGACAAATCGTGACGAAAGCAGTAGTTGCCAAAGGGAAGAAGAGAACGGAAGAGCGTGTAACATTATCACCAACAAATAAACCGACAAGTATTTTAGGATGCTGGGTAATTAACCATACTTGCTCTGCTAAAAGAGTCGGGAAATTTGTAGAAGTAACAGGGAAATTTGATGTCAATGTATGGTATGCCTATAGTAATCATTCAAAGACAGCTGTGTTTTCGGAAACAATTCACTATAAAGACAAAGTGAAGCTTCACTATCGAGAAGGGGAAATTAGCGTTGGTGATGATGTTCGTGTACGGGTAATACAAGAACCGAATTGTATTGAAGCAGTAATTTCTTCATGTGGGACGAAATTTGAAATTGTAGTAGAACGTGAAGTGGTTGTGGAAGTAATGGGTGAAACAACAATTTGTATTAGTGTACATCCGCTAGATTATGAAGAAGACTGGAGCCTTAATGATGAGAGTTCATCATCATCGTCCTCATCTAGCTCAAGCTCAAGCTCATCGTCAAGCTCTGATGGAGAAGGTAGGTATGTATTAGAGTCATCATCGTTTCCTGATGAACGACCAAGATAATCTTAGAAACCATTATTTTTCGATACATGCGAAACGCTAGCATCTTAAAAAAGGTGAATGAAGCGTTTCGCATGTATCTTTTGTTATAATAAAACTATCTATAGGTAAGAGCGAGGTAAATATTTATATGACAACATATACACCAATGATGCAACAGTATCTACAGGTTAAAGAAGATTACAAGGATGCCTTTTTATTTTTTAGATTAGGTGACTTTTATGAAATGTTTTTTGAGGATGCCATTAATGCCTCACAAATTCTAGAAATTACGTTAACGAGCCGGGATGCTGGCGCAAAAGAACGAATTCCAATGTGTGGTGTGCCGCATCATTCGGCTAAAAATTATATTGAAACACTTGTGCAAAAAGGCTATAAAGTGGCTATTTGTGAACAAACAGAAGATCCAAAGCAAGCAAAAGGCGTGGTCAAACGTGAAGTCGTTCAACTCATCACACCCGGTACAATTATGGAAGGTAAGACACTTGAAGGGAAATCCAATCATTTTATTGGAGCAGCCGAACAACTGGATGACACAACATTTGGCTATGCATATCTAGATTTATCAACAGGTGAAGCCGTGGCTTCGTCCATTGAAGGCGATGGCAAAGCATTATTAATGCAAATGCAGGCCTATGGTATTCGGGAACTTATTGTAACGGATGGTTTACAGTTATTGTTAGCAGAACATGCTGCAAATGCCGCCATTGTACTGTCAGTGGAAACCGATGAAATGACGGTGGATAAAGCAGCTAGCTATGTAGAAGCTGTTCCATCAGCCCTACAAATTTCATGCCTTCGATTATTGGCCTATATAGATAAAACACAAATGCGTTCGTTATCACATATTCAAGCATTTACGTTTAATGAAATGAAACATTATTTACGCATTGATTCTAGCTCAAAGCGAAATTTAGAGCTCATTCAATCCATTCGCGGTGGAGATCAAAAAGGGACACTGTTATGGTTGCTCGATGATACCGTCACAGCAATGGGTGGCCGTAAATTAAAACAATGGCTCCATCAGCCGCTTGCCACACGCTCAGCTATTGAGTCTAGACTAGCGATTGTGACTGATTTATTAGAAGAATATTTTGTTCGAACAGAGTTACAAACTGCCTTAAAACAGGTATATGATTTAGAGCGGCTAGCTGGTCGCGTTGCTTTTGGCAATGTAGGTGGCCGTGATTTAGCGCAATTACGTGATTCGTTGCGCCAAGTGCCAGCTATTCAGCAGCAGTTATTAGGTGCGGGTAAGGAGACACTTCAACAACTAGGGGCAGCTCTCGATACATGTACAGCTGTTGAGGAGCTTTTAGCAAATGCTATAACGGATAATCCGCCAATTACCATTAAAGAAGGGGATGTGATTCGAGATGGCTATCATGAACGATTAGACGAGCTTCGATATGCCGCTCGCAATGGTAAGGATTGGATTGCTCAGCTCGAGCAAGAAGAGCGTTTGAAAACAGGCATTAAAAACTTAAAAATTGGCTATAATCGCATCTTTGGTTATTATATTGAAATTACAAAATCGAATATCCATTTAGCGGATTTAACTCGTTATGAGCGCAAACAGACGCTAGCTAATGCAGAGCGCTATATTACACAGGAATTAAAAGAAAAAGAAGCATTGGTTTTAAATGCTGAAGAAGAAAGCCTTACACTAGAGTACAACCTATTTGTAGAAATTCGAGATGCATTAAAGGAATTTATTCCACGTGTACAAGCACTGGCAGCAAGTATAAGTGAGTTAGATGTTTTGCTAAGCTTTGCGAGCATCTCAGAAAAATATCGTTTTACAAAACCACAATTCCATAATGGACGAGCGCTTGAAATCATTGAAGGTCGCCATCCTGTTGTAGAAAAAATGTTGAATAAGCAAATGTATGTACCAAACGATTGTGTGCTAGAAGAACAGAATAATATGATGCTTATTACTGGGCCGAATATGTCTGGTAAAAGTACCTATATGCGTCAGGTAGCATTAATTGTTGTCATGGCACAAATGGGCTGCTATGTACCTGCTGAAAAGGCGAAGCTACCTATTACTGACCAAATTTTCACTCGCATCGGTGCAGCTGATGATTTAGCAGCAGGGCAATCTACATTTATGGTAGAAATGCTTGAATCTCAACACGCCATTATGCATGCTACAAAAAACAGTTTAATGTTATTTGATGAAATAGGTCGTGGTACCTCTACTTATGATGGGATGAGTTTAGCTCAATCCATGATGGAATATATTCATGACAAAATCGGTGCTAATACGTTGTTTTCTACGCATTATCATGAATTAACAGCTCTTGAAAAGGATTTACCACGCTTACAAAATGTACATGTCGCAGCGACCGAAAAAAATGGCATGGTTGTGTTCCTGCATAAGGTGAAAAAAGGTGCTGCTGATAAATCATATGGTATTCATGTGGCACAATTAGCGCAATTACCAGAAGAAATTTTGGCAAGAGCACGTGTGCTATTGGAAAACTTTGAGGCTGGGAACGAAGTAGTGGCTGAAACACAGAAAATAGTAGAACCGCCACTGCAAATGTCCTTATTTACTGAAGAAGAGCCAATTGCACCAGCTGGGGCAGAGGTGTTAAAAAAATTAGAGAAAGTTAATATTTTAGGAACTTCACCGATGCAGGCAATGAATATTTTATATGAGTTACAGCAAGAGTTATTAAACATGAAAAAATAAAGGAGTGATTCGTTAGTGGGAAACATACAAATTATGGACGAATGGCTCTCCAATAAAATTGCAGCAGGAGAAGTAGTTGAAAGACCAGCTTCAGTTGTCAAAGAGCTTGTAGAAAATGCGATTGATGCGGGAAGTACGTCCATTGATGTTTTTTTACTAGAAGCGGGTCTCACTTCCATTCAAGTAATTGATAATGGTAGCGGTATGGATGAAGAGGATGCCATCATGTCATTCTCTCGCCATGCAACAAGTAAAATCCATCAAGAACATGATTTATTTCGTATTCGGACATTGGGCTTCCGTGGTGAGGCATTAGCATCTATAGCTTCTGTTTCAAAAATGACTTTAATTACATCGAACGGTGAATCCGGTACACATTTAGAGCTGGAGGGTGGTCATATGTTGACGCATAAGCCCGGCCCTTTACGTAAAGGGACAGATCTGACGGTATCACAATTATTCTTTAACACACCTGCTCGCTTAAAATATATGAAAACTATTCAAACTGAACTTGGGCACACTATAGACTTAATGAATCGTCTTGCGCTTAGTAACCCTCAAATTGCTTTTCGATTATTGCATAATGGTCAAATATTACTCCAAACAAATGGACGAGGAGATGTGCAACAAGTGCTTGCTGCCATTTATGGGGTACATAATGCTAAGAAAATGGTGTCATTCCAAGGGGAGTCACACGATTATCGCATTTCTGGCTATGTGACCCTACCAGAGGTGACGCGGGCTTCAAAAAATTATATGTCTCTATTCGTCAATGGTCGCTGGGTTAAGCATTATTTAGTACAGAAAGCTATTGTTGATGCCTACCATACGTATTTACCGATTGAACGTTTTCCTATTGTGGTTCTTTATATAGAGGGAGATCCATTTTTGACAGATGTTAATGTGCATCCTGCGAAACATCAAATTCGTTTAAGTAAGGAGCCAGAGCTTTTAAAATTAATCGAAGACACTATCCGTGAAAGAATACGTAGCGTTATTCGCGTACCACAAATGGAGAAAAAAGAAAAAATCGTCAAGCCGGCTACAGAGCAATTAAATATTTGGAAGCCTGCACCTCAGATAGATGTGGAGAAGATGAATGCAATTGTAGAGAAGTTATATGATGTGCAAACCGTTCAAGAAAACAATCGAGAAACTACAGTAGAGCCAGAGCCTGTTTCTACTATTGTGGAGGATTACGCGCAGCCTATTCAGCCATTACAGGCTGAAGAAATAGAAGAAGTAACTGTTGTGGAGCAACATGAGGAATTAGTAAATGAGATGGCTAAGGAACCGTTCCCTGAGCTAGAAGTAGTCGGGCAAATCCATGGCACATACATTGTCGCCCAAATGGAGGATGGTTTTTATTTAATTGATCAACATGCTGCACAAGAGCGCATTAAATATGAATTTTTCCGGGAAAAGGTCGGACAAGTTAATCCACATGAGCGTCAGGCATTACTGCTTCCACTAACATTCCATTATGCGGCCGATGAGGCACTTTTATTACGAGAACACAAACATGAATTAGAAGCAATAGGCGTATTCTTAGAGGAATTTGGACAATCTTCCTTTGTTGTACGCGAGCATCCTAGCTGGTTCCCTAAAGGTGAGGAACAGGAAATTATTGAAGATTTAATTGAACAGGTGCTGACGACTAAAAAGGCAGATGTAAAGAAATTACGTGAAGCCGCTGCGATTATGATGAGCTGTAAAAAATCTATTAAGGCCAACTATTATTTAACGAAAGAACAAATGGAAATATTGCTGAGAGATTTACGCAAAGCTGATAATCCATTTACATGTCCACATGGACGTCCAGTGCTCATTCATTTTACATCGTATGAAGTGGAGAAAATGTTCAAACGGGTCATGTAGTGAAAAGGGGGAAAATAATGGGCGAATTTATTTTAGCAATTGATCAAGGCACAACAAGCTCAAGAGCTATCTTATTCAATAAAAAAGGTGAAATTGTTCATGTAGCACAAAAGGAGTTTCAGCAAATTTTTCCGAAGGCTGGCTGGGTAGAACATAATGCCAATGAAATTTGGGGTTCGGTCCTTTCAGTAATTGCAACTGTCTTAACAGAAAGTGGGCATGATGCTAGTGAGGTCCATGCTATTGGAATAACGAATCAGCGAGAAACAACCGTAGTGTGGGATAAACATACAGGAAAGCCTATTTACAACGCCATTGTCTGGCAGTCGCGTCAAACGCAGGAAATCGTGAATGACCTGAAAGAACAAGGGCATGAGGAGCTTTTTCAGCAAAAAACGGGATTACGACTAGATGCTTATTTTTCAGCCACAAAAATTAAATGGATGTTAGATCATGTAGAGGGCGCCCGTGAAATGGCTGACAATGGAGATTTATTATTTGGCACGATTGATTCTTGGATTGTTTGGCGATTATCAAAGGGAAAGGCCCATGTTACCGATTATTCAAATGCGGCTCGAACGTTACTATACAATATTCATGAATTACAATGGGATACGGAACTTTGTCAGCTATTAGATATTCCGATGTCGATGCTTCCTGAAGTGAAAAATTCATCAGAAATTTACACTGAAACGGCAGCAAGTATTTTCTTTGGCGAAAAAATTCCGATTGCCGGTATTGCGGGTGATCAGCAGGCAGCACTTTTTGGTCAAACTTGTTTTACAAAAGGAATGGCTAAAAACACTTATGGTACTGGCTGCTTTATGTTATTGAATACAGGGCAACAGGCAGTAAAGTCGGAAAATGGGTTATTGACGACAATTGCTTGGGGAATAGATGGTAAGGTGACCTATGCATTAGAGGGAAGTGTTTTCGTAGCAGGCTCAGCGATCCAATGGCTACGAGACGGACTACGTATGATTCGGACTGCTGAGGATTCAGAAACCTATGCTAAAAAAGTAGCCAATACGGATGGTGTCTATGTTGTACCTGCCTTCGTTGGACTAGGTACACCTTATTGGGATACAGATGCTCGTGGTGCCATTTTTGGTTTAACGCGTGGCACGTCTAAAGAACATTTCATCCGTGCGACACTTGAATCATTAGCCTATCAAACGAAGGATGTACTCGATGCGATGGAGGAAGCAGCCGGTGCACCTATTGAAGTACTCCGTGTAGATGGTGGTGCTGTAAAAAATGAGTTATTAATGCAATTCCAAAGTGATGTTTTACAGTTGCATGTAGAACTGGCAAAACTCAATGAATCAACAGCACTAGGTGCAGCTTATTTAGCAGGACTTGCTACAAATTTTTGGCCAAATCAAGAGGTTTTATCAGCACTGTGGGTAAATGGTCAAACCTACCAGCCAAAAATGGAAAAAGACCAAGCGACAGCTCTTTATGCTGGCTGGCAAAGAGCTGTAGAGGCAACACGAATTTTTAAATCTTAGCTATTGGGGGAAAAAGGTATGTTTTCATATGAGCATCGTCCAAAAATTTTATATTATTTAGAGCACTATAGTTTTGACGTTTTAGTCATTGGTGGAGGCATTACTGGTGCAGGTATTGCCCTGGATGCTGCCTCAAGGGGATTGTCCGTCGCATGTATCGACATGCAGGATTTCTCTGCTGGAACATCGAGTCGATCGACTAAACTCATCCATGGTGGACTACGATATTTAAAGCAATTTGATGTAGGAGTTGTAGCAGAGGTGGGACGTGAACGTGAAATCGTCTATGACAATGCTGTTCATGTGACAACACCAGAAAAAATGCTTTTGCCTTTATATAAAAAGGGTTCCCTTAGCCCAATGACAACATCTCTAGCCTTAAGAGTTTATGACCGTTTAGCAGGTGTCAAAAAACAGGAACGTAGAACGATGCTAAATGTGCAAGAAACATTAGCATTAGAACCTTTACTCAATCAAGAAGGACTTGTGGGTGGAGGCTATTATGTTGAATATCGTACAGATGATGCACGTCTTACAATTGAAGTATTAAAAAAAGCTGTTGAATATGGGGCACTTTGTCTTAATTATGCGGAGATGAAGGAGTTCATCTACGACAAGAAAAAGCTTGTTGGAATTAAAGTAGAAGATCATTTAACAGGACGCATGTTGAATGTACATGCTGCTCAAATTGTCAATGCTACAGGTCCTTGGGTGGATGATGTACGACAAAGGGATAAAGTAGCTGATAATAAGCAATTAAGATTGACGAAGGGTGTTCATATTGTCCTGAATCAAAAAGATTTTCCATTAAAGCAAGCAGTTTATTTCGATATTGCTGATGGACGTATGGCATTTGCAATCCCGCGTGATGGTAAAACCTATGTAGGTACAACGGATACTGTCTTTGAGGGCAATCCAGTACATCCTGTTGCAACACAGCAAGATGTGGACTATTTAGTTGAGGCGGCAAAGAAAGTTTTCCCTACCGCCAATATTACAAGAGCTACAATTGAATCATCGTGGGCAGGCGTTCGTCCATTAATTTATGAAAAAGGAAAGAATCCTTCAGAAATTTCAAGGAAAGATGAAATTTGGACGGCTCCGAGTGGTTTAATGACGATAGCAGGTGGCAAGCTAACAGGCTACCGCCAAATGGCAGAATCGATTGTAGATAAAATCGTAAAAACCCGTCGTTATAAGCATGCGAGTGCATCCATCACTCGAGAATTATCATTGTCAGGAGCAAAGGGTATTAACGCCATCAATTTCCCAGATTATATTGCTTATAAAGCTCGAGAGGGTGTTCAGTATGGTTTAAATTATGATGAAGCCAAGCAACTTGTCCAAAAATATGGCACGAATGTGGATGCTTTATTTGATCGTGTAAAATACTTACATGAGCATGGTAGTACAATGCCACTTACTTTACATGCGATGCTATTATATGGCTTAGAAGCTGAAATGGTCTATACTCCAAGTGACTTCTTTATTCGTCGTACTGGCATGCTATATTTTGACATTGAAGCAGTCAAGCTCTATAAGCAACAAGTGCTTCAAGTGATGCAACAACACTTGAATTATACGGAGGAACAACGAAATGCTTATATGGCTGAATTAGATCAAGCCATCATGGATGCCACTATTTTCGTGAAAGAAGGGGAATAAGCGATGGAGCGTTATATTCAAATGTCGGATGGACATTTTGTATTCACACGAACACTAGAATCTAAAAGGACATGTATTGGACATATCCATATTTTACACGGCATGGCAGAGCATAGTGGTCGTTATTTAACATTTGCTCACACGCTTCAAAATGCCGGCTATGTAGTGACGATGCACGATCATCGTGGACATGGTGAAACAGCTGCTTATAATGGAACTTTAGGATTTTTTGCTGAAAATAACGGCTTTGAACGTGTTGTAGAAGATGCACATGAAGTCATTACTCAATTACATGCACCGGTTGCTGACAAACCGCTCATTATTTTTGGTCATAGTATGGGCTCATTCATTACGAGACGCTATATCCAACGGTATGGGGGACAGGTAGACAATGTTGTGCTCTGTGGAACTGGCAATGTTACAGCTTTACATGCAATTGGTAATATTGTATCCAAGGCTTTAGCAAAAGGTCTTGGTAAAGAGACAGAAAGCAGGCTCCTCAATCAATTAAGTTTTGGTAGTTTTAATAAGCAGTTTCCAAATCCGAAGACTGCCTATGATTGGCTATGCTCCGTACAGGGAGAAGTTCAAAAGTATATAGATGATCCATATTGTGGCTTTATTCCAACCAATCAATTTTTTGTAGATTTGACTACAGGCTTTTCAATATTGAATCGCAAAAAGGAGATTGCCAAAGTAAGAAAGGATCTTCCAATACTTTTGATAAGTGGCAGTCAAGATCCAGTCGGTGAACAGGGACTAGGCGTGTACGCAGTGGCAGAACAATTAGCAACTGCTGGTGTGGAGGATGTCACTGTTTATTTATTTGAAGATAAGAGACATGAAATTTTAAATGAAGACAATCAAGAAGCAGTCTTTCAACTATTATTACGGTGGTTAGAAAAATATGATAGAAAATAAATTACAGCAGGCAGAGGTTGTAGCAATAGTGGGACCAACTGCTTCTGGAAAAACAGCATTAAGTATTGAACTTGCCAAAAAGTATAATGGAGAGATCATTAACGGTGATTCCATGCAAGTTTATAAAGGGTTAGATATAGGTACGGCGAAAATTACGGAAGAAGAGATGGAGGGAGTCCCTCATCATTTATTAAGTTTTCTGGAGCCGACAGAATCATTTTCAGTGGCCGATTATCAAAAGCTAGTCAGAGCGAAAATTGCTGACATACAAGCTCGTCATAAGCTACCGATTATAGTAGGTGGCTCAGGCTTATATGTACAAGCTGTTCTGTTTGATTTTCAATTTACTGATGAAAAAGTGGATGAGGCAGCACGTCAAGCCTATTATGATGAATTAGCGAAGCTTGGTCCTGAGGCCATGCACGGTAAATTAAAACAACTAGACCCTCAAACTGCAGAGGCCATTCATCCAAATAATACACGTCGTGTCATTCGCGCATTAGAGATGCTAGAATTAAGCGGTGTATCGAAGGCAGCTGAAGCTCAAAATCGAGGTGAAGTGCCTCTCTATAATCACTTGATCTTAGGTCTAGGTCAAAATATGTCACGAGACGTGCTTTATGACCGTATTAACCGTCGTGTCGATTTGATGATGGAGAATGGGCTTTTAGAAGAGGTCAGAGGGCTATGGCAACAAAATATCCGAGGTGTGCAGTCTATACAAGCCATTGGTTATAAGGAATTATATGATTATTTAGATGGTAAATGTTCGCTAGAAGGCGCTCTTGACAGCTTAAAACAAAACTCTCGCCGCTATGCGAAAAGGCAACTTACTTATTTCCGCAATAAAATGGATGTCCATTTTGTGATGACAGATGAGCAATTATAAAATTAAAGAAAAATTTCTAAAAATTACTAATTGATAAATTGGTAGAACGTGCTACTATAGGAATGAAGAGGTAGAAAGTTAGTAGGGAGGCTATTTGATGAAATCAATCAACTTGCAAGATACGTTCTTGAACCAACTACGTAAAAACAGTGTTTTTGTAACTGTATTTCTATTAAACGGATTTCAGTTAAAAGGGACTGTGAAATCATATGATAATTTTACAGTTTTATTATTGGATGCTGAAAATAAGCAGCACCTAATTTACAAGCACGCCATTTCTACATTCGTTCCAGCTAAACAAATAGAATTTTTAGAGACAGAAGCTTAAAAAAATTGTTAAACAGTTAGTGTGTTCTCCACACTGGCTGTTTTTTTTGCTACAGGCTATAATGATAGAGGAAATAGATATTTGGAGGACGAGTTTGATGAAATCAATGGAAACAACACAATTATTAGAACTATTAGATGCAAATGAAGACCTATATATTATTGATGTACGTGAAGAGGATGAAGTTGCACATGGCATGATTCCTGGTGCTCAGCATATTGCTCTTGGGACAATCCCAGAACGTCTAGAGGAATTAGATGAAACTAAGCCATATATTATCGTTTGTAAGGCTGGTGGTCGTTCAGCTAATGCTTGTTCTTATTTAGAGGCACAAGGATTTGATGTGACAAACCTAGAAGGCGGCATGTTAGCTTACGATGGTGAATTAGAATTTAAATAATGACATAATGAAAAAAGAAAGAGTGTATACTCTTTCTTTTTTCATATGCTTATTTTTGGAGTGAGTCCATGATAAGGCTAAAGTTTTTTTCAAAGTTCTTGTACGGGTTCACATTTTTTTGCCCGCGAACCTTTGAAGCATAGCTGGCAAAATTTAAACCAGCACCGTATATTTGTAAAGCGCCATTCGCAAGATCTCCCTTTTGTAAAAGCTCAATGCCATCCTTTAAGAAATTTTCACTCTCATCGAAATGACATTCCGCCATGTATTTATCTCCATTATAAAATAATTTCAAATTTTCCATAATGACATACGCTGTTTCTTCACTGATGGAAGCATCAACATTCATTAATAACTGATTAATCGGTTTCACTAACTGAGCGTAATGACTATCATAATTTTCACAAGTCTCTGCAATAGCGTTTCTTAATTCTCTTGCATTCATTCTAACTCCTCCTTAAAAGAAAATTTTATCCATACCTATGAAGTAATTAGCGATTCCTTTTCCCTTTATCTATAAATCGTACTCTATAATTTTCAGAAATATGTTACAATTATATCGGTGAAGGAGGGATTTTGTATGTTTCGTTCAATAGCACCCCCAACAATGTCTTGACAGTAGAATCTACTGTCAAGGCATACAATAACAGTTTGCTCATTTTCAATAGATTCTACTGTGTAGGTTAATGCTTATACGTAGAAAGTAGGAATTGTAATGAGCGGAAAATTAGCGTTTGTATTATCCATGATTATTTTTGGCGCAGTTGGTGTTTTTGCCAAGTATATCCCTTTGTTTTCAAGTGAAATCGCTTTTTGGATGAGTTTGATTGGTGCTTGTTTTTTGATAGTGATTTTTATTTATATAAAGGAAAGTTTAACGAAAAGAAGTATTCTCAAAAATAAGTGGAGATTAATACTTTCTAGTGTTGCCTTATGTGGGAATTGGATTTTCTTATTTCAGGCTAAGAAACAACAATTGCTAATGCTGCACTCAGCTATTATTTTGCACCAGTACTAGTAATCTGTTTATCTCCAATAGTCTTAAAAGAGAAGCTAGTTAGCAGAAAAATACTGTATGTCTGTGTGGCCATTTTTGGCCTATTTTTGATTGTCCAAAGTCAAGGCACTGGAGACAGTAAACATTTTATTGGCATTGTCTACAGTCTTATCGCCGCATGCTTTTATACAGCTCTAACATTTACAAATAAATGTATATGTGGCTTAAAAGAACCGGAAAATACAATTATTCAACTATCTTTAGCAGCTTTTTTCCTTTGTTTTTATATACTTGGGACAACAGGGTTTCAGGTTATGACACTCAGTTTTAAGTCAGTCCTATTATTAATGACATTAGGTATTGTCCATGCAGGGGTTGGATTTTTATTGTTCTTTTGGGGCATGTCAAAGCTGAAAGGGCAAAGTATAGCCATACTTAGCTATATAGCTCCACTAACATCATTAGTCATTTCAACGATGATTATTGGAGAAAAAATGACGCATCTACAAATAATAGGAGCGGTCCTATTATTAGGGTCAACATTGCTAAGCGAGCTAGAAAAAGAATAGGCATACGAGTATCGCATTTAAATATTGACAGAAGAAATATGCTGTCGTAGATTAAAAGTAGTTTAATACAAGCATTAGGTGCCCATTAAGGGAGAATAGGGAATAAAGTGAAAAGCTTTAGCGGACCCGCCACTGTAAAAGGGAGTTTAATAGTGAAGACCACTAGCTCATTGCTGGGAAGGTACTATGAAATGTTGAACTTAAGCCAGGAGACCTGCCTATTTGCTTTAAGTGGATATAGATGATGGAAAAGTCTGTAGTTTATTTGTCATGACAATAAACTACAGGCTTTTTATTTTGTCTTCATGAAGAACGAGAGGAGAAATGACAATGCAATTATTACATGACACAATTCAAAACATTCAAGGCGCTAATAAAAATAGTAGGGAGCAAGCAAGGAAGCGAATAGATATTCTATGTAAGCCGCCAGGTAGCCTAGGTAAATTAGAATCCATTGCTGTGCAACTTTCTGGGATTACAGGACAATTATATCCGGTGATTGATCAAAAGGTGATGATTGTCTGTGCAGCAGATCATGGAGTTTGTAAGGAAGGTGTGACGACGAACCCACAAGATGTTACTTTATTTCAAACATTAAATTTTCCAAAAGGAGGTACGGGTGTTTGTGCGATTGCAAGTGTGACGAATACGAAGGTTGTAACGGTAGATGTTGGAGTAAAGGATGATCTTCCACTCAATGCGGGCGTAATCGTTCATAAAGTAAAATATGGTACAGATAATATGGCACAAGGCCCTGCTATGTCTAGAGAGGAGGCCATTCAATCTATTGAAGTGGGGATTCGTGTGGCAACAGATGAAATTATAAAAGGAGCCAATCTACTTGGAACAGGAGAGATGGGCATCGGTAATACAACGCCGAGTACTGCGATTTTAGCTGTTTTGACTGGCTATGACTCAATTGAAATAACAGGGTTTGGAGCAGGTGTTGGTCAAGGAGGAATTGCTCATAAAGCAGAGGTCATTGAAAAAGCAATTACGCTCAACAAGCCCAATCCTAACGATATCATTGATGTTCTAGCTAAAGTTGGAGGGCTAGAGATTGGGGCTATGGCTGGTATCATCCTTGCAGCCGCAAGTTACCGAAAACCTGTTGTGATTGATGGATTTATTTCAACTATTGCTGCGCTTATTGCTTATCAAATTGAACCAAAAGTAAAGGACTTTATTATACCTTCTCATGCATCGGAGGAGCCAGGGGCTAAAATTGCCGCTGAATTACTAGGAGTGGAACCCATGCTAAACATGAATATGCGGCTAGGAGAAGGTTCCGGTGCAACACTAGCCTTTCCTCTATTAGATGCTGCTTGCTCAATGATGAAAAATATGGTGACACTGGAAGAAGCAATGAATCTTTTGGCTAAATAGTTACCGAAAAACAATTAAGCGCAAATAGTTAAGGAACAATTTGCGCTTATTTAATCAATGATAGACTCTATGCCCGATTCAACCTTCGCAAAGGTAAACGCCATTTCATCATATAGGAAAGAATACGTAATGCTGTAATTACCGCAAATAACATATAAAGGAAAATGTCTCCTGTAAAAATATCAAATCCAATAACAAGCCCTGCGAGAGCAGCCCAAACACCATAGACTTCGTCACGAAGAACAAGTGGTTTTCGTCTAGCTAATAAGTCACGCACGATTCCACCACCTGACCCTGTTAAGACCGCAGCTACAATGACAGCACTAATCGGCATATCCAGCTTTACAGCGTAGAGTGCGCCTTGAATAGCAAATGCTGATAAGCCAATTGCATCTGTGAAATTGCCCCAACGATGCCAGTGTTGAATCAAATGATGAGGGAAAATAAAAAATATGGTAATTGCTGCAAGTGCAATTTGAAACATCATATCCTGTCCCCATAATGTTGTGACAGGTAGCCCGATAAGTAAATTTCGGATAGCCCCTCCACCAAAAGCAGTGACGATACCGAGTATATAAACACCGAATAAATCGTATTCCTCTTCCATTGCAATAATTGCCCCAGAAATAGCAAAGGCAATTGTACCAATAATACTAAAAACTTCCCAAGCCATCCCTTTCACCCCTTCTATAAATAAATGAATCTCATTCCTAAAGCAGAAAGATCCTGTAAGTAACAAAATCTATGAATTTAATAGCCAAAATCCATCATTAAATACTCTTCTTGAAATAAGTCCGCACATTAGCTTAGCGTAAATTTCGCTGAGAAACAATAGGCAAGTTTTACAGGTACCTATACAAATTGATAAGATGTTAATGAAATAAAGAAAAACATCTGTTATAAGCGTTCATTACAAGTAGACGATTAGGGAATTCTAGCATAATCGAGGTCCATTTAGATTCAAGTTTACGGAATGATATGCATGACAATTGTGAAATGGAGAAGAAAAAGAATGACGTTTACATCTAATTTATCAGCATCGACGCTATCTTTAGCGGCAACAATAGAAGAGAGAGTGAGACCTTTTCATGCTAAGGTGGAAGAGATGGCGTTTTATAACCAGCAAAAAGTGCTAGCGGCATTTCGAAAACATCAAGTTAGTGATTATCATTTACACCCATCCAATGGCTATGGCTATGACGATGAGGGACGCGATAATTTAGAGCGTGTCTATGCCGAGGTGTTTGGAGCTGAGGCTGCCATTGTTCGACCGCAGATTATTTCAGGGACACATGCAATTACGCTTAGTCTATTCGGTGTGCTACGTCCTGGTGATGAGCTGCTGTATATTTCTGGTCAGCCATATGATACGTTACAATCCATTGTCGATGGTGGTGACAAAGATACAGGTTCCCTGAAAGATTATCAAATCGGTTATTCACATGTTGATTTACTGGATAATCAAACCATCGATTGGGCCGGTGTGAAAGGGGCCATAACAGCAAAGACGAAAATGATTGCCATTCAACGATCAAAAGGCTATGCAACACGTCCATCCTTTTCTATTGCAGAAATTGCTGATATGTGTGCAAACATTCGTAAGTTAGCACCGGAGGCCATTATTTTTGTTGATAATTGCTATGGTGAATTTGTAGAAAAGCAAGAGCCTACAGAGATTGGTGCTGATTTAATGGCAGGCTCCCTCATTAAAAATCCTGGTGGAGGATTAGCGAAAATTGGAGGCTATATTGCAGGCAGAGCAGATTTAGTGGAGAAATGTGCGTACCGGATGACATCACCAGGGATTGGGGCAGAAGCAGGAGCGACATTAAATACATTAGGTGATTTTTATCAAGGATTTTTCCTAGCTCCACATGTTGTATCACAAGCGTTAAAGGGTGCCATTTTTACGGCTGCTATGCTGGAGGAAATCGGGATGAATACATCTCCAAGTTACCAGGCACATCGGACAGATTTAATACAATCGGTTTCTTTCCAAACCGCACAGCAAATGATCGCCTTTTGTAGGGAAATACAAGCCAACTCGCCAATTAATGCTCATTACGCACCAGAACCAGCCTATATGCCAGGCTATGAAGATGATGTCATTATGGCAGCGGGAACATTTATTCAAGGCTCTAGCATAGAGCTTACAGCAGATGGTCCAATACGTCCGCCTTTTACAGCCTTTATACAGGGTGGACTAACATATGAGCATGTAAAATTTGCCATTTGTAGTGCGGTACAAGCTATTCAAAAATAGAGAGGAGGAAATGGACAAACCGTAAATTTGAATAGTTTTTTACAATTTTCTCTCGGATTGAAAAAAATAGTGCCAACCATGTTAGGAAACCTAACATGGTTGGTTGACAGTGAAAAAATTTCGTTATATGATAAGCGGGTATTGGAGGAGGACTTAAATGAGTCGTGAAATTAGACGAACTATGCCGTTATTATCAATGAGTATTGTAATGCAATTAACTGAGCTCTCGGCACGACAAATTCGTTATTATGAAGAACACCATTTAATTGAGCCGCACCGAACAGAAGGCAACCGTCGAATGTTTTCATTAAATGACGTCGACACATTGCTTGAAATTAAAGACTACTTAGAACAGGGTATGAATATGGCGAAGATTAAAAAAATATTTGCTAAAAGGAAAGATCCTGTTGCTACAATTGAAGAACAAGATTTAAGTGATTCTGAATTACGTCAAATTATGCGCGAAGAAATGCGACAAGCACAGCGCATGCAAAAATCATCCATCCGACGAGGGGATTTATCTCGATTCTATTAAAAATAGGGTAGGGTAAACATAAAAGCTAGACAAATTATAGGAGTGTGGAAAACTGTGGGTAAATACACAAAAGAGGACATTAAACGTCTCATCGAAGAAAAGAACGTAAGCTTTATTCGTTTACAATTTACAGATATTCTTGGCACAATCAAAAACGTTGAGATTCCTGTAAGTCAATTAGACAAAGCAATGGAAAATAAAATGATGTTTGATGGCTCATCTATTGAAGGCTTCGTTCGAATCGAAGAATCAGATATGTATTTATATCCTGATCTTGATACTTTCGTAGTATTCCCTTGGACTTCCGAAAAAGGGAAAGTAGCACGTCTTATCTGTGATGTATATACTGCGAAAGGCGAACCGTTTGCTGGTGACCCACGTAACAACCTAAAACGTATTCTTAAAAAAATGGAAGATATGGGCTTCTCAAGCTTCAATTTAGGGCCAGAGCCTGAATTCTTCTTATTCAAATTAGATGCAAAAGGCGAACCAACATTAGAAGTAAATGACCATGGTGGTTACTTCGACTTAGCTCCAACAGATCTAGGTGAAAACTGCCGTCGTGATATCGTATTAGAGCTAGAAGAAATGGGCTTTGAAATCGAAGCTTCTCACCATGAGGTTGCTCCTGGACAACATGAAATCGACTTTAAATATGCGGACGCTGTTACAGCTTGTGACAATATCCAAACATTTAAATTAGTAGTGAAAACAATCGCTCGTAAACACGGTCTACACGCTACATTTATGCCAAAGCCATTATTTGGTGAAGCAGGTTCTGGTATGCACTTCAACGTGTCGCTATTTAAAGGTAAAGAAAATGCATTTTATGATGAATCTACAGAATTAGGACTATCTAGTACAGCTATGCAATTTATGGCTGGTGTCCTTGCACACGTACAAGGTTTCACAGCGGTTACAAATCCAACAGTTAACTCTTATAAACGTCTAGTACCAGGTTATGAAGCACCATGTTATGTAGCATGGTCAGCACAAAACCGTTCACCACTTATTCGTATTCCTTCAGCACGTGGCCTTTCAACTCGTGTAGAAGTTCGTTCAGTGGACCCTTCTGCAAACCCATATTTAGCAATGGCTGTTATTTTAGAGGCAGGTCTAGAAGGTATTCGTCAAAACTTGACGCCACCAGCAGCTATTAACCGCAACATCTACGTGATGTCAGAAGAAGAGCGCCAAGCAAATGGCATTGAAAACCTACCAGCGGCACTTGATGATGCTTTAACATTATTGGCTAAAGATCAAGTAGCACAAGCTGCTTTAGGTGAGCATATTTACGCTAACTTTAAAGAAGCAAAAGAAATCGAGTTCGATATGTATCGTACAACTGTACATCAATGGGAACGCGATCAATATTTAAAAATGTATTAATAACGCATAAAACCGAGTACCTCTGAGAGAGGCTACTCGGTTTTTGTTTTGTTTGAAATAATAAAGGGGCATTACTCGCCCCTCACTATCTATTAATAGCCCATATGTTTATGGGGATGATGCGGCATATGACAAGGGTTAGGTGGCATACCGCACATTGTATGTGTTTCACAGCATTCATTAACAACTGATTCTGTGCATGGGAAATAGTATTGATGATCAATCATATGTTTATTCACTGTTGTGACATGTGCTGGTTGTACATGTGGAACAACTGTATGGATATAATTTGTACGGACATATTGCTCGGGTGGTAAAAATTGTGGTGGATCAAATTGCATTGGCATTGTTTGTGGCGGACAGCAGTGTGGACCTTTTGCCGGATGGCGTCTTCGTTGAAACATGTTATAACCTCCTGTTTTGATAAGTTGTCGTTCATTATTAAGATATGAGATAGACGTCAATAGGGACTATTTATTTGCCTATTATTGAATAGGTAAATCTAACAAGTCGCTGAAATGGTAGAAAATCTAATGTTGATTTGCCTACAAATTAGGTGAAAGAATGAACTACCAAAAGCTTTTTTCACATTTTACCGCTGTCATAATGATGTTGAATCGACCTAATGTTGAAATAATAATTCCCTACATCTTGGCATGATTGTGTCGAAATTTTTACAAATAAACAACAAACCTAATGCTTCTAAACTATAGATAATCGAGCTGGAAGCTAAATGAGCATAAAAAATTAATAAAAAAGTATATTTTTTGAAAAAATAGATATTGTCAATAAAACAGTCATACAGTATACTCTTTAATTGATAATGATTATCGTTATTGATTATAACTTAGGAGGAAATGTATGTCGAAATTATCACTACGCAATAAAAATATTTTTATTCTTTTTGCTTTATTATCAATAGTATCTCTCTTGATGGTTGGATGTGGAGATAAAGCAACAAACTCTAGTAGTAGTTCACAAGAAACGGATAAAGCTGAAGAAGGTAATAACGAGTCTTCTAGCCGTGAAATTACCCACGCTATGGGCACTACGACAATTGAAGGAACACCTACAAAAATCGTTACTCTATACCAAGGGGCTACTGATGTAGCAGTAGCAATGGGCATTAAGCCAGTAGGAGCAGTAGAATCTTGGGCTGAAGCACCTTTTTATAATTATTTGAAGAAAGATTTAGATGGTGTTGCGGTTGTTGGACAAGAAACACAACCAAATCTTGAAGAAATTGCAAAGCTTAAACCAGATCTAATCATTGCATCGAAAGTTCGTCATGAGGAAATTTATGATCAGCTATCACAAATTGCACCAACTGTTGCTCATGAAACGGTATTTGATTTCAAAGGTACAGCTGAAATGATGGGTCAAGCAATGAATCAAGAAGAAAAGGTTAAAGAGTTATTTGGAGAATGGGATACGCGAGTTGCTGATTTCCAAACAAAAATTAAAGAGAAGCTTGGCGATAAATGGCCATTCCATGTTTCGGTTGTCAATTTCAGAGCAGACCATGCACGTATTTATGTAACTGGGTATGCAGGGTCTATATTGTCGGAGCTTGGCTTCCAAGGTCCTAAAAATTTAACAGATGACTCATTGGAGATCGTCAAGCTAACGGATAAAGAGAGTATTACGCAAATGAATGCCGATGTCATTTATATGTTCATGGAAAATGATGAGGCAGTGAAAAAGAATTATGAAGAATGGACAAATCATCCACTATGGAAAGAGCTTGATGCTGTGAAGGCAAATCAAGTTTATCAAGTAGATGAAATCAATTGGAATCTAGCTGGTGGATTTATTAGTGCTAATTTAATGCTAGATGATATTTATGACAAATTTGAATTAGATAAATAGAGAAAGTGATTAGGGCTGTTTAAATGACAGCCCTCTCCTTGTAGTGTTTAACCTATAAAAACCTGCAACTTTTCTCATAAGTTAAAATGTGGATCAAGAAAGTTGGCGCAAAATGAGAATTTTTCTTTCTACTACCTCGATGAAACAACTAGGGTTGTTCATCAGTTGTTTGATCCTTTTGCTGACGTTTATGTTCAGCATAACTATTGGTCAAACATCCATTCCCTTCTCGTCAATCTATGATGCCATTTTTCATTATGATGCTGCTAATAAGGAGCATGTCATTATTCGAACATCTAGATTTACAAGAGCTGTGATCGCTACAGTAGTTGGCGCAAGCCTTGCTATCTCGGGAGCATTAATGCGGGCATTAACTAGAAACCCTTTAGCAGCTCCTGATATTTTAGGTATTAATGCAGGGGCAATATTTTTTATTGTCAGTGCCATTACTCTTTTTTCTGTTAATTCCTTAATGAGTTATATGTGGATTGCCTTTTTAGGTGCTGGTGCAGCGGGAGCTATGGTGTTTTTCCTTGGATCATTAGGGAGAGATGGTTTAACACCGATTAAAATAGTGTTAGCTGGTGCAGCGATTACAGCTCTATTTGTCTCGTTTACGCAGGGGCTTTTAGTGATTGATGAGCAAGGTTTACAAAGTGTACTCTTTTGGTTAGCTGGGTCAGTATCCGGTCGAAGCATTGACATGCTCATACCTGTCCTACCATTTATTTTAGGGGGCACAGTCGTGGCAATAGGTATGGGTCGCTCAATAAATATTTTACAATCAGGCGATGATATTGCAAAAGGCTTAGGACAACGAACGATGCTGACGAAACTCACACTTGGTATCATCATTATTATTCTTGCAGGTAGCTCAGTTGCTGTAGCAGGTTCAATTGGCTTTATTGGTTTAATTGTCCCTCATATTGCGATTCATCTTGTTGGTATGGATTATCGTTGGATTATACCGTACAGTGCGGTATTAGGAGCTATCTTGCTGCTGCTTGCAGATATAGCAGCAAGATACGTAATTATGCCATTAGAAATGCCAATTGGTGTAATGACTGCATTAATTGGTGCTCCTTTCTTTATTTATATTGCACGAAAGGGGTTAGCAAAAAATGTCTAATTATAGGACGATTCGAATGAAATCCGATCGCATATCTTTTCAAATCGCCAAAAGAACTTGTTGGATTATACTATTATTAAGCTTATTATTAGTCATCATTACGATTATTGGCTTATCTGCAGGTAGCGATTTTATTCATCCTTTCATAGTAGTGAAGGAGTTATTAGGTTACGGGAACGGAGAGTATGATTTTGTCTTACATACATTAAGGCTCCCACGTATATTGATGGCCTTATTAGTTGGTGCTGCGCTAGGAGTTGCTGGTTTAATTTTACAAGGAATCATACGCAATCCGTTAGCTGCTCCAGATATTATTGGTGTAACGAGTGGAGCGTCTATGGGTGCAATTATTTTTATCGTGTACTTTATGGGATCAGTCGGTATTCAATTTTTACCATTAGCGGCCATTTCAGGTGCGGCCATTATCTCCTTTATCATTTACTTGCTATCATGGAGAAAAGGTGTCACACCTATTCGCATGGTGCTTATTGGAATTGGGATTTCCGCATTAGCAAAGGCAGTTGTAACCATGTTACTGGTCATCAGCGAGGTAGCTGCTACTACGAAGGCCTATCTATGGCTGACTGGAAGCTTGTATGGGGCGAATATGACAGATGTCTATTTGCTTTTACCGTGGGTGGCTCTTTTATTACCTTTAACATTTGTATTAGCGAGAACAGTCAATGTGAAGGAATTAGGAGATGACATTGCGACAGGACTGGGTGTAAAGGTTCAAGTGTACCGTTTGCTTTTTTTACTCATTAGTGTCATGCTAGCTGGTTCTGCGGTTGCTTTTGCAGGTGGAATTGCCTT
Organism: Lysinibacillus sp. GW823-FHT06C08; assembly: GCF_058795135.1. NCBI lineage: Bacteria > Bacillati > Bacillota > Bacilli > Caryophanales > Bacillaceae > Lysinibacillus > Lysinibacillus sp. GW823-FHT06C08. Next base: position 939,374 of record NZ_JBXAHN010000001.1, read on the forward strand.
TGTTGGATTAGTAGCCCCTCATATGAGTAGACTGCTTGTAGGGCGTTCTTTTGCAGGATTAATACCCGTTACTGCTATAATTGGTGGCATTATTGTCATTGTAGCTGACATTGTTGCACGAACAGCCTTTTTACCAAAGGATTTACCAACAGGCGTCTTTACGGCTGCTATTGGAGCACCATTCTTTATTTATTTACTATTTAGAACGCGCAATCAATAATGCCTAATGATAAATGAGTTAAAAGCGTGAGAGAAGAAGGTGAAGGGATTTTGAAAAACGTCTTAGAAGTACAAAATCTAGATGTTAGCTATGGTGAAAATCTTATTTTGGAAGATTTGAATCTTCAAATACCAAAAGGGAAAATTACGGTACTAGTAGGTGCCAATGGTTGTGGAAAATCTACGCTCCTAAGAACGTTTGCCCGACTGCAAAAACCAAAGTCGGGTGAAATTTTTTTAGAAGATCATCCACTAGATGCGATTTCAACTAAAGAGGTGGCAAAACGTTTAGCCATTCTCCCACAGGGACCTGTTGCGCCAGAAGGATTAACTGTTCAACAATTGATTAAACAAGGTCGTTATCCTCATCAAAGCTGGTTAAAGCAATGGTCTACAGAGGATGAAAATATTGTGAACAATGCTCTTGAGGTGACACAGATGACCGAATTTGCAGATCGCCCAGTAGATGCATTATCCGGGGGGCAGCGCCAGCGTGTGTGGATTGCTATGACATTAGCTCAAAAAACAGATCTTATTTTACTTGATGAACCTACAACTTATTTAGATATGGCTCATCAAGTAGAAATTTTAGATTTACTATTTGATTTAAATGAAAATGAAGGCCGTACAGTTGTTATGGTATTGCACGATTTAAACTTAGCTTGTCGTTATGCTCATCATATTGTAGCTGTGCAAAATAAACAGGTGTACGCACAAGGTAAGCCAGAGGAAGTGGTGACACCTGAGATGGTACAAGCTGTCTTTCGGATGGACTGTACCATAATGAGAGACCCTCTATTTGGAACGCCGTTATGTGTTCCGCATGGTAAGGGACGAACAGTTCAGATGGAAGCATTTGAGGAGGTTGCGGCCACTTGAGCAACAAACTGTCAGCTGAAGAAATACCAATATTATTAAGGGATTATCGATTGACGTTTGAGCCAGCAATAGACGCTACTTACTCCATAAGTGCCAAAAATCTATTGGACGCTGAACAGGCTCTAGTCTATTTACAAACAATCGCTCCTTTTTTTCAATCGCCTTCTTTATTAGTGACGGCATCGTTATTTGGAAAGCGCTATAGTGTTTTGACGATGGCTTCAGCATTCTATGCCATGTCGAGATATGATAAAGGGCTACAAGTTGCTATCGAAAATATTTGGGTAGAAGCAGAAGGTCATGCGAAACCATGGCTGCCTAACGTTCGGTTTATTGATCATATGGTGTCAGAACCTACAACAGATCGTAACGCATGGCGTGACGAGGTGCTTAAAGGGATTTTTGCGGATAATCTAGCAAAAGCGTGGCAGTCATTAACGAAAATAAGTAAAATTCCAAAAACAATTTTATGGGAAAATACCGCTATTTATGTCAATTGGCTATACGAAACGAAAATAAGAGAAGGGGCCAATGAGCAAGAAATCAATCGCCTACAAGAGGACTATGACTACATTGTAAATCAAGCACCAGGTGCTCTCTTTGGCGAAAAGAAGAATCCTTTGAAAAAATATTGTGGACCGAAAGTGAAGATAAAGGAATCCAAGCACCCTATACGCTTAAGAAAAACATGTTGTTTTTATTATCATACATCTGACGAAACAAATGACTATTGTATCTCCTGTCCTAAAATCAAAAGGCTCGTTTAACCTCATAAAGTATATCATTCCTCAAAGTGAATAAATGTCGTGTTTATTCACTTTTTTTTCCTAAAAAATTTCTGTTTGTTATGTTGAAATATTGTTATACTAGATTGAAGTGTCAGTAGTTTGTCTGTATAAAAATTCAATTAGCTGTAAGTTTTAACCAATTTACTTGTGGCGTTTAACTAGTTTTATAACAAAGTAATGTTATAAAAACATGAATGATGTAAGTGTTTTTCTGTTTAAAGCTCAAAACTTAATTGTTTTTGTAATAGTATTTTAACAAGGTATGAGGGGAGATTTTGAATGGACACAACATGTCGAGCTCGTAGAATAGTAGATTGGGAAATAGATCAAATTGCAATTTCATGCTTAATAGAAATGAGGTTTTAATCAAAAAATGAAAAAGTATGCTGTTTCTACATATGTTTATTTTATTATCCCTTCTTTAATTGGTATTTTTTTATTTATGACACCTGTCTTAACAGAAGAAGGCTGGAAGGTACCGATTGCGATTTTAGCAAATGTTTTAGCAACTATTGTTGCTCCTATCATTAGTTATTTTACAATTATTATGTTTGCCATTTCAGCAATTGGCGCACTTATGGCTAAATTCATACCACGTAAAAACGTGAAAGAGCCAAGTATTTTAGATACATTGTTTTATGTTAATTGGTTTTGGACGATTACCCGCTGTATCGGCTTAGTTTTTGCTTCGATGGTTGTCTTTAACTTTGGTCCTTTTGCCATCAATAACGAAAATACTGGTGGATTACTGATGGACCCTAATGGTGGACTTGTAACATTTTTATTTACCATCTTCTTGTTTGCAGGATTCCTTCTGCCGTTTTTGACTAATTTCGGACTTCTTGAATTTTTCGGTACAATGATGGTGAGAATTATGCGCCCCCTATTTAAAAGTCCAGGACGATCTTCCATTGATGCCCTTACATCATGGGTCGGTGATGGAACGATTGGTGTGTTAATGACAAGTAAACAATATGAAATGGGGAACTACACCAAAAAAGAAGCAGCCATTATTGCAACAAGCTTCTCTGTAGTATCTATTACATTTTGTATCGTAGTATTGGATACGGTTCATTTGGCACGCTATTTTATTCCTTACTATTTAACAGTTGTCTTTTGTGGAATTGTATTAGCGATTATTATGCCTCGTATCTATCCACTTGCACAAAAGGAAGATACCTATATAGATGGTACGCCTGTAGACTATTCACGTGAGGAATTACCAGAGGGCTATAATTTAGTCTCACATGGTTTAGAAAATGCACTAGCTGTTGCCCATGCCAATCGTGATCCACGCAAATTTATAAAAGATGGATCTAGAAATGTCATTGATTTATGGATAGGTGTTGCGCCTATTGTAATGGCTTTTGGTACGGTTGCTCTGATGCTGGCTGAATTTACAAGTATCTTTGTGATTTTAGGCAAACCCTTCGAGCCTATTTTAACGGTACTTGGCTTACCAGAAGCGGCAGAAGCTGCACAAACAATGGTGGTGGGCTTTGCAGATATGTTCCTCCCTTCTATTTTAGGTGCGGGTATTGAATCTGATACCACTAGATTTGTCATAGCAGTTGTTTCTGTCACACAGTTAATTTATATGTCTGAGGTGGGTGGACTTATTTTAGGTACGAAAATTCCATTGAAATTTTTCGATTTAGTGGTGATATTTATATTACGTACACTTATCTCACTTCCAATTGCTGCATTAGTGGGACACCTTTTATTCTAATCAAAATGCCAAGCCCTAGGTGGACTTGGCATTTTTCATGAAATTAATAGCATAGGATTTCTTTACTCGCTTCCATAAAACAAGCATATAGACAAATAACACTAAAATAATAAGATAACCACTAAGCGTAGGGCTCTCTACATTTCCCATAAAGTTAAAGAAATTATTGAATCCATGGAAAAGAATCGTAATAATAATCGATTGCCCATCTAAAATAAGTAAAGAAAGAACAAGGCCCACTAAAAGGGCATAGATGATTTGAATAATAGTATCTTCAAGCGATTGCCCACCAAGTAATTGTAAAGCATGTGTAATGCCAAACAATAAACTAGAAATGAATACCGCTGTAAATGCACCTTTGGCAAGAAGTATTCGCAGCATAAGGCCCCTAAATACGGTCTCTTCTATAAATGCCACAATAAGCACTTGCATTAAAAACATAAAAATAAGATCGCTAAATGATGTGAGATTTAATCCTTTTGTACTTACAAAGATGATTCCTAAAACGAAAAGTAGCGGTAAAATCATTAATAAATGATTCTTTTGAATGGGATGAAAGAAATACATTTGCCAGTTTTTTTTCAGAGCAATATAAAAGAAGAGTCCCAATGCTAGCGGAACTAACATAACAAACTGTAACAAAGGGCCAGATGGTTGTTTAATAGAAACAAAAGCTCCGTTACCAACATAGAAAAGTATGATAAGAAACTCTAAGCCAATTATTTTGGCAATCACTTTTTGTTTCATTCTGTTCATTTCCTCCTAATCATGCTAGCAGTAATTAATAAGAAGACACTTAAAAGAAAGTACTTCCGAAAAGAATAGGGAAATACATTCTAAAATGATGTTAAAATTCTCAACACGTAATAAATGTACTCGCCATAATTAATGAACTATTATCCATTGTATCAAATTTTTACCTTAATCACGGATTGGCTTTTTTTGGTGAGATTTGCCGATCAAGTAAGCACTAAAGGGGAGAAAGGAAATAATTTTTATGAGCAGCATACAGACGAGTAAAGTAGCTAGAAAAAGTGAAGTAACTTGTAGAGAAGTAGTAGGGAGTAAGGCACTATAGGGTGCTAGATATTCTTGAATAAGCCAGTGAATTAAAAAGATACCAAAGGAATAACGACTGATGATATGGATGAAGGGGAGCTTAGGCAAAATTTGAGCAAACGCTAAAATAAAAATCGTCATCGCTAACACGAATAGCATCATATCGATTCTTCGTGATGTAATTTGCTGGTCGCCTAAATAATAATTTATATAGATCATGACTGTTGCAAGTATGACCGATAAAACGGTAAAGAACTTATATTTAACGATATAATACGTGAATTTTTCATAATGACGACCAATGAAATAGGCAAATACAAAATAAGGAAGCCAGCCTATGAAGAGCAGTCGCATAAAATGATCATTTTCTACGAAGGTATCTAGATTTAATTTTGCTAGTGTCATATAAAAAATCCCCAGTAAGAACATAATAGGAGCAAACCATATACTGGATAGCTGATATTTTTTCACAATAAAAAAGAGAATATAGAGCTGAAAAATGGTCATGACAAACCAGCCAGAAAAATCCCCTAAAATAATGTGACGATACAAGGCATTCCAAAAATTTTCGTGATAATGAAAGGCTGCATTAGCCGCATATAAAATACCAGCAGCTACAAACGGCATGACAATAAACTGAAATCGATGCCATAAAAAATGGGAAGGTAGCTGATGTTGATAGCGATTAGCTAATATTAGTATAGATAATAAAATGAAAATGGGTGTAGCGGCACATAGTAATAGTCTAAAAAATTGATAGAATGGTTGATCAATAAAGCCATTAATAATTTCAATATTTGTCGTTGCGTGCAATAGCACAATACTTAAACAAGCAATAGCTCTCAATGCGTTCCACTCGTACACTATCTCAATCACCCTCGATTTCAGTAAATTGGCGAGCATCTCCTCCAGGATGCAACCTAACTAACTATATGAATTTGGCATTCTGGTTACAACTGGTCTGTCTCGTCACTCGAAAATAGTTTAGTTCGCAAATTATTATTAAAAACATCTAGTAAACTTGTCAAAAGCTCCATTTTTGCATATGTGTCACATAACCTCCCTGCATATACTGGGTCAAGAGGGGGGGAGGTGAGCTTTTATGAGAATTAACTGGAAGGTTCGTCTTCAACATATACCATTTTTACTAGGGCTATTTTCATTGTTACTCTTACTCGCACAACAAGTAGGGGCGATTTTCGGCTTTGATTTGACAGCTGCAATGAGTGAGCAAATTGCATCTATTTTAAATACAGTTCTATCTATTCTTGTATTAATGGGTGTCATAGTGGACCCAACGACAAAAGGTACAAGTGATAGTGAAAAGGCATTAATGTATAGGAGACCACGATAAATTATTCAAAAAAGTGTAATTTTACAATAAGGATAAATATGTTATAATGTTAGAAAATTGATAAAGTGGGGAGGATGATTGAATGTCCCTTGAAATGGAACGAAGAGTGGCTAAACTTGAGGAGGAAATGGCAGATTTACGCCAGGAGTTAAGTGAATTAAGGCGAATTCAAAGCAATGAAAAAATAAATACTCTTGATGCAAGACAGTCCATGATCGAGCAATCGGTTCCAATACAACCAACACCAACACCAACACCAACACCAACACCAACACCGAAACCGACAGTGGAGCCGAAGTCTACCCCAGTCAAAACAGCACAAAAAGAGGTGCAACCACAGCCATCGATGGAGGAACGTGTTATGTGGGCACTTCCAAAAGTATTCATGGTTATTTTAGTTATGGGGGTACTTTGGGGTCTCAAACTTGTTAGTGACTATGGTTATTTATCGAATGGCGTGAAAATCATCCTTGCCTATTCATTATCGGTAGGATTGGCGATTATCGCTTATATTCTGGAACGTAGAAAAGTAGGCTCACCTGCTATTACGGTCTCATTATATGGTGGAGCATTCATTGTTGGGATATTAACGACTGCAGCTAGTGCCATTTTGTATGAAATCATCCATCTTACACCAGCACTTGGTATTACGGTTCTTTATATTGGCTATGGTATTGCCATAAGTTACTTAAAGAAAAATGAGGCATTAACTGTTTTTGTTGCTTTTACCTCGTTATTACTACCTTATTTATTAGAATATATGGACTTTAGTGCCGTCATTATTTTACTATTTGTTATCGTTTTATTTGCCATGCTGCAATTGGTTGTCCAACAGCACAAGCAAAAGCTTGCTCTTTATATTTCAACCTTTTTCTCAGTGCTAGCAATAGGTGTTGTAGCATTTATGAATCATGACAAGCAAGTTGTCTTTGCTTTTGGTTTACTTGCTATACTAGCAATCTTTTATGTAAGCTGGTGTCGATTATATAATGCACAATCTAAATGGAAACCTCTTCATATTGGTCTCCAATTTTCGTTAGGGTCATTTAGTTTATTGCTGATGAACCTGATCATACGTTCACTCGAATATGGAGAAGCGGTGCTACTTATTTTCATTGGTTTATTAATAGCATTAGCGTTTTATAGTCATCGTCAAAAATGGCAGGAAGTATTTGATAGTGCTATAACACTCGCGTTTATTGCCGTATGCAATACGCTACTTATTATGAATATCCCTGATAAAGTGGATGATTTACTATATCCATTGATCGCTTTTGCAGGTGTAATGATGAGCTTACGATTACGTGCCAGTATGATGAAGGTAGTCACATCATTTTTCCTTGTGATTACATTATTGCTAAACTTCATTTTCCATGAACCGACACCATTTATTAGCTTTGAGCATTTAAGTCTGTTCATGCCAATTATTTATCTAGTAGTCATTTACTTGTATGCTAGACGCCCAAAAGAAACGTTATCACCTTTTGAGAAAGTCATGAAGGATTTATATGCCATAGATATTTTAGCAGTAATAGCCACAGGCTACTTCTTAGCATATATGAGCAAACTAGATTCAGCCTATTTCGCGGCAACAAATGGTATTCAGTATTTGATGTGTATTGCACTAGCTGCTTTGTTTGCAGGATCTCTGCTCGTGTCAGAGAAATTCAAAGGGCGTGCTTTAACACCTGTCCTTGGAGCATTCTTTATAGTATTATCTTTGATGATCAGCACAAAGCCTTCTATGATGGATAGCTTAAATATGATGACCAGATTAGTTTATATAGCAGTAATTATGGCGATTATTATAGACGTTCTAGTAAAGGGCCGTATTTATCGGCTGTATGAAGAGCGAATGGGGAAATATGTAGACACTATTGTTAGCTCAGGTGTCGTACTCACAATGATCTCAATATGGGGGCTTGTTCATCAATTTACGTATAGTCATCTACTTGATTGGAAGCTAAGTATAGCTCTTACAACGATTACATTATTCCTCACAGCGAGCATTTCGCTATGGCTTAGTTCCACACAACATTTAAAAACGCTTCATACTACAGGTTTTGTTATTTTAGTCATTGCGTTTATCAAGCTTATTTTCTTTGACTTATCAGCCCTTGATTTATTAATTAGAGCTGTTCTATTTATAACAATTGGTGGCATTGGCATGCTCTTGTCAGGTAGGTTGCTGAGGAAATAAATTGAAGAGATTCCAATAATTTTTGGAATCTCTTTTATATTGTGCTAAACTGATACTACTCTTACTCTACTCCCTCTTTCTTCGTACCGTATGACTTCAAACCTTTTATGAAATATTCTTCAAATACATCACTCATTTTCAATGTCCATTGTTTTGAATAACATTCGATACGGGGATTGCTGAGCAAGACTACAATAATTATATGAATAGGCGCATCATACTTATTGTATGGGCGCCTATTGGTTTAGGAGGACATAAATTTGGAAATGGCTTATACAATTATCATTTTTTTAGTTGGTCTAGTCTTTGGCTCTTTTTATAATGTAGTTGGCTTACGTGTGCCGCGGAAGGAGTCTCTTGTATATCCTTCCTCCCATTGTACGAGCTGTCAGAGACAATTGACGGCTCTTGATTTAGTGCCAGTATTGTCTTATCTGTTTTTAAGAGGAACATGTAGAGGCTGTGGCTTTAAAATTTCTTGGCTATATCCAGTGATAGAATTGTTAACTGGGGGATTATTCGCCTTTGCTTATTTGGAGCTAAACTGGAGTTTAGAATTTTTAGTAGCTTTATCGTTCATCTCATTGTTAGTCATTATAGTTGTTTCAGATTTTATCTATCTGTTAATTCCAGATAAGATTCTTTTATTCTTTTTGCCTTTTTTGGTCATAGGACGTGTACTGTCACCCTTAACACCTTGGTGGGACAGCCTAGTGGGTGCACTCGTTGGTTTTGGCATATTATACAGTATTGCGGTCTTATCGAAAGGTGGAATGGGAGGGGGCGATATTAAATTCTTCTTTTTAATTGGTCTCGTTCTCGGTACTATTCATACGTTGTTGACTTTATTTATTGCCGCTATCATAGGTATGATAATCGGAATAGTTGTCTTATTAAAGCATAAACAAGGAAGACAAACACATATTCCCTTTGGTCCATCTATTGCATTAGCCGCTACTATTGTTTATTTCTACGGAGATTCGTTCATCAATTGGTATTTAGGTTATTGGTAAGTGTTTAATCTTCAATGTTGTGGAGGGGAATCAAGTGAAGCCGATTATTGGAATTACAGCTTTTGTAGAAGATGATTTATCAGCTCATTTAAATGCTGCTTACAGCAAAAGTATTATTAAGGCGGGTGGTATCCCCCTTATTATTCCGTTAGGTGTGGAGGAAGATGCTGCTCAAATTTTAGCCCTTACGGATGGCTTAATGCTATCGGGAGGCTATGATGTACATCCTTTTCTATTTGGAGCGGAGCCTTCACCAAAGCTAGGTAAAATTCATCCAGCTAGAGATGCCGTGGAATTAGCATTAATTGAGGCTGCATTTGTACGTAAAATGCCTATTTTTGGCATTTGTCGGGGTATCCAAATATTAAATGTTGCATTAGGTGGGACGTTATATCAGGACATTGATAGTGACCATTATAGTACGAAGCTAATCAAACATATGCAACAAGCTGGTAGGTCAGTAGCAACGCATTATGTACAAATTATTGCGGAGAATTTATTAGCGACTATTCTGGAACAAGAGAAAATTGCCGTCAATTCTTTTCATCATCAGTCAGTGAATGTACTAGCGGAGAATTTAAAAGTTGCAGCGAAATCATGTGATGGCATTATTGAAGCAGTGGTGCATGAAGAATTACCATTCTGTTTGGCTGTCCAATGGCACCCAGAGGAATTAGCTGTAGCGGGAGATCAGCATGCACAAAAGTTATTTGCAGCATTTGTTGAAGCGAGCTTGAAATTTAAAAAAGAAGCATAGAGAGGTCATTGTAAAAAGAATCCAATAGTTAATGGATTCTTTTTTTTGCGTAAAAAAGAGGATATATGCTCAGTGAAGGAACACAATCCTCAAACCCTCATTTAATTAATGTACACGGCGGTAAAGACCAACAACTTGTCCCAAAATTGATACTTGATCGACGATAATCGGTTCCATTGATGAATTTTCAGGCTGTAAACGGAAATGGTTTTTTTCCTTAAAGAAGCGTTTTACAGTAGCTTCATCCTCAGCTGTCATGGCTACAACAATGTCTCCGTTAATGGCCGTTGACTTTTGCTTTACGATCACTAAGTCACCATCTAAAATTCCTGCTTCAATCATCGATTCACCCATAATTTCTAACATGAATAACTGATCCTCACTCGTGCCATATGTATCTGGCAGTGGGAAATACTCTTCAATATTTTCGATAGCTGTAATAGGAGAACCTGCTGTAACCTTCCCTACAAGTGGTACATGGATGACATGTTGCTTTTGGATGGATTCCTCAGGCTCAAGAATTTCAATAGCACGTGGCTTAGTTGGATCTCGACGAATAAAACCCTTTTGTTCTAATCGAGCCAAATGACCATGAACAGTTGAACTTGAAGCAAGTCCAACAGCTTCCCCGATTTCACGGACTGATGGCGGATACCCTTTAGCTCGTACCTCGTCTTTAATGAACGCTAAAATGTCCTCTTGTCTTTTCGATACTTTTTTCATGATTGCTCACCTCTTTTTTCTAATATCAATCTTCTTATTTGATAGTATAACAGAATGCGAACACGTATGCAAACATAGGTTCGAAAAGTGTTTGACAAAAACGTTTGTTCGCTTTATTATGAGAACATACATTCCGAACAAACATTCTAGAAATGAGGTTTTAATGATGACATGGCTAAAGAAAAATACACATATCACTATATTATTAGGTGCTTGTTTACTCTTCGCAAGTTACCTTTACATCACTGATCCGGGGGATGTTAATTACGCTGAAATTCAAATCGAACATGGGGATAGCTTGTGGTCGTTAGCAGAACAATACCGTGGTAAAATGAGTAAAGAAGATTGGATTAAGCTTGTCAAATCAGAAAATGAGTTAGCAGACATTAAAATCGTGGCAGGTAAATCTCTAGTCATTCCAGTTTTGAGTGATCAAGCCAGTCCCATCAAAACTATTGAAATTGCGAGAAACGAACAATGAAAAATAATCAAATGACGGCTGTTATCTATTGCCGAGTAAGTACTGAAAAAGAAACGCAAAGCTCCTCATTAGAGCGCCAACAAGAAGAATTAGTGCACTATGCTAAAGAACAAGGCTATGAAGTAAAGGGTGTTTTTAAAGATAAGCATAGCGGTTATGATGTTGAACGCGAAGGCTTACTTGAAATGCTTGATTTTATAAAAGAGAAGGAAATAAAAGCTCTTTTTGTACAAGATGAAACTCGTTTAGGTCGTGGAAATGCAAGAATGGCAGTATTGCATTTATTACAAAAATCAGCAACAGATGTTTATTCGATGCGTGATGCAGGACCAGTCCAATTAAACGAAATGGATACGATGCTACTAGAGATTTTAGCAATTGTAGAGGAATATCAACGTAGAATACATAATGCAAAAATCCGCAGAGGTATGCGACGTGCTGTTGAAAATGGCTATCGCCCTGAAAATAACCTATCCAATCGTGGCAATCCACATGGTCAGGAACGTAAAGAACTCCCTGTTGATGAAATTGTGAAGCTACGGAATCGTGGTTTTACCTTTGAGGAAATTTCCATTACGCTTAGAGGACTAGGCTTTGAGGTAAGTAAGGCAACCGTACATCGCCGATTCCAAGAGCATCAAGAAAGATTAGCAGGCAAATAATATAGCCCGCTAATTTTTTTTAATATAAGCTTTCAATAATAACATTTTTGGGTAGCTGAAAAGGGTTATCTTTATTAATTCGATCATAAAACATAATGCCGTTTAAATGATCGATTTCATGTTGTACAACGATAGATTCATAGCCTTTTAAAGACATAATAAATTCCTGTCCATCAATATTATAGGCTTTTACTTTAATTCGTTCATATCTTGGTACAAAACCGTGAACAGGTCGATTAACAGACAGACACCCTTCACCCTCAGGCAAATAGATCATATTGAAAGAATGGCTCATTACTTTTGGGTTAATGAACATCATTTCATGTTTTTGGTCGTGATTCTCAAAAAGTACAGCAAACATTCTCTTATCTACGCCAATTTGATTGGCAGAGAGGCCACTACCAGGACGGAGTTTATACTTTTTTATTAAAATCGGGTCTTGGCTGTTTTTTAAATATTGAAGCATAGAAAATAATATATGTCGGTCCTCTAAGGGAACTGGTATTGCAACGTCTTGCGTTTGTTTTCGTAATAGGTCTGAGTGTTCTTTTACAAAATCTTTCATAGTAATCATGTAATCAGGATGAAATTTTGCCATCGAAACATACCTCCTCAATAGGACTTCTTCAGAAGTTCATCAAGCTAAATTGTATGGTCGGATCATAGATGCAGTGCCCAACAACGTTTATAGGCGCGCATTTTCACAAGCGTTTAACGTTCTTCTAATCTTCTAATAAAATATTCCAATCTTCACGTAAAACTGCGTAATAGTATTCGTCCCACCATTCATTCCCATATGGTATACACTTTTTAAAATATCCTTCACGCCTCATTCCGATCTTTTCCATAACTTTATAGGAAGCGATATTTTCGGGCTGACACGTTGCAATAATTCTATGAAGTTTCTTTTCATTAAATCCATAGTCTAATACAGCACGAGCAGCTTCAGAAGCAAAGCCTTGATTTTGATAAGCTGGATTTAGTACCCAACCGATTTCATAAGTATGATCGCCGAAACAAGGATGGAAAACGATATGACCAATCACTTGCTCGCAATTATTTGAAACAATAGCAAAATGTTTTGCTTTGTCGTTACTATTTTCTGCAATAAATTTCTTTGCCTGTTCTTCATTGAAAACACCTTCAGGCATATAGTGCATCACTTTTTCATCTGAAGTATAGCTATAAACAGCTTCCCAGTCCTGCTCTTGAAATGTTCGAATGAGTAATCGCTTAGTTGTCACGTTCACATGTATATCCTCCAATAGATAGTTAAATTTTTCCTTCCATATAATATTTATACACTTCAAACATCTGGAAGTCATGTATTTTTTATTTCAACAGCTTGAATAGGGGTTGGTATAACTGCATTTAATGGGAAACCGTGCTATACTTTGCATACTGAGTTCAATAAGGTAGGTACTGAAAGGTGTGTAACGATGTTATCAAAAGAAAAAATTAACCGTATAAATGAACTTTCTGCTAAAGCGAAAAGCGGTCAACTAACGGATGAAGAGGCAAAGGAGCGAACAGCGCTTCGTAAGGAATACTTAGATACATTTAGAGCAACAATGCGTGATACGATTGAAAACGTAAAAGTGGTTGATGCAGAAGGAAATGATGTCACGCCTGAGAAGGTAAGACAAGCGAAAAAAAATAAATTTCTAAATTAATGTGACACAATTCAATAAAGTATGTATGAAAATACAAATAGTATTACAAAAGCATTGTTTTCTAAAGCAATGTTGACTAAACTGTAGAAGAACAATTATAGGACGAGAAAGGATGTCACAATATAATGACTCAACATGCGGATTTATTAGCAATTAATGCTATCCGAACTTTGTCAATCGATGCTATTGAAAAAGCAAATTCTGGTCACCCAGGTTTACCAATGGGGGCAGCGCCAATGGCTTATACGCTTTGGACAAAACAATTACGCCATAATCCAGCGAACCCAAAATGGTATAATCGCGATCGTTTTGTATTATCAGCTGGTCATGGTTCCATGCTTCTATACAGCCTACTTCATCTAGGCGGCTATGGTTTACCAATGGAGGAAATTCAGAGCTTCCGCCAATGGGATTCATTAACACCAGGACATCCTGAATATGGTCATACAGTAGGTGTGGAAGCGACAACTGGTCCTCTAGGACAAGGTATTGCCATGACTGTAGGTATGGCAATGGCTGAGCGTCATTTAGCAGCTACTTACAATAAACCAGGTCATGACATCGTTGACCACTATACATTTGCATTATGTGGTGATGGTGACTTAATGGAAGGCGTTGCAGCAGAGGCTATTTCATTAGCTGGTCACTTAAAACTTGAAAAATTAATCGTGCTTTACGATTCTAATGATATTTCTTTAGATGGTGACTTAGAAAAGTCATTCTCAGAAAACGTACAAAAACGTTTTGAATCTTATGGTTGGAATTATTTAAAAGTTGCAGATGGCACAGATGTTGATGCGATTAATGCAACTATTGAAGAAGCTAAAAAATCAACTGGCAAACCAACATTGATTGAAGTGAAAACAGTGATTGGTTTCGGTTCTCCAAATAAATCGGGTAAAGCAGATTCTCATGGTGCTCCACTTGGTACAGATGAAGTGGTATTAACAAAAGCTGCTTATGAGTGGGCACACGAGCCTTTCCAAATCCCTGCTGAAGTATATGATACGTTTAATGCTGCAGCTGAAGTGCAAGGAGCACAGTCTGAAGAAGCTTGGAATGCGAAATTTACTGCTTATAAACAAGAATTCCCAGAGTTAGCAGCTCAATTTGAACATGCTATGAATGGTGAATTACCAGCAGACTTCGCTTCTGAATTACCAGTGTATGAAGCTGGTAAATCTGTAGCAACACGTTCTTCTTCTGGTGATGCGATTAATGCTATCGCTAAGAAAACACCATCATTCTTTGGTGGCTCTGCTGACCTTGCAGGCTCTAATAAAACAACGATGAAGGGTGCAGGCGATTTTTCTGCAGACGATTATGCTGGTCGCAACATCTGGTTTGGTGTTCGTGAATTTGCAATGGGCGCTGCTTTAAACGGTATGGCACTTCACGGTGGTTTAAATGTATTTGGTGGTACATTCTTCGTGTTCTCAGATTATGTTCGTCCGGCAGTTCGCCTTTCAGCATTAATGGGTCTTCCTGTAACGTATGTATTTACACATGACTCGATTGCTGTAGGAGAAGATGGTCCAACACATGAACCAATCGAACACCTTGCATCATTACGTGCAATGCCTAATTTATCTGTTGTTCGTCCTGCGGATGCCAATGAATCAGCTGTTGCATGGGAGCTTGCCGTTGCATCAGAAAATACGCCAACAGTATTAGTATTGTCTCGTCAAAACTTACCTGTACTTAACGCTTCTATTGAAACAGTACGTGAAGGTGTGACGAAGGGTGCTTACACAGTATCTCCTGCTACTAAAGAAGTAGCGGATGCGATTTTAATTGCAACAGGCTCAGAGGTTTCACTTGCTGTTGAGGCACAAAAAGCATTAAAAGCTGAAGGCATGGATGTAGCTGTCGTTTCAATGCCATCTATGGACCGCTTTGAAAAACAAGATGCTGCTTACAAAGAATCTGTTTTACCAAAAGCTGTCACTAAACGTCTTGCGATAGAAATGGGTGCATCATTCGGCTGGCATAAATATACCGGCTTTGAAGGTGATGTGCTTGCAATCGATAAATTTGGCGCATCAGCTCCAGGGGAAATTGTAATGGAAAAATACGGATTCACTGTAGAGAATGTAGTTGCAAAAGTAAAAGCACTATAAGATTTTTAATAAAATACCACAACACTCAGCGTACGTATGAATTCGCAGGGTGTTGCGGTATTTTTTTTACTATTGGCTGTCGTATCACTAAAGGAATACATCCGGTGGCAAGGGTCTTCTAAAATATGTCTAATTAAAAAAACTGCATATGGTTATGCAGTTTTTTATGTAGAAATTATTTCGCAAGCCCATTCTGAAAGGCATAGACAACGGCTTGTGTGCGATCTTGAACCTCAAGCTTTGCTAGAATATTGCTTACATGTGTTTTGACAGTTTTTAAAGCAATATATAGCTCGTCAGCAATTTCCTGATTGGCTTTGCCTTGTGCCATCAGCAATAAAACTTCCATTTCACGGTCAGTAAGATGGTCGTAAAGGGGTGTATTATTGCCGTGGCGCATACGGTGCATCATTTTAGATGTAACTTCTGGTTCTAATACCGTTTCGCCACCCATTGTTTTACGAATGGCTTCCGCAATTTGTTTTGCATTAGATGTTTTTAATATATAACTCACTGCTCCTGCCTCTAAAGCAGGGTAGACTTTGTCATCATCTAAAAAGCTAGTCACCATCATGATTTTTGCCTCTGGCCAGGCGGCTAAAATTTCTGCTGTTGCCTCAGCACCAGTCATAATGGGCATAACATTATCCATTAAAATAATATCAGGCTTTAGGGCAAGGGCACGCTCAACTGCTTCTTGCCCGTTTTCAGCCTCTCCCACAACTGTAATATCTGGCTGTGCGGATAAGTACGCCGAAACGCCGATACGCACCATTTCATGATCATCCACTATGAGCACTTGTATCATTGTCATTGACCTCCTCTTTATGTAGTGGAATTTTAACTTCGACAATCGTTCCTTCTTCAGGGACTGACACAATTTTATATGTGCAGCCAATTTCAACAGCTCGTTCGGCAATATTTTGCAAGCCGTAAGAAGTGGATTTATCTGCCTCTACATCAAAGCCTAAACCATTATCTTGAATGCGTAAAATGGCTAAGTCATCTCGTGCAACAAGCAACAATTCAACCTCACTGGCTTTGGCATGTCGAAGTGTATTAGAGAGGGCTTCCTGGGCAATGCGGAATAGGTGATCTTCTTCTGCTTTCGTTAATGCCATTTCTTCTAGCTCATATTCAATATGGAAGTAAACCTTTTGCTGAAGCTCAATAATTAATTCCTCTAAGCCTTGCGCAAGTGTTTTATTGCGAAGTGCAACAGGTCGTAAGTGTAATAATAATGCACGCATTTCGAGCTGTGCTTGCTGAACTATTTTTTCCACTTGCTTTAAGCTAGTCGCATTTTCGTCATTTTCCGTTAATGCAGAAAGCAACATGGAGGCCGCAAATAATTGCTGCGACACAGAATCATGTAATTCTCTAGCCAGACGTTGACGTTCAGCAATGATGCGTTCCTGTATAATTTTGTCATGAGCTTCTGCACGTTCATTGGATAAGCGCTGTAGACTTTTACGCTGTGTATCTATTAATTCACTTGTTTGCACAAGTGCTTTTTTTAATGGTTTCGGAAGGGCTTGCTTTTTAGAAAGCACAAAATCAGGTTCGATTAACTGCTTTACAATTTTCGTTGCTTGAGCCTCTCGGGCACGAGCAGTCATACTAATCCAACTGGCAAAGAGGAAGCTAAGAGCAAATAAGCTGACTACAATAATTCCCCCAAGAGGAAAATTATCATAATTTTGTCGCCATAAAGGTTCCCAAGTTTTCTCATCAGGATTTCCCCATACTGCAACAAGCAATCCGAATGTAGCGCTCATTAAAATGAATAATAAGGTAAATAATCTTGAGATAAAGGCAATCATTTACGCAGCACCTCCAAATCTCCAAGCCATGTTGCAACATGAATAATTAAAATGCGTTTTGCATCCTCAGGATTTCCATCAGAAAAGCTAACACTTTCATTTAAAATACGTTGTGGACCCACATGTAAGCAAGTAAGCTCACCAAATAGGGTTGTATAGTGTATACGAAAAGGTATTTCATAGGGGATATAGATTTGAACTTTACCGATACCTTGACGAATTGTAATTAGACTTGTGCCAGCAGGCAAAATCGTTTGCGTCGTGTCAACTGTAATATCTCCTGCTAAACGTTGAATTTGCACATCTTGCCATTTATATGCTTCAGTTGGTGCTGGTATGGTGCCAATTAAGTCATTTTTCGAGGTAGATAGTTTTTCAAAAAGCTCAGCACCAACTATTTTTGGTTCATTTTCTCGTTGTAAGTATTGATAAAGCATATATAAGAGCATAATTACAATGAATAGACGGAGGCTCCACATTGTGAATAATGCAATCGCAATGAAGAATATGCCGGTCCATTTAAAAAAGCGGACTTTTTTAGAAAAGCTTAAATAAAGCAGTACGGCCCCAATCAATAAACAAAAGGCGCCACCATTATTAAAAATAGTAAGCTCCACAAAAACGAGTAAAAAGAAGCATAGTACCCAAAATGTGAGCTTATTTGTAGTGAAATTTTGCAAGAGGGTCATCCTTCTTTCTACTAATAGTATAAAAGAGGGAATGGGACCCTCTGTTTTAAAACGTGAAAGAATGCGCCGGTTAGAGTTGGCGCATTGCTTCCATTATAACATGTTATTTATTTTCAATTAGCAGTGGAGAGCTTTCCTCTGAAGCTTTTTTTTCTAATTGTGCCAATCTTGCTTCAAATGTTGTAACTTCATGATCTTTGTCAATTTGATAAGCCAATTTATCAATATAAGCTTCCAAATCTTCAAAATTTGTTTTATTATTTTTGGCAATCATACCATCCATTTGATGATGGGCACGAGTGACGTTTTCTTTGCCCATTAACTGTAATTGACGAACTTTCATGTCTTTAATTTTATGTTTCATTGTTTCAAATTTACGCTCTAACTCGAAATATTCACGTGTACTTGCTTCGATACTCGCCTGTAACGTATGATTACGGGCAGTGTAAGCTGTCACTTCATCTGTTGCAAAATCAATTAAATCTTGCTCGCCACTAGTTTGTGCTAATGTCAGTTGAGATTCACGCTTAGCAAGTAAATCTGCATTTTGTTGATATTCTTGCTCAAGCTTTTCTTTTAATTGTCCTTGACGTTCTAATAATTTACCTGTTTCTTCCGTTTGTTTTTCAGCTTCACGGATGTACTGATTTAACATAGCAATTGGATTTTTTTGTTCCTTCTTATCAAATAACTGATGTAAGTCTGCCTCTACTGTATATCTAAAACGTTGAAATAAATTCATATTCATTCTCTCCTTTTATTTTGTTAAATTTGACCATTCTTTTTCGAAGTTTGTAAATGGATCTTCTTCTTTTTTATTTTCAATTGTTGGGATTTTTACATCTTCGCCATTCCATTTTTTATAAATGACATAGACAATTGCGATTGCTGCAAGACCAATCATTGCAGGAATGTTCGATACTGCTGATAGGATACCGATTAGACCAACCGCGAACCAAAAGATTTTACCGAAATTAGACTTGCTCGCCATGTAAAAATGCATCCCTAGTGCTACAAATAATCCGGAGAATAGTAAGCCTGCCAATGGTCCGATTAAGGCTAGTGCAACACATGCTGCGATAACCCCTCCAGTTAATAAAAGAAATTTTCTCATTTGTTTTAGCTCCTTTCGTTTGTACCTTTATGTTACCTATTTACAAGATTGTCTAAAACGGACTCGAAATTGATTTTCTACTAGGTCTTGAGGCTGAGAACTATCTAGGCTGCAACAAAAGTGGGTTTTTGGCGTACACAATGAGTGTATCTTGCTTGTTTTCATTGAAAAATAGCAGTTCATTTTAAGAGCTAATTATGATCTGCCATAAAGTAATTTTTAGATCCTAAACTAGAAGCTTTTCGACAAAAATAGAAGATGAAACCTTCCTCCGTTTGACAAATTAACAAGATGGGATGAGCTATACTTATGGAAAATAAACTGAGCGAAGGAGGATTTCTGGTGAGAACCTATTCCATATATAAGATAAAAGAAGAGCATTTAACGTTTATTTTTGGCAGAGAGCGAAAGTTGTTAGAGATGATGCAAGGCTGTGAAGACGCCAATGAGAAATCCTTAAAAGAGCTTGCGTATATATGTGAATCCGTTCGTTTTGATGAAATAGCAGCAATGTTGGAGCATCAACTTGATTCCAAATATGCACATTTAGAAAGAGCTCGTAATGCTTTGTTTTTAGAACATCCGATAAAAGGCAAAATGGCTATTTATTTAGTCGATCGTAAGATTTGTGTTTATTGTGAAGGTTCACGAATGCTAGATTTAGATTTATTTCAAATGCTTGCCAAGATGAGTGAACGATTCATTGCTTTCAATAAACAAGATAATGAATGTGGGTGGTTGAAACCTATGAAGTATACAATGCACTAGGAAATTTCACTACAATATATAGTAACATGCTATCATTTGGTGTATAATGGAGCGTGGAGAGTTTTTTCTCGGTATATTGTAGTGGAGGAGGTTGGTTGTATATGCCTACATGGGGCTGGATTATTATCGTAATTATCGCATTAGCAGCGGGAGCGGCACTTGGTTTCTATTTCGCTCGTCAAGCTATGATGAAATATTTAAAAGAAAACCCACCTATTAATGAGCAAATGATTCGTATGATGATGGCACAAATGGGTCGTACGCCGTCTGAAAAGCAAGTACGTCAAATGATGGCACAAATGAATAAATTCCAAAAATAATTGGAATTTTTAAGGAGCAGCTGGTTAAGGTAACTGGTTGCTTTTTTCATGGACTCATAATAAAAGGGGATGTCTCAAAATCGTTGAGACATCCCCTTGTTTTTAATGATGAGAAGCGTTCAGCCAGTTAATTGCACTATGTACAACAACTGCTACACCTAACGGTAGAACACCCTCATCTAAAATAATATTTGGATTATGAAATGGATAGTTTTGATTTCCTAAACCGTTTGATCCAGCCCACATAAACATCGTTGGTACACGCTGGCTAATATGTACCAGCTAAAGGTTCTTCGTCTATCTGTAAGTTTTCCTCACTGACTATTTCTTTGACAACATCGGGGTTGAAGGAGCTTAATGTTGCCTCGATAACAGCTGTATCGGGAATAATATTGGCAACTGTTCCGCCGCCCATTTTCCCAATAATGAGTATGGCTCTTTCTTTTGGGTCGACTTCTTTTAAGGATCCACACATTTCTGTAGCTCTGAGCTATGGCCACCCTTACCTTGTATTTTCAAAAAGAAGCCATCAAGTGAAGAAGCGGCTACACCTGGCTTGTAGCCAAATTTTCCAACTTCTAAATCAGGACTCACATGGAGAGCAAAGGCTGCATCTACTTTTGGGTTTTCGAGTAATCCATCTTCAATCATGTCCTTTGCGCCTAGTCCAATTTCTTCTGCTGGCTGAAACATGATTTTTACTATACCGTTAATGTCATTTTCTTTTGCCTTTAGAAGCTTGACTGCACCCAGCATAAATGTTGTATGGATGTCATGTCGGATTCGGACCTTTGAGTAGCCCTACCTAAAAAGGATTCACCCCTTGGATTTTCTAATGATCCGTAAATATTTAATTCCCCCGTCTCAACTGGTTTCAGCGATTTAGAAATTTGAAACTGACTATGATATTACAAGCCGTCTATACGGAAGTAAATCCTGAAAAATTCTTTAACAAAAGGCTGTAAAAAATTTTTTACAACGCAATTTCTTATGTTGGTAAGATGTGTAGCAGTCTTTTAGAAACAAGAATGAAAAAATTTTTAACTCTATTCGTTTGAAATATTCTATGAAAACATAAAAAAACTAGCAATTTAAAATATTCCCACTAATTTTGGGAAAACTAGCTATAATAAATAGTATTCATAGAAAAGGAGCTGTTAAATATGGAACGCGAAAAGACAAATGTAGAAAGCTTTGATCTAGATCATACAAAAGTAAAAGCCCCGTATGTTCGGTTAGCGGGAGTTAAAGCAGGGAAAAACGGCGATGAAGTGTACAAATATGATATTCGCTTGAAGCAACCTAATAAAGAGCATATGGAAATGCCGGCTTTGCATTCCTTAGAGCATTTATCTGCGGATATCATTCGTAATTATTCTGACCATATCGTTGATTTCAGTCCAATGGGTTGCCAGACAGGCTTCTATGTATCCCTTATTAATCATCAAGATTATGAGGACCTATTAACTATTTTAGAAAAGACATTTACTGACGTGACAAAGGCGACAGCAGTGCCTGCATGTAATGAGGTACAATGTGGCTGGGCTGCGAGTCATAGCTTAGAAGGAGCACAAGCATTAGCGAAGGAATTTTTAGCGAAACGAGAAGAATGGCATATCGTTTTTGAAGAATAAATATGGAAAAAAACCTTGCGGGAATAATATAAGCAAGGTTTTTATTTGCGTTAAAAATGGAATGGAATGACATTGGAGGAGGAGGAATCACGATTTATTTTTTGGTAAATAAAACTTTCTAAAAAATCATGAATTAAATCTTCGTATTCATCCATATTTTCATTAAAGGATTGGGCATGTGCCCCAGTATCAAAAAGCTTTAATTTTTTAGGACCTACTTTTTTATTGTAAAGATCTAGTGACATGGACGCTGGAATAAATGAATCAGGGATACTATGGATAAAAAGTACAGGTTTTTCAATATGGGTCACTGCTTCGGCGGGGGTCACACTTTTGAAGGAGTAGCCGTCCCGGAGGCGGACAAAGAAATCGGCAAAACGGATGGGAATAATAGAGCCATATTTAAATTCAGTTTTGGCAATTTGCTTGAGCAACATGGAAAAATCGGAGAATGCACAATCAGATATATAAAAATCAGCACCATCTTCAACCGTACCTGCATAAAGTAACATTGTTGCTGCACCCATTGATTCTCCATGAATACCTAGTATTGCATCTTCACCAATCATGGCTTTCACTGTATTGACTACAGCATCAAGATCATTTTTTTCATAGTGGCCATAGCTAGTTGTTTTGCCACCAGATTCGCCATGACGGCGATGGTCAAAGATGACCGAATTATAGCCAAGCCTTTCAAATAACCGAGCGTATTTAACGGAATTTATTTTATTTTCGGTAACACCGTGACATATGATGATCGTGTTATTGGTTTGCAACGGCTGAAGCATAATTCCTCGAATCGTATAACCATTAGGAGAATCAATATTTAATTCGCATTTCAAGTTTTTATTGTACCAAGCCTCATCAAAGCGTTTGGCTGTCGTTTCTCGTTCACGAACAAATTCAGGATCTTTTTGTTGAATATACATTAATTTATTAGAAAGCGCGAAGCCGAACAGACCAGTAGCTGCTGCGGCAAGCGTTGTTGTAATACCAGAGAATAAAAGCATCTTTTTTTTCATCATAAAACACCTCCACATGCTGTTTCTTATTTGTAATGTTCCCAACTGAGATTGTTTAAAACACGTCAACATTTTACAATAACTTTGGCAAAACTGCGATTATTTCTATTATCGAAAATCGTCAAAATATTTGTTAAAATATACATATCTGCTAGTAGCATATGCAGCAGTGTTGATTTTTGAACGGGGAAAAGGGGAGAATGGACATGATAAATGAGGTAGTAATCGTGAGTGCTGTACGAACAGCTATAGGCTCATTTCAGGGGACATTAAAAGACGTACCAGCTGTAACTTTAGGTAGCATTGTTATTAAGGACGCTTTAGCGCGTGCAGGAGTAGCAGGGGAACAAGTCGATGAGGTCATTATGGGGAATGTGTTATCGGCTGGTCTTGGACAAAATCCAGCTCGTCAGGCAGCGATAAAGGCTGGTTTACCACATGAGGTATCAGCATTAACAATTAATAAAGTATGTGGATCAGGTTTAAAAGCTGTGCATTTAGCAACGCAAGCTATTTTAGCAGGTGATGCTGATATTATCGTGGCTGGTGGCTTTGAAAATATGAGCCAGGCACCTTATGTTTTAAAAAATGCGCGTGAAGGCTTCCGAATGGGCGATCAAAAGGTGGTGGATACTATGATCCATGATGGTCTATGGTGTGCTTTTAATGATTATCATATGGGAATTACAGCTGAAAATTTATGTGATAAGTATGAAATTTCAAGAGAAGAGCAGGATGCTTTTGCAGCTCGTTCTCAGCAACGCGCAGAGGCAGCAATTGCAGCAGGCAAATTTGAAAATGAAATCGTCGCTGTTGAGATTCTACAGCGTAAGGGAGAGCCTATTGTATTCGCCAAGGATGAATTTCCACGTGCAGGTGTAACAGAGGAATCTCTAGGTAAGCTACGTCCCGCATTTAAAAAAGCTGGCTCCGTAACAGCGGCGAATGCTTCAGGCATTAACGATGGGGCAGCGGCAGTTGTTGTGATGTCGAAGAAAAAGGCACAAGAGCTTGGTATTCAACCAATGGCAATTATTTCAGCCAATGCAAGCGTAGGAGTAGATCCTGCAATTATGGGAACTGGTCCAGTTAAAGCAGTCCAAAAAGCACTGGCAAAGGCAGCAGCAACATTAGATGAAATAGATGTAATTGAAGCAAATGAAGCATTTGCAGCACAATCGATTGCTGTTGATCGTGAATTACGCTTTAATCATGATAAACTAAATGTCAACGGGGGCGCGATTGCTCTTGGTCATCCGATCGGTGCAAGTGGTGCTCGTATTTTGGTCACACTCTTACATGAGATGGAAAAGCGTGATGCGAAAATGGGTTTAGCCACATTATGTATCGGTGGTGGTCAAGGTGTAGCCACAGTAGTAAAGCGTCCTTGATGTCAATAAGAAGGTGAATGAAATGGGAAAGAAACGAAAACAACAACAGACAAGCAATAGCATGACAGCAAGCTTGCCAAAGCAGGAGGCAGTCACATTAGCAGACCAACTAGGTGGCGATGTGTTAGCTAAATTAAAAGCGGCAAAGCAAGATTTAACCGTGAAAGAACAGGCGGCAGAAGAAGAGCGTCAAGCAAAACTAGCTTTTGAACGTAAGCAACGAGAAAAAAATAAATCGTTTGAAGAATTATTAAACGAGTATGGCGATAAAGGCACGAAATATTAATAAGGAAACAGTGAATTCGCGTATGTGGGTTCACTGTTTTTGGATACAGAAAAAGTCGATAATATATAAGTAACAATTCATGATGTGGGAGACGCTGCCAATAACATATACCTTATTATAGTTTAGTAAGTAGATTAAATTATGATAGGAGAACAATGATGTTTGAATTATATTCTAAAAGATTAAGATTAATTCCTTTAAATGCTAATTATTTACAATTGCTAATTGAGCATGAGAATGATTTAGCAATTGAATTCTCTTTACATAAGCTAGAGGGAATTATTGATGATGAGCTAAAACAGGCATTGGACTATAGACGCTCCAAAGTCTTGGAAGATGAAGAAAATTATATTTGGCATACGAATTGGTTAATTGTATGTAAAGAACAGAATTGTGCTATTGGGGGCATTATGCTAAAAGGGATGCCAAATGAGAGGCAGGAAGTGGTGATTGGTTATTATACCTTTCCTAGTTTTCAAGGACGTGGTTATATGACAGAAACCATTATAACAATGATAAACTGGCTACATCATCAACCAAATGTTCAGTCTATTATTGCAGATACAGAAAAAGATAATTTCGCTTCCCATCGAGTTTTAGAAAAAGCAGGGGCTACCTTATATAAAGAAACTGAGTCTCTTTATTATTGGAGATTCCTATAAGGATTATATAGGTAAGACAAAAGGCTAAACTAGTGCCTTTTGTCTTTTATTTTTCAACAATTTCCTGAAGACCACAACGACAACAACAAAAATAATGGCTCCAGCTGTATCAACAAGTACATCTTGGCCGCTCATAATGCGACCTGGTGTAAAGCTTTGACGAAATTCATCAAGCATAGCAATAAAAGCCGTTCCAGTAATAGCAATAGTTGCTGCAAAACGGCGTCTTCCCCATGCAAAGTACAAACCAAGCGCAATGCATCCAAAACCGATAAAATGTGTTAGTTTACGAATTAAAAATTCAACAAATGGAAAATAACCACGTTCTTCAACTGATACGACTGTGTCCCAATAAGGGATCTTTAAAACGGATAGTTGTTTTTCAAAAGGTTTATTAGCTAATAAATCTTTAAGCTCTGGTAAAATACTTTGTTGTTCGTAAGTCATGCTCGAGGAAATGATAAGCACAACTAGACAGATGATGAAGATTAACCACTTTTTCATCGATGTTCTACATATTGCTCATTTTTTGTTAACGTATTTGCTGCTTCAAAATTGGTTATAGCTGCCATATTTTCATAGGCAGAGAGGGTCTGTGCTAGTTGCTCCTGTGAACTTGCTCCAATTACTGTAGAAGCGATTGCAGACTCTTTTAAATTAAAGGCTAGTGCCAATGCATGTAAATCATTATACTGTGAAGCTAAGTTTGTTAACGTTGTTGTTAACTCTTCTGAAGAATAGTTGTTAAAACCGTTTACTCGTTGAAGGCGTTGCTGCCAGCTATTTGTTAATAAGCCCTTTGCCACTGTGCCACGAGTTACAACAGAAGCACCTTCGTTCGCAATGAGCTCCAACCACTCTTCGGGGCGGCGATCTAATGCACTATATTGCATCATGACACTTTTAGCAGAGCTTGCAGGTAAAAAACGTTGTAAAACATTTGGACGAATGGAGGAAATGCCATATTCACGGATAAGTCCTTCTTTTTTCAAGCCCTCAAAAGTGTCAATAAT
Source organism: Lysinibacillus sp. GW823-FHT06C08 (assembly GCF_058795135.1). Lineage (NCBI taxonomy): Bacteria > Bacillati > Bacillota > Bacilli > Caryophanales > Bacillaceae > Lysinibacillus > Lysinibacillus sp. GW823-FHT06C08. The sequence continues at coordinate 965,753 of NZ_JBXAHN010000001.1, forward strand.
ACCATCCCAGTCATCTTCGATTGTACCACCGTGTAACTGATAAACATCGATGTAGTCCGTCCCTAACCGTTTCAAACTAGCATGAATAGCTTGTTTTATATAAGATGGCGAAGCATCCCATTGCCAGCCTTCTACACCTTCAGTCCAACGATTACCTACCTTTGTGGCAAGGATAATCTCTTGACGACGCTTTCCTAATGCCGCGCCAATGATCTCCTCATTAGCCCCTAAATCATATAAATCGGCAGTATCCATATAATTTATGCCCGCATCTAATGCCATATCGACAATAGTAGCTGCTTGCTCTTTATCTGTCGAAAGTGACATGCCTCCTAAACTAATTTCAGAAATGAATAATTCACTAGTGCCAAGCTTCCTCTTTTTCATGAAACGACCTCCTTCGATTTCTTTACTTGTAATGGTACAATGAACATATCTGAAGGACAAGCGAGGTTATCGTCTATGAAAAAGTTTGAGGAAAAAACGACAAAAACGACACCAATCTATGACGGAAAAATTGTAAAACTACAAGTTGATGATGTCATGTTGCCAGATGGTCAGGTTGCAAAGCGCGAAATTATTAAACATCCTGGAGCGGTTGCGGTTATTGCCGTGACAGATGAGGGTAAATTAGTATTAGTGGAGCAATATCGTAAGGCACTTGAACGTTCTATTGTTGAAATTCCAGCAGGGAAACTTGAACCTGGTGAAGAACCAGCAATGACAGCTCGCCGTGAATTAGAGGAAGAGACAGGCTACGGCGCGCATAGCCTTACATATTTACAAACATTTGCAACGTCGCCGGGATTTGCAGACGAGGTCATTCATCTATATGTAGCGAAGGATTTGTATAACATCGACAATAAAGCAGCATTAGATGAGGATGAGTTTGTCGAACTTATAGAAGTTTCGTTGGAAGTAGCACAATCAATGGTCGCAGATCAACGTATATTTGATGCTAAAACTGCATTTGCTGTACTTTGGCTTGCTGCCCATTTAGAAAATAATCTTTAGCATAATAGAGACGGACGAGCATAAGCTGTACAAACCTTGATAGAAAAGGAGCATGTTTATGTCTCGTACGGTGTCTATATTTTATCACGCTTCCATCATTGCCGTTAGCTTTGTTTGTGGCGTTATTTTCTTTCATATTTTTGGTGGACCGAAAGCGGAACCGTTTATTTTATTTATAGAACCTCGTTTAGCCGATGGGGACAGGCATTCGATTTTTCGTTTAGTGCTTCCTGTCGCCATTTCCATAGGTCTTGTATTATTACTAGCAACTCACAGTGTTTTAAAAGTTTTAGTACGTGTAACTGTAGCCATGCGTGCCACTTTTTTTGGCTTTAGTTCTGTTTTTTTATTACAAAAACTTGAAGCTTTTTGGCTTTATACGATTTGGTGGTTTCCATTTCAGCTTATCTATTGTATATTGTTGCTAGTCCTATGCAATTTACTTGTACCTGCTTGGTCAAAGCGAAAAATCGGGAAACAAGTATCTGGTCGGACAATTTTGTTGAATTTTATCGCATTTTTCATCATAATAGTTGCTGAGTTTATTGTTGTTTCTTATGTGTTAAAATGATGGGTTTAATAGACAGACATTGTGATCAGATAAAAAAGTAGAACATGTTAGAAATCTATTCACTATCTTGTAATAGGATTTACTCCTTTGGTATAATGGAAAGAGTTTAGGGGGGCGTCACATGGAGAGCCGAATTGATCGTATAAAAAAACAGTTGCATAGTGCTAGTTACAAGCTGACGCCGCAGCGAGAAGCAACAGTTGCTGTCTTGCTTGAGCACGAAGAAGACCACCTAAGTGCTGAGGATGTATATCTTTTAGTAAAAGAAAAAGCACCAGAGATCGGTCTAGCTACTGTTTATAGAACGTTAGAATTATTAACTGAGCTCAAAATTGTCGACAAAATCAACTTTGGCGATGGCGTGTCGCGCTATGACCTACGCCAAGAGGGAGCTGCCCATTTCCACCATCATCTAGTTTGTATTGAATGTGGAGCTGTTGATGAAATTCAAGAAGATTTACTTGAAGATGTGGAAGCCGTTGTTGAAAAGCGTTGGAACTTTATCATAAAGGATCACCGACTAACTTTCCACGGCATATGCTGGCGCTGTCATGATAAAAACGACGAATCGAATGAAGAAAATTAACGAAAAGCTGTCTGTTTTAATCTCTGTTATAGATTAAATCGGGCAGTTTTTTGTTTTTTTATGAAATAATAAATCCTTATTACCGTTGGTTTATGTCGAATAGAGGAGGCTTTAGCACATTTCTAATAGCCATGCTAAAATAGAAAATAATTGACAGTAAGGGGGCGTTGTGATGAATGAATTTCAATATGCAGTAGAGGATTATATCCATTTTATCCAAGTGGAACGGCAGTTATCTGTTAATACATTAGCATCCTATCGCCGAGATTTAGAAAGCTATGTGAATTTTTTGCAAAATGCAGAAGGTATGGCTGATTTTAATCGTGTAGAAAGAACGACCATACTACGACATTTAGAGCAACTACGTGCACAAGGGAAGACAAGCCGTACGATTGCTCGCCATATTTCATCTATTCGTAGTTTCCACCAATTTTTACTCCGAGAAAAGCGTGCTGAATCAGATCCAACAGTACACTTAGAAATGCCGACAATTGAGCAAAAATTACCGAATATTTTATCTATAGAAGAAATTGAAGCCTTATTGACGGCGCCGAATCGAAGTAAGCCACAAGGTATCCGTGATTTAGCGATGCTTGAATTATTATATGGCTCAGGTATGCGAATCAGTGAGCTTATTGCTTTAGATTTAGCTGATATTCATTTAACAATGGGCTTTGTTCGGGTGTTTGGGAAGGGTGGAAAAGAAAGAATCATTCCTCTTGGCAAAAGCGCCTTATCAGCCATAAGCACCTATTTAAACAATGCTCGTGGTCAATTACAGGGAAAATATCCAAAAACTGATGCGTTTTTTATTAATCAAAGAGGGAAACGTTTAACAAGACAAGGTTGTTGGAAATTAATGAAGGAACATGCTTTAAAAGCTGGCATCCAACATGAGTTAACACCACATACATTGCGTCACTCTTTTGCTACTCATTTAGTCGAAAATGGGGCTGATTTACGCGCCGTACAAGAGATGCTAGGTCATGCAGATATTTCAACAACGCAAATATATACACATATTAGCAAAACAAGATTATCGGAAGTATATAAGCAATTTCATCCCCGTGCTTAAAAATTTCAGAAAATTTTTTTCGGTCGGATGTCTGACCTTTATTTTTCGCATTTTTTTGGTAAAATAGAGTCATGAGATTGGAGGCAATAATAATGAATAAACCGTTTAACAAAATCCATGTAGTTGTGATGGACTCTGTAGGAATTGGTGAAGCGCCAGATGCTGCAAATTTTGGCGATGTAGGATCACATACATTAGGACATATCGCTGAAAAAATGAATGGGCTTACAATGCCAGTAATGGAGTCAATGGGTTTGGCAAATATCGAGCCGCTGCAAGGTATGCAAGCGACAAATGAGCCGAAAGCATACTATGGAAAAATGCAAGAAGCTTCTGTCGGAAAAGATACGATGACAGGACATTGGGAAATTATGGGGTTGAATATTGATAAGCCTTTTAAAGTATATCCGGATGGATTTCCTGCAGAGTTGATTGCTGAGCTAGAAAAACGTACGGGTCGTAAAGTACTTTGCAATCAACCTGCAAGTGGTACGCAGGTTATAGAAGACTTCGGTAAAGAGCATATGGAAACTGGAGCAATTATTGTCTATACATCAGCTGATCCAGTTTTACAAATTGCTGCTCACGAGGAAATCATACCATTAGATGAATTATATAAAATCTGTGAAATTGCACGTGAATTAACATTACAGCCTGAATATTTAGTGGGTCGCGTAATCGCACGTCCATTTATAGGTACTCCAGGGGACTTCTCGCGTACTTCAAATCGACATGACTATGCACTAAAGCCATTCGGTCGTACAACGATGAATGTTTTGAAAGACGCAGGCTTAGATGTAATTGCAATTGGTAAAATCTCTGATATTTTCAACGGTGAAGGTGTTACAGATGCTGTACGTACTAAAAATAATACGGATGGAATGGACAAATTTGCTGAAGTTGTCCGCCGTGATTTCCATGGAATGAGCTTCTTAAACTTAGTAGACTTTGATGCTAATTTTGGACATCGCCGTGATCCACTAGGCTACGGACAAGCTCTACAAGAATTCGATGCACGACTACCAGAAATTACAAGTGCAATGTCAGAGGATGATTTATTAATTATTACAGCAGACCACGGGAATGACCCAACCTTCCATGGCACAGATCATACACGTGAATATGTACCGTTAATTGTCTATTCTCCACGTTTTAATGGTGGAGCTGAATTAGAGCTTCGTGAAACTTTTGCTGATATTGCAGCTACAGTGGCTGAGAACTTCCAAGTAGAGGCCCCAGCATTCGGCAAAAGTTTCTTACAAGAATTGAAATAAGGGGGATTTTAGAATGAATATGGTGCAATTGTTTGAAAAGAAAAAACAAGGATTAGAGCTCTCACAAGCTGACATTCAGTATTTTGTAGATGGCTATACGACAGGTTCGATTCCTGATTATCAAGCAAGCTCACTGTTAATGGCGATTCGACTTTTAGGAATGTCTGATGATGAAACGTTTTATTTAACAAAAGCAATGATTGAATCAGGAGATGTTATTGATTTAACGTCTATTGATGGTTTTAAAATTGATAAACACTCAACAGGTGGCGTTGGAGATAAAGTAACACTTGTGGTCACACCTATTATTGCATCTCTAGGAATTCCAGTAGCCAAGTTTAGTGGTAAAGGTCTAGGTATTACAGGTGGTACAATCGATAAATTAGAGTCAATCCAAGGCTTCAAAACAGAGCTTTCCTCACAGGAATTCATTGACAATGTCAATAGACATAAAATTGCAGTTGCTGGGCAAACAGGCAATCTTGTACCAGCTGACAAAAAGTTGTATGCATTAAGAGACGTGACAGGAACGGTCGATTCGATTCCATTAATTGCTGCATCCATTATGAGTAAAAAAATCGCTAGTGGTGCGGATGGTATTGTGCTAGATGTTAAATGTGGATCAGGAGCGTTTATGAAAACGCAAGAAGAAGCTCAGCGATTAGCTGATACAATGACAGCTATTGGGGAAAAACTTGGGCGCAGAGTTGTTGCTCATATTAGTGATATGGATAATCCACTAGGTAAAATGATTGGCAATAAACTTGAGGTATTGGAAGCCTATGCATTATTAAGCGGTCGTATGGAAGAAACACATGAGGATTTACTAGATGAATGTGTAGTCATTGCTTCTTTAATGTATCAAGTTGCCGCAGGTGTTGATGAAACGGAAGCAACAGCCGCTGTTAAGCGCGTACTGGCAGATGGTTCTGCCGCTGCTAAATTTGAGGAGTTTATTGTTGCTCAAGGTGGGGACGTATCAGATATCGTACAAAATGAAACAGCCCATAAAGTTTCAGTAACGGCAGTTACAGAGGGTACTGTGGAAACAATTAATGCCCTTTTAGTTGGTGAAGCTAGTGTTAGTCTAGGTGCTGGACGTTTAACGAAGGAATCTGCGCTGGATTACGATGCAGGCATTCAGCTGATTGCTAAAAAAGGCGATCGTGTAAAAAATGGGGATATTATTGCTTATTTATATTCCAATAACCAAATCGATCAAGATACGATTCATAAAATACAGCAAGCTTATACAATTTCATAACATTTTATTTGCGAGAGCTCTCACATACGAGGGTTCTCGCTTTTTTTATCGTTCCAACATTAAACCTATGAAATGTTTACATTTTCGTAGAAATTTCATATTGAGATAACAGCAGCTTGTTTAAAACACGTTCACTTATCCCATACTGCACTTAAACCTAAAAAGCTATAAGTATGTCGATTTGACACTATTTCAGAAGACTTTGCACTAGTTCTGTCAGCCGCAAGGAATCAGCGTATTAAATGTGGAATTGCACGAGGAGGAGGCGATGTTCATGCATTTTCAATTAGAAATGGTCACAAGAGAGACAGTCGTTATACGTTTATTTGGGGAGCTCGATCATCATGCAGTAGAGCAAATTCGAGCGAAAATTTCTGCAGCAATTTTCCAAGGCACTGTGACGACCATCATATGGAACTTAGAAGGGCTATCTTTTATGGATAGTTCGGGAGTAGGCTTAGTGCTTGGTCGTATGCGTGAGTTAGAGGCAGTTGCTGGGCGAACTATTTTATTGAATCCATCGCCAACCATGCGGAAAGTTTTTCAATTTTCAGGTTTAGGGCCTTGGATGATGGATGCAACAGAGGAACAAGCGATTGATCGCGTAAGGGGGATTGTAAATGGATAACGAAATGACATTAACTTTTTTAGCACTTAGTGAAAATGAAGCCTTAGCCCGTGTAGCAGTCACTGGCTTTATTGCTCAATTAGACCCAACTATTGATGAGCTATCTGAATTTAAAACAGTCGTCTCAGAAGCAGTTTCCAATGCCATTATTCATGGCTATGAAGAGGATGGCAGAGGTGTTGTTACTGTTCATGCTAAACGTGAAGATGACATTGTAACGGTGTCTGTGATGGATAAAGGGGTAGGCATTGAAGACGTGAGTCAAGCAATGGAGCCGTTATTTACTACAAAAAGTGTAATGGAGCGCTCAGGTATGGGCTTTACGATTATGGACAGTTTTTCTGATCAGCTAACAGTTATGTCCAAGTGGCGTGAAGGCACAACTGTAACATTTACGAAGAAATTTTACACAGTTCGCACAGCGGTAATGTGAGGGTATCATCGTGAAGCCGTTAGAACAGTCGTCCGAAAAGCTTTTGTCTCAGGAGGAAATGCGTGATTTAATAGCACGCGCACAGAAGGGCGATCATGAGGCTCGTAAACGAATGGTAGAAGGCAATACGAGGCTTGTGTGGTCCATTGTTCAACGTTTTACAACGAGAGGTGTTGAGCTCGAGGATTTATTCCAGATAGGCTGCATAGGACTCATGAAATCAGTAGATAAGTTTGATTTATCGTATGATGTTAAATTTTCAACCTATGCAGTACCTATGATTATTGGTGAGATTCAACGCTTTTTAAGGGATGATGGCATGGTGAAGGTGAGTCGCTCTATCCGGGAGCTGAACTTTAAAATCCGACATGCTACAGACGAATTTATTAAAAAGAATGAACATCCGCCAACGATACAGGAGCTGGCACAAGTACTTGGTGTGACAACCGAGGAAATCGTGACAGCATCGGATGCATTAAGAGATCCAGCATCTCTACATGAGCAATTGTATGAAAGTGAAGGAGATTCCATCACATTGATGGATCAAATGAAGGATGAAAAATCTGAGCAGCCATTTGATTATATCCCCCTTAAAGAAGTGCTTACAAGGCTTGAACCGAGAGAACAGTCTATCATTTATTTACGCTATTTTTCAGATTGTACGCAAACTGAAATTGCAAATAGGTTAGGCATATCACAGGTGCAAGTATCCCGTTTGGAGAAAAAAATTCTTGCTCAATTAAAAAGTTGGATGGCTACAAGCGCAACTGTAGAGCAAGAAGCAATAAAAAAAGACATCTAAGAAAATGGTGACAGCATGACAAATAAATTATTTAGCAACTTAGAAGCAGCCGAAGATTTTCTTAAGGAGCAATTTGGTGACGGCGAATCATTTGACGTTGGAATTAAGCATTTATTTGTCAAAGATTTGCCGGTTCTTTGTGCCTATATTAGTGGACTTGTGGATGGAGAAGCCCTAACACAATTACTTTCAAGTATGCTCCCAGATGAGGACTATGAAATTGATGTGGAGGATGAGAAGGAGTATTTCGAGTCCTATTTTAACTTTCACGGACGTTCAGAGGAAACTGAGCGTAAAGCTTATTTATTAGCCATTTTAAGCGGGCAAGTGACCTTTATTACTAAAAGTGGCTATTGCTACGTTGCCGAGCTCAGAAACTATCCAGGACGTTCCCCTGAGGAGCCCGACAATGAAAAGGTTATACGTGGCTCAAGGGATGGTTTTACAGAAGGAATATCTCAAAATACAGCTTTAATTCGTAGGCGGATTCGCAATAGTAATTTACGTTTCGAGCTACATAAAATATCCAAAATCGGCCAAACCGACGTCGCCATAGCGTATATGAAGGATGTTGCCAATGAAGATATGCTCGAAAAATTACGACAGCGCCTTGACCAAATTAACCATGATGGTTTGACAATGGCTGATAAATCATTAGAAGAATGGCTGTTTAAGCAAAAATTCCATCCAGTTCCGTTTGTCCGTTACACGGAAAGGCCAGATATTGCTGCGGCGCATTTACTGGAAGGGCATATCGCCATAATGGTAGATACTTCACCGTCTGTTATTCTTGTGCCAATTACGATTTTCCATTTACTACAGCATGCAGAGGAATATAGACAGGCGCCACTAGTTGGTACATTTGTACGTTTTATGCGGTATTTCGGCGCCATTATGGGTTTACTTTTATTACCTTTGTGGTATGTATTTGCAACAAATGAATCATTGCTTCCTGATGCTCTTTCTTTTTTAGGGACGCAGGAGAAATCGCATGTACCCTTATTATTGCAAATACTTATTGCAGATATTGGTATTGAATTTTTGAGGATGGCCGCCATTCATACTCCAACACCACTGTCTACAGCGATGGGCTTGGTTGCGGGGGTAATTATTGGTCAAATTGCGATCGATGTGGGACTGTTCTCAGCAGAGGTTGTCCTCTATACGGCTGTTGCAGCTATTCTCATCTTTATTATTCCGTCCTATGAGCTAAGTATCTCCATAAAAATATTTAGGTTATTCTTATTGCTTATGGTAGGTATTTGGGGAGTTAATGGTTTATTCATTGGCATATTCTTAGTGTTTACGTATTTATGTTCATTACGACCAATGCAGGCACCCTATTTTTGGCCGCTTGTTCCATTCTTCCCAATGGCGATGCTACGTGTCCTAATTCGTTTCCCAATGACGGCAGATGCATTAAGACCTTATGTAGTCGCTTCCAAACAGCGAAAAAGATCATAGGAGCCGTTGCACTCGTTTTTTTCATGTGATAAAGTTCACATATAGTATTTTGTGATTTTTGCAAAAATTATTTTCATTCAGCAAAAGGGAGGTTTTATACATACGCCTCTTGAAGCTGGATGAAATTAATTTTTGATGGGATAGCTCTATTTCCAATGGTAGATCCTATCATATTTCTGTAAAAGTGACAGAATGGAACGAAGTGAAAAGGGAGAGATGCACATGCATTTATATGGAACACAAGCGATTTCTGAGAATGGTCATTTAACAATTGGACAGGTAGACACACTAGAGCTTGCCAAAGAGTACGGTACACCACTTTTTGTGTATGATACTGCACTTATTCGTAAGCGTGCTCGCAGCTTTATCGATACGTTTAAAAAACTAGGCGTAAAAGCAGAAGTAGCTTATGCTTCAAAGGCATTTGCATGTGTAGCTGTGTATCAATTAGCAGCAGAAGAAAACTTATCTTTGGATGTTGTATCAGGTGGAGAATTATTTACAGCCATAAAAGCAGGTTTTCCAGCTGAGCGCATTCATTTCCATGGCAATAATAAAAGCATTTCAGAATTAGAGCTAGCTTTTGACTCCAAAATCGGTTGTATTGTTGTAGATAATTTCTATGAGATTCAGCTTTTAAAAGAAATATCTGAACGTCGTCAACAAAAAATGCGTATATTATTACGTGTTACACCAGGGGTTGAAGCACATACGCATGATTTCATTACGACAGGTCAAGCTGATTCTAAATTTGGTTTTGACTTAAACAATGGTCAAGCGGATGAGGCATTCCAACAAACATTTAACCATGAATTCCTAGAGCTATTGGGCTTACATTGTCACATTGGCTCACAAATTTTTGACACTGCTGGCTTTGGGTTAGCAGGAGAAAAATTGATTGACAAAATTTCTGATTGGAACAAGGCTCACGGATTTACATGTACTGTGTTAAACTTAGGTGGGGGCTTTGGTATTCGTTATACTGAAGAAGATGCACCGCTTGAACCACAAGTATATGTAGAGGACATGATTACAGTAGTGAAAAACAAAGCAACTGTACTTGGACTGAAAATGCCAGAAATTTGGATTGAACCAGGTCGATCACTTGTCGGTGATGCAGGAACTTCTCTTTATACAATCGGATCACAAAAAACAGTACCAGATGTGCGAAAATATATTGCTGTAGATGGTGGGATGAGTGATAATATCCGCCCAGCATTATACGACGCTAAGTATGAGGCAATCATTGCAAGTAAAGCGAATGAGCCAAAAAATGAAATTTATACGGTTGCTGGTAAATTATGTGAATCTGGCGATAAATTAATTATTGATGCTAAACTACAAGATGCAGCTTCAGGTGATATTTTAGCCATTTTCTGTACAGGCGCATATGGTTATTCTATGGCAAGTAACTATAACCGTGTTCCTAGACCTGCTGTTGTATTTGTAGAGAATGGACAGCATCAATTAGCTATTCGCCGCGAAAGTTATGAAGATATTGTGCAAAACGATCTCCCGCTAACTTTAAAAAAGGGTGAGTAAAATTGAGAAAGAATAAATGGGTATTACTAGCATCCATTTCAACTTTTATTGTGTTGTGGGGTATTGTCTATTGGGTGTTGGCGTCTAAAGGAATTCTCGGACCTGGTTCGTAAGACAGAAATTGGCTTGCGGTAAAAGTACAAATCGTGTAGGATAGTCAAAGATTATGTACAGCTAGAAAAAGAGGGAATAGACAAATATGTTAATTCGATATAAAAAAGCTTTAGAGAAAATAGCAATGGGGCTACTTTCGTTTATGCCGAACGAAAAAGACGTAAAAAAGCTTACCGAGACCATCCACTCCTATGAAAATGATGATAATTGGGTTTTATACTTATGGAAAAAAAATGATGAATATGTTGGCATTGTTGGGCTTGTAACAGATGAGAATAATACTGCTACGATCCAACATGTATCTGTTGTGCCTTCCTATAGAGGCGAGGGTGTTGCGAAGGAAATGCTTCAGGAAATAGGAGAGCTAGGCCAATATGAAAATGTACGTGCGACAGATGAAACACGTCAACTAGTTCAAAAATGTATCAATTGCATCGATAAAAAAGCAGACGAGTAACATCGTCTGCACATAATGTAAACAAAGACCATCGAGAGTAAACTCTTATCGATGGTTTTTGTCGTTCTATAAGTGGTCAACTACTAATTGACCACGTTCATTCATTCACTACTCGGCTATTAATGGTTAGCATCGCCAAAGTTTAGTTGAATGGAATAAAAGCCGGCAACACCTGCGGGAAAAGCGATGAAATCGAGATTCTGGTCAGAGTGAAGCTAGGGAAGCGATGAAATCAACTCATTTCCACAAGCCGAAAGCGTCTGTCTAAAGTGGAAATTAACGTCTACTTTTTCTTTGTTTGCTTTCTTGTCGCTCTGCAAGTATATGTGAGCGATCCCTTAGCATATGCTTATGAAGAAGATAGTTTGAGTTACTAGGTGGCATAATTTCTATACGCGCTAGTGCTAATTCCAGCAACTTGGGTGAAAGGGGGAGCTGGAATGCATGGAAGGACTTGCCTGCTTGGATCGCGGCGAGACAATTTTTTAGTTCGGTCAGGAGTTGATAATAACTAATTTCATGGAAAAAGATATGACCTTCATTTTGTTGAAAATTATGAAGTGCTTTTTCTAAAATTCGTATAGCGCCAGTATCATTACCACGCCGCCAATGGTATAAGCCTGTTGCGAGCTGTACATAGCCAACCAATGGGTGCATTTTATAACCAGGCGCGATTTCCTTCCAATATTCCTCAAGCACTTCATGGCATTCGAAAAAATCCTGATTGCCATTAAAATAAGCACAGTATTCGATAAATAAAGTATGATGCTGTGGATGCATTTTGAACTCCTTTCCACTATACTATAAGAACATAGAATCTCAGGGTGGTAAAATAATGTCTTATGAAGTAAAATTAGATGCCTTTTCAGGGCCTCTTGATCTATTATTGCATTTAATTCACAGGTTGGAAATTGATATCTATGATATCCCAATGGCTGAAATCACACAACAATATATCGACCATATACATGCCATGCAAGTATTGGAATTAAATGAAGCAAGTGAATATTTAGTAATGGCCGCAACACTGCTGGCGATTAAAAGCCGTATGCTATTACCTATTCATGAGGGTGAAATGGAGGATGCCGAATTGGAAGTAGATGGCCCAGACCCGCGTGAGGAGCTGGTGCAGCGATTAATCGAGTATAAGAAATACAAGGAAGCTGCTAGCAATCTGCAAGAGCTTGAAACAGATCGAGCACAAGTATTTACAAGGCCGCCAGCCGATTTAACAGGTTTAGCTTCAGATGAACAAATGGCTTTGTTTGATTTGAATGTAAATATTTATGATATGCTTGGAGCATTTCAAAAATTGATGCGTCGAAAAAAATTAAAGAAGCCTCTAAAAACGACAGTAACGAGGCAAGAACGGTCCGTGAAGGATCAAATGCGTTCGGTTGTAGATACTTTACGATCAACAGGTGGACGTGCATCATTTTTCGAGCTTTTTCCCTATGAAGATAAGCCGACACTTATTTTGACGTTTGTATCCCTTCTTGAATTGATGAAACGTCAAGTCGTCATCGTAGAGCAAGATGGTAACTTTGAAGAATTAATGGTTACCCTACAGAAGGAGGAATGGGAAGATGACGAAAACATCGATGTTACAGAGTAAAATTGAAGCCTTATTGTTCGTTGTCGGAGATGATGGCTTAACGATTAAACAACTTTCTCAGCTGTTAGGTGAACAGGATGAGATTATTATACAGGCAATGGATGCCTTGCGAAAAGTCTATGATGAAGATTTAGCTAGAGGAATAACTGTGAAAGAAATGGCAGGCGTTTTTCAGCTTATTACAAAATCCGATTTAGCAGATACTATTCAAAGATTAGTAGAAAACCCTACTGCACAATCATTATCCCAAGCCTCTCTTGAGGTATTAGCAATTGTAGCTTACAAACAGCCAATTACTAGGGTAGCTATAGAAGATTTACGAGGTGTTAAATGCGAAAGACCTATTCAGACTTTAGTGTCTAGAGGGTTGATTAAAGAGGTAGGACGTTCAGAGGGAACTGGACGTGCTATCCTATATGGAACAACTAAAGAATTTTTACATTATTTTGGTTTAAACAGCGTAGAGGAAATGCCACCTCTGCCTGAGGAAGAGCTTGCAGAAAATGAACAAGAAACCGATTTATTTATGACTAAATTCCAAGAAGCGTTTAATGGTGCAAAGTAATGTATAGGAATAAAGCATAACGACCAACATAAATATAAATCTATACTTTCCTATCATATTGAATAAGGAGTGGCTCGTTGCTTCGGTTATTTCGATTAATAATGTTGATGATCATTGTGTTAATGGTAATACTTCCGCAAACAAGCTTTGCGAGAGGTGGAAGTGGCTACGCGGTTTTAGATGGAGATACAGGTCGCGTATTAATAGGTTCAAATAGTAATGAACGGCTACCAATTGCTAGCTTAACGAAGATTTGGACGGCCCTAGTGGCCATCGAAAATAGTGATTTGCAAGAGGAAGTTGTCATTTCACCTAAGGCTGCCATGGCTGAAGGGAGCTCCATTTATTTGCAGGCAGGCGAAACGGTGACCGTAGAAACGTTATTATATGGTTTAATGCTGCGTTCAGGCAATGATGCTGCGACTGCTTTGGCAGAGCATGTAGGTGGTTCTGTAGAAGGCTTTGTCAAATTAATGAATGAAAGAGCTGTTATTGCGGGTCTTACCAATACGGTTTTTATGAACCCCTCTGGCTTACATCATGAAGACCACTTATCTTCTGCAAGGGATACAGCCGAGATGCTAAGAGTTGCCTTGCAAAACAAAACATTTGAAAAAATTGCTTCAACGGTTCTTTATCGAGCGAATACGGTGAACGGCATGCTATGGGAAAATAAGCATCGACTATTAAGAGAAGGCTCAGGAATGGCTGCGGAAATTGATGATGAGACGGAGCAGCCTGTGAGTTCTTTAAAATCTGCTACTGGCGTTGCTTATGCAGGTAAAACAGGTTTTACAAAGGTAGCTGGTCGTACGCTTGCAACAGCCTTTCAAAAGGACGGGCAAACCTGCATAGTTGTCACGTTAAATGTATCGGATGATTGGAATGTTCATCGAAGCTTTTCCAATCAAGTGTGGACAGATTATGATCTTGAAACAGTGGTGAAGAAGGGCAAATACAACGTGAATAAAAAGTTGGCTATTCGATTAGAAGAGCCAGTTCGCCTGCAGTTAAATAAAGAGGAAAAAGCGCAAGTGCGGCAAGTTTTACATGTTTCAAGAAAGCGTCAGGAAGCTGTCTTATCCATCTTTCTAGGCGAAGAACGTATTTATGCAATACCAGTAAAAGTTGAATCAGCGGATCGTTGAAAAACGATTGGCTGATTTTTTTGTTCTACAAAAATTTCCACTACATCGGAGTGCAAACAGGAAATATAAACATTTTTTTAAAACGATTTGCTTTTTGGTAAAAAGAGTATACTACTAGCATGGTGCAAGGAAAATTCTATTCTAATATTGATCAATATGGTGTTCAATGCGCTAATGAAAAAGTATTACGAATACTCCAACAATGAATGTGAAATTTGTTTTTCTTTAATATTACGCTAAAGTATGACATAATTTTCACAGATTAGCGGGAAAATTAACCCTATTCAATTGAACGAGAAATCGATTTTCGACGAAATTGTTAATGTGAAAGAAAACTAGAGGTGAAGAAATGGAAAGATTACAGAAAGTCATTGCCTATGCGGGGATTGCTTCAAGGCGAAAAGCAGAGCAATTGATACTAGAAGGTAAAGTTAAAGTGAACGGTAAAGTTATCCGTGAATTAGGAACAAAGGTGTCTAACTCAGATACAATTGAAGTGGAAGGCGTAAAGCTTGAAAAAGAAGATAAAGTTTATTTCTTACTGTATAAACCACGCGGAACAATTTCGGCCGTGACGGATGATAAAGGACGCAAAACTGTCACAGATTTATTTCATCATATTCCGCAACGTATTTTCCCAGTTGGTCGTCTTGATTACGATACATCTGGATTATTGCTATTAACAAATGATGGAGAATTTTCCTATATGTTGACGCATCCGAAATTTAAAATTGACAAAACGTATATCGCTCGTGTCAAAGGTATTCCAACAATTGAAGGTCTGAAAAAGCTTCAACGTGGTATTAAATTAGAGGATGGCAAAACTGCACCTGCCAAAGTAAGTATGACGTCCTTTGACGAAAAAGCTGGCAAGGCAATTTGCGAAATTACAATTCATGAAGGCCGTAATCGCCAAGTTCGACGTATGTTTGAAGCAATTGGTACACCTGTTGTCAAATTAAAACGTGAACGATTTGCCTTTTTAGATTTATTTGGCCTTGCACCAGGTGAGTTCCGTGAATTGTCGAAGCACGAAGTCAAGCAATTACGCGTGTTAGCAGAGACAGGGAAACTGGATTAAATAATTTGCCAGAAGAAAGTGATAGTACCTTAAAAGGTAATAAAAACTATTTTCACTTTCTTTTTGGTGAAATCGTTCATAAATCATTCATAATTAATAGCTAAGTGTTTTTGTATCATTTTGCTATAATAGGTGAGAATAGTACACCTAGTTACATTTTAGCCAGAAGAACTTCGTACATCGTTAACGTACAATTTTCATAGATGTTTGTACATACGTAAAGACGTTTATAAAATGAAAAAGTTCTATGCTAAAGTCTTTATAATGTAAAAGCTTCATGTCTACAATGTTTACGCAAAGTCGTAAATGATAGGGGGTTTATTAACTTGGAGAAAAAGAAAAAGCGTCTCGTACTACGGACTGTCATTTTAGCAGTATTAGCATTGGCAATCGGGTACACGGTATATGGAACAGCAACAAAGGAAAAAGTAGAGTTAGTAGCAGTTGGCTCAGAAGCACCTGACTTCACGTTAGTAGATTTAAACGGTGAAAAACATAAATTGTCGGATTATAAAGGACAAGGGGTATTTTTAAATTTCTGGGGAACTTGGTGTAAGCCGTGTGAAAAGGAAATGCCTGCGATGGACAGACAGTATCAAATATTTAAAGATCAAGGTGTACAAACTTTAGCGGTCAATATCGCTCAAACAGATTTTGAAGTTCAGAATTTTGTTGATCGATATAAATTGTCTTTCCCAGTTGTCATTGATAAAACAAAAAGTGTTATGACTGCTTATAACGTAGGTCAATTACCTGCTACAGTGTTAATTGATCCAGAAGGAAAAGTGGCAAAAATTATTACTGGTGAAATGACAGATGCAAATATTGCTTCGTACATGGAATTAGTGAAGCCGAAATAAGGAGTAAATGACGATGGAAAAAATCATTTGTGCTTGTGGTCATAGTAATCCTTACGGCACGAAGCTCTGTGAGAAATGTGGTCGTCCTTTAACGGAAGAAGAGAAGCAAAATAAAGTTGTCGATATGCGCTATGATGGTACTGCCATTCGTTCTAAGACTTATAATAAATCGATTGTCGACAAAATTTGGAATTTCTTCTCGAGTGTTAAAGTGGGTATATCTTTAATTATTATCACATTAATTGCTGCTTCAATCGGAACATTACTACCACAAGAGTTTTACGTAAAAGCCTCTGATATGGAGAAGGGAGCTTATTACGCTGACGTATATGGTACGTTCGGTAAAATTTATTACACGCTAGGACTCTCAGATTTATATAGTTCATGGTGGTTCCAAATTTTAGTTGGCATGTTAGCTGTGTCAATTATTGTAGCCAGTCTGGACCGAGGAATCCCGCTCTATAAATCTCTAAAGAATCAACGTGTTAAAAGACATGAAAGCTTTATGAAGCGTCAACGCATTTTTGGTGAGGGTCAAATAACGGCTGACGCTGAGGAAACGCTTGATAAAGTGGCTCAAAAGATGACTGAAATGAGATACTCTGTCCGTCGAGATGGTAGCGCTCTCTTAGCTGAAAAAGGTCGCTTTTCTCGTTACGGTCCGTACATAAACCATGTTGGGCTCATTATCTTCATAAGTGGGGTTATGTTACGTCTTGTACCAGGCTTCTATGTGGATGAGTCGATATGGGTCCGCGAGGGAGAAACACGTGCTATTACTGGCATGGACGGTTATTTCATTGAAAACAGAGATTTTATTTTAGAAACTCATGATAATGAACCCCAAGGAGAGCAAGTAAAGCAAAATGTTAATGTGGTTGCAAAAAACTTCCAAACTGACATTACGCTTTACAAACAGCCTAAAGATGCAATCCCGGGTGATACGGAAAATCTGGAAAAAGTTAAAGATTATTCGATTCGTGTCAATCACCCATTAAAAGAAGATGGCTATGCTCTTTATCAAATGGATTATCGTCTGAATGAATTAAAGCAAATGAATTTTGAATTAATTAATAAGGCGAGTGAAAAATCACTTGGTAAAGTGGAAATTGATTTAACAAATCCTAAAAAAGAATATGATTTAGGTAATGGGTCTTCCGTGCAAATTCTAGTTTATACACCAGATTTTGATGGCTTTGAAAATGGAGAACCCCAAACAAAAACATCGATTCCAAATAATCCAGCATTTTTATTTAAAATGACTACGCCAGAAACACCAGAAGGCGAAGTAAGCTTTGTGGAAATTATGCAGCCACCACTAGAACCGCTGGGGGAAAATCAATATAGAATGAAATTTGCTGCAGCAGAGATGCGTGATATGTCTGGTATTACGGTTCGTAAAGATAGTACAATTCCTATCTTATTTGTTGGTGGCGTTATCTTTATGATTGGTGTCGTAATTGGATCTTACTGGAATCACCGTCGTTTATGGCTTCAAGTAGAGCCGGATGGCCGTGTTTTAATGGCTGCCCATGTTAATAAAAATATGTTCAGCATGAAAAAGGATTTAGATGCTGTTACAGCATTTGCTGCATTGCCTTCATACAAAGATCAGTTAGAGAAAGAAGAGGCTGACGAAGAGTCCACTGATGGTGGCATTAAAGAAAAGGAAGGTGACAACACCTTATGAGTTTGATTGACATAAGTGGAAACCTGTTATTTGTAGCTTTTATTGCTTATTTAGTTGCGACGTTATTATTTGGTGGTTCCATTAAACAAGCGAATGCTACAGGTAAAAACACTGGTAAATGGGGTAAGCTTGCCATTGTGGTAACAATTATTGGATTTGTATCACAGCTTGCCTACTTTATTACACGATGGATTTATACTGGACATGCGCCAGTAAGTAATATGTTTGAATTTACAACTGCCTTTGGTATGTTCATTGTTGGTGCGTTTATTTTAATTTACTTTATTTATCGTTTATCTGCACTTGGATTGGTAGCATTACCAGTAGCACTTTTAATTATCGCTTATGCTTCAATGTTCCCGAAAGAAGTAAGTCCATTAGTGCCCTCATTACAAAGCCATTGGTTAACAATTCACGTGATTACAGCGGCATTAGGGCAATCTATTTTAGCGATCAGTGCTGTGGCTGGACTTATTTACTTATTAAAGGTTGTAGATTTAACGAAGCCTTCTAAACAACGATTTTGGTTAGAAGCCGTTATGTACTGTCTTGTAGTAGTTGTTGGGTTTGTCGCTGTGACATCTACATTCAGTGCAATGGATTATGAATCTAGCTACAATTATGTGGATAAAGAAGGAACTACGCGTAAAATCATTTACAATTTACCACCAGTTTTCGGTATGAATGAGTATGAGGCGGTTGAAGAGCATGGCATGTCACCAATAGTAGAAATGCCAGCATTAATTAATGCGAAGAAATTAACAACTGTCTTTTGGTCATTATTAGTAGGGTCAGTATTGTATTTATTAATTCGCTTAATTGCACGTCGTCGAATAAGTGCTATTTTCCAACCACTTGTGAAGCGTGTTAATTTACAATTACTTGATGAAATTGGTTATCGTTCAGTGCTAATTGGTTTCCCTGTATTCTCCCTAGGTGCTTTAATCTTTGCGATGATTTGGGCGCAAATTGCTTGGAGTCGCTTCTGGGGATGGGATCCTAAGGAAGTATGGGCTCTTATTACATGGTTATTCTATGCGGCATTCCTACATTTACGTTTATCAAAAGGCTGGGAAGGTCAAAAATCTGCTTGGTTAGCATTAATTGGTTTTGGTATTATATTATTTAACCTAATTGCTGTTAACTTAATTCTTGCAGGTTTACACTCCTACGCATAACCTGTGAAACAACAAGCCTTTTCGCTCTAGCGAAGAGGCTTTCTTTTCTTTTCAATATGTGTCACACCATGTACAATAGAAGTTAGAGAAAGATTGGAAGAGAGGGATCGTGAAAGTGTCAGAAAATATTTCAGTATTAGTAGTAGATGACGAGGATCGAATTCGCCGCTTATTAAAAATGTATCTGGAGCGAGAAGGATACCTTGTTGACGAGGCAGAAAATGGTGAACAAGCGATCGAAAAATCTTTAGAAAAAGAATATCACTGTATTTTACTTGATATTATGATGCCTGAAAAAGATGGGCTAGAAGTGTGTGCAGAAATTCGTGAACGCGCTGCAACTCCTATTATTTTATTAACTGCTAAAGGCGAGGAAGCTAATCGTGTTCAAGGCTTCGAGCTAGGAGCAGATGATTATATTGTAAAACCATTTAGTCCTCGTGAGGTAGTGTTACGTGTGAAGGCCATTTTACGTCGTTCACAGGCATTCTCACCAACGACAAATGCATCCTCTTCAAAAGATTTAGTGGTGTTCCAGCATTTGATGATCGATCATGATGCACACCGTGTAACGGCAGAGGGCATTGAGGTGAATTTAACACCAAAAGAGTATGAATTACTTTACTTCTTAGCG
Source organism: Lysinibacillus sp. GW823-FHT06C08 (assembly GCF_058795135.1). NCBI lineage: Bacteria > Bacillati > Bacillota > Bacilli > Caryophanales > Bacillaceae > Lysinibacillus > Lysinibacillus sp. GW823-FHT06C08. Next base: position 985,748 of record NZ_JBXAHN010000001.1, read on the forward strand.
AAATCGCCAGACAAAGTATTTGACCGTGAACAACTACTAAAAGAGGTTTGGCATTACGATTTCTTTGGTGATTTACGTACAGTTGACACACACGTAAAACGTTTGCGTGAAAAGCTCAACCGTGTTTCTGAAAACGCTGCTAAAATGATCGTGACGGTTTGGGGCGTTGGTTACAAATTTGAGGTTGTCAATGAATAGAATATGGAATAGTGTTGTCGGGAAGCTATGGGTAACCATATTGCTTCTCGTTTCATTTGTATTATTTGTTTTCACGGTATTAATGCTTGAATTTCTTCAAAACTACCATATGCAGCAAGCGGAAATATCTTTACGTCAAACCGCTGCCACTGTGGCAAGTATAGTGGATGACAATGAAACAGCTGAATCGACTTCGGAATTATTAAAAGATATTTTACCTAAAGGCACCAACGCACTAATCGCAATCAGCCATGTAGAGGTATCCTTTGCCATGCAAGAGGGACTCAATAAAAAGGAAATTCAAGATACTATTTTGGCAAATAAATCTTTCCGTGAGGTTTTTCAATCAGATGAACCAATTACTAAAGAAATGATGATGCCCTCCTCTACAGATCAAGAGAAAATGGAATCTTACGTTGTACTTGGTTTCCCATTAAATGTAGAGAATGCTGTACATGGAGCAGTTTTCATCTATCAAAGCCCCGATGCCCTACATAAAACGTCCAAGGAAACGACGAAAATTGTCTTTTTGGCAGCTTTCATAGCATTTGTCTTGACTACATTTTTTGCGTTCTTCTTGTCTTCACGTATTACTTCTCCACTTAGAAAAATGCGTGAGCTGGCATTTGAAATTGCAAAAGGGAATTTTGAAGCGAAAATGCCTACGACTCAAAATGATGAAATTGGACAGCTTGCAGTTGCTTTCAATCAAATGGGTCGTCAATTAAAGCATAATTTAGAGGTCATCAATCAAGAGAATGAACAGCTATCCAATATTTTGACATCTATGACAGATGCAGTGATTACATTTAATCGCGACCGTACAATATTATTAAGTAATCCACCAGCGGAACGTCTGATGCAAAAATGGTTTGTAAACAAAGGCTCACAAAGTGCGAAGCCAATACCGCCAGAGCTGTATCATATGCTGGATCATGTACTCATGTTTGAGGATAAGCTAGAAGAGGAAATTGAAATGGATGGTAATTACTATACGTTTACAATTAGTCCTCTTTATAGTGGAGAAAACATTCGTGGTGCAGTCGCTGTTATTCGTGATATGACTGAACAACACCGCTTAGAAAAACTTCGATCCGATTTTATTGCGAACGTCTCTCATGAATTGCGGACGCCAATCGCCATGCTTCAAGGCTATTCTGAAGCATTGATGGATGATGATTTTATTCAAGATCTGGAAGAACGTAATGAAATAACAAAAATTATTTATGATGAATCCAAACGAATGGGTCGCCTTGTCACGGATTTATTAGATTTAGCACGCATGGAATCAGGGCATATGACACTCTATAAAGATGAATTGCCAATTAATTCTACATTCGAACGTATTACCCAAAAATTTGCACAGGTTGCAAAAGAAAAGCATATTCGTCTACTATTTGATAGTGAATTTAATGACGATGCGATGATTAATATAGATGAGGATCGCATCGAGCAAGTACTCACAAATTTAGTCGACAATGCACTAAGACATACGGAAGAGGGATCTGTCACAGTAAAAGTGGAGCAGGAGCCAACATTCGCTAAAATTTCTGTTCAAGATACAGGACATGGTATTCCTCAAGATGATTTACCTTATGTCTTTGAACGCTTTTATAAAGCAGATAAGGCACGTACTCGATCTAAGGGTGGTACGGGACTTGGCTTAGCCATTGCACGAAATATTATAAAGGCACACTCAGGAAATATTATGGTAGATAGTGTGCTTAAGGAAGGTACTACCTTCACATTTTATTTACCGTTCGATTAATAACATGGTTTGTTATTAATTGACTGTAACTTCTGTGAATGTAAGACGACAAATAATATAGAACGGGGGTGGAGTGCATTGAATGACTCCGTGTTCCATCGACTATACGATGCCTATCATCAAGACGTGTTCCAGTTTCTAATCTATCTAGTAAAAAACCGTACACTTGCTGAAGATTTAGCGCATGAAGTTTATGTAAGAGTATTGCGCTCATACGATCAATTTGCAGGCAATAGTAGTGAGAAAACATGGCTTTTTGCAATAGCCAAAAATGTTGCGATTGATCATTTTAGAAAGCAAGCAGTGCGTCAGAAGCATTCGCTTGATTTCTTTGACTGGGAAACGGAACAGCTCCATTCAAACACACCATCACCGGAGGAAATGCTACAGGCCAGTGATGAATTTATGCAAGTAGAGTCAGCATTAGAAAACTGTACTGGCGATCAAAAAATGGTCATTATTATGCGCTATTTCCAGGATTTATCGATTGCAGAAACGGCGCAAATACTTGATTGGACAGAAGCGAAGGTAAAAACAACCCAGCATCGAGCCATTAAATTTTTAAGGCAACAGCTACAGCCGATCAGAGAACAGGAGGCGAAACGGCAATGACACATAAGGCATTTGATGATGAGCAGCTTGAACATGTACTGAACAATGCCCCTAAGCTTTCTGACCACCGTTCGAAAGAAGATATATTAAATCGGTTAATGGCAGATGCTCGCTTGCAAGATAATATCCACCTTCAAGAAGCTATGCAAGAACCTATAGAAGATGAACCATCTCAACAGGAAGGTGCTATCATTCAAAAGCCTGCGACGAAATCAAAAGTACGTAATATGCAGATTTATATGAGTGTAGCCGCAGTCTTTGTGCTAACAATACTAGTTGGCACAATATTGAAGAACAATCAAGGTGAGCAAAAAGATCAAGCGAGTATGCCTGAAACGGCTCAGTTTTCGACGATGCAAGAGGATTCAGCAGCAAAGGAAGCGGCCACGCAGGATGAAATGCTGGATTCCAAAAGTATTGTTGCGGAACATGAGCGCATTTTATCTTTACGTACATCTGTCTATGAGGAGGATGTAAAAGATGCTGTCGTATTCCGTATTGGTTTGGCAGGGCGTGATGCGGAAAGTGTTCCTATGACGTATGTGATTCCAAATGAACGTGTGGCTACGGATTTTGGAGAAGAGAAGCCTTCTACCTTACGGATATATGAAAAGTATGCTCCTCAAATTGACGAGGAGGCCAAAGGGTTTACAGAGTATCATCCTTATAAAGGTGAGCTGAAGGAAAAGGATGATAAGCTTATCCATGTCTTGCCAAAGGGGAATGACTATGATGTTGCCTCTGCTGCAGTAAATGAATATAAAGGCACAATGGAAGACACATTCTCGGACTCTGAATACACCGAAGTGGAAATCCAAAATGAAGATGGAACCCCGTATGAGTTTTCTCAAGAAGGTGAGCCAAGTCAAGGAATGTCCTTAACGAATGCAAAGCACTATAATTATTACTTGTACCATGATTCCAATGGTGCAGAATATTTATCACCAGATTTCCGTCAATCTTTTGAGACAGTCACAGAGGCACTTACACTGATGAAAAATAAAAATGATGATGTCTATACATCCGTAGTGCCTGAAAATGTAACATACACAGTCACTGAACAAGCGGAAGGTGTCGTTGTTACTTTTGATATTCCGCTTGATTTAACATCTATGGAACCAATACGAGCTACTCAATTAATTGAGGCCATGATGTTAACTGCTGCTAGCTTTAATCAACAGCTCCTTTTAGATAATGTTGTGCAAGAAAGCTGGGAAGGCTTTGATTTGAAGGGTTATTTACCAAAGCCAGTGGGACCAAATAAACAATTTTTACCATAGTCGAAGGAAGAAAAAAACAAGAGAGGCATTCCTGTATGGCGGGAGTGCCTTTTCTATTTATAAAACATAGCAATTTAATCGGATTTTTTGAGCAGAACTATTTACTTTTACTTCGTAATTCATTATAGTAAAGCTGTAGTATAAAATAATATGATTCATCTTCGGGGCAGGGTGAAAATCCCGACCGGCGGTAATAGAGTCATAAATCGCTAGTGAATATATTCATTAGCTCGCTTGATTTATGTTAAACTCTTCAGCCCGCGACCTGTGCGAATTTTCGCATGGCTGACTTGGTGAAATTCCAAGGCCGACAGTTAAAGTCTGGATGGGAGAAGATGAAGGTACGATCGTCATTCATTGTCATGAAATGAACTATGACCGAGCGCTTTTTTGTATGTTTTATTAAACTGTGCTCAAAAATTAGTTGATGAGGACGCTTATTCGTTATGCCTTTCTCCCTTATGCTTTATTAAACGCATAAGGGTTTTTTCATGAAACAATTGAAAGATCGTCACCTTTCTTCTTGCGAGATTGAATCAGCAAAGAGGAGAGAGTTTTCTATGAAGAAAAATGTCAAACTTCAATCGTTTATTACGATTGGGATGCTGAGCAGTATTTCATTTTTATTAATGCTTTTTAATTTCCCAATTCCGCCATTCCCAGCATTTTTGGAAGTGGATTTCAGTGATATGCCTGCCTTGCTTGCAGCAATCACAATGGGACCTGTAGCTGGTATTTTAGTAGAATTGTTTAAAAATGTGTTGGATTGGATTTTCTCAGGCACTCCAACAGGCGTTCCGGTAGGGCATATGGCCAATTTTGTAACAGGTATTTTATTCATCTTGCCAGTAAGCTTTATTTTTAATCGATTTAAAACAATCGCTGGTCTTGTTGGAGGTTTAGCAATAGGAACAGTTGTGATGGCAGTAGGAATGAGTGTTTTAAACTATGCTGTATTTTTACCAATGTACACTTACTTCTTAGGAATGGAGCCTGTTGTAGGTGACTCACTTTATAAAATGATTATCGCTGGTATTTTACCATTTAATATTGTCAAAGGGATTTTATTAACGGGTATTATGGCGTTATTATTTACGACAATGCGTAAATGGATTGACCGCCAGCGTTCTATGTATATAACAAAATAAAATGTACTAAGCCTCGAGGGATGAACTCGAGGCTTTTTTATGGCGAAATGTAGAAAAAATAGAAAAAGGTAATGGGTTGTCCAAGTATAACTAGTTCTTTTTTAGTAATACCTAGTCGAAAGCTATAATTTCATGTAAAATTAGAGAAGAGTTTAGAAAGTTAGAGGAGTTTGAAGAGATGAGTGGAAAAAAAGGACAGTGGTCTAGTAAGTTAGGATTTATTTTAGCATCAGCAGGTGCTGCAATAGGACTAGGAGCGATTTGGAAGCTTCCGTATGTAACCGGACAAAGTGGCGGAGGGGCGTTTTTCTTAATCTTTGTATTGTTTACATTGTTAATTGGGCTCCCGATGCTATTATCTGAATATATTTTAGGACGAGGTACACAGTCAGAGGCAATTACTGCCTATAAAAAAATTGCTCCTACGAAAAAGGGATGGGCATGGATTGGCCGCATGGGTGTTCTCGGATGTTTTTTATTACTAACATTTTATAGCGTTGTCGGTGGCTGGATTTTTATTTATAGTGGGCTAGGCGTAGCGGGTGCTGTCATTGATCCGGCTATTGATCCTGGAGAACTATTTGGAAAGATAATTGGTACACCTTGGATTACAATTGTAGGTTTGGCTTTGTTTACATTAGCAAACGTACTTGTTATTTCGTTAGGTGTCCAAAATGGTATTGAAAAGGCGAATAAATGGATGATGCCATTGCTCTTTATTATGTTCATTGTCCTAGTGATACGTGCTGTCACATTAGATGGCGCCATGGACGGGGTAAAATTCTTTTTATGGCCTGATTTTTCAAATATTACCGGAAAAGCCTTATTAGAAGCTTTAGGGCAATCCTTCTTTGGGTTAGCCGTTGGATTTTCTTGCCTTGTTACATATAGTTCCTACCTCAAAAAAGATGTGAGTTTACCGAATTCAGCAGGCTCCGTCGTTATGCTAACGGTACTTGTTTCATTTTTAGCTGGACTAGCTATCTTCCCGGTCGTTTTTGCTTTTGATTTAGAGCCGGCAGCTGGGCCAGGCTTGTTATTTATGGTGTTACCGACAGCATTTAGCCAAATGCCATTTGGGGAAGTATTTTTAGCGATGTTTTTATTATTATTCTTATTTGCCACATTAACGTCCTCGTTTAGTTTATACGAAATTATTGTTGCGGCATTTATGGAAAATAGTCAGAAGTCTCGTCTCGTATGGACTTCTTGCCTAGGTATAGTCGTCTTTCTTGCGGCCATCCCAGCATCCCTTTCCTCTAGCCTGCTAGCGGATGTATCGGTTTTTGGGAAGAATATTTTTGATGCAACTGACTTTTTAGTATCAAACTTAATGCTGCCATTGGGTAACTTGTCCATTGCGATTTTTATTGCATATGTAGTGGATAAGGAATTTGTGAAAAGAGAACTGCTAATGGGAAGCCAGATGGGGCAGGGGTATTATGCGATTTACAGGATGTTAATGTTAATCATAGTACCTGCTGTCATACTCGTAGTATTCGTTAATATGCTATTTCAATTTTAAAAATATATATAAGGTGTATCCATTTAGTAAATGGGTACGCCTTTTTTATGTATCGAAATTCAAGATAAATATATTCTAAAAAAACGATGTTATAAAACTTTACATACATATTGCTAATAACAATAAAATGATGTATTTTAAAAGCAGTTATAAAAAATGTGTTAACTAAATTTACATTGGAGTGGTGGAAAATGAAACATTATACAAAAGAAGGTATTATACGCCGAGTAAAGGAAGAAAATGTGAAGTTTATTCGCCTACAATTTACTGATATATTAGGAACGATTAAAAATGTAGAAGTACCTGTGAGTCAATTAGAAAAAGCTTTAGACAATAAGGTTATGTTTGATGGCTCTTCGATTGAAGGCTTTGTACGTATAGAGGAGTCTGATATGTACTTGAGACCAGATTTCAATACATTTGTCATTTTTCCTTGGACAGCTGAAAAAGGTAAGGTGGCACGCCTTATATGCGATATTGCAAGGCCAGATGGGTCACCATTTGAAGGAGACCCACGCTCCAATTTAAAGCGCGTTTTAAAGGAAATGGAGGAGTTAGGTTTCACTTCCTTTAACTTGGGCCCAGAGCCAGAATTTTTCCTTTTTAAGCTGGATGAAAAGGGGCATCCGACACTTGAGCTAAATGACAGCGGAGGTTATTTTGACTTAGCTCCGACAGATTTAGGAGAGAATTGTCGTCGGGATATTGTTTTAGAGCTAGAAGGGATGGGCTTTGAAATTGAGGCATCTCACCATGAAGTAGCACCTGGACAGCATGAAATTGATTTTAAATATGCTAGTGCCATTGAAGCATGCGACAATATTCAAACATTTAAATTAGTCGTAAAAACAATCGCTGCACAGCATGGGCTACATGCAACATTTATGCCGAAGCCATTATTCGGAGTTAACGGCTCTGGTATGCATTTTAATCTATCATTATTTGAAGGGGATAAAAATGCATTTTATGATGAACACGCAGAACTTCAATTAAGTGCAACAGCTCGTAGCTTTATGGCAGGAATCATCCAGCATGTACACGGATTTACGGCAATTACGAATCCACTTGTTAATTCTTATAAACGATTAGTCCCAGGCTATGAGGCCCCATGCTATGTTGCTTGGTCTGCTCAAAACCGTTCACCACTTATTCGTATACCAGCAGCTAGAGGATTATCAACACGTGTTGAATTACGTTCAGTGGATCCAGCGGCGAATCCTTATTTAGCAATGGCTGTGATCTTGGCTTCGGGGCTTGATGGCATACGCAAGGATTTAACGCCTCCAGCAGCGGTAGATCGAAATATTTATAAAATGACAGGTCCAGAGCGTGAATTAAATGGCATTGATAGCTTACCCTCTTCATTAGAACATGCGTTAATTGAATTAGAAATGGATTCAGTTGTACGAGATGCTCTAGGTGATCATATTTATGAAAAGTTTAATGTTGCCAAAGAAATCGAATGGGATAAATACCGCACACGGGTCCATAACTGGGAGCGTGAGGAATATTTAACGATGTACTAAAAAATATTGGAGCTAAAAAGCTCCAATATTTTTATACTGACTTTCATACCCTTTATTAAAGAAAAGGGGTGTGGGCAATGACACAAACGACTCAAGTTGTGACAATTCAAAACAACGATATTGTGCAATTTGAACATGATATTAATCGGGCTTTATTAGATTTAAGTTACTTTTTCATACTTGATATCAAATACAATACCCTTTATATCGGAGAACAAACGGTCATCCATTCTGCCTTAATTATTTATCAACATCCAGACGAGAGTAGCCATTAAATTTATATGTAAAAGGATGGTCATGTCGAGAAGACGTGACTTTTTTTTATGGAAATAAAGATAAGAGAAATGGTCGATCTTCTGGGAATGTCAATGGTAGTCGTGCAACATCATCTTTAGATTGCCATGCGATATCGTACATTAATTTATTCAAGATTAAGAAGGGTCATTTGTCCGCCAATTATGATGGCTTCAAAGTAACTGACTTCTACAGCTGCATTAGATTTATCATCAATACTACCTGTAGCCTAATTCTTCGTATACTTCATGATTACAACATGCTTGGAAATTTCCCATTGCCTCCTTTTCATCTGAAGGCATAGCCTAAGTCTTTTCTTCCTCCTTTGGTAAGATACGATGTTGACTATCCTTGATTTAAGGACAATAAAGGCCTTGTCCGTTATTATAAATATAATGGTTATTTTTCGATATTTTTTGATAGTTAGTACAATGGATTTTAGTGGAGAAAGAGCGAAAATCGTATGTAAAGTAACGAAAATAGAAGGAGTGTTAGTGATGAAAAACTGCTTCTACACATACCTGTCCAAAGTTAGCATAAAAAGACAGGCTGGAAAGCATGAACTATTTTAAGATGTTATCAGGGAGTGAGAGCAATGAGTTGGATTGAGTCGATTCAAAAAGCCATTAATTTTATGGAGGATCATTTATTAGAAAACATAACCATTGAACAAATTGCACAGGAGGTTAATTCATCTGTCTTTCATTTTCAGCGAACGTTTGCGATTTTAACGGATATGTCGATTGCGGATTATTTAAGACGGAGGAGATTAACATTAGCAGCTCAGGAATTAATGGATACAGATCAAAAAATAATCGATCTCGCCTACAAATATGGCTATGAAACTCCTGAAGCCTTTACAAAAGCGTTTCGTAAACAGCATTATGTAACGCCGAGTGAAGCGAGAAAGAAGCAAGGACCATTACAATCATACAATCGCCTGGTTATACAGGTAAGCTTGAAGGGAGCAGAACCAATGAAGTATAAAATCGTAGAAAAAGACAAGTTTCAAGTTGTTGGGGTAAAAAGAACGTACAACTGCCAAGATGGAGAGAATACTCGAGAAATACCATTATTCTGGCAGGAAATCAATGAGAGTGCCTTCGATCACCATCTATATCAATTAAATAATGGCAATATCAATGGGGTACTGGGCGTATGTGTACCTAATACAAGCCAAGGACAACAGGGGTTCATTGATTATTGGATTGCTACAAATCATGAAGGGGATGTAGGAGAAGATCTATTAACAATGGAAGTGCCTGCATCAAAATGGGTTGTATTTGAGGTACATGGCCCTATGCCAGATGCCATGCAAAATACGTGGAAACAAATATATTCAGAATGGTTCCCATCCAATCCATATGAGCCAGCAGGAACAGCGGAGCTTGAGGTGTACCCTGAAGAAGATGCATATAGTCCTGATTCATACTCAGAAATTTGGATTCCAATTAAATAACGATAAAGTAAAGCCAAGAATGCTAAACAAATGCATTCTTGGCTTTACTTATTGTTGAAAGAAAAAATATCCTTTTTTTAGGTGTCACAAAGATGTAAAATATATATATGTTTAGAATGAACGATTTTTTTTTAATCGTTCCATATTTAGATGTGGGGGTTAAAATAAGATAAGGGGTATGATTCAAAACAAATGGGTAGAAATTTCTCATGATGAAGTACTGCAATTTTTAAAGATGGGGAAAGTAGCACATGTTGCGACGGTTGATGAAGAAGGATATCCTTATGTGATTCCATTTGTTTATGTGTATGAGAGAAATGATAAACTTTATTTGCATATCTGTAATATGCGAGAAAGCCATTTTTGGTCCAATATTAAACAAAACCCTAAAATCAGTATAGAAGTAAGTGAAATGGGCGATTTACACTCAGGGGAAAAATATGCTTGTCAATCTGCACTTGTCTACCAAAGTGTAGTACTATTTGGACAAGTTGTAAGAATTGAAGAGGAGTCAAGGAAGGAATGGCTCTTTGATGCGCTTTTAGAGAAATACGGTAATCCTGAATGGACATTTGAAAAAAGAGGGCTATCCAATTATGCCTAAAATAGAGTTATTCGAAGTACAAATAGAAAAGTTGACGGGGAAAATTAATAACGGCATGTATCACTAAGCAGAAAGCTAAGAATGGTTAGATAACCATTCTTAGCTTTCTATATTACCTTTTACATAGTGTGTATACTTGTAAATTTTCTTCATTGCTATCATAGCCCTGCAAAATAAAATTCAATTTCTGCAAGACTTTGATGGAATTAATATTCGCGGCATCGACCTTTGCTACAATTGTCTTCATCTCCAAATGTGTAAAAGCAATATCGATTAAAGCGATAATAGCTTCTGTGGCGTAGCCCTTGCCCCAATGAGTCTTCGCCAAGTCATAGCCAATTTCTGCGGTAGCTTTATCGAAATCTACGTTATTAAATCCACAGGAGCCAATGATACAATTGCCTATCTTTTCAATGATAGAATAGCGAATGGCCCTATGTTCATTAGCTAATTGATTGAGTAATTCAATCATTTCCAGCGCCTGTTCTTCGTGTGTAAAGTTTGAGATATTCATAAATTTGGTCACAGCAGGATCTGACCAAATCGCCCATAAACTTTTAGCATCAGCACTAGCCACTTTTCGTAATAATAATCTTTCCGTGTCCATACATTCAATCAATACTTTTACCTCCAAGATTTTAATGGTGTTGGATGAAAAATATTGCTATCTGTGCATCATTCAGTCCCTTCAACTAGATCTATATTTTATTATAAAATATAAGGTGCTTAATGCCAATAAAAGGGGGAAACGTCGTGATAAAAGTTACAGCGAATCATTATCCAATCATTAAACAAAACATTCTAAGGGCTCCAACATTTGTTTATAGTATTCTTGATCAATTAATAGAAGGGACAGTCTATGCAGATACAGCTACTTTTCAAACGCTCCTAATACATACAAAATCAGGAATTTATTTTGTATATGGTGATTCAACTACAACTGAGTTTGACCGTCAGCTTGCCATTTGCCTCGAGCAATCTGTAGAGCAAGGGAAGCGCTTTACCTTATTTTCTTATTCAGAGCAATGGAATACTAAAATTGAACAACTTGTAAATGGGCAGCTTAGAAAATTAGAACGCTATACCTTTACATTTGATAAAAGCTTGTATGGTGGGAAGGAGAAGCAAGAAGTATCCAATTTTGAGGTCATGCCAATTACTCAACATCATATAAATAACGCAATGGAGTTTACATGTGCTTACTATGATGAATATTGGGATTCTACGGCTAATTTCCTGACAAATGGTTTTGGCTTTTGTCTAATACATAAGGAGCAAATCGTCAGTGAAGCCGTTTCTATTTTTAAATCAAATGACTATGCTGAAATTGATATTATGACAGATTCGAATTATAGAGGTCAGGGATTGGCTAGTTTGATCGCGACAACATTTATCAATCATTGTTTGGCCAACGAGCTAAAGCCTTGCTGGGATTGTGATATCTCCAATACAGCATCCATTTATTTAGGGACAAAGCTTGGCTTTATGGGTCCACAGAAATATGCGATTTATACAAAAAAGTAGCCCACGCTGTTTTCAACATAACGTGAGCTTCATTGTTAAAAGAATCGATTACGTAGTTCGAATACCCGATTGAATAGTCTTGCATCTCTCGCCATCTTATTGGGTGCATGCATGTGAGGTCTGAGGCATTTCTGAAATAGTTCATCACAATATCTTATGCTACCGTAACGATCATAACATTCATCATGTTGTTTACAGCAACTATCCACAGCATTTGTGGGTTCACCTGGTCCCGAGCAACCAGGTCCACAGTATCGATAGCCCGGGTAACAAAAACCAAATTTGCGATTTCTTTTCATCGGAGAAACCTCTTTTCTACTATGTTCTTACTATAAAATATGTTATTTTTTTCGGGAGAATCGGATAAAAAACTATAAAGTTAATCTTTTGATTTGTAAGGTTCCTGTAAGCTTAAAAAAAAATAGTTGTAAGGATGAAGAGTTATGCTAGCTATAGCATAAAAGATAAGGAGTTATTTGAACATGAATCCATCCGTTACACAAAAAGAACGAATTCTTTCCTTGGACATTATTCGAGGATTAGCATTATTTGGTATTTTATTTATTAATGTAGGCGCCTATCAGGTCATAATAGAGGGCGGCCCTATGCCTGATTATAGTGGCATCAATGGAGTGATCGATTCACTTATTGATATCTTTATTGAAAAGAAATTCTTTTCAATCTTTTCATTCCTATTCGGTGTTGGTTTTTATATTTTTGCTTCTCGGGCAGAAGCTCGTGGGGATAAACCAAAACGACGCTTTGCAAGACGTTTAGTTGCATTATTGATTATTGGTATCATTCATATTTTCCTGTTTTGGGGTTCAATCTTAGCTATCTATGCAGTTATTGGATTTTTATTGCTACCATTTTACTCTGCGAAAATTTCAACAATTTGTAAATGGCTTTTTACAATCATTACACTTCATATTCTTGCTATATTAGGTCAATTGTATATGCCAACTAATTCGATAATGGCCACTATTTTAGGTCTTTTAGGGAATGATGCTATCGCTATATTTATCATGTTTTTAAGTGGATTTTTAGTAGCGAAAGCTGGTTGGATTGGTCATATTGGCGCTCATATCCAACAAATAAAATGGCTGCTTCTTGTTACGGGCCCATTCTTTATTGGTTTTTCACTATGGATATGGTTTGCCTCACAAGCTGATGACCAACAGTTACAATCTATTATTGGTTTAGGAGTAGTTCCGACAACATATTTTTATTTAGCTTGTTTATTTACTATTTTAGAGAATCGTCAAATAGAGAAAATTTTTCAGCCAATCGGACGAGTGGGACAAATGGCATTTACCAACTATTTAGCCCAAAGCTTTATTGGTATGACCATCATCTCGATTATGGGCTTAGAAGTCGTTTCACCATCAGATATTGTAGTAATCGCAAGCATTATTTTTATCATCCAAATTATCTTTAGCATGATTTGGTTCAAATTCTTTTCCATTGGTCCATTTGAAAAGCTATGGCGCTATATGACATATGGTAAAAAAATTGTGAAAAAGCAATCATAAAAGCTCTATGATTTTTTCCATTGATGAAAGAGAATTGGAGAAATAGCTACAATAAAAATCGGTGAGACTGTTGAAAAGTTTCACCGATTTTTGTTCGTCTAATCATGCCAGCCCTTACAGACATCAATCCATTCTTCATAGGGCGTATAGGTTTCAAGCTCAGAAATAGTAACCTCTATCGCGGAATTACTACTGCCACATGCAGGAAAAACCGTTGTAAACCGTTTAAGGGATTCATCTAAATAAATAACAACACCTTCATTCACACCAAAGGGACAAACTCCACCGACATCATGACCAATCATAGCTTCCACATCATCTTTGCCTAGCATCTTTGCTTTTGTCCCAAACACTGCTTTATATTTGGCATTATCGATTTTTGCATCACCGGCTGCCACAATTAATATAGCGCCATCATTGACAAGAAAGGATAAAGATTTTGCTATGCGGGCAGGCTCACAGCCAAGTGCCTGAGCTGCTAATTCAACAGTTGCAGAGCTCTCCTCTAACTCTTGTATTTTGTGTTCCACATGCCATTGGGCTAAATGGCTGCGTACTTTTTCTATTGCCATATGTACATTCCTCCTAATCATCAGTTACGCCTTGGCGATTTTTCTTCCATCACCTTAGGCATGATCTTGTTTCAAATAGATGTCGAATCAAGATAAATTTAATTTTAACATAATTTTCAGATTATAATGTTGCGAATGCCTGCTTTTTCTAGTACGATGAATTTGAAAGTGTAAAATTACACTGGAGGGTTGCGTCTTGATTAAATTTTTACAAATCGTGAGCGTTATGATTGGTTTATCAGTAGTGACAGTAATGGTAGCACTTATTGTCATTCTGAATGGTCATATGCACTTTCTACCACTAGTTTATACAGTTCCCGTTTGTTTATTTGTGTTGTTTGTTGGTGGAATATTTAATTGGATACATACAAAAAAGAAAAGGAGATGGTTAATGAGTGTATTAGGTGTAGCAATAGTAATTGCTTTAATTACTCCTATTCAACATTATTATAAGCTGAGTATTCCCACTGTAGATGCAGAAATTGATATATCTGCCTATCAACCATTTACGCGGGGCAATCTAGTGGTAAAGCCTGACGAAGTAGCCTCATTACAATTGACAGAGTCATTACCGCGATTAGATGGAGCCACGGCTATGTATCCTTTATATGCAGCTTTTGTGGAGGCTACTTACCCTAAAGGAGACTACCAGCCATATAATAGTAGGGTCCAAGTGAGCCGTACGCCAGAAGCCTATCAAAGTTTAATAGCGGGATATGTGGATCTTATTTTTGTGGCAGCACCTTCTGTCTCGCAAGAATGGCAAGCAGAAAAAGAAGGACTTACGTTTGATATGACACCAATAGGGCGAGAGGCATTTGTTTTTTTCGTCCATCATAAAAACAATGTGGATAATGTTACATTAGAACAGGTGAAGAAAATATATGCTGGTGACATTACCAATTGGCGTGATGTAGGCGGTGAGGATGAAGCCATCCGTGCTTTCCAGCGTCTGGCGGATAGTGGAAGTCAAACGGCATTAGAGAAATTAATGGGCAACATGCCGATTATGAAGGCACCTTCTGAAAATATTGCTTCAGGAATGGGGGGCATTATCCATGAAGTATCACAATATCGAAACTATAAAAATGCGATGGGCTATATCTTTAGATATTATTCGACAGAAATGGTTCAAAATAAAAAAATCAAATTACTATCCATTGATGGAGTAGCTCCAACTAAAGAGAATATTCGAAATGGAACATATCCTTTAGTATCCGAGTTTTATGCAGTCACTGCAGGGACAGAAAATGAAAATGTTCAAAAGCTAATCGATTGGATACGTACCGATGAAGGTCAAGCATTAGTAGAAAAAGTCGGCTATGTTCCAGTGGAAAATTATTAAATAGTTTGCTATACTAAGGTTAATAAAATATTGTAAAGTTTTCTAGGGTTCCGTAGCTGATGCTAGTCTGGTCCGAGAGAAAACCACAATTTTTTTGTGACACGGAGGGATAAAAGCCTGGGAGATACTGTCGATGGACAGTTTCTTCTAGGCTTTTTTCTTTGGCTAAAATCAGGTGATTTGGCGAAAGCTGAGAAAGGATAGTCATCTAGGTAGTCATTCATCGTGTCCTATAAAATGGAGGGATTTTTTATGAATAAGCATTGGTTAAGTGTCATTATCGCTGCTTGCTTTGAAGTAGGCTGGGTCATTGGTTTAAAGCATGCTTCAACTGTATGGGAATGGATAGGCACTGCAATTGCAATCTATGTTAGTTTTTATTTGCTTATTAAAGCGGGAGAGCATTTACCAGTTGGCACGGTATATGCAATTTTTGTAGGCTTAGGGACAGCGGGCACTGTATGCGCGGATAGTTTGCTGTTTGGAGAGCCATGGAAGCTAGCAAAAATACTATGTATTGTTGTTTTATTGGCAGGGGTTGTTGGTTTAAAGCTTGTGACAGGAGAGCCGAAGGAAAAAGAGGTGACTGAATAATGGCGTGGATGGCATTAATAATTGCAGGCTTATGTGAGATGATGGGTGTCTATATGATTAGTAAATATAATAACGAAAAGAATAAAAAAAACTTGGGGTTATTGATATTTGCATTTACATTAAGCTTTGCAGGTCTTGCATATGCTATGGAAACCTTACCAATGGGTACTGCTTATGCAATTTGGACAGGGATTGGTGCGGCTGGAGGAGCCTTGCTAGGAATGTTCTTCTTTAATGAATCAAAGGATTGGAGAAGAGTTGTTTGTATAGTGCTTGTTTTAGGAGCAGCCGTCATGTTGAAAATATTGTCATAAAAGAGGACTATAAAAAATGCACTTCCCGTTGAAAAAAGGAAGTGCATTTTTTTACATTATTTTTTTACATCTTTTGTCCATTCAGCTACTTTTTCTGGATTTGCTTCAATCCAATCTTTAGCAGCGTCTTTTGGATCCTTACCATCCATTACTTCTAGCATAACGCTTTCTAAATCTTCAGCTGTCCAGTGAAAGTTATCTAATACGGAATACACTTCAGGTAAATCCTCTTTTAAACCTTTACGAACAAAAGTATTGATTGTTTCTTCACCACCGAAAACACCTTTTGGATCTTCTAAATATTTAAGATCATATTTAGCAAATTTCCAGTGTGGTGACCAACCAGTAACAATAATTTCTTCCTTTTCTTTCAAAGCCTTAGCTAAAGAAGTAGTCATTGCACCAGACGAAGACGTAACAAAATTCCAATCTGCTAAACTATCATATTCATCTAATGCTTTCTCTGTTGCGGCTGTTATACCAGCGCCAGGCTCGATACCAGTAATTGTACGATCAGCCTCATCTGTTAAATCTTCAATAGAGTTTGCTTTCATATAGCTTGGTACAACTAAGCCAATTTTTGCGCCAGCAAGGTTTTCGCCCAGCTCATCTAATTTATCTTTATATTTTTCATATTGTGATTCATGTGTATGTGGTAACCATGCAGCGACCATGCCGTCTGCCTCGCCTTTAGAAACTGCTTCCCACATAATGGCATTATCCAAAGGAGTTAATGTCACATCATAGCCTAAATCTTCAAGGACTTGCCCCACTACATTTGTAGAGGCGATTTCAGTATCCCACTCTACATAGGCTAAGTTTACCTCCTTAGAATCACTATTTTTTCCAGAACCAGAGTCTCCTCCGCTACATGCAGCGAGCATGAAGCCTAAACCTAAAGCCATTCCTAATTTCCATAGTGTTTTCAGTTTCATCTAATCTCCCTTTCTGTACATCATTTCTATCTATTAAACTGCCTTCATGGCAAGAAAATAAACTAATTTTATAAGGCTTTCTTTTTATTAAAGCTTTGTGTTAAACGGTCAATAATAATAGCAAAAATAACTAAACCTAAACCTGCAACGAAACCATTCCCAACCTGTGTACGTTGTAGGGCTGTTAAGACTTCACGTCCTAAACCTGGAGCACCAATCATCGAGGCGATAACTACCATAGAAAGGGACAGCATTACAGTTTGGTTAATACCTGCCATAATCGTTGATTTAGCAAGTGGGATTTCTACTTTAAATAGTTTTTGACTAGCTGTACTACCATAAGAGTCTGCGGCTTCCACTAATTCTTTAGGTACCTGACGGATACCTAGGTTTGTCATACGTACAGTTGGTGGCAAAGCAAAGATAACGGATGCGAAGACACCAGGTACAATTCCTATGCCGAAAAAGGCAACGGCAGGGATGAGGTAGACAAAGCCAGGCATTGTTTGCATGAAATCGAGTATTGGTTTAATAATACTTTCAGCGATTGTAGACTTCGACATTAGAATCCCAAGTGGAATACCGATGATGATGGAAATAATACTTGAAAAGATGACGAGCGTGGTTGTTTCCATCAGATTTGTCCAAAGACCTTGATTATAAATAAACAACAAGCCTATTAATGAAAATGAGGCAAGCCCGAATTTTTTACCAGTTGCATAAAAGGCAAAAACAACGACAAGTAATATTAAAATAATGGCTGGGATACTATTTAACAAATCAGTGACCTGATTCATGAGTAGTTTTCCAAATTGCTGAATCGAGTTAAAGAACGCTGAAAAATTACTCGTCAACCAGTCCATAGCTGATTCTACCCATGGAGCTAGTGGTATTGTTGGAATATTATCTAAAAAATTATTCATGTACATCGGCCTCCTCGTCACTCGTTGAAAGTGCTTGGATGACAACGCCTCTAATCAGCACACCAAGCAAGCGACCATCTTTTACGACGGCAATAGGAGTAGGCGAATTATAAATCATCCCTAATATATCCTGTAATAGCATGTCTGGTGGAACTGTTAACACCTCTGATTGCACAATGGAATGGACAGTTTGCTCTTGCTTCTTAGCAGAAGCTAATGCGTCGTCTGCTGTAATAAAGCCTTTTAAATGTCGGTTTTTGTCGACAGCCATTAATAAACTAACAGCCTCTTGTCGCATACGTTTTAGTGCTACTTTAGGGCCGTCTAAATCTACGTTGACATAAACAGGTCGCACCATGACATTTTCAGCCGTCAATACTTTAGAGCGGTCCACATCTTCCACGAATGTTTTGACATAATCATTCGCTGGATTGGTTAATATTTCTTCTCCCGTACCAATTTGAATGATAGAGCCATCCTTCATAATAGCGATTCGATCCCCAATGCGTAATGCTTCATTCAGATCATGAGTGATAAATAAAATTGTTTTTTTGACTTTTTGTTGTAGATCGAGTAGCTCATCTTGCATTTCTTTACGAATTAATGGGTCTAATGCTGAAAAAGCTTCATCCATTAATAAAATTTCAGGATCATTGGCAAGAGCACGCGCTAATCCAACACGTTGCTGCATACCACCTGATAATTGGCTTGGATATTGATCTTTATAAGCGAGTAATCCAGCATTTTCAAGAGCTTGCTCTGCTTTTGCTTGGCGTTCATCCTTTGAAATGCCTCGGATTTCAAGGCCGTATTCGGTGTTTTGAAGTAATGTACGATGAGGGAATAAACCGAAGTTTTGGAAAACCATGCTCATTTTGTTTCTTCTTACGGTCCGTAAACTTTCTTTACCCATTTTAGAAATATTTTCTCCATCGATATATATATTTCCGCTCGTTGGTTCAATAAGGCGGTTTAAGAGCCGTATTAATGTTGATTTACCACTTCCTGATAATCCCATGATAACGAAGATTTCTCCTTCGTTCACTGTAAAGCTTGCATCGTATACACCAACAGTTGCACCTGTTTCTTTTAAGATATCAGTTTTACTTTTTTGTTGCTTGACGAGTTCTAGTGCTTGGGGAATATGTTTGCCAAACACTTTTGATACGTGTTCTACTTTTAATTTTTCCATAGAAGCACTCCTTTCGTAGATTATTACTATTTGAAGATAGTGATACCCAAAAATAAACAAGTAACAACCTTACTGTAACAAAGGGTTGTTACTTTTGTCAAACCGACCAATAAGAAAAAAACCGCTTAAACGCTGTGATATCAGCGCTTAAACGGTTTTTAATTTGGGTATAAAAAGCTTTGTACTCTAGCGAAGCTTTCATCATTTCCAACAAAATAAATAATATCACCTTCTTCGAATGATACATAAGGACCAGGTGATAGTAATAATTCATTACCACGACGAATACCGACGATGGTACTTGATGTATTTTGCCAAAAATTTAAGGCTTGTACAGTTTGATGAATGCATGGACTTTCAGCAGTCATTTCTAATTGATAAGGAATAAATGGATTTACTGAACGGAAATGCTCCGTACGACTAATTAGCTGCTTTGCCTTGTCTTGTAAATTTATTAATTCATGCTGTTGCTTTTGAATACTTGTCAGAAGTTCATTTTGTATTTCATGAATGGATTGAACGTCATGAAATTGTCGGACAAAATGCGCTGCTTTTTCATACGACTTAATAATTACACCGCTACCTTTCGATGCCTCTACAATTTCTAAGTCTTGTAAGACAGCGATTGCTCTTCTCGCAGTCTCAGCAGACACATTATATTGACTTGCAAGAGAAGATCTTGCATATATTTTATCGCCGATGCGGTATTTTCTTTCTACGATTTTGGAGGCAAGGTCGATAGCGATTTGTTGATATTTTGGCTGCTTCAGTTGCACAGTTTTTTCTAAGTTCATTTTAAACTTCCTTTCGTCATTACAGGTACCACAGCTTATTATAGACTAGCCTGCACAGAAAAAATAGCATCTCCATAAGCTAGTAGTATATGATGAAAAAGTAATGCTAAAATTTTTGTATTTACTATTAAAAATCATAGGATAGTAGCTGTTGTTTGACACTTTTTAGTTATTATTATAAACTAAGTTACGTTATGTAAGTGTTGTGAAAATACATGTGCTCAGTTGGTGTTTTTAACCAACTGTTTCCTATAGAAGGTTGGAGATTAATATGACAATTACTACTAAAATTATGGACATAGTGAAAGATAAAATGACAGTTATAAAGCACACGAATACAGAAAATATTTGCCTAGTTGGTCCTGTGAATTTGCCTGTTAAACAAGGTGACTTTTCTGCTACATTTCAGTGGTATAACTGGCTTACAGTAGATGTGAATGTATCGAAAGAAGAAATCATTGATGGCTTAGCTACAGCCAATTTGGCTTTTTTACAGCAATCATCAGTTCTTGTATATGGTGATTTTACCCATTCAGAAGATGCTTTAATCCGCATGCATAGTATTTGTCACACTGGTGACATATTTGGCAGTCAGCGCTGTGATTGTGGCTATCAATTGCATGAATCTATGAAAATGATTGTAGAGCACGGCTGTGGAGCTATTTTTTATTTAGCTGATCATGAAGGGCGAGGCATCGGATTATTCTCTAAATCACTCGCTTATTTATTACAAGAAGAAGGGCTAGATACAGTAGAGGCAAACCATGCACTTGGCTTCCCTGACGATACACGTTCATATGAAGAAGCACTCGCAGTTTTAGCTACTCTACGTGCAAAGCCTGTGACACTTATTACAAATAATCCTAAAAAATTGGCTGCTTTACTGGCTCGAGGCTTAGCGGCAGAAGGGCATGTTCCTTTATGGGGTGGCTTAACGGAAACGAATCGTTTTTATTTGGAAACGAAGGTTGAGAAATCTGGACATTTACGAGAAAAACAATAAGTGGAGGTGGCGACCATGACTAATAAAGACGAAAAATACATGCAACTAGCTCTAGACCTAGCAGCTAGTGCAAAAGGCAATACAAACCCTAATCCACTTGTCGGGGCGGTAATTGTCAAAAATGACATTATTGTAGGTACTGGTTTACACAGAAAAGCAGGCGAACCACATGCAGAAGTTCATGCTTTTCGTATGGCTGGTGAACATGCAAAGAATGCTACACTATATGTCACGCTTGAACCTTGTTCACATTTTGGTAAAACGCCTCCTTGTGCGAATTTAGTGAAGGAATCTGGTGTTAGTCGAGTGGTGGTTGCCATGCAAGATCCTAATCCTACTGTAGCAGGTCGTGGCATTCAATTGCTACGCGATGCAGGTATAGCAGTGGAGGTCGGTGTTTTGGAGCAACAAGCACGCCGTTTAAATGAACGCTTTATCCATAATATGCTCACTAAAAGACCGTTTGTTATTTCAAAATTTGCTATGACTGTAGATGGGAAAATTGCTACGCATACAGGTCATTCTAAATGGGTAACAGGTGATGCTGCGCGTGAGGATGTTCACCATATTCGCCATGAGGTAGATGGTATTCTAGTTGGTGTTGGTACAGTCATCGCTGACAATCCGTCTTTAACAACAAGATTAATCGAAGGCTATGGGAAAAACCCAACACGCATCATTATGGATAGTTTATTACGTTCACCATTAGATGCGAATGTGTTCAATACGGAAGAAGCCCCAACAATTCTTGTTTGCAGCAATGAGGTTAGCCAGGAAAAGGTCGATTCATTTACAGATAAAGGCCTTACAGTTTTACCTATAGAGAAGAACGAGCGTGGGCTAAATATTGATGAAATGCTTGCAAGACTTTATGAACACGGCATTACAGATATTTTGCTAGAGGGTGGTAGTAAAGTGAATGCTTCATTTTTACAGCAAGGTGCCATTGACAAGTATGTGATTTATGTAGCGCCAAAGGTTCTAGGAGGGAATTTATCCTTAACGCCATTTGCGGGCGATAACCCCTCTTTCATGAATGAGGCATGGGATATTGAATTTGCCTCATTTGATAAGATAGGCGAGGATTTACGTATTATCGCTTATCCAAAGCAAGGTGAAGGAAATTGAACTATGAAGCGGATGTTTGTATAGTAGGGGCTGGACCAGCTGGTGCTCTTTTATCTTATTTACTAGTCAAAAAAGGGCTATCGGTCATTCTACTAGAACAAAATGTGGTCCTAGGTAAGTCTTTTCGTGGCGAACATTTAAATGAAGAAGGCGAGGCTGTTTTAAAAAGTCATCAACTTTTCGAAGCAGTCGAGTCGCTCGGCTTACTACGTATGGAAAAGCTAGAATATTATGCAGATGGTAATGCCTTTAAAACAATTTTTCCTAATGACTCTGTCGGCCATCTAGGAATTCATGTTCCTCAAGCTAATCTATTAAAAGGAATTTTACAAAAAACGCTGCTATTTTCTCACTTTACTTGCCTGCTACATACGAAGGTAACGGAGCTCATCCAGGACGCATCAGGTAATTATAAAGGCGTAATCGCCATAAAAGATGGAACAACCATAAAGATCAATAGTCAACTAATAATCGGTGCTGATGGACGCTATTCTACGATTCGTAAGGCAGCACATATTGATGTTCAAAAACAAAAACATGGCTTTGACTTATTATGGGCTAAAATTCCAGCGCCTTCAGACTGGGAGCCCTCTATTAAAATGGCATTAATCGGAGATAAGCAACTATCATTGTTCACGCAAGCTGGTGGCTTTATTCAAATTGGGTGGAATATTGAACAGGGGAGCTATCCACAGCTCAGAAAACAATCATTTATACCTTTTATCCAACAGCTTACGACGCAATTTCCCGCATTATCTGAGCCAGTAAAGGAACATATTCAGTCTTGGAAAGATTTTGTGCTGTTAGATGTTTTCAGCTGCCTCTGTAACTGTTGGGGTACGAAAGGTCTTGTGCTATTAGGCGATGCGGTTCATACGATGACGCCAACCGGAGCATTTGGCCTGAACAGTGCGTTAAAAGATGCTGATTGTTTGGCGTCTCTATTAGATAAGGAATCATTAGCTCATTTTAATGTTCAAGATTTTCAGCATATGCGAAAGCAAGCTATTGAGGATGTCTTAGCAGTACAAATAGAGAGTGAACAAACTTTTTCTGCTCATTTTGTCAATAGAGCATCATGAAAGGAAGTAACACCTAATGAAATTTGGTTTTGACATTGATGATACACTAATAGATTTACGGGCACATGCCTTTGCTATTTACAATAAAAAAATGGGAAAAAATATTCCGATTGATATTTTTCATACGCTAAAAAGAGTTGAAATTCATGAGCCATTTGGCTTATCAGATGCAGAGGGAGCAGCGATGTGGAACAGTTCATTAGAAGAGATTTATTTTACGAACTGTCCTTCTTTTGAAGGGTCATTAAAAATGCTACAAGCTTTAGCGGAGCATGGCCATGATATTTACTACATTACCTCTCGTCCGAAGCAATTTTGTACACAAACAAAAGAATGGATGGGAGCACAAGGATTTCCAATAAAAGAGGGCCATTTTTTCTGTGGTATGCAAGATGCAGAGAAGGTAGCGATTATAAAAGATCTTGCTTTAGATGTTTATGTAGATGATAAACCAGCAGTGCTGGAGACACTTCACAATATACAGACAAAAGTAGTGTTAAAAAATCAATCGTATAATCAGCATGTTGAGTTACCAAGATTGCATCATTGGCAGGATTTTTTAGCACTTATTGAAGCGTAAGATTCTCTATATGGATGAACCCCAAATTATAGTGACTGATAAAGTTACTATCATTTGGGGTTCTTTTTAGTCTAATAAAAATGAAATAGTAGATTGATTTAGAATGAATTAAAGTAACGTCGCTTATTTCCAGGACTGAAATTGCCGCCTTACGTTCCCATCTGCTTTTATGATGAAGCATCCAATTAATGCCGTTTCCCACATGTATCCAAAATTAATGGAATCGACTAAGGTGGAAGCGTGTTAGATCCTGCTGACATTCACCATATAACGTTAATTCTGCGAGAGCTTCTCCAACAGCACTGCTAAATTTAAAGCCATGACCTGAAAAACCTGCCGCGATTATAATATTTTGATGAGTAGGTAAGAAATCAATGATGAAGTCTTCATCTGGCGTCATGGAATATTTGCATGTTTTCCCGTATTTTAATGCGCCATGCCGAGGCATAAATTGCTGAATAAAATGTTGTAAATCTGCACGATCCTTGTCATCGAATGGATGAAGAGGCCCATTTGGATTTATTTCTTCGCCACCATCATGTCGACCTAGCTTTAGTCCTGCACCATCAATGCTAGGGAAGCCATAGTAAGAGGAATCGGCGAATTCAAAGCAATAGGCTGGAAAGACCTCTTCACTATAAAGCTCTTCATCCGCTTCGAACCATGCAAAGGTTTTTCGCGTTGGTGTAACAGGGAGGGAGATATCCAACGTTTGAAGTAGCTCAGTTGCCCATGCCCCAGCAGTGACAATTAATTGCTTTGTTTCATAGACTTGATTGGCCGTTTGAACTTGCACCATTTCTCCAGCTTGGATGCTAACAACTTTTTCATTTGTTTGTAAGCGTGCCCCAGCTTCCAAAGCTAGCTTTTTATAGGCTCGAATACATGCTTCAACTCGAAGGACACCAGCTGTCGGCTCAAAGCAGGCCACTAAATTAGCTGGTAAAGATAATCCAGACCATTTGTTCATGGCTTCAGCTGCTGAATAGTGTTCGAGTGCTAATTCATGAAGTGTAGCACTGGCTCTTACATTTTGAATAAAACTGCAGGTTGGTTCTCCGATATTTACTACACCAGTTTGTAAAAATAAGTTTTCATCTGCTAAAGATTCGAGCTCCTGCCATAGCTCCCCAGCTCTTTTCACGAAAGGTACATAGCTAGCTCCCTCCCCATAGGCAAAGCGAATAATTCTTGTCTCTCCATGATGGCTACCTTCCTCATGTGGGGGATCAAAAGCATCCAGCATCAAGACATTTTTTCCTGCCTTCGCTAAATAATAACCTGCCGCCATCCCCATAGAGCCTGCCCCAACTATAATGACATCATATACCATAATAATCCCTACTTTTTTACTCAAGTATAACAGATTGCTAGAAAATGAAACAGAAATTTTTGAAAAATTAAAAAAGCACAACCCTCGCTCACTAATAGTGAAAGTGGGTTGTGCATGAAATTGTTCATTATTTTGAGCGTGGTAATATTTTATTGAGGATAATGGCTACGAGTGCAGCTGTGGCAATTGGTGAGCCGAATAAATATTGAACAGTTGTCGGTAATGAATACAAGAAATCATCTGGTAATAATGTCAATGCTAACGTTAAAATAACTGGAATAGCAATCACATACATTTCCTTTTCGCCAATATGTTCATTTTTCATGACCTGTAAACCACTAATAGCAATGATGCCGCAAACAATGACAAATACTCCTCCAATGACAGCCGAGGGAATGGCTGAAATGAGAGCGGCTAATTTACCAGAGAAGCCAAAAACAATAAACCAAATACCCGCAGCGATAAATACGCGACGACTGGCAATTCCTGTAATGGAAATTACCCCTGCATTTGTTGAGTAACCAGTTACTGGTGTAGAACCTAGTAATGAAGCAATAAAACAGCCAATCCCTTCACCGACAACACCTCGATTAATTTGCTGATCCGTTAAAGGTTTATCGATAACATTACTAATAGCAAACCATGTTCCTGTTGTTTCCGCCATTAAGACAATATAAATAATGACCATTGTAATAATGGCAGAAATATTAAAGCTAAAGCTGAAATCCGCGAATGGAATTTGAGGCATACTAAACCATTTTGCTTGTGAAACAGCTGATAAATCTAAAACTCCCATCATATTTGCAGCAATACTACCAACTATTAAAGCAATAATAACGGAGCCAATACGGAATAGACGCCCCTTTTGATGGAAGACTGTACCTAGCATTACACAAATCATTAGGACTACTGCTGATATCAATGCTAAATAAATATTTTGTTGAATGGATGCACCTGCTCCATTAAAAATATTATCGCTTAAACCGACAGGCATTAACGATAGACCAACAACAAAAATAATTGTTCCCCCTACAATTGGCGGAATAAATGTTAGTACAATTTTATTGAAGATACCTGTGTAGCCTAAAATAATTACTAAAATGGCACCAACTAAGCTTGCGCCTAATATTGTGCTCCACCCTAAATCCCCACTGCCACTGGCTGCGTAAATACCAACGATTGCTCCTAGTGGAACATAGGAAGGGCCCTGCGCCATTGGTAATTTCATACAGAAATGTGTTTGTATAATAGTTGCAAGCCCTGCAGCAATAAAGGTTGATTGTATTAATGCACTGGCTTGACCAGTTTGTAAGCCAATTAGCATGGCGATTAAAAATGGGACAACGTAAACATCCATTGCCATGACATGCTGTAAACCTAGTAACGCTGATTGACCAATCGAAACTTTTTCATCTGGCAGTACGGTTAATTTGGTTGTTTTTCTCGTTGTATTAGTTAGTTTGCTATGTTGCGTTTCCACGAAAATGTGCACCTCATATTGATAAATTTTTAATAGACAGTTGATGAATCATTAGTCCCTAGAATGAACTTTATTCCCTTGGACCCAAACCTCACGGATATTTTCAGGACGGACAAGATACATCATTTTTTGGAAAATATCGTGTAATGCTTCTTGGCTATCGAAAATCGGAAGTTTTGCAGAATGGGTCTTTGTATCAATGATTTGTACATCCCATGTATAGTTTTCCTGTAAACGACCAATTGGAAGGCTTAAGCTTTCACCGCCACCAGCTGTCGCTAGATAAAAGGCTTCATTAATCGTAATACGTGAATTTGGAACACCACGTCTGTTGGCTGCGATTGCTGTATCTACCCCATCTTCAAGCATTCTCGATGACATGACAGCTTGTCTTGCATTATCGAAAAGGCTAGGGGAAAATCCACCAGATATATCTGAACCTAATCCAATATCAACGCCGAGTGCATGGAAACGGGCAATGGGAATAACGCTATTTGCAAAA
This sequence comes from Lysinibacillus sp. GW823-FHT06C08, assembly GCF_058795135.1. NCBI lineage: Bacteria > Bacillati > Bacillota > Bacilli > Caryophanales > Bacillaceae > Lysinibacillus > Lysinibacillus sp. GW823-FHT06C08. The sequence continues at coordinate 1,012,995 of NZ_JBXAHN010000001.1, forward strand.
TAGGCATTAGATATTGGGCAATGACCGATAGCTGTGCCTGTCTCAGCAAATAAACGTGCATCATCATCGCTTAGGAAATTACAATGGGCCATAACAGATTTTTCGCCTAATAAACCAAAATCATGGAGAGCCTCAGCATCATTTTTATGGAATCTTTCCTTGACGTAGCCATGTTCCCAATCACTTTCACTACAGTGAGATTGGATATGTGTATTGTATTTTGCTGCTAATTCCCCTAAGCCCTTTAAAGCATGGTCGGTACAACTTGGAATGAAGCGAGGAGTGACAACAGGATATACACCTTGCTTAGTTGTCTTTGCTAAATCCTTAACAGCTAAAATGAATTCTTCTGTATCAGCAAGAGCTGTTTGTGTAGTAGCATCTCGGTAAAAATGAGGATTTTGTTCAGGATCATCCATCACCACTTTTCCGACTAATCCTCGTTGCCCCTTTTCAGCACAAATTTTTGCTAAAAGAATACTAGCCTCTTTATGAACCGTCGCAAAATATAAGGATGTTGTAGTGCCGTTAGCAAGGAGTGTGCTCACTAAATCTTCGTAAACCTCTTGAGCAAATACTAAATCCGAAAATTTTGATTCGATAGGGAAGGTATATGTGTTCAACCAATCATAAAGTGGTATGTCTAAAGCTGTACCAGATTGCGCCCATTGTGGTGCATGTACATGCAAGTCGACAAATCCTGGTAAGAAATATTGACCTTCATCTAATGGATGAAAATGTTTATGGTGTTGGTATGTAGTTAATAGTTGTTGGTAATCAACATGTTCAGGAGAGACTGTTTTTTCAATCATGCCATCTGCATTAATGAAAAATAAATAATCTTTTAAAATCTGAACTTCAGTAGCAGATTTACTAGTAAAAGCTGTTCCTTTGAAAATTTGCGTATATTCAGCCATAAAAACCACCTTAATGTTCGTTTATTGATAATAACACGGATTATTATAGGCTATTTAAACTATTAAGTCTATAAAAAAACGAATAATAATAGGGGGTGGTTAGTGGTAAAAAAATGGCTCAGCCTACATTTTTACAGCTTTGACAGACGCTGAAAGATAGAAAAAGGCACTCTTTTTTGATGCTAGAGTGCCTTTTTTTCTAAGAAGTTGTTTCATGAATGATATGAAGAAAGTTATTAAATGAAGAAGAATGAGGTTGTTCATTTTTCCGTGTACAAAGATAAACTGGGCGCTGAATGTCAATATTTTCAATAAACACTCGTGCTATTTGTTGCTGCTGGATAAAGCTGGATGCTGCTATGGATGGGGCAAGCATCGTCCCGAAACCAGCTGCAATTGCATGAATGGACTCATTGATTCCATCTAGTTGTAGTCCCACTTTAGGTGGGGGTATCTTATGTACTTTACATAATGCATTTAAATATTCCTTTGTGGAGCTACCATCTTCTCTTGTGACAAAGGGCTGTTGCATGAGTTCGGAAAGTGAAACCGTTTGACCGGCTAATGAGTGATTGTATGGCACAATAAACCAATAATCTAAATTCATCAGAAATTGGTAATGAATATCAGGGTGATGACCATCTTCTTTAACGATAAAGGCTAAATCTGCTTTATAATGGAGTAACTCCTCTATTACTTGCTGTGAATTAGCTGTTTTTAAATGAATATGCGTAGTTGGGTAGACTTGTTTAAAATGGGCTAATAATTTAGGTAATAAAAAATGAGAGGGCACATGTGTGGAAGCAATTTGTAATTCCTCATGGCCTGTATTTTTTAACTGTTCTACTTTATTTTCGATATCTATTTCTAAATCAAATAAGCGCTGTGCTTGTTTATATAAAAAGGCACCGCTCTGAGTTAGTGTAATACCTCTACCTTTCGATTCTAGCAATGTTAAACCTAGTTCTTTTTCTAAATTTCGAATTTGAATGGTTACAGCGGGCTGACTAATCATAAGGGCTTGCGCAGCTTTGGAAACACTATTGAGCTCGGCTACCTTTGTAAATAACCGCAGTGCATGTAGATTCATGATAGACACACCTTTTATAAATTATTTTTATGCATTTATATAGATTATATATTAGATTTATTAATTTTTGCTCGGTATCCTTTTAATTACAATAGGGGAAAGGGGGGACACTATGAATCGTCAACATATGGGGATTGTTTTCGGAGGAATTTTATTACTCGTCATCGCTATGGGCATTAGTCGATTTGCTTTTACGCCGATTCTACCGTTTATGCGACAGGATGTAGGATTTTCTTTAGAAGTTGCTGGGTTTTTAGCTTCAAGTAATTATATTGGCTATTTCATTGGTGCACTATGGGCGGGCTTTATTCATCGTCAGCGTAAACAAATTTTAATGGTAAGTGTTATTTTTAATGTCCTATCAGTTGGATTAATGGGCTTGATGGAGCTGTATAGTATATGGTTAATTCTTCGATTAATCGCTGGTATTACAGGTGGACTAATTTTTGTTTTAACGTCTAGTATTGTCATGGATTATTTGGCGAAACACTCACTATCCCGATGGTCGGGCTATGTATTTAGTGGTATAGGGCTAGGAATTGCCATTTCAGGCATATGCGTTCCTCTTATTGAAGCGAGACTTGCATGGCAAGGAACATGGTTAGGACTAGGCATACTATCAGTTGTTTTTTTACTGATTACTACTATTTTATGGAGAGGTTTAGAGATTCAAGATACGTTAAAAGTAGCGAATTCTTCTAATACGAAAATGACAAAGGGCTTTATGCCATGGCTTATTTTGTCATATGGACTTGAGGGACTAGGGTATATTATTACAGGTACTTTTTTAGTGGATATTATTCATAATATTCCTTCTCTCCAAGCGTACTCCTCGTATAGCTGGGTCATTGTAGGATTAGCGGCAATCCCATCGGCACCTGTTTGGACGATCTTATTAGAGAAGTTTTCAGCAATAAAAATTTTGTTTGTGGCATACATACTTCAAGTAATAGGCATCTTGTTACCTGTATTTTCACAAACTGTATGGAGTGTATTAGTAGCATCATTTTTATTCGGTCTAACCTTTGTAGGTATTGTGACACTGACTACATCCTATGCACGGCAACTTTTTCCTACACAAAGTGGATTTGTTGTATCATTACTAACAACGTTTTATGCGTTTGGACAAATAATTGGACCTATTGTCGCGGGTCAGCTGGTCAATATTTATAATAGCTATAAGGCAGCGCTAGTCTTTGCGGGTATAATCGTCTTTGTGGCATTACTAGTGATGTTAGTGGGCAGATGGCTGACCATAAAAAAAGAAGCTGTTGCTGAACATACCATTTCGATATAAAGCATAAAAGCCAGAAATCCTATATGGATTTCTGGCTTGAGTCATTTACTTAAAGAAGGCGTGCCTCTATCTACATGATATTAAAAAATTAAATAAAAGTCTATATATTTTTTTCTTTATATGGAAAAATAGACAAGTGCACATGGGACGTAACGTTACGATTTTACATTGAAATGAGGTATTTTTATGAATACAGAACAAGCCATTAAACGTTGGAATCAATATGCGGAAAGGTATACCGCTAATTATCATGAGTATGGTGATATTCATCGTGAAGTACTATTAAACCCCACTATATTTTCTCTACTGGGAGAGGTGGATGGAAAGCATCTATTAGATGCGGGGTGTGGCGAAGGATACTTAAGTAGATTACTAGTGAAACAAGGGGCTATCGTAACGGCTGTTGATTTTTCACAAAAAATGCTAGACATTGCTATGGAAAGAACACCACAGCAGTTGCCCGTTCAATTTTTTCATGGTAATTGTGAAAATTTAACGTTCTTAGCAGACAATCAATTTGATTGTATCGTTTCGAATATGGTACTTCAAGATTTAGAGGATTATCGTGCTACAATACGTGAGATGTATCGTCTTTTAAAGCCGAATAGCACTTTTGTTTTTTCAATATTGCATCCCTGCTTTGTCACGCCAAATAGTGGATGGATTAGACATGAGCAGCTGGATCAGCAGTATTGGAAGGTACAGCGTTACTTTTATGAAGGTGTTTATCAACAACTAGCTGCAGACCCACCTATTGTATTGTTTCATCGCACATTAACAAGCTATGTGGAAGCAATTACGGAAGCGGGCTTTCATATAGAAAAAATTATAGAGCCGAGACCGTCACAAGAGATGCTTGAAAAGTACCCTCAATTTGAGGAAGATTTGCATTGTGCTGATTTTATAGTGTTTAAACTGAAAAATTAAGGAGGAGAGACCGTGAGATTATTTCATGTTAGTGAAGACCCTACGATATCGATTTTTCATCCTCGTATACCTGAGCGACCAGATTTAGATGCAAGCAAAGGTCTTGTATGGGCGATCAACGAGAGATGCCTGCCTAATTATTTAACTCCGAGAGATTGTCCGCGTGTTTGTTTTCATGCTGGGAGTAAAACGACAAATCAGGACAGACAGCATTATCTCACTACAGCGCCTCATGTAGTGGTTATCGAACGCAAATGGGTGGAGGTATTGAAAAGTACAAGATTATACTTATATGAGTTTGAGGGTAACGGATTTACGCTACAGGATGAAAATGCGGGCTATTCGGTTAGTGAAACGCCTCAAATTCCTATTGCGTTATTTGAAATCGATGATATATATAGTGCAATGTTAGAACGTAATGTCGAATTGAGAATAGTAGATAGCCTAAGGGACATTCATGATGAAATTCAGCATACAACGTTACATTGGTCAATGTGTCGAATGCGCTGCGCCCAGCCAAGATATTAAGTAAACAAGCCTCGTCATGTATTTTTTACATAGACGAGGCTTAGTTATTTATTATACGTTAGATGTTTGTTCAATCGGTGTTGAAGAGATATTGACTAATTTTTTGTCTTGATAAGTAAAGATGTATTCGTAGTTCGTAGTTTCATTAAGCATTGTAGGCAAATAATACTTTAAATCTGCAATGCCTACATTTTCAGGGTGGAAAATCCAAGTAAGCTCCTTCCAATCAAGAATGCCCTCTGCAACCTTTATCGGTGTAACATATGTAAATGAATCAGGAATTTCTGCTATAAACGCATACATACAGCCATAATCAATGACCCCATCTGTCCATGTGATTTTACCTTTATAAGTAATATCCTCAACCGTAATACCTGTCTCTTCTTTAATTTCTCTTAGGGCACCAGCTAAAGGTGTTTCATTTTGTTCAATTTTTCCACCTACACCATTCCATGCGCCCATCCAAGTTGGATAGTCTCTATTAAGTAATAGGATGTGCTCACCCTTTTTTAAAAAACAAATCGTAAATTCCACGACAATCTACTCCTCCTTCTTTTCTTTATAAATTCCCTTTCCATTTCTAAGAAACTAGAACTGCTTTGATACGTATTGTATCAGAGAAAATACTAGGCCACTTAGTAATTTTTCAGAGACACATGTTAAAATGATGTTATTCATATAGACGATGATCGTAAAGGGGAGAGGAATAGAGTGATTTTAATAAGTGCTTGTTTAGCAGGATTAAATGTTCGTTATAACAGTACGAACTGTATAGATGACAGATTACAAAAGCTTGTGTTAGAGAAAAAGGCTATCACCGTTTGTCCTGAGCTCATGGGAGGATTTTCAACACCTCGTGAGCCTGCTGAAATAGTGGGAGGCAATGGAGACGATGTTCTTGATGGCAAAGCTACCGTTATTGAAAGGTCTGGCCGTGATGTCACAGAGCTATATATGAAGGGGGCGTATGCGACCTTACAGAAAGCGCTAGAGGTGGGAGCGACACAGGTCGTCTTAAAGGAAGATAGCCCGTCCTGTGGTAGTGCAGCGATTTATAATGGCGAGTTCAACGGTACTAAAATAGTCGGGGAAGGCGTAACCACTGCCTTACTTCGAAGAAATAATATTGTCGTGCTATCGGAAGAAGATATTTAGTGAATGACGGTTCCTCCAAAAATCACTCCATGGAAATGGCCCCTAATTTGTAGGGGCCAAGCTTATTCCACAATTAATATTCGAGGTGAAGTCTTAGCTATAACTTTTGTAGAGACCCAGCCGCCAAAACAAGCTGCCATTACACTTACAAGGCTTATTCCGATACTCATCGGCCAGTTGATCACAAGCGGAAGTTCAAGTAAGCCGTATTCTAAAATAATGGAATGGAGAGCAAGTGGAATTAATTTTATACCGATAATAAATCCTCCGATTGCGCCGAAAATAGAAAGAATTAAAATACCGGATGTAATCGACCACCTAATATTTGGAGAGGTCATTCCAATGGATTTATAAATTCCATACGTACTACTTTCTTTTCTAACATTAATTCTCGATACACTAAAAATAATGATGCATGTTACGATGATAAATAAAAAGCCAACGATTGAAAGTGGGATAACTAATACGGCTACAACTTCTTTAAAAACAGCATCTAGTAATACTTGTTGTGTGACTGCTGATATAGAGCTTTTAAAGTGAGCATTCAAATCCTCGACAATTTGAGGAGCGGATGTTACATCTAATAGATTCATCATACTAATTTCAGAAGCAGAATAGGTAGCGTTATAAACTTTAATAACATCTGCTGAAATTCTCGCTGAGTTGGACATATTTGCTATAGATTGATAGATTCCTGTAATGATCAGAAAGTGCTGCTTCCCCTCAATGTAAACTTCTACGATATCTCCAATATTTTTATTTAAAGACCGCGCGACATTAATGCCGATAGCTATCTCATTTTTACTGACAGGATTACGTCCAAACATGGTTTCATAGCCAACGGCATCAAAGCTACCCTCGATGACATTGACACTGATATTTAATGGCGAATTGTTGTCGTTAGGAAGTACTCCCGTTAATTGATCTAGCCATGCATAATCTTTAATACGTTCATCTTCCAGTAAAAAATCTTCAAATTGTTGTTTTGAAAATGTCTCTTTATTAAATACGGTTACTACTACATGTGATGCATCATACCCCCACGAGGGTGAAGTCTCTTTGATGGAGATAAAACTATTCAATATGACCACACTAAAGACGAGTATGGCAGATGTTATAGAGGTAAGCGCTATAATTAGTATGGAACTTTTTAAATTTTTTGTTATGCTTTTCAGTCCAATTTGAAGTTGAATAGGTAGATTAGATAAACGAAATAGTCTACTCGAGCTGCTTCTACGACGATTTATTTTACTATTTGCACTTTCCGACATACCATATTTGATTGCTTGGACAGGTTCCACCTTGCGTGCCTTGTTTGAGTAGAAAAAGGCGGTGAGTAGCACAATCCCAAATAGGATGAGGGCAATTAGCACGGTTAGTCGAGTATCTTGGTGAATGGCTAAATGATTTCCTGCTTTAAGGTAGGATAAGGAGCTTTCTATAATGATTCTGGAAAGAAATTTACTTACGATGAGTCCAGGTATGATCGAGAAAGCAGATAACAAGCCAAATTGTAATACGTAAGTAGCACTTATCTGTAGAGACGATAGACCGAGAGATTTCATAACGCCTATTGTTCTGTAGTTCGCTAAAATGGCGTCGGAAATGCTAAAACCAATGATAAATAAAGATACCAGAAGCATAGCTATACCAAAGGCAATCATGATAAAACCAATGATTTTATTAATAATTAAATAAAAAGAAGCTATTTCTTCATATTCCATTTTAGATTCGAGATAAGGTCCTAGCAGATAGTTTTCAAAATCACGCCAATAGCTAGAGCTTTGCTGATAATCGTCAAAGCGTAGTGCCATCATGTATTGTTCAGTACCGATCATGGATGCTAAATGCAACTGATAGTCAATATTGTTCATCCAAATACGAGCGTTTGTTGTAAAAGGACCACCATAGGGCATATCTACTACAACACCTGAAACCATTAAGCTAAACGTTCTCTCACCTGTATTAAATTCAATTGCATCGCCAAGTGAAATGTGAGCACTTGATGCCAATGAGGTAGGAATCCAAATGGTCCCTTTAGGTGGAGATGTTTGCTTTTCTCCCTCAGAAAATAATAATTGATCGATCATTGAAGGCATTTTTTGCGTATCCATCATAAATAAATAGAGATTGGGCATTTCTTTCCCATCGAAGGTAATTCCAGATAAATTTCTATAGGGTATTAAGTCGGAGGAAGTTACCCCTTGCTGCTCCTGCCACCAATCGTTTACGGCAAAAGGGTTATGAACATCATCACCCATTGTTAAAATTTGATGGGCACCATTTGAATCAAAATGGGCTTTTTCAAAAATATTGTTCGTATTTATTAGTATGGTTACAGAAGTAGCGAGTAAAAGCGTTGATAGGAAAATAAGGACAACCATCAGACTATTTTGCAATTTTCTTTTTCTTAAATGGGAGGAACAAAGAGTGACAATTGCGTACATCGACTACTCCTTTCCAGCAACATAAGAAAAGATAATATGTTCTCGCTCTTGTATATTAAGATGATCATATTTTTCGAAGTTTAATACCCCATCTATTTTTCCATCTTGAATGATAATAAGACGATTTGCACGACAAGCTGCCTTTATATCATGGGTTATCATAACAACAGATTGCCCTTTTCTATTTAAATTAGTTAAGATATCTAATACGGCTACCCCTTGATCGTAATTTAAACTACCAGTTGGTTCATCCGCAAAAAGCACTTCAGGATTATTAACCAATGCTCTAGCTATTGCAGCTCTTTGTTGCTGACCACCTGATGTTTGAGAAGGTAAACGATTTCGTTGCTTATCAAGACCCATTAAATGTAGTAGCTGTTCTGCTTTTTGGATAATTACTTTTTTATTAGTTTTGGCGATGTATCCAGGAAGGGCGATATTTTCTAGCAGCGTCAAATCAGGGATGAGATTGCTATTTTGATAGATATAACCAACCTTCTGTGAGCGAAAGGACGCTAGCTTTCTTTCTGAAAAGGTATCTAGCTTCTCCCCTTGAAAGTAAATTTCACCTGCCGTAATCGTATCCAGTCCACTTAAAAGATAAAGAAGCGTTGACTTACCAGAACCAGAATTCCCCATAATAACAGTGAAATCCCCCTTATAAATATCAATATTCATATTTTTAATGGCATGGAATTGTTCGCTACCCGTTGAAAAGGTTTTACATACATTTTGGGCTCGTATCAGTACTTCTTTTTCCATAGTAAGGCCTCCTTTTGATTTATTTTCTTTAGTGTAATATGTAATTATTAGTAGGTCCTTATGAAATTATTAATAAATTCTTACAGTCAAAGTAACCTTTTGAACAAAAAAACGTTGTAGTAAACGATTTGAAAGATGTCATAAAAGGAGATGGAAGTTATGCCATTAACATTTGCTCATCCAGCAGCGGTCCTACCTTTTTCTCGAAAAAGTAAATATATTCATTTTTCTGCCTTGGTATTAGGTAGCATGGCTCCAGATTTCGAATACTTTTTAAGGGGACGCCCAATAGGGGAGATTGGTCATACATTTGCAGGGTTCTTTTTATTCAATCTTCCACTCGTACTAATAATCTACTTGATTTATCATCGGTTTATCCATCAACCAATCATGAGCCATTTACCAGAATTTTTACAGGATTTTAATAGCTATCAAATTTCAGGGACTAAAACATGGAAAATCATTGTTTTTAGTTATTCAGCATTATTAGGTATGCTAACCCATGTCATATGGGATTCATTTACACATCAAAATGGGTATATGGTGACCAATCTTCGTTTTCTTTCTCAAACATTTACTTTATTTGGATTTCATATCCCCATTTATAAGTTTTTACAGCACGGAAGTACATTGTTAGGCATTACGCTTATTTTTGGATATATGTATTACAGGGCATCTTTGATCAAACATAATAAAGTGCCGGCGGTATCTCCTCAGAAAAAAATAGTTTTTTGGAGTGCGCTAGCTTTCTTAACGTTTGTTTATGTATGTTTTTGGCAGTGGATCAATGGCATTCCGTTAAGCAGCTACGGGGTATGGGTTGTCCGTATCATCGATTCATTTTTTTGTAGTGTACTGACCCTTTCCATCTGTTTAGCATATCGGAAAAGAACGATGAACCATAAAAAGACTACCTAAAATGGGAGTCTTTTTACGAGATAGGGAGTGTAAGTGTAAAGGTAGTGCCTTCCTTGTGCTTGCTATGAAATGAAATTGAACCATAGTGTTCCTCCATAATATGCTGACAAATGGATAGGCCAAGCCCCGCTCCTTCGTTTTTAATAGCAGATTCTCTTTCGGCCTGATGACCTCTAAAGTAACGTTCAAAAATAAAGGGCATATCTTCGGGAAGCATCCCATTGCCATTATCTATTACTTGGATATAAAGTGTTTGATCTTCAATATAAGTAGTAATAGTTATGGTATCTCCATTGGAGGTATGCTTTAATGCATTGGTAACAAGGTTGGATATAACCTGCTCTAGCCGTCCCTCATCTACTTGAATAAGGACATTAGGAATCATTGCAGGTTTGATAAAATGAATATTGGTTGTTTGGACATAATAGTGAATCGGCTGCAAAATGTTTGTAAGGACGTCTCGGCTATATTGTTCTTTTAAATGGATGGGGATGTGGCCGAGTTCCTTTAATGTATGAATAAATAAATCATCAATGAGTCTCGACATTTTTTCCGTATTTATCTGCATGATATGAATGTAGGACATAAGTGAATCTTCATCTCGACAAACGCCCTCAGATATAGCGTCCAAATAAGCTTTTATAGTAGTTAGAGGTGTTTTCACATCATGAGAGATATTCGAAATGAGCTTTTTTTGATGTTGCTCCTGTTCATTTCGTTGGATGACTAATTGTTTAATCTCTAATCGCATTTGGTCAAATACGGCATACAATTCACCAAGCTCATCCAATTTCGGATAGCTACTCATTTGTTCGTAATTCCCTTTGACAATTTCCTCGGTGTTTTTTTTCAGCTCATGTAATGGTGTTAAAATGTCTTTCTGTACTTTCCTATTCATATATAGGGCGAAGCATATAATAAAGAAGCTCAGAGCGCCCATCATGACTACTAAAAATAAGTAGTTTGAATTTGGTTGTTTGGATGGAAATAGACTATCTTTGTTTAGGGTAAAAATAGCATTTCCTATTTGTTCATGACTCTCATCATTAACAATAGGAAAAGCAATATTTATTTTTCCCGGTTCTTGTTGTGATGTAAATAAATCATAATGTATATCATTTTTAATTTGAATCGTAGATGTAAGGTCATTCTCTTTTGTATGGAATATTACTTTGCCATCTAGGTGAAGTACGGTCATATCAATTTCTTGGTCATCGCTCATTTGTTGCAGCATACTACGTATCTCGGAATCTCGTTCTAGAATTGAAAGATGATCTTCTATGTACAATAATAACTGGTTCACGGATAATCGAATTTGATTGATGACATATTGATCCTCTGATACTTCTTGAGATTTGTTGGTAGCAAAGAATAGAATAAGAGTTCCTATAAACAATAGTCCAACACAGATGATAAGCGTCCATATCCATTTGTTGATCCATTTTTTTAAGTACATTTGAGTCTCCTATACGTGATTGGATGTACTGAATTTATAACCAACTCCCCAAACGGTTTGAAGATAAACAGGATGAGAAGGATTGATTTCAATTTTTTCTCGAATCCGTCTAATGTAGACTGTAATTGTATTTTCGTCTCCATAGGTGTCATAACCCCAAACTGCATCAAGCAACTGACTTTTGGAGAAGACTTGATTTCTATTTTTAGCTAGAAAAAATAGTAACTCGAACTCTTTTGCTGACAGGGGAATAGGCTTGTTATCGCGCAAAAAAAGATATTCCTGCTTATTAATAATGATATTATCAATGTGAAGGACATCCTTCTGAACGTCATGATCTTGAAGCCATCTATCCTGCCTTCGTAAATGGGCATTAATTCTTGCCACTAGTTCACTTAGTGAAAATGGTTTAGTCATATAATCATCCGCACCAAATCCTAGCCCCAATACTTTATCGGTATCACTCCCTCTAGCACTTAAAATGAGTATTGCCACATTACTATGTTCACGGATCTTACGGCATATTTCGATCCCATCACAATCGGGTAGAGAAAGATCAAGGATCACGAAATCTGGAGCGGATTCTTGCAAATAAAGGATAGCTTCATGGCCAGTTCTTACAATATGTGAATCGAACTGATGAACGCTTAAGTAATCCTTTATAATATTGGCAATATCATTTTCGTCCTCCACAATTAGAACGTTGATGTTCTTCATTAAAATGATCTCTCCTTAATTTAATGTCTAAATCATTTTCTTCTCCGATTAACGAGGAAGAAAAATAAAGTAATGATAAGGAATGCGTAAATGATTATCCAAGCAAAATGCCAGTAAAATACGTTAGGGACTACTTCTATTTGATCGCCAATGCTCATTATTTCTAGTGAAAAATGAACAGGCGGTAGTAGCCACAGGAGACCAGCTTGGATATTGTTTTTTAAAGTAGCGATAACGACAGAAATAATTAGGATACTTATGACACCCCACCAAGTATTTTGCCTATTGTTCACAATCTCTCTTGTGAACAAGGCAGTGAGTGCAATAGCAAGAATCGATAAACTAAAATGAGACAAGAAACCTAATCCTATATGTAATGGTGTTGGTTTTTCGAAAAACGCATCAATGAGAATAGGATAGAAGACTGAAACACAACTTAAGCTAAAAGCAATTAAACCACAAATAATGAAAACTCCAATATTGTAATGTGTTGGACTTTTGGCATGAAGAGTAGTAATCAACTTTTGCCCCTCATCCTCAGCATGAAATAATGTAACAGTAAACCAGCCCATTAAAAAGAACAGAATAAGCGATGTAAATGAATAGCTATCTAATATTGGATTAGGCACAAACGTATAGTTAACGACAAGACAGAGGATGAATATTGTAAAAGGTGGAACGTATTGATAGGTTCTTAAATAATTAATAAATTGATAGCGCAATAAACTGCTCATCTTTTTCGATACCTCCTATTAAAAATGAGAAGAAAATTGTTCTTTTTTGTGATGGCCATTAGCTAAATATTTAATAGAGGCATTTTTTTGTAGTAGTTTTAGCAAAATTTGATCTGAATCCTTTGCCTGCACTATCGATACGATTTCATAATGACCATTCGCTAAAGGTTGTTTTTGTTGAATTTCCATCAAAGGTACAATTTCATCGAGTAATGCTAGGCTTGCAATATCAAATATTAGTCGATATACAGGCTGGCTATTCAAATCCTTTGCTTGAATGAGTTGATTTTCTTGAATAAGTAAAACTGAATCGACAAGACTTTCGAGTAATTTCGTTTCATGGCAAGTTAGGATGATGCTTAGTCCTTTATCTCTTACAGTGGCCAATATTTGTTCGAAATCATTTTGTGCTTTGGCATCAAGCCCCGATAATGGCTCATCCATTATTAGTAAATCTGTTTCTTCTAGCATTGCCTGCATGATCATCACCTTTTGCCTCATTCCTTTTGAGAAGTGGACGATCCTTGTATTTTGAGACTCTTTTAATTGAAACATCTCAAGCAATTCATCTATTTTCTGCAAAAGACGCTTTTTAGGCATACCCCGAATCCGCCCCATATGATACAGATATTCTTGCGGGGTAAATAAAATATGGGAAGGGGTGACTTCTGGGACATAACCGACTTTTAGCGAAGTTTTATGCGCCACAATTTTACCGCTGTCTGGTTTAATGAAAGCCGCAATAATTTTGAGTAAAGTGCTTTTTCCAGATCCATTTTTTCCGACAAGCGCAATAATTTCTTTGGCTGCAATCGAAAACGATGCATGCTCTAAAACTGTTTTCCCATTAAATTGTTTACTAACGTTTTGTACTTCCAAAATAGTAGCCATCTTCACTCACCTTTATTCTTTAGATAAATCTCGACTATAAAATTATTATAAAGAAATTTGGTCTTTCACTTCAATGAAATTGGATAAATTCCCTATATTTAGATATTATCATACCCGCAATAAAAAAAGTTCTGCCGAATGGAGCAGAACTTTTAACGTTTTATTATAACGAGCGATATTTTTTTAAACTAATAATATTTAAAGTGATGAAAACAATGGCGAAACAAGCAAGTATGCTGAGATTCAGGATAATATCCAGGAAGGCATACCCTTTATACATAACGCCATTCAATGCGTCTGCTGCATAGTAAAGGGGCATGATTCTGCCCATACTTTGAAGCCATTCAGCCATACTATCAAGTGGGAAAATGCCCGAAAAGAATACTTGTGGAACAATAATTAATGGTATAAATTGCATCATTTGAAATTCGGAAGCGGCAAAGCTTGATAATAGCGCACCCAATGATAAGGACACAAGAGCGACTACCATATTAATGAGTAAAACAAGCCAGATAGAGCCTACATGAACAATATCTAGTACATAAATACCAAACAACACGATAATAATCGTTTGTAGAAAGGCAAATAGACCATAGCCGACCATATAACCTGCTACAATTTCTGAACGTTTAATCGGTGTGGCGAGTAAACGTTCCAATGTTCCAGAGGTGCGTTCCTTTAACAGGGCAATGCCAGTAATTAAAAAGACAAAGAAAAAGACAAAGAAGCCAATGAGCATGGGACTAAAAATATCGAAAATGGCAGTATCTTCATCACCATACACATAGTCTGTTTTCAAGCTCCTCATTGCGGCTTGTGATGGCTGTAAAATTTGTGCAAGCTGCATGGTTAAAGCTTTTGACTGGGAAGGATCATCATTTAATAAAGTTAATTTACTACTATTTGGCTCTATTTCTAGCCATCCGTCATACTCTTTATCCTGCAGTTGTTTTTTCGTAAAATGATCGTCTACAACAATCGAAAAATCCGCATTTTTAAGTTTCTCTATTAATGGCGCGGGGGCATCGGAGACAACTAGTGTGATCGTAGCTTCGTTACTATTAAAAATAAAGTACATTAATGACAGTACGAGCAGTGGGGCAAAGAACAATAATGCAAGTGTCCGTTTATCTCGTTTCATCTGTTGGATGATTCTTGTTACAATTGCACCCATTCTCATAATACGTCCCCTCCAGCCATTAAAAATACTTCATCAAAATCCTTTGCTTGGTAATGATCCTTTAATGCTTGGGGTGTACCTTGTGCAATAATTCGACCATTTCTTAACATAGCTAATTGATCACATCTTTCTGCCTCATCCATTGCATGAGTCGTTACTAAAATCGTTTTCTGTTCTTGATCTTTTAAACGAAGGAGCTCTTGCCAAATTTCTTTTTTGAGGACAGGATCAATTCCTACTGTTGGTTCATCTAAAATCAATAGCTTAGGATCTTGAATAAGGGCAATCGCTAACGATAATCTTCTTTTCATTCCGCCTGAATAATTCCCCACTTTACGTTGTAAATCATCGGTAAGACGGACAAGATTGCCAGCATAGGCAACACGCTCCATTCTTTCGGCTTTCGATAAGGGATAAAGCTTAGCGAAAAAATGTAAATTTTCCTCCCCCGTTAAATCTGTATAAAGAGCATCTGATTGTGCCATATAGCCGATATCTTTCAATAATTGTTGGTGGGGTACAACCAAATTTAATACTTCAACAGTGCCGTTATCAGGTTTCAGCATGCCCATTATCATTTTAATTAACGTTGTTTTACCACAGCCTGATGGACCCAGTAAACCCATTAATTGCCCTTTTGGAATCGTTAAAGAAAGGGGGGCAATAACCTTCTTATGTTGGAAACTTTTTTCAAGGTCTTTTATTAAGATGGCATGGTCGACCATACAAATTTCACTCCTTCACTGAACACAATGTTGATTTGATAAAAATTTTAAGGTAGCATGTGAGCAAATACAATAAACAGTTTGCCAGTATGTGTTAAGTATATGGAGGGAAGTACATTGTCCGTACATGACAAGATGAATTTTGAAACAAAACAAGCCATTAAATCGGCATTGATCCAGCAAGTAGAGGAGGTGGGCTTTGAACGTGTGACAGTAAAAAATTTAGCACTAACAGCCCAAATTAATCGAGGAACCTTTTACTTGCATTACTCAGATAAATATAAAGTAATGGAAGATTTGCAGCAGGAACTGTTGATGGAATTAGAACGCTATGTGAAACATGTACAACCAGTAGATGCTTTTCAAACATTGAAAATGGGACAACTCTATCAACCGTTCATCAAGGTTATCACCTGCATAAAAGAGCATGCACCCGCCTATCGTATGTTATTAGGTGAACAGGGAAGCCCTAGCTTTACACAAAAGATGAAAACCATATTTGGCAATCATATTTTGGACAGATTATCGGTAGTTCGCGAGGAAGTGAAGGACCCAGAATTCCAGCAATACTTACAAGCCTTTATAGCATCTGCCATTTTAGGAGTGATTCAAGAATGGTTGGAAAAGGGCAATGACAATTTAACGGTAGAAGAAATGGTCACGATGCATTTTCGGTTAATGCGATTTTTAGGGAATGTAGTAGCTAGCAGTTAAACACAAAAATCTACATAACGTAGAATGGGCCATGTAGATTTTTGCTCCTTATAAAAACTAGAATAACGCTAAGTATGCGAAATAGAACAATGGGAAAATGAAAAAGAACATGATTGGCATCATTCACATCGCCTACCTCATGTTCTAATTAAGCGTATTCAAAATTATTTTCCATAATAATCATTTAATGCAACTTCCAAGCGTTCTTCTAAGTGTGTAGAAATATAATTTAAAACGAATTGCTCTTTTTCCATTTCAATTTGAGAGGATCTGAACATCCTTTTGAAAAAACTAACTTGATTATTCATTGAAAATTGCTGTAATGCTTCTGTACGTAAGGTAGAAACGATTTCATTTTCGATATGACGCTCTCTAATTTTCTGTACAATTTCCTTGACACCATTTTCTTGTAGCTCGGTAATCTGTTGTTGGAGATTTTCATTTTCCTGTTTTAATTCCGAGGTTTCCTTTTGAATTTCCTCAAACTGAAGGGCCGAATCGGAGGATAATCGTTGAATGTTCTCGGCAAGAAATTCCTGATTAATGTTAACTTGTAATGTTCCATGCTTCTCATCCGGCAAAATCTGAAAAAGCCCTGTTTGAATCATTTGCTGTAGGACATTCCCAAGAACATCAATTTTATTGGATAAATCCCCGGAGTCCATAGTCGTTGCCGTAATTTGATGCCTCAACAGCTGACCATTATCATCAATACCAAGCAATAATTTTATACCCTTCACACGATATTCATCCTTTAATAATAAAATCATTCTTAGCCTTAATATAGCTGGTAAGTCTAAACGGATATTTCCATGCTCATTCGGTGTAGCATTGTCGAAAATGTACTGCTCAAACGGCTTTAAATAGTAGCGAAGCATGGCATCTGTAATATCGAACCAGCCAGCGATTTCTGCTATTGTATAGTGATTAGTTTCATCGATGTTCGTTAAATAATCATCATTGTAGAGGCTCTCCTCTAAAGGCGTATGCTGTAGCGCAACAAACAATGGGTCATCTTGCACAATTCCAAGTACCATCTCTTTTGCATCATTTACTTTAAGCATCCTTTCACACCCCACTTTATTTTTCCCATAACAAAATGTTCCCTATATAGGTTTCTATTCGATTGGTAGCAATTGTATGCCTAATTTGTGTAGGAAATAATCATTAGAACAATGTACCTTTTAACCTTTTATGACTCTTTCGAAAAAAAATAATTTGTCCTAAGAGGAGATGTGTGGAGTTATTGGGAGAGGGGACTTATTGGATGGTTACCATCCAGCTTTATTAGATGAAACTGGTTTGAAAGTATTCGCTATGTTTTAAATAGATAGAGGATTGGCAAGGTATGAATTGAAGCTACAAGGAAGTTGAAAAATGATTCAACCCAATAATTTCAAAGGCTATAAAAAGTTCAAAGTAAAGTCATACACAAATTAACAATAATTAAGATAGATCGTAGTGGAGCGAGTATTTGGGAAATTGATAAAGGGCTTAATTGCCCCTAAGCATCAATGGTTTCAATAAAAAACTTAGTTACCTCAGTTTTTTCAACATTTGTTTTAGCTTCGCAAAATAGTACTATTGCACTTTCCTCATCGTCAAACCATAAATACCTTACTTCTGTACGAAAGCCGCTTTTATCATTATATTCGTATACATCTATGTCCATCTCTTCATCACTTTTCGGTAAGGTAAGGGTACCTTGCATTTGAAAAACTTCGTGTAAAAACTCTGCAGTCTCATCATTAATCTTATTCTCCTCTTTAAGTTTATCGTAGCGAAGATTTACTAGATCAACGAGTGTTTCTTTAGTTAATTGCACTATTTTTTCTTCTAATGTCATGGATAATCATCTCCTAAACTATGAAATAATTAACTAATAGTATACCATGATTTAATTAACTAAACTGACAGTGAGCGAGTTAAAATCTTGATTTTTGAGAAAAAACATCGACACTCTTTTTAGGAAAGAAACATTTAGCGTATATCCGTTCACTTCATTACGACAGTATATATAAAGATAGAAAAGATAGATGACCATTAGTAAATTGAGAATATCAATATTGCACATGAATGAATTGGTGGTCACTAATTACCTAGAGAAAGTATTGAAGAAACTAGTATTTTATCCCTGTTAATTTTGTTGAAATATAGTCAAAACCTCTCTTTTTATGTATATTATTGGTTATGGAGGGAATTATAATGAAGAAAATAACGATTTTATCATTTTTATTTTTATTGAGCTTTTTTGCAATTTTTGCTAATAGTGCAAGTGCGGAATCTGTTTTTAAAGATGTTGAAGAAACCAATCCTAATTACAATGACTTAAAATTTTTATATGATAAAGATTTATTATCTGATTCTGTTGTAGGTAAGAAACAAACTTTTGGCAAAGATAGGAAAGCAACACGAGGTGATGCTGTGACTATGATAGGAAAAACAATGGGCTATAAAATGTACACTACATATACTCCATATAAGGATGTAGATTATGATGAAGTATTTAGTGGACACGTTTTAGAATTATCTAAGTTAGGGATTATAAATGGTTATTCTGATGGCACATTCAAGCCTGATGGCAGTCTTACGCGAGGACATCTTGCTTTATTCATTGTTAGAGCATTCGGTAAATATTTGCCTGAGGGTAATCAAGAGTTCAGAGATGTTCCAAAATCAAATGATGCTTACAAAGCTGTAAAAAAATTAGTTGGAGCAGGGATTACAACAGGTTATAGTAATGGAACATTTAAGCCCAATGAACCTTTAACGAAAATGCATTTACATGTGTTTATGGCAAGATTAGTTAAATACTTAGAAGAGCAAAACATAAAAGTACCTTTGAATGATCCTTTGATTGAGAGTACTGAAAGATATAAACCGATTAATGATGCTAAGATAAAATTAGGTTTATCTAAGTCAGAAGTATATGAGTTAATTAAACATCGTATGACTAATAAACAAACTGATAGATGGTATTCTACAAATGTTGGTAGGAATGGTTTAGATGGGAAAACTACTTATGGGTTTTTTGATGGAAAACTTGAAAGTATTACGAATATATATAATTGGAAATCACAAGTGAAAGCATCCAATTCAATTAGAAATATACATGAGATATATTTAGAAGAATATAAGAAAGAATTTGGTGAAAACTATAAAACAAATATAGAAGATGATTTAATTATGACATTTTGGGATAAATCGACTTTCACAATAAAACTAAACACACATATATTAGATGGAAAAATAGATGTAGTCTCACATATTTCTACTGATCCTATACCCTTCTAGTGCAATAAGTGCCTTTACGTTTATATAAACCAAAATATTAACAATATATAAATATTATTAACATTCCTCAATATTATATTTTAAATTCATGCATATAATTAATAGTAGGGGAAGTAAGTTAAGAAGTCTTTCGCTGACGGATCGCCGTATGCGATGAAAGTCGCCTGTGCGGTGAAGGCTCGTTATAAACCTAAAGAAAAAGAAGGATAAGACGAGAATGGCATAGGTGCAGCAATTACAGGAGTAGGAACCCCTTCATCTGTTTTACAAATGGGTGAAACTACTGAATTAATTGCTGCAACAATAGAGTTAGGCACAATTATTTGGTCATCAAACAATCCTAATGTTGTGACAATCAATTCTACCACAGGTAAAATTACTGCTAAAGCTCCTGGTATAGCAACAATTTCGTATGCAAGTAGTAACGGTAAAAAAAATTTTATCAATCTTAACGTACATGGAGAAGCAATGGCAAAAAATCCAACCTATACGCAAGTATTGCAAATGGGCGAAGTAACTACAGCTACAGTGGGAACAGGGTTATCTGCCAGTGCAACAAACAAAAGCTTTGTATCTAGTACAACGAGTGTGGCAACGGTTAATGCTACGACAGGTCAATTAACTGCAATAAGTCCAGGAAGTTCTGTTATTACGTATGTAGGGAAGGACAATAATGGAGTAGTAGTAGAAAAAGGAACGATAACGGTGACAGTTTATTCCCAAGCAGCAGTGGGTGCAGTACCGACAGTTTCAGCACCATTTTCAGTTATCGGATGGGGCTCGGCGGCAACAGGTTTTACGACTCCAGTTACTGGTCAATCTATCATTTGGACAGCAAACAATGGAACAGGTTCTGCTTTTATCCACCCGAGTACTGGGGCTATCAGAGGTGTAACAGCCGGTGATGTAACTGTAGCCTATAAAATTGTGGATATTAACACAAAAGTAGTGGTCTACAAGTCCGCTCCAGTATCGATTTCAATTCCTGATACACCAAGAGTAAATATTTCAGCACCATATGTTGATGGAGGGACTATTAGTGGAACTTATTCATCATCAACTAATGTAAATTTGACAGGTGTAATAGTAGGAGAAGATAACGCAATTGTCCTGTTTAGTAATCCAAGAAGTAACGATATAAATATTGCAACTGCAGTGATTGTGGGTCCAAATCCATCGGGGCATGTTTTTTTGAACGTGGAAAAAAAGGGTGTTGGCGCAGTTCAAATAACATTTGATTACACGGATAGCAACAACAAAACGGGCACGATGACCTGGACATTTAATTTCCAATAAAACTATAGATAAAGAATGCTTCAACGTTTTCTTTTGCCTTCCACAAATCTGTGGAGGGTTTTTTTGCTTTTTTGTAGGATATATATTTCTATATCAATCAAGAACAAGTGTGACGGAGGGCTCGGGGCTTGGACTAGCGATTGCCAAAAGCATCGTGGAGCTTCACGGAGGTACAATTCACGCGAAATACAAGAACGAAACATTGTACTTTGTTATCTCACTGCCCTTTACGACGTAACTAATTTGTCCAAAGTGGATAAATGGTTATAGCATGATGTGGTTGTTCATGGCTGGCAAGCATATCCTGCATGGCAGCTAAAAAAGCAGTGTTTTTAATTAATATTTGAATTTCTGTCTGTTTGTATTGCTTTTGAAAATCAATAATATAATCTCTAATGATTGAAAGGTTGTAGTGACTGTTAATTTCCACTTCAACGAAAAATGGCAATGTTAAATCAGGAAGCTTGGTACTACCACCGCGGCGAATCCAAACAGCTTCTTGTACATAATAACGGATGGGTAGTTGACGGTTACTGGCAATAAAAATATCCATAAAAAGCCCCCTTCTATGTCTATTTCAAGCCTAAAGGAAAATTCCTCAGTCGTCAAAAGAAAACATGTGGAAATCTTAACAGCAATTTTCTCATGTTTTTTTGTTTGCTTTTTGTTGAATTTTGTTTGATTATGTCCGTTTTTTGGACTAATTGTAAAGGTAGTGTAAACATTTATTTAATCCATTGTAAATGATATGTACAGAAAGCTTAAAACTATTAATAATAAAGTCTGACAACAAGGAAAGGGTTGAATAGATTGGATATCAATATACAGGAAATGATTTTCCAATTTCTTGGAGGGTTAGGCTTATTTCTTTTTGCTATTAAATTTATGGGAGATGGTTTACAGAAGGCTGCTGGTGACCGTCTACGAGATATTTTAGATAAATTTACAACAAATCCATTAATGGGTGTACTAGTTGGTATTATTGTTACGGTTCTTATACAGTCCAGTTCAGGAACCACTGTTATTACAGTAGGGCTAGTAAGTGCTGGACTTATGAAATTGCGCCAAGCAATCGGCGTTATTATGGGTGCCAATATTGGAACAACTATTACTGCCTTTATAATAGGGATTGACGTAGGTGCATATGCATATCCCATTATGGCAGTGGGTGCCATTTGCTTATTTTTCTTTAAGAAAAGTATCATTCAAAATATTGGACAAGTACTTTTCGGGTTTGCCGGTTTATTTATTGGTTTAGAGCTCATGAGTGGTGGGATGAAGCCCCTTCGTGATTGGCAACCATTTTTAGATTTGACTGTCCAAATGTCCGATGTACCGATTTTAGGTGTACTAGTTGGGACAATATTTACGTTAATTGTTCAATCTTCTTCTGCTACAGTAGGTATTTTACAAGGACTTTATGCTGAGGACTTAATTTCTTTACACGGAGCATTACCTGTTTTGTTTGGAGATAATATTGGAACAACTATTACTGCCATCTTAGCGGCTTTAGGTGCTTCTATAGCAGCAAAAAGAGCTGCTGCCACTCATTTACTATTTAACGTAGTGGGTACTATTATCTTTATGCTGATACTTGGCTTATTTACGAACTATGTAGAATGGATTGCTGGGTTGCTTAATTTAGAACCAAAAATGCAAATAGCCTTTGCTCATGGAACTTTTAATGTCATTAATACGCTCGTTCAACTGCCGTTTATTGGCGTTTGGGCATATGTCGTAACAAAATTAATTCCTGGTGAAGATTCAGTCATCGAATATAAACCAAAATTTTTGGATAAAAATTTAATTGTCAAGTCACCTTCAATTGCACTAGGCCAAGCAAAAATGGAAGTCGTGCGTATGGGGGAATATAGTATTCTAGGATTAGAAGAAACGTTAACGATTTTAAAAACAGCTGACACAAAATTGGTAGGCAAGGTCGAACAATTGGAAGAAGCTATCAATAATTTAGATCGGAAATCCACAGACTATTTAATAGAGTTATCCAAGCAATCTCTATCGAACCATGATTCAAAACTACACCACGCTTTGTTTGACAATATTCGTGATATCGAGCGTATTGGTGACCATGTAGAAAATATTATCGAGCTTCTTCAATATAAAGATAGCAACCGCGTCCGCTTAAGTGATCAAGCACTGAAAGAGTTAGAAGATATGTTTATTTTTACATTAGAAACTGTAAAAGTCGCTATTGAATCTCTTGACAAGCAGGATTTATCTTTAGCACAGCAAGTGATAGAAAAGGAAAATGAAATAGATAATATGGAGAGACGTTTACGTAAATTGCATATTAAACGATTAAATGAAGGTGTGTGCTCGGGTTCAGCGGGCATTGTATTTGCTGATATCGTAAGTAATTTGGAAAGAATCGGAGATCATGCATCCAACATAGCGGAAACGGTTATTTCCTAAAATGGAGCTGTTCAGTAGCGTAAAAACTACTGAACAGCTTTTTAATTAAGTCATATTCAAAGTGGTAGATACAACTTTGAAAGTGACGGATAGAACCGTAAATGTAGTGGATACAACCCTAAAAGTGACGGATAGACTAGTAAATGTAGTGGATACAACCTTGAAACCAATAGTTATCAATAGTCGTAATCATTGGGGCGTTGAGTTTATTAGATGGAATAAAATACAAGTAGTTTCATCTATATAAGTATAAAAAAAGTAAGTAAGACATGGTTGAGTCTTACTTACTTTTACTTTAATGGATATCTCTTTTCTTAAAGTTCCCGCCACGAACTTCTGAAACATCAGAAATCACAACAAAGGCGCCTTCATCGATATCTTTAATAATAGTAACTAACTTGTTTTCTTCCATACGGTTAATGACACAGTTTAAAATTTCTGTTGGTTCATTGGAGAAGCCGCCACGTCCATGGGTATAGGTAACACCACGTCCGAGACGAGCTTGGATTGCGTCCCCAATCTCCTCCGATTTAGCACTAACAACACGGACTTCTTTTGATTTCTCTAAACCAACTTGGATAATATCGATAACATTTTTTGCAATATAATATGTTAACGCTGAGTATAAAGCGCTCTCTAAGCCAAAGATGAAGCTTGCCCCTAAGAAAATAAAGGCATTGATAAATAAGATAATATCGCCGACTGAAAATGGAATTTTCCGTGATAGTAATACAGCTAAAACTTCCGAACCATCTAAAGCACCACCGTTACGTAAGACAATCCCGATACCTACCCCAAGCAGCATACCACCAGATAGGACAATTAGTAAGGGATCATTTGGGCCTAAAATGGTTTTGACATCATGTAAAAGAACTGTTGATATGGATAATGCTGCGATCCCAGCACTACTCATTAGGGCAAAGGTTTTTCCAACTTGCTTATAACCGATATAGATGAACGGAATATTTAAGACAAAGAGCAGTAACCCTAATGGGAGTCCAAATAGGTGTGCCCCCATAATACTGAGACCCGTTACACCACCATCAATGACAGCATTTGGAATTAATACAGCTTCTAGTCCGTAAGCAGCAATTACTGCCCCAATAATAATCATAATGAATTTTCGAGTGTTTTCTAGTGACTTTCCTTTTTTCATAAATCTTCTCCATTTCTTTACGTAAAATACTACCTAAGGTTTTGGAATAATATTTATTGCAATTGTTTTAGTCTCCGAACCTTTACTTGAGTCGGCCATATTATAGTATTTAGTTAATAAGTCGTTCAATTCATATTCAAAGCTCTTAAATTGATCAGCTGTTAACGATAAGTCAATGAAAGAAAAAGTAGCTAAATCTGTAATACTTTCTTTTTCATCAAGTGAATGTAAATAATTTTGATATTGAGATAGTAGTGCTAATTGATAGTAGGAAATGTAATTTAATTTTTGCTTAGTTGTGAGCTGTGTCCAATCCTCCTTACTAAGTTTTGCTGCTCCTTCATTTAATGCATAAAACTTCTCTGTAACAGAACGGACTTTTCGCTCCTTCACAATTTTTATGATGTTTTCGTCCACTAAAATTTGGATATGTCTATATAAAGTAGCTTGCGGTACATCCTTAATGACCGAAATCATCTCCAAAGTGCTTAAACCTTCTTCTTTATTGTGCATCAGAGCTTGTAAAATTTTCATTCTCACAGGGTGCATTAATACCTCTGCTTTATTGCGCATAAACCGATCCTCCTAATAAAATAATGAGATGGTATCAAGGAAGGCATTCGAATGTTATCAAAATGAGAACATTATCAAAAAATATACTATAGATATTTTTTGAAGATGTACAGTAAAAAGGTAATGAAAATTTTCAACAACTTTGTTATCATTATTGATAATGATAATGAATGGAGGTTTTAGCAATGAAATTACACTATGGTTTTGATGAAATCAGTCAACTCGATTGGGCGAGTATACTTCCTATTCTTTTGCCATTTTTATTGGTGGGCTCTATCCTCATTCTAATTGCATTAATTGATTTATACCGCCACAGAAATAGGAGAGAAAACGTACTAATGTGGACAATTATTATTGTGTTTTTTAATACAATTGGTCCTGTTTTATATTTCATGATTGGTAGAAAGGATGTCAATACACGTGCGCTTAGAAATTAAAGGCATTACAAAAAGGTTTAAACAAAAGACGGCAGTGCATGATTTTTCAATGGTCGTTAATGCGAATGAATGCGTCGGATTAATTGGACCAAACGGAGCAGGGAAATCGACATTGATTCAAATCATTGCAGATATTTTATATGCAGATGAGGGGGAAATTCTTCTAGATGGTCAACAAATTACAAGGATGAAAAATCAGATTGGCTATTTACCTCAGTATCCTAATTTTTTCACCTGGATGACAGCATTTGAGACATTATCCTTTATGGGAACACTTTCTGGTTTACCAAAGAATGAATTACAAAACAGAATTCCATTACTTTTAGAAAAAGTTGGTTTAGGGAAAGAAGCCCATTTTCAGGTTGGAACTTTTTCAGGTGGTATGAAGCAACGACTTGGCATCGCACAAGCTTTATTGCATAAACCAGCTTTGATGATTATGGATGAGCCAGTGTCAGCTCTAGATCCAATTGGAAGACGGGAAGTGTTGAATCTTTTAAAAGAGATTAAAAAAGAAACGACCATCTTACTTTCAACCCATATATTAAATGACGCAGAGGAAATTTGTGAGCGCTTTGTCGTTATTCAAAATGGTAGAAAAATAGAGGACGCTACAAAAGGTCAGTTGCTGGAGCGTCACCAAGAATCTGCAATCTATTTGATGGTTCGCCAAGAAGACCTTAATTGGGTAACAACGGTTGAACAGTTATCCTATGTCAGAAAAATTGAAAATGAAAGAAATGGCTTTAAAATACACGTCCATCAATTGGAGGAAGACGCTCAAAAATTGTTACAGTATGCGATAGATTCAAATGTCATGTTGTTAAAGTTTGAATTGGGCATTCATGAAAGCTTAGAAGAAATATTTTTAGAATTGGTGGTGTGAAATTGTGAATACTTTTTGGGCATTAAGTAAAAAAGAAGTAACTCAAATGACGAAGGAATTTAAAATTGTCTGGCTACCAATTGTCTTTATTTTACTTGGGTTAACTCAGCCGATTATGATGTACTACATGCCGGTTATTTTGCAATCAATGGGTGGTGTGGAGGGTATTATGATTGACCCAACCTTGGCAAAGCCAGAGGGAAGCGAAGTACTGGCCACAACCCTAAGTTCGCAGTTTGATCAGTTAGGAATTATTATTTTGGCAGTTGCAGCAATGAGCATTATACAAGGTGAAAAAGCAAATGGAATGATGGCATTTATTCTTACAAGACCAGTGTCTATCTCATCCTACTTAAATAGTAAAATTATTGTCCATTATCTAGTAGCTGTTTTCTGTATAGCTCTAGGCTATGGTATGTCATATGGCTATACATCTTTTTTATTTACGGCGGTACCAGTGACGCATGCTTTGCTGGCTTTGTTATTTTATTGTGTGTGGCTATTGTTTGTTATTACGTTTGTTGCCATGATGAGCACGTTTTTTAATAGTTCGGCTTTTATAGCATTAGCAAGTATTGTCGTCCTATTTATCTGCCGTTTCATTGCTGGTTTACATCCGCTTTTGGATGTTGTTAATCCTGCCAGTAATAGCTTGCATGCTACTACTATATTGATGTCAGGGAGTATGAAAGCTTGGTATGGGTTCCATAGTGCAGTTACCATGCTCCTAGTTATATGGATGATTGCAACCATGCGCCATTTCATTGCAAAAAGGAAGTTTTAAATGGGAGTAATGGCGAATTTGTTATAGGTACTTTGTCAAAATCATCGGAAGCCATTATATCCATTCAACTGTATTAATACACTTATTATTCGAAGCACCTACTTTCATAATCGACCATCTTACGTTTGAACATACCCATTGATATCAGTTGTTAAGATTGTATCTTATTACTATGTACAATTATATAAATTTATAGAGTTAGCTCTTAAATGAAGGGATAGACTGGCCAATGAATCTGAAAGTAAATCGAACAAGTAAGGTTCCACTATATCAGCAGCTAAACCAACGATTGCTATTAGCAATAATAACTGGGAATTTAAAAAAGGGTGACCATTTACCATCCATTCGAAATTTAGCTGCACAAACAAATCTTAACCTTCATACTGTTCATAAAAGCTATAAGGAACTTCAGAAAAGCGGGATCATCACCATTAAACCCCATTCAAAAGCAATTGTTATTGTAGATTCTGGGGAAGCAATAAATATTTCCCTTCAACAAATATCTATACGTATCGAACATATAATAATAGAATCTTCTGTTTTAGGGATTAATGAAATTTACCTTAGGCAGATGTTTGAAGGGGTTTTACAGAAATATTACAATGAGCGTTAAATAAAAAGAGGTGGCTCCTATTCTAAGGAGCCATCTCTTTTTGCCTTATTTAAATCAAAAACACCGCTACAATTGTTGTCACAACAAGCCCAATGATTACAGGGATTAAGTTCCGCCTTGCGAGCTCAAATGGGCTCACATTACAAATGGCAGCTGCTGGAATTAATGCCCAAGGAATCAATGTTCCGCCACCAACCCAAATGGCAGTAATTTGCCCTAATGCCGTTAAAGTAGCAGTTCCTCCGCCTAGTGCATTGCCGAATAAGCTTCCGACAGAGCCCGCTAAGGAAATTCCTGAGAAGCCTGAACCATCTAATCCAGTAATGGCACCAACTACAGCCAAAGTGATTACTGCAATTTCCTTCGTTAAAGGGACTATTGCTGCAAGACCAACACCGAGATCATTGACAATACCGTGCGAGGCAGCGGGTAAATGATCTCCGAGAATTTGTGTGAAGCCTGCATCTCCTAAATAGAAGAAAGCAGCAATCGGGATAACAGGTCCGAACACTTTAAAGCCGAATTGAAACCCTTGAATTAAATAGCTTGTTGTCTTTTCGAGCCCCTCTGTTTTATGGGCTACGATACTAAGCAAAAGTAATATGAAAACGGAGGTTCCACCAATTAATGCAGTTGCATCGCTACCCTGTAATTTGAAAACCGACATGGCGATGACATCTAAGATAAAAGCAAAAGGAATAAGCACAGCGAAGAAACGTTTATGTCCAATTGACAGTAGATTTTCTAGCGTTTCTTGCTCACCGTTTTCTTCCGCGGAATTTGCTGTGTTTAAAAGTAAAGTTCCACGTTTCATATCTCGCCGCAAGAAAATATAAGCAACGATTGTCGTTACAACCCCCATAGTAATGACGAGCGGAATACTAGCAGAAACCACGTCTCCAACAGGAATACCAGCAGCATCTGCTGTTAGCTTCGGTGCCCCCTGGATGACGAAATCACTTGATAATGCAATCCCATGACCAAATAAGTTCATCGCCATCGCCACTCCGAGTGCTGGCAAGCCTGCACGAATGGCAACAGGCAAGAGTACTGCCCCTAACAATGCCACAGCAGGTGAAGGCCAGAAAAACCAAGAAATAATCATCATTAATAGACCAATCGTCCAATAGGCAAGAGCGGGTGTTTTAATGATTTTCGTAAATGGTGCAACCATAACCTCGTTAATTCCTGAAGTCATCATGACCCGGCTCATAGCAACAATAATAGAAATGATAAGAATGGTAGATAACAACTCTGTAATGGCATAAATAAAGCTGTTAAATACACCACTAATGGATGAAGTTAAATCGCCAGTCGCAACAATTGCTAGCATGAATATGCCTACTACACAAATGAGGGTGGTATCGCGACGTTTAACCATAAATCCGATGATAAGCACAATAAAAATAACGTAAATCCAATGGAGAGCAGTAAATTCAACCCCCATACGTTTCCCCCTCAATATTCGATCTGATTCTATAGAATATGAAGAGGAAAAAAGTTGGTGATAAATTTAAAAAAATTTCAATCTAAGTGAAGGGGAATGTAATTTGCAAATTGGCAAAAAAACAAACAATTCATATAGGGGATTACAGGGGGTACTTTGATCGAAAGGGGCACTAATTGATTACAACTTAGTGTTACACAACTTCTAAACAAACTCCATGAAAGTAATCAACGTAATAACTATTCCATTAGTGGTTTTTCTCATACCCAAAACAAGTTAATTGAAAGATATGGATTTTTATAATAGAATACTTTTATAGATTATCGATAATCTATAATCCATAATATATAACACCTGTAGCTAATCACTCTATACACTGAACTATGTTAAAATAAAACATATAAATTTATTGGAGTGGTTTAATGGGGTTTGATGAAAATTCAATTTCAAAAAAGACAATTTCTGAGCAAATAGCTGAACAATTATTATTTCGCATATTTTCGGGCTATTATGAACAAGGTCAGCGCTTAATAGAAGCGGAAATTGCAAAAGAGTTACAAGTAAGTCATGCACCTGTCCGTGAGGCGCTTTATCTTTTACAAAAAGATGGTGTAGTTGAAAAAGTACAGCATAAAGGTGTAAGAGTGAAGACCATATCGGATCAGGAATTGAAGGATTATTTGGAAGCGCTTTATAACCTTTTGGATTTTGCACTGACAAAGTGTGAAGCTAAATGGACGGATGATTTGCAAAATGAACTTTTATTTCGTTTTGAAGCGATGAAACAAAAAAAGTCTGCTGAAAATATTTATGAATATGTTGTTTCGTTTGCTCACTTATTACAATTGTTTTTTGATGTTTCAGGAAATATTGCGATGCTACGATTCTTTAAAGAAACAATCTTTGTTACAAATGTAGCTGCCCAAACAAAATGGAAAATGAATCTAGTTGAATCCTACCATATGTCCATTAATACATTTATTAGGTGTATAGAAGCATCGGATTTTGATCATGCACGAGTAGCTATTAAAGATGTTATTTTATGGTACCAATTTAAATAATTTTTTGGGGGTAACATAAATGAAAGCTGCAGTTTGGCATGGTGTAAAAGATATTCGAGTAGAAGAGGTTGAATTACGCGCTTTACGAGAAGATGAAGTGAAAGTAAAAGTAGCATGGGCTGGTATTTGTGGAAGTGATTTGCATGAATACGAAGAAGGTCCAGTTTTCGTACCAGTTGATGTAAAAGCAGAATTAACAGGTGAAGTTGCCCCACTGACAATGGGTCATGAATTTGCTGGTATCATTGAAAAAGTTGGCTCTAACGTGACGGACTTAAAGGTAGGCGACCGAGTTGTCATCAATCCTACTTTGACTTATAGAAACAAACATGAAGATGTTGATCGCTATGATGGATTTAACTTTATCGGATTACATGGAGATGGTGGATTTGCGGAATATGTTAATGTTCCTGCAACAAATATTCACCGTCTAGCCGATAACTTAACATTACAAGATGGTGCATTAGTAGAACCAATGGCTGTAGCAGTCCAAGCTGTCAAAGATGCTGGGGTTACATTAGGTGATTCGGTCGCAGTATTTGGGGCTGGACCAATTGGGTTATTAACAGTTATCGCTGCAAAAGCATCTGGCGCAAGCAAAGTTATCGTATTGGATTTATCTGATGACCGTTTAGAAAAGGCAAAAGAGTTAGGCGCAACCCATGCGATTAATTCAGGTAAAGAAAATCCTGTACAAGCAGTTCGGTCAATTGTTGCAGATGGGGTGGATGTATCCTTTGAGGTGGCGGGAGTTGCTCCTACCTTTAAGCAAGCAATTGATGTAACAAAACCTCGAGGTAATATGATGATTGTTTCAATTTTTGCTAGACCAATCGAATGGAATCCAATGCAACTTACAAATACTGGTGTTAATATACTATCCTCGATTGTATATACACCGTCCATATTCCAAAGAACGATTGATGCAATGAGCTCGGGTCAACTAAATCCACAAGGTATCATTACAAGCCAAATTGAACTAGATGAAATTGTGGACAGAGGATTTAAAACATTAACAAGCGACAAAACGCAATCTAAAATTTTAGTTGCAATTAGCGGAGAAAACTAATAGATTCATCTATTTCTATTTTTTAAATGGGAGCATGGCTAATTACAGCCATGCTCCTTTCGTATATTTTTTGCATGAAGCCACCAAATCTTCACTAGTCATTTCCACTTCTCCGCTCACACAAACTACAAGGTAGTTGCACCTCCAATAAATGCGCTCCATAAATAGTAGTAGGGATAATTTCATTTCATGACCATAGGTTTTTCTTCTTCTTTATTGAAAAGCGTTGTTTTGGACAAGAATTGACATTTATACAAAGAAATCGTTGCGTTTTTTCCATTGTTTCACCTTTTCACACAAATTATAATAATGTTGTAAATGATAATCATTTTCAATTAAAGATCGAAAGGAGCAACAAGTGTGACAAAACAACATGGAAAGAAAATTATACAATGGGTAGGGGGGTTCCTCCTGTTGTTAATCATATCAGCATGCAGTACTTCTAATGCTAATAGCAATGTGGCTGATGAACAGAAAGAGGAAGGTGAGAAAACAGTATTATATACAACGATTACTGGTGAACAAGTAGAAATACCTGCGGATCCAAAACGAGTGGTTTATATTGGTCAGACAATTGGTGATTTCTTGGCAATGGATATTCCGGTTGTTGGTAATAATCTTCCGAAAGAGCCTGCTAGTTACTATGAAGGTAAACTCGAAGGAATCGTTGATATTGGAAATCCTGCTGACTTAGAGACGATACTTACCTTAAAACCCGATCTGATTATTAATGGCTATTACAAGGCGGATCCAAACCTGAATGAAGAATTGGCAAAAATAGCTACTACGATTCCCTTCAACCCAGCTCTTCCTTATACAGAACGTGTAAAGGAAATGGGGAATATTTTGGGCAAGGAGGAAGAAGTAGCTCAAGTAATTGCTAAATTTGAAACACGTTTTACAGAAATGTTTGAAAAGCTTCAATTAGCAGAAGGGGAGACTGCAACAGTTTTCTATCAGTTAGGTAAAACGCTTTATGTTATGGGCGATCGTAGCCTTGGTGCTATTATTTATGGAGAAAATGGCTTTGCTGTCCCTCCAGCAGTACAGAAGAATATTATTGATGTAGAAGGCGTGTCTTTCGTTACGGTTTCAGAAGAGGTGCTTTCTCAGTTTGCTGGTGATCATTTGTTTGTAATCGTACAAGAGGATGATGAAAGTGAATCAGAAGCTGACCGGCTACTACAAAGCCCAATATGGGGAACATTGCCTGCAGTCCAAAAGGGAAATGTTTATGTGATTGCTAATGAATGGAATACAGATGAATTGCTAGCTTTGGAGCAATTATATAAAAAGCTACCAGAATGGATGCACAAACAGTAAAAATTGTATCTATCCAATCAATTATTATAACCGCTAGTTTTCTAAAATTAAGCATCCTCGGTCAAAAGTTGATAGTGAATCATTCTGTGTTATAATAACGATAATGATAATCATTTTCAATTGTTGGAGAGTTGCTTATGAATTTTGCATGCCTATATACTAGGCTACAACACTATGATAGTTTTCAAGTTAATCAGCAGACGGCAGCGATGAGCTATAAAAAGAGGAATGACAATGAAACGAATTTGTGCACATTATTAATAGCACTTAGCCATGGCATACGCCTCTATGTAGACAAAATTGCAATCGATCTAAGACAAGGGAGCTGCATTCTCGTTTTACCAGTACAACGCTACACTGTGGAATCGAGTACTGGAGAGGCACAGCTTGCACGTTTTACCTTCGAAACCTTTGAAGTAAAAGGAAGGGCTTTACATCCGGCTGCTCATCCACCCTTACTTTGTGGTTATCCTTATAGGCTATTATATTCTCAAGTTAAGCAAGTACTAGGGAATGAAATATGGGTGAAGAATCAATTTTGCTCCTCTCTAACCTCATCAGAAATGGCTATGATGCAAGGTAGACTTCAACTGATTCTAGGGATGATGGCCCAGTTAGATCAGCAAGCTGTCGATTTGCAGAGCGAAGAAAAGACAAAAATGATTCAACGTACTATCCAATATGTGGAACAACATTATGATGAAGATTTAACAGTAGAACAGCTAGCGAATATGGCTGGCATTGTCAGGTGGCAATATAGTCAACAGTTTAAAATTTTGACAGGCAAAAAACCAACTGATTATCTAGTCCACGTACGAATAGACCAGGCAAAAAAACTTCTATGTAATTCCACAGAGCCATTGAACAAAATAGCTCGACAAATAGGATTTAAGGATGAATATTATTTCAGTAAGTGTTTTCATAAATTAACTGGCAACACTCCACGTGAATATGCGAATATCCATCTTCATACGCAGCAAAGAACAGTTATCGATTCACTTGGTAGAAGGATTCTTGTTCCTCAAGATGCCACACGTATTGTGACAGATGGCAAACATACACTGGGCGAATTATTAGTACTAGGTATATCTCCCATAGGAGCGGCTATCTCTATTATGAAAGAAAACGTAATTTATCATAATAAGCTACGCAATATTCAGAGTATCGGGTATTGGGCCGATCCAGATAAAATAGCACAGCTACAGCCTGAATTTATATTACTTAGCTATTATCCAAAAGATTTGCAGGAACTAAATACGCTTGCTCCAACGGTTGTACTGGACAAAAAGTTTAGATTATTTGAGCGGTTACGGTATATCGCCAAACTTTTTCAACGCAGTAAGGCAGCGGAGAAATGGATTACTACATATGAAGACAAAGTAAGATTGGTGCGTAGACAGTTAGCAGATGCCTATGTAACTGGAGAAACAGCTACTGTTTATCTCAAGTTAGGTGAAAAACTTTATATTATGGGCATGAATGGATTGGCGAGCTCTTTATATGAATCACTAGGCTTTCGTCCCTCAGAAAAAGTGATGCAACTCATCGAGCAAGGGGAGGCATGGTTAGAAATTCAGCACCATCAAATAAGTCACTATGCTGGAGATCGGAATTTTGTCTTAGCTTCTCGTAAGGAATTACATACTGTCTCTCACTGTCCATATATTTCAGCTTTAGCCGAGTTAAGTCCCGGTAAGACTCATTTTTTAGATGCTATATGGAATTATGATGATCCCATTACTCGCGGACGGTTACTAGAGGAACTACCATATATTTTTAAAAAGAAGATAGTATGAACCTGGGTTAGTCCCCAGCATTCAAAGGCTTGAAATCATACAACTATTTATTTTTTAGCTTCGAGGGGCTTCCACGATAGCTCTTGTTATTTTTCTCCATCATAACTTTATGATGGAGTTGATTGGAACGAAGAGTCGCGATTTTTGCATTCCTCCTTCACCAACTAACGGGATATGTTTTAACGGTAGCCATACGCAAAAAAGGTGAAGGTGCCATATTATTTAATAGCACCTTTATCCTTTATGAAAACATTTATATTTATTTTTTCAATAGAATTTTCAGTAATGGTATTTAATTTATCGACAGTCCATGATTGGGGTCTGAAACGATAAGCCTTTTCTGAAAGATTGAAAATATCGGAGTCTATTTCCAACCCTTTCATAAATGTACTTTGAAACTGTGCTGAAATAATTTTTTTGACATCCTTTTCAATGGTTTTTATTCCGATGTTTTTTGGATTTTCTCTAATTGAAGCTTTTACATCTAAATTTAAAATGAATTTAGGAATGGTGTCACCGACAATTTCTATATCATAATCTAAATTGTCAATAAACATGGAAACAGATTGATCCTTTATTGATAATTTCATGTTATTAAAATCCTTATTAAACCAATCTAGCCCTGAAAGTTCTTCTTCCTTTATCCAACCATTGAATTTTTGTCGTGAAAGAAAATAAGCACCACTTATTTTTAATATATTTTTAGATTTATTATCCTCCATCCAATAATCTTCACTAATTTTTATTGTAGGAACCATAATTGATCCAACTGGTTCATAATATCTTTTAATCATGTCTTGTACAGTACTGGTTGAGATGAATGAATTAAAGAATAATTGTTCATTTGGATCATAAGGAAATGTTAATATAGGCGGTTTATAAAAGAGACCATGTACATTCATTATCTCTTTAATATCATCTTCATAACCATAAGCTAACGTATTGTAACGTAGATAATAATCTCTACTAAAAAAATCAAAAAATTCATCCAGATGACCATCCAATATATTTTTGGAAATAAAGAAAGTTTGTATATGTCCATAATACAAAGGATTAACAGAATTCTTTTCTATATCATCGATTGCTCCCTGAATTGTTTCACCTTCTCCATGTCCAACAACAATTGGAGCTGGCTCAGATGCAATGCCAGGATCTGAGCCAGCAACATTCGTAAATCCGAAAGCTTGAAAATATAAATGATACACATCATTAGAATAATCAATACCAAGAGCGGTAATATAAACTTCACTTTGTATTTCCTTCGTACCTAAACAGCCGCCTAGAATAAATAATAAAGGAAAAATTAATGATATTTTGAATGTGGAAGTATAGTAATGGGACATTTATAATCTCCCTTCTACTGAAAAAACAGTCAGTCTTTTATTTTAATTCTAAATGGCATTTTTAAAAAACCTTTAATAAGATTGGGTATACTAACTTTATAAAATGTAGAAAGGTAAGGATGCCCGAAACTTTCTAATGACGAGATATATGTTAAGAAAAATAAGACGCTTAAAACAAAGCCATACATTCCAAAAAATGCGGAAATTATTAATGTTGCGACTCTTATTAAAAATACATTGCCTAGTACATTTTGATTAATTAATGTATAGCTAGATATAACGGTAAGTGCTCCAATTACTAATGTTGATGGTGATGTAAATCCCGCTCTTATAGCAGCATCCCCAACTATTAAGCCTCCTAAAACTGCAACAGTTTGACCTACAGCTTTAGGTAAGCGTATTCCCGCTTCTCGAAAGAGGTCAAAAAAAATGAGCATAATAAGAATTTCGAACGAAGAGGAAACAGGGAGTCCAATTTTAGATGCAGATATGGATACTAGTAAGGGAAAGGGTAGCTGGTTAAGTTGATGGACAGTTAATGCAATCCAAAACCCAGGTAAAAATATACTTGTTAATAAAGAGGTAATCCTTAAAATTCGTGAAAAACTCACAAATAAAAAATTCGTTTGATCATCTTCAGCTGCTTTCAAAATAAGTAATAAATTTACAGGTCCAATTAAACAACTTGGACTTCCATCTACCAATATGACAAAACGGCCTTTATTGAGGGAACTTACTACAAAATCGGGCCTTCCTGAATAATCAAGGAGGGGAAAGAGTGTCAACTTATCATAAAGTAATTCTTCAATATGATAACTACTTGCAATATTATCTACTTTTATTTTATTAAGTTTGTTTTGTACATTTTTTAAAGTGTTTTGATCAATATAGTTCTCAATATAGAGCAATAAAACTTTTGTTTTACTGGTGTCGCCAATTGTAAAATCGTCACTTGATAAATTTTTACTTTTTAATCTCATTCTTATTAAAGAAAAATTTGTATCTATATTTTCAACAAACCCGTCTCTAGGCCCTCTTAATGAGACTTCCATATTTGATTCTTCAATGGATCGTTCAGGTAGTTTAGCTAAATTGGTTGAATATAAGCTATTCGATGGAACATGATAAAAATATAAAAAACCTGAGAAAATTTTTCTATTTATTTCATCTGTCTTCATTCTGTACTCTTGGATCTCCTGTACTTCTAAATAGCGATTTATAATTTCCACATCATATAAATTTCCTTGTTCAGCCAGAAATCTAATATTTGGTAATAATGAATTTAAAAAAAGTACACTATCAATTAAACTATGGCAATAGATAAATATAACTTCATGTTTTTCGTTATTTAACATATAGAATTTACTACTTACCGTTATATCTGATTGGTGGTCAAATTCTTTATAAAAAAAATCCTTATTTTCAGTCAAGATGATGAACTCCCTTTTGCTTTTTTTCTAATACGTAGAAAACAGTCATAAAAAAGAATAAAAATAAAAAAATAGAAAGAAGATAAGTGCTTTTTATAAATGACAAAAAATCAGAAACAGACCAAGGAATTAATAATCCTATTGTTAAGCTTAGATAACCAATAATTAATATAAATTTTCGATTTTTAAAGAAGGATGACACAATATACATAAATAAACATATACGAATAAAAGCCATTGATAATATTTGGAGAACAGATAAAGAATCTAATCTTGTAAAGTACTTACCAAATGACAAAACTCTCCATTGCTCGTTTATAGGAAAGAGCATTTTTTTAGTGAGATAAATGCCAAATTCAGATACAGTAGTCACAATAGCGATAAAAACTAATAAGACAAACATACTAGAGAAAACGAGTATTCCTGTCCTTTTCATTTGCTCTTTTACATAACTATTTAAAACGATTAAAATAAAGCCCATTTCTAAAATACCAATACATATGTATAATATTCCCCATAAAATGGACGGAGTATTACTTGTATTTACTGGTAATAATAGTTCGTATTCATTGTTCATTGAATTCCCTAAATTGAGGAGTACAAATAAAAAAATGTATAGTGAACAAATAATCAAAGACAGGATAGCAATAGTTTTGATCCCTTTTAGGGAACCATAAAAGCATAATAATATAAATAAAATAACTGTAATAAAATATGGATAATCAGAGTTAAAACTTTCTTCTGCCCAAATAATTGTAAATTTGAGTGAGACGAACGTTGATGAAATTAAATACATGATATATGAAGTAATGATAAATAAATAAAGTGGTCTATTATCTTGTGAAAATTGTTGTTCAAAAAACGAAGTATTATTTAATTTATTGGTAATTCTAGAAATAAGGAATGCTAAAATTAATATTGGGATTAAACTTGCCAAAGCGCTTATCCATGCTTCACGTTCGACGATTGTGAAAATGGTAGGAATTAAAATGAAATGTGCTAAAAAACTAACTGATAAAAATAACAAACAATATACATGGATTGGCTGTATAACTTTATTCATTTTATCTTAAACCTCCTTCTAACAATATTGCCCATATTGGTTGCCATCTAACCCCTTGGAGCTTCTAATGAAATCTATACTCACCTCTCGCAATTTTTAGGCTCCTATATTACTCTCATTCAAACTAGTTTCATAGAAAACCTAGCAATAATTCTATTAATACACGTAAAAAAACAATCAAAAATAGATTTTGATTGTTTTACACTGTATCCTCCTAATTTTGAAGAGTGGCCAAATAATTCACATACCTTTAAAAATGCTGAAATAGTTTTACAAGGCATGGCATATATTGAACTTTAATTCTCAAATTAGGAGTGGGGTAAGTGAAGGATAGGATGTTATTTTTAAAAGAACTACTGAACTTTGATAAGAAATTTCAGTTCATTATCCAGCAAAATATGGAGCAGCAACAGATTAATTATTTTGAGCTGTGTGAATTAATGGATGAATATTCTTCTTTTATCATAAATCGTGACAATGAAGAACAGTGGGCGAATATGAAGGAATCGAAAGAAATCCTATTATTAACCGACAACTTAAGAATGAACGCGTCTGTTTGTGTGCAAATCTTGGAGAAATATCGAGCGTTATTATTAAGTCATGAACAGGAAGCAGTCACAGATTATTTTCGTAACATAGAAAATTGTATTGGAAAGGAATTTGGCGATTTTGAAATAACTAGTCAGTCGAAGGTACTCTTAATTGGATCTGGATCCTTTCCGATTACCTTATTAATGGTTGCGGAGCGCACGGGAGCAGACGTTTTTGGAATAGATATTGATGATGAAGCCATTCAATTAGGAAAACAGGTAGTCAATAAATTAGGGGATCATTTATCCATTCAAATTGATAAAAAGACGGTAGCGGAGCTCGCAGTAATAAAACAAGTTAGTCATATTATATTTAGCTCAACGGTCAGCAATAAATATGACATTTTAGATCAACTATACGATGTAACAAATAAAGATGTGCTTGTTGCTATGCGCTACGGAAATGGGTTAAAGTCTCTTTTTAATTATCCGATGCAGAAGGTAGATGATACCAAATGGCATATAGTAGAAGAGATTATGCATCCTCAGGATGTATTTGATGTTATTTTATATCAAAAGGTTTAACGAAATTGATTGTTGAAAGCAAACAAGAATGGATTTGCATTTTGAATTTAGCAAGGGTTCACATATGGAAAATGATTAGAAAGGCTTTTAGAGAAATGGTTCTATGTTCAAGCTTTTCATACGTAGTGTAAGCCACCAATTTGTCGAAGGGTGGTTATATTTCAAATTGACAATGATAATCATTATCGATAAGGTGGGGATAGGCGAAGGTCGTCAACCCACCTTTTTGCATTTCATAGGAAGAGGAATTGACCTTACACATCGGCTTTTTATGTCTGTATCCCTTAGATGGAACAGTTTGTAGTCAAAAACGCACAGAACATACAGCTAGGATTCCACCATTATAGGCGGTAAATACAATTTTGAAATGAGGTAATTAATTTGAAAATCGATGTTGAGCAATTAGCAGAGCATTTAGCACATATTCCATTTCAAGTACAGGGGGTATACCGATATGCTAAAAGCACTGGTGTGCCCTATGCTGAATATACTGATTCTTTTCCTGGATTCGTTTTTCCTCTTAACGGAAAAATACAATTTCAATTTAATGGCACCCCGTATATCTTTTCACCAGGAAAAATTGTACATGGTGGTGCAAATATGAAGCTAGATCAAAAAAATTTTGAATATGCGAACTGGGAATATATTCTTGTTCAATACCAAATATGTAACACAGAGCTACAAGAGTCCAGCTTTTCACATCAGCATTTTGAATTATTGACTGGACAATCTCCTCGTCTTATCGAATTAATTTTGCGTCTTTGGCAGGTGTACAATCAGCGTGGAGGCATTTCGAGGTTTCAAACCGAGATGCTATTTCGAGATGTACTGAATGAGGCTTTATTATGTGTGGTGAATAGTCAAAATAGCAGTGAATCACATACTTTATTCGAACGGGTATGTAACTATATTCATGAGCATTATTATCAAAGCCTTACCATTTCTTGTCTTGCAGAACAAAATCATGTTAATCGAAATCGACTCTCTTATGTATTTAAAAAACATGCAGGGATAGGACCAGCAGAATATTTATTAAAATATCGGATAAACATGGCGCAAAAAATGCTATATACAAGTGAGGCCCCTGTCCAACAAATTGCACAGGCTGTTGGAATGGAAGACCCTTTTTATTTTAGTAGAGTGTTTAAGAAACAATTTGGTATTCCCCCTAAAGAGTATCGAGAGAAGTTCATCAATAATCCATGCTAGTTTCAACAAGCATCCATTCCAATCTATAAATGCCTTTACTATACTAATGGCATATCAAAGATAATATGTTGGAGGAATCTTGGATGCAAAAGATGAAAGGACTGTGTTTTTCAATACTTGTATTAGCAGGAATACTAGGAGGCTGTTATGAAACACCAACTGTAAATAAAGAAATATCTACAAATGAAACATCTACTTCAGCGGTTCAGCAGGATACTAATGATTGGCCAAGAACAATTAAGGATGCCTTGGGTAAAGAAATAGTGATCGAGAAGAAACCTGAAAAAATAGCTTCCCTTTGGTATTTTTACCCGGAAATATTAGTGGCATTGGGTGAGCCTCCTGCTGCTTCTACAGATAAAGAATATTTATCTTCTTTAGCCTATTTAAACGGAAAGCTAGCTTCAACCGAAGAATTAGGAGATAAATTGTCTCCTAGTATTGAAAAAACTCTATCGATTGAGCCTGATTTTATTTTAGCAACAGAACATCATGAAAAACTGTATGAATCACTAGAAAAAATTGCGCCAGTCATTACTTTAAAATCCCAGGATATTTATGAAGATTGGCAATATGGTCTCCGTACAGTAGCTGAGATTATTGGCAAAGAGAACGAAGCTGAAAAAGTAATTGAAAAAATGCTGCAAGCAATTACAACTGGTCGACAAGATTTAAAAACGATTGAAGGAGAGACAGTAGCACTTATCGTGTCATGGGATGGAAAAACTTTTAATGTTTTAGGTGAAGATAATCCTGTTTATACACTTGCGTTTGATAAAGAAAGGGGGTTGGGGCTTACACCAGATACCACATTCAATGGGAAGAGTAATCAATTTTCTGCGTTCGAGGGAATTTCAACTATTCATGCAGACCACATTTTCCTTATAGGTGACATAACAAAAAAAGAAACATTAATGAGTGAGTTAAATCAAAATAATGTTTGGAACAATATGAACGCAGTAAAGAAAGGGAATATTTATTTGATGGATACGTCTGCTATTACGGGTGGTCCATTAGCAATTGAATACGCTTTGCAAAATATAACGGATGCTCTGCAAAAGCACTAAAAAATAAAGTAGAATTCTATGGAAAACAAATAAAACAATAGGGAGAGATGTCTATGAATTATCAAGCTATTAATCTTAATGAGAGTGCAGCTCAAATAAAAGAACTTTGGTCTCCGAAAGTTGTTGGTGAAATACACGATTTCCAATTCAAAGTGGTGAAGATTGATGGGGAATTTATGTGGCATGAGCATCAAGGCGCCGATAAAGTATTTATTGTGCTCGAAGGAGAGCTATTTATTGCTTTTCGCGATGGCCAAGTGAAAGTTTCTCAAGGGGAGATGATTATTATTCCCGGAGGGCCCGAGCACAAGCCTTTCGCCGAAAAAGAATGTCATATCATGTTAGTGGAACCAAAGGAAGTAGTAGACACGGATAGTCATTAACGTAACATGAGAATTGAGCTGCATTGTCAGCTCTTTTTTTTATTGAATAAAGGAGGTAGGTTAGTTGTTAGTCTATCTTTAATTAGTTACAGTAAACCATATCATAATTTCGTGCGCTGACGAGTAGATGATACTCCTCAGCTTTTTACAGTTAATGAGATTATCGCATTGTAAAAAATTAAGGAGAAAGTGAGCCTATGTATTGGTTACAACCATTTAATGTTTGTGGGAACTAGGGGGCACATTTACGCTTTTGTTCATAGTTATATAAGCCGAAATAGTTGAATGAAACGTTACGGGAAAAAAGCACTGTTATTACTGCTCTTATTCATATTGTAAAAGTTTAGTATGGATTATTTTACATAGTATTTAGAATATTAATAATAAATTAGAATGTTTTTATTATTTTTCTGTTAAAATTATTATGTTAACCAATATTTTGGTAATGTTAATTGGATTTAAAATTTTCCTTATTAAATAGGGATCGGGAGGTATTACTCTAAGTATGAGTAAATGGAGGAAATCGAAGAAATCGAAGTATTTAAAAGCAATAACAGCAATGGCTTTAACGGCTTCAGCCGTAGTAGTTGTAGCACCGATTGCATCAGAAGCAAGTAGCTTCAAGGATGTACATCGAACGCATCCATTTTATGACGACATTAAAAATTTAAATGATCGGGGCATTATTAATGGGTTCCAAGATGGCACATTTAAACCTGAACAAAACTTAACACGTGGACAAGCTGCTAAAATTATTGCAAGTGTATTAGAACTGGATACATTGAATGTTAGCAATCCCAACTTTAAAGATATTCCCACTACTCATCAATACTTTGGAGCTATTGCTGCTTTAAAGCAAGAGGGGATTATTGATGGCTATGAAGATGGAACATTCCGTCAGGGCGATTATATTGAGCGTAACCATGTAGCAAAAATTTTAGCGAACGCCTTCCATTTAAAAGCTTCGAATACAAATTCATTACCATTCACAGATGTGCGCGCTGATTACAAGGAAGCAATCGCTGCTTTATATGAAAACAACGTAACGACTGGTAAAACAGCTACATTATTTGATGGTTCTTCAAATGTAACACGAGGGCAAATGGCTGCATTTATTACTCGTTCAGAAGCTGTTGGCCATCCGATTTTCCAACCTTCACAAAGTGTAACGTTTAAAGTTGAAGAATATGCGGCGAATGAAATTGCTATTAATGGAAAGACATATTATTTTGATGATTCGGTAAAATCAATCTTTACCACTGAAAATAAGGCTGCACTTACGGGGGCAGAAATTACAGCAACTATTAAAAATGGTGTTATAACAAAAGTAAATAATGTTGTTTTAAATAAGGCAGGTTCAGCAGGGAAGGAAGTTGTATTCAAGACAAATGCAACGCTCGATTCCATAACGATTAACGCAGATGCTGTGATAGTTAAAAATGTATCGATTACAGGAAATGCAATTATTAGCTCAAATGTTAAAGCAAAAGTGGCATTTGATGGTGCTACAA
The DNA here is from genome assembly GCF_058795135.1 of Lysinibacillus sp. GW823-FHT06C08. Taxonomy (NCBI): domain Bacteria; kingdom Bacillati; phylum Bacillota; class Bacilli; order Caryophanales; family Bacillaceae; genus Lysinibacillus; species Lysinibacillus sp. GW823-FHT06C08. The sequence goes on from NZ_JBXAHN010000001.1 coordinate 1,056,742, forward strand.
TTACTGGCGATATAATAGCAGAAGCCATAGATGGAGCAAAAGCTTCATTAGAAAATAAAAATGCAAGTCAAACTACACCTGTATTGACAATCAAAAATTCGCAAACAGGAAAAGTCCATGTCAAACGCAATAATATCTCAATTATGTCGAACTCGGTTATTCCAGAAATCATTATTACAGCTACTATTTCTGCTATAAATATTGAGGGAGCTGTAAAGAAGGTAACAATAGAATCTACGGCAAAACTGAAAATGACTGGAAATGTAAATTTTGAACGACTATTGCTTTCAACGGCCGTGGAATTAGCGTTGAATGTTGGTGGTGTAGTTAATTATTTATCGGTTCTAAACGCCGATGCTCGAATTACAATCGGTTCAGGTTTAATGATCAATACGTTGTCGATTCCAGCGGGTTCAACTGTAACAAAGATTATGACGAACTATGCAGCAGTTGCTTCCCAAATTAAGGCCGTTATTGGAGGTTCTTCGCCAAGCACTGGGGTTCCAAACAATGGCGGAGGAAATGTAGCACCCGATCCAGTTATTCCACCAGAAAAAGTAATTGAATTTAATGTCAAGAATGCTGAAGAATTAAAACAAGCATTAAAACAAGCAAAAGCAGGAGATTTAATTAAGTTAATGGCTCCAGTGACTATAGATATAACGTTAACAGATTTAGTAATGTTTGATTTGAATGGTTATACCTTGAATGGAAATGTAACGATAACAGCTCCAACAGCTAAAGGGAGATATACTTTCATGCCAGCTGGTAGTACGGGTACGATTTCAGGAGATTTAATCATTGATGCACCAAATGTAAACATCAGTTTAGATGGATTAACTGTTGAAGGACACACAGTAATTGAATAATAACTTTCACGTAAATTCCTTTGCAAAATAGAGAAAAGGATGAACGATAAAAAATCATAAGGAGCTTAACGAATGAAGAAATATGAATTTAATTTCGTTTCTAAAATAGCTTTATCATTTTTACTTATAATATCTATGATTTTGCCTTCCTTAACAGTTGTAAAGGCGGAAACGACAGAAGCCACTTCAATTGACTTTGTTGGACTTGATCCAACAGAACAGACTGAGCCAGCTAATCCTTCAGTCACTGAAGGAACAATTGCCGAAGCTCGTGCAGCTGTTGGAAAAGACCAAACATTTCAAATTCAAGGGACCGTTACGACAAAACCTGGTAGCTGGGGAGGCAAGGCCTTCTATGTACAGGATGAGTCTGCAGGGGTTTATGTTTTCTCTAGTTCTACAGAAGCAGGGAACTTAGCTGTTGGAGATATTGTCAAAATCACAGGGAAAACGAGTTTATATAGTGGAGAAGTTCAATTTAATTCACCGACAATTGAACGTATTTTTACAGGGACAGCACCCGCACCGCAAATAGTGAATCTACCACTTGAAGATAGCTTACAAGGTACATTAATTACACTTGAAAATGTGAAGATTAAAGATTTAGCGTCATCTGGTACGAATGGAACATTTGAGTTTAAAGCCGTTGATGCAGAAAATAACGAGCTAGTAATTCGCCATGATAACCGTACAGGCTATCAATTCTCTCAATTTGTAGCAGATGGGTTCAATAACAATGATGTAATTACAGTGACAGGGATTGCTTCCATTTTTAACGGGACCTATCAATTAAAAACCTTAAGCGCGGAAAGCTTCCAATTAATAGGGAACTACGAGCCTACACAAGTAGCGAATGTTAAAGCTTATCCAGCAACGGGTGAAGTTTTTGCAGGGTCAAAAGTAACATTGTCTACAGATACACCAAACGCAACAATCTATTACACGATAGATGGTTCTGAACCGTCAACAGCTAGTGAGGTTTATGATGCAGCAGCGGGCATTGTTGTAAATGCAGCAATGACGATCAAAGCATTTGCTACAGCAACTGGCTTAAACAATAGCGAAATTAAATCCTTTCATTTTACAGTTAAAGATGCGCCAGCCACTATTTCAATTACGGAAGCACGTAATAAAGAAATAGGACAAGTAGTAATCGTATCGGGTATTGTAACAGCAAAATTAGAAACTGCTACTGCTCACATTCAAGATGAAGAGGGTGCGGCGATTGCCATTTACCCTGTAGATAGTCTTACTGCAAATGTCGGCGATTTGGTGACGGTGCAAGGTCAAGTTGCTGAATATAGCGGACTAAAGCAATTAACAAATATTTCACTTGTTGGCATGCCTATTCCTTCTACACTACCAGGGGCAAACATTATTAAAAGTATTGAGGTTGCAGAAGACAATGAATCGAAATTAGTAACGATTAAAAATGTAGCCATTACTGGTTCAGGTCAAAATTTTACCGGAACTGATGATGTAGGCACATTTGCTATTTACGATAAAACACGTGACTCAGGTTTAGTAAGTGGAAAAACGTATGGGGAAATTACCGGTATTGTTGGTCAATATACAAATCATCAACTACTCCCGATTCGCATTATTGAAGATGTAACAAAGGTTCAGGATATTAAAGCTTCTCACGTTGGTGGGGTAACAGCGGGTACAAACGTTACACTTTCTACCATGACAGAAGATGCAACGATTTATTATACAGTGGACGGCTCAGCACCAACTACAGCTAGTACAAAATATACAGGGGAAATTCTTGTTAATAAACCGTTGACGATTAAAGCGATTGCAGTAAAAGAAGGTTTAACGAATAGTGCGATTGCTACATTTGTTTATGAGATTATTGATACTGAAAATGCCACAATTAGCGATATTCAAGGGCCAAGTCATATATCACCATATGTCGATTTAACAGTAAGTGATGTAGAAGGAATTGTAACATTCGTTATTAATTCAAGTAGCTTCATTATGCAAGAGGGCGATTCGACATTCGATGGCGTAAAATCAACAGCGATCAAGGTAAGTAAGTCGGGACATAATGTAGCTGTAGGGGATGTTATTAAAGTATCAGGGAATGTAACTGAAGTGGGTGGAAACTCTCGATTAAGAGATACGCAAATTTCAGCAACGAATATCACAAAAACAGGTGCAGCAGAAGTTCCAAAAGTACTTGTTATAGGAGAGGACCTATCCCCACCAAATAAAATTATTGATAATGATGGCTTTGCTATTTTTGATCCACAAGAAGATGGTATTGATTTTTGGGAATCTATTGAATATATGCGAGTATCATTCCCTGATGCGAGAGTGATTGGACCAATTTATAATAATGATTCACCAATTGTTGTACCGAGCACAACAAATAATACATTTAATGTGAATGGCGGTTTAAATATTGCAGCCGACGATTATAATCCAGAAAAAATTATGCTTGAAGGGGTAGCAGGAAAAAATTATGATTCGGGTGATCGTTTTAATGATCCACTTATCGGATTTGTAGAAAACTTTACAGATGGCTATCGACTGAACACGAATAAAGTCTTCCCTGATGTGACAAAGGCAAATCTTCAGCAAGAAGTGACGCATCTTGAACCAGTGGCGGACAAGTTAAATGTCGCTTCCTATAATATTGAAAACTTTTCGAATAATCCTGCCAATACATCTAATGAAAAAGTAGACAGAATTGCAGCGACATTTGTGAAAAATATGAAGTCACCAGATATTATTACATTAGTCGAAGTACAAGATAATGATGGACAAATTGATTCAGGAAATGCTGATGCATCTGAAAGCTATATGCGATTAATTAATGCAATTAAAGCTGCGGGTGGCCCTGCTTATGATTGGATTGACGTAATGCCTATTAATAATACAGTAGGCGGTGCGCCTGGTGGTAATATTCGTGTAGGCTACTTATATAATCCGACACGTGTTTCTTTAGTGACTGGTACAAAGGGAGCGGGTGACCAAGCGAATGGGTGGACAGCAGATGGAAGCCTTGCTTTAAATCCAGGCTTTGTTGATCCAACTAAATTTGCAGATACACGTAAACCAATTGCGGCGGAATTCAAATTCCAGGAAGAGCATGTAGTCATTATAGGAGCGCACTTAAATTCTAAAGGAGGCGATGGTTCACTTTGGGGACCAACTCAGCCGCCAGTGTTAGAATCAGTAACAAAACGTCTTCAGCTTGCTCAAGCCATCAATGATTTTATCGATGAAGGTCTTGCCATCAATCCGGATATAAATATCATTGTAGCAGGGGACATGAATGACTTTGAATTCACACCAGCACTTGAAACATTAAAAGGTGATGTTTTAACGAATATGGTGGATAAAGCCCCAGAGACTGATCGTTTTACGTACTTCTTCCAAGGGAACAATCAAGTGTTGGATCATATTTTAGTTTCGAATAATCTTGCTAACGTTACGGCTATAGACTTGATTCATATTAATGCGAACTTTACAGAAGCGCAGGGGAGAGCATCGGATCATGACCCTGTATTAGTTCAAATTGATTTGAAAGCAGGAAAAGAAGAAATACCAACACCAATAGTACCTGAAAATGTATATAGCTTTAATAACTATAAGACTGGTAAATTAATAATGAATCGTCCAAGCATTTCATTAACGTTAGGAAAAAATACTAATATTAAAAATGGAATTTCAGTATTTAGTCAATATGCCGAATTCCATGGTGAAGGATTTGCAGACAAAACTGTAACAATCAGTCCTAAAAAAGGAAATGCGATTATTGATTTTAAAGGTACGGAAATTGGTGAAATTATTATCGAAGGAAAAAATGTAAAAGAAATTCGTAATTTACCTGCTGGAGCGACTATAACGTATACAAAAGGGGCTTCTGCTGAGGAAATTGAATTTAAGTAATAACTACTTGCAGTAAGAATGTTAGGCATATGTCAATAATTTAAACTGCATGGATTATATTCATGAAGATCAGTATGCCATTCCAAACCCATTTGGAGTGGCTTTTACTTTTCTCATCTCATCAATATCTATGAAAAATGGAGAGTGGGTTCATTTTCATAAAATAGATAAAAAGAATTACCTTTATAAAGTGAATAGATGTACTTCAACTAACGGTGCTTAGTCGGTATTTTAGGCATGAAAACGAAAAATTTGACGAGAAAAAACTAAATAGATATTATAGATATGTTAAGTCCTTAATAGAGTGATTAGACCCAACCAACTAAACTTTATCCTTTTTTATTGAGATCAATGACTCATATATAATTGGCTTAACAAATGGAATGAAAAAGATATCATACATATAATTAGAGATGTCTTTTGTCTTAATTACAGATATTAAAGGTCTGTAATATATTGTGATATGGAGGGAAATAATGATGAATCAATACGATTGTATGATTATAGGTGGAGGCCCTGCTGGGTTAAGTGCTGCCTTAACATTAGGAAGAGCGCGCAGAAAGGTTGCACTAGTTGATAATGGAACAAATCGAAATCGTGTAACTCAGGAGTCACATGGTTTTTTAACAAGAGATGGGATAAAGCCACAAGAATTTAAGAATCTCGCAAGTAAAGATATAGAATCTTATCCTTCTATAACAATGATGGATCAAACCGTCATAGAAATAATTAAAGATGATATAACTGGTTTATTTCTAGTCAATACTTCGGAAAGTAAAACTTATGTAACTGAAAAAATACTGTTAGCTACTGGAATACAAGAGGAATTTCCACTCCCGCAAATCAGACAATATTATGGTAAAAGTTTGTTTAGCTGTCCATATTGCGATGGTTGGGAGCTGCGAGACAAGCCATTGGCTATCATTGCAGAAAACGAGGAGCATATTAGTCATATGACGAAATTGGTTTTTAATTGGTCACCGGATTTAATTGTTTTTACGAATGGTCATCAACTTTCCAAGAAGATTCAAAATGATTTTGAACAAAAGAAAATTAAGGCGTATACAAATGCTATTAAAGATTTACATGGGGATGATGGTAACTTATCTAGTGTTGAATTAGAAACAGGTGACAATATTTTAAGAGCGGGTGGTTTTGTTGTGCCAAGTTTTTATCGTCCCAATAAATTTGCTAAACAGCTAAATTGTCAAGTTGATGAAAACGGAACAATTATGACTGATGGTGCTGGACGAACAACTGCGGCTGGAATATATATTGCTGGTGAAACGGAAAAGGGTGGTCCCTCTTCTTTAATGATTGCAGCTGCGGAAGGCTTTAAGGCTGCTTCAAGCATAAACATGGATATAACAATAGAAAGATTTTAAATTTATGGTTAGCTGATGAGTCATATAAAATTCATCAGCTATTTTGAATATGACTAGTCAAGCTGGCGGAGAATGAACTTGGATATGTTATACTATAAATAAATATAGAATAACTAGAAAAGGTACATATTCATTGTAAATTAGCTGAAAAGTGTAGAACCGTTGGTTGCCTCTCACCTGTATGTTGAGCACATTTTAGTAGTCTTCGTAATGTTATGACGACTACTAAAATGTGTCATCATCGTAAGAGAGGAGTCCTACTTTAGACTAGTACAATAAAAAATCTACGAAGATAGGATGTATAGAGTAGGATGCGAGATTTACATCATACTCATAGTTTTAGACATAATTGCATCTTTACTGTAAAGGAAGATGCCTTTTTTATGTATAAAATTACTAGGGTGGCTACGTTTTTAGGTAAATAAGCGACTATTATTTTTGTTCCTATTTTTTAATAAAATAATGCTATCGCTACATGGTTATATTTTTATATGATTATGTTTTAGTTCGTTCTACAAGGTTATGTCAGAAAATATGAATAGTCTCAAATTGATGAACTTTTATTTCTCGATTTACTTTTTATATAAAGGATGGTACACTTAAAACTATCGAAAAACAATATATTGTGTTCGTTTTGTGTAGGTACTACTATATGTAGTTTAATAGGGAAGTTCGGTACTATTCCGACGCTGTCCCCGCAACTGTGAAGCTGACGATGATTGTAACCACTGTGTGCATTCGCATGGGAAGGAAATCAGAGATTGAAGCAAAGCCAGGAGACCTGCCTATATAAAACAAATTTATCATTTCTTCGGGGATTAAGAGATGGGAACGTCAGTATTTTTAGTATGTTAACGTTTCCATTTAAGCTATCTCTCTAGAAGAGGTAGTTTTTTTATTTTATGAAAAGAGGGATTACTATGAAACTTTATACGAAAACAATCTGTCCAAAATGCCTTTGGGTAAAATCCGAATTACAACGAGCAGGACTTGAAGCTGAAATTGTTAATATTGATCACGATGAACAAGCTAAACAAACAATTATAGATGCAGGTTTTTTAAGTGTGCCTGTTTTAGAGGTAGATGAAACATTTATAGGTGAGGTTCAGGAAATTGTTTCTCGTATTGAGATGATTACACTATGATCGTTTACGCTAGTCGTACAGGAAATGTCCGTAATGTAGTATCTAAATTAAGGGCAGAATCTATTGAACTCTCTGAGGAATTAAGCTTGAATAAGCCTTATCTTTTAATTACATATACAGATGGCTTAGGTGACATTCCAGCAAAAGTGCAACGTTTTTTAGAGAAAAATAGAGATTTTTGTAAAGGAGTAGTTGCTAGTGGCAATAGTAACTTCGGACATCATGTCTTTGGCGCTGCTGGGGAAAAAATTGCTACTACCTATCATGTACCCTTAGTGAGGAAGTTAGATTTGCGTGGCAATCAAACAGATTATGAAGCAATACAAATGTTTTATGAAACGAGGGTAATGGGATGAAAACTTATTTAAAGCTTAATAATGACGTACTGAATCGTTATAGTACAACAGGGCTACTAGAGTTAGAAAAGGACCGTGAGGCTACTCGCCGCTACTTTTTAGAATATGTCAACGTACGTTTACGTTATTTTATAGATATAGAGGAAAAAATCCGCTATTTAGTGGATGAGGGTTACTACGAGAAAGATTTTATCGACATGTACGAGATGGATTTTATAAAGATGCTGTACAAAAAAGCATATGATTATAATTTCCGCTTCCCATCATTTATGAGTGCAAGCAAATTTTATGACAGCTATGCTATGAAAAGTCGTGATGGTGAAGAAATCTTAGAAAAATATGAGGACCGTATTGTCATTATTGCCCTGTACTTAGCACAAGGAAACACTGTACTAGCAAAGCGTTCTGTTGAAGCAATGATGGAAGCCTATCAGCCTGCAACACCTACTGCATTAAATAGTGGGAAAAAAGCCCGTGGTGAATTAGTCAGTTGCTTTAAATTATCAATGGATGATTCTATGAATAGCATTGCTGAAAATATTGGTTATTGTTTAGAGCTATCACGCCTAGGCGGAGGGGTCGGGGTCAACTTAACGGATTTACGACCTTTAGGTGATCCAATTAAAGAAATATTAAACCGTGCAAGTGGAGTTATCCCAGTTGCAAAACTATTAGAAAATTCATTTAGTTATTCTAATCAGCTCGGTCAACGAAATGGCTCAGGAGTTGTTTACCTAAATATCTTCCATGCAGATATAGAGAATTTCATTTCATCAAAAAAACCAAATGCTGATGATAAAATTCGCCTCGCAACACTATCAACAGGAATTATTATTCCAAGTATTTTCTTCGATCTGATGAAACGTGATAAAGATATAGTGTTATTTAGTCCATATGATATTTTTAAAGTATATGGTAAACGAATGTCGGAAATTTCAATTTCAGAAATGTACTATGAACTACTTGATAATCCTAAAATCCGTAAAATTAAACGTTTGAATGCGCGTAGACTCTATACTGAGGTGAAAAAAGCTCAATTTGAATCAGGTTATCCTTTTGAAATTTTTGATGATAATGTCAATGAAGTACATCCACTAAAAAATATCGGTCGTGTAAAAATGTCAAACCTATGTACTGAAATCTTGCAAGTTCAAGAAACTAGTGTCATTACAGATCAAGATCAACCAAACGAATATGGGTTAGATGTGTCGTGTAATTTAGGGTCAATTGATATTCATGCAGCGAGTAAAGTAAATGATTTTGAAACATTAATCGATACAGCTATGCACTTATTAACAAATGTGTCACAAATGACATACATCAAAAATGTCCCATCGGTGGCAAAAGCGAATCGATTAATGCACTCAGTAGGGCTAGGTTGTATGAATCTCCATGGACATCTTGTTACGGAAGGCATTATGTATGGCTCGAAAGATTCTATTGATTTCATGGACCGTTTTATGGAAGCAATGAACTATTATTCTCTTAAATCATCGATGGAAATGGCTAAAGAAAAAGCAGAAACGTTCTACCGATTTGAAGATAGCGATTATGCTTCCGGTAGCTATTTTGATCAATATGTAAATAAGAATGAAGAAGAGCTATCATCTGCTGTGTTAAAAGCACTTGGCAACATTCCAATTATCACTAATAAAATGTGGGAATTATTAAAGGAAGATGTTATGGAATATGGTCTATTTCATTCCTATCGTTTAGCGATAGCACCAACCGGCAGTATTTCGTATATTCGTAGCTGTACGGCATCCATCTCTCCTTGTACAGAGCGTGTAGAGGTCCGTGATTATGCAGATAGTCGCACGATTTATCCAATGCCACATTTAACAAACGAAAACAGTCATTTATATGTTGAGGCCTATGATGTTGATCCTTATGATTTAATTGATTTATACGCAGCTTCTCAAAAACACGTTGACCAAGGTATTTCAATGACTCTTTATGTCACTGACAATTGGACAACAGAACAACTAGCTAAAGTATACATTTATGCATGGGTTAAAGGGATTAAGTCCGTTTACTATGTTCGTCAACGATTACAAAGCTTAGAGGAGTGTGTAGCATGTCAAATATAGTGTATGAGGCAGTCAACTGGAATAAGGCAACAAGTGAACTTGCCCAAATTTTCTGGGACCAGCAATGGAAGCAAATTTGGTTTCCTGAAGAAATTGCTGTGAGTAAAGATATTAAACAGTGGAAAAGTTTTGAGCATCAGGACACATATAAAAAAGTGTTTGCAGGACTGACTTTGCTTGATACCGTTCAGACGAATATAGGGATGAATCGTGTTGCTGCTTATACAGACGATTTACAGGAAAAGGCTGTATTAACCGTTTTTGATGCATTTGAGGCAATACATGCTAAATCATATTCTTATATATTTACAACGCTTTGTACAAACGAGGAGATAGACGAGCTCTTTGAATGGGTAAAGAAAAATGAATATTTACAATATAAGGCAAATAAGATTGCGGATATTTATAATAGTATAGAAGAAGGGGACTCTGAGAGCTTATGGAAAGCGATGTTTTCATCCGTTATGCTTGAATCTTTCCTTTTCTATTCTGGATTTTTCTACCCATTATACTTAGGTGGACAAGGTTTTTTAAGAAACAGTGCTGAAATTATTTCTCTCATTTTGCGCGACGAGTCCATTCATGGCGTAGCGGTAGGGTTTTTTGCTCAAAATTTATATAAGCAATTTTCTAAAGAAAAACAAGAATCCTTACAATTATGGGGTTATGAATTATTGCTGGATTTATATCAAAATGAAATGAAATATACCGAGGATATTTATGCGGAGACAGGATTATCGCCTGAGGTAAAAGCCTATGTGCGTTATAATGCTAATAAGGCCTTAATGAATGTCGGCTTTGAAGCCATGTTCCCTGAAGAAGAAGTGAATCCGATTGTCATGAATGGAATTCGTAATGAGGGCTCCACATATGATTTCTTTTCACAAAAGGGGGCTACCTATGCCAAAGCAAAAGTAGCGCCAATTACAGATGACACATTTAATTTTAATCGTTAGGATGAAGAACAATGAACGTAGAAGTAAAAATTAAAAGAATGCATGCAGATGCAATGCTACCAATGCAAGCTAATCCCGGTGATGCTGGGATGGATCTCTATTCCATTGAAACTGTAGAGATACCCGCTGGTGGGACTAAATTAATTAAAACAGGCATTCAAATTGAATTACCTAAAGGAACGGAAGCACAAATTCGACCAAGAAGTGGACTAGCCTTAAAACATAGTATTACAGTGCTCAATAGCCCAGGAACAATCGATGAAGGCTATAGAGGGGAAATTGGTGTTATTTTAATTAATCATGGTCAAAATACGTTCTTAGTAGAAAAATCTATGCGAATTGCCCAAATGGTGATTCAATTTGTCCCTACTATTCAACTACTGGAAGTCAATGAATTATCTCAAACGGTTCGTGGAACTTCTGGATTTGGAGCGAGTGGTACAAAATAAGAGTAAGTTTTAAATAGGCGTATGTCAGGATTGAGTTTGATACTGAACTCAATCCTTTTTATTTTTTTAAAATTGTCACATTCGTGTAACGTAGGTTCAGTACGATTTACATGAGGTGATAATATGAGAGAAATAAATATAGGAAACGAATGAAAAATAAGTTCAACATGATAGTTTCCCTTTGGTGTGCTTTAATAGTCGTCTTTGCTAATGGCTGTAGTTCTGTGGAGCAAGAAGAAAAACAAAAGAAACAAGAGAAACTGGCAACGCCACAGATGCAAAATGGTTTTTGGGATGAGCAAAGAAAAGGTACAAATTTTATGAATTCCACTTCTCTGCCAGAAAATTATGAAGAGGCTAATGAATTCAACATTGAATTTATCCGTTTAGCGCCTGATAAATGGGCAAAAGAAAGAGATTTTTTATTTGAAGATAAACCTGATGCTACTCCTAATAAAGATTTTTTAATCGGCAATGCAGATCAGTATGAGGGAATAGTTGAAAATGATTTCAAGATGTTAAAAGAAGATTTAGATGCAGCATATGCAAGAGGATCAAAAGTTGTACTGGCTGTTCTTAGTCTTCCCGGAAACCGATGGAGACAGTTTAATAACTATGAAAATGATGACCGAATTTGGCAAGATTTTAACTATCATGAGCAAGCAGCGCTTTTCTGGAAAGATCTTGCCGTGCGCTTAAAAGATCACCCCGCAGTGGTAGGATATAACGTAATTAATGAACCACATCCTGAAACAGCCACAGGATTTAATGATTTTTGGACAGAAGACTATGACAAATGGTACAACAAGATAGAAAACACGCCAGCAGATTTAAATAGGCTTTATGGAACGATTGTAGATTCTATACGATCTGTAGATGCGGATACACCCATTATTTTAGATTCGGGTTTATTTGCTACACCTTGGGCAATAAACTATTTAAAACCAATAGAAGACATAAATGTGCTGTATGCTTTCCATATGTATGAACCGTATGAAATGACGAGCCAAAATCGAAAAAAAGGATTCACATACACTTATCCTGGTAAGGTCAAAGTCGGGAATGATCAAGATGAAAAAATGTTTAATAAAACTTCATTAAAAGATTTTATAGAACCCGTTGCTAAATGGGCAGAAAAGCACAATATACCAAACAACCGAATTATTGCAGAAGAGTTTGGCATTAACCGAATGGTTGATGGAGCGGATCAATATATGAAGGATTTAATTGATATTTTTAATGATTACGGCTGGCACTGGGCATTTTATGCATTTCGTGAAGACACGTGGGATGCTATGGATTTTGAATTAGGTAATAAACCTGTTAAAGAGGCCTATTGGGATGCGCGGGCAATTGGAGAACTACCTGATAGAAAAGCAATAGAAGTAGATAATTCTATTTGGGAGGTCCTGAAAAAAGATCTGAACAAGTAACATGATTGTTCTCTGCTAAGATCAAATAGAAATTATATGTAGTAGTACAAACGATCGTTTGTACTACTTTTTTGCCTGACATTCGGCGCTTTAAATCAGTCCATCTTTCAATCAATATCTTGCTGTTGCAGGTAATAAAAGATAGTCATTGCCTGTCATTTAGTTTCGAAAATAGTTACGCGCTAGTAGAGTTGCAGAATTATATTCATCAGGCAATTCATCCTCAAAAAAAATAGCCTCTACGGGGCAAACTAATTCACAAGCGCCACAATCAATACAAATATCAGGGTTAATGACATATTGAGTATCCGTATTCACAATGCAATTTACGGGACAGACATCTAAACAAACGGCTGCTTTTTCATCCCTACATAATTCTGTAATTACAAAAGCCATTACAAATCCCCCCATAATTGATGTTTTAATTCTTCAGGTGAGTGTGTCCAATACTGTTTATTAAATTCAGATAAAAATTGGGAAAGTAGTTTTTTTGAATTTGTATCGACATGATTTAGGAGAAATTTCCCTTTAAGTGCTTTATCTAAATAATTTACTTGCTCTGGCAACGATTTATAGCCAAGTTTAATGCGGCGTTCTTCTTTTGATACCCGTACTTCACTTGCGGTACATCCCGCATAATAAGGTCCATTTTCCCCTACCTGAAGCGCTACCCAAACGATCCAATATCGATTATAATCGTCACTAGCATGAGCTAAATCTGGTGAAAAACGCACTTTTTTTTCAATAATACTTCGCCCATGTAAGGCTTCTAAGTCTATAAATACGTGTTCTTTTTCACAATCTATAATAACAGGCGTTACATTATTTAAATCAAGGGTACCTACTCCATACCCTCCATCTCCATCTGTTGAATCATTACTTAAGATGGTAAAATGTATCTTTTCTTTCATAGAAAACACCCCCACACTTTTTACAACATTTACAGGTGTCGCAAATAGAAACAATGTATAGTATTAAAAAGCAAATTCATTACGTATAGCTTTTATAAATTAATCTAATTGAACGTTTTAGTAGTAATTTTTATACTATACGTAATGGTTGCCAAGGATTTCTCCTCATACTTTTTTAATTCAAAAGTATAACTGAAATATACAACTTATTATCCTTTGTTGTCTTCGGACTTACGTCTGAATTGTTATGATATGGTAAATTGATGTTCGCTTACATTTTTATGAACTTTATATAAATAAGAAAATTGACAATGTCTATTTCGATAAATAAATTTCACTGAGTCATACAGAAAGAGTAGAATTGGTACTAAATAGATTTAATGAGAGGAAATGAATAATGAAATTAGAACGATTACTATCTATTATCTTCAAGCTTCTCAATCATGAAATAGTGTCGGCTTCTAGCTTAGCAAATGAATTTCAAGTATCATCAAGGACAATTTATAGAGACATTGAAGCAATATGTGCCGCTGGGATACCAGTCGTTTCTTTCCAAGGGACAAACGGCGGTTTCGGGATTATAGAAGGATACAAATTCGATAAAAGCTTAATGGACCCTAACGACATTTTGAATTTAATCTCAGTATTAAGTAGTTTATCAAGTATCTTTGAAGATAAAGATGTTGAACATACACTAGAAAGACTAAAAATGCTGGACATAGGTGATAAAAAAAGTGCGTTCATGATTGATTTGGAAAGCTATAGGACGGAACCGAGTTCTTTAATGAACCTTAGACAAGCTATATACGAAAGAAAAGTAATTTACTTTAATTATGTAAATAATAAAAATGAATTTACGTCTCGTGAAGTAGAACCCATTCACCTTCATTATAAGTATTGTAACTGGTATTTATATGGTTATTGTAGAGGGCGTACGAGTCATAGAGAATTTAAAGTATCGCGTATGATGGGCATTACTCTGTCACAAGAAAAGTATTTACAAATGCATGAGTATAAAAGCGATTCATCCTATTCAAGAGGTCATCAAGAGAGAGTACAGGAGGTGGTCATCTGGGTAAGTCCATATTCCTTAGCGGAAGCATTAGACCAATTCCAAAATTCTTCAAAGGTCATGAATAGCGATGGAAGTATGACATTTACATTTTCCGTCTATCAACCTCTGCATGCTGGATGGCTGAAATCGATTCTTTTAAGCTTCGGTAGTGAGGCTAAAATTATAAAGCCTGTTGAACTGCAATCAATTTTAGTAGAGGAAGCCAAAAAATTAATCAATATTTATAAAGATGTATGACAGGCTGCTGTCATATATCTTTTTTTATAATCAAAAAGTAAGTTTCTAATACTAATAATAAAGGAGTAGATGTTTTATGAATCATGCAAAAAATATGTACGAGTACCATGTTTGGGCTAATAAGGTGCTATTAGAAAGAATGAGGGAATTGCCAAGCCATGTTCTATATGAAGAGATTAAAAGTTCATACTCAACGATTGCTCAAACATTTAGTCACATATATGTCGTTGATGTAATGTGGTTACAAGTACTTAAAGGAATTGATATGCAAGAAGCATTTCAAGCTGCAAGGACATTGGTAGAAAAGACTAATTTTTATTCTTTAGATGAATTTATTAAGGCAAATGAAAAACTTGCTACACAGTATGAAAAATGGATGAGTAGCCAGCAAGATTTAGAGCAGAAAATAAACGTGAATAACCCTTGGACAGGTTCTAGAAATACAGCATACTCAGTAATTTTATTCCATGTTGCTAATCATGGTACATATCACCGTGGAAACATAACAACTATGTTAAGACAACAGGGGTACGAATCTATCATGAATGACTTTTCTTTGTATTGGTATTTATAGTTGTTCCATACACTAAACATTTAAATATAATGCCACAACTACTGATTTTATATGATCTTGCTAGAGGTAATGGTAGTAATCAACTCATCATATGGTTGAATCAGCAGAACCTTGCTGGATTTACTACATTCATCATTAAAAAATAAGGAGGAACACAATTGAAAAATATTTTAGTTTTTATTATTGATGGCTTTGCCGATTGGGAGGCAAGTTATGTAACGGCAGAGTTAAATAAACCTGGGACAGGATTTCAAGTTCAGACAATTGCAATTGATAAAAATCCAAAGAAATCGATGGGAGGATTGACGGTTCTTCCTGACTATAGCCTACTAGATTTTCCTTTTGATTTAGAAATCACTATGTTAATCATACCTGGTGGAACTGGATGGAAGGAAGAGAAAAATCAACAGGCCAAGAAGCTTGTCGAGTTTTGCTTTACAGAGGACATCCCAGTTGCAGCAATCTGTGATGCCACTACTTTTTTAGGGAATCACGGATTTCTTGAGCAATATAACCATACAGGTAATTCATTAGCCTATTTGAAAGAAGCGGCACCTAATTATAAGGGGGATGAAAAATATATAGACCAGCAATCCGTTAGTGATGGCAGTCTTATAACAGCAAATGGCACCGGTGCATTAGAATTTTCGAGAGATATTTTATGTAAATTGGCTGTTTTAGAAAAAAAAGAACTAAAGGAATGGTATGATTTATTTAAAAAAGGATTTATTGTTTAATGGTCATCAGGTTGCTATTAAAATTTGATAAGTCCATTTCTACCATACCTTTAAAATAATAATTTAGGAATAACCTTCTACATCTAAGGATAGTAGGAGGTTATTTTTCCCTTTAGTGTTATATATTTTTTATATTAATCTATAGCTAATAATATATTATCCGTAATAATACGTGGCTTTTATAATGAAGATACCATATAAAAGGAGGGTCTAGCATGGAATTTAATAAACTTGGCAATAGTGGATTATCCATCAGTAAGATTGCCTATGGAAACTGGATAAATCATGGCGGAAAAGTGAATGAGGAGATGGCACATGCATGTGTAAGAGCAGCATTAGATGTTGGTATTACAACATTTGATACCGCTGATGTTTATTCAGACACGAAAGCAGAGGAAATACTTGGTCGCTCATTACAAGATGTGAGGAGAGAGAGCATTGAACTATGTACGAAGGTGTGCCATCCGACTGGTAATGGGCCAAACGATAAAGGTTTATCTCGAAAACATATTCTAGAAAATTGTCATGCTTCTTTACGTCGGTTACAAACCGACTATATTGATGTCTATTTTGCACACAGGTACGATCCAACTACTCCTCTCGAAGAAACGATGCTAGCATTCTCAGATCTTGTAAGACAAGGTAAAGTACTTTATATCGGTGTAAGTGAGTGGACGGCAGAACAAATTACTAGGGCTGCATCTCTTGCACGAGAATTGCATATTCCTCTCATCGCTAGCCAACCACAGTATTCCATGCTATGGAGAGTTATCGAAACTGATGTGATACCGACTTGCCAACGTGAAGGGCTAGGACAGGTCGTTTGGTCGCCTCTAGCACAAGGTATTCTTACAGGAAAATATTTACCACAAAAACCAGTGCCAGTGCAGTCCCGGGCTAACTCTGATGCGGGCAAACCTTTTTTCAACAAACTTGCACGACGTTGGATGGACGACAATGTACTCACGGCTATACAAAAGCTTAAACCTATTGCACAAGAGATGGATCTTACTCTTGCTCAACTTGCAGTAGCTTGGGTACTACAAAACGAGCATGTTTCCTCAGCGATTATTGGTGCGTCAAGCCCAGAACAGGTAAGAGAGAATGCATTAGCTGCTAGCGTCAAACTAGAACCTGCAATCATGAATCAGATTGATGGAGTTCTAGAAGGTATCATTGAGTACGACCCAAGTAAAACGGGATAATTTTTTGTACAAGACTTTTCATACTTGATGACCCATCCCATTATAGGATGGGCTTTTATTATTGGTCATTCATTTGGGACATGGAATAGTGCTCTCTAACAATTGTTAAGAAATGAGGAACGACTGAAGATTTTTCATCTTGTCTCCAGCCAACATATAGGTTTATTTTTGGTGTAGTCTCTTTGATTTTTTTATAGATTACTCCAGGACGGTTATAACTTTCCATCGATGAAGGAACAACAGAAACACCCATTCCAGTTGCCACTAGATTAACAATCGTTTGCATTTGTATAGCCTCTTGCACGACGTTTAAACTTACCCCGTGATCCCAAAAGTAGCTAATGATTAAATCATAAAAATGGGGACCAAAATGCCGCGGAAACATTATAAACGGTTCATCCGCTAGTAATTGTAATGGAATTTCGGGCAAAGAGACTAAAGGGTGATCTTGATGTAAAACTAATCTTAAAGATTCCTCAAAACAAATTTCTGAAGCAAGTGTTTCGTTGTTCTGCTCAGAACGTATAAATCCAATATGAATTTGTTTTTCATAAAGTGCTGCTAATTGTTGTTCTGTTGTCATTTCACGTAAGGTAAGATGAACTTGTGGAAAGCGTGCTCTAAATTTATTAAGGATTTTTATAACGATTTCTGTTGAATCAACAAAACCTATGATTAAGCTCCCATTTTTCCCTTCAGCAGCAAGTTGTGTTTCATGTATGGTTTTTTCTAATTGAATGAGAGTTTGCCTAGATCCTTGTAAAAATATCTTCCCTGCATCTGTTAGCTCAACCATTCTCTTTGTCCGATGAAAAAGTTGAACGCCCAGCTCTTCTTCTAATTTACGAATTTCTTGGCTAAGGGGAGGCTGTGCCATCCGAAGACGTTCTGCCGCACGACTAAAATTCAATTCTTCTGCCACCATCATGAAATAGCGCATCTTTCTAATATCTATTTTCAATCACCCCTTCTAAAATCGATATAGTAATGATAGGCGAACAATAATTATAGCTAATTTTAACAATTTATATTTTATTAGCATAGAATTTAACCTGTTAATGCTTTACATTTATACCGTTCTATAATTCATTAAACATACTATTATACCAAAACAATAAATGGAATCTGAAAAATGGAAATTAAAGTTTCCAGCTATAAATAAATGTTTTTATGTGCATTTTGTCTTCGTTTATCTAATTATTGGGAAAAAGTTATGTAATAATTACCTATCTAACCAATTTGATATTAAAATTACCTTATTTTTAGCGTTTATTTATTGGTAATGTAGTTATATTATTGTCTTGTAAAGCAAATTTAAGATTGATTGGTATTTTTCATCATGAAAAATTTTGAAGGCTGCTTTATCCATAACGATTAGTAATTATTATTTGAGAGAACGTATTATACATATCTTTAAAAGTTAATAGAGCGGTAATATTGTTCTCACAGAATAATATAATTTTATTTGAATTCTGGAGGAATATAAAATGACGAAACATAACAAAGGTCGTAAATTTTTCGTAACTACTGCTACAGCAGCACTTGTAGCATCAGCAATCGTACCGGTAGCATCAGCTGCTGAATTTAATGATGCAGATAGCATTTCATCATGGGCAAAAGAAGCGGTGCAGTTTTTAACTGACAAAGGTTTCATCCAAGGTGATGAAAAAGGAAACTTCAACCCAGCAGGTACACTTACTCGTGCTGAAGCTGCTGAAATTTTATCAAAAGCATTAGACTTAAAAGCTACTGGAACAGAAGATTTTACAGATGTAAATGAAAATGACTGGTTCTATAATGCAGTGCTTGCTACTTCACCAGAATTATTTGACGGTATGGGTAATGGTAAATTTGAACCAAAAGCACAATTAACAAGAGAACAAGCTGCTAAAGTTATCGTTCAAGGTTATGAATTAACTGGTAAAGCAGACCTTAGCCAATTCTCAGATGCTTCTAAAGCTTCTAAATGGGCTGTATCTTACTTAGAAACAGCTGTTGAAAATGGTGTAATCAATGGTAAAGGATCATTATTAGCGCCACAAGATAAAATTAGCCGCGAAGAATTCGCTACTATGGTTAAACGTACAATTGATGCAGTTAAAGAAGTAACACCAGCAGTAGAATCAGTAAAAGGACTTAATGCAAAAGAATTTGAAGTGAAGTTCAACACAGCTGTTGATGCAAAAGATGCTGCTGTAACAGCGAAATATGCAATTGATGGTATAACGATTACGAACGCTAAAGTATCTGAAGATGGAATGACTGTTACTTTAACAACTGATAAAGAAATTAAATTAACAAATGGCAAAGTGACTGTAAACCCAATCAAAACAAAAGCAGATGCAAAAATTCTAACTGAAGAATTTAATAAATTAATCACATTTGCTGATACAACTCCTGTTAGCGTAAATTCTGTTGAAGCAAAAGGCACAACAGCTGTAATCACTTTCGATGAGCTTGTACAAAACGAAGGAACAGTAAGCTTAAACGGTACTGAACTTGCTAAAGATCGTTATACATTATCTGGAAAAACATTAACGATCAAAGGTTTAACTGCTGATCAAACTTATAAAGTAGACATCGTAGGGGCAACTGACTTCGCTAATAATATCGCAAATCCAATTGCAGTGAACTTCACGGTTCTAAAAGCAGACGTTGATAATTCTAAACCAACTGTTTCTACTGCAGTGAATGGAACAGAAATCACGTTTGATTTCTCAGAAGAATTAATGAAACAAAATCTTGATGCAGATGCTGGTGCTACTGCTGCCGAATATGCAAAAGTAACAGTCGGTTCTACTGTTTACTACTTAAAAGATGCTGATATGAAAGATACAGAGGATAAAACTGTATTTACTATTGATGCAAAAGCTGCATTAGGTACAGCTACATTCATTAATGCGGACGTGAAAGTCGAAGGACAAAAAGATTTAGCTGGTAATGCTGGAGATGCATTTGAATTCAAGGCTATTTTATCTAAAGATTTAACGCCTGCTACACTTGTATCTACTTCGACTAAAATGTTAGTAGCTGACGATGTTAATGCTACTACTGATGTAGATGCTCTATACCTTACTTTTAGCGAGCCAGTAAAAGTAGATGGTAAATTAACAGTTAAAACTCAAAATGGTATTGCTTACACTACTGGAAAAGAAACAGCTGTAAAAGCAGATGCTGGTTACGATGTAGATGGTAACGGTAAAATTGAGGGTGCCGAGAAAAACACTGTGAAAGTGAACATTGACTTAGATAGCAATTCAACATACACATTTGAATTATCTGCTAAAGCAGTTGCTGATTTAGCTGGCAACGTAACTGCAGATACAATCACATTCAATGTGACAACTGGCACGTATGAAGCTACACCTGAAACTACTACAGATTCATTAGTATTTGGGGCTACACCAGTTGTAGTAACAGATAACAATGTATTCACTGTTGAATATGCTGCTGATGTGACTGCAACAGCAACAAACGCTTCTAGCTACACACTTGGAGGAAAAGAGCTACCTGCTGGCACTCAACTTCAATTTGTTGATGGTACTAAAAAGGTACGCTTCACTTTACCAGAGGGTTCTATCACTGCAAATGGTAATTATGTACTTGAAGCTAAAAATGTAGTAGATACTAAAGGTAACACTCTTAAAAATGGCAAAGCGACAACTCTAGTTGCTCTTAAAGAAAATATTGTGCCTGTAGCTTCTAAAGTAACAGTAGTAGATAGCAAAACATTTACAGTTGACTTCACTGAAAGCATTGCTGATCAAGCTACACCAACAGGTTTAACAGTTAAAATTGCTGGCTCAACTGTAGAAATTGCTTCAGCTTCTGTAGCTAATGGTAAATTAACTGTAACAACTAAAGCTGACTACGCTTTAACTGATAGCATTGTAGTTGAATTTAAAGCTACAAACCTTGTTGATGCAAATAACAACAAAGTAAAAGACGGTTCAGTTTCAAAATAATTAAGCTGATCATGTAAGAAAGCCCTGTGGATTTCCGAGGGCACTGAAAAAGTCAATATCTTCTCATATTGCGAGGTATTCAGCGATTAAATCGTTGAATACCTCGCTTTTTTCATTTGGCACTGTAACTCTACTGTTGTTTTCCGAAGCATTCCGCTCGCTTTCCGCGGGCGAGCGCCGAGCCTCCTCCTACGCTTCTCTTCGTGCGGGGTCTCGTCTGTCTCGCTTTCCCGCAGGAGTCGAGCGATACTTCTCCAAACAACGCAATGTATCACACTATTATTTTAGTCACGCTTTCTTTTATAATAAAAGAATTAATGTGCAGGTGGTGCCCCCGATGATATCAAATCAAGAAACCCTTAATTTAAGTCCATATATGGCGATCTACGATATTGTTGTGCCAAAAGATAATATACTTCGCCAAATCAATGAACTTGTTGATTTTTCATTCATTTTAGAAGAGTTAAAACCAAAATATTGTTTAGACAATGGACGTAATGCCATTCCTCCAATTCGTATGTTTAAGTACTTATTATTAAAAGCGATTTACGATGTATCAGACGTCGACCTTGTAGAGCGTTCAAAGTTCGATATGTCATTCAAATATTTCTTGGATATGGCGCCAGAAGATCCAGTCATTGATTCAAGTTTGCTTACAAAATTTCGTCGGCTTCGTCTTCAAGACGTAAGCTTATTAGACATGCTCATTGGGAAAACAGTTGAGATCGCATTGGAGAAAAATATCATCAACCGTCAAACGATTATTGTGGATGCCACACATACAAAAGCACGTTACAACCAAAAAACGCCTAAAGAATTTTTACAAGAGAAATCAAAAAACGCTCGAAAAGCTGTCTACAAAATTGACGAATCAATGAAAGAGAAATTCCCCGCAAAGACCACTTCTAACGAAGTAAAGGATGAATTAACTTACTGTAAGGCAGTTATTTCAGTCATTGAAAAGGAACCACAAATTGCACAAATGCCATCTGTCAAAGAAAAGCTGAATATTTTAAAAGAAGTCGCAGAAGATTTCCAAGAACATCTAAATTACTCTTCTGATACGGATGCGCGAAAAGGGCATAAGACATCGGAATCTTCTTTCTTCGGGTATAAGACACATATCGCGTTGAGTGATGAACGTATTATTACAGCGGCTGTCATTACAACAGGTGAAAAAAGCGATGGAAAATATCTTCAAGAGTTTATTGAAAAAAGCACACAAGCAGGTATGAAAATTAATAAAGTTATTGGAGACGCAGCTTACTCCGAAAAGGCAAATATCGAATATACAAAAGAAGAGAAAATCGCGCTCGTTGCAAAGCTGAATCCTATTCTTACACAAGGACCACGAAAAGAAGAAGACAAGTTTGAGTTTAATAAAGAAGCTGGAATGTTTGTAAGGCCGGTCATCTCGCGACAAGAAAAGCCCGTACGGGTAAAAAAGGAACGAGTAAGAGTAAGAGTCAAAGTCAGACATATTATTTTAACGTTGAAAGATGCAGAGTATATCTAATGAGAGAGGGCTGTTATAAAGAAGGCGCAAAAAGTAAAACATATTCTGTCACAATTAAGTCGGATACACATGTCGAACAAGAGGCATTTCAAAATACGGAAGCATTTAAGCAATTAGCCGTAAATCGCTACAAAATAGAAGCGAAGAATAGTGAATTAAAAAACGGACACGGGTACGATAAAGCATCGACTGCGGGTCTATTTGGCATGGAAATTCAAGGTGCTACAACGATATTCGCTGTCAATTTGAAACGGATATTAAAGCTACTAAACGAAAATGAATAAGGAATAGAGACAGAAATAAGGCACTTCCTGTTCAAAATTGAACAAAAAGTGTCTTATTTTCAACTGAAAAAGGTTCGCTTGTATGAAGACGAAAGTTTTTCAGTGCCCTAGGATTTCCACAGGGCTTTTTTGTTAGTCCACATAGTTTCTACTATTATAATAGGCAACATTATTTATAAGGAAACTCTTTCGGAATCGGTCCGAATGCAATCCAATGATATTTAATATATTTTCCCACCAGAAATACTACAATCCATGTAGCAAATAGAGCAACTATAAAGCCTCCCACACTCCAAACATGAAATAAGAGACTATTGCCACTTACAGGTATTTGACGATAAAGTAAGAGGAAAAAAGGATGTAATAAATAAATGCCAAATGATAGTGTCCCAAGGTTAATAAGGGCATTTACAAAGGTTTTATTCCCTCTTTCATAAATCCAGAAGGAAAGTTGTAACACTACAATACAGGCCGATAAAGATTGGAGCTGAAAAACTAGTTCAAATACGATACTGTTGGCTAAATAGGTTTGGGATGAGTAAACAAAATAATATAGATAAATATTATAAATAGTAGAAAATAACCAAATAGCCCAAATGAAATATATAGAAACAGGGAAGTTTTCTTTTGTTAGCTGGAACCATCGTTTATACTTTTCAAAATAAATTCCTAAAAATGCACCAGCCAGGAAATAAAGTATATAAGAGAATGAAATACTCCCTCTGAATGGATACTGCCAAAACTCAGCATTAAATTGGATAAAAATCCATTGAAGAGCTAGTCCTATCCATATCAGGTGAGGGGATAGGGCGGGTTTTTTCTTTAAAATATATAAGAATAATGGGAACAATAGATAGAACTGCACCATAATAAATATATAGTATAAATGAGTATATGTTTTTCCAATTAGTAGTTTCTCAAGAAATTCAACACTAAAAAGGGCGTGCCATGTTAATGAAAAATCATGTGTCACATAAAATTGCATGGCCGCATAATAAAAGACGGAAAAAAAGAGATAGGGAATAAGTATTTGGGTAACTCTTTTTTTATAAAAACGAACAATCAGTGTTTTTGTGAAATCCTTTTGTATATAGTTGTAAAATAAAACAAACCCACTTAAAAAAATAAAAACAGGGACAGCGAATTTGGGAAAAATATTCAAAAATACGTAAATGGAGTAGAGTCTTGATTCGCTGGATAAAGCTGTAACAGGTGTACTAGTAGAATGGATAAGAAGTACAGCTAGTATAGCTAAGGCTCTAGTAATATTTAATTCATCAATATGTGCTCGTTTCATATGATCATCTCCAAAAATAGTTGATAGTTTTTGAGTTCCCTGAATTTAATGCTCATATACATTAATGGTATGTTTGAGAACATGAATTTAGACAATTTTTTATAACGCTTGACTAGAAGCAACTAGTGATACGTTCATGGCTTACTATAAAGAGCTTTTATGTCAGGTAGATGTCAAACAAAAAAAGCTACCATGCTGAGGCATAGTAGCTTGTAGGAATGAAAGTAGCATGATAAAAGCCTTCCTACATTCATTTGTAAGAAGGCTTCGTTTAATTTATTTATAATTTCACAAGGAATCTACCTCTTGCTTGACCTTTCAGTAACATAGGTAAAACATCTGGAAGTTGCTGCAATGTTACCTCTTGATGAATGAAGCTTTCAAGGTTTGTCGGTTTAAAATCTGTCGCTAAACGATTCCATATTTTCAATCGTACATCCATTGGACAATAAACAGAATCAATTCCAAGTAAATTCACGCCTCTTAAAATGAAGGGGAAGACACTTGTAGGAAGGTTTGTTCCTGCTGTTAACCCACTGCTAGCAACTGCACCTCCATACTGAATTTGGCTCAATAAAGAGGCAAGTGGCTCTCCTCCAACAGAATCGACAGCTGCAGCCCATTTTTGTTTGCCTAACGCTCTAATTTTCCCATCAAATACGTCTCCACGATCTACAATTGAAGTGGCTCCAAGGTTATTCAAGTATTCATGTTCTGAATCTTTTCCTGTACTTGCTTCTACTTGATAACCTAGTGTTGAAAGAATCGAGACAGCAAAACTGCCTACACCCCCAGTTGCACCCGTAACAAGGACTTTTCCTTTCTCAGGATTAATGCCATTTTCTTCGAGTCTTTGAATAGACAAAGCAGCTGTAAATCCGGCTGTTCCTATAATCATCGCCTCTTTGAGAGATAGACCGCTTGGGAGTGGAACAATCCATTTAGAAGGAATACGAGCGTACTCACTAAATCCTCCAAAGTGGGCTACGCCAATTTCATAGCTTGTTGCAATTACCTCGTCACCTTCATGGAAACGGGGATCTTCAGAGGATACAACAATCCCAGCTAAATCAATACCGGGTACGAAAGGATAGGAAGTAACGATTTTACCGTCTGGTATAGTTGCTAAACTGTCTTTATAATTAATGCCAGAGTAGCTTACTTTAATTAATACTTCACCATTTGGTAGATCATTTACAGTAAGATTATTAACTTTCACCGAAAAATTCTCATCTTGATTGACTACCAACGCTTTAAAGTTTTCTAATGTCATCCTAAACATCCTCCTACAATATAATTCCATTAAACAGTATCAAAATTATTCTGACCGGTCAATATAAAATTGGAAATGGCACTCTGTTCATGTATAATGACTTGTATCAAGTCATTGGAGGCTTTTATGAAAAAGAAAGAGGAAGAACGAAAGAAACAAATAATGAAAGCAGCCTTTGAGGCTGTTTCAAATTTAGGCTATGATAATGTTACATTACAAGATATTGCCGATCATGCAGATGTTTCGAAAGGTGTCGTTCACTATTACTTTACGAGCAAGCAAAACATATTATTAGAATTACTGGAATCCACAACAAACAAAATCTATAGTTTTGAAATAAAAGAAATTGCCAAATACGAGAAGGCAATAGAAAAACTTCATGCCTATATAAATGCTGTTTTTGTATCCCCTCAGGACAATAAAAAATTTTACAGAGTGTATTTAGATTTTTTAGCCCAAGCGAATGGAAATGAAGCCTATAAAAAAATAAACTTAAAATTTTATGAGAATTGTTGGGGAATTGGACAAGAAATTATTGAGTTAGGACAGCATGAAGGTGTGTTTTGTGAAGATATGGATTCCTTAGCAAGTGCAAAAATGGTAAGGGCGATGATTGATGGTTCTTTGATACAATGGTTAACCGATGATTTAGAAGAACAACATCAATATTATAAAGAAACGTGTTTGAATAGTATTTTAAAATTATTAAAAACTTAGCAGTTTTAAGGCCCTACTAGCTACGTCGTAGGGCTTTTTTTCTGTCCAAATAATTGACTAAAGCTATTTTAAATAAAATTTTTAGTAGAAAAAAAGAGTGCCTAACATAAACAAAATAGGATGTATTTTCAATATTATGACATTAAATAGTGTTGAAACCTTAAATTACCTTGAAAATTTTCAAAAAAAACTATAAAAAAAGAATAGTTTCACTGTTCTATTTTTGAAATTTCTGACAATAAATGATGTAAAATTGTAAAATATTGTTTGTGTATTCATTACTTTGCTGTTTATGCATTCATTTATGCATGATGAAATCTATGTTTTTAATAATCCAAACTGTATAAAAATTAAAAATAATGTCGAGTTGAGTCAATTTTTCATTTTCTTTATACTGTGAAAGTAATTATTGGAGAGGAGAAAATTATTATGCGCAAAGAAGTGACAATTATTGGGGTGCCAATGGATTTGGGTCAAACGAGAAGAGGAGTCGACATGGGGCCGAGTGCCATTCGATATGCTGGTCTAACAGATCGACTTGAGGGTCTTGGATATTCCATTCAGGACGAAGGGGATCTGACTATCGAACTCGTTCATAAAGATGTAGAAATAGAGGCAACAACTAACTTAAAAAATTTAAAAACTGTAGCTGATGCTAATGACAAGCTTGGTCAAAAAGTAGATCAAGTTATTTCCTCAAAACGCTTTCCTTTAGTTTTAGGTGGAGATCATAGTATTGCCATTGGTACATTAGCAGGTGTTTCCAAACATTATGAGAATCTAGGCGTTATTTGGTATGATGCCCATGGTGATTTAAATACAGGTGAAACATCACCTTCAGGTAATATTCATGGAATGTCTTTGGCAGTAAGCTTAGGACTTGGTCATCCGGCACTTACGAATATTGGTGGCTATGCGCCAAAAGTGAAGCCTGAAAATGTTGTTATTATTGGGGCACGTGATTTAGATCCAGGTGAGAAACAACTAATTAAGGAAATTGGCATTAAGGTGTATACGATGCATGAAATCGATCGTTTGGGCATGACGACAGTAATGTCCGAAACGATTGAATATTTAAAGGAACGCACTGACGGTGTCCATTTATCTTTAGATTTAGATGGCCTTGATCCTAATGATGCTCCAGGTGTAGGAACTCCAGTGGCAGGTGGTATTAGCTACCGAGAAAGTCATCTTGCTATGGAAATGCTATCAGAAGCAAATATTATTACTTCTGCAGAGTTTGTAGAGACAAACCCAGTTTTAGATCAATATAATAAAACAGCTATCGCTGCCGTAGCTTTAATCAGCTCACTCTTTGGCGATACATTACTTTAAGCAAACGATTGGGAAGATGAATGAGCCTATAAGGAAGAACTTTTTTAATAAAATTAGGTCGGCACAACCGAATATTAGAAAATTGCTCTCCCTCATTATAGTTTACAATAGAACGAATTAATGCTCTAGACTAAACGGGAACTTTTATTTGTCAGAAAATTGACTGTTCACAAAATAGATTAAATTTTATAAATCAAATCTATTGATATTTCTACTAGTTATCTTTTTGTACTTACAAAAGTAAGTGCTTACAAGGTAATAGCATAAGGGGTTTTTTTATGGCATCAGAACAATATGAATTAAAAAGAAGTATGAAAGCTAGACACTTGTTTATGATCTCACTTGGGGGTTGTATAGGAACGGGGTTTTTCCTTGGATCAGGCTTTACCATTAATCAAGCCGGACCAACTGGCGCCATTCTTTCTTATTTAGTAGGCGGATTAGTGATGTATCTAACGATGCTTTGTTTAGGTGAATTATCAGTGGCTATGCCAGTATCTGGTTCATTTCAAACATACACGACGAAATTTATAGGTCCTGCTACTGGTTTTGCTGTTGGCTGGCTTTATTGGCTAGGTTGGGCAGTAACGGTTGCCCTTGAATTTTTAGGCGCTGGACAACTTATGCAAAGATGGTTTCCTGAATCACCAGTATGGATGTGGTGTTTAATATTCGGGGCACTGCTCTTTTTGTTAAATGGTTTATCAGCAAAGGCATTTGGTGAAGCAGAGTTTGTCTTTTCTAGCATTAAAATTTTGGCCATCATTATGTTCCTAGGAGTTGGGGGAGCAGCTATGTTTGGCTTGATCGATATGAAGGATGGAACGGAGGCCCCATTCCTTACTCATTTTTATGAGGGTGGACTATTTCCAAATGGTGTAACAGCATTGCTTATAACGATGATCACTGTGAATTTTTCATTCCAAGGAACAGAGTTAATTGGTATTGCTGCAGGGGAAAGTGAAAATCCGGAAAAAACGATTCCTAAATCTATTAAACAAACCGTATGGCGTACACTTTTCTTCTTTGTTCTATCCGTGGTTGTGCTTGCAGGTATGATTCCTATGGATAAAGCGGGAGTTGTTGAAAGCCCATTTGTAGTTGTATTGGATAGTATAGGTATACCTTATGCGGCTGACATCATGAACTTCGTTATTTTAACAGCGTTATTATCGGTTGCTAACTCTGGTCTATATGCAGCAACACGTATGTTATTCTCTCTTTCCGTTGAAAAAATGGCTAGCCCACTTTTAGGGAAGGTTAATAAGAGAGGGATTCCTATGAACGCATTATTAATAACACTTGCTGTAGCCGGATTATCACTTCTGTCTAGTGTTTTCGCTGCAAAAACAGTTTTTGTTTGGCTTTTATCGCTAGCAGGTTTAGGCGCTCAAATAGGCTGGATTGCAATTACAGCATCACAAATCGCCTTTAGACGATCTTATGTGCGACAAGGGGGAAAAGTGGAGGATTTAAAATTCAAAGCTCCACTTTATCCAATCATTCCAATTATCGGTTTAGTCGCAAACTGTATTGTTATGGCTAGCTTGGCATTTGATCCATCGCAACGATTAGCACTTTATTGTGGTGGAGCATTCTTTATCGGCTGTTACATCGTTTATTACTTAAAAGTGAAGAAGACTAAGGCGATAAAAATAAGCCAACAAGAAGTACAGTTAAAATTAGATCAAAAAATGTATCTTTAAGTATGGGGAGTAGCTGCTAAGACGGCTACTCTTTTCTATTTTTCCTCCTCAATCCCACAAATTTAGAAAAATGAAGGACGTATCTCATAAAAAATTGTTCCAATAAAAAGTGAAATATTTTATCGTTATTCGATAAAAAAATATTGAAATTAGATAATTTATCGTATATTCTTCATACAAGAAGAATTTAGTTTTGCACGCTAAGTTCCTCATACTTTGTATCATTACTGAGGTGAATGTATGATGAAGAATTTTTTGAAAGACTTAGGCTACTTTACGTACCATCAATCATTATCTTGTATTTTTCCTGTCGTAATATTTATTACTCTCGCGCTCTCAAAAGTAATTCATATACCAGGCGTTGCAAGATACGATTTCATTTTAATAATCTGTCTTGTGACACAATACTTGATGTATAAATTTGGTCTAGAAACGAAAGATGAAATAAAAGTGATTTGTCTGTTTCATATTATTGGGCTTGTTCTTGAACTATATAAAGTGAATGTTAATTCTTGGTCTTATCCAGAAGAGGCTTGGTCAAAAATTGGAGGTGTGCCATTATATAGTGGCTTTATGTATGCAAGTGTAGCCAGCTATATTTGCCAGGCGTGGCGCAGGTTTGATTTAAAGATTGTCAATTGGCCAAAGAGTTATATTGCTATTCCACTAGGTGCCATGATTTACTTGAATTTTTTCACACACCATTTTATTTACGATTTAAGATGGCTGTTAATGGTGTTACTTTTCATTGTGTTTTACCGTACAGTTGTCAAATTTACCGTACGCAAAAACATCTATCAAATGCCGATTGTCGTATCTTTCTTTTTAATAGGGTTTTTCATTTGGATTGCTGAAAATATTGCTACATTTTTTGGTGCATGGTCATACCCTAATCAAGAAGTAGCCTGGACGATTGTTCATTTTGGGAAAATCAGTTCTTGGTTTTTACTTGTCGTTATTAGCATTATGATTGTGGCACAGCTAAAGTTATTTTATCGAGATTCGGGTGAGTGAATGAGGAATTAGAGTCTCTTTACATTAAATAGTTTGAAGTTGTACCCACAGGTTTTCATCAAACTGTCCCTTTCGTAGGCGCCCTTCCTGCTGTAGACTCCTCTGTAGAAGAGAAATAGGGGGTTAAAAAATGAAAACGGACATTCGAGTGCATCTAAGAGCCTGTACAGATGACAACCAAATAAAACAATTTTTAGAGGTCGCACAAACTGCTTTTCTTGGTTTAGTGGATGAACAAATGCCATATGTTATTCCATTTAATTATGTCTTTAAAGATGAATATTTTTATTTTCATGGAGCGAATGAGGGGAGAAAAATAAATATTATCGAGACCAATCCACATGCATGTATCACAGTATGCGAAACTTTTGGAACAATGGTAGACCCCATTCCTGCTGAAACGGATACAGCATATATGAGTGTGGTTGCGCATGGTCAAGTGGAAATAGTAACAGATTTAAATGAAGCAACTGCTGCGATGCAGGCAATGCTTGATAAATATGTACCAAACTATTACCATAATCAATTATCGAAAAAACATATCGAAAAGTATCAATCTTCTTTAGGGAGTAAAACACTTGTCTTGAAAGTGAAACCTATTACGATAACAGCAAAAGAAAATAAATTAAATGAACAAATGAAATTTTATCCAGGGAGAATAGTAAAACAAGATATGTCCCAAAAATCTGCTCCTACTGCCATCCATTCTTCAAATTAATGCGCTATAAAACAATTAGCTTTACAGAATGGCTTTCCTTTATTTGGTTATAAAGATTTGGAAATATGTTATTTCCGAATCTTTTTTTAGTTGGTTTCGAAAATAAACTATTCTTATTTATAGATATAGCAATAAGGAAGTGCTATAATGCGTGTGAAAAAACGTGGGAAATTCGAGGATAGAAGGAGGAGCAGTTTGTTTGAATATTTTAGTAGTTGACGATGAAAAAGAAATTGCAGATTTAATAGAGCTTTATTTAAAAAATGAAAATTATAATGTATTTAAATATTATACAGCTCAGGAAGCATTGGCTTGTATGGAGCGTGAAGGTTTAGATTTAGCTATTTTAGATATTATGATGCCACATATTGATGGCTTTACCGTTTTACAAAAAATACGTGAAACCTATAATTTCCCTGTCATAATGCTGACCGCTAAGGAAGAGGAAATTGATAAAATAAATGGCTTTTCTTTAGGAGCAGATGATTATATTACAAAGCCTTTTCGACCATTAGAGTTGGTCGCTCGCGTTAAGGCACAGTTACGAAGATTTACGTTATACAACCAAAGCTCGAAGCCACATGAGGATACGATTGATTTTGCAGGTTTAATGATGAACAAGAATACGAGACAAGTCTTGTTAAATGAAAGACAATTATCCCTTACACCTACAGAGTTTTCTATATTATGGTATTTAAGCTCGAATAGAGGAAAGGTTATTAGCTCAGAAGAGTTGTTTCAGGAAATATGGGGAGAAAAATATTTCAATAGCAATAATACAGTTATGGTTCATATTCGGCATTTGCGCGAGAAAATGAAAGATTCTGTAGAGAACCCTAAATTTATTAAAACGGTTTGGGGAGTGGGGTATACAATTGAAAAATGAGTTTGGAAGACTGAAGAGGAAAATGGTTTTACAAATTATTTTTATTCTTGCTGTGGCCATTATATTCGGTTTGATTATCAACTTCGCCCTCATCGATGGTGTTTTGCAAGCGCCTTTCGCTAATGCTTTTATGTCCTTCTGTGAAAATATTTTACAATTAGATTATTATGCAGCCCGACAAGCTTATTTTGTATTATTCCAACAAAATAAACCCCTTTTGCTAACGATAGGATTTATTTTATTACTGCTCGTTATTTTTTATATGGCCTTATCTCGTTTTACTCGTTATTTTCATCAAATTAGTTCAAGTATCTCCATGCTTTCTGACGAGTCAGAACAGGAAATCCACCTACCTCCTGAGCTAGATTTTTTGGAGAAAAAATTAAATGATGTAAAAAATAAATTAGAAAAACGGGCAAGAGATGCGCAAGAAGCAGAGCAACGGAAGAATGACCTTGTTGTTTATTTGGCACATGATATTAAAACCCCTTTGACTTCGATTATTGGCTACTTAAGCCTTTTAGACGAGGCTAAGGACATGCCTGTGGAGCAAAAAGAAAAATATGTAACGATTACGCTAGAAAAATCTTATAGGCTTGAGCACTTAATCAATGAGTTTTTTGAAATCACTCGATTTAATTTACAATCCATTATTTTAGAAAAAGATTCAATTCCTCTAAACTATATGTTGATGCAAGTCGCCGATGAATTTTACCCATTGTTAACACCTAGAGGTCAAAAGGCAATCGTCCATATCGATGGAGATATTACTATTTATGCAGATGGCAATAAATTAGCAAGAGTATTTAATAATATTTTAAAAAATGCCATGGCCTATAGTGATCCTAATAGTACAATTGAAATTACTGCTAAAAAAGAAAATAATGAGACATTTATTTCGTTTTCAAATACAGGAAAGACGATCCCTCCTGAAAAACTAAAGATGATATTTGAAAAGTTCTATCGTTTAGATAATGCAAGGTCCACACAAACTGGTGGTGCTGGACTAGGTTTAGCTATTTCAAATGAAATTGTACAAGCCCATGGCGGAACAATTACAGCTACTTCTAGTAACGAAAAAACGATCTTTACTGTCATGATTCCGGGTAATTCTTAAGAAACCTTAAGAATTCACTAATAGTTAATTAAAATAAAGCTCCTCTTTTTATGTTTGAATAAAGACATAATGAGAAGGAGTTGTTTTTTATATGTTCAAGAGAAAAGGTATTTTAACTATACTATTCATTTTCGTCATGATGTTTGTTTATTTTATATGGGCTAAAGAAACGCCTGTATCCTTACAAGTCAACACGCAATCGTTTGACATTCCAACAAAGAGTGGCGATATGATGAATGTTAATTTATATAGCCCGAATGCTATTTTGGTGAATTTGGATGAAAATAAAGTTCTGATAGATAAAAATAGCGAGGAAGTTATTTACCCTGCGTCATTAACAAAAATGATGACGGTTTTAGTGGCTATCGAGCAGATTCCTAATTTACAGGAAGAAATTGTTTTAGGGAATAATATATTTAATCATTTATACGAAGCGAACGCATCACTTGCTGGCTTTCTCCCAAATGAAAAGCTTACGCTAGAGGATTTATTATATGGTTCTATGCTGCCATCAGGCGCTGAGGCTTCCATCGGTTTAGCTGAATATATTGCTGGCTCGGAAAGAAAATTTGTAAATTTGATGAATGAAAAGGCCCAACAGTTAGGCATGGAAAATACTCATTTTATGAATACTACTGGATTGCATCATACAGAGCATTATACGACTGTCAAAGATATGTCTTTACTTTTGCAATATGCATTAACAAATGATGAATTTCGTCAAGTGTATACAGCGGAAAGATATTCTATCAAACCTACAAATCGTCATCCAGAGGGGATAACCTTTACAAATAAAATGTTTCAAAATATGACAACAAGAGCATTACCAGGCGGAGAAATTTTAGGTGGGAAAACAGGCTATACAGACGATGCGGGTTTATGTTTAGCAAGTTTAGCTACAATAAATGGACAAGAATACATCTTAGTAACAGTAGGGGCTGAAGGGAATTCTCGAACAGAACAATATAATATAACAGATGCATTTTCTGTGTATAGTCAATTATAAATTAGTTTCATGTAGCTTTAGAGATTCATCTGAAATCATGTAATATTGAATTGATAGAAAATTAATAATTATTTTATTTTTCATCTTATAAAAAATGCTTTATAGTAAATGTATTCAAACATATTTGCATCGAAGGAGGATACAATGGGGAGATTAGTTCATTTTGAAATTCATGTAAGTGACATGGAGAGGGCAAAGAATTTCTATGGGAACGTATTTGGTTGGTCATTTCAAGATTGGAGTGACTACGCAGGAATGCCGTATTTTGGAGCGGTAACAGGTGTTGAGGATGAGCATGGCATTAATGGTGCTTTAATGCAACGTCAAGGTCCGCCTCCAGAGCCTAACCAAGCTATGAATGGATTCGCTTGTACGATGGGCGTAGAAAGTTATGATATAACGGAAGCAAAAATTCTAGAAAACGGTGGCCAAGTAGCTATGCCAAAGTATGCATTACCAGGTATGGCATGGCAAGGATACTATAAGGATACGGAAGGCAATATATTTGGTATTCATCAGCCAGATAAAAATGCAAAGTAAGAATGAATAATGTAGCATTTGAAACCCACAATTAATCAAAATTAACCATCTAAAATAACCTGGTAAGACTTATGTTTCTTTACGGACATAAGTCTTTTTTTGATGGGTGACATCGCAACAACAAAAGGGGCAAAAATGGTGAAATTTTCAAGTTAGTGATGTTTTATTTTGGGAAATTTGTTATGGTAAATAAAGGTATTTAAAATGTATCATAATGATCGAGGAGTAATCGTGATGAAAAGAAGAAAACGAATGTTATTTTTGGTGGCGCCCCTATTACTTTTAAGTGCTTGTAATAGTGAGATGGAGGGGGACACGAACAATGAGAAAAAGTATATATCGTCTATTCAAAAAAAGGAAACTTATGAAATTCAACATCCTGCTAAATTTAATATTGCTAGAGGCTCCATAATCAAGAATATGAATAATGCATTAAATATGAATGAAATAGAAAGAGGTTTAATGGATTTATCCATCCATCAATTTTCGACTGATAAGTTTTATTTGCAGGAAGGTCAATATTTAAGTGATGAAACGATTAGTCAATGGCTAAGTAGAAAAACAAATGATGATGTGGGTTTAAACCCTACTATCGAAAATAAAACCGATAATGTTTTAGAGGATGAAAAAAGGTATCCCTTAATCCTTTCCCATGTATTGGAACAAAATTTTATTAATAAAGAAACTAGTAAAATGGAAGGCATGTCGATCGCCATATCGTTAAATGAATATTATGACATACGAGTAACTGATGATGAAGGTTTAATTTACACTGGGCAAGTGAAAGTAGACCAAAACGATGATGGTGTCGATGATGTCAAAAACTTTGGTAAAAAAGTAGCTGAAAAAATAGTTAAAGATATTAGGGGAAATGTAAAAATACCGAATGTTCCTATTTACCTTACGTTATTTCAAGAATCGAATATAAATGATATTATTCCAGGGGTATTTTTAGCGGAAACGTTTATTGCTCAGGGGGAAGCTACCATTATAAAATGGGCTGAAATAGATAAGAAATTTTATATATTCCCCTCGGAAGCGTTATATAGTTTAGATCAAAATATGTATACTAAATTATTACTTTTCAAAGAGGACATTCAGGAAGGATTTAAACATTTAAACCCAAAAATATTTGGCAAGCTACGATATGAAGAAGGTAAATTAACAGATATTCAAATAGAGGTGAACGCTCCACTTATAAATGAACCAGAGTTGATTGGTCTATTACAGCTCATAAGTACCAATTTAAATAGGATATTAATCGATTATATTCCCATTACAGTTCGGATCATTGATCAGCAACAAGATGTAGGAATTGTCCTTTGGGACCCTATTGAAAAACAAGTTTTTGCAAAGCCTATTTAACTTCTCGACAACGTAAATGTTTATTTATAACTAGTATTTGCATGAATTGAAATTAGGGGAACTATCCACATTATTAAAGCTTATGACCCATAGGCTAGCTGTTAATAAAGAGGTCAAACTTTTCATGGATACCACTGCCTTTGGTGATATCTTTTATTATGATAATAGCTATATTTCTCTTTAAAGTAAGTGTTTAAAATAATAACGTCTAGGTGCTCATTCAACTGAGGCACCTCTTTTTTATGGCAAATATGCATTGCAATCTTATACATGAATGAGTATGATGAAAATGATAATCATTTTCATTTAAGGGGAGTGGAGAATTCATGAAAAGACATCTCATTATTGGTATGCATTTAGCTGTGCAAAATAAACATGGTGAGAAAGATGTGTTGATTGATGAGCATATTGCATTCGCGAAGCGTGCGGAGGCGGCTAAATTAGATTTTTTATTTAAAGCAGATTACTTAATGGCTCATCCAGAATTAATGGCTAAAACAAAAGGTACAGTTGGGTTAGACCCTAGCTTTTTATTGACAGCAGTGGCAAGAGAAACGAAGCAAATAGGTTTAGTCACTACCATTTCTACATCCTTTATACCACCCTATTTAATTGCCCGACAATTACAATCCTTGAATTGGATTAGTGGGGGACGTGTAGGATGGAATATCGTGACCTCCATTGATGGTGCCTATAATTTTAGTAACGAGGCTATGCCTTCCTCAGAGGAGCGTTATGCTAAAGCGGCTGAATGTACTAAGGTTGTGAAGCAGCTATGGCATAGTAATCCTTATGAAATGTTAGAAACAGATGGCAATATAGAGAAAATAAAAGAACTTATGAAGCCAATCAATCATGAGGGAGAGTTTTTCCATATAAAGGGACCGTTAAATATACCGATGCATCCGGCGGGAGAAATTCCATTATTTCAAGCAGGAGCATCGGACGTGGGGCGACAATTTGCAGCAACCGTATCCAATGCCATTTTTGCGGCGACACCAGCTATGGAAGTTGGTATTGAAATGCGCAATGATTTACGGAAACGAGCTGTTAACGTGGGACGTACAGCAGATGATATACGTTTATTACCAGGACTCTATTTCTTTATTGGAGATACATATGAAGAAGCATTAGACATGTACCATCATGCACACGCACATTTAACCCTGGAGCGTCGTTACGATGCTTTAGAGTCAGTCATTGGTTTGTATATTCGACATATGGCACTACATGATCCTGTAACAGTGGATATGTTACCACCCGAGAATCAAAAAGTACGCAGTCGAACACATGCTGATCTTGTTCGTCGTTACATCATGGAAAATGAACCATCAGTTGAAGTACTGCTTGCTCGTCCAGAAGTAATTGGTTCAGCACATCTTGTAGCAATCGGCACACCACAGCATATTGTCGATCAAATCGTTACTTTTTATGAGGAGGGGGCATTGGATGGCTTTATTGCTGTTCCAGGTGGTCCTGCGAAATCTTTGGATTTATTCTTTAGCAAAGTTATCCCTCTGTTAATAGAGCGTGGGTTATTTCGAGCTGAATATGAAGGTAGTACATTAAGTTCCCATTTAGGCTTAAACGCGCAATTATCTAATAAATAAACAAAAAAGGGCAAACAAATAGTTTTGCCCTTTTTTTGCTAGAAGCTCATCCGAACATTAATAGGATAAAGATAGGGTGATTCGGGTAGTTCAATTGTTACCCAATTATCAATATGGATGACAGGTAAGCTTGCCCCCCCATATGTTGTTTGACCAATGGTACCGACTACTTCAAGCCATGTATCTTCTGTGAGCGTAGGTGCCTCAGGAAATTCTGTTAGAAAGCCTACGATACTTGCATCAGCGACACAATGGGTAATAAGAAATCTTGAAATAACTAGTTGCTGCTCTGTAAAGCTTTCCTCTTTTAAAACAAAGCCCTTTATTTGAATTTTCTTCCCTAAATAATTAGACAAATTTTGATTGATTTCTTCATAGTAAATGGTATAGTCCTCATCGGTCATTTTCAGCATAGGCTGTTGTGAGAGCCGTTGCTTTAATTGTTCATATTGTTTTTTCGTCATCTCCTGTTTTTCTTCCAGAAGTCGGGGGTCAGCATCATGCTCATCGTAAATATTTTCATCGATCATTTCATTTGAAGTCAGGTAATCCTCTATTTTAGATGATTGATTTTGCTGAGTGATCATAAAAGCACCACCCTTTTTATCAGCGATGGCAGCATCCAAAATTTTAGCTGGCACGAAGAAGCCTGTCATGATGGGGGTTATGATAATAAGGTAGGCTAGCCATTTTTTTCGTGTAGAAGGAGCGTGAACATGGTCGTGATTAGAGCAGCAAGCTTGTCCGATTGGATGATATGGATGGGAAGTCTTTGAGAAAGATATAACTGTTGTTGATTGCACAAGAAAAAGTATAAAAAATAAAGCGGCAGCTGTTTGACTAAGGCCTTCATATTTAGGGTTGATGAATTTTGTTAGTTCTCCGGTCCAATGCAGATTGGCTATCATAGCCGAAAAAGCGAGGAGCATTAAGGCTCTTAGTGCTTGTTGCACGTGAAATTTCATAGTTTACCCCCTTAGAGATACGCTGAAAGAATCCATATACTAATGTAGACAACTGTAGCCACTAAGGCGATTAACGAGAAGACAAATTTTAAGCGAAATACGCTCATCAACATGATAGTATTTTTCAAGTCAATCATCGGTCCGAAAATAAGAAATGCAAGAATGGATGGTGTGGAGAAAACTGCGCTAAAGGATGCGCCAATAAAGGCATCGGCCTCCGAACAAAGGGATAAAATGAAGGCTAAACCCATCATGACCAAAATTGAGGAGGATACACCATCTCCAATTTCGACGAGTGCCTTGGTAGATACATAGGTTTGCACAAAGGCAGCTAAAAACGCCCCAATAATGAAGTATTTGCCCACATCAAAAAATTCATCAATGGCATGTTTAAACATATTCATTAGTTTTGTGACGAAGGATGTTTGTTGATTAGTAGTTGTCAATGAATAGGGCTGTAAGGAACGTTTAAATTGTGAGCCTTTAAAAAACAAGCTGATGAGTAATGCGACTACAATGGCAATGACAAAGCCAATTAGCATCCGAAGGCTAGCTATTCTTAAATCATTGCCAAATGCCATATAGGTAGAAAGAATAACGACTGGATTAATGAGCGGGCCAGTTAACATAAATCCCATAGCTGCATGTATAGGTACCCCTTTGGCAATCAATCTTTTAACAATCGGAACAATTCCACATTCACAGGCTGGAAATAAGGCTCCTATAAGACAGCTCATAACAACGGCCAACAGAGGGTTTCGAGGGATCCACCTTTGGATATGTTCCTCTGTAATAAAAATTTGAATAAAGCCAGCAATGAGTATCCCAATTAAGACAAATGGTAATGCCTCAATTAAAATACTTAAAAAAATGGTGTTCAAACTGAGTAAAGAGGAGCTTAGATTGTTCAGTGCAGAGATGTTGAACAAGATTAGCGATAGAATGCTAATAAATAGAATGAAGAGGAACCAAAAATTCAATCCATATTTAGAGTAAGCAAGATGTACCACAAATACCCCACCTTTAAAGTGTAATGATTACGTTTTAATACAAGGTATGTGATAAAAGTTTCTGTTAGTACTTTCAAAAAGAAAGAGAAAATAAAAGCTAGTTCCCACCAACTTATTATTTTCTCTCCTTTAATGATGATTATATTTAGTTCTATATTGCTTAGGGGTGATACCCGTAAATTTCTTGAAAACTTTAATAAAATAGCTTTGGTCAGTGAAATTAAGTAAAGAGCCGATATCTAAGATTGGATAGTTTGTAAATGTTAAGAGCTTCTTCGCCTCATCAATCCTTTGCTGCTGAATATATTCAGTAAAGGAAATCCCTACTTCCTTTTTAAATAGGGAGGAAAGATAATTAGGGCTTAAATGGCAAATAGCTGAAAGTTGATCGAGTGTTATATCTCCGTATAATTGATTTTCAATATAATGAATACAAGTAGTAATGGGAGCCGAATATTTCCTTGTTTTGGCTTGTGCTACACGACTTGTATAGTCGTAAATAGCTTCCTCCATTAACGAAAGAATGTCGATTATACTATTTTGATCCTCTAGTTTTTGAATGTAAAAATCACTTAGTGTAAAGGCTGTTTCTTCGTTTAACCCACCTTCAATTGCTGCACGACAAATTAGGGCAATCCCTGTAATCATCAAATATTGGACACTTTTTAAATTATTACGCTTTGAAAGTACGCCTAGTTCCGCTTGTTCAACAATGGAATAGTTCAAGACTTCTGTTAATTTCTCCATACGCCCATTTTTCACATTGTCTAATAATATTTTTTCATAGTAAAGATTTGTATGAACAATATCATTTCTTCTGGCATACGAAAGCTCAAGCGCTGTATGTCCCTCATGACGAATAAGAGGCTTTAGCTCTTGGTTGTAATGAATTACCGCTGTTTTATTTAATTTCCGCTGATAGATGGAATAATAAACAAATAAACTAATAGCTAAGCGCTGCTGATAATGAAGAGTAGGAATCGGCTCGTGCTCATGATAAGTGGCTTCCTCCAATTGTGGTGAAAGAGAGGGACCGACAATTATGGCTCCTAAATGCTGTTTGTTTATGATGAGGTTGATAAAGAAGAAATTAAAATTAGCGATTGTGAAAAAAATCGGATAGTCCGATGAAGACGTATGGTAAGGATATATTTTCAATTGTTCCTTTATAGAATGATAGGATGGATGATTGAGACATTCCGCTGATGCATATTCAAAAATTATTTCTCCCGATGCATGAATATAAGAGACAGGAAGATGATGTGTTTCATAAACGAGTTGACTTATGTATTGAAGGTCGATAGTGGATATTTTCACGTGTTACACACCTCAGTTCTTCATGGTGCTTTCAAAATGAAAGCAGTTACAATTTTTATGGACAGACAATGGGAAAGTACTATTTTGTGTAAAATAATACAATAAAAAAGGGGAAAGTAGCAATAAAATAGACCATGTATTCAACATACTAGGGAGGAATGGAAGATGGAACTTTTAAATAAAATTGCCGTAGTAACGGGTGCTGGAAGCGGTATTGGAAGAGCAAGCAGTTTAAAGCTTGCTAGCAACGGTGCAAAAGTCGTGATCGTTGATTTCAACAAGGAAACGGGAGAAGAAACATTAAAATTGGTGAAAGAACAAGGCGGAGAGGGAATCTTCGTTCAAGCTGATGTTTCGAAAAGTGAAGATGTAAAGAAATATGTGAATGCTGCCGTTGAAACATACGGTCGTATTGATGTGTTTTTCAATAATGCAGGAGTGATTCAAAAAATTTCCCCATTAACAGAGATTGCTGATAGTGAATATGATCGCATTATGTCAATCAACGTAAAAGGAGTTTTTCTTGGCTTAAAACATGTGATTAAAGTTATGGAAGGACAAGGTAGCGGCTCTATTATAAACACAGCTTCAACGGCTGGTGTTCGCAGCGAGCATAGTATGGCTGTTTATTCTGCAAGTAAGCATGCAGTTATTGGTTTAACAAAATCTGCTTCATTAGAGTATGTGAAAAAAGGTATTCGAATCAATGCGATTTGTCCTGGTGGAGTGGAAACAGCGCTAACAAACAGTGTAACTGCTATGTTTGAAACAGGGGGCTATATTCCAGAGGAAATTCCAAATATGAGAATGGGACGTTATGCTAAACCAGAAGAATTAGCAGAAATGGTTGTTTTCCTAGCATCAGACAAAGCAAGCTATATGACAGGCTCTATCGTAGTAGTTGATGGTGGCTTAACATTATAAAATGAAGAAATCCAGTGAACAACTAGTCACTGGATTTTTTTATGTTTATTTGACAAGCTATAATGTGAATTTTTTAAGCTCACTCATTAATGTATCCGTCATTTTTTGAAGATCGACGATTTTTGTATTTATTTTTTGG
The DNA here is from genome assembly GCF_058795135.1 of Lysinibacillus sp. GW823-FHT06C08. NCBI lineage: Bacteria > Bacillati > Bacillota > Bacilli > Caryophanales > Bacillaceae > Lysinibacillus > Lysinibacillus sp. GW823-FHT06C08. The sequence goes on from NZ_JBXAHN010000001.1 coordinate 1,098,768, forward strand.
AAGGATACTAGTTGTTCCTGTGTTGAGGCTGAAATTTCCTCTGTACCTGCGGCTGTTTCTTCTGTAATCGCAGAAATATTTTCAATCGTACCATTCACTTGCTGGCTCATTTCATTTGTTTGCATCATTTCCTTAGTGAGATGCTGTAAATCATGATGGATATCAGTAATATGATTAGTAATGGCTGCAAATGAATGTTCCGTTTCTAGCATTGATTGTGCTTGCTCATTTGAAAGGTCATGCCCTCTTTCAGCCGTAGCTAGGATGTGATCTATACCACCTTGAATATGAGTAACCATTGAAGAAATTAAATTTGTCGCATGTTCCGTTTCAGAAGAAAGCTTTTTAACTTCATCGGCTACGACGGCAAATCCTTTTCCTGCTTCGCCAGCACGAGCTGCTTCAATAGCCGCATTTAAAGCTAGCAAATTTGTTTGACTGGCAATTGTATGAACAGCATTAGCGGCTCCTTCGATTTCTGTTGTAAATTGTGAAAATTGAGTAACAGCATTTTTAATTGCTAGTGAGGCACCTTGAATATCCTTCGCAATAGTAGATTGTTTTTCCAATGTATATTGCCCATTTTGAACGGCATCCAATGCCTGTTTACCATGTATAGCTGATTGCTCTGTTGTGTGAGCAACGGATTTAAATTGATCCGACATATTATTCATAAGAATCGCGACAGATTGAATATCTTCTGACATCGTGTAACTACCCTTTGCTAATTCGTCCGTAGATACTGCTACTTGATTGCTACCTTCGTTAATATTTTGCATATGGCTTGTTACATCCTGTGTAAATAAACTAACATCCTTGCCTATTTGATCGATGGACAACACGGTGCTCTTTAAATTCGTCATCATTTGTGAAAAACTTTCAGTCAATCGATCAATTTCATAACGGCTATTTGATTGATAGGAAAGGGTGGAGGTATCTATCGTGAGATCCCCAGTAGCCGCGCTCTGTGCACATTCTACAATTTGGTTGATAGGTTTCGTAATTCTTTTAGCAGCTACATAGGAATAAACAATTGTTGCTAAGATTAATAGGACACTACCTATGATAGCTGTTGTAATAATAAAACCGATTTTTTGCTTTGTTACTTGTATCATTTCTTGATACCATTCATTCGTTTCTTTTTTGAGCAAATACATATCATTTAAAATGCCTTTAATTCGAAGAGATTGCTTTTTAACTTCTGGACGATTGTCCTCTTGCAGGCCCGCTTTTGTAGCTTTTTCAAGAGCTGCAAATTTATCTGTAATTTTACTAATTAATTTCTGATGTTCAGGAATTTTCGATAGGGATGCTAATGCATCTAAATTGACTTTTGTTTCTTGTAAGATAGCAAGTGCTTCGTTTTTATTGGCCTCACTATCTAAATAGGTGTAGTTATTTAATGATTGGCTAGCAACTACGAAGCTTTGTTCAAGCTCTTTCACTGAGAGTAATAGTGCGGTATCATCTTGAGCCGTTGTTTGAATGGAAAATGTTTGAACAATAATAAAACCAATCATCCCCATTGCCAGCAAGATGGGGATCAATGTGTTCATAAATAATTTCTTTCGTAGTGTCACTGACTATCCCTCTTTTCTGCAGAAACTTTTATCGAGCCTGAAACAATTGCTTCACGGGCTTTTTCAATGGCGGCTTGTTGCTCAGACGTTAATGTAATCACACGGATATCAGCTAGTCCTACACCTTGCTCGGCTAGTCCTAGAGCCAAGGATTTTTCAGTTAATTTACCTTCGTCCACCAATGTTTTTGCGAGTTGAAAAACGGCATGGTCAACATTCTTTAACATAGAAGTGACGACTGTTTTTTCAGCAATATAAAATTGATCGATATCAACCCCAGCTGCATAAATTCCCATCTCTTCAGCTTTTTTAATCGCCCCAAAGCCTGTAAAACCAGCAGCGTGGTAAATAAAATCAACTTGATTTTGGATATATTTATCAGCGATTGCCGCACCAGCCTGTGTATCATCAAAGGTTCCTGCATAGTCACTCATAATTTCAATATTTGGGTTTACATAGCGAGCTCCTTCTATAAAACCATTTTCAAAGTGATGGATAACAGGAGCATCTGCCCCACCAATAAAGCCGATTTTTCCTGTTTTGCTTGTCATAGCAGCCACCATACCAACTAAGAAACTTCCTTCTTGCTCCTTAAAGGTAATAGAGATAATGTTGTTCACATCTGACTGTCCATCAATCAATACAAATTGTTGCTCAGGGAATTGCTTCGCAGTCTTTTCTAGTGCCTCTTGTACAGAAAAACCGAGACCAATGATAATATCATATTTTTCTTCTACAAGCTCCTGTAGCTTTTCCTCATAATTTCCATCTGGTGCCTCTTTATAATCAAATAAAATACCAAGTTCATCCCGCGCCTTTTCAAGTCCTTTAAAAGCAGAATCGTTGAATGATTCATCTCCAAGTCCAGCATCCGATAGTAAAACTCCTATCTTATAACCTTCCGTGGATGTTTCTGTCTGAGCCGATGAACAGCCTGCTATTAATAGAGCAATCAAAAGACAAGCCACCATTAATTTCTTCAAAATATGTACCTCCTGTTGTTTCTAGTTATAAAGTATATATCGGCAAAAATTTAATATTTTTAGTCGGATGTCAGACGTCGAATAAAATAAATTTCTGTACGATCTATAAGAATATATATCCAAATTTATATACATAATAAGTTAATAATATAAAGCTAGATGACTAATCAAGTAATATATTTATTAAAGTTTCCCACTTTTCCACGGATGTACAATAACAAAAAAGCCCAACGCAATTTGCGTAGGGCTTTTATCTAGATTTAAACAGCTCCAAATAATTTTAATAAATTAATAATAATAATGCCGATAACACCAAAGTCTGAATCACCAAAGGTCGTACCTTCATAACCGATATCTCCCATAAATATTAGAAGTATCGCGGGAATAAAGCTAATTAATAAACCGTTAGCAAAGGCACCTGACATAGCACCGATTCTGCCTCCTGTAGCATTGCCAAACACACCTGCTGCAGCACCAGTAAAGAAGTGGGGAACTAGCCCTGGAACAATTACTTTCAGTCCGATGAAAGGCAGTATAAACATTGAAACAAGTCCAGCTAAAAAGCTAAATAGGAAACCAATGATCACAGCATTCGGGGCAAATGGGAAAATAGTTGGGCAATCGAGTGCGGGCTTAGTATTGGGCACAAGTTTATCAGCAATGCCTTTAAAGGCTGGAACAATTTCAGCAATTAACATCCGTACACCAGCTAAAATGATATATACCCCAGCAGCAAATGTAATCGCTTGCATAATGGCGAAAATAATGAAGTTAGATCCACCAGATAGTTGAGCCTCTATATAGGAAGGTCCCGCAAATAGCGCTACAATGACAAAGAATACACTCATCGTTAAAGAGATAGCGACAGATGTATCACGTAAAAAGCCAAGGGACTTAGGTACCTGTATATCTTCTGTTGATTTTGCTTTATTACCAACGAGCTTTCCAATTTTAGCAGATACATAGTAACCAACACTACCAAAGTGACCGACAGCAAAATCATCACTGCCTGTTATTTGGCGGACAGTTGGTTGCAAAATAGCAGGGAACACTACCATACAAAGTCCGAGTATAATAGAACCGACAATGATAAGAGGTGTCCCACTCATTCCGCCAACAGATAAAGAGGCAGCGATTAAACAAGCCATGAATAATGTATGATGCCCAGTTAAAAAGATATATTTTAATGGCGTAAATCGCGCAAGTAATAAGTTCATAATCATCCCAAATACCATAATGAGTGCAGTGGCTGTTCCAAAATTAGTTTGAGCAGCTGCTACGATGGCCTCGTTGTTAGGAATAACTCCCTGTACGTGAAAAGCATGATCGAACATTTTACTAAAATGATCTAACGAGCCTATTAGGACAGTTGCTCCTGCCCCTAGGATCACAAAGCCCATAATCGTTTTTAAAGTACCAGAAAGAATAGTGGAGCTTGATTTCTTTTGAATGAATAAACCAATAAATGCGAATAGGCCGACTAATATAGCTGGTGTTCCTAAAATGTCATGCATGATAACATCTAACATACCAACACCTCATCCTATCCAAATTTTTTTTGCTTAAAGCCAAGGTTCCAGCTTTTCCTTAATTTCCGATATATTCATCATATTGACGATACTCACAATGATTGCGTTGTCTTTCGCTAATTCATTCACAATATCGGCCGCACCTAAATAAATATCAGCTTTCTCCGCCTTTGCGGATGCTAAATCCGTATGGGTCACCTCTGCCTCTTTGCCCATAGCCTCTAATGCCTTCTTTACATTTAATTCTAAAATAAAGCTACTTCCTAATCCGCTACCGCACACGACTAATATTTTCATCCTGCTGACTCCTTTGTCGTATATTGTTTGATCTTCTCTCGTATGTCTTCTTCATGCTGACAAGCAATAAGGCTATCAACCTGATCCGGATGTTGTAGCACTAAGGTTAGATCAGCCAATGCCTGTAGATGTGATGTATTGTCGATTGCAGCTAAAACAATAATTAAAAAGACAGGCTGATTAGGGCTGAAAAAAACAGGCTGCTGTAAACGTAGCAAACTTACTGCTAAGGCATGAACACCGTCTGTAGGCCGTGCATGTGGAATTGCAACTTTCGGCGTAATGACGACATAAGGACCATATTGCTCAATGGATTGAATCATTGCCACGATATAGCGTTGTTCAATTTTATTTTGACGTATTAATGGTTTGGCAGCTAAACGAATGGCTTCTTGCCAGGACTGAACAAAGTTTGCAACTTGGATACAATCCTTTGTCAGCAATTTGGTTAGCAAATACATTCCTCCTTTCTAATAAATATATCCCCATTGCATTTTATTACGGCGATCTGTGGAATTATGTCAGAACTGAAGACATTTTTAATCGCTGTGCTACTTCGTAAATCGACATTTTGACAAACTCATCAATGGCATTATCTAACCGCGTTTTAGGATATATAAATTGAATCTTTCTCCGAAGCGTCACATCTTGTAAATCCTTTTTCATTAGTAGACCCGATTTTAATTCTTCTTCGATTAAGGCAGCGGAAACGAAAGCCAAGTTCTTTCCGAAGGTCAGCATTTTTTTTATTGTACTTACCGAATCCAATTCGATGGTATAAGTAGAAGGCTGAAAGGGGTCCATCCACTTTTCGATGAAGTGATTCGTGGAGCTAGATGAAGTATGCAATAACAGTTTATTTTTAAGAACATCCTCTCTGGTGATGAACTTTTTAGATGCGAGTGCATGTGTTGGGCTTAATGCTAAAACAAGGGCATCTTCTCCGATTGTCTCGTAATGAAGGGCGGTATTTTCCTGTTTAGTCTCCATAATGAGCCCAAAATCTAATTCTTGAAGGGCTACTTTATTTTCAATTTCAGGAGCTGTTTTCACCTCTAACGAAATACGAATCTCTGGATAAGCCATTGAAACTTGATGGATTAAATCGGGCATGAAAATATGTGCGGGTAATCCACTTGCCCCAAGTCGGAGGGAGCCGATATGCCCAGCTAATAGGTTTTCAATATAGCGATTCATATCTTTTTGCAGCTGTACAATTTGACGAGCATAATGATAAACACCCTCGCCCGCTTCAGTTAAGCGGTACCCGCCTGCATTTGTGCGAAATAAACGAATACCATATTCCTCCTCAATTGAACGAATATGAAAGGACACAGTTGGGGCTGTAATGCCGAGTTCTTTGGCGACCGGAGCTAATTTTTTTAATTCAACGAGTAAGCAAAATGCCTGTAATTTTAAATTATTCATTTTATCCTCCTAAAGTAAATTAGAAAAAATCTTGCATTTACTTAAGTTTATTAGATTTTTTTTAACGAGTTATTAATAGTAGATTAATATTTTCTAAATATGTGGAATTTATAGTAGTTAGTAACGAGGAGGATACTTATGAAAATCTCATTAGCTAATATCGAGAAAAAATATGGGCAATCTCAAGCATTATGGCCTATTAATGTGGAGTTAGATCAGCAATTCATTACGATTCTCGGACAATCAGGCTGTGGTAAAACCACTTTATTAAAATTGTTGGCAGGTCTTGAACAGCCAACGAAAGGGGAAATTCGATTTGATGACACTGTCATTTATTCTTCGGAATCTCGTAAAAATGTCAAACCGAATAAACGCAATATCGCCATGGTTTTTCAAGATTTTGCCCTATGGCCCCATATGACCATCTTTCAAAATATCGCCTTTGGTTTAAAGGGGATTATTCCAAAGTCAGACATTCCAGCACGTGTAGAGCATGTGATGCAATTAGTAAAAATGCAAGGGTTTGAGAAACGGAAGCCAGGGGAGTTATCAGGGGGTCAGCAGCAACGAGTCGCACTGGCAAGGGCTTTAGCTACAAACCCACAATTAATTTTATTTGATGAGCCATTATCTGCCCTAGATGCAGTGCTTCGAGAGCAAATGCAGGATGAAATTATGCAACTTATCCATGAGCTTGATTGCCAAGCCATTTTTGTTACTCACGATCAAACAGAAGCGATGACCATGTCAGATCAAATTATCATTATGGAAGCGGGAAGCATTGCACAAATCGGCTCCCCTGAAGAAATTTATCGTGCGCCAGCAACACCTTATGTAGCCGATTTTATTGGAAAAGTAAATTGGTTACAAAATGGACAATCTATTGTGCGACCTGAAGGTGTTTCTAGAATACAACGTCCAGGCACGATTGCTAAGCAAGCGAAGATTGTGAAAAGTACGTTTGTTGGAGACCGTTACTTAGTACAGGCTCAAGTGGAAGGAAAAGCATGGAGCTTTTACGAGAATCAGCCACTAGAACATGGAAAACGATTACAAGTATTTATTGATGAAAATCAGATCTATCAAATGGAGGGTTTACATTGAAAAAGCGACGTTTTAAATTATGGGCAACTGCGGGAATTCTACTAACATTGGCATTAGCTGGCTGTGGGAACAAACAGGTGGAGGAGGAGCAACAGGCAAGTGCAAAGACACAAGAGGAGCAAGTATTAACAGTGTATTCTGCGGGCCCTGATGGCTTAGCCGCAAATATTCAGCAAGCTTTTGAAGAAAAAACAGGTATTAAGGTTGAGATGTTTCAAGGTACTACAGGCAAAATTCTTTCTCGTTTAGAAGCGGAAAAAAATAATCCTGTAGCCGATATTGTCGTACTAGCCTCTGTAGCTTCTATGGATGGTCTTAAGGCAACTGACCAGCTACAAAGTTATAAAGATGCCGAAAATAAAGAGAACATCAATCCTACTTGGTCAGACGGAGAAGGGTATTATTTCGGCTACAGTGCCTCGGCCTTAGGTATTGCCTATAATACGAAAAATACAAAGCAGGCACCGACAGATTGGGCAGATTTAGCAAAAGCTGAGTGGCAAAACAAAATTAATATACCGGATCCAAGTTTATCAGGTTCAGCTGTCGATTTCTTATTTGGCTATACGGAGGCAGAGAAAACGGCATGGGCAACAGTGGATACGTGGAAGAACAATGGATTACAAGTCAATGGCGCAAATAAGGAAGCGTTAGACGCAGTCATTACAGGTGAGAAAAATGCGACAATAGCAGGCGTTGATTATATGGCTTACAAAGCAAAAGCAGATGGAGAACCAGTGGAAATCGTCTATCCGAAAAGCGGCACGGTCGTTAGTCCTCGTGCTGTTGGTATTTTGAAGGATGCGAAACATGTTGAAGCTGCCAAGGCATATGTTGACTTTTTATTGTCAGATGAAGGACAAAAGCTTGTAGCAGATGCTTACTTATTACCAGGAAATAAGGAGATTGCGGTAAAAAATCGTGCGGCATTAGATGAAATTCCTCAACTACAAGTTGAGTGGGCAGGTGCTGAAGCCAAGCAACTTGACGTATTAACAAAGTTTATCGATTTATTTCGTTAAGCGATAGGGAGGTACATAGTTCTCTGTTGAGTTTTCAAATAGAAGGGTTGAAGTAGTCATGATCATGGAAGGAAGACGAACTTTTGGATTTTTAATGACAATTGTCGTCGTATTTGCTATCGCTCCTTTAATGGCGATTTTGTTCTATACGTTTACAAAAGATGGGCATTTTGATTTTTCACAGTTTAGCCGAATGTTTGCACATGAACGATTATGGCAGACACTTGGAAATTCAATAGGCTTAGGGATTTTCGTTATGTTAGGTACAACGTTAATTGCCTTTCCTATGGCATTTATACGAACGAAAACAAGCTTATATAAACATGAATGGCTTGATATTGTTTTGACCATTCCATTTATGACACCCCCTTATATTGGTTCTATGGGTTGGATATTGTTTATGCAGCATAATGGTTTTCTTCAACAATTAGTTCCGGGCGCTGCTTGGTTAACGGATTCATTCTTTTCCTTATTTGGAATGGTTATGATTATGAGCTTACACCTATTTCCGTTTTTATATTTAATGTTAAGAAATACATTACTACGAATGAATGGTTCCTTTTTAGATGCAGCATTGATTTTCGGACGGAATCCGTGGAGAAATTGGGTGAAAGTCGTTTTACCACTTATTCTATCAAGCTATGTTTTAGGCAGTTTACTGATTTTCATTAAAACGCTTGCGGAATTTGGAACACCAGCTACATTTGGTAGTCGTATTGGTTTTCAAGTATTTACAACAGAAATTCATTCATATTTATCCAGATGGCCGGTCGATATTAGGATGGCGACCTCTCTGTCTTTATTTTTACTTTCGGTTTGTTTAGTCATTTGGTATTTCCAAAATTTAATGGCACGCAAATATACTTATGGCGTGCTTTCAGGGAAAAGTCCTGGAAAACGTGAGGTCACAGATAAATGGTATATAAAAGTCATATCATGGACCTTTGTCGGGTTGATCCTTTTATTATCTATTGGCATCCCTTATTTTTCGATTATCGTCACCTCTTTGCAAAAGGTGAGAGGAGATGGTTTACAAGCAGGTAATTTTAGCTTTGCCTCCTATCAGGAGCTATTCACAGTTGGCAGTGCAGGATTAACAGCATTTTTAAATAGTATTGTTTTTTCCATCATGACGGCCGTGATCACAGCAATTATTGGCTTGCTTTTGGCACTCTATATAAAAAAAGGGGAAACAAAGAAACAGCAAGTATTAGACTTCCTTAGCTTAATGCCTAATATTATTCCAGGTATTGTCTTTGTCGTAGGATTGATTATGTTTTGGAATGCTCCATGGCTTCCCGCAACCATCTATAACACAAAAACCATGGTTGTGGTGACATACTGTGTTCTTTTCTTACCCTATTCTGTACAGTATATTAAATCTTCGTTTTCTCAGTTAGATGCTTCCATATTTCAATCGGCAGCAATTTTTAGTCGTAGTAACTGGGATATTTATCGCAGAATCATCCTTCCGTTATTAATGCAGGGCATACTTACGGGTATGATGATGACCTTTATTATTTCGATGCGAGAGTTAGTGGCCGGTCTCTTAATTTTGCCACCTTCTGTCGAGACAGGCGCAACGTTTATTTATAGTCAATTTGAGCAAGGGAATGTAGGTGTTGGGATGGCTGTTGCCGTCATCACCGTCTTCATCACGGTGATTTTTATGATTCTACTTGATTGGCTGCAAAAACGTGGAGGGCAAGCACATGTTTAAGATTGAAATTTTAGGCGGGGTGGGGGAGTATGGGCGCAATTGCTTTTATATCGAAAATCAAGGGAAGGCGATTTTACTGGATTGCGGGGTGATGAAAAATTCACAAAAAACCCCACCAGCTATAACACTTAATCATGTAGAAAAACTAAAGGCAGTTTTTATTTCTCATTCCCATATTGACCATGTGGGCGCACTACCGCTACTTGAAGAAATGGGCTACAAAGGGCCGGTTCTAATGAGTCATAAAACTTCTCAGCAGCTTCAACATCCTATTTCGCATATCCGCACTTTCCATCCAGATTCGAGAGGGACTTGGATAAAGGTGAATGATTATTTGGCCTTTCAATGGGGATATAGTGGCCATTTAATTGGAAGTGTATGGTATAAAATTCGCTTTTTTGAAAAGGTAATTTTTTTCTCAGGTGATTATGTTCGTGATTCCTATTTGCTCAAGGCTTCCTTACCAGTAGAAGATGGGACGATTTATGATGTAGCATTCATCGATAGTGGCCATATTGAAAAAAATATTGATAATCATGAGGTATTACGGAAACTTGAAAATTATGTAAATGAACATCCAAACAACGCTTTTATTTTTCCATCATCCTTTTCAGGAAAAACCGTCGATATTGTCACCTATCTTGCTCAGCGAACTTCGCGAGCCATTTGTATAGATACAAAATTACAGTCCCTGTTTAAACAGTATGAAGAAGAACCTGAAAATATTTGGCCGCACAGAATGACGTTACAAGTCGGTCACAAGCAATGCACTGGCGATGGTCATACACTCTATTTTGTTAGGGAACAGGATGAAGCTAGACTTGAAGAACTAGCAAAGGAGCATCCAACGGCCATATTCATTGAAACAGGGTATTCGCGTCCGTCATTCAATCAGCATGTTTCAATGCAACCTTCTCAGGAATTTTTCTATAAAACCCATCCCGACTATCAGGATACAATTTCGCTATCGCAAAGTATCCATGCACGACAAACTATTTATTTTCACAGTCCACATACACATTTAGAAACAACCATACAAAAGGAGGAAGTAAATAATGGCTAAATTGAAGAAATGGGCATTTTATATGTGCTTCATGGGTTTGACAATTATTAGTATGATGTATATCCATCCAACAGAGGCAAAAGCAGCAATAGAACCAGGGCATGAAATTAAATTTAATATCAAATCAGACATTTTAACAGAATCAAATATAGCAAATGTTTTTCAAGCAACAAAAAAAGACGATGTAAAAATTTATTTCTATGATACGTCTGATAAAATGTTTCTCCAAAGTGATTATATTCATCGCTTACGTGTATATAAAGGTAGCAATAAGATGGATATTACCTATAAAAAACGTTTTCTTCATACACCGTTGAACGAAGCGATTGCTGAGGCAACAGATCATGGCTTTACGGGGTCAGAATCTAATTATAAATTTGAATTAGATATAAAGGGCGACCAGCGTACATTTACGATTAGCCGTAAAGAATCCTTGAAAACGACTTCCAATGTTTCTTACGATTCTGTAGATACAAGTGCTGCTAAAAAACTCATCCTTGATCATTCGCCTAAGAAAATTTTAAATTGGGATGCTGAAGCCTGGTATAAAAATATATTATCTCAAGCTGTTGTCTACGGTCCTGCCAAAGCTACTACCTATAAAGGAAGCTTTTTAGGACATGATGCCGATATTGAGGTTTGGGAGTATAAAGGAGATATAATGGTCGAGCTTTCTACAAAAGTGGATGATAGCGCTCTAGCTGCTGTTATCGAACAGCAATGGTATGACCAACTATTATCCGCAGGCTATTTAAGTGCGGATCAACGTGGGAAAACAACATTTGTAATGGATAAATAACAAGCATTTTCATAAATTCGCGACATGTTGAAACAATGAGAAGGATATACTGTCCTCATTGTTAGAAATGGAGCGAATTTTTTCTTGTAAAAAACAGATGATAAAAAGTAGGTCCATATTTGTTCTAACTTTGATAATTTCGCTTACACTTACTATAGGACGAACTTTGGGTAATATGAGGGGGAATTGACATAGCTAAAAAAATGGGCATTGTTGCGCTATTACTTTTCGGTGTTTACGTGCTTTGTATGTACTGGTATATATTCCATAGCGGAGGAGGCAAAATACCAAGTACCTTACAGGGAACTGTTGCTGATCCAGTAATGTTTATGTCTGGTAAGGAACTTCTTTTAAGTGGTGAATATTCTAAAATACGGAACTTTTTATTCTTTGTAGCTACTCCTTTAGAATGGCTTGTTTACTTCATGATATTACTGCTAGGTGTCTCACGTTATTTAGAGAAAGTAAGCACATCTCAAACAAAGTGGAAGCTTTTGCAAAATGCAGGCTACTTATTTTTATTGTCATTATTAGTATATGTCGCATTATTCCCAATGGACTATTATCGTTATTATCTCAGTAAAAGCTATGGCATTAGCAACCAAGCATTTGGATCTTGGATGAAGGATGGTGTCATTGATTTTTGGGTGAACTTTGGAATGACCTTGATCATAGTGACAGTGCTCTATTGGCTCATTAAAAAGAGTGAGAAAAGATGGTGGCTTTATGCATGGCTATTAACCATCCCGTTCACAATGTTTGTGATGTTTATCCAGCCAGTTGTGATCGACCCTTTGTACAATGACTTTTATCCGTTAAAAAATAAAGAGCTGGAAACTAAAATATTATCACTTGCTACCGAGGCACATATCCCAGCAGAGCATGTTTACGAGGTGAATATGGCTGAGAAGACGAATGCCCTAAATGCTTACGTGACAGGGATAGGTAGCAATTCAAGAATTGTTCTTTGGGATACTACATTAAACAGACTAACAGATAATGAAATTTTGTTTATTATGGCGCATGAAATGGGACATTATGTTGAAAAGCATATTTATTTTGGCATTGCAGGCTATCTTTTACTCTCTTTAGCTGGTTTATGGCTAACAGCTAAAATTATGCGACGCTTCGTTACACGATATGGACAGGTATTCAAAATTAATAAAATTAGTAATATTAGCTCCTACCCATTATTTTTACTAATTACCTCCATATTATTATTTGCTTCCAATCCCGTTTCTAATTACGTATCCAGATACCAGGAATCAAGGGCAGATCAATATGCGATTGACTTGATGAATGATCGCAAGGCGGCTGTAACGGCATTTCAAAAGCTAACGATTTCGGGCTTAAGCGAGGTCAACCCACCGCTTTTGGTGAAATGGTTCCGTTATACGCATCCTCCAATGCTAGAGCGTATTAATAACGTTGCTGATAAGGGCGAGTACAAACAAGAGGGTCCTTTAAAGGAAGAACAGAAGAAAAATAAGTAAATATGTTTTCCCAGTAAGTAAGTTGGGTAGTCTATGGAAAAGATGTATCAAAATTTGGTCGTTTATAGGGGACATCAACATGCGTAATGTGATTATTATTACATTTTCTTCCATTTTAGTGGCCTTTGCTTATAATTTTTTGTTAATTCCTCATGAAATTTTAAGTGGGGGATTAAGCGGTATTGCCATTATGCTTGGGATTATTACTCCGCTGAATACCGGGGTGCTAAACCTACTACTGAACTTGCCCTTGCTTATTTTAGGTGTGATGAAGCTTGGGAAACGATTTATTAGCTATACGATTTTATCGGTGGCTGTTTTATCAGTGAGTTTATATATTATTCCGATTTACAAGGCGACACAAGAGCCCATTCTTGCTTCCTTATTTGGTGGAGTCATCGTAGGTGTTGCCATGGGATTGATTTTCCGAGCAGCAGGCTCCTCTGGGGGCTTCGATATTATTGCCATGCTTTTAAGCCGTAAACGTGATTTTCCGCTTGGTACTTTAATTGCTGCTATGAATGGTATCGTAGTGGCAGCTTCAGGCTTTGTCTTTAGTTGGGATGCAGCGCTATTAACGCTTGTTTCCATTTATGCAACCGGAAAAGTAGTGGACACGATTCATACAAGTCATATTAAATTAACCCTTATGATTATTACGAATAAAGGCGAAGAGGTTAAACAGCAATTATTAGAAAAACTTCATCGTGGGGTAACGATCATCGATGCTAAAGGAGCCTATTCTGGCGAAGGCCGTCAAGTATTAATTACGGTTATTACACGCTATCAACTGGCTGATGTGAAAAGTACGATTAAAGAAACCGATCCTAAGTCGTTTGTGAATATTTTGCAAACAACCGAGGTGATGGGGATGTTTGATCGTGGTACAAGTAAATAACGCTATCCTCAACACATGTTTTCGATTATACTTACTATAATCGAACGTGTGTTTTTGTTTTAGGGGTAACTAGTTAATGTTGAAAGGGGAATGGAAATGGAAAAGGAAACGATTCATGCAAATTGTCTTCAGCTGCAAGGAACAACGTATGACTATAAGGAAGAATGGCAAGCAGATCGCTATCTTATAGGTGGGAAGATGTATGCCATGATTGGAGGAAATGCCACAGGTCGGCCAGTGCTAACGTTAAAATGTGAACCTGCGCGAGCAGAGGAATTACGAGAAGCCTATACCAGCATTATACCTGGCTACTATATGAATAAAACGCATTGGAACTCCATTTATATGGATGCTGAAGATGTTCCGATGGATTTGGTAGAGAAACTTATTAAGCATTCGTATGAACTTGTTTTCAGTAAATTAACGAAAAAAGCACAGCAGGAAATTTGCCTATTGGAAGCAAAACAATAACAAGACTTATATGAGTAAGGGATAGCGCATCTACCTTTATTATTGGTAAATGCGCTCATCTTTGATCAATTATAACCGCGCTCACCATAAGGATTTAGCGTATCGAGCCATTTTTGCTCTAGCTTTTCAAGCTCTTTTTTGGCATCGAAATAACCCTCTTCCTTCTTCTTTAAATACTCAACGATTTTCACCTCGAAAGCTTCTTGACCAAATGAATTATAGTCCGCTTGAAGCTCCTTGTTCGTATGTGTATTCGTTTTGAGCATAAACTGAAAACCATTTAAACGCTTCAAATTATTAAAGCTACCGACAAATACTTTATCTGTTTGTGTATTCGTCATAGTAAAAACGCCCGCTTCAATTTTCATGTCCTTATACATTTCTTTTAGTTCTTTTTTATGATCCATTTTAATGACCTGCCTTCTTATTTTTTAACCCAGTAAGCACTGCCGTCAGATTGGCGGTCCAGAAAACCGTATTCAATTAAGTAGCGGCGTATATGAACATAGTCTTCATACATGGGCTTGATGATTTCATTCAATTCTTTTTCTGTATATTGTTTTTCTTTGTCAAAAAGCATTGTGATGGCACGAAGTACTATAATTTTTTGTTTTTCACGCTTAGGAAAACGAACTAGCTCCTTACCAACACCGTGTGGGAATAATTTCGCCAATACTTGTTGTTCTTCTGAGAGAGTGACGTTATAGCGATCGTCAACCATTGTAGCTGTTTTATGAATAGACACAAACGTATCCTCCTTTCGATCTTGTTCCTTCAGTAATTCCATCATTACTAACAACGTCTTGGCTTGACGTTCTTTTTCCTTTAAAGCAAAGCGGTGATGACGAATAGTCGTGGCACTGCCAATTTCTAATTCCTTTTTTATTTCCTGATCTGATTTACCTTCATAAAATAAGCCTAAAATATGACTTTGATGCTCAGTTAAGCCGGTCATTTTTTTATTGAGACCATTTAAGTAATGAAAAACAGACTGGTGTGTAATCGTAATATGATGCTGCATCATTTTTTCGGCTTCATACAGTAAGCCGTCGTAAGGGTAAATAATTCCTTTTTCTATTTCTTCTCCACATAGTAGACAAGTGAAATGTGTCTCATCGTCGATA
This sequence comes from Lysinibacillus sp. GW823-FHT06C08, assembly GCF_058795135.1. Taxonomy (NCBI): domain Bacteria; kingdom Bacillati; phylum Bacillota; class Bacilli; order Caryophanales; family Bacillaceae; genus Lysinibacillus; species Lysinibacillus sp. GW823-FHT06C08. Next base: position 1,114,279 of record NZ_JBXAHN010000001.1, read on the forward strand.
TAACCCTTTTTTAGATTATCGATAGGCGCTTGCCAAAATAGTTCATTTACATCCATTAGGAATCCTCCGATAAAAACAAACGATTTTTATTTTTGTTTGCTTATTTATTATTAAAATAACAAATTGTTTATGATAAAGCAATAAAAAACACATCGTTTTCTAAACGATGTGTAAAAACGTTGGCAACTATTTATTTATATTTTCTTTTAAACAAAAGGAAGGAGGCGATCGCTAGGACGAGGATTGTACCAATGATAATGATGATGCTCGTTGAGGCACTAAGGGTATTACCATGAAGCTCGTAGACAATACCATAATTAATTTTGTAGTCATTCACATAGGAGACCGGTGTACCCTCAAAGACATTGGCAATGGAGCTTTCCATAAATGTGTTTCGTAAGAGTAATGTAGTATGACTAACTGGGAAATACATAATTAAATTTTGTGCAAAGCTTGGTAGAGCACCGAGTGGGACATAAACACCGCATAAAAATCCGAGTAGTGTACCGACAATAGTTCCTAATGTTGAGAAGGCATTTTGTGTCGACACAAACAAGGAAAGAAATAGATTCAAGACACTTGCGAGTAAGACAGATAATAAGATAATGCCAAGTACTTGAACAAAATGTGCAAGGCTTAAAAGCTTACCGCCTGTTGCTACGATAAAAATTTCACAGCCAATTAATGCGATAAAGGAAAAAATACAGCCAATTATTAATGCATTGAGTACATAGCTCATTTGTATTGTGGCGCGGGAAAGAGGGGCGGTTAAAAAATCGGCCATTGCCTTTGATTCCTGATCCTTTATGGCGATACCGTATGCACTAAGTGTTGACGAAACGGCAATCATCGATAGTAACCCTGCTACAACCCATTCGTTCACCATGGTAATCACTTCAGGTGTGGCTTCCGTGATTCGTTCAATTGCATCTACCTGCATTTTTTGGAGGAATAAGGCGTAAAGCACGATGACTATAATCACCGATAGTAGAGAGAAGAACACTTGTGTTTTATCTCGTCTAAATACTTTATTATTTCGTTGTACTAAGCTCATTAAGGCTTCCATTATGCAACATCCTCCTCTGCCATAATATGAAGAAAGACATCATCCATCGTTCCTTTAATCACTTCAAAGGAGGCGATGAGTGGCTCCGCTTTCTTTAAAAGGGAGAGAGCTTGTAGAGTGGACTCTAAACGGATTGTATAGATCTCCTGTTTCTCGGTATAGGTAATGGCGTGTTCTTCCAGCCATTTAACACCGTCTAGTGGATTATTGAAAACAACGGCCATAGAGTCATAGGCATACTTTGTTTTCAACGCATCAGGCGTACCTTGTGCGACAATTTTTCCTTCCTTTAAAACAAGGACCTGATGGGCGACTGCCGCTTCCTCCATATAATGGGTCGTTAAAAACACAGTCATATTCGTTTCGAGTTGAAGCTGCTTGATGGCCTGCCAAACTAATTGTCGAGTTTGTGGATCTAAGCCGGTTGTAGGTTCATCTAGAAATAATATAGTTGGACGATGAATAAGTGCACGTGCAATGTCTGCTCGTCTTTTTTGACCGCCTGATAAGGTTCCATATTTTTGCTTTTCAATATCCTCTAAATGCAAATAGGAGGAAACAAATTGATAGTTTTCAGCAAGTTGTGTTTTTGATAATCCATATGTTCTGCCTCGGTGTAGAATGTTTTCCTGCACAGTTAAACGATCATCTAATAAGCTTTGCTGAAACACAACACCAATGGATTTACGGATATCTGCGTTATGATTGCTGACATCTAGTTTAAAGTTATTGATAGTGACATTGCCGCTGGATTTTTTTAATAAAGTACAAAGGATTTCAATTGTTGTCGATTTGCCAGCACCGTTTGCTCCTAAAAAAGCAAAGAGGGTACCTCGTTCAACCGCAAATGAAATATCATTAACCGCATGATGATCACCATATTGTTTACATAAATTCTCTACTTTTATTGCGAAGGTCATCCAGATTATTCCTTTCTTTTTCGGATTTCTCGATTTATTTTTTCAATATCATTTAATTGAAGGATATAAAGAATACACCAAACGATGATGTAAATAACGGCTTCAGAAAGCAGCACATATTTCACACCAGAATGCATAAACCAACCACCAAAATAGCCAGCAATTAAAACACAGATTGTCACAGCGATTAAATGCAAGAGTAGCTGCACCATAAAAGGGATCGATTCAATCTCAAAAATACCAGATATAAGTCCGATGGCAATGCCAAGTATGGCTGCAATAACAATTTGCTCTAGTAATTCTGTGCCTGACACCATCGCATTATTTGATAGGACGCTAAATGTCACTAAGACATATGAAGAGCTAAGGGATATGAGTAGTCCGATAATCATCATGCTTACATATTTCATGCTATAGATCCCTCCCAATACCTAAGTGTCGCTTCAATTCTTTTATATATTTACGACTAACATGAATGGTTACATCATTTTCAAGCAGTAATTGTGTTGTACCGATTTTGCCCATTTGAATAGAGGAGATTTTATGGATATTGACAAGTGTAGATTTACTTACTCGTACAAAGTCCTTTGAAAGCTGTGCCTCTAGTTCATATAATTTTCGTTTAGACTCAAACTCTTGCTCATTCGTTTGTAAAAATACTTTGGCATCCTCTGCATAGATGGAATAAATATCAGAAATTTTTAGTAGATGAATTTCTTGTTGAAAGTACCCATCTAGCATAGTCGTTTGGGACGCTTGTAATTGCTGCATGAGTCTTTCAATTTGTTCGTTGTATTCTTTCGCATGTATATGAACCTCTGTTTCTTCAAGTTCATGGTGAATAGTCAAATGAATTTTCATAGGAGGCCTCCTTTATTTTCCCCTCAAAGGGAAAACGCTGAATCAGGTAATAATAATGTAGCATAGATAATTTTAGCAAAGGTAAATTATTGGATAAGAGGTTCAATTTTATCGATAACAGGTTATTTTTTAACGATAGCAAACCATATAAAAGTCGCTTCAATAGAAAAAAAGGTTAAGAAACGTCATAATATAGTTATCTAGTGTTGTAAGGGGTTGCTAGTATGTTTGTTTTTGGTAGGCATATGTTGATTACATTATGCATTGGCCTCATAGGTGCTGTCGTTTTTCAACTACTTCATATACCAATGCCTTGGTTGCTAGGCGCTATTACAGCTGTACTTATCGTGCAATTGTCGACCAATGTACAATTGAGATGGCACTCTTCCTTCCGTAATTTTGGCTTAATCGTAGCAGGGTATTCTATCGGCTTTGCCTTTACTCCAGAAGCGGTGCAGGATATTAAGCTTTTTTTAGGGAGTATTGTCGTTATAAATGTGATTTTTATATTATTATTTTTTGGTGTCAGTTATTTAGTAGCCAAACGTACAGATTTGGATTTTGCAACGGCATTGACATGCTGTGTACCTGGTGGCATGGCACAGGTTGTGGCTTTTGCTGAGGAGCAAGGCGATATGGATATGGTGGTCATTACATTCTTTCAAATCCTCCGTGTTCTTTTAATCGTCGGCTTTGTCCCGCTAATGTTGACAGATGTTGGTGGAAACAGCACTATGAACAACGGAATGTATACATGGGGCCTTATCGGTATACTAATTGTTTGTGGCTTAGCAGGATGGATTGCTCAAAAGCTTAAAATTCCAACAGGTTATATGCTCGGCCCAGTATTTTTATTGATGGGTATTAATATGGTGGGGATAGAAGTGCCTAGAATACCCATATCTCTTCTACATATTGCTCAATTGATGGTTGGAATCCATATCGGGTTATTGTTGAAAAAAGAAGATTTACATTTATCAAAGAGGCATATTTTTTATGCATTTGTATCAGCTGGCATTTATATAGGAGCAGCGTATGGCTTAACATTTTTAATGAAAAGTTTATACAGTCTCGACTTTAAGACAGGCTTTTTAAGTATTGTGCCTGGGGGACTTGATCAAATGGGGATTATTGCGGCTTCTGTACATGCCAATGTGACAATCGTCACAGCTTTTCAACTCTTCCGAATCCTAGTGATTTCAATTTTCCTTGTGCCTGTGGTCAAAATGTTTGTAAAAAAAGTGAAAACATGAGGGATAGTGATCAACTAATCCCTCATGTTTTTTTGCTGGTCGATTTAATATTTAAATTGATGGATTAAATCTTGCAATGTTTCGGCATTCGCTGTTAGCTGTGACGCTGCCTGATTAATATCATCCATTGATAGAAGATTCGTTTCAGCAATTTGTGTGACGATTTTTGATTGTTCACGTGCATCCATAGCAATTTCAGCCATAATTTGTGTTGAAGCATTCGCCTGTTCAATTCTTGCATACAGCTCTTCGGCAATGCCTGACACCTCTTGAATTTTGAGTGTCACAAGTGACACCTTTGTAGTAATATCTGCAAAAGCCTTGCTAGTTGTGTAGACCACCTCAGCGCTTGTAGTGGCCTCTTGTTTACTTTGCTGCATATACACCCGTGCTTCCTTAGACAGTTGTTGCATCGTGTGAATCGTCTCTGTAATTTCTGCTGCGGAGATTTTGGATTGTTCGGCAAGCTTCCGAACCTCTTCTGCAACCACTGCGAAGCCCTTGCCATGTTCGCCCGCACGAGCCGCCTCGATCGATGCATTGAGGGCTAATAAATTCGTTTGATCAGCGATGGCATGAATGACCTCCACAATCTCATCTATTTTATTGGCATGTGTATCAAGTGCTGCAATGGCTTCTGCACTTTCCTGAACGGCATTGGTCATAGCACGCATTTGAAACTGCATATTATGTGCGGCATCCTCACCATGCTTGGCCGTATAGAAGGCATCCGACGCATAGGAAGATACCTCACTATTAGTTTCTGTAACTAGTTGAATTCCACCTGCAATATCTTCCATCGCTTCGGCATTCTCATGAGCACTATGCTTTTGAGTACTTGCACCACTTGCAAGCTCCTGCATATTGGCTGTTAATTGCTCCGTTGTTGTCGTGGTGGAACCTGCCGTTGCAGATAATTCCAGTGAGGATGCAGACACTTGATTGGCTGTTGCATCTACTTGTTGCATCATACTACGTAAAGTTGCCAGCATGGCATTAAACGACTCTGCCACATGGCCGATTTCATCCTTTGATTGCACTAGTAGCTGCTGCGTTAAATCACCTTTCCCAGCAGAGATCGTTTCTAGCTGGATGTTTAATTGCTTTAAAGGTCTGACAATGCCACGAATAAAGAGCATACCTGCAATGACTGCAATAAGGGCTGAGATGACAGCGATAATTCCAGTCTTTAATAACATCTTTTGTGCGACTACATCAATATCAGCGGAAGGTACCCCAGCAAAGAACATGCCAATCGTTTCGCCGTTTTTATTTTTAATGGGCTCGTATTTTGTAAAATAGGGGTTGCCTAGCACTTCGGCAGTACCCGTGTACGTTTTCCCTTGCTGTAAAACAGTGTCAGCTACTTTTGGGTCGACCGTTGTTCCAATAGCACGTTGTCCATCTATGACAATATTTGTATTAATTCTCGTTTCTCCAGCGAAAATTGTAATGGCAGCCTGTGATAATTCTCCTAAAGTATCAATAAGTGCCGTTTCATTGGCTACGTTTACATTGCCTTTGTAAAGCTCACCATTTTTTAATTGCCATTCACCAGGTAATGTTTGGTCGAGGTTAAGTATACTTAAATCTAAAATTTGATGGAGCCTTGTATTGTACTCATCTCGTAATGTTTTTTTCATTTCGGTTGTGTTCATAAGACCTATAGCAATGAGTACAAATCCAATAATAACCACAATTAATAAGCTCATTTTCTTTTGCATACTTAGCTTTTTCATGAAATGTCCCTCCACATTCTCCGTAAAAAACCCTACTACCAATCGCCTAAATATTGATATAATTTGGGAAAAAATTTCTATTTTTTATTAGTATATAACTAGTGTGCCAGTTTGTATATTTATAAAATAAAATGATTGTTCATTTATCCCCTTTTCAAATTATCTGAAAAATGGTATTATATGTTTAACTATATTGAACGGAGGTGAAAAAGAATGAATAAAAACGCTACGGACACATGTATAAAAGTGGATACAGCTATGTATTTTGCACGTGTCATTACTTTCGATTTTGCGAACAACGGGATAGTTCTGTCCATTTTTAAGCAAAATCAAATAACTAACGTAGCGAATTAACCATTCTTTTTCACACATTTTAATGAGAAAAAGACTGCTTGTTAATGAGCAGTCTTTTTTGTGTTGTCAAGATGTTTTCGCGCGTTTCATTGGAGGAAAAAACGATGCAAATGAAAGCTGAGCAAATACAAAAAATTATGGGTGGCAATATATTATTTGAGAATTTACAACTGGAGGTAAATAGTGGGGAGCATGTTGCTATAGTTGGCGTAAATGGTAGTGGTAAAACAACTTTATTGCAGCTTCTATCGGGTGTAGATTTTCCCGATCGGGGACGTATCATAAAAAGTAAAGATGCCACAGTCGGCTATTTACATCAAATACCAAATTATCCGGGTCATTCAGTAAAGAAAGTGTTAGAAGAGGCATTTGCTGATATTTATGCATTAAAGGCTAGAATGACGATACTTGAGCAAGAGATGCAGTCAAACGTAACGGATAAAATTTTATGGCAATATGGGCAAGTACAGGAGCAATTCATGCTACAGGGGGGCTATGAGGTGGATGCCCAATTAGCGATGATTGCAAATGGGCTAGGTATTATGGAAATGTTGGCACAGCCATTTAGTAGTTTAAGTGGTGGAGAGAAGACGAAAGTAATGCTTGGGCAAATTTTATTGAGCCAGCCAGCTATTTTATTGTTAGATGAACCAACGAACCATCTTGATATGCAGGCAATCGAATGGCTTGAAAATTACGTACGCAGCTTTGAGGGAATTGTCATTGTCGTCTCTCATGACCGCCAATTTATGAATCAGATTGCACATAAAGTCATAGAAATTGAAGATGGAGAGGCCTTTACGTACACAGGTAATTACGATGCGTTTATAGCACAAAAAGAGGCAAAGATTGAACAGCAATTTGCTGATTATGAAGAGCAGCAGAAGAAAATTAAGAAAATGCAAGAAACGATTAAACGATTAAAACAATGGGCTAATGAAGCAAATCCACCAAACGCTTCTATGCATAGACGTGCGAAAAGTATGGAAAAAGCATTAGCACGTATCGAACGGGTGAAGAAGCCTATATCAAAAAAGAAAATGAATCTCGCTTTAACGATGGCTGAACGCAGCGGTAAAGAGGTAGTGCAATTACAAGACATTTACCACGGCTATGATAAGCCTTTATTGATAGACAGTAACCTAGCTGTCTACTTTGGAGAAAGACTAGCGATTGTTGGGAACAACGGTAGTGGTAAATCAACGTTATTAAAAATGATGTTAGGGGAAATCGTTCCTAATCGCGGTGTTTGCCATGTAGGTAGTAATGTGAAAATTGGTTATCTATCTCAGCAATTGGAACATAAAAATCCAGCTATCCGATTAATTGATGCGTTTCGTGAAAATGTAGCGGTGTCTGAGACCGAAGCACGCCATATTCTCGCACGATTTTTGTTCTATGGCTATGATGTCTTTAAAAAAGTGAAGAATTTAAGCGGTGGAGAAAAAATGCGCCTTCGGTTAGCTCAATTAATGCATGAGGATATTAATGTGCTCATTTTGGATGAACCAACGAACCATTTAGATATTGAAGCAAGAGAGGTATTGGAGGATACGCTAGAAACCTTTGAGGGAACCATTATTGGTGTGTCCCATGACCGCTACTTCTTACAAAAAATATTTACCAAAACAGCATGGCTAAAGGATCAAACTATTCATGTTTTTGAAGGAGATTATGAGTGGGCTAGACAAAAACTTGAGGAGCTCTGGAAAAAAATAGTAGTTGAAGTTGAAAATGAAGCGGCACCTAAAATACAATCTGTCAAAAAAGAGCTATCGATTGAGCAACAAATTGAAAAACTAGAGGTAAAACTAGAGGAACCTTCACTTGCTAAAGAGCAACGGCAAAAGCTCGAACAGCAAATAGAGGAATTATATGAAAAATGGATGGAAGAGGGAACGGAACATGCTTAATTTAGAACGCATTATGCAGCTTGATATAGATTATGTAAAGAGTTTTAGTGAAATGGAGGAATGTAAAGAAGGAGTTTTATTCTATAATAAGGCAATTCCGACCTATTATGATGCTAATCATGCACATGTTTGGCGAAAGATCGAAAAACCTGCTCAGTTTTTAGAAGATATAAAAACGTTCTATCAATCTAAGTCGCTTATCCCACGGCTGTATTTATATAATCTTGAGGATAATCAAGCGTGTATAGAGTCTTTAGAGATGCATGGCTTTCAATATGAGCAGTTCGTCAATGAAATTCAGTGCTGGAATGGTGAGTTTCGTCAACTCTCACCACATCCAGCGATCAAAATTGAACGGGTAACAGATGCAAATTTGAACGAAGCCTTGGCAGTGGAAATGAGCATTTCTGCTTTTGGAGATCCTGAATTAATTAAAATGGCCTTTGAGCAAGCGTATTATTCGCCAAGCTTTACGTACTATTTATTAAAACTTGATGGGGTGCCATGCTGTTCCGCAAATCTATTTGTGTCAGGAAATCAAGGAAGGATTGAGAGTGTAGCAACAATTGAAAGCCATCGAGGTCGTGGTTTAATCGGCTATATGTTGCAGCATATCCAACAGCAGTCAGTGAATCAGAAGCTTGAGCAGCTTTGGATATGGCCAATTAACGATCAAGTTGCTAAAGTCTATGATAGGTCTAACTTTAAATCGGTTGGATCCATTGCCTCCATTCATGCATTTACAGAAGGTAAAAGTATTCAAGATATACGACAAAATTCTTAATCTAACATATATAAAAACCCGCCAAATTCCTGTGAAATTTAGAATTTGGCGGGTTTTTTAGTATTGTACTTGCCAATTATGATTACATGTCGCTTGGACAATGGGCTGTTTTAACAGATAATCGGCAATTAGCTCGGTCATATCAATCTGAATCTCTTTCACAACAGGGCGATTTCTTAAAAAGTCAAAATTTCCTGCACCAGTCGCACGATAACTACTCATTACGACATCGAACTCTTCCTCCCTATTTATAGCTGCACCATGATATGAAAGTTTGGTAACACGTTCACCAATAGGCTTTGAAATATCCAAGATATACTCAATACCTTCCCACATATCATAATTATAAGGTTGCGCCTTCGGGAAAAGGAATGAATCCGCTACATGCAATTGACCTGCTGTTACCGTAAAATAGCTAGCGGATTGTTCAAGGGCAAGTAAAATGTCCTGTCCTGAGAGTCGAAGTACTTTTAATGTATTAGCGTAAATATAGTTTGTCACAATGTCACGCATCGTAACGGCTTGTTTGAAGCCACCTGGTTCATCATGAAAAAGAGCTGTACAGGAAATAGATGCCTCCGACACAGCCATTTGAATGCGGTTGATAAATTCAATATAGGGATGTTCCTGAATGCGCGCAAGAAATGGATCTTCAATTTGTAAATCTCCTTGGATCATGCCGATTGTTTCATCTAACCATGCTTCGGTTTTTTCAAAGGTTGGTGAGATGATCTGACAAACAGCATCATGAGGTTGCGTATGCTCTGAACTATAAATGAGCGATGGGGTATGACAAATCGATTGGATTTTTTGCTGATGATCCATGTCAATTTCTAGCTCTATTTTAGCGATACAAACGCCCTTCGTCCCAGGTTGAACGACTGATTTTCCCATAATGGTTGTGCTAATTTCACGATGTTGGTGGCCAGAAATAATAATGTCTACTTCTTCTATTTCAGCACACATACGGTATCCTTGATTTTCTCCATCCTCAGCTTCAAGTAGTTCTCCTGATTCAAGATCTCTCTCGAATCCACCGTGATAACATAAAACTAGAACGTCAATTTGTTCATTAGCACGAATCCATTTTGCCCAGTAGCTAGCACTTGAAAAGGCATCTTCAAAATGAAGTCCTTCAATGTGAAGAGGTTCCTCCCACTTAGTGACAAAATGTGTTGTCACACCTAAAATGGCTATTTTAATGCCATCTATTTCTTTAATGATATATGGCTTTGTAAATGGTCTCCCATCCTTGGTCACGATATTGGCGCCTAGCCAAGGGAAATGTGATTGGTGAATCACCGATTGTAACGTCTGAAGTCCATAATTAAATTCATGATTACCGAATACGATGGCATCATATTGAAGCTCATTGGCCACCTGAATCAAAGGATTCCGTTCCTGCGTATGAAATTTTTGATGATAAAAGGTCATGGGACTGCCCTGAATAAAGTCACCATTATCAATTAAGATGGTTGGCATTTCAAGCCTTTTTTCTTCAATAATTGTTGCAAGCTTGGCTAACCCAAGCGCTTCATTTCGATCATGTCGAAAGGTTGTGGGCATGATATAGCCATGAATATCACTGGTTGCAAGTATTTGTATCGTTTTCGTAGACATAATAGATCCTCCGATCATTAGTATATCCATAGTATATAAAGTAATTTCGTAGGAAGTTAGCTTATTTACACTATCAAAATATTATTTTACCAAGTAGAAACATTAATTTACGCGCTATTAACACTAGGAAAATATTTACTGTATATACTGAAAAAGCATTTCAAAAAGGGAGGATAACATTTTGAAGAAACTACTATTTTTCACGTTAACATGCATGCTTACTGTGTTCCTAATGGCATGTGGAAATGAAGCTTCGGACACATCTAAAGATAATAAAACGACAGATGTGGCTGCAGAGGCAAGTGGCAATGAGTCTATAGATAATTTATCGATTGGCTTTGTACCTTCTCGTAATCCAGATGAAATTATTACGGCAACCGAACCTTTAAAAGGTTTGTTAAAGGACGAGCTTGCGAAACTAGGTTTTGATGTAGGTGAAATTGATATTACCGTTGGAACTAATTTTGAAGCAGTAGGGGAAGCCTTGTCTGCAGGTACTACAGATATTGGCTTAATACCTGGAGGGACTTATGTGTTATATGATGATGGCGCAGAAGTAATTTTAACTGCTACACGTGCTGGATTAAATAATGATTCTGATAACCCAGTGGAGTGGAATAACAATAAACCAACAGCACCAACGACAACACAGGCTACATCATATAGGGCTATTTTAGTGGCAGGTCCATCTGAAAAAGGTAAAGCATTAGCAGCGAAAGTGAACAATGGTGAGAAATTAACGTTTGAAGATTTAAATAATGTCACGTGGAATGTTATGTCCTCTTCTTCACCAGCAGGCTATATTTACCCTACATTATGGTTACATGAGAATTTCGATAAAACCATTCCTGATTTAGCGAAGGTTGTTCAAGCTGATTCTTATGGGAATGCCTTTGGACGTTTAGCTGCTGGACAAACAGATGTCTTGGTCACTTATGCAGATGCACGTCGTGATTATGAGGAAAGCTGGCAAGGAGATTTCGGACGCACTGCTTCCATTTGGGATGAGACGGATTTAATCGGGGTAATGCCTGCCATTTATAACGACACTATTAGTGTAAGTAAAAATTCCAAGGTCATGACTGACGACCTGAAGAAGGCAATTCAGCAGGCCTTCATGAATATTGGTAACACAGATCAAGGTAAGGAAGTAATTGCTATCTATAGTCATGAAGGCTATCAGGAGGCAAAAGACAGTGACTATGACAACGAGCGTAAGGCACAGGAATTAGTGCAAAACCTCGGTTCGAAATAAGGGAATGAAGAATCTGCGTGGCCTGCGGTTTACTCGCAGAAAGCAGATTCTTCTTTTATATTTTCTAGATAGGGAGCGGTTCAATGATTGAGTTTAAAGAGGTAGAAAAACGTTATCCGAATGGCTTTCTTGCCTTAAATCACATTAATCTACAAATTGAGCAGGGCGAATTCGTGGCCATCATCGGTTTGTCCGGTGCTGGAAAATCAACATTATTACGCTGTATTAATAAAATGCACGACATTACTGAAGGTACATTGCGTGTCAATGAAGTCAATGTGCAGCATCTGAAGGGCAAGGGCATCCGTAATTTACGCAGAAATATTGGCATGATTTTTCAATCTTTTAATCTTGTGACACGTGTGTCGGTCTTGAAAAACGTGCTCGTATCCTTTGTGCCGAATATGCCAGTATGGCGAAAAGTTTTAGGCATATTTACGCAAGAAGAAAAGCGACAAGCATTAATGGCACTCGATCAAGTCGGTATTTTGGATAAGGCGTATGTCCGTGTCGACCAATTATCCGGGGGGCAACAACAGCGTGTGGCATTAGCTCGTACACTTGCACAAAATCCGCAAATTATTTTGGCGGACGAGCCTGTTGCGTCACTTGACCCTGTAACAGCTAAACAAGTGATGGACGATTTTAAACGAATTAATAAACAGTTCAACATGACCATAATTATTAATATTCACCATGTTGACTTGGCATTAGCCTATGCGACACGCGTTATTGGTGTACGGAGCGGTGAAATTGTATTTGATGGGCAGGCAAGTGAAATAACGGAGGAAACGCTTGCCTTCATTTATAACACTACGAACCAAGGGAGAGGCGAAACAGAACATGTCATGGAAGATGCGATCACCGAAAAAAATAGTTTTGCCTAATGGAAAAGAAGTGCTGGAGAAACGCTCATTCCTGCCTGTGTTGTGGCTATTAATAGTTGTACTACTTTTTCTTTCAATTCGTATTACGGGCTTTAGCATAGAGGTGCTTGTCCATCGAATTCAAGAGTTCTTTGTCATCCTACAGCAGATGATTCCACCTAATTGGGACTACTTATCAAAGCTATGGCAGCCGCTATTTGATACGATTAAAATGTCCTTATTTGGCTCTGTAGCAGGTGCTTTAGTTGCGTTACCTATTGCCATACTTGCTGCCACTACTATCACGAAATATAAAGGAATCGCCATGGTAGCTAAATTTATGTTAAGTCTACTACGAACGTTGCCTACTTTGATTGTTGCCTTAATAGCGACGTTTATTTTTGGGCTTGGAACGATGGCTGGTACAGTGGCGATTTTTTTATTTACTATAGCGTATGTAGGGAAACTATTATATGAACAAATAGAAAATGCCAATATGGGGGCATATGAGGCAATGCATTCAATGGGCCTCACAACAATTCAAGCATTTCGTTATGCGATTATGCCGCAAATTTTACCCAATTATCTCTCCACCTCGTTATTTTGCTTTGAGGGAAATGTTCGTTATGCGTCGATTTTAGGGTATGTAGGTGCAGGAGGAATTGGGTTACTTCTGAATGAAAGTTTGGGATGGCGAAGCTATGAGAATGTGGGGATGATCCTTCTCATGCTGGTTTGTACGGTTTTTCTAATTGAAACAACAAGCGAATATTTCCGCAAAAAATTAATGTAGAGGTGATGTAATGAATGCTATCGACAAGCAATTACAACTACAACCAAATCGACGCATGTCATACATCATGACAATGATCATACTTAGTTTATTATTTATTTGGTCTGTAACCGCCATTCATTTCGAGAATGTTTCGGCAAGTGGTACGAAAATTGCAAAAAATATCTTCGTAGGCTTGCTGAATCCTGATTGGTCATTAATAATGAATGTGACAACTGAAGGTATACCCTATTTATTAATCGAAACAATGGCCATAGCGTTTCTAGGTACTATTGTAGGGGCATTGCTAGCGATCCCTCTAGCCTTTTTATCCGCTTCTACTATTGTACCAAAGCCTGTTGCATTTATTGTTCGCTTTCTATTAATTATTATTAGAACCATACCTGCCATCGTCTATGGACTAATGTTCATTCGTGTAACAGGCCCTGGACCATTTGCAGGTGTATTGACTATGTCTTTAACGTCTATCGGAATGCTGTCAAAGCTATATGTGGATGTTATTGAGGACTTAGATAAAAGTATACTAGAGTCGATGGAGGCTATTGGTTGTACGTTAATGGAAAAAATTCGTTTTGGTATATGGCCACAGCTAACGGCGTTATTTACATCTATTGTCATTTATCGCTTTGATATGAATTTGCGAGATGCAACTGTACTCGGTTTAGTGGGAGCAGGAGGCATCGGTGCACCCCTAATTTTCGCTATGAATTCGTACAAATGGTCAGAGGTAGGTGCCATCTTATTAGGGCTTGTTGTTCTTATTTTACTGGTGGAGTATGTTTCAAATCGTGCACGTACTAAACTGGTTAAAGGATAAAATTTTTAGAAGGTAATAGTTAGTAAAATTCCTGAATAGTATCGACTATTCAGGAATTTTGATTTATTCTTATAAAAGAGGAATTTTCATTGATTATAAGTTTTTTACTTGAAAAAATACCGTATTCGATTTATTGTCTTTAGAGATACTTGTTTATGGACTTGGAGGATATGGAATGCACGGAATTTATATACGCTATAATGTCTCAAAAGAAACTTCAGCAGCAAAATGGCCCAAAAAAATGGATGCATTTGCTTATGTTCAACGAGAAAAACCACAACAAGATAATGACAACTTGCTGTCACCAGAAGAGCTAAAAAACCATGCAATTCGTTATATTAAAAGCTTAAAAGACAATGCAAGTGAACATTTAGTAGAGCAACGTAACGGCGAAATAGAGCATTTTGATCGTCGCTATATGGAGTCCTTAAAATTAAAGGAAAGCATTGATTCACAGCTGATTAATCTAGAAGAAATCCGTTTATTGCTGCAACTAATGAATGTTTTAAATTTATCGCATGCCTTCGGAGAAAATGCTGGAAAGCTCCTACGTCAAATTACACCATATGCAAAAGAGGTAGAGCATCCAACATTCCAAACTACTCGTGTGGAGCGCCATTTTTATTCAGAATTAATCGAACCAATAGAAGTCATTTACACACGCATTATGCGTCAGCACAATCCATCAACTACAGAAATGCAACATTCAGAGAAGCTCTGGACAACAGTCTGTGAGCAAGCAATAGAGAAGGTAGAAACCCGAATTGAACGCTTATCTTCTATCAAATTAAAACATGAAAACAATTTATTAGAGTTTAATCATTTAAAACAACAAAATATCGAGGCAAAGGAACGCCTAGATTTAGCCGTTCATGAATTGGATGAGATTTTAAATGTACTAGAATCTTAAAAAAGCATGTCAGCCGATTGAAATTTCAGTCGGTGACATGCTTTTTATAGTATAGACAGATAATAATGAGCAGGCCTATGAGTGTACTCTTTATTTTTTCTCAGGCTGATCGCGTTTAGATTGGCGCGAAATACGTAATAAATCCAACCCAAGCAATACAATAATGATATAAAACAGTGGGCTAGTAAACGACAAACCAATTTGTGACTGACCACCAAGCAATGTTAGTACAATCCATAATCCAACTGTATACAGAGTCAAACCAACATAGGCCTTCTTAGACATTTTTTTATATTGACCTTTATCTAAGGCTAGCTGTATGATCACTAGCACGACTAATATGAGAAGAATTATCTTTTTAGTCAAGATCGATGCAATCGTTGTGTCAGGGAAGAAATCATTTACAAATAATAATGTGAAAAATACTAGAATAAAGAAATTTAAGATCGTCGAGAGCTTCATGCTATATCTCCTTAGTTGCCAGAATCCTTTCTATTGTAACATGGTTCTATTAGATGGGAATGAATTTATGTTATATGGAAGAGAATTTTATGTATAAGGTATGAAAAAATTATTTTTTATTGAATGAATCATTGTATCTTTTAAGCATTGTGGCAAATTGCTCGCGCGTTAAGAAATTTTGAGGATTAGAGCCATCTGTTATACCTTTATTTTTTAACCATTCCCAAGCAGAATGATGTATTTTAGCGGGTTTCCGAGTTGGAATAATAGCCTGTTTCGTTTTTAAAGCTTCCTCCAGTTCGTTAATTTTAGTAAGTAACTCTGTATATTGTGACATCGTCAGCTCTCCTTTGTTATTAATAATAGTATTAGCTTCGTTTGCTAGAGAAATATATGTCATAGGATCAATTGCATTTGGCTGACCTATAGCCCATTTTCCGTTATGTATTTCAAAATGTAGATGGATACCGAATGCTCTACCGCTGTTCCCCATCATGCCAATTTGTTGACCTTGCTTCACACTTTGACCAACACGAACACAATAAGAATCTAAATGTGCATAATTTGTTTCATAGGCTTTACCATTAACAATATGTTTAATCATTACTACTTTCCCATAGCTACTTAACACCTGGGCGCGACTAATTATCCCAGCAGCACTAGCATAAATGGGAACTTTTCCTGTTGAAGCAAGATCGATGCCTTGATGCCACTCATTGCCATATCCGATATTTCTCCATCCAAATTTACTTGTTAACCTTGCATTTTTAACCGGGCAAATAAAATCTAGCATTATAGATCATCTCGTTTCGGTTTTTTATATCTTAGAGCCCGTGATGAATCACTTAGGCTAGCGGTAGTGGGATCTAAAACGGCATTATATGTACTTACAGCCATTAAGGCGATTACATATGGATTTGAAGCGGCGTTGACAAGTAAGGTCCTTACACTAGACCAGGTGGTTAAATCGGCTCCTGTAATCCCATAGTAGGCAAATAGGGGGGTAATAATAGATAATCCGACTGTAATCCAAAACTGAGGATTATTTATACGTACTTTCCAATTGATTTTCATAAATATCCATTCCTTTCTTACAAGCCTAATATTTTCAAAATTAGAGCTCCAATTATCACAGTGGGGATGAGAATCCACCAGTGTAGATATTGTTTGATCATGTCGCTAATTGATAGATTGTCTTTAGCAGTTTCCTGTTTCAAATCATCTTCAATGCTGTCAACACGCTTTCCAATATCTTTAACATCCTCTTGCAATTCAACTTGAGACATATTTAATTTTGTTAAATTCATATTGATGTTGTTAAAAGTCTTATCCATTCTATTTAATTGTATTTGCTGATGTTTATTCATTTCTTGCTGTTGTTCAGATACTAATGTTAAGCGATATAATAACTCATGATTACCTTCTAATTTTGAAATTCGGTTTTCCTGATTCTTAATTTCAACTTCTGCACTAGCTAATCTTTCACCAAATTTTTCATTTTGCACGTAATCACCAACTTTTGTAAAATAGAAAAGGATAGATGTAGTTATCCATCTATCCTTTAAAAATATAGACTGAGTACCCTCAGTCATTTAATAGTTCTATCTCTTCAAAAATTTCACAAAATCGATCATAGAGAACAGCCTTATTTCCCGTAAATTCTAAATCACAGTTTAAAATGATACTTTGTAAAATTGTAAGCATTTCAATTTTATCTGCCGTTTCTTCCATAATAAAATCCTCATTCATCATTAACATAATTTGCATTTGTGCTTCTTTTTCAGCTTCTTCACATTGAAATAGTACAATCTCTTCTTCTTTGTTATGTATTTCTTTCGTTTCAGTAACGATTTCCCCATTCTCATCTTTTAAAGCGTAATCGTTAATAAGTTGTTGCCTTTCTACCTTTAAGAGCTCTATTTGATCTTCCAGTAATTTAATAAACCTAGTTCGCATTCTAGATTCTTTGCCCTTAAGAATTAGATTGAAAAGGAATGATTGTAATTCTCCAATTTCATAGTTTTTTATTATCATAGTTAATATTCTCCATTTCTTTTACAGTATAAATGCGTAGCCTGATACTGAACCATTAACAGTAATGATTGTTAGTTTATTATTTACCATTAAGATACGAGGCTCAATAATAGTCGGAACTTCCTGGTCAGCCCATGTTGGAATGGTAATCTCTGTTTGAACAAATCTTCTGTTCACTGAAATTTCAGTATAAACTTGAGATACCTTTTTAATATCAATTACAGTATCGACTTGGCTAACAGCTTTTACGGTAAGTTCACTAAAAATATCTTGAATGAACTTAACGAATATTTCGGTATCTTTTTCGGATTTCTCATAAAGCTGTACGGCAATAGATACATTGATAGAAGGCTTAGAAACAATGATTACAGTGAAAACATCTGACTTAATATTAGGCTCAATTTCTACCAAAATGTCATTTCTATGTTTAATTTCAATTTCTGTTTCTATTTTTGGTTTTGAGACATGAACTACGGCAAAAAGATTACTATCTTTACCAACCCTAGGCGTGATTTCTGTTGCTATTTTATCCTTTGCTACAAAAAGTTCTGTATAAACAATAGATGTCCAAATATTATTAATTTCAATTTCTGTGTAAACTTCATTTTTGTCATGGAATGGTACAGAAATTTCAGCATGGATAGAAGGCCGTGTTACCGAAACAGTTGTATCCCAAGAACTAGTGTCAATTCGGGCGCAGTTGATTTGAGCTAAAGTAAAGGGGGTATTAATCGTAACTTCAGCAAATATTTCTCTATTAAGTGGTCTTCTGGCACTAATTTCAATCAAAATTTCGTCTTCATCACGAATCGAAGAAATGATCTCAGTCTCAACATATGGCTTGGTGACGGTGATTTCAGCTTGTGCTTCGAAATCTAAAGGAACTTCTGGTCTGTGAACATAGATTTCAGTATCTAACTTATCGAAACTGAAAATGGAATCAACAGTGACCTCAGTAAACCATTCGGAATGCTTTCTTTTGTAGACAAAGATTTCAGTAAGTTGCTGGCTTCTTCCTTGAGAAAATATTCTTGAATCGAAATATTTTACAATTAATTCAGGTGGAGAAGAAGTTTCCCTTGTATTGAAAATTGTCTGTCCAAAAGCAGTTTCATTGGATAAACGAATAATAAAACCATTATTATTTTTTTCAAGAGAAACCCAAGATTCAACAATTTCAAGTACATCAAATTCGATGTATCTTTGATCCCTATTAACCGTGAATTTATCTGCAATTAAATCTATAGGGATTGGCCGATTCAGGTGAGTAAGGCTAGTTTCGTACCACTCGCTACTAGCATTTAGTATTTCTAGTTTAAGGTTTTCAGGAGCTTCACCTTTATAGTATAGGCGTAAATTGGATTCTTTTAGCACATAAGAAGGATGAATAGAAGATAAGTCAAATTGCACAAACGAACGCCAAATATCATCCTTACTGCGACCAACAACCATAGAAGAATTGTTGCCATAGTTGATTGTTTGGTAAGCTGCTTCCTCTCTTGTGAAAGCATCTTGGGTAGGATTGTACACATCTGTAACGATAGGCGGTTGTTGAACTTCATAAATGGCATACATTCTATTATGTGGTGGCACTTCAATTTCTGCTTCTAAGAAATTGTAACCAATAGGCTGAATCTCCGTATAAACATCTGAGTTCCCACGATACATGATGTTTAAATAGGTATCTTTATTACTAGCGTCTAAAGCACGAGAAATAAGCTCAGTTAGTACTTTACTTTCACTTAAAGGTCTAGCTATAATCTCAACATCTTGCTCTATTTTCCCTACAGCAATTAGTTTGTATGTTGCTTTAAAACTGTTGTGAGGACTTACTTCAATTTCAGTATATACTTCAAAGGATTTATCAAAGGGTATTGTATTCTCAGTTACTATTTCATTTCTATGAGAGGAAATGTCTGTTTCTAATCCAAAATCTTGATCCTCCATAATCTCACTTCCTTATCACATTGTATTGTGATTAGGCTTTGTCTGCTCTCACGATAATGTCGAATGAACCGTTAACGTCAGGCGTTGAACCTAATTCAGATTTTAGTCGAATGAAAAATGGAATTTCTTCATTGTTTTTTAACACACCACCTATTCTTAAATCAGGTTGAGGTGTAAAAGGGGATGAGCTTGTACTAAATTCACAAGTCATTCCTGTAGGGAAATTTGCTGTATTAGCATACAAGTGAATATCTTTAATATCATAGCCATATTGGTTTTTAAGGAATACTTCATGTTCAATTGTAGTTTGGCCGGCAATAATGATACCAAAATCAAGATATTTAAGGACTTCACCGATTTCACTAGAGAAGTATTGGCCATAAACATCTTTGAACATAAGACCTGTATAGGTTCCCATGAATTGAGTAGACCAATAATCAGTAGTACCAAAGAAATCTTGGAACTCTACTTTAAGTGTGTTCCAATTATCAATCCTAATGTCTTTACTACCAATCGCTAACTCAATATTTTGAGGGGATTCACCTAGTTTAGTAAAACTTCCATCTGAAGGGTAGTAGTAACCATTGTTTAGTAATACACGATATTGAACACGCGTTAAATCATCATCACTTAACACAGCCTTAAGAACATTTGTGTCAAAAGAAATGTCAATTTTAGCAGTAGTGTTTAAGATGTATAGACTTGAGTTTTCAATAATTGTCGTATCACGAGGGAGATAGTCTTCGAACGAGATTTCTTCGACAATTGTTTTGATTGTGTCACGAGGGTTGTCTGTAATAAACATACCAATATTAATGTGGTCACTTGTCCATGTCCGCCATTGCATATCAGTGATATTGTTTAAGTCTTTGTAAGTCATGCCTGTTAACATGATTTTTTGTGGACTTGAAGCATCAGCAACAACGAATTTCTTTTCTTTTTTGTCCCATACATACCATTTATCAGGTGTTTCTCTACCAACAAAGTAACGAGCTGCATCACGATAGGATTGTGAAATATCATTGACAAATACATCATCTAAAGAACCATACAAACGTTTAGGGTTAACTAGTTTAACGAATTGAGGTTGTGGGATTGCTTTCATATCAAGCACTCGTTTAGCAGTATCAGAACCTTCATCTGTCCATGTCACTACTTCAAAATCACCTTCAAGTTCATCTAAAGGCGACCAATTAGCTTCAAGGATTAAATCAGCATTTGTTACAGTTTCATCATCTGTGTAATAAAGAACCTCAACATTTTCACCAAATTCATCATAAATATCAAAAGGCTCAACATTAGTCGATACAACAATATCATCATTAGACTCTGTATAAATGGCCACTGTAGGTAGTTCACCAATATAGTCATAGATACTATATGGATCAACGCCTGTTTCTACAGCGATTTTAGAAGTGTCTGAATCAGTGTAGTAAATCGCTTGAGCTGAATCACCTAGTAAATCTTGTGCTTTAAAACTATTTTTATTTAATACAACAGAAGTGAATTGCTTATCTTCAAAATCAGACCACATGATTACTGACTTATTTCCTGATAGCTCTTTCCATTGTTTTTCTGTAATATGGTTTAGATTGTTCATACCATATTGGATAAAGTTTTCTTCTGTTGGTGTTGTTGATTTCCATGTAGTACCATCATGATATTTGTAATCACCATTATGTTGAATTAAATATTTATCAGGAATAGGGGAAATTACTCTGTCGTAAATTTCAATTGAGTCTAGCTGACCATTGAAGAACTGACCTGTTTGTAAGTCAGGATAATTGCCCAATATAAAATTACGTGTGCTTGTAGTAACTTCTAGCCCTGTTGATGTAGTTTTATTAGCAGGATTTGTCATATCATCAACATATATCTTTGCACCGTCAACAGATGCATCTCCTGTCCAAGTAAATAAAATATCATGCCATTTATTATCATTCGGTATCATTGCACCAAAGTTAATTAGAGCTCCTGTAGCCTGAGATACACTAAATCCTATTGCTCCATTATTTCTTAGTAAGACATTGAATGAGTCTTGCCCATTATAGCCATTTGCCATAACCCAAGAGTAATTTGTTGGTAACGCCCCTAATTTTATTTTGAATCTTATGCTTTTTTTACCCAATGGTATAAAAGAAGGTGGAAAAGAAACGCTTTGGTTAGTTCCATTAAATGACAATGCAGAACCTTTACCATTCCACCCATCTATTCTTGTGGGTGCATTAGTTAATGTTCCTGTATATCCACTAATAGAATCCATAGCATTACCACTAGGTTCATCAAAACCGATTAAAGATTTACCATACTTACTTAAATTATCTTTTGTATTAGCCATTGTATTGACCTCCAATATTTTTCCATATTAAAAGGACAACCAAATTAATAGTTGTCCTCAATCATTGCTGTTTTAAAATCACCACTAATAGGAATTGTAAACATTCTACCTTTTCCTAATGGTGTTCTGTTATTAGTTACAAGCTCATATTCAGTTGTAGGCTTAGTGAAATCAATTGGTGGTCTATCGACTGCTGAGTCAATCTCTCTAACTACACCACCTTGAGCTAACATCATATATTCTACTGTGTTAGGAATCTCTTTCACACGAGTTGAAGTAGGGGATAAAACAAGGTTTTTATTGTTTGTTGTTTTGACTACAAAGCGTTTTTGTTCGAAGTCAGAAGGGGAGAGAGCTTTATTGTAGATTTGTAAATCATCTAGTTGACCTGCAAACCACCCATTTAATAGATTAGACAGTCTTCCTATGGCTAAGTTAAAAGTACTACCGTTGTTAGGGCGCTCTGCTCTGACCACTCCTGCTAACTCTTGATTGATGTACATAGAAGCTAGAGAGCCTGCCTTTCCATTCCAAGACAGCATAACGTCATACCAAACTTGCGGTGTTATCTTATTTGACGAATTTAACACGAAGCTCGGTTGATTCGCTTCATTGTAGAAATTCCATCTTAAAGTATCGCCTGTTATCTTACAGAAATTAAAGCCTTTCTGAGTATTGGCATTGTTATGCGTTGCAAACACATATTCTGTATTATTATTTTGATTTATCTTAATTTTAAATTTAAACGTTAACTCTCCTAATAGGTTAGAGCCAAAATTCATAGATACAGAATTACTTGTACCGTTGAAAAATAAAGAATTACCATCACCATTCCATCCAACTGTTCTAGTTGCTGTTACATCTATGCCAACATAACTACCCAATCCTAATTTATCGTATACATTACCACTATCTTCATCAAAACCAAACCATGCGACACCATACTGTGTCATTAGTTGCTCTGTTGTTGCCATATTAACTCACCTCTCTATTGACATTTCCATAAACTAACTCTGTAACCATAGGTTGTTTATTAGGAGCGCTTACTTGTGTAATGACTATCATATAATATTGATACTCTATTGTATTGTCGAAAGTATACACCTTAGTTTCATTAGATATTGATTGACTCCATACCTCATTGGTAACATTTAATAGGGTAGTCCAAGTACCTGTGTTATCATTGGTAGCTTGTATTTGAAAGTCTTTTGGAGATGTCGTGTATTCTAAAGCAGTCAAACGAATACAGTCAAACATTTTTTTAAAACCAAAATTAAGAGCTAGTGTACCGTTTCTATTAGCTATAGAAGCTGACCAAGAACTTTGATTATCTATTGGCATGACATTTCCATCAAATGCCTTCCAAGCCGAAAAAGTAGCACTCTGCTCGGAACTAGCAAAAGCTACTAAGGGAGAAGGAGCGTTATTAGCAGTCATTCTGGTGTTATACCAATTGTATAAAGGCTTAAAATCCATGTTCTTTGCAAACTCTTTAATACTCAAAGTGTTAATTACTCCAATATCGTGTGTAAACACTTTACCACTCGCACCATCAACAGGTGTGTCGTTAAAGTATTTATGCTTATCAAAAGGCACATCTAATTGAATATACTTACCTTGTTCTAAACCATATTCAATAATGCTTTCAGTTGTGTTATCAGGAAGGTGTATAAGAGTGTTGTCTGAAAGGGAATAGAGTTCATCTGTGCTTGCACTTTTGATTGTTAATTTTTTTTCTGTTTTTACACTTTTTCCATCAAATAGTTGCAGTCTACCTACTGTACTAACTGTTGAAGAATACCCATTATTTGATAGTATTTTTATCCTAAAGTAAGAAAAAGACACCTTTTCTTTAAGTTGAAATATTTTTTCCTCTCCTTTTGAAACCCAAACTACATTTCTTTGAGAATCAATTTTTGTGTAGACAAAGCCATCATTTGAGCCTTCTAACTCCCAATCTCTTACCATAGCAGTTAAATCATTGCCATCAAGATTTCTGCTTGAGATTGAATATCCACCAATTTCACTAGTGCTATCAAACTTGTATCCTAAATAGTGAGGATAGGCAATTTGAGAGGAAGTCCATGATTGAGCTAGGTTGCTAGTAAATGCGTAAAAACTAAAATAACTAGCGCTTAAAATTCCACTCGAAAAAGCTTGCCCACTAGGGGCTGTATCTGAGGTCATTATGGGTATTATGTTATTAAATGCACTCATATTATCATCCCTTTCATCTAATTTATTTCCAAAAAAAAATCAGCACTAATTAAAACTAATGCTGAGTGGTTTTTTATCTAATTGTTTTGTCCAAAGACCTTCTTCATGTTTTGAATAATCACCTTGTAAAATGTATTTTTCATTAAAAATAGGTATATTTATATTGTTTATAATATTTTTTCCATACTTAACATAATTGCTTACTGACAAGGCAGGAACTTCAAATAGAGTTGCTTTTTGATAAGAAAATAGAATCTCTCCTATTGCTACATAAGAATAGCCATTGTTATCTAATACTTGTATTCTATAATATCTGTATGATTTCTCATTTTTAAACTCGAATCTTCTAGTTTCTACTTGCGCCCAATCAATTTGATTTCTAATTTGTGCAAGTGTATCAAAATTAACGTTATCATTAGAGCCAAGTATATTAAAATCTTTAACATTATCTGTAAGAACCGTTGAGTTTCGACCAGTTATCTCTAAAACATTTACAATCTTTGGGGAAGATACACCATAGTCAATCTGTATCCAACCGGTTTTTAGGCTTCCTGCTCCAATCCAAGTGTTGTTTAAATTGCCATCAAAAGCTCTATATGCTTCATATCCTGACCCATATTGTCCACTAGCAGATGCTACTAATGGAGAAGGTGCATTATTAGAAGTCATTTTTGTTTCGTGGATTGTACTGATTGACTCTAGTGAATATGTTTTATTATTTGCCCTAAGTAGAGTTAAACCTAAAGCCCAAGAATAAGTCCAAGAATAAGAGCCTGCATAGACACCAATATTTAAAGTTAGTTCATTATAGTTTGTAATGTGATAACTTGAGTCAAAAGTAACTTTGTTATAAATGTTTTTCCTAGTTCCTTCATTATAGAATGTGAAATTAGTGACACAGTTTTCGATAGTAAACCCTGAGCCTGAATAACTTCCTACAAAGTTCGCCTTAATATCAAATACGCAATTAGTAAATTTTGTAGTAGAAGTTGCATTATTTGAATAGGTGAAGTTTGGAGTTAGGCTATCAATTTTAAATAAGCAATTTACAAGCTCTCCTTTTACAGCTCCACCACCAATACCACAGATAGAATTTTGATAGTTGTTACCATTTCTATTGCCTATTTTAAAATCAAAAGTAATGTTGTATACTTTTGTTTCTGAGTTTTTAAACATAATACAATGTGTATCTCTACCACTATGTTTTGTGCCATCACATAGAAAAATAGTTTTTTCTTTTAGTCCAAAAAAATAAATCTCTTTATTATCATCCCAAAGACCACCTGAGTCAAAATCACCTGCAATTCTAGTAACATCATGAGTACCTGCTTTTGCAAAAATAGCGTCACCTTTTAATGAACACCTAGATATGGCGTGGTTGACTGTTAGCAAAGGAGATTTGTTACTACCATCGTTTGAATCTGAGCCATTTAAGGAATCTACATAATAGATATTGTTGAATGTAAAATCTTTTTTATTGTTTCTAATAGTTGGCATTTATTTCACCTCGGTTCTTATGCTTCTAATATCAAAATATTTTTTTAAGTCAATAGTTTTGCTGAACACCTTGCCAACTTCTCCTGACACTAAAATGTCATTTCTTTGTATCATTGGGAATGGTTCTAATTGTGTTAAAGTTCTATTTAGTAAGGGAAATAAAGAATCAATACCTTTCTCGATAAATTGATTTGAAGTAGGGACAGTAGTAGATATTGTAGACCAAAAAGCAGGTGTGTTAGGAGTAGCCATTTCATACATTTCAAATGAACTAACTAATGTATAGTAATTATGGTAGCTTAATCCGAATTTAAGCTTATATATTAAATACTCATTTTTATTATTGAATTGATAAGTTTCTTTAGTACTTCTATTAGGATGGTTGTCAACAGATAGAAGACTATCATAGTTTAAACCATCATTACTGCCCAATAGGGTAAATTCTTTTATTCCATATGCACTTCCTGTAATTATAAGAGAATCTAATGCAATCTTATTTATTATTTTTGGAGAGTCAAATTCATACTGAAGCCATGATGGATTGCTTGCACTAGAGCCGTTATCATACCAATATGTTGAACTATCCTTATCAAATGCTTGCCATGCAGGATTATAAGCACCCCTAGCAGTAACCTTTCCTAATGGGCTAGTGTCGCTTGTCATTTTGGGAACAACATCAATTTTTGGGTCTTTACCTAGTATCTTTGGATTGAATTTTTTATATTCACCTTCATGTAAAATAAATGATTTATTCGGTAGTTCTCCCATCATTTCCATTCTGCTTAGATGGATATAGCTACCCCAACTGTTTTTGAGATTTATTCTGTACTTTTTATAATAATAACTATTTTTTATTTCATATTCTCTTTTATCGGTGTTTGTCCATTGTGGTTGATTATCTCTAGTGTCCAAAACTATCCATTGTGTTCCATCCCAAGCATCGAATGTCCAACTCTTAGGGCTTCTTTCGTACAACCAACTGTGTGTTCTTAGTGTGTATTTTACAATCCTCTCAGGTTTTTCAAACTCATATGAAACCCATATGCCTTTTGAGCTTGCCGAACTGAACTGACCTGTGCCAAACAGATGATATGGTTCATAGTTGTATCCACCATATACCAAATAAGCATCTCCGCCATAATCTACTTTTCCAAAAGGGGTAGTATAGCTTGTCATTAAGGGTATCAAATTCTCAGTGTATCTTTTTTCCATTAATTATCTACCACCATTACATTTAGTCTATCTATTCTTTGCCATTGGCTACGGGTGATTTTCTTTCTGTGTAAACTCCCTGTGTCTGACCAAGTTGAATCTACTTGTTTATCAAGAACGTAATCTCGTTTAAGGCTTAATGAAGTTGTTCCATCTTCATAGAAATCTAGTTCTCCTACACCTGCATAATCACCGCCATTTATCTCAGAAAACTTAATTCTGTAGGCAATATAATTAGCCCTTATTGATATTGGTACTTCATATACTTTATCAGTGTACCCTGTAGTCCAAACCTGATTAGTTTGTTTATCTAAGTCAACCCAAGTTCCATTAGTGCCATTTGTTGTGTCAGTTGAGCCTTGAAGAACCCATGATTTAATCATTGTTGACAAAACATTGCAACTTCTAATTTTGTATTTAGAAGCTACTACACCCCTTTTAATAAAATAAAAGCCTAAGAACCCTGTTTTAACTCCATTAGCAGAACAATATCCTTCACTTCTATCTACTTTGTCAAATGCATACCATGAGTCATAATTAACGCTATATCTTGTTTCAGCAAATGCAAAGCCTTCTGTTGACGAAGTGTTTGATGTTAATTTAGGAACAACATATCCACCTATTTTTACTTCCTTTTCTTCAAGAAATTCATTGATATTAAAGTCTCTCTTAGCAATAAAGAATAAGTCAGTTACAAACCCTGCAAACAGGTCAATCCTTACCTGAATAAACTGTTTAGTAGCAGATTGAATAGTTCCATCTTCCGCAATAGCAACCCAATCAGACCAATCATAATTGTTTGATGAAACTCTTGTTAACACAGCGAAAGAGCTTGCACCATTTATTTTGCTGTCTGTAAATACTTTCTCGAAATCTTGAAAAATATCTCCTAGATTAATAACGTCAGAAGTCCACGAGCCTTGCTCTACATAGATAGGTTTTCCTTCACCATCTACATCAATATCCACTAACTCTAAAAAACCTGTGTCTTTGTTGATCTTTGTTTTATCATGTGTTCCGGAGACACCAATAGATAAACCTATTTTTTTCTTCTCTGTATTACCACCTATAAGAGCCATATGAGTATTTTCCTTTCTTAATTGTTGAGTATGATTATATGGTCATCTTGTCTATCGCCAGTATCAATAGATTCGATGCCACCCATAAAAGTAACAAAACTCCCACTTATGTTTGTATATGATTTATCTAAGAACAACACCAATAGTTTTTTATTTTTTGGTGCTTTCATTTCTCCAATTTTGGCGTTTAAACCGTTTTTGACAAGGGCGTCTATTAGCTTGTTTAGTGAATGTTTTCCTGTTTCTATTGTGTAAACTTTTTCATTTGAAGACTCAAATAAAGATAGCTTGTTATTAGAGGTTGTTATTTCTAAGGAATCATTTTTATCGGGAAGATGTAACCAAAATCGTTTCATCATGTATTTCCTCGCTTTCTATTATTTGATTGTCCAATTAATTTGACCTGCTCGATTGGCTTCTAAAGGGGCATAGAAGCGTTCCACCTCAATCCCTCTTGTTTTGAATACCAAATGACCGTCCATTGTTTTATTGGAAGTTAGCTTAACTTCAATGAACGCACTCTTATTAAAGGGAATTGAGACAATAGGCTGAAAGAATAATTGAACATCATCTTTCCTGTAAGTTGTTTTATAGCCAAAATTAATGGACTTTATATCTGAGCGTTGTACAGCACCCTGTACACCATTGAAGTCCGAGTAGGCTTCTTTATATGTAATAAGGTCTTTGTCTGCAAAATTTGTTGTTAAATGAAACGTTTTTCCGTTTTCATCAATATACTCGATTTCAATTCTTTTACCACTTAGGTTAAAAGAGCCATCGGTCATTTCGAAGAAAAATTTCATTCCTTGACCAAACAAACCAAAACGTATGACCTGATTTCTCTGAATTAAATAATAATCATTTTTCTTATGCGTGAGTAGGTCATACTCAGCATAGTTTTTACCATTTACATAATCAGCATTCCAATTAAAAGGAATGCCGATTGCTTGAGCATTTTCTGAGCTTGAGAATAACATTTTTATCATCTCCTTCATTGCATTGAAGTTTTTCTTTTAATAAATCCATAAAAAAAGGGTAGGGGAGAAATCCCCTTACCCTTTAGAATAATTATTTTATTTCTTAAATATGATTATGTTCCTTTTACACATAACGGTATGAAACGCGTTGCATTAACAGATTTTTACCTGCCGAAGCGGTCATAGGCACATCTGCGAAAACAGAAATCTGGACAAAGTTACCGCCTGCAAAGTCTGCATTACTACCATTAACGTCAGTGTTGTTAGCTAAACCTAAAATCTCTTTTGCATTAGGTTTTTTCTCAATTTGAATAGCTATATATTCTAACGTTCCATCAACTACAGGATTTCCTTCAACTTTCACCCATGATGTAGGCTCTGTTCCACCCGTAGTACCCGCTTTCGTTACTTTATAAATGTAACCATTAGCTACTGTTGGCTGAACATAAGTATCTAATGTCAAATCCTTAGAAGCTGACCAAACATGAGCAGTCGCAGCATTCACATTTGTTGTAGTACCTGTTGTTCCTAAATCCTTAGTTCCAGGAGGGTTGACTGTATTAACGCCACCTTTACCAACAGGTGTCCAACCTGTTTCATTCAGACTATCAACACGCACATGAAACCAGTTGTCACGAACAGCTTCAACGACATTCCCTTGGCTACCATCCCCGCCTTGACGGTCACGAGTAGTGAAAACTACTTCCTCCATCTTAGAAACATCTTCTGTACCACCACGATTATTCCAAATATAAAAGACTTTTATGTGTGAATGAGAATCTGCATCGACAGTATTGTAGTTTACTGTGTTTTTTACTTCGCTTGCTTTTGTGTTAGCACCTTCATACCATGATACTTGAGGTTGGTTTGTCATTTTAAATTCCTACTTTCCTTGTATTATTTAAATTAAATTGTGAGGGTATTATGAGTGAGTTATAAATTATTTCAATGCTACTTTTACATTGACAGATAAATTTTGTGCATCAACAGAAAAAGAAGGGATGTATAGTCTAAACACATCTCCCTTCCTCACCAAACTGTCTCTTAATGTATATACTTGATTATTTAAATAACGATCTTCATCAATGATTACTGGGTTGACTGTAATATCCAACCAATCAATGAAGTTCGATGATTTTTGTATTTGAATAGGGGTAGGCATTGAACCTAAAATAGAAATCGATGCTTGAATATCAACAATTTCACCGTCCCAATCAAATATGATATGTGGGTCTTGAACGCCTTGCAAAATATCTTTTGGAATAATGAATACAATTGTTTTCTCATTTACAAATTCAGTTATATTTTGAAGCTTTACGAATTGTTCTTTACTCATTAATCCATTTATTACTTCGTTGGCTAAAGGTACATTTCCACCTAAGGCATCGATAGGAATCCAGGCCTTTCCATTCCAACGATAACGTATGCCTGTATCAAAAACCTGTGTTGTCCATCCAACTTCAGGATGGGGGAATTTTTTAGCAATGTCATCATATGTATGAATAAATGGTTGATAAATTAAAACTGTTGTTTCGTATGCATCTCTTACTAGTTCAGTTGCTTCATTAGCATTGTGAGTGGCAATTAAAGCCTGGTCAGTGGCATGATTGGATTCATTAATAGCAATGACCAGTTTTTTTAAGTATTCTTCATAGTTATCTGTTCGATCAATTAGATCTTGAACTTGTATTTTACTTCTTTCAATGATTTCGTGAAGTGTTTCGGTAGAATTGGTACCATCATAATGGACAATTCGTGTAGAGGGGTAAAGGATTAATCCTCTTCCTTTGTACACCATTGACATTGTTTCTGCTTCCTTCACTGCATGGAAATAAACAAAACCATTAGTATAGTCTACATAAAATTCATTTTTTTCTAAGTTGTGCTTGATGAATTTTTCATAATTAATTTCAAACATACCTGAAATTCTAACCTTATACATTTCATCAGGAATTTCTAATAAAAAAACACGTTGATTGACAACACGAGCGATATCTAGTCGATCGATGTAAGGGTCGTTGGGTGTTCCTTTTCGCCAAACGATATGAATAGGATTATTAAATTCTAAATAATTAGTAGGTAGTGACAATTTTCTCACCTCCTTTCCAAGTGAATTTTAATTGGCAAACACATTATTAGATCCTTCTTGTATAGAAGCACTGGAGCTTGCATGTGTTCTTACAGAATCACCTTTTCTAGCAAGCTGTTTACCACTAACAAATACCTTGGAACTACCTGAGCTTACAGAACCATTGGCACTAGAATGTCCACCGCTGACATAAGACCAGCCACTTGGAACAGTATATGAATCTTGTTCCTGTGTTTTGGCACCTGAAAATGCAACTTCCTTACCATTCACAAAAACAGTAGGTGCTCCATCATCAATGGTCCCTTCCACAGTTGCGTCGATATCTAGCTCATCATAGGGCGAGCTAGGTGGGATTTCGATACCAAAACAAACATCTCCCACCCAATAGCCTCCATAATATTGACCATCTATATATTCTGGAACACACTGGGGCTTATTAGGTTTCCTTACTTTAACGTGCTTACTAGCAATAGAGCTACTTATTTTATTACCTCTTACTGATACTTCAGGCATGCTAACACTCCTTAGTTTAGATCAATACGAGTACCATTTAATTTAATGCCTGTTGCAGACATAGTCATCGTATTACTTCCAAATTTTAATTCTAAAAGTGAGTTATTCATTGTGATACTACCGCTCCCACCTTTAATAGATACCGTCCTAGGTGAATTAATCTCTATAGATTTTGTGCTTTCAGTGTTTAAATTAATAGAGTGTTTTTCACCAGTTTCATCTATATACTCAGTAAAGAAACCTTGAGAGGTTTTATATTGCTTAGCTTTATTATTGTTAGTATTATTACCTGAACCACTACCCCAAATAGCAATAGGGTAGGCTTGTGATCCTGAACCCTCAAAATACATTTCATATTTAACATTTTCCGATGAACCATTTTTGGTAATAAATCTTAAAAATTTTTGTTTAATATGGACATAATTATCAGGGTCCTTAGGGTCATAAGTTCTGAGTCTAGTAACCGTCAAATCAGAGATAAAGCTATCATCGTCAGCTAATTCTTCAAGAATCGACTCATCTAGCTCACCATTCATAATGAAAAGCTTTCGTGCATACAAGTGTCCATCTTTACTGACCCAAAATCTAGGCTCATGTTTGACATCAATTGCAATACCCTCATTAGCATTTAGCCGAATTTCCTCACCGCTATTCCCATTAATAGTGATACCATCATTTTGGTCAAAGATGATCTTTTCACCTAAGAAACCATCAACTATTTTAAGGTTGTGCGTAGTTATGTCTTTTGCATAAAGTCTTCCATCTGTCCCTACGTAAAATTTCTTCTGACCATCGACATAAATGGAGATAGCTTCATTAGCATTTAATCTGATTTTTTCACCATTTTTCCCATTAATGGTAATACCTTCGTCCCAATCTAGAGTAATGGCATCACCTAAGTCACCATCTACAATTCGAAGATTTTTTGTTACCAATCCTTCGGCGTATAGTGTTCCGTCTTCCCATTTAGAGTCACCTAAAGTGGCAAATAGTTTACTAACCCATTTCCCATTTTCCCATTTCTGCAGCGCAAGTCCATTAGTGGCATTTAGATAAGCTCGATACTTACCATCATTCCGAACAGCGATAAAGCCAAAATCATTCATCATGAGATTGTTGTGATATCTACCCATTGTGAGACCTGAATAGAATAAGGAATCCTCAATTTCTTGTCTTAATCTAGTCGCTTCATCATAGTAATTTTTAAATTTCTGCACAAAAATACCACGATTCTCAATGGGACTCGTGGATTCTGTCAGTGGATCAGTCATATCAATATTTAAGAAGGATGATTCAAGGTAACCAGTATTTATGATTTTGATATAATTGGACATGTAAGTTGTTAACTCTACATATGCATTTTTTATTGCACTCGTCGAATACCTGTCTGTAGTAGAGTAAACGGTAGGGAAGGTTTGAGTTGCAGTATTAAAAGCACCGTCAATATCTGAAACATTATCTCTCTCACTCCGTATGTATTTTTGTGCCTGTTGAAGAAGCAGCTTGTAGTCTGAATGGATTTTATATAATTCTTTAATGAGCTCTAATTTTTCAAGCGTCGTTAATTTGCCATCAGCTACAATTTTGTCAAATAAACCAATATTAAAATAGTTATTTTCAGCATCTAAGATCACTTCATCAAGATTATTGACAATCTTAATATTCTCAGCAATCATGTTTCTAGAGTAGAGAGTACCATCTGTATTAGCCCATAACACCTTTTTCCATTCTTCATTATCTTTCTGACTCACAGAAAACCCTTCGCAAGTAGTTAATGCAACCCTTGTTACATCATTC
Organism: Lysinibacillus sp. GW823-FHT06C08; assembly: GCF_058795135.1. Taxonomy (NCBI): domain Bacteria; kingdom Bacillati; phylum Bacillota; class Bacilli; order Caryophanales; family Bacillaceae; genus Lysinibacillus; species Lysinibacillus sp. GW823-FHT06C08. The sequence goes on from NZ_JBXAHN010000001.1 coordinate 1,147,592, forward strand.
CACGATATAAGTCCGAAGCATTCATGGTCCTGTGGAATTAAGTTTCCTTGTTCATCTTTTTTATTATTAGAAACTAACCCTAAATACATGGTTTCTTCACCATGTCGATTATAAATGGTAGTTCTTGAGCCCTGTGTTATCCATATACCAGATTCATCTTCAATCATCAAATTAACACCAGATATGATCTTCCCAAAAATACGCTCACCAAAAATTCCATCCTTTGAAATTGCGTGTTTCCATGACTCGCCATTATCGTTGGTGATAGCAAGAAATCCATTTTGTATAACAAGCCAGCTTAATGGATCTTCTAAATCTTTTACAATAATGCCACGTTCGCTTATTTCTATCTTCTGGTTATAACCAGCCATGACAGCATTTTTTAATGCATCCCATTTATTATTGATGATATCGTTAATGGCCCCGTTGTTCTGCTCGGACAAATTCCACTTCCATTTATCCATCTGAACAATTGTAGATGTATTGCCTGCTTTATTAAGCTGTTCTAACCAATTATTGTCTTCATCAAATTCATTTTCGATAACAAGAGAAATACTTTCATTTTCAAAGTCATGAGTAATTTCCGTAATTTTGGCTTTTATATCCACTTGTAATCTATCATATCTAACCCTAATAATATCTCCTAAACCTAACTTGTCCCAATCATTTTGGCATTCAACGATGGATAGAAAATCAATTAAGTTCATATCTAATCTGATTTTTGGCTCTAAATATTGTCTGAATACTTCCTTACCGTCTTCCATTAAGTCCTCATCATCAACAATTGAATCATTAGTATATTCTTTTTCTATTTCAAAATCGGATAGCTCGGCTAACTGCCCAACTGTAAAGTTATTTTCTCTAGTTAATTTTTCCTGTAACGCAAGTAATTCATTTACGTAATCAGAAAGCTGATAGTTTAAATCTCTAATAAAGGCTTCTTGAGTGGAGATCTCTAATCGTTTGGCCTCTAAACGTTGAATGATGTCTTGATGCTTTGGAGTTGAGGAGTGAAAATTTGCATTTGATAAATCTAATTCATCTTCAATAAGGACTCTTTGGGAATTCAGGGTACTTAGTTTTTGTTCCTCTGTTTGGATAATGGAATTTTGTGTAGTGACCATTGTAGTTAAATTAGTAAACTTCTCTGATAAGGATTCAACCAACGCCTGATAGTCTTCTAATGCAATGCATAAACCATCTGTTAAATATTTAGAATGACTGACAACAATCCCGTTTTCACGTTTGAAAGGGTAGAGGTAGTATCTGTAATCTTCGAGATAGGATTGACCGGTAGGATTTAATCGATGTATAGATAAGCCATCTTGTCCATACACTTTTAAGCGAGTGATTGTATCAATTGTGTTTGTCGCTAAATTGAATGACTCTAAATATTTTCCATCACGGAGGTGGAAGCCTTTATCTTTACCAATATTTTCGGGTTTATAGAAATTGATTTCATATTTTATTGAATCCCATACAATTAAAGCATTCCAAACTTTTGCTAAATCATAAATAATTTCTAAAATATTATTTGATGAAACCTCATAGCTTCGATAAACCTCCTCGAAGGAACTGTCAACATAGCCTAATTTCCATTTTGTATTTACGGAAGATAAAATATCAGTAATAATATGAGACAATGTTTTACTGACTACTTCAAATTGTCGTATATTTTTATCACTTAATTGGACGCCGAGTGACAAAGCAGTATAACTAATATACTCATCATCACTATAGGATTTACTGGATTCGTTCATTAAAAAGTATTCAGTGATTTGCCCATATTTCAATTTGAAAAGATACCTGTTTCTTATTTTATCAATATTTTTATTTTCAAAAGGAATCCCATCTTCCATTAGGACAGTAGGTATTTTAAATGAAATTTCATTTAGGACCGAAACCTTAGTACTATAATTGATATCATATGCCTCACTAATTCTGGCAATTGTTTTTTTATCTGGACTACATAAAAATATTCTTGCATCATCTGGTTTTAAACGGTAATCTATTTCACCTAATTTCAATGATTTTCACCTCACTCCTGTAAAAAGACATACTGATGTCTAACATCCATATCGAAATCCCCTTTTCCTTTTAGGAGATTAGTTCCGATTATTAATGCTAGGAATTCATCATTATGATCATCATACCGATAAAAACCTAAATGCTGCCTGTCAGAAACAATATCTTCTTTTTGACAATCAATAAATACTTCTTCATTATCGATAAGATTGTCTACAACTAATGTTTGATTTGTCATGATATTGGTTAGTTCTATACTGCCTTTTCCATTCTTTTTCTTAATCCATAGTTTTGGCTTAACAATAAAATCGCCCAGATTTTCTAAGGATTCGCAAGGATCGAAGGTGATAGAGAAAGATTGTATATAAGGTTTTTCGTTATCCTTTTTTGCATGAAGAACAATCTTATATCTAAAAATCAAACCATCTAAATTAAAGCCATCTAACAAATTGTTATCACTGAAATTTATTGTTTTCCAATTAGTCCAATTCTTGTAGTCGTAAGAGAGGGAATAGAGAAACTCTATTTGTTGATGATGTATATTTATCATATTAGCGAGGATGGTTGTTAAATATTTTGAAGAAGCATTCGTAATTTCATAATATTTAGATACATAAGAGCCTGTTGAATTTATTAAGGAACCCCATTTCATTCTAAATACTCCTATTCTATTTTTCCAAAAGGTCTAAACTCACTATTTGTGCCAACCTTTTTCCAAATGATATTTTTTGCTTTTCTCCAGACAACTGAACTATCAATAAATGCTGTATCGTTTTGAACAGAAGACCATTCAGGTTCAGTAGGGGAGGAGTAGCCTGCTGTCTCACAAAGATAATAATATGTCTTACTTCCATTAGTAGGGAATACCAAGTCACCTACCTCATAATTGAATTCTTTGCGCCAAATTTTTCCTGATACCTCGGGAAATTCTTGTTGTAAGGAAGTAATAAAAGTTGGAGGGGTAGTGGAACTTTTCCCATCGACCACGCATTCATAAAGGCCACCATTATCTACAGGCGGCTTTACTAAATTGCCAATACTGTAATTTTTATTTGGCAACCATTTTTTTGCTTGAATACCTTCTCTTGTGACAACCCAGCCGATATATGAACCTGAGGCAGGGACCTTATTCCACATAATATGACCAATTGGATAATATTTATTATCACCTAGATCTTCAATAGATTGAGTTGAATCTTTTAAGTATTTTTCTAATTTACTAAAATTATTGCCATATTCAACAATGGTATTTTTTATATCATCATCTTCAAAAGAGGATTCAGTAGTAATATTTAATTTAAGTCCATCTGTTGTTTCCATTTAAAATTCACTCCATTTTTTGATATTGGCATATTGTGCTCCCCAAGAATTATCAACTTTATCAATTGTTAAACCATTAGAGGTAACCTTCGAATTAAAAAAACTCCCTTGTTCAAAGCTTTTCATGTCGTCGATAATTTGATAACCAGTATTAGCATTTCTAAATGCCATATTATTAAAAATAAGTTCATGAGAGTAAGTATAAGGAGAATCACATCTAATAGTTAGTTCTACATAACCTTGCTTTAAACCATTATGTAATAATGCAGAATTTCCTTCTACCAGGGCGTATAATACTCTATTTGGATTATTGTCAAAAATTAAGGGTTTGTAATATGGCTGAAATAACCAACGAGCAATTTTTCTTAGATCGTGGTCATCAAGCCAATCTTCAAGATAAAAGGACAAGTTAAAGGAGAGGGGTTCATGTTCAACCTTTTGAAAATACGGTTTTTCATTATTAGCAATTTTTTTCTCAATAATTCTCCTTCTAGGAAGAAAGTTTTCTTCAAATAAACCTCCTCTTGTTGAAGCAATTTGAATCCCCATATCTTTTGATGAAATGTTGTCATACATAAAATGAATAGATTCCAACATTACTTTCTCATTCCTTTCCTACGCAATAAATCATCATCAATCATTTTACTAAATCGATGTAAGTCGTTTTTGTCACCGTTCATTTTATCGATGTGGAAGTTTATCTTAATGTCACCATACGTATCGCCTGTACTAACAGAGGATGACTTTTGGAATGGGGTAAACTTTAGTAAGAGAGGGGATAAATTATTCATGATACTATCCATTATATTGATTGAATTAAACAAACTTTGTGTATCAGCTTTATTCAACATAATTTCTTGAGGGTGAGCAATAATAGCTTTGCCTCCTTTACCATCAATCCCAATTCCAGTCCAGTTCATGAAACCGCCACTGTCAAGTGAGGCAATTTTTTTCTTCATTAATTCACGGGTTGTAAGATTTACAATCATATCTAATCTGGAATTAAAGAAAGTTTTTAATTGTTGTATTTGTTCAGAAGAGTAATTATTTTTTACAGAATCAAATGTTACATTTTCGGAGATTTGGGAATCTTTATTTCTGCCTTCTGAAGCGAGATTATCAGCTTTGTTTTTTAGAGACATTTTAGTATTTGCATTTAAAGATGGTTCAGGTACAAGTTTCTCGTAAATAAATTTGCCTAACATAACTTTCATATCCGCATCAGATAGTTTACTTCCATTTTCTTGTGTATTTCCTGAATTCTCATTGAAAAACTGCTCAAAAAAGCTATTATATTTCCCACCAAGCAAGTTTTTATTACTATTAAAATACTCAGATAATGAATCCATCTCTGCTTGTGTAAGAACCCTTGTGGACTCATTAAAATTAGCACCATTTTCAGTAAATCGGGAATCAGCCTTATCGCGACCCTTTGCTGCTAAATTTTTTGCCATTTCACTAACGGCACTCTGATCCTGGCCAGAAACATTCGGCAAAACTCTGTCATATAAGAACTTTCCTAATAGAACTTGTAAGTCCGCATTAGATAAATTACCTTTAGATGTTTGTGGATTGGAAAGATTCGATTCAAATGAACCATTATCTTTTGATTCTTGACTGTCATTAAATTTTTTTATTAAATCTAGAGCTTCTTCTAGTTCGAGAATAACATTGTCTCGGATAGAAAAACCTATAGCTTTCATAGTATCGTCTAATGCACCGCTAATTTCGGGTAGTGAGGCTTTTAATTTATCTCGGTACTGATTGAAGTCTGCCTCCACATTAGTTAAATGACCGTTGATGATATCTTCTCTCATTTTAGCGAATTGGCGTTCATTATTTAGTAAATCGCTATAGTACGACTCCCAATGTTCTTTTTCAAGATTAATTTTATTGACTAAATTATCATGCTCTGACTCTTGTAGCTCTATTTTTTCATTTATTTCTTCCTCTTTTGATTCTAATGCATCATTTAAAGACTCTTTACGTAAATCAATTTCTCGGTTATGGCGTTTTTCCGCAATTGTTTTATCAATTTCATCTAACTGTTCTTGTAGACTTTTCCTCTTTGCTTTCGCTTCATAAGAATTATCTAACGCTAAAATATTTAGCTTGCTCTGTACGTCATTCCGTTCACTTTCTAAATCGGAAATCTCCATATCATAGCTTCTTTGAGATTCTTCTCGGTCAATGAGCCTTAGCTTATCTTCAACACTTTTTCTAAATAAGTCCATTTCTTCTTGCAGATTTTTCATGATTGTTTCATGTTTTTTATTTTCGCGCTCAATTTCTTCATCAAGTTGCTTGATTTGCTCATCTCGAAGTTCTTGATAATAATCTTTATACGCACTAATAACTTTATCTGCAATTTTATCAAGTTGGGCTTTTTTTGCATCGTCCTTTTGCTTTGTATAGTCTTTAATAGCTAACGTGGCATTTAAATAGCCGTTATACTCTTCATTTATTAATTTTGTGATTTCTTTGATACGTTCAGCAGTGATATCACGCTGTTTTAATTCTTCTAGCAAATTATCTCTAGTTTCTAAATGCTGTTGAGCAATTCTTTCTTGGGCATTAATCATAATGTTTGTATATTTCTCATAATCTGCCGAACCCTCATCAAACATTTTACGAATCAATTCAGCTCGATTTATTTCGGATTCTATATTATTTATTTTCTCATCCGATTGGGTTTTGATATTGATTAAAATATCATAGTCACTATCTTGAATATCAACCTGTAACTCTTTCATACCGATCGTTAACTCTTCAATGCGTTTTTTCGCAGATTGTAAACCATCGCCATACGCTTTATTTCCGTTTACTAGGATTTTTAATTGAGTTAGTTCATAAAGATTGGCATTCTGTTTTTCCTTCATCGCATTATTAATATTTACAAGTGATTTTACATACCTAGCAGAGGAAGTATCTAATTCTCCAAGTTTTGCTTTTTCATAGGCGAGAACATTATCCTGAATTTGACGTTGTTCTTCATACTTTGACATGTAGGATTCAACTTTTTTTGAGCCAACATCCCAAATGGCAAAATCTATCTCACTATTGACATTGTTCAGTTCATGAAGACGTTGCGTATACTCATCAATGACCTTTTTTGAAGCAGTACCACTCTTAATAACGCCTTCCAGATAAGCAATTTCATTTTGGTTAATTTTCTTTTTATCATTTAAAGCAGCTGTTTGTCTGTCTAGTTCTTTACGATAGGATTCTGATGTGACAGTGAGTTTCCTTAATCTGTTATCACTAGTTTCCAATAAGTTATCAATTGTTGTCTTTTTGTTTTCAAAAGAGGAAAGATAACTATCAATTATGTCTCGCTCAAGGTCTTCTACTAAATCTTTTTGATTTAAAATCTGTTGCTGTAAACTTACTAATTCAGATTTTGTTTGATCAATAGCTTGTTGTGTCGTGTCAACTGCAAAGGATGTAGAAGTTGTGGCTCCATTTTTTGCAGCAGTATAGTAACTTGTTGGGTCTAAGCGTTGTCCGCTACCATTCTTTACTTCGTAATGTAGGTGAGGGCCTGTCACTCTAGTACCAGAAGCACCAATATTACCTATTTGTGTGCCCACATCAACATAATCACCAATTTTAGCAATAGCTTTATCTAGATGGGCATAAAGATGTTTGAAATTATTTGCATCTTGTACGACAACAATATTTCCATAAGAGTCGTCATAGCCATTTTTAATAGCATCACCACTAGCTATTATTTTGCCTGCAACATTCGCATCTAAGCTAGTCCCTTTAGACCCAGAAATATCCATGCCGAGATGGAAATCAGGTTTTCCTGAAATCGGGTCTTTACGGCCTCCATATGCACTAGTGATTTTGCCAGACCAACCGTTTAGATTAGTAGTTGTAGAAGAAGTGAGGGACTTGCTTGTTATATTACCTGTTTGCTGAATTTTCCCTGAGGCAATCTGATTTTTTAAAGAAGCCTCTTGCTGTTGCATCACTCGAAGTTTTTCTTTTTCAAATTGAATTTGAGTTTCTAAAGCTCTTCGATACTCACTAGAATGTTCAGGTAGCTTAGACAGCAATCTTTGTTGTTTTTCAATTCCGAGATTTAACTCTTCAAGTTTTTGTTTGTATTTATCGGTTATGTATATTGATTGCGTTGTTGACTTGTTGGCATTTTTTTCAGCGTTAGTTAATTTAGTAACAGAGTTACCAACTTTACTTAATTGTTCACCATAATTTATTTTTAAATTGGTTAAATCAATTAATTCAGCGTTTTTCAATTTTATTTTAGGTTCGTATGTTGCAGCGGCTCTATGGTAAGCCATTTCATTTTGTAGCTTTGCTAGATCAGAAGAAGAAGTAGGCTTTTCATCTATTTTTTTTGCATGTTCCGCTAATTTTGATTCTAGTTGTTGAACTTCGATGTTTCTGATGCTAATTCGTTTATTCGTTTCAATTGCAAGTTCCAGAGTAGCCTTTTGTTCTTCAGATAATTTATTTTCACGATTTAACTTATGGGCTTTTAATAAAGCATCATTTGCTTTATTTTCAGCAATCATCAAATTGATTTTTTCTGCTGAAATACCCATTAATATAGATTCATCATTTACTATATTAGGATAGACAGATGATAAGTCTCTTAATATTTCATTCCTAGTTTTATAAAGGTCTACTATTCTTTGTTCTGCGGCTGTTAATTTTTCTTTATTTAATAAATCAACTAAGGTTTGTTGTGAATAATCTTCTAATTGTTTTGAGATTTCTTGATAAGTAAATAAAGAATCATCTAATACATTAATATATGAAGATGAAATCCCGAGGGCCTCTTCAGATGAATCCTTATAATTTCTCATCTTAGATGCCAGATTATCCAGCTCATTACCTGAAGAAGAAGTTTTTGAAGTGAAATTTACTAGAGAAAGCCCAGTAACATTCATTACATTGTTGTATTTCTTGAATTCATTTATTATATTATTTAATTTATTTTTGGCACCAGTTTGAATAGACTCAAGTTGTGATTCGTCCATATCTGGATTAGCAGTTTTAAATATGTCTTTTAGGTTGTCTACATATTTAGACACTTCTTTCTCTTTTTCTTTAAACTTTTCTGGAGTTGCATAATATAGTTTGTTGAATTGGGAATTCATTTCTTCTATTAAATTAGAGGTATTATTCCCACTCAGTAGTGTTGATAGGGCTAATTGTAGGTTCTTTATTCCATCCGCATTAGAATCAAATATTAGTTCAGAGCTAATTGTCTGTGCGAACTCTTTAGTACTGCCTTTTAAATCTTCATTTTTATTTATAATACTTTCTAACTCTGTTATATAGGCATTTTTTAATTTGGAAGTACTATCTGCTAAATTAAGATTAGTATTGTTTATTAGATTACTAGTGTAATTTACTTCATGTTCTAACCTTTCGTATTCATTTGCTAATTCGTTATTTCCTAAAGCCAAAGCCTCATTACGCTTCTGATTTAAAATTTCTTTTAATTCTGTTAGCTTTTCAAAGGAATTATAAATTAAATCGCCTTTTTCATCCAAAAGAGGTAATGAAAATTGGCTGAAAGAACTATTATAAATAGTACTAAATTTTTTTAATTGTTCTTGTATTTGTGAATTATAATCGGTAATATTTCCTTCATATTTATCAATTATTTTAGAGTTATTTTCATTTTCTTTCAGAGATGCCTTTTCTTTTTCTATTGCTAGTTGCTCTTTCAATAGTTCGGTTTTAATTTTGACTGATTCAACAGAGCCTACTATTTTCCTGTTATATTCATCTTCATCTGAAATTAAAGATGGTAAAAGGGTAGTTAATTTGTTTTGTATATCGTAGTATTCAGAAAGTGTGTTCGTATCAGCATTTCCGTTGTTGACTATTTCATGTAATCTTTCATATTTTGGAAGTAATTTATCGATTGTGTCTGCATTTTGTTCATAGGATGCGAGTAACTGTTTATTGGCCATCGCTACATCATTTGCAAATTTTTCTGCCTCGGCTTTGGTTTTAGCTTGCTTTTCAAATAAAAAATTTAATCCTGCTTCCGCTGATAATAATAAAGCACCAACACCAGTTGTTGCCAACAATCCTTTTGAAAGAGCTGTAATACCGCTTAAAGCCGATGCACCAGTACTTCCTCCTTCAGAGGTTGTATTCTGGTTTTCTACAATAGCTGGGGGTGGTTTAATTTTATTTACAGTATTGTTGTATAATTCTGTTAATTCGATTGCCCTTTTAGTTCCATCAATTAAGATGGTACCCATTTTGTTTGAACTTTGAGCGGCTGTATTAGCATTGTTTCCAAAATCAACTATACTCTGACTCATCTTGTCAATTTGGTTTGAAATATCAGAAATGCCTGCTATGTTTAAACCTTCACCAAGCTGGATGTTGGTCAGTTGGGTATTTAAATCGGTGATTTGTGATGCTAATTGGTCAAAATCAGTAGTATTCGCATAGGCTTTTTGGAGTTCGTAGATATTATATAAATTAGATTCTAAAGCCTGCAAATTTTGCTGCGCTTCTTGGATTCCATAGAGTTTAAATTGATTTGTAGAGATTGTTTCCATTTCTACTTTCAATTGTGACGCTAAATTTTGTAGAGATTGAAGATCGCCAGTCGGAATTTTGGCCAGCTGTTTAGAAATTTCTTTCACATTTATATGTACATCATCAAACATTTCATTAAGAGTATCGAGAGATTTTAAAGAATTAGTAATTCCTTGCTTGAAATCTTCGAAAATGGTAAGGGGAGCGGATGATTCAGTTCCCACATTTTGCAGCTTTAAATGAAATGCTTCTAATTGCTGTTCTAAAGCTTTAATTTGCTTTCCATACTCATTAAATATTTGAGTATTTGATCCTGTAACGTCTAAATTGATCGATAGATTGGGGATGTTCTTTAATTTTTTTAAGTATGTAGAAATATTTTGTTTCGAGATCCTGTCGTTAATTTTTAGAGCCACTAGAAACTCTGTGGGTTTTTTTTGTTCACCACCAGTACTCAATCAATATTCCCTCCTCATTAAATCAAATGAAAAATCAGCTACTATGTTATTTAAGATGGTAGCTGTTTTTAATTTGCATATTTTTTTAGATGACAATAATTGCTCTAAAATATTCAAATACCCACCCAATTAGGTAGGGGAGTAGTTCAAAATTCTAATTATCTTTATCATTAAGAATTGAATCAACAGTTTGTCCTTCTCGACTGAGCTCTTCTTCTAGTGCTAAATATTTAAAACTTACATTTAGTCGCTTTTTAATTTCATCTAAAACACTAGAAATTTCTTGCATAGGGAACATTTTCAGCAGGAACATTTCGTACCAACCGATGTCAACTAGTTCATTCATAGTAGCAAAATGAAGTTCAACGGATTTATCTTTTAATTCAGTTTGTAAGTCAGTAAAATGTTTAATAATTAAAAATAGAATATAATTATTTAATTCATCATCATTGTTGAAAAAATCTAGCTTATGCTGCTCTACATAGGCCAACGTATCGGATAAATCTTTGATTAAAATAGTTATTTTACGCTTACTAAATTTAGGGTAGTAATAAATAAATTTTCCTTGATCTTTATCAATGAAAAATTTTTGCTTTTTATTTAATTCTTTTGCATTTTTATGTATATCTGTCAATGTTAATTTCGTCTCACGTTTTGTCATAGTACACTCCTTTACTGATTAAAAAGTAAAAAGGGTAGAATAATTCTACCCTTTTTAAATTAATTCACTTATACGATATCTACAATAATTTTTTCGCTGTAAGTACCATCTGTTACCTCAATAATTGTTTGATCATTGACTTTTGAAGAAGATCCTAAAGTAACGACTCCATCTGCATTTACAGTTGCGACAGACGGAGATTTAGATGTCCAAGTTAAATCTTTGTTTTGTAGCAATACATTGCTATAGCCTGCCCCACGAATACCTAACACTGAAATTAGTTGTTTGTCTCCAGCGACTGTAGAATCTAGAACTACATGAGATGGGTTGGCAGCAAGTGCATTAAACTGTACTTTATCCTCAGATAAATTACGCAATTTAATATAAGCATAATTTCCTTTTTTATCGGCAAGTGAGCTACCAGCTAGTGAAGAAGAAGCAACACCTTCATGTGTCATTGAAATTTCTACAGCACCATTCGGTTTGAAGTTTGGTACTTCAATAATAACTTCCCCAGTTTTTCCATTGTTAGATCGAATATCTACGTTTAATTCCATACGAACTGCTTTAGGGAATGAGTCAGCTGAAATTTCAATTGTATCCATCATTTCCTGAACAGCGTAGATAACCTGGATTTCTTTACCAGCTAATGTAGGGACACTAATTTCCTTACCAGTTGGCATAAATTGTGTGAATGTACCGTTTAGTTGCTCCACATGTACCTTACCTAGAGGAGTTTCAGCTAATGTACCTTTACCAGTAGCATCAAGTAAAATAATTTCATCTGTATAATATTCAGCTAATCGATGATTGATTTCAGTACCATTTTGTAAAGCAATATAGGCAGTATCAAAAGCAGCATCTTCAATAGAGAACGTTAATTCTTTCTGATAGTTTAATTCGTACACCTTTTTAGAGCCTTTACCAGCATGAATGGCCTGTGTTTGAATAGCTTGAGTCATAGATGAGTTAAGTAATGTTTTACCATTTAAAATTAATTCATCTGTTAAACGATCAAATAAACGAACATTTGCTACTGAAGTTAAAAATTGATTTTGTTGTGACATATAAATTACCATCCTTTTAGTTTTAATTTTTTATTTAACTAGGTTCAAGCCCTAGTTTTTTCATTTGTTGATCAAATGCCGATTTTGTAATAATGACATCTTCGTTTTTCTTCGGTTCTTCAATAAAGCCTAACCAATGGGGGAGATCTTGGTCATTTTTAAATTCAATCATCCCAGAGTAGCGTGCGTTAAGAATGGCATCGCTACTTACCATATAGTCCATGCGTGATAATCCTTTATGGAATTGGTATAAAGTTAACTGTTCAATTTCATGATAGGGTAAACCAGATTTACAATGGTAGGCAATGATTTGTTGCTCTAAATCTGCTTGTCTTGTTTTTCTTTTCGCCATAAATGCACGTGCTTCTTGTATGGCTTTTTTTGTACCAGGATCAATAAAACCATCATCTAAGTCAATAAGATTTTGTTCACTAATAATGGTCTTGATTTTATCGAAATCTCGCTCATACAGAGTAATACCATCGATTTCCATAAAGACCATGCCTTTTTCATTCATCGCAATATGAATATCCTTGGTATTAAAAACTAATCGATATAATGAAATTAATTTCTCTATAATTTCATGCCCACCATCGTTTTGTGACACAGAAATTAAAAAGAGCAAGTAGGACATTCTAATTATTTCTGGTTGTTGAAAATCGTTTTTAGGTAAAAGTAAACATTGCACGGCATCATAAAATTCATCTACATCCTTCATTTTTACAGGATAAATATTTAAACCTTTATAATTAAGAGGTTTCCCAAAAGCCCGTTTAGTGTTGATGTTCATGATCTATACCCTGTAGGTTGTTGTCCTGAGGGCATAATGTAACTCCAGCGATAACCAACGAAACCTTTTGGTAAATTGGTGATGGGCAGTCCACTATGGAATCTTAAATCCCCAAATTCTTCAATATCCTCTTGAAACAGCACTTCATTTAGCACTTCACCAAGCCAATCAATACGAAAATCAATATTATTGACAGAATCAGGTGTATAAATATCAAAAATATATTGCTGGGTGCTTGAGTAGGGATTATCCGTAAATTGATTGATGTTTTTTAGATAATTTTTTTGAGGCAACCGAGGTCCTGTATATAAACAAATTCTGCAAAAGTTTGTTTCTAGCGATAAATCATTAGATTTATCACCAATAACGATTAAATTATTAAGTATTTGTTCTTTCTCGGGTAATTGAGAGACATCCAATTTTGATTCGTCAAGTGGATCATCGAATGGATCTTTAGGTATGTAGTACAGCAAACGAAGAAGTTTTTCATTATTGATTAATGAGTGATAAAATTCAGTTATGTTTTTTACAATTTTCATTCTCCTTTATCCTCAGCCTCCTAAAGAAGAGTGTCACTTTGAAGGTTTCTTCATTAAAAATTTGTTAGATCCATTTATACAACCAATAGGCATCACCTTCTTTCATTTAATGATAAGGATTCATACTAATCTAGTGAAACTGCATCTCAAAATTAAAAGTTACACTATTATGAAGATGAAACCTTCATGATAGGTCTGTAAAAGGGAGCCATACAGACCTATTAGAAAATTTCATTTTTAATATGTATTTTAAATTAATTCACTCATTGGGTGGATTCTTCGTCTAATTCCTCAATGCCGAGTGTAAGAGCTTCAAAATAGGAGGTATTTGAAAATGTATTATGTCTGTGAGAGCCTTTTTTTATTTCTTTCTGTTTATAGTGGGAGAGTACATAATTATCTTGTAATTGATGTGGTGTACTTTGATTTTTAAGTAATTTTGCTAATTCTCTCCGTCTTTTATTTCGCCTTTTAGCTTCCTTAATATACTTTAAGCTTTCTTCTTCTAATAATAGCTCTTCCCTAGTAAAATATCCCTTGGTCATATAATACCCAAGCATATCTAATAATACGATTGTATGATGAGCTTGCGAGGTAATATGTAAATAGATCTCTAAAGATATTTCTTCACCACCATAAACAATTCTCTCATTTTCTAATATGGATTGTATGTATAACACTCGTTCTTCTATCGGAAGCTCTAAATTTAATTCAATTATCGTATGTGGTAATTGTATTTTCATATTAATTCTCCTTCTACTTATTATGGTGACTGGTGTAGGGGATAATCCAATTTTTTCGCCCAAACATCTAATGCCTTTACTTTTTACATTTTTTACATTGGGAATGGAATAAATCTTTACTGCTATTATTCAAACTAAAAAATTCATCTGTAGCAGGAAGAAACTCACGACATTTACTACATATTTTTGTTTTTAATCTTAATTTATTTATATAAGTTACTTTTCGCCATTGTCTATCATTCTCTTGCTTAATTTTTAGACAGATTGTGTTAAATTTACTTCCAATAGTTTTGACAGGAATTCCTAAAATTTTTGCGATAGTATAATTGGAATAATCTTTAGTAATATAGGAAAGTAGTTTAATTTGCTCTTCATTCAATGATTTTTTAATTAATTCATCTAAATCTGCAAATAGACTGATAACATCTGTGTTCATTTTTAAAGAATTTGTTGCACAAGCACCTTGATTAAAATTTGTATCATCAATCGATCCTCTAAAAGTTAATAACTCTTTTATAACTGTTATATCAGATAATACTAACTGATTATATTTCGTATCCTTACTAGTTTGAAAAGCCATGCCAAATCCATCTCCTTTTATTTTTCCATATTTATGCTTTTATATTATAATCTTATTAATAAATAAATCAATATTTTAAATTAATTAATTTATTAAAAGGGGTTTAACAGGTTCTTGGTAATGATAATATAATTGGATTAATTAATTTAAAAATATTATAATTGAAATTATTATGTGTTACTATTAAAGTAAATTTATATAATTGGAAAAAAGAGGAGGAAAGAGGATTGAAGGTTGGGAAAACTAAAGAGTTATTAATAGATGAGATTAAAACTAAAATTCCTTTGTTAGTTCAAAGCAATTTAAAATTAGATGAAATTTCCGCACAACTACATAAACATCAAATAAGTATTGGTAATATTCTTGAATTAATTAATGATGAGAGTAGGCTATATGAAGCAAATTTGCAAGAACTTTTATTACTGGGAGAACAGCTTTATATAAAATTTAATGATGCTGATGATGATTGGATAAAGGAATGGCTTAATGCATCAGAGATTAAAGAGTTGAGGTTGTACATAAAGGAATCACCATATGAAGAAGTAATTACATTGCCATATACTTTTGAGAATGCTGTTAAAACCGGTCACAATGAGTATGTCGCAGTAATTCCTAATGCAATTATTGGTAAGCTTTGGATGAGTGGTATTACGATGTATAATCCAAATATTCAAAGGCAGGCAAAAAAGAAAAAGATAAAAAATGGAATTATAGAGGTTATGAACCTAAATCCAAAGTCTTTGCGAGATATTGAAAAACAAGCATTAGAAGGAGATTTAATAACCTCTACTTTGCGCTATAATGCTAAAGTTGGCTCTGGTGAAAATGGAATTGAATTTATTTATGACGATCGTGAGAAATCCCTTACCTTATTGGAGGGATCGTCATTAGATGTTTTAGATGGAGCACATCGAACATTTTCTATTTATAATGCTTATATGAAGAAAGTCAATTTAGAAGGTGCTATGATTGTTATTTTTTCAAATATGACGGAAGCTCAATGTAAACGAGTTCAGGTAGATATGGCCAAAGCAAATCCTATACCAAAACCACGTCTACAAGAATTAGCTAAAGATAAATTATCCGATGAAGTAGTCATTGAATTAAAAGCTGAGGGAGAGTTAAAGGGGAGAATTACTTCGAACTCCAACGTAAAATATTCTTATGGTGAAGTAGTCACTTTTTCTGAATTATCAAATGCGATTGATAATAGTTTTTCGATAGAAAATCGCTTAGAAGTTATTAATATAGCCAAAATCATTAATGAATATATGATGTACCTCTTTGCGCACCATAAGACAAACTTAATGGATAAACATTCATTAATGTTTAAAAGTAGAATGTTTATAGGACACATTGAATTGGCTGCTAAAATGTATGAGTATAGTATTCCATTTGAAAATTTAAAAATGAACTTAGACAAAATAGATTTCTCCATTACTAATACTTTGTGGGAAGAAGTTGGAATTCTTAAATATGGTAATATCAGCTCTCGTAATAGAATGAAAATCCAAAAAATATTTCAGCAAATAATTTTAGAATGAGGTGTAAAAGGTGCTTAAAGAAAACGTATTAAATAAAGATATTAAGGAATGGTATCTAAAGTCGTTAGATATACAAGATAACAGTCTTACAACTTATTTATCACTATTTAATAAGGCAACAATACTTGAAAATCAAAAAAATAAAGATATCTTTGATATGAATAAAGTAGAGTTGGAAGAGCTGTTTTATAGTTTGAAGTCGCCTAGCCCGCAGTCTATTAGTGCATCTATCGGTTTTCTTGGAAGATATATAGATTGGGCGATCATGAACGGCTATACAAATAACCGATCGCAGAGACTACCAAGTATTATTGATATGGAGTACTGTAGTAGGTTTGTTTATAAAGCATCTATTGTACGTTATACAAGAGAACAATTATTAACATATATGCAGTTATTCGAAGATCAAAGACATGCAGTATTTTTACTATGTTTATTTGAAGGAATAAAAGGTGAAGGCTATAGCGAGATCTTGAATTTAAAGATGGAAGATTTAAAAGATGACAACGGTGTCTTTCTGGCTAAATTGACGAATAGCAAGGGATATAATCGACTTATTGAAATATCCGAGGAATTATATTGGCGGTTAGACAGGTTAGATAAAATATCTTCAACAAGTTTACAGCCAAAGCAAGGCCAAAAATATTTTTCAGATAGTACGTATATTTTTAAAAAGGCGAATGCAAAAGGAGAAGATATTCAGCTTAGGGCATCCTTTGGAAATAGAGCATTAGATTTAGCAAAATCAATCTTTGACAATAGCAATTTAATCGCTAGTACCATTCAAGTATCAGGGATGATGTGGTATATATGGGAATTGCTTAAGCATCAAGAAGAGAAGATACTAAATAAAGAAATTTTAGAGAAAGTTGCAAGTAAATATGATACTGGATATGTAAATAAAGATAGTAATTATGTTAGTTATTCTATCCTACAGCATAAACTGGATTTTGATTTTATTAAAACTAACTATGGTTTGATCAATATAGGATTATAGAACTGGTGTATACCAGTTTTTTTATTTGCCGAAAAATACTAATAGATTTAAATTTGTAAATATTCTCTAGTAAATCGCTTGAAAACGAACGTCTGTTCGTGTTAATATAAAAACAATATAATTGGTTTAATCTATAAGGAGCGATTTACATGAATGATAAGGAGACAACAGCAGTATTGGAGCTTGTTATTTATAAAGATAGTGATATTTCTTTAGAGTTAATGAATAATTTCTATGGCAGTATTTCCAATGTAATTTTAAACGACGAAGGGGGAAATACATTGATTTGTGAATGTATGGATAGCTCGCTTTCTAGTTTAATTCTAATGGATAAATGGAATGATGATGAGGAAGAGCTCATAAAGGCAATGGGTGATACTAAATTTATTTATAAAAAATCCAAGGCTATAGATATCCATTATGATAGTTTAGTCCAGTTGGATGATCATAAAGATAATATTTTTTCTGTTGTTGAGTTCCAAAATATTGTTTATTTATATAATGGGTACCAAAGAAAATCCATTATCGATAACAATATTACATGTCTAAATAGTCTTAAAGAATATTTAAATACTAACTATCCAAAACATAAAATTTTAGAAAGAATGAATTAAGTTGGGTCATTGTTAGTTATTCATAAATAGATTAATTAATGTAAAAAAATGAGGTGTTTTAATGGAGAAGTTTTTAGTTAAAGAGTTCGCATCCGAAATAGTTGAACAATCGAAAGGCAGAATAAGTACGATAGATGCAGAAGCATTGGCGATTGTTTATATAGCAAAAATGAAATCTATCCATCCACCCTATAGCTTAAGAAAAATCCTTCAAAAAGGGGTACACAACCTTTAGTACATATTTATATCTCATAAAAGGAGGCCTACATATGAATGCAATTAATAAACATGAAACAGAAGGTACACTAGATACTAATTTTATAGAAGTTCTGTATATGCTTAATCAAGGCAGGGGGATTGAAGATGAACAAAATTTTAGGGAATGTTTGAATAAATGTATAAAACTTCAAGTAGGTTTATTGAATTCTATTAAACTTGTTGAACGGACATATTTTGAATTACATAATAAAAATGAGCTTACTCATTTAGCATTAAATGCAGAGTCCAACACTTAATTGCTGTTACAACTAGTGAATTGTATTCATTTAATGAAGGGAATGAGTTAAATGAACATAGTAAAAAACGATAGAACAATTGCTTTAAAGGTTGATAGCTATGCAATGGCATTAGGTTATCAAGAAATGGGCGAACTAAATCTACTTATTTCAATGGAGATGGATCATTTAGAGTGGGAGGCGCATAAAATTATAGAAGGTTTATTAAAAAGGGTAAATGAATACATATAGGAAAGCTAGAGGAATAAAATTGGCGTTTTCAATAACTCTGAAAAACCAATCGTTACTTAACATACAATACAACTTGATTTTTACATAATGTGTTGGAGCATAGTCCATGTATGCTCCTTTTTTTAATTGAAAAATTAAGAAAATTTTTGAAACTTTTCCTGAGTGACATCCGTATAGTAGGTAATATGATGAAAAGGGGTGAGCAACTTGACGCTATTTGGCTATTCACTCGAGCAAATCTTTTTGGTGGTTTTGATTTTTGCTGGTCTTGCCACAATACTAGTTATGTTTTTTGGTGATGCAGTCGAAGGTATTGGGGAAGGACTGCCCATTTTTAATCCGAGTGTCATTCTTTCTTTCATTACGTTGATGTCTGCAGCAGGATTTATTTTAGAAAAACTAGCCTGGTTCTCTAGCGTTTGGAACATTATTGCTGCATGTATCATCGGTGCTATTTTAAGTACTTTATTTTATTTATTTATTCTCGTTCCACTACGGTCAGCGGATGTTTCATTGGCTTATACGGAAGAATCACTAGGTGGGCAATTGGGCAAAGTCATTGTACCAATTCCTGTAGATGGGTTTGGAGAAGTTGTTATCGAAACAACAAGTGGTATGATTTCGAAACGGGCAACAGGTTACGATAATGAAGCCATTGACTATGATGAAACAGTCCTTATCGTGGACGTGAAGGAAGGTACACTTTTTGTTAGAGCATATGAGAAAAAATTTGTCTAAAGGGGAGATATGTCTATGTCTTTGTCAATCGATATTCTAATTGTTTTAGGAATTGTAGCATTTGTATTAATTGCACTAGTAGGTTTATATGTAACAAAATATAAAACAGCAGGTCCGGATGAAGCACTGATTGTGACGGGTAGCTATCTCGGCTCTAAAAATGTACATAAAGATGAGTCGGGCAATCGCATAAAAATTATTCGCGGTGGCGGTACATTTGTATTCCCTATTTTCCAGCAAGCAAAGCCATTAAGTTTACTATCTAGCAAATTAGAAGTAACAACGCCTGAAGTGTATACGGAGCAAGGTGTTCCTGTCATGGCTGATGGTACAGCCATTATTAAAATTGGTGGTTCTATTTCAGAAGTTGCGACTGCAGCAGAGCAGTTTTTAGGAAAGCAAAAGGCAGAGCGTGAAGGGGAAGCACGTGAAGTGTTAGAAGGTCATTTACGTTCAATTTTAGGCTCCATGACGGTTGAGGAAATTTATAAAAACCGTGATAAATTCTCACAGGAGGTTCAACGTGTTGCTTCACAGGATTTAGCTAAAATGGGTCTTATCATTGTTTCCTTTACGATCAAGGATGTACGTGATAAAAATGGTTATTTAGATTCACTCGGTAAACCGAGAATTGCACAGGTAAAACGAGATGCTGATATTGCAACAGCGGATGCGGAAAAAGAAACACGTATTAAACGTGCAGAAGCATCGAAGGAAGCGCAAAAGGCAGAGCTAGAGCGTGCGACAGAAATTGCGGAAGCGGAAAAAGAAAATCAATTAAAGGTTGCTGAATTCCGCCGTGAGCAAGATATTGCCAAAGCGCGTGCTGACCAAGCCTATGAGCTCGAAACAGCTCGAGCTAAACAGGAAGTGACGGAGCAAGAAATGCAAATTCGCATTATTGAGCGTCAAAAGCAAATTGAATTAGAAGAGAAAGAGATTTTACGTCGTGAGAAGCAATATGATTCTGAGGTGAAGAAAAAGGCTGACGCTGATCGTTATGCGGTGGAACAAAATGCCGCAGCTGAAAAAATGCGAGAGCTTGCTCAAGCAGATGCAGAAAAATACCGTATCGAATCTTTAGCTAAAGCGGAAGCAGAAAAAATCAGATTAGATGGTCTTGCTAAAGCGGACGCAGAACGAGCACAAGGGGAGACAGAGGCAGATATTATTCGCCTTCGTGGTCTTGCGGAAGCTGAAGCTAAACGTAAAATTGCTGAAGCCTTTGAATATTAT
This sequence comes from Lysinibacillus sp. GW823-FHT06C08, assembly GCF_058795135.1. Taxonomy (NCBI): domain Bacteria; kingdom Bacillati; phylum Bacillota; class Bacilli; order Caryophanales; family Bacillaceae; genus Lysinibacillus; species Lysinibacillus sp. GW823-FHT06C08. The sequence goes on from NZ_JBXAHN010000001.1 coordinate 1,168,187, forward strand.
GGTCAAGCAGCTGTACTGGATATGGTTGTGCGTATGATGCCAGAATATGCAAAAGAGCTAGCGAGCCCACTTGGTAATATCGATAAGATTACTGTCGTTGATACTGGTGGTGGAGAAGGTAGTGGCGCCAATAAAGTAACGTCTTATGCTACTAATTTAATGTCTACACTACAAGAAACGTTAAAAGAAACTTCTGGTATTGATGTGAAGGAACTGATTGAAAGTTATGCTGGTAAGCATACATTGCGTCCGGAATTAGAGCAAATTGCTCTAGGGCTTGAAAAAAAACAAACAGCGGTTGAAGCTGAGGAAACGAAAGAAACAGTGGAACAACCATAAGTAAAAGCGACCTGATGATTCATGCATCAGGTCGCTTTGTTATTTTTGTTGCTGCCACTCACTTAGAAGCATGCCATATACAACATGATCTACATAATGATCATACAGCCATTCTGCTGCTCGGAGGGTGCCCTCATTTATGAAGCCGAGGCGCTCAGGGATAGCGTTGCTTTTTTCATTGCCAACAGCCACTCGAATTTCTACTTTGTGAAGCTGTAATGTTTCAAAGGCATATTGTAAAAGAGCTTTTACAGTTTTGGTCATAATGCCATGCCCCTGTGCACCTTCACTAAGCCAGTAGCCAATCGTACCGATTTTATTAGTAGGATGAATAGTATTGAAGCCAGCGATGCCGACAATTTCATTTTTAAAGAGAATGACAAGAGAAAGGCTATTATTAGCTTCATGCCCCTTGATACAGCCTTCAATATAGGCGATTGTATCTGCTACTTCCTTTGTATAATCCAACCATGGTAGCCATTCCTTTAAATGCTTTCTTGAAGCATCGGTTAATGCAAAAACTGCCTCTGCATCCTCTAAGGTAATTGTACGTAAAGATAAATCATCGTTAATGTAAATTTCCATCTCATCACCTCATTATTATTTTAGGGCATCATGCATGAAGCCTTTCATCTCTCGGCTTAGCACTGTCAGCTCTTCGATAATTTCGCTAAAATCCTGTACGAGCTGTGCTTGCTCATTCGTTGCATCATTGATTTGACCCATATTTTGTTTTAAATTTTCAAGATTTCTATTAATATTTCGTAAGGAAGCTTCGATATTTTCGGTTGCGCTAGACGTCTCAAAGGACAATTTTCGAACCTCCTGTGCCACGATATTAAAGCCAGCACCATGTTGCCCAGCTCGAGCCGCCTCAATGGAAGCATTTAATCCAAGTAAATTGGTTTGGCGAGAAATACTTTTAATTAGATCAGTTACGTCATTTGTTTTTTCCGAATCCTCTAATGCATGTTGTGCCTGCTTATTAATTTCCTCACTCGTAGCCGCTAATTCCTCTGAATGTGAAGCGATTGTATGTACTTTATCTTGAAGATTGTTAACGATATTGTCCATTGTACTCATATAATCTTCGAGTTTTAGTTCATTATCAATAGGTAGTCCGAAAGCCAATGCTCCTACGACTTGACCGTTTTCACGAATGGGGAAAGAAAAAGCATTGATGGCTACACCGTATACATCCTTAGGAATGACCACATCTGCATTTTGTCCAGTAAAGGCAATGTAAACATTTTGATCATTGGCATTTACTTTTTGTCCATCCTGGTAGCCTGAATCCACGCGTTTACCTGCTAAATATTTGATGACTGTTTCACTTTCCTTTTCAATGATAGCAACAATAGCTTCTTGTTTTAATGCTAGATGAATATAAGGTGCTGAAAGGGCTAAAGCTTCAATAATTTTCATAAAATTTCCTCCAAGTCTAGTCAATGAAAAATGGTTGGCTCATCTGTTTTCAATATGACAATGGTGCTAGATGATTACTTTTAATGTAGCACAATATTTGCCAAGTCAAAATAGCAAATTCTATTTTTATTTTTGTTGAAACTAGAAAATGTCTCTTTTTTTACTGTCAATGTAAATTAGTCATTTAGTGCCAAAAGATAGGGAAAGTTTGTCCATTTTTTGACGAAGAGGTGTGTTTTTTATGGAATATTGTATTAGAATAATAAATGTGTAGTAATGAAGGAGAGATTTTCATGGAATATATACAAAAGGGGACAAAGTCGTTTCATAAAGCTAATTGGGCTTTGTTTTTAGCAGGCTTTATTACGTTTGCAAATTTATATAGTACGCAACCATTATTGCCAACCTTCGCGGAAGTGTTCAAAGTATCACCAGCCGTTGCTAGTTTATCTCTTTCAGTAACGACCTTAGCTTTAGCGGTGAGTTTAGTCATTGTTGGATCATTATCAGAGGCATGGGGAAGGAAATCGTTAATGACCATTTCGATTTTTGCTGCTTCTATCTTTACACTTGCGCTAGCATTTTCTCCTAATTTTGAAACAATAATTGTGCTACGAGTATTGCAGGGTATTGTTTTTGCAGGATTACCTGCCATCGCTATGGCCTATTTGGGAGAGGAAATGGAGCCAGCAAGTTTAGGGGTTGCCATGGGCTTATATATTAGTGGAAATTCAGTAGGCGGTCTTAGTGGCCGAATAATTATCGGCACATTAACGGACCACTATAATTGGCATATCGGGATGTTTATACTAGGGGGAATTAGTTTACTTGTGAGTGTGGTGTTCGTCTGGATATTACCAGGCTCCAAACATTTCAGCCCCCGTCCCTTACAAATAAGGGCATTATCCAAAACTCTTTTTCAGCATTTGAAGGACCCTTCGATGCTTTGTCTATATGGAATTAGCTTTGTTTTAATGGGGAGCTTTGTCACTCTTTATAACTATATAGGCTTTAAATTAATGGCACCCCCCTATAATCTAAGCGCCACAATTGTTGGCTGGATATTTGTTATATACTTAGTCGGCACATTCAGCTCAGCGTGGTTTGGCAGTTTAGCTGACCGTTATGGGCGACAGCGCATGCTATTACTAGCGATTGCCATCATGTTTGCAGGCGCCATCATGACGCTTCATAGTTTTCTATCTTTAAAAATAATCGGGATCACCGTTTTTACCTTTGGCTTTTTTGCAGCTCATTCAATTGCTAGTGGCTGGGTAAGTAAACGGGCATCACATGATAAAGCACAAGCGTCCTCCCTCTATTTATTTTTTTATTACTTTGGCTCTAGTGTTGGAGGAACTGTAGGTGGGCTATTTTGGATGAAATACGGTTGGGTAGGTGTCATAGCAATGATTGCCTTATTTTTAATAATTGCTTGTGGCCTATCATTTTTATTAAAAACTATTATTACTAGACAAAGAATTACAACCACTTAATGATGTGAGGTGTTGTTTTGCTGGAATTAACGTTTTATTTTTTTATTATTTTTACCGCAGCCATTTTGCAAACAAGCACGGGATTCGGCTTCTCTATTATGGCTACACCATTTTTACTGTTGCTTTTCTCACCACCACAGGCGATGCAATTGAATATTATTTTATCCCTTGTTATTTCATTTTCGTTGCTATGGAAGGTTAAAAAAGATATTGAGTTCGCGTTGCTAAAAAAGATTATGATTGGGAGTATTGTAGGCGCACCTGTTGGTAGTCTTTTATTTGCCATCGTGGATGTCACTACATTCAAGCTGCTCATAGCAATTCTTTTAATTGGGTTAACAATTTTGCTGATAAAGAACCTTTCCATTCAACAAACAAATGGAAGAGATTATGGTGTTGGCTTTATATCAGGGATGTTTACAACAAGTATTGGGATGGCTGGACCGCCACTGCTCCTCTATTTTGCAAGCACACATAAAAAGAAAGAAACGATTAGGGCAACGTCATTAGCTTATTATATTTTTATTTATTTGATTAGCTTACTATCACAATTAACAATCGAAGGTACAAGTAAAACCGTTTGGCTCTATAGTTTATATGCCTTGCCGATTGTTTTGATTGGTCTGATAGTAGGACAATTATTATTTCGCAAGCTCAATCAGAAGCTATTTTTAACATTTATTTATGTACTATTAGTTGCCTCTGGTATTATGCTATTTATACAATCCATTTGGGCGATGCTATAAACGATAAAAAGGATGGAGAGGCTTAGTCTTCCATCCTTTCACACTGTAGACAAACTCTCACTGAATTTTGAGATTGCCTACAGTCTTTTTTCTTTTACCATGAAACGAAGTAAAGCTGCTGATTTCCACTACGGGCGGACACTTTCCGCGGGCGGAGTTGAGCTGCTTCCCTCGCTCTGCTCAGTCCAGGATCTCAACTTCCCGCTTTTCCCGCAGGAGTCACCGCCTTTCGTTCCAATCAATTTTTTACATAAAGAACTCCCTTTCATATGTTATTAAAGTGTACTTTTGAGGTGATCAACCATGACAAAAAATCAAATCCATGAGCGTCAACAATTAGAAATGTTAACGATTGATCAATTTCAAAGTTTATTTAGCGAAAAAGCTAGAGGCTGTTATGTAATATTGGAAAACTATATGTGGAAGAGGCCGAACATTAACGCCATTCTTAGCACTCCTATGAAATAAATCAAATCTATGTAAAGGTGAGCTTTTGCAGCCATGAATTTAAAGAAATTGCCTTAAGAAAGATACTCCGTTCGAAGAGTGTTTTACACAAAGTTTCAAACATGAAAGTAGGAAGATAAATGAAAAAAGGATGGAAGAGACCTAGTCTTCCATCCTGCTTTATTAACCCATAATATTGTAGCCTGCGTCGATGTAAATAGTTTCTCCAGTGACACCACGTGATAGGTGAGAGAGCATAACAATTGTCATATCGGCTACTTCATCTTGTTGAACATTTCGTTTTAAAGGAGCTGTTTCCTCGATTTTGTGTAAAATTGTATTAAAGGAAGGGACACCTTTTGCAGCAAGCGTACGAATAGCACCGGCTGAAATAGCATTTACGCGAATATTGTTTTGACCAATATCAGCAGCAAGATAGCGCATAGAAGCTTCTAATGCAGCCTTTGCTACACCCATCACATTATAGCCATCAAGCACTCGTTCCGCACCTAAGTAACTCATTGTAACGATAGAGCCACCCTCTGTCATATACGGATGAGCTGCTTTGGCTGTTGAAATTAGAGAGTAGGCACTTGTATCTTGTGCAAAAGCATAGCCTTCACGTGTTGTTTCTAAGAAGCGGTTGTGTAAATCTTCAGCATGAGCAAATGCTACTGAGTGGACAATACCGTGAATAACGCCAACCTTTGAGCCAATTTCATCAAATGCTGCTTTTGTACTTTCATCACTATTAACGTCACATTGAACAACAAGGGAATCAGTTTGACCAATATTGTCTAATTGTTTTTGTAATTTTTTCAATGAGCGTTCTTGACGATAAGTGAAAATAACGTTTGCACCTACATCAAATAAACGTTTTGCAATGCCCCATGCGATACTACGATCATTCGCTACACCCATGACAACAATATTTTTATCTTTTAATTGTAATAAATTATCCATCATTATGAAGAACTCCTTTGTGAGATAATATCTGTTATTAGTACCAACTACTAAAATCTTATCATACATAAAAAACTGTTGCAATAGAGTAGCCGATTATCGGGCAAAAAAAATTCATCTCTTCTATGTGAGAGACGAATAAAAAAGCAACCTAAAGAGCTATATAATCTTCATACATATCTACTGCTTGATAAACAGCACTATTGATAGTGATTCTAAAGCAATTTTGGCTACGAATGGTTTGGGCAAGAATTTTGATGGCTCTTGTTTGGTCTCTATGGAAAGGAGTGTTGTCCGTTTGAAACCCATCATCTAAATATGCAAGAAAATAAGGTTTATCTTCCTGCGAATTTAATAAATCTGCCTCAGTACTCTTTCCAACGGTCTTATAAACCCATAAATCAATGGCATTTCCTAATTGGAATGCAGCAAAATATTGTAAATCATCATTATTACAATGATTTATTTTTTGAATTATTTGAATTTTTTTGAGCTCTTCCAGCAAAAATGTATTGATAGAGTAGTATATGGCCTTAGAGGGATTGAGTATCAGTTCATCGGTATGCTGAGATTTTAAAAATACCCAATTATTTAAAACTATGGCCCATGAATCGAGTGTATTTAAACATTTAGCATAAACCTGTGGAAAAATCATTTGCCATTTTGCCGCAAGATTTTTAAATTGATCAATATGGTCTTGATCGATATGAAATAAACTATGCTCTACTTGTAACTGCTCAAACATCATCATCATTCCTCCAATAGATTGGTCCGTATAGAAAAGAGCTATATGATGGATTATCATGTTGCAAAAGGTAGCAAAATATTTCATTCAAAAGAAAAGGCACCCATTGAAGGATGCCTTTTGGGTATACATACAAATTAAAGGACTATTCGAATTTTAATGAGTCACCATCAAAAGTTTCATCTGCTACTTTGATAGAGTCAGTTGGACACCCTTCAAATGCGTCTTGCATATCCTCTAATAGATCTTCTGGCACTTCAGCAGTTCCCATGTTATCATCTAAAATAACGAAGGCAATACCTTCATCATCATAATCATAAATGTCTGGCGCTGCGGCTCCACATGCGCCACAAGCGATGCATGTATCTTTATCAACTATTGTGTATTTAGCCATTTTTTTCTCTCCTTTAACGATGTTCCTACAAAGCTTCATACTCATTTTAAAGATGTTTATCTTACATTTCAACTTAAATACTATTAAATTGGAGGAATTTGCGTCAATGTTTCATCAAATTCTATTGCAAATCTTTCAAAAACTCAATACGGAACGGACGATTTCGGCTGCCTACCATGTCCTGAGAGGAAAGCGTTCAGGTCAGACCATTCAAGACATTGGCCTTTTTCAATTGCATCAATATTTTGGCTTATTACCTAAACTACCACGGACTACCTTTGATGAGGCTGTAACGTTATTTATGCAATATAGTTGGTTAAAAGTGCAGGATTCTGGTCATTTTCACATGGAAAACCTAGGTTTACAGAGAGCACAACAAACGCCAACATTTTTCTTTGATGGATGGCATTATCGAGGAAATGAGCATGTGTTTTTTGCACGTCTTTCATTAATTGTGCAAAGTTTGTCACATCAAACTGCAGATGTTCGTTCTTTTTCGCCCATCAGTAGAGATCCTGCGATTCAAACTTGGGTGCGATCCTTTTTGCAGGATCATCATTACCTACAAGGTCATTTACAACAACAATTATTAGACGAATGTACCAGTGCGCTAAAGAATCTTCCAGTTTCAGATGGTAGCAAACAGCTTGTCCTTTACCGTTTAAGTGGATATCGCTTACCTGGATGGACATGGCAACAGCTTGCCGATAAACGGAAGGAAACTGTGCTGGATAGTCAATTAGCTTTTATTGAAACACTACATATATTATTAAACGAAGTGCAACAAAGCAATGATTATCCAATGCTTAAACAAGTGGCACAAGGACTAAGAGTGAAAATATTGCTAACCGATTCTGCACAACAAACAGCACAATTATATGAACAAGGATATTCAATTGAACAAATAGTGAAAATAAGAAAGCTGAAACAAAGTACTATTGAGGACCATTTTGTGGAATTAGCGATGTATGAACCGAACTTTTCTATTGGTCCATTCGTCTCATATAAGGAAGCTGAAAAAGTTTGGCAGGCATCGAAGCATTTTCAAACGAAAAAATTGAAAATCTTACATGAGGCTTTAAAGGAATTGAGTTATTTTCAATTAAGGCTTGTCCTTGCGAAGGGAGAAGTATAAATGGAACTGGAAGAACTATTGCATAAACATTTTGGTTACTCATCATTTCGACCAGGGCAAAGGGAAGTCATTGAAGCAATACTTCAAGAGAAAGATGTAATGGCCTTATTGCCCACAGGAATGGGAAAATCATTGTGCTATCAGCTCCCGGCCTACATTTTAGATAAACCTGTGCTAATCGTTTCTCCATTGCTTTCTTTAATGCAAGATCAGGTAGAGGAATTGAAACGTTTTGGAGAAAAGAGGGTTGTCGCCTTAAATTCCTTTTTATCTCTCACTGAAAAACGGTATGTATTACATTATTTAGAACAATATCGTTTTATTTTTACCTCTCCAGAGATGCTACTTCAACAGCAGGTGCAAGACAAATTAGCGCAAGTGAAATTAGGTTTAATCGTAGTGGACGAGGCTCATTGTATATCGCAATGGGGTTATGATTTTCGACCAGATTATTTACGGATAGGTGAGTGGCTATCAAGGCACAATCGACCTCCACTGCTAGCACTATCCGCGACTGCAACAAGTAAGGTCATGCAAGATATTCGGGAAACATTATCGTTAAAGGAACCATTTGAATTTATGTATAATGTGGATCGGCCAAATATTCATTTAGGACGCATTGTTCTAGAGGATAAGGCAGATAAAGCGAGCTGGCTTATGCGACATGTCAAAGAAACTGCTGGCCCAGGAATACTGTATGTTTCCTCACGCAAACGAGCGCAACAATATAGTGAAGCATTTTTACAAGCGGGTATTCGTACTGCAGCCTATCATGCAGGCTATGGGGCTGAGGATCGCCAATTTATTCAGCAGCAGTTTATTGATGGCGAATTGGACTGGATAGTGGCAACAAACGCTTTTGGTATGGGTATTAATAAACAAGATATTCGTCAGGTCATTCATGAATCAATGCCTGCTAATATTGCAAATTATATGCAGGAAATTGGTCGAGCAGGTCGAGATGGTGAGTCTGCGCTTGCCATTTTACTCTATAGTGATGGTGATGAAGAGCTAGCGAAGTTCGTTGTTACGGGTGATCTTCCGAGTCCACAGCATGTTGATCGCTATGAGGAACTCATTTCCCAGCAGGTACTGCCAGCACAGATGTTAAAAAATGGGGAACTAGGTGAGACGGCATTTCGTGTGTTAGACTATTGGATGCAACAAGAAACGAAGGAGCAAGTGAAGGCTCGACTAAATCATTTAGCCCTAGAAAAATACCATGCAGTCGATGAAATGTTGAAGATTATACAGACAAAAGACTGTATTCGTGAACATCTTGTCGGGTATTTCGGGCAAAAATTGCAAAAAAAACCGGAAAACTGTTGTGAAAACTGTGGAATCCATTATGATGAAATCAAGAAAGAACGCTTAACTGCCGAGAAAAAAATAGAAATGATTTCGTGGGAACGTCGATTGCAGCAACTTTTAATGGGTAATTAGACTAAATCTGACGGTCATTTACTTTTTTCGTAAAATTCGTCATAATAGAATGACAGAAAGCGTAGTAAGGTTTGGGGGAAAGACGAATGAGTAAAGAAGATTATCGCGATAAAATAGAAGAACATCGACAATCATTTGAAGATGAGCAAAACGAACAGCAAACATTGTCGAGAGTTTCCAGAATGAATAAAAATGGAGATAAAAACAAAAAGCCAAAAAATCCGAAACGAAGAACACCGTTAATGACTATACTTTTTGTGATATTTATCCTTATCCCATTAACTATTCTTGTTTATTTTTGGAAGTTTTACGAACCAGGGAAATCAATAGAGCAAGCTGAGAAGGACTCAGCTGAACAGGTCGTCGAAATGGATTCTTCAGAGGCTTCCGCATCTGACAAAGACAAAAATAAAGACAAAGGCGATCAAGCTGATCAAAAATCAAACGAGCCATCTAAAGAAGATGCTGATAAAGTAACGGCAGATCAAAAAGAAGCTGAGGCAGCGAAAAAAGCACAAGAGGCAAAAAATGCTGAAGAAGCACGTAAAGCTGAAGAAGCAAGAATAGCTCAGCAACAGGCAGAGGCAGCGAAAAAGGCTGAAGAGGCTAAAAAAGCAGAAGAAGCGAAACAAAATGCTAAAGCAAGTACACACACTGTCAAAGCAAATGAGAACTTATTCCGTATTGCATTAAATCATTATGGTGATGGTAGTGAAGCGACTTTAGCTAAAATTCGTGCTGCTAATGGTATGTCTTCAAATACCGTTATGGTTGGGCAAGTAATTAAACTTCCTTAAATAAAAGCCATATAATGGTCATATAGTTTAGCAAGTATAAAATAAAGGACAAACGTTCACACCAAAACGTACGTCTGATTTAGCAAAAAGACGATTCTTCATAAGAAACGAATCGTCTTTTTGCTGTCGTAAGGAGAAGTGAGAGAATGCTTTATATAGGGCTATTGCTTATCATAGTGGTCATCTTTTTGCTTTATATGTGGAAGGTGGCGCATGAGAACAATGTTTTACATCACCAGCTATTATTAAAGGGAGAGCCGGAAAAGGTACGTTTATTTTTTATTTCAGATGTTCATTTGCGTAAAATTAATAAAAGAATGATTGCACAGCTAACAGAACACTTTGATGCGGTCATTATTGGTGGAGATTTAGCAGATAATCGCACACCCATTTCACGTATTCATGACAATTTACAATTATTAACCTCCATTGGACCAACTTATTTTGTATGGGGAAATAATGATAGAGAAGTGGGAGAAGATCGGCTGAAGAGTATTTTGCAGAAATATCATATTCAAATTATTGTCAATGATGCGGTGCTGTTACCTACGAAAAACCGCTTCTGGCTTAGTGCAATTGAGGATACAACGATTAAAGAATATAGCTTTGAAAAAGCCTTTAAAAAAGTTGGAGAGCGTGATCTAGTTGTTTTTATTGCGCATAATCCAGAGGTTTTTGCAAAAGTCCGCGCTAAGTACCGTGCTGATTTAATGATGGGAGGACATTTACATGGAGGGCAGATTCGATTTGGTCCATATGGTGTCCATCCTAATGGTTCTTATCGAGAGCGAGATGGTGTCATGACTTTAGTAAGCAATGGTTATGGTACTACATTATTGCCCATGAGACTTGGTGCCAAACCACAATGTCATATAATCGACATCGATATTTCAAGTAAATAAACAAACAAAACTTGCTAGAAGGCGTATAATATATAGGAATCGTCTATTTTCATAATGGATGTAAGCAAGGAACAGCCACTAAAGCTGTCCAAATTCGATTGGAGTGTCAAGAAATGCAGCAAGCAGATGCCATTATTGTTGGAGGAGGCCCATGTGGTTTAGCAGCAGCAATAGCTTTGCAAAATATTGGATTAAACCCCATTGTCATTGAAAAGGGTAATATCGTCAATGCGATTTATCATTATCCTACACATCAAACTTTTTTTAGTACAAGTGAACGATTAGGAATTGGCGATGTGCCATTTATTATTGAAGGACGTAAGCCCAAGCGGAATCAAGCGCTTGTATATTATCGAGAAGTTGTTCGATTAAAAAATATTCAAGTTAACCGCTTCGAAAAAGTGCAAAGTGTCGTGAAAAATAATGGTATGTTTACTGTTACTTCAGACAAGGATAAATATGAAACACCTCATGTCATTATTGCGACAGGCTATTATGATCATCCTAATTTTTTAAATATCACTGGTGAACAATTACCTAAAGTTTTCCATTACTTTAAAGAGGGGCATGAATTTTTTGATACGGATGTTCTTGTTATAGGAGGCAAAAATTCAGCTGTAGATGCAGCATTGGAATTAAATAAGGCAGGTGCTCGCGTAACGGTTGCCTATCGTGGAAGTGAATACTCTCCAAGTATTAAGCCATGGGTATTACCTGAATTTGAGGGGGTAGTCAAAACGGGAGAAGTTGACATGCATTTTAATACGAATGTGTTAGAGATTCGTGAGCATGAAGTGGTTTTAGAAATAGATGGCCAAGAAAAGGTGTTGCACAATGATTTTGTCTTTGCCATGACTGGCTATCATCCTGATCATTCCTTTATTAAAGCCATGGGTGTTGATATTGACGAAGAAACGGGCCGCCCTTATTTTACACCGGAAACGATGGAAACAAATGTCGAAGGTTTGTTTATCGCAGGCGTAATTGCTGCGGGGAATAATGCCAACGAAATTTTTATTGAAAACGGACGTTTCCATGGGGATTGTATCGCTCAAACTATTGCTCAAAGAAAAGGATAATGGTGAGGCTGTATAGGCGTGTAGCTTATACAGCCTTTTTAGTAAGGAGGAATAGGATTGATTGGTTTGTACTGGCTCTTCAGTTATTTAATAGGAAACTTCATGACAGCATTTTTCGTTGGAAAGATATATGGTGTCAATTTGCAGGAAGAACGCAGTAAAAATTTAGGTGCGCGCAATGCAGGAAGCGTCCTTGGCAAGAGGGCCTTTCTTCTGACATTTCTTGGCGATGCCTTGAAGGGTGTGCTCGTGGTAGGCTTAGGCCGTTTATGGTATTTAGAAGAATGGGTTATTGTTAGTGGTGCAGCCTGTGTGATTGCAGGTCATTTATATCCTTTCTGGCTAAAATATAAGGGAGGAAAGGGAGTAGCAACTTTTATTGGAGTTGGTCTCGCTTTATCACCAGGCTTGTTTTTATGGATGATTGCAGGTACTGCGGCCGTACTGATGTTGACAAGGAGCTTAACATTAGGCATGGTTGGTGGTTTTATCTTTTATGTTGGCGCGATCATTCAGGCTGGCCAATTAAAGCCCTACGCACTTTTGATAATTGCAATCGTGTGTATGCTCATAAGACATATGTCTAATATTAAGGAGTCATGGAAAAGAGGGAAGTAAAGAGATGTATTGGTGTAAAATAGCTCAAACAAATGAAGAGTATGAGGCGATTGCACGATTGAATTATGAGACATTTGTGGAGGAAATACCACAGCATGAACCAAATACGCAAAGACTAAAAGTTGACCGATTCCATGAGCAAAATACATATATAGTGGTGTATAAAAAAACAGAATTAATTGGAATGGTAGCATTTAGAGATGAAAGACCCTTTTCAATTGATGAAAAAATTGGGAAGGTGGAGAAATTTTTACCGCAAGAGGTTTGTGACAAGATTTGTGAAATACGCTTACTTGCTGTGAAAAAAAATTATCGAACTGGGCGAGTCCTATTGAAGCTCACTCAAGCTTTAAATACATTTGCCTATGAAAAGGGCTATACGGCAGCCGTAATTTCGGGAACAACGCGTGAAGAAAAGCTCTATAAGCAAATGGGTTTTCAACAATTTGCTCCAGCTATTGGAGTAACGGATGCCCAGTTTTTACCTATGGTGCTTATTAGAGATGTATTTGAACATGACCTACAACGTAGGCTTGCAAAAGATAACTATACTTTTTATCCTGGACCAGTTAAGCAATTAGAGACTATAGGATATACCAATTTATCGCATCGTTCGCTAAGTTTTAAGGCAATCTATGAACGAGTACAGCAAAAGTTACTACAATTAGCGAATACCAAGCATGTTGGAATAATCGTTGGAACTGGAACATTGGCCAATGAGGTGATGCTTGCTCAATTACAGGCACAGCAATTAGGGAAAGGTCTTATTCTAACAAATGGGGAATTTGGTGAGCGGTTGAGAAAACAAGCAGTCCGTTGGTCATTAGATTTTGATGTCGTTGAACAAGAATGGGGAACACTATTTGATTGCGAGAAAATAGCGTTATTATTAGAAACTAGAGCATATGAGTGGATGTTGGTCGTGCATGGGGAAACCTCGACGGGGACTTGTAATAATTTAGATGGTCTTAGTCAATTGGCAAAGTGTTATAATGTGAAGCTATGTGTAGATAGCATCAGTACGTTCGGTGCTATGCCATTTTCGTTACAGGATTGTTATTTGGCTACTGCAGTGAGTGGGAAAGCAATTGGGGCAGTAAGTGGGCTCGCATTTGTATTTTCACAATACTTAGCACAATCCGCCACTACATTGCCTGCATACTTGGACTTAGCAAATTACCAGCAAGGTGCCATACCTTTTACGCTTCCAGCCGTATTGCTTGGTAATTTAGATGAGTCTTTACAAGCCTATCCTGTCCGCTATGAGCAGCTACAGCAACGTTTTGAGGCACTACTGCAGCTGCCCTATATGCACTTTCAATTACCAACAACTCGGTACCCAATGCTTATAACCATTCAACTGCCAAAGACACTTTCAAACCTACACATCGATTTAGCCTTAAATGGACTATTAGTTCATGGTGATAGCCCATATTTACTTCAAAGAGGATTTCTTCAGTTTGCTGTCATTCAGCCAGATTTCGACGATGCTCTTGTACGTCTTAATGAAATGCTGCACTACTATGAACAAATAATCGAGGCATAAGCAAGTGCTCAATATGAATACATTGACTTTACAGGAAAAAATCCTTTAAATTTAAAGGCTCTCCAGTTGTGTTAAGTCCAATTAATAATTTTAATCGTGCCTTTTGACCATTTATTCCCGTGGCAAATATCGCACCTAAGTCTTCCAGCATTTTACCGCCACCAATATATCCATAGACACCTTCTGCTATTCCATTAAAGCAGCGGGAAACGAGGACTACAGGAATATTTCGTTGGATCAGACTCTCAATGCCTTTAACAACAGAAGGTGGGACATTTCCTTGACCTAACCCTTCAAGCACAACCCCCTCATATTTACATGCGAGCACAACATCTAGTAAATCTTCTTCCATACCAGCATAAACTTTTAGCATGGCTACGCGTTTAGATAAATTATTAATGTCTACGTATTGACGACGAATTGGTGCATGATGGAACAAAATACGTGATTTTGTAATCAGCCCAATTGGTCCATATTGTGGGGATTGGAAGGTATTGACCGAACTTGTGCTCGTTTTCGTTGTATTGACGGCAAGATGTACCTCATCGTTCATCACAACGAGAACGCCTTTGTCGCGAGCTTCATCATCGACCGCTACCCGGATTGCCTCCATTAAATTATAAATACCATCTGCTCCAAGCTCATTGGATGAGCGCATCGCCCCTGTCAATACAATGGGAATGGCTAAATTTGTAGTCAGTTCTAAGAAATAGGCAGTTTCTTCTAATGTATCTGTACCATGTGTAATGACAACACCATCGATTTGCGTTGCTGTAGTTTGCTCCATAATCAAGTTGCGTAATTGAAGCATTTCTTTTGGCGTGATATGTGGAGAAGGTAGGTTAAAAGCTTCTATTTCAATAATGGTTGCTAATGAATTAAGTTTATTGCTCTCTTTCATGAGCGGATTTTCTTTATTGGGCATAACTGCTCCTTCAGCACTCATCGCCATGGAGATTGTGCCGCCAGTATGAATTAATAAAATTGTTTTTTTCATAAAAAATAAAATCTCCTTTTAAAAAGTTTTTTTGTCATTACATGGTATAATAATAGCAGTCTATTGTTGAAAGGAGCCGGCATCATGATCATTTTATTATCTGCTGCCATTGCTCCCGGTCTAGCGCTTTTTAGTTATTTCTATTTGCGCAATCAAATGGCTACGGAGCCAAGAAGAACTTTATTACAAACATTTTTATACGGTGCATTTTTAACGTTCCCGATTCTGTTTTTACAATATGTACTAACAGAGGAAGGGGTTTTTCGATATTTTTACCTTCAAGACGTTCTTTTCTCTAGTGTTGTTGAAGAATTTTTTAAATGGTTTGTGCTATTAATTGCCATCTACAATCATGTTGAATTTGATGATCCATATGACGGTATATTGTATGGGGCAAGTATATCACTTGGTTTTGCCACAATCGAGAACGTACTTTATTTATTATCCTTTGGCTTGGATACCGCATTTATGCGCGCCTTATTGCCTGTATCAAGTCATGCATTATTTGGCGTAGTCATGGGCTACTATTATGGACGTGCTAAGTTTTCAAAGTTTGCCAAGACGAAAGAAATGATTGCTATGGCGCTTTGTGCACCAGTGGTACTTCACATTCTATACAATACAATATTATCATTTAAAGGTCACTGGATTTATTTAATGATTCCTTTTATGCTGTTTTTATGGTGGTTTGGCCTACGAAAGGTGAAACTAGCGCATTATCATCTAGTACAACATTTGCATATGCATAAAAAAATTTAAAGCGTAGAAATCGTCAAGATTTCTACGCTTTATTCTTTTTTATCATGTATAAATTGCCTCTTTTGTTTCAAGCTATAAAAAAAAGGAGTGATAAAAGTGCGTTTAGTAAGCATACTTTTTGCTTTGATATTAGGAATTAGTATAATTGCGATTCCTCAAAATGAAGTGATTGCCTTTAGTGACCAGCAAATTACTCGTGGTGCCTATGGAGATGATGTCATTGAATTACAAGCAAGGCTACAATACTTAGGTTTTTATAAGAGTAAAATTGATGGGAAATTTGGCTATAACACATACTGGGCATTACGTAATTTCCAAGAGAAATATGGTTTACCAGTAGATGGTATCGCTGGAGCGAAAACCAAAAAAACGATAGCTGGCTATTCTGATTACGATGAAAAATGGGTGAAAGCGCAATTAAATGCCGGTAATCAATTTACCTACTATGGTGGTGTTCCTCTTGATCAGCAAGTGAATAAAGGGACTAGTACAGGTAGTGGTGCCGGTAGTGGTGGAGGAAATAGTAGTGGCACTACTAATAACAATGGAACACAAACTCAAGTTCCTCCTAAATATACAGAGCGAGATTTACAGCTAATGGCGAATGCTGTGTATGGAGAAGCAAGGGGAGAGCCATATGAGGGACAAGTAGCCGTAGCGGCAGTTATTTTAAACCGTTTAGAAAGTCCCGATTTCCCGAATACTATTTCTGGTATTATATTCCAACCTTTAGCGTTTACAGCTGTAGCAGATGGACAAATTTGGTTAGAGCCTAATGATAGAGCAAAAGAAGCTGTTATTGATGCAATGAATGGCTGGGATCCATCTGAAAATGCTTTGTATTACTTCAATCCGAAAACGGCAACAAGTAAATGGATTTGGTCTCGTCCACAAATTAAACAAATTGGAGAGCATATTTTCTGTTCATAGAAAGGAGGAACATAGATGAAAACTTGGCTCGTGGTCTTAACGATAGCTGTTATCGGGTTAGGGGCATATAGTATAGATTTACATGGTGATAAAGAAGATTTACAACGTACTGTTCTAGCGCAGTATACCGATAAGCTAACAGATGCATCTGAAAAACTATCTCATCTACAGCGATCAGTCTCACAATCCCTACTGTTTCAAGATGAGCAAGCCATTCACAGTGAATTAGATTCTGTTTGGCGTTTGAGCTCAGAAGTTCGTTCTTCCATTGCAAATATTCCGATAGGGCAAGAACTATCCAATGAATGGATGAATTATTTAGGACGACTTGGCGATGAAGCGAAGAGAACTGCAAAAACAGGCGATTATGAAGCTTGGCGTGAAAAAATGCCACAGGTCTCTACGAATTTACAAGCTCTTTCTGATGATTGGACAGCTGCAACCGTTGATTTTTATAAACATAATGGAAAAATGGATGTTTGGCTGCAGCAAGTCGATAATAAAAATCCAAACACGAACTTTGATAAAGTGAAAGACACGTTAAAAGGTTATGGAGAAAAAGATTTCCCGCTGACATTATCTGAGTCAGATTGGCAGAAAAAAATTGCATTAAAAGCTTTACAGGATGCTGAAATTACAGAAAAAGAAGCGTTGGAAAAAGTGAAGCATTTATTCCCAGTTATTAAAGATGCAACATTTACAGTCACAAAAAGTAGTGACACCGCACCATATCCTTTCTATCACATACAATTCCATCAAGGGATTCGTTTAGGGTATGCGGATTTAACGGTAAAAGGAGGGCATTTACTGTCCTATTTAGTAGAACGCCCTGTTGACGAAGCGAAGCAGTCACAAGAGGAAATTCTCAAAAAAGCCGAAGATTATGTCAAGAAATTAGGCATGAACGATTTAGCTTATGTGGAATCGCGTGAAAACCATCAGGCATGGCATGTAACGTTTGCCCGTGTACATCCAGGGGATAACGCATTAATTTATGCTGATGGTGTTCAACTTAAATTAGCAAAAGATACAGGTGAGTTGTTAGGGGCAAACGCGATGGAATACATTCAAGAAGAAAATATTAAAAAGCAAACAGCAAAACCAATCGATTGGAAAACATTCTTCCAGGATGATATTCAAGTGCAAGAAGTAAAAAATATTTATACAGATAATGGTGAATTTGAACAACGTCTATGCTATGAGGTCATTGCCTTGCGTGATGGTAAAACACAAGAAACATTTAGAATCGTCATTGATGCAGAAAATCATAATGTTTTAAAAGTGGAATATTTAACTTAATAATAAGAAAATACTACCAATTTTTATAGCCAAAATTAATATCTCATGAGATAATTAAACCATATTTATTGTACGGGGAGATGCTCATGGAGATTAAAATTGGCACACAATTACAACTTGAACCGACTTATACAGAGCGTGTGGAGAAATTCCGCTGTAAAGTTGTAGAGCAACAAGACAATATTCTTTATATTGATTATCCAATTAATATGGCGACAAAGAAAACAGCATTTTTGATAGATGGCTCAGAATTTAGAGCAACCTTTCGCACTGAGGACAAACAATCATTTGCCTTTAATACGGAGGTAATAGGCCGTAAAGCGGGCCATATACCTATGATTATGTTGCATTGCCCAAAGCCAGAGGAATTTATTAAAATTCAACGACGAGAATATGTACGAGTTGAAACACCCGTGGATGTGGCCGTTCAGTTCAAGGATCACAAATATCAGTTAGTTGCTTCGGATATTAGTGCAGGAGGCTTGGCCCTCATTTTGAAAGGTGAAGTGGCTTTCAATGATGGGGATGAGGTGAAATTAACGGTTGCCTTACCATTTGCCAATGGTGATGTGAAATACGTGATAACAGAGGCAATTGTCGTGCGTATTTTTGAAAAAGATTCTAAACGAATTGCAACAATCCAGCTAACGGATTCAGATGATGTTGACCAACAACATATCGTGCGCTTTTGCTTTGAGCGTCAATTAGGCAATCGTCGTAAAGAATTGAATCCCTTTAATGCTTAATATTTTGCATAGTAATTTTTTAAAAGCCCTCTCCTAGCAGAGGGCTTTTTATAGGTTATATGATACAATATGAGGTGACAGAAAGTAGGGAAGAATATGAAGAAAAACATTCAAATTGCGATAGACGGGCCTGCTGGTGCCGGTAAAAGTACTATTGCAAAAATTGTTGCTGAGGCACTTGATTTTACTTACATCGATACAGGTGCAATGTATCGAGCAGTTACGTATAAAGCGATGCAACAAAACATACATTTAGATGATGAAGCAAAATTAGCTGAAATGTTAGCAGCAAGTACCATTGATTTAAAGCCATCTCCACAGGGACAGCTTGTCTTTTTAGATGGTCACAATGTATCAGCTGATATTCGATCAAATGAAGTCACTTCATCAGTTTCTCAAGTAGCTGCCCATGCAAAGGTTCGTGAGTTATTAGTAGCTCAACAACAAAAGCTGGCAGCAAACGGTGGCGTCGTTATGGATGGCCGCGATATTGCTACACATGTATTGAAAGATGCAGAACTAAAGATTTTTATGTCTGCAACTGTAGAGGAACGCGCAAGAAGACGATTTATAGATAATCAAAAAAGAGGAATCGACTCTTCACTTGAAAAACTTCAGGAAGAAATTGCATTACGTGATAAAAAAGATAGTGAGCGTGAAGCATCACCACTTATCCAAGCAGAAGATGCCGTATTTTTAGATACGACAGCGTTGTCTATCGAAGATGCAGCACAAGCTATTTTAAAATTAGCAGAAGAAAAAATGCTATAAATCCTAAAATTTCAGACATTTTTCAAATTTAAAGGATTTATTTTTGTCTTTGTCTTCAATATCGAATAAAATAGTAAGGGAAGATGCGAAGGAGGGTTACATATGTCTGAAGAAATGAACTATGCAGAACAAACGTTTAACGAGGGTGATATCGTCAAAGGTATTGCAGAGCAAGTTGATGAAAAAGCAGTATCTGTATCAATTCCAGGTGCACCATTTGATGGTATTGTCCCAATCAGTGAATTATCAAGCTTGCACATTGAGAAAGCTTCTGATGTCATCTCTGTTGGGGATGAGTTAGATTTGATGATTACAAAGGTTGAGGAAGAAAATTTTGTCCTATCAAAACGTAAAGTGGATGCTTTAAAAGCATGGGATACACTTGAGCAACAATTTACCGCAGGAGAAATTTTCGAAGCGGAAGTGAAGGATATTGTTAAAGGTGGTCTTGTCGTAGATTTAGGTGTACGTGGCTTTGTACCAGCATCGCTTGTAGAAGACTACTTTGTCGATGATTTTGAGGGCTATAAAGGCAAAACATTAAGCTTTAAAATTGTTGAACTTGATAAAGAAAAGAATCGCTTAATTTTATCTCATCGCGCAGTAGTGGAATCAGAAAAAGCTTCACAAAAGCAAAATGTTATTAATCAAATTAAGGCTGGCGATGTTTTAGATGGTAAAGTACAGCGTTTAGCATCGTTTGGAGCATTTATTGACCTTGGTGGTATCGATGGGCTTGTCCACATTTCACAAGTGTCTCATGAGCATGTAAGCGATGTGAGTGAGGTTTTATCAGAAGGACAAGGTGTAACTGTAAAAGTTCTATCTGTTGATCCAGCAAATGAACGCATTTCATTATCAATCAAAGAAACGATCCCTGGACCTTGGTCTAATATCGAAGAACGTGCAGCAAAAGGTGCTATTTTAGACGGGAAAGTGAAACGTCTTACATCTTTCGGCGCATTTGTGGAAGTTTTCCCAGGTGTTGAAGGATTAGTGCACATTTCGCAAATCGCTCACAAACATATCAATACACCACATGAAGCATTAAAAGAAGGACAAGAAGTACAAGTAAAAGTCCTTGATGTCAATGCTGAAGACGGCCGATTAGCGCTAAGCATTAAAGAATTACTCGAAAATCCAGAAGCAGAAGAAGTGATTGACTACGAATTACCAGAAGAAAACACAGGCTTCTCATTCGGAGACGTTATTGGCGATCAATTAAAAAACTTTAAATAAGAAGAACGCGAGGATACAAGATTGTATCCTCGCTTTTTGTTGGAGTGATGAGATAGGATTTGCAAAGTGATAGATAGAATCAATGAAATGGGAGAAAACCTATAAAGTGACGGATAGGAGTCAAAAAGTGGCGGATAGAACTGGCAAAATGGCGGATACATCTTACAAGATGACGGTGAGGCAGCGAAGTGGGATAAACCTCTAAAAGTGATAGTTAAAAGCATCGAAGACGGAAATCCATAAAGTGACGGATAAACCTTGCAAAATGACGGATAGAATCCCAAAAGTGACGGATAGACCTCACAAAGTGATGGATAGGAAGTTCGAAATGACGGATACAACTCTCAAAGTGACGGATACAGCCCGCAATATAACGAAAAAGCCTTCCAATTAATAGAAACCAAAAAGCGACGGATTTACCCTCAAAAAATCCTCCACCTACGTACTCAAAATACATCATAAAACCGCGAAAATAAATCGTTTGGATTGGTAAAGCCATACATAGCGTTCTACTTTATGGATATGATATGATATAATGGCATTTTTCGTGTATAATAGCGAAAGACAAGAAGTTGGAAGGATGAAGTACAGATGACGAAACCAGTAGTAGCCATCGTAGGTCGTCCGAACGTAGGTAAGTCGACGATTTTTAACCGTATCGTTGGAGAGCGTGTGTCTATTGTGGAAGATATCCCAGGCGTAACACGTGATCGTATTTATAGTTCGGCAGAGTGGTTAACACACGATTTTAATATTATTGATACAGGTGGGATTGAAATTGGGGACGAGCCGTTTTTAGAGCAAATTCGTCAACAAGCTGAAATCGCCATTGAAGAAGCGGACGTTATTATTTTTATGACAAATGGTCGTGAAGGAGTAACGGCAGCCGATGAGCAAGTAGCTAAAATTTTATACAAAACTAAGAAACCCGTTGTACTAGCAGTCAATAAAATCGATAATCCTGATATGCGTGAAATGATTTATGATTTTTATGCATTGGGCTTCGGTGAGCCTTGGCCAATTTCTGGCTCTCACGGCTTAGGTTTAGGGGATTTATTAGACGAATGTGCGAAACATTTCCCGAAAGAAGATGAAGAGCAGTACGGAGATGATGTAATTAAATTCTCATTAATCGGTCGTCCGAATGTGGGGAAATCATCTTTAGTGAATGCTTTCTTAGGTCAAGATCGAGTAATTGTTAGTGATATTGCGGGTACGACACGCGATGCAATTGACACACCTTATGCGTATGATGATCAGGAATATGTCATTATTGATACTGCCGGTATGCGTAAAAAAGGGAAAATTTATGAGACGACCGAGAAATATTCTGTTTTGCGTGCGTTACGTGCGATTGAACGTTCAGACGTTGTGTTAGTGGTTATGAATGCGGAAGAAGGTATTCAGGAGCAAGATAAGAAAATTGCTGGGTATGCACATGAGGCCGGAAAAGCAGTTGTGATTGTTGTAAATAAATGGGATGCTATCGAGAAAGACGAAAAAACGATGAATGTTTTTACGCAGCAAATTCGTGAGCATTTCCTATTTTTAGACTATGCACCGATAATTTTCGTTTCGGCTAATACGAAACAGCGTGTTCATCAAATTTTACCGATTATCCAACGTGTTAGTGAGAATCATGCGATGCGTATTCAATCTTCTATTTTAAATGAAGTCATAGAAGATTCTGTAGCACGTAATCCTGCGCCAACCGATAAAGGTCGCCGTTTACGTATTTACTACGCTACACAGGTTGCAATTAAGCCACCAACGTTTGTGGTATTTGTGAATGAACCTGAGCTTATGCACTTCTCTTATGAACGTTTCTTAGAAAATCGTATTCGTGAAACATTCGACTTTGAAGGAACGCCGATTCGTTTAATTACACGTGCTCGTGCTTAAAGTTATCGTCATACACATACAATACGCCAACCCGACACAATTGTTGGGTGGCGTCTTTTTACAAGAAAATAAAGTAGTGTAGACAACCCACAATAAGGGAGGATTTTTTTTATGGAAAAAGTTTGTGTGTTAGGGGCAGGCTCTTGGGGGTCTGCGCTGGCAATGGTACTGGCGGAAAATGGCCATGATACGCTTGTATGGACACATCGAGCTGAACAGGCAGAAGAAATCAACCGTATGCATACCAATAAAAAATATTTACCTGAAACGGTCTTGCCAACAAATTTACATGCTACGAGTGATATTGCAAAGGCAGCAACACATGCTGAAACAATCGTTGTAGCTGTGCCGACAAAAGCAATTCGTGAGGTTTGTGAAAAATTGACGGCTGAATTAACTAAAAAAGTTTTATTTGTACATGTTTCAAAAGGAATTGAGCCTGACTCTTTAAAGCGAATTTCTGAAATATTAGCAGAGAGCTTACCTGCTGAAAAAGTGGATGAAATTGTAGTGCTTTCAGGGCCAAGTCATGCTGAGGAAGTAGTCCTTCATCATCCTACAACGGTTACAGCTGCATGTGCGGACATAGATGCTGCTGAAAAAGTACAGGATTTATTTATGAATCAATTTTTCCGTGTTTATACAAATGACGATGTAATTGGTGTAGAAATTGGTGGGGCACTGAAAAATGTTATCGCTTTAGCTGCAGGCATTACCGATGGCTTGAATTACGGGGATAACGCGAAAGCCGCATTAATTACGCGAGGACTTGCGGAGATTACTCGTTTAGGTGTAAAAATGGGTGGTAACCCATTTACGTTCTCAGGGCTTACAGGCATGGGTGATTTGATTGTAACGTGTACAAGCGTTCACTCAAGAAACTGGCGAGCAGGTAATATGTTAGGGCAGGGCATGAAGTTACAAGAGGTTCTCGATCAAATGGGGATGGTTGTAGAGGGTGTACGTACTACAAAGGCTGCCTTTCAATTAGCAGAAAAGTATGGTGTGGCAATGCCCATTTCTACAGAGCTTTATAGTGTACTCTTTAATGAAGTAGCACCGAAAGTGGCAGTAGACGCACTTATGATGCGCATGAAGAAACGTGAAATTGACGAGATGAAGCATTAATATTATTTTTATGATTAAATTTGTCATGAAACGGACATAAATAAGGTGTCTCGGTGAATCTACTGAGACACCTTATTATGTGCTAGTAATTGAATAGTTAAAGCATTTTAAAAGGTTGTCCATTTCTTGATAGTTATGGGACAACTATTTCTTTTTAACAAAGGCACATAGTATAATATACTTTGATTGTGTCTTGACATAGAAAGAAAGGTGGTTATTTGAAATGGGCCCGTTAGCTCATATGCCTGCTTTGGATGTAATGTGGGTATCGTTTTATTGTATAGGCTTTATGATTATATCAGTCGGCTTAATTTATTTAGCTCGTAACAAGATTTCGAATGTATTTTTACGAACAATCGTAAATTTATGTGCATACATACTGTTTGGACTTGGCACATTTTTAATGGTACTTATAGTTGCCACATGGCCAGCATAATAAATAACGAGGTGTCAGTAACATGAAAAAACTAAGTGCTTTTCTGTTGGTAATTGCAACCGCCATATTGTTAGTAGGGTGTGCGTACCCAGAAGACGAGAAAAGGGCGAAGGTAACGCCTGATGTGGACCAACTTGCAGCTGTACAGCGTGCTGTTAATGAATACCGTGAAGCAACTGGTGGGCTAGTACCCATTAAAAATAGCGAATTAGATACAGATTTATATATCAAGTATTTAATTGATTTTGAAAAGCTTATGCCGAAGTATTTGTCGACGATCCCTGGAAACGCCTATGAAAAAGGCGGTATATATCAGTATATTATTTGGGATCCTGAGCATGAAGCGACCGTTAAACTAGTAGATTTAAATGCTGCAGAGCGCATTCGCGAAATAGGAATTCGGAAACTATCTACACAATATTTACCAATAACAGGTTCATCATCTGATAATGTGTACCAAATTAATTATAAGGATTTGGGCTATAAAACAGAGGTTACTGTGAAAAGCCCCTATTCTGGCGTCGAATTACCGCTCTTTATGACTGGTGACGGTGAATTGCATGTAGATTATTCCATTGATTTAGGACAACTTCTAAAAGAAGACAAGCCGGATGTCAAACCGGGCGATGATATTCGCCAATTACTTGTCGATAAATTTCCTGTAGTACCTGCCTACTCTGTTCCGTATACAGTGGACGAGAAGGGTGAGCCAGTTTATGATATGGACACTTATAAGGCAGATGTCAAGAAGGCTCAAGAACGACAAAAACAAGAGGCAGAAGCCGCCAAGAAAAAAGAAGAATAATCAACAAGCTCCTTACATTTGTGAGGGGCTTTTTCATATTTGTCTACAAGCTCGCATATAGTGAAAAAGCGTAGATAAAGGAGGCAGAAACCTTGAGTGAAGCAGTATTTAGAGAAATTGCAGAGCGAACAAATGGCGATGTTTATATTGGTGTTGTCGGTCCAGTACGTGTAGGTAAATCAACATTTGTAAAAAAGGTAATGGAATCCGTCGTGTTACCAAACATTGTGGATGAAACAGAAAGAATGCGAGCACAGGATGAGTTGCCACAAAGTTCTCCGGGGCCAGTCATTATGACTGCTGAGCCGAAGTTTGTGCCTGCCCAAGCAACCCGTATTGTGGTCGGTGACGATGAAATGCCATTTCAAATTCGATTAGCAGATTGTGTAGGTTACATTATCGAAGGAACAAAAGGCTATGAAGATGAAAATGGTCCAAAATTTGTTCATACTCCTTGGCATACAGAGCCTATTCCGTTCCAAGAAGCAGCGAAAATAGGTACGGATAAAGTAATTCGCGATCATGCGAATATTGGAATTGTAGTGACAACTGATGGAACGGTTAACGGTATTAGTCGTCGAGCTGCTGAGAGGGCAGAAGAAGAGATTGTTGAGCAACTAAAGGAAATTGGCAAGCCTTTTGTCATTCTACTTAATTGCCAAATGCCAGCTAGAGAAGAAACTGTTCAACTGCGCAATGAGTTGTTTGAACGTTATAATGTTCCCGTTATCGCCATTGCAATTGATCAAATGAGAGAAACTGATATTCAGTATATTTTACAAGAGGCATTATTTGAATTCCCAATCCGTACGATAGAGGTGGAGAAGCCAGATTGGTTAGATGTGTTAGATGCCTCACATCCATTAAATGTTGCATTGATTGATTCGATGGAAGAAGTACTTTCTTCTGTTATGAAAATTAGAGATGTGCAACAAGCATCCGATGCTTTTAAAGCTATTGATTTTATTGATCAAAGTGAAGTAGTCCATGTAGATGCTGGTATTGGCACAGCTGTAATTCGTGTGTCCTTACAGGGTGAACTATATAAATCGGTTTGTAATGAGTGGTTAGAAGAACCAATTGAAACGAAAAAAGATTGGCTACTGTTTATTAAAGAAGCAGCAGAGGCAAAAGAAGCTCAAAAGCGCTTTAAAAGTGCCATTCATGATGCGGATACAACAGGCTATGGTGTTACATTACCAATGATGCAGGAATTTGAGCCAACAGCGCCAGAATTAATTAAGCAAAATAATTTCTTTGGTGTACGAATGAAAGCGAAGGCGCCATCTTATCACATTATTCGTGTCGATATGGATTCAGAATTTGCCCCGCTAATCGGCTCTGAGTTCCATAGTCAGCAACTTTTAAAAGATTTGAACCATGCTTATTTACATGATCGTGATGCTCTATGGAATACACAACTTTTTGGAACACCATTACATGAAGTATTAAAAGAAGGTATTCGATATAAAATGGATGCAGTTCCAAATACAGCCAAAAAACGCATGCGTCAAACGATCGAACGTATGGTAAACGAAGGTGATCGTGGGTTAGTCACATTTATTTTATAGTGATAAAAAATAATAAGAAGTGTAAAAAATAGGAAAAGGGCTTTTCGTTTTTATGCGAAAAGTCCTTTTTTTTGATTTTTTGGGTGAAAAACTGATTTTTTGGTTATAATCATGAATGAATACAGTTGCGTAGCGGTTTTCTATGTGTTACTCTTTTTACAGAATTGGTTCATGACCCTTTGAGAGGAGGTGAATGGTGTGAATAAAACAGAATTAGTAAACTCTGTTGCTGAAGCTGCAGGTCTTTCTAAAAAAGACGCTTCTAAAGCAGTTGAAGCTGTATTTGATACAATTCAAGATGCTCTTGCAAAGGGTGACAAAGTACAATTAATTGGTTTTGGTAACTTCGAAGTACGTGAACGTGCGGCTCGTAAAGGTCGTAACCCACAAACTGGTAAAGAAATCGAAATCGCTGCTAGCAAGGTACCTGCTTTCAAACCAGGTAAAGCGCTTAAAGACGCAGTAAAATAATACTCGTCTAGTAGTTACATAGAGCAGTCTTCATGTGAACAACATGAAGACTGCTCTTTTTAACTTCAAGTTGACTATACATAATGATAATAAAAGCTAGATTTGCTAACTTGCAGCAATTTTTTTGTGAAACAAGTAAGTCATTTTGCGCTTACCTTTTGGATGTGCTACGATGCATAGGGAAATGTGTAATGTTTTGATACGCAGGAGGTTTTTTCGAATGTCGAATATAGATTTATTGAAAATAGAAGAAGCAGTAAAAATGATTTTAGAGGCGGTAGGTGAAGACGTAAATCGAGAAGGTTTATTAGATACACCAAAACGTGTCGCAAAAATGTATGCTGAGATGTTTAGTGGCTTACATGAAGATGCCAAAGACTATTTTAGAACAGTGTTCCACGAGGATCATGAAGAATTGGTTCTTGTTAAAGATATTCCTTTTTATTCGATGTGTGAGCATCATCTAGTTCCGTTCTATGGAAAAGCACATGTCGCCTACATACCAAATGACGGCATTGTTGCAGGACTAAGCAAATTAGGGCGTGCAGTAGAAACCATTGCTCGTCGACCACAGTTGCAAGAACGTATTACATCTTCAGTCGCTGATACCATTATGGAAATGCTCGCACCAAAAGGAGTTTATGTGGTGATTGAGGCTGAGCATATGTGTATGACTATGCGAGGGCTGAAAAAACCAGGCTCTAAGACAGTAACATCTGTAGCACGTGGTGTTTATGAGCAAGATGAAGTGAAGCGTAGAGAAGTTCTATCATTTATTCAAATGTCTTAAATTGCTTGTCTAATTATGTTATGATGAACTAAGAATTTGTCGGATTTAAGGAGTGTACAAGAATGTCACAAGATTATATTGTTATTCAAGCTGAAGAAGATGGTGTACATGTCATTGGTTTAACGCGTGGAACAGATACAAAGTTCCATCATTCTGAAAAATTAGATGCCGGCGAAGTTATGATTGCTCAATTTACAGAACACACTTCTGCGATGAAGATTCGAGGGAAAGCACAGATTCATACAGCACATGGTGTGATTCATAGCGAAGCAAAAAAATAATAAATAGACAAGATATGGTTTCATAATAGTTTTTAGCCCGTGCCATTTAGGCACATATAAAAGAGTGAGATGTGAAAAACTAATTATATGGGCAGTAGCAGTCCCTTTTTATGGGAAAGCTCTACTGCCTATCCTCTTGAAGAAAGCAAAATTTTTTTATTCCGCATCGTTGCGTATGCTATAATGACTCAGTAAGCAAACGTTAAGCCTTCAATAGGATTAACGTATTTGAAAGTGAAATGGAGTAAGGTCTATGAATGCAACATACATTCAAAATTCAATTGCCCAGTTAAAAACAGAGATTTTCATGGATGTTCGTCATAGAACTTTGCAAAAATACACAGGAATGCCTGTGGTAGATGAAAATCAATTGTTTTATTTGTTAGTCCCGTTTTTGAATGGTGAAGAGTGGCAACAAGAGCAACAAGAGGCTGCCATTACTGTTGGCATTGTGTATGCGGCATTAGCGGCACACGATCACATAAAAGAATTAGATGCTACTTCTAAAGAACAGCAGCTTACAGTATTAGCTGGGGATTTTTATAGTGGTCGTTATTATGAAATATTAGCGATGTCTGGAAATGTCGCATTGATACGAAATTTGTCACAAGGAATTGTGACACGATGTGAAAACCAGATAAAGGTGTATGAGACCGAACAAAGAACAATCGAGCAATGGTATGCTTCGATGTGCAATATTGAATCAGGATTAATTGCTCAGTTTTTCGAGCTTTATTCCTTTAGTGAATATATACCGTTGATGGAAAAAAGTTTATTGATCTTACGTTTAGAAAAAGAAATGGTAGCCTATCAACGTGGACAAACGTCCTTAATAGGTAAGGCACTTGAAGAAAGTGTTCAACGTCATGGTACTACTTTTAATAGCGTCATCAAGGAAAAAATAGTGCATTTAAAAATAGAGCTGTCGAAGATGGTGGAGAGTGCATCATTTTTACAAAGTGATGTGAAACAAGCTTTACATGCACATGTAGAGGCTTCTATTGCTTCTACTAACGGATAAGAGAGGTTTTTCAAAATGGCTAAAACGAAAGCAGAGCACGTTCATGAAGTGTTTGAGAGTATCTCGGATAATTATGACAAAATGAACGGTGTTATTAGTTTCCAAATGCATATTGGTTGGCGTAATGATACGATGAAACACATGGGTGTCAAACCTGGATCAAAGGCATTGGATGTTTGCTGTGGTACGGCAGATTGGACGATCGCATTGGCTGAGGCAGTTGGAGAAAAAGGAGAAGTAAAAGGACTCGACTTTAGTCAAAACATGCTTAAAGTTGGCGAACAAAAAGTACAATCATATCCACAAATTGAACTGATTCATGGAAATGCTATGGAATTACCTTTCCCAGATGATACGTTTGATTATGTGACAATTGGCTTTGGTCTACGCAATGTACCAGATTATTTGCAAGTCTTAAAGGAAATGCACCGTGTCGTAAAACCAGGTGGAATGGTTGTTTGTTTAGAAACATCTCAATCTGAAATTCCTGGTTACCGTCAATTATTCCGTTTTTATTTTAAATTTATAATGCCGATATTTGGTAAAATATTTGCGAAAAGTTATAAGGAGTATTCTTGGCTTCAAGAATCTGCGAATGATTTCCCAGGTATGAAAAAGTTAGCGGCATTGTTTGAGCAGGCAGGATTAGAAAAAGTATCGTACAAAGCATACAGTGGCGGGGCTGCGGCAATGCATATAGGCTTTAAAAAGATACGTTAATGGGGGAAGGTTTTCACACGTGGAAAAGATGAAGTTAAAACTACTCTATTCCGATTTGAAATCAGATATCGATATCATTGAACGAGAGTTAGAAAATGCGGTGGACTCATCTTCATATTTGATCAACGATGCTTCTCTCCATTTATTACAAGCTGGTGGCAAACGTATACGACCAATTTTTGTATTACTAGGTGCAAAATTTGGTGAATATGACATTGAGAAGATGAAGGATGTTGCAGTCCCTTTAGAGCTCATTCATATGGCATCACTTGTCCATGATGATGTTATTGATGATTCCAATATGCGAAGAGGACGCCCAACTGTCAAAGCGCAATGGAATAACCGAGTAGCAATGTACACGGGCGATTTTATTTTTGCACGTGCTCTCGAATATATTACCAAAATAGAAGACCCACTAGTTCATCAGATTTTAGCACGTACCATGGTTGAGATTTGTAACGGTGAAGTTATTCAAATTGAAGATAAATTTAGACTCGATCAAGGTTTAAAGGATTATTTTAGAAGAATCAAACGCAAAACAGCTCTACTTATTTCCTCTAGTTGTGAGCTAGGGGCTGTTGCGGCAGGCGTCGATGCTAAAACTGTAGGTCATTTAAAACGCTTCGGCTACTTTGTGGGCATGAGCTTCCAAATTATCGACGATGTGTTAGATATTATGGCAACAGATAAGGAGCTAGGAAAGCCAGCAGGTAGTGATTTATTACAAGGCAATATTACCTTACCGATTCTCTTGTTAAAGGATGATCCGGAGATGCAACCATTCTTGGTAAAAGTATTTGCGGGTACATTAACAGAAGTCGAACGTCAAAATATGTTGCAGTATGTGCGTAAATCTCATGCAATTGAGCAAGCTAATCGTATGAGTGATAAATATTTGAAAAAGGCTTTACAAGAAATAGATGCTTTGCCAAAACATCCCGTAAAGAAAAAGCTACGTGATGTCGCATTGTTTATGGGTAAGCGCAAATTCTAGCTTTTTGTTGTACAAAGCCTCATTTTTTGTTAATATTTATCGGTAGGTGTAAAACCTGTTAGAAGAATTTAAGGAGTGTTTTAAACATGGCAATTGAACAAACTTTTTTAATGGTTAAGCCAGATGGCGTTGAGCGTCAAGTAGTTGGAGACATCGTTGATCGTTTCGAGCGTCGCGGTTTTGTAATGAAAGGTGCTAAATTAATGGTAATTTCAAAAGATTTAGCAGAAAAACACTATGCTGAACATGCTGAGCGTCCATTCTTTGGTGAACTAGTTGATTTCATCACTTCTGGTCCTGTATTCGCTATGGTATGGGAAGGCGAAAACGTAATTAAACTTGCACGTACAATGATGGGTGCAACAAAACCTGAGGAATCTAACCCAGGTACAATCCGTGGTGACTATGCAACAACTGTTTCTCACAACATCATCCATGGTTCTGACTCTCTTGCTTCTGCAGAGCGCGAAATCGCTTTATTCTTCGGTGAAGATTTAGTTTAATTTGCGAATAGAAGAAGCGTAGCGAAAATAACTACGAATAGAACTTAATAAAAAAATCATCTATTTTTCCGATGTAACTTTTACCTTCTAACAAAAAATGTTAGGGGGTTTTTTATTTGTCAAAATCATTTAATAAAGTTAACACAACCATTGATTTAAGCTTATCGATGGATATAAGTCAAGTCTTAAGACACATAATAGTTTAGTTTTTGTTTTGCGGCAACCACCATTTATGGAGTGTTCCACATCCCAAGTAGCAGTCACAGTGAAAAGAGTCTATGACAGACTATTATGGGATGTAGAGCGAGAAATCCATGGAGGTTGCACAACAAAAATGTAAAGGGGCAAATTATTTCAGGGAATCGACCGCACGGATAATCGGAATTTCTTTATCACGCAGAATGTCTGATAAATGAATACAAGTAAATCATCAAACCGGGCAATATCGAAAACAATTGAACAAATATGCCAAGAGTTTTGAAACAGAGAATATAATGTATTTGCTGTTAGAAGAGCAAGTATTGCAATAATTTCTAAAGCACTAGGACATTTTAACTTGGTCGTAAAAACGTAGTATTTGGCTATGTTGGTAGAAGAATGTAAAAAAATGAACTGTAAGAAAGTCTGCTATGGTATTATATTAGTACTATTATATTATGAGGTGATTAAGTGTTTTGTAATCAATGTGGACGTGATAATCCCGAGGATAGTAAGTTTTGTTCGGGGTGTGGAGGTTCTTTAATTACTGATACTGGAACAAAGGAAGATGAAAGAAATATTTCTGAAAAAAAAGGTTCAAAAAAGAAATTAATTATTAGCATTATTATAGGATTATTATTAGTAATAGGTGGCATAGGAGCCTTTATTGTTTATCAGAAAAAGCAAGAAGAAAAAAAAGTTCAAGAGTATGTTGAAGAAATGGCGATTAACTCTTTTAACATGTATTTAGAAGTCTTAGAGAATGCGATTGTTATCTCTATGTACTCAGAAACATGGAGTGATGCGATTGATGATAGAAAAGATTTTAATGTTGAATTAACCAATTTACAAGATGCGTATAAAGAAAAAGGAATATTGCAAGAATTAACAGATACTCAAACTGAAATCCAACATAGCATGAAGTATTTACAAGACGTTCCAGAAGGTTATGAAGAGGTTTACGGAGTTTTGAAAGAAATGTATGGAGTATATGTTGAATTTGCTGACCAAGCTCAGTCACCAACAGGTTCACTATTATCTTTTAACAACAAAACAAATGATTTATATTCTAAATTTAATAGTCTATTTGAAGAATATTTAATCACTATGCCAGCAGATGTAAAAGAAGAATATGAAACATACGTTGATAAAAATAAGAACAAAGAAGAAACAGAAGTTACAGAAGATACAGAAATCTAGCGCTGACCTGTTGCCTTAAGATGACCATTTAATGGAGTTGCAGAGCGCTTTCTCAATTAAAAGAGGCAGGGATTTTGAAGCAAAAAGAAAAAATATTAAATAAATTGAAGATAAGACGCGATTTATCATTTAAATATTTGCGGAAGTTGTATATATTTTGGACCTAAGAAGGTAAAAAAATAGTACCTCTTGCTTCTGCAGAGCGCGAAATCGCTTTATTCTTCGGTGAAGATTTAGTTTAATTTGCGAATAGATTAGGCAATCTCAATATAATTGAGGTTGCTTTTTTTTTGCTTAAAAATGGAGATGGTTAGTAGGATAGTGGTTATTTAGATGGGCCAGTCATCTTAGTGAATCATTTATTTCTATAACCATATAGAATTGTTAAAAACTTCTTGTTCATGTACAATAAATGCTATAATATTCTGATAATTAAGTGAGGAATATATTAATAGTCTTGTCAATAAACTGTGAAGGATGACGAGGAAAAGGGGCAATGGAGATGAGAGAAGTGGTGATTGTTGCGGCTGTGCGAACGGCTGTTGGGCGAAGTAAGGGAGTATTAAGTCATGTTCGAGCGGATGATATGGCAGCCGATGTGTTGCAGGAGGCTGTACAACGGGCAGGCATAAATAAGGAACAAGTGGATGATGTCATTTTAGGCTGTGTGACGCAGACTGCAGAGCAGGGAGGAAATATTGCGCGGACAGCCCTGTTAATGGCTGGATTTCCTGATAGTGTGCCGGGTGTGACCATTGATCGTCAATGTGGTTCAAGTCAGCAAGCTGTGCATTTCGCTGCACAAGCTATATTAGCGGGGGATATGGATATAGTAATTGCTGGCGGTGTGGAAAGTATGTCTAGGGTGCCTATGGGAACTAACATGAAAAATGCTCATTTAGGTAATCGCTTACAGGAAAATTATAATATTATACATCAAGGACTATCAGCAGAGAAAATAGCCGAAAAATGGTCCTTATCAAAAGAGCAGCTTAATAGTTATGCCTACGAGAGTCATCAACGAGCACTAGCAGCCATTGAAGCAGGGTCTTTCAAAGATGAAATTCTACCTATTGAAGTCATTCAAGAAGATGGCACTGTCGCAACGGTTGCTAAGGATGAGGGACCTCGTGCTGAAACTACGGTTGACATTTTAAATGGTTTAAAAACTGTTTTTCAAGAGGATGGCGTCATTACGGCTGGTAATGCTAGTCAGATGAGTGATGGGGCATCAGCAGTAGTGGTGATGGCATTGGATAAGGCACAGGAACTTGGTATTCAGCCACTCGCTAAAATTATCACAAGAGTTGTTGTAGGTTCTGACCCGACATTGATGTTAACGGGACCAATCGAAGCAACTCGAAAGGCGTTAGAACGATCTGGCTTGAACATAGAGGATATCGATACGTATGAGGTTAATGAAGCCTTTGCACCTGTGCCACTTGTGTGGTTGCAGGAAATTGGTGGGGACCCAAAGAAGCTCAATCCAGATGGCGGAGCAATTGCACTAGGACATCCATTAGGTGCTACCGGAACAAAATTGTTAACGACTTTGCTCTATCGCATGGAACGAGAAAATTACCGGTACGGCTTACTAGCTATTTGTGAAGGTATGGGGATGGCTAATGCTACGATTATTGAAAAAATGTAAAGGGGGGTATGTGCAATGAGGAAGCATGAAGTAGTTGCAGTTGTAACAGGTGGGGCATCCGGTTTAGGAGAGGCGACTGTTCGTCACATCGTCGAACAAGGTGGTAAATCCATCATCTTTGATGTGAATGATGAAAGTGGACAAGCTCTAGTAGAGGAATTAGGGGAAAATGTAATCTATGTACGAGTAGATGTTACGAAGGAGGAAGATGTAGCAACAGGTCTTGAGCAAGCCATAGATGCATTTGGCCATATAAATGTAGCGGTGAACTGTGCAGGAATTGCAGATGCGAGCAAAGTAATTTCCAAGCGGGGAATTCATGCACTTAGTTTATTTGAAAAAATAATAACGGTTAATTTAATCGGTACATTCAATGTCATCCGTCTAGTAGCTGAGAAAATGCAGCGTAATGAGCCAAACGAGGATGGACAGCGCGGCGTTATTATTAATACGGCGTCCGTAGCAGCATTTGACGGACAAATTGGACAGGCTGCCTATAGTGCGTCAAAGGGTGGCGTAGCAGCCATGACATTACCAATTGCACGTGAGCTTGCGGAGTTTGGTGTGCGTGTGATGACTATTGCACCCGGTTTAGTTGAAACACCTATGTTTGCATCTTTACCAGAGCCTGCAAAGACGGCTCTTGCACAAATGACGCCATTCCCTAAACGACTTGGCAAGCCATCCGAATATGCACTTCTGGTAGAAAGCATTATCCAAAATGGTTTGTTAAATGGTGAGGTCATTCGTTTGGATGGAGCCATTCGGATGCAGCCGAAGTAAATCTTTTTAATTGTAGCAGCAGTCAGCCTTGGTTGTTTCGAAAATTTGTCAGCAAAGGGGAGCGGTAACATGCATATGATGGATACGCCTTTAATATTAACAAGTTTTTTGAATCGGGCAGAACGATTTTTTCAGTCAAAGAAAATATATTCGCGAACAAGCGCTACAACTATTCATGAATTTACGTATAAAGAGTATGTCAAACGAACTCGTCAATTAGCGGATGCTCTTACAAAATTAGGTATGCAGCAGGGCACGAAGGTTGGGACATTTGCTTGGAATCATCATCGTCATTTGGAGGCCTATTTTGCTGTACCATGTGCAGGAGCAGTCCTGCATATGATTAATATTCGACTTGCACCAGAGCATATTGTCTATGTTATTAATCATGCGGAGGATGAAATATTATTAATTGACGACAATTTAGTGCCCCTTATCGCACCATTTGTTTCACAGTTAAAAACGGTTAAACACATTATTATTATGGGAGATGCTGTGGCACTAGAATCTATACCCATTCCAAATGCTTTGTCCTATGAAGCACTAATTGCAGATGCCAATGAGCATTTCACATTTCCAGATGATTTAGATGAAAATACACCTGCTGGCATGTGTTATACGAGTGCAACGACTGGTATGCCGAAGGGAGTAGTTTATACACATCGCAGTATCGTCCTTCACAGTTTAACTGCTGGGCTTGCAGATAGTATTGCCATTTGTGAGTCGGATGTTGTGCTACCTGTTGTACCCATGTTTCATGCCAATGCGTGGGGCTTCCCCTTTGCTAGTGTAGCCTTTGGTGCCACTCAGGTATTACCAGGGCCTATGTTTACGCCTCAGCTTTTACTTGAGCTTTTTGACGTGTACAAAGTAACCTTGACGGCAGGTGTACCTACTATTTGGCTCGGTGTTTTACAGGAGCAACGTCTACACCCTCGTGACCTATCGTCAATGCGATTAATTGTTTGTGGCGGATCTGCCTCACCTATTGGTCTTGTAAGGGGCTTCGAGGAGGAGCTGAAGATTCCTTATATGACTGGGTATGGGATGACGGAGACCTCTCCACTTGTAAGCTTATCAACGTATTTAACCCATATGCAGG
Source organism: Lysinibacillus sp. GW823-FHT06C08 (assembly GCF_058795135.1). Classification (NCBI taxonomy): domain Bacteria; kingdom Bacillati; phylum Bacillota; class Bacilli; order Caryophanales; family Bacillaceae; genus Lysinibacillus; species Lysinibacillus sp. GW823-FHT06C08. The sequence continues at coordinate 1,204,559 of NZ_JBXAHN010000001.1, forward strand.
ACTACACGGCTGATGAAAAAATGCATGTTCGCATTACCCAAGGGATGACCATGCCCCTTCTTGAAACTCGTGTTGTGAATGAAAATGGCGAGGTCCCATGGGATGGCGAAACAATGGGAGAGCTAACGATACGAGGTCCATGGATCGCAAATGAGTACTATCAAGATGAGCGTACAGATGAAGCCTTTAAGGATGGTTGGCTTTATACAGGGGATATTGCAGTAATGACGCCGGATGGCTATATAAAAATTACCGATCGTACAAAAGATTTAATTAAGAGCGGTGGTGAATGGATTTCGTCAGTTGAGTTAGAAAATGCCTTAATGTCTCATCCAAAAGTCTTTGAAGCTGCTGTGATTGCTATCCCACATGAAAAATGGCTGGAACGTCCTTTGGCATGTGTAGTGCCAAAGCCAGAATATAAGGATTCCATTTCTAAAGAGGAGCTCATCGAAAATTTACAAGCGCAATTCCATAAAACATGGATTCCAGATGATATTGTTTTCATTCAGGAAGTACCAAAAACATCTGTAGGTAAATTTTTGAAGGCGAAATTACGAGAAGATTTAAAAGATTACCGTGTACAAGTTTAGTCAATTAGCTAGAATGAAGGTAGTGAAAAGCTACCTTCTTTTTTTAATTGAAATAAATTCCTGAAAAGTGAAACTATTTTTTTCATTTTGCCGTATAATTTGAATAACGAAAGGAAGTGGTCGTATTGTCAATTGCCATTGTAGCGATTATTGGTGGGGTTATTATTTCTTTAGCTGGGATTTTTACAGATTCCCGTACGAGACAGCAAAAAATTAAATTAAAGGCTATCGAAAAAGAAGTGGAATTAGAAAAACTTCGATTAGAAACCTATACGATTGAAACGGAAAAAATGCGCCTTGAATTAGAACAGTCGAAGGTGCTACTATTAGAGGAAAAACAAAACTCAAGCAAGTAGATGGGTATACATGAGAAAGACTATTTCAGGATTGTCTCTTTTCCGCTATAATGGAACTACGACGCTAGAGGGGAAGATGACCATATGTCTGATTATGAACAGTTTATAGAAGGTATCAAGCGCAAAACAGGAATAGATTTAGCGTTATATAAAGAAGCGCAAATGAAAAGACGATTAACCTCACTTTATGAAAAAAAAGGTTATCGAAATTTTGTTGACTTTCTAAAGGTACTTGAACAAGATCGTGATTTAATGAATGAGTTTTTAGATCGTATGACGATTAATGTTTCTGAATTTTATCGTAATGGAAAGCGTTGGGACGTATTGCAAAAGAAAATATTACCTAAGCTATTACAAACAAATAAGCGTTTAAAAATTTGGAGTGCTGCTTGTTCAACAGGAGAAGAGCCGTATTCATTAGTAATGGTCTTATCTCAATTAGTGCCTTTATCTCAAATTCAAATTATTGCTACTGATTTAGATGAAAATGTCATTCAAAAAGCGAAATTAGGTGTCTATCCAGAACGCTCATTAGCAGAAGTGCCAAATGACATTAAAGCTAAATATTTTGAACAAGAGGGCTCCTTCTACCGCGTGAAGGATGAGATTAAGCGTTGTGTGACCTTTAAAAAACAAAATTTGCTTAATGATACCTATGATAGCAATTATGATTTAATAGTTTGCCGCAATGTAATGATCTATTTCACGGAAGAAGCCAAGGATCAAATTTATAACGATTTTAGTAAAGCCTTACGCAAGGATGGCATACTATTTGTAGGATCGACAGAGCAAATTTTTAATCCATCTCGTTACGAATTTGAAGTAGAGGATACATTCTTCTATCGAAAAAACAGTTAATAATATGAATGAAAAGCTTTGTACAAATGACTGGTTTCATCATGTACATATAGTAACTAAAGCATTAACATAGATAATTCGTACGCTTTTCGCTTATCCTAAGCAAAGGCGTATTTTTTATAAATTTTAGCACTTCACTTCAGTAGTGTAGTAAGGTTTTATGCAAGTCGTTCAGAATATTCGCATTTAGGTTATGTAAATAGAATGAACTTAAAAGACATTTGCAAAAGGACTGTTTTTTTAAAGAATATATGTTATAGTGAAAAATACATACTTTAGCGAGTTGAAGGGAGAAAGCGTTTATGCGTTACTTAACAGCGGGTGAGTCACACGGCCCCCAACTAACAACTATTATTGAAGGTTTACCGTCACTCTTACCCATTACAGCAGAAAAAATTAATCACGATTTAAAACGACGTCAAGGAGGTCATGGACGTGGACGACGCATGCAAATCGAAACAGATACAGTAGAGATTGTCGCAGGCGTTCGTCATGGACAAACACTTGGATCACCTGTCGCATTAGTTGTAACCAATGATGATTGGAAGCATTGGACAAAAATTATGGGTGCTGAGCCATTAGCAGAAGATGTGAATCCTGAGGATATCAAACGTCAAATTTCACGACCTCGTCCAGGCCATGCGGATTTAGTTGGTGGCATGAAATACGGACATCGTGATTTACGAAATGTATTAGAGCGTTCTTCAGCTCGTGAAACAACTGTACGTGTAGCGGTCGGCTCAGTGGCGAAGGCTTTATTAAATGAATTAGGTATTTCCATTGTCGCACATGTTACGGAGATTGTTGGAATTAAGGCTGATACATCTTTAGTGGAAGGGAAAACAGTCGATGAAATTCGTGCCATCGTAGAAGCGGATCCTTGCTATTGTGTAGATCCTGTCGCTTCTGCCAAGATGGTAGAAGCGATTGACGAAGCAAAAAAAGCTGGCGATTCTATCGGCGGTGTTGTTGAAGTCATTGTGGAAGGTATGCCAGCAGGTGTAGGGTCATATGTACACTATGATCGTAAGCTCGATGCTAAGTTGGCTGCAGCGATGCTATCTATCAATGCATTTAAAGGTGTTGAGTTTGGGCTTGGTTTCGAGATGGCACGTCGTAAAGGCTCAGAAGTTCATGATGAAATTATTTGGACTGAAGAAGAAGGCTATACACGTGCGACTAATCGACTTGGTGGCTTAGAGGGTGGTATGTCTACTGGTATGCCAATTGTTGTACGCGGTGTAATGAAGCCAATCCCTACATTATATAAACCATTACAAAGTGTGGATATCGAAACAAAAGAGCCATTTAAAGCAAGCGTTGAGCGTTCTGACAGCTGTGCGGTACCAGCGGCATCAGTAGTAGCTGAGCATGTTATTGCCTGGGAAATAGCGAATGTTATTTTGGAGCAATTCCATAGTGATCAATTACCACAACTAAAAGCTCAAATTGATGAACATCGTCAATATACGAAGGGGTTCTAATTTATGCGTGTTCCAGTTGCAACAAAATCACATCATTATGAGGTTGTACTTGGCCATCGATTTCTTACTAAAGCTATTCAAACATTTGCGGATCAGCTAAAAAAAGCAGATAAACTGTTTGTCTTTACAGATGCTCATGTATGGGAGGCACAGGGAGACTATTTCAAGGCAAATTTCCCATATGATTTTGAAGTGTTTATTTTGCCTGGTGGCGAAGCATGCAAAACCTTTGAGCAATATTATGCAGCTCAAACTTTTTTACTAGAGCAAAAATGCTCGCGGAAATCATTTATTTTTGCTTTTGGTGGCGGGGCTGTTGGAGATTTAACGGGGTTTGTTGCAGCAACCTATATGCGTGGAGTTCCATTTATTCAAATTCCAACAACTATTTTGGCGCATGATTCAGCAGTAGGCGGGAAGACCGCTATTAACCATCCATTAGGAAAGAATATGATTGGTGCATTTTATCAGCCAGAAGGTGTTATTTACGATACAGTTTTCTCTGAAACCTTACCTGTACGCGAGATCCGTTCAGGAACAGCTGAGTTAATCAAACATGCGATGATTTCTGATCCAGCATGGTTAGAGGAATTAATGGCAGTAGATTCCGTTATACATTTTAATCGGCAGGAATTAGCGAGTCAGTTAAAAAAAGGGATTGAGGTTAAAGCAAAAATTGTAGCCGAGGATGAAACAGAGCAATCTGTTCGAAAGTTTTTAAACTTGGGCCATACATATGGACATGCGATTGAAGCAGCTGCAGGCTACGGAAAAGTAGCTCATGGTGAGGCAGTCATGATTGGTCTTGTGTATTGCTTATTATTGAGTGAACGTTATGGGGAGCTAGATCGTTCGTTTAGCAAAGCGTTTTTACAATTTGCAGTTAAAAATGGCTATCCTTTTGAGGCTGTTAATGACTATACATTTGAACAATTAACAAGCTATTTAATGAAAGATAAAAAAACGGAATATGGCATTTTACAATTTGTTTTATTGGAAAAAATTGGTAAACCATTTGTGCGGGCAATTGATTTAGAAGAATGCCAAGAAGTAGATGCCGAATATAGACAGTTATTAGCGGAGGTGCTTGTATGATTCGTGGACTTAGAGGGGCAATTACAATTGAATCTGACAAGCCAGAGCTTGTATGGGATGAGACAGCAAGATTAGTGCGTGAGGTTGTGGCAGCAAATAATGTAGAAATAGATGATATTGCATCCATTTTAATTTCTACTACGCCGGATATTACCTCAGCATTTCCTGCTCGTGCAGTACGCTTGATGGAAGGGTGGCAATATGTTCCAGTAATGTGTACACATGAAATGGATGTGCCGAATGCACTACCATTATGTATTCGAGTATTAATTCATGCAAATGTAGAGGTAGCACAAAAAGACGTGAAGCACTTGTATCTCAATGATGCAGTGAAATTAAGACCAGATTTAGCACAAGCTAAATAAGTAGAGGAGATGTTTTAGATGAAGTGGAAACAACAATTGGACGGTATGCAAGCGTATAAACCAGGAAAACCAATTGAAGAAGTGCAACGTGAATATGGCTTAAAAGAAGTGATTAAATTGGCATCAAATGAAAATCCATTTGGATGCTCACCTAAGGTGACAGCATATTTACAAAATAATGCAGTGAATCATGCCCTTTATCCAGATGGCTATGCACAAAATTTACGTACAGCTGTTGCAAATCATCTAGGCGTTCAAGAGACACAGCTTCTGTTTGGTAACGGCTCTGACGATATCATTGCTATTATTACTCGTGCATTGTTGTATCCAGGGGTAAATACCATTATGGCTGATCTATCATTCTCCCAATACTGGCATAATGCTGAAATTGAAGGTGCTGAAATACGTAAAATTGCTTGTGTAGAGGGTGCACATGATCTAGATGCAATGGCGGCTGCAATTGATGATCGAACAGCTGTCGTATGGGTATGTAGTCCGAATAATCCTACTGGTGTTGTAATTCCAGATACGGCTTTACGTGCCTTCCTTGCCAAGGTACCAAATGATGTACTTGTCGTATTAGATGAAGCGTACATTGAATACGTGACACATCCTGAACATAAGGATACTCTACCAATCATCGATCAATATCCAAATGTTCTTTTATTACGTACATTCTCTAAAGCATATGGTTTGGCATCGTTCCGAGTTGGCTATGCGATTGGACAGCCAACTGTCATTGAAAAGCTTGATCCGGTCAGAGGTCCGTTTAATAATACGAGTTTAAGCCAAGCTGTAGCTGCTATTGCACTAAGCGATCAGGAATATATAGAAGCATGTCGTGAAGCAAATGAAAATGGTAAAAAGCAATATGTTGAATTCTGTGAAAAACATAATCTAAAATACTTCCCATCTGATACGAACTTTATTTTCTTTGATACAAAGGCTGATAGTGATGTCATTTTCCAAGAGCTTATGAAAAAGGGCTTTATTGTGCGCAGTGGTAATGCTTTAGGATTACCAGGATTTATCCGTGTTACAATCGGTACTGAAGCCCAAAATGCAGCATTGCTAGTTCAACTTGACAATGTATTAAAAGAGCAAGGAGTATTTGCATGACACGCAATGTGCTCGTTATTGGGCTAGGATTAATCGGTGGTTCCATCGCCCTTGCTTTACAGAAGGCACCAGACACAAGGATTATTGGCTATGACATGGATGCTCAAACGCGTGAGCATGCGCAAGCATTAAATATTGTACATGACACTGTAACGGATCCACAGGCAATTGCAGGTGATGTCGATATCATTATTTTCGGTACACCAGTTAATGCAACGCTTGAATGGATGGAGCAATTAAAATCATGGCCATTAAAAAATAAAGTCATCGTAACAGATACAGGAAGTACAAAAAAATTAATTATGCAAAAAGCTGGCGAATTACGTGAACTTGGCATTACGTTTATTGGTGGACATCCAATGGCAGGTTCACATAAAAGTGGCGTATTAGCTGCAAAGGCGCATCTTTTTGAAAATGCATACTATATGCTTACACCGCTTGCTGGTGAAGAAATTGTTCATATGGCACAGCTGGAAAGCCTCTTAAAATTCACGCATGCAAAAGTGGTTAGTGTTTCTGCAAATGAGCATGACCATATGACAGCTGTGGTAAGTCATTTCCCACATATCATTGCAGCTTCCCTTGTGCATCAATTAGGAGAGGAGAATGGGGAATACCCTATGACTCGCTCCCTTGCCGCGGGTGGTTTCCGTGATGTCACGCGTATAGCTTCTTCCAACCCGGTTTTATGGCGAGATATCACTTTACAAAATCGTGATGAGCTACTGACTCAGCTAGAAGGCTGGGAAAAAGAAATGGGCCGTATTAAGGAATTGCTGACGAATGGTACTTCTCGGGATATTGAAGACTATTTTTCTATTGCCAAAGAACTGAGAGATGAATTACCAATTAGCGCAGGAGCTATGTATACAGCGTTCGACTTATACGTAGATGTTCCAGACTATCCAGGTGTCATTTCCGAGGTAACAGGTTTGCTGGCTGATGAGGCAATAAGTATTACGAATTTAAGGATTGTCGAGTCAAGAGAGGATGTTTTCGGTATTTTGGTCATTAGTTTCCAAAGCGAAAATGACCGTGAACGTGCCGCAGCATGTATTCAAAAACGTGCCAATTTTGAAACGTATATTTCATAGAAAAAGAAAGCGTCGGCTTTACGGCGCTTTCTGTCTTCATATTGGAGGGAAAAATTAATGAGTGAAAAAGTTTTACAATACAATAAGCCATCTTTACAGGGATCACTAACTGTTCCAGGCGATAAATCGGTCTCTCACCGTTCTGTGATGTTCGGTTCCATTGCTACTGGGACAACAACAGTAGAAGGTTTTTTACTTGGGGAAGATTGTTTAAGTACCATTGATTGCTTCCAGAAGCTTGGTGTGCATATTGAGGTGGAAGGAACGAATGTAACGATAGAAAGTCCAGGGATGAATAGCTGGCAGGAGCCTACTGACGTGTTATATACAGGTAACTCTGGTACAACTACACGTTTAATGCTTGGAATTTTAGCAGGCTCTACAGTTCATTCAGTCATGACAGGGGATGCATCAATCGGCAAGCGACCAATGCGACGCGTCATTGATCCACTGCGTCAAATGGGAGCCCATATTACGGGACGTGCAGACGGTCAATATACACCATTAGCCATTCAAGGTACAAAACTACAGGCCATTGATTACAAAATGCCAGTAGCAAGTGCTCAAGTTAAATCTGCTATATTACTTGCAGGCTTGCGTGCTGAGGGTACAACGATTGTTAGAGAAACAGAAGTGTCAAGAGATCATACTGAACGAATGCTGCGTCAATTTGGTGCCGATGTCGAAGTGAAGGATGGAGTCGTTTCATTAGAGGGTGGACAAACATTAAGTGGGACCCATGTTTCTGTACCAGGGGACATCTCGTCAGCAGCCTTTTTCTTAGTGGCAGGGGCAATTTGCAATACTAGTCAATTAACTCTTGAAAATGTTGGCGTTAATCCAACGCGTGATGGAATTATCGAGGTTCTTTCAAAAATGGGCGCAACGATGACAGTGATCCCAAATGATGATCGTCAAGCTGAACCGACAGCGACCATTCAAATTCAAACATCTACTTTATCCGGTACAACAATCGAGGGAGAATTGATTCCTCGTTTAATTGATGAAATACCAATCCTTGCTTTACTTGCTACACAGGCACACGGTCAAACGATTATTAAAGATGCCGAAGAGTTAAAAGTAAAGGAAACAGATCGTATTACAGCGGTTGTAACTGAATTAAAAAAGCTGGGTGCTAACATCGAAGCAACAAATGATGGTATGATTATTGAAGGGCCAACACCATTGAAAGGTGCAAGTCTCAAAACATATGGCGATCATCGAATTGGCATGATGGGTGCTGTGGCTGCTTTAATTACCGAAGGCTCAGTCACTTTAGATGATGCACAGTGTATTGCTGTATCGTATCCATCATTCTTTGAACATATTGAGGCAGTAAGGTAACAATTGAAGATTGACTCTCCAAGTTTTTGGGGAGTTTTTTCTTGTTTCGGTGGTAAATGTTTTGTAGCATAAAGGTATCAAAGAAAGAATAGGTGAATGACTGTGAACAATGCGATGACTGAAATGATGCAAGCACTTGAACAGGGAGACTTAGCATTAATAGATCAGCTACTTGAAACATTTTTAGTGAAGGAGCTACCCGAGGAAATTTACGCACTTGCAGAAATTTTTATGCAATATGGGTACATGAAAGAAGCTGACCGCGTTCTGGAGCATTTACAATTTTTATTCCCAGAAGAGGCACAGTTAAAAATAGATCGTGCAAATGTTTTAATGGAGCTTGGTGATGAAGATGAAGCATTAAATTTATTGCTTGAAATTGAAGAAGCATCACCAGAATATCCTCAAGCATTATTAGTTTTAGCTGATTATTATCAGATGCAGGGGTTATTTGAAGTAGCTGAGATACGTATAAATGAAGCACTAGCAATTTTACCAGACGAGCCATTACTGCATTTTGCCAAAGCTGAGCTGTTATTTGAAACAGGTCGTTTTTTAGAAGCTGCAAGATTGTATGAAGAATTATATGAACAACAAGCTGAATTTGCTGGTATTCATCTTGTGGAGCGATTGGCGGAGGTTTATCGTGCCGGGGCTGCCTACGAAACGGCATTGGATTACTATTTAAAGGCGCTTGACGATGAGGTAAAACCGGATATTTTATTTGGTGCTGCGTATTCAGCCTTCCAATCCCAAAAATACGAGATGGCTATTAAACAATTAGAGGAATTGAAAGAGTTAGATCCTGATTACTTCTCAGCTTACTTATTGCTGGCAGAAAGCTATGCGATGACAGAGGAAAATCCAAAAGCCTATGCGGCAATCCAAGAGGGATTAAAGCGCGATGAATATGATAAAACACTCTATTTATTTGCTGGGAAAATGGCATTGAAAAATAGTTTGCCAGTAGATGCAGAGCAATATTTACGAGAAGCAATAGCGTTAGATCCTGAATATATGGAAGCCGTATTAGCACTTATTTCTGTGTTAGGTCAACAAGAACGGAATGAAGATGTTATCGAATTATTTGAGACTCTACAGCAAAATGATTTTGAATGGAGCACGTTATACCCATTTGCGGCGGAGGCATATGAAAATTTAGAATTGTACGACCGTGCATACGAATTTTACCGTTTGGCATATAATGATTTTAAGGAAGACGCAACATTTTTAGAAAAATATGTGTACTTTTTATTAGAGGAAGGAAAACGTTCAGAGGCGAAAGTGGTTCTTGAACAATTAATGAACATTCAACCAGGTGAACCAGAATGGCAAGAGAAGTTAGAAGCCTTAGAATTTGAGTAAAGGAGGGAGTGGGTATGACTGCTTCTGTATCAGTTGTTGATAAAAAAGCATTTGTTCGATGGTTTTTAAAAAATTATCAATTGAAACGTCGTGAGTGTGTTTGGATTTTAAATTACTTACTTAGCAATGATGACTTATTAAAACGAATCCGATTCGTGGAAGAAGCTCACTATTGTCCGAGAGCAATGGTGATGTCAACAGTTGATTCAACAGGTGTTCCTTTTCGTTTCTATAAAGGCAATGTAATGACAGCAGACGCCGAAAAGTCTTTCCATGATTTACGCTTACACGAGCAAGAAGATATGTATATACAGTTGAATTTTCCAAATATACCACCAAGTGCACAATACTTAGCAGTTCTAGAAGAAAACCCTTATATGCCAGAGACACTGTTAGTTAGTGAAAAAGATCGTTTACTGGCAGAAGAACTGCTTTCCAATAGCTTACTCGTATTCCAAGAAGAAAAATTACTTGCACAAATTGATGAAGCCCTCGATCAGGGAGATGAAGAACGTTTTTATGAATTGTCTAATTTGTTACAAGCATTAAAGGAAACGGCTAATTTACCTTAGTTATAGGTAAAAATTGAATGTCCTTTACCCACTTCAATATGGTAACATTACTAGTGAATGAATGATTGTTTTCACTTTTAATTGGGTATCCTATTTGAAGAGTGGAAAAGGGCATTTTTTATTATGCGACAAAGGAGGTTTGTTGAATGTACTTTAATGCAAACGATGTGACATCGTTTTTGGGACAGAAGGATTTCATCGATACTGCGATAGTTCCGCTCATATCCATCGATTTGGCTCCTGAGAAAATGAAACAAAGTGGTGCTGAGGTAGATTTTCTAATGTCTTTAACTTCTTTCATAGAACAACAGTTTAAAGGCCGTTTACTAGTCATGCCACCTTTTTCTTATATGGCTTCTTTAAAAAACGAAGAATTACCGAAGCAATTTGAAACACAATTACATAATGCTGGCTTTAAGCATGTGTTCTTCATTACTTGTGACCACTCTTGGACAAATATTGGAGATATAGTAAATATTATTTGGTTACCAGCAATTCCGTTAGAAAGTATGGATGCAGGTGTGAAAAAATCCATTCTCGAAGATCAATTACGACAAGTGGTTCCGATGCTTTCGACCAAATGGGCACAGATTTAACAATTAGTTTCAATAAATGTTCACATTCTCCAGCTTTCCACAGAATGCTATATTGACCAAGCTATGGACTTGATATATCATATATATGTCCTAGTATTACTATTTGTAAAAGTATGTCCGTTGGACTGACCTTTAAGTTAGAGGGGGGAAAATAATGAGTAATAATCGAGTTTCACGTCGTCAATTTCTAAGTTATACTCTTACTGGTGTAGGTGGATTTATGGCGGCAGGTATGCTAATGCCAATGCTTCGCTTTGCAATTGATCCTGTGCTACAAAAGCATGAGGGTGGAGATTTTGTAAAAACAGAGCATAAAATCGCTGACTTGACTGAAGAGCCTGTAAAAGTTGACTTTTCATATGAACAAGTGGATGCATGGTACAAATCACAGGTTACAGATGTAGCTTGGGTTTATAAAAGTGGCGATCAAATCATTGCCCTTTCACCTGTTTGTAAGCATTTAGGATGTATGGTTGACTGGAATGGAGATTCTGCACACCCAGGTCAATTCTTCTGTCCATGTCACGCAGGACGTTATGAGAAAAACGGGAAAAACATTGCAGGTACACCGCCTCTAGGTCCGTTGGATGAATTTGAAGTACAAGAACAAGATGGCTATTTAATGATTGGTCCAGCTAAAGCAAATACTCTAGTTAAATAAGTAAGGGGGTACGACAACAGTGCTAAATAAAATTTATGATTGGGTCGATGAACGCCTAGATATTACACCTATTTGGCGTGATATTGCCGACCACGAAGTGCCAGAGCACGTTAACCCTGCACATCATTTTTCAGCATTCGTTTACTGCTTCGGTGGATTAACATTCTTCATCACAGTAATTCAAATTCTATCTGGTATGTTCCTAACAATGTATTATGTACCAGACGTTGTGAATGCCTGGAAATCAGTTTATTATTTACAAAACGAAGTAGCGTTTGGTGAAATCGTGCGCGGTATGCACCACTGGGGAGCTTCATTAGTTATCGTAATGATGTTCTTACATACACTTCGTGTATTCTTCACAGGTTCTTATAAGAAACCTCGTGAGTTAAACTGGATGGTTGGTGTAGGTATTTTTGGTGTAATGATGGGTCTTGGCTTTACAGGATACCTATTACCATGGGATATGAAAGCATTATTCGCTACTAAAGTAGGTATCGAAATTGCAGCATCTGTACCGTTTATCGGTTCGATGATTAAAGTATTATTAGCGGGTGACACTACAATTCTTGGTGCTCAAACGTTAACTCGATTCTTTGCGATTCATGTATTCTTCTTGCCTGCAGTATTGTTTGGGTTACTTGCAGCACACTTTATCATGATTCGTCGTCAAGGAATTTCAGGGCCGTTGTGATTGTCTTGACGGTTCGATGATCTTTAAAAGGAGGGGACACTATGCATCGCGGAAAAGGAATGAAATTTGTCGGCGATTCTCGTATTAAAGCGAATCACAGAATGCCGAACGTTCCAAAGGATTATTCCGAATATCCAGGTAAGACGGAAGCTTTCTGGCCGAACTTCTTACTGAAGGAATGGATGGTAGGTGCTGTATTTTTAATTGGATACTTATTATTAACTGTCGCTCACCCGTCACCACTTGAAGGGCCGGCAGATCCAACTAGAGCATATACACCGCTACCGGACTGGTACTTCTTATTCATGTATCAACTTTTAAAATACTCATTTGCTTCTGGTCCATACAATGTAATTGGAGCAATTGTAATTCCAGGTCTTGCATTTGGAGCGCTATTATTAATGCCATTTTTAGACAAGGGTCCAGAACGTCGTCCATCTAAACGTCCATTACCGACAGCGTTTATGTTATTAACTCTAGCTGCTATGTTCTACCTAACTTGGGAGTCAGTTGTTAACCACGACTGGGAAGCTCAAAAAGCTATGGGTGCAATCGTAGAAACAGTTGAATTCGATAAAGAATCAGAAGGTTATAAACTATACGCTGGTTCAGCATGTATTACATGTCACGGTGAAGGCTTAGAAGGTGGAGCAGGTGCACCATCTCTAATGAACACTGGATTAACAGCTGATGAAATTAAGGACATTGCTCATAATGGTCGTGGTAACATGCCACCAGGATTATGGACAGGTTCAGATGAAGATCTTCAGAAACTTGCTGAATTTATCGAAAGTTTAAAAGCTGAGTAATAGTAAAAGAGTCAGGAAACTGGCTCTTTTTTTTCGACCTTGTTATAATATTGGGACTGAAAGCTAGCCGAAAAGGTTCCCTTGTCCTCAGTAATTTAGCGAAAAATGTCGAAAAATAGATAAAAGCGAATGAATTCAATCCATTAGCACATATTGAAGTTGTGGAAATAATTTCACCTGGAAATAAGAATTTTCCCTATACATAACAAAGAATTATTAGTAAAGCGCAAGGAGTTGAATTTATGCAAATAACACGTGCAAATCTTTGGTATCTTCTAAACCATAAGTCATTCTTAATTGCGCTACTTATTATTAATCTATTAGGCACAATTTATGGCTATTATTGGTATGGATGGCAGCTAGCCATGACTAAGCCTATTTTTTATATTTTTGTTCCTGATAGCCCGACAGCTAGCTTATTCTTTTGCTTTGTGTTAATGGCTTGGATTATGGGAAAAAGATGGCCGCTAATGGAAGTATTAGCGCTTGTAACATTAGTGAAATACGGTCTGTGGGCTGATGTCATGAATATTTGGACATTAGTTGAAACAGGATCGATCGGTTGGCAAGGTTGGATGCTAGTTGGCTCACATTTTGCAATGGCCGTTCAAGCTATATTATATATGAAGAAATATGTATTCACTTATTCGCATGTAGTGATAGCAGCTGTCTGGACGCTCCATAATGATGTCATTGACTATGTGTTTGGACAAATGCCTATGTATGGGGATTTAGTCAAGTACACAAGCTATATTGGCTACTTTACATTTTGGTTATCAATTGCATGTATTCTCCTTGCGATTTTCTCAATTAGGTGGCGTAAATATTTGCCGAATTAGGGTATAAATTATAGAATTATAGTATCGAGGTAGAAAGGGGTTAGAATATTGTCAACAAGCATGTATATTGTTTATTTTATTATTATTATGCTGCTGCCACTTTATGCACAAATGAAAGTAAAAGGCACGTATAATAAATTTGCGAAACAACGTACAATGAAGGGCCAAACAGGTGCAGAGGTAGCGCGTGCGATTTTAGATGCGAACGGCTTATATGATGTACGAGTTGTGCCAACACAAGGTGTGTTGTCTGACCATTACAATCCGGCAACCAAAACAGTTGCTTTATCAGAAAGTAACTTTTATGAAGCGAGTGTTGCAGGTGCTGCGGTAGCTGCCCATGAGGTAGGTCACGCCATCCAACATAAAGAAGCTTATTCTATGCTTACATTACGTAGTAAGCTAGTCCCAGTGGCAAATATTTCTTCTAATGCGTCTTGGATTTTTGTAATGATTGGTATTTTTGCAAGTAGTACGAATTTCTTGCTTTTAGGTATCATATTATTAGCAGCAGGTGTTGTTTTCCAATTAGTGACACTTCCAGTGGAGTTTGATGCTTCAAAGCGAGCATTAGTTCAAATGAATTCGCTTGGCATTATTACAAATGAAGAAGAACGACCAGCACGAAAAGTATTGAGTGCTGCAGCATTAACATATGTAGCAGCGGCAGCGGTAGCTGTACTAGAGTTATTACGTTTAATTTTAATTTTTACGAATATGCGTAGCGATGACTAAGAAAAAAACTTGTTATGGTGGTACACCACTATAACAAGTTTTTTATCTTCAAACACTTAATGAAGCGGTTGTTTTTGATCATCAAGAGTGAAGCCTTCTCCTGCCACATCACGTACTTCTATAATAGAAACGAAAGCGTGCGGATCCACTTCATGAACAATGGATTTTAGGCGTACAACTTCGTTGCGACCGATCACACAATAAATAACTTCCTTAGGCTGTTTAGTAAAGTGTCCATGACCTTCTAATATAGTGATCCCGCGCTCCATTCGTAGGGCAATTGTTTCCGCAATAACACCTGACTTCTCGGATATAATGAGAGCACCACGCGCTGCATAGGCACCTTCCTGTACAAAGTCAATAACACGAGCGCCAACAAATACAGCGACTAATGTGTACATCATGGAACGCGCATCTAAGAATGTAAGCCATGAAAGGATGATGACGATGGCGTCGAAGACAAACATCGTTTTACCCATACTCCAGCCAAAATATTTATGCCCAAGTCGTGCCAATATATCGACGCCACCGGTAGTGCCACCAAAGCGGAAGACAATTCCTAGGCCAAGACCGACGAATATACCCGCGAACAGAGCAACGAGTAACATGTCATCTTCTAAATGAATGGTAAACTGATATTTCTGGAAAATCTTTAGAAAAAGAGAAACAGATAAAGTGCCAACAAGCGTATAGACAAAAGATTTCTTTCCGAGTAATCGATAACCAATTATAAACATGGGAATATTTAATAATAGGTTCATTAAGGCGGGGTCCCATCCTAATGTAAAGTATAGTATGAGTGTAATTCCACTTAGTCCACCTTCACCTAGCTGATTTTGAATGTTGAAGTGAACAAAGCCGAAGCTAAAAATGGCTGCTCCGAGCATTATTGCGATAATATTACGTATTTTAATCTGTTTTAACATTTGACCTCCTGTAGTTCCAAACAAATGAAGTAGTGATATCTATTATCTGACATTTTATTGGTTTTGACAACAACGGTGTAAATTATATAGGATGGTAAATAGGAGTGTGATTTAAATGACCGATCAACTAACTATGCAAGCATTACAACAGCGTGTTGATAATTATATAGGACAATTTAAAGAAGGATATTTCCCACCTTTCGAACTGCTAGCTCGTTTAACAGAGGAATTAGGAGAGCTATCTCGCGAGGTTCAGGATGTATATGGACAAAAAAAGAAAAAGAATACAGAGGAAATAAACAGTATTGAAGAAGAGCTTGGTGACTTTTTCTTTGTTTTAGTATGCTTTGCCAATGCTCAGGGCATTAAATTAGATGAAGCTCTATTAAGAGTCATACATAAATTTGAAACAAGGGATAAGGATCGTTGGACGAGAAAGGATGAAGAATGATGTCGATTCGTGTAGCTATTGCAGGAGCAAGAGGAAAAATGGGGGCTGAGGCTGTACATACGGTCATGAAACATGACAAAATGGAATTAGTAGCTGTACTAGATTATAAGGAAGTAGGAAGAACATTAGCTGATTTAGACATGTTCCCAGCGAGCTATACAGTACCTTTATTTACGGAAATGCATGATCTTGTAGAAGCAACTTCTCCAGACGTATTAGTGGATTTAACGAACCCACATGCTGTATATAATCATACTAAAGAAGCATTGAATTTAAATGTACGACCTGTAATTGGTACAACAGGATTTACTGACGCACAACTAGAAGAATTATCAACCATTGCTAAAGAAAAAGAGTTGGGCTGCATTATTGCACCAAACTTTGCGATTGGCGCTATCCTGATGATGAAATTTGCGAAAGAAGCGGCCAAATACTTACCAGATGTAGAAATTATTGAAATGCATCATGATCAAAAACTGGATGCACCATCTGGAACAGCAGTGAAAACTGCTCAACTAATTCAAGAGGTACGTACGCAAAAGACTCAGGGGCATCCAGAAGAAAAAGAAACCATTGAAGGTGCAAGAGGTGGAGATTTTGAAGGCATGCGCATTCACTCTGTTCGCTTACCTGGTTTAGTGGCACACCAGCAAGTATTATTTGGTGGAGATGGGCAGCTTTTAACGATTCGCCATGATTCATTGAATCGAAATTCTTTTATGTCAGGCATTGCCTTTTGCGTAGAAGAGGTTATGAAAATGGATCAGCTTGTTTATGGTTTAGAAAACATCATCTAAAGATTGGGATGGAAGCTATATGAAAATCGCATTAATTGCACATGATCGTAAAAAAGATAATTTAGTACAGTTTGCTATTGCTTACAAAGAAATTTTGCTTGAACATTCACTTTATGCTACCGGTACAACAGGACAGCGTGTCATTGAAGCCACTGGTTTAGAGGTAACACGTTTTCGTTCAGGTCCACTTGGTGGCGACCAACAAATTGGCGCAATGATTGCCAACAATGATATGGATATGGTTATTTTTTTCCGTGATCCATTAACAGCACAACCACATGAGCCAGATGTTTCTGCACTTATCCGTCTTTGTGATGTTTACCAAGTGCCACTGGCGACAAATATGGGGACAGCAGAAATATTATTAAAAGGCCTACAAGAAGGCTTTGTGGATTGGAGACTGATACAAGAAAGACGTAACTAATAAAAGACGTGATTTAGAAAGGATGATCATCGAATGAAAAAGCTAAAAATCGGCATTACCTGTTATCCAACAGTTGGAGGCTCTGGTGTAATAGCAACAGAATTAGGCAAAATGCTTGCAGAAAGAGGACATGAAATTCATTTCATTACCTCAAGCGTACCATTTCGATTGAATAAAATTTATCCAACCGTCTTTTTCCATGAAGTCGAAGTTAATAATTATTCAGTGTTTCAATATTCACCATACGATATTGCATTAGCGAGTAAAATGGCAGACGTCATCAAGGATGAAGAGTTGGATGTGTTGCATGTGCATTACGCAATTCCACATGCAGTATGTGCTGTGCTAGCACGTGAAATGAGTGGGCGAGATATTGGCATCGTTACAACACTTCATGGCACAGATATATCGGTGCTTGGGCAGGATTCTACGCTTTCACAGGCCATTAAGTATGGGATTGATAAATCTGATATTGTGACGACCGTGTCACATGCATTAAAAGAACAAACTTATGAATTAATTGATACAGTTAAGCCCATTGAAACAATTTATAACTTTGTGGATGAACGGGAGTACTTCCCTCGTAATTCAGGAAACCTAAAAGAGCAATTTGGTATACAAGAAGATGAAAAAGTCCTCATCCATGTCTCTAACTTCCGTAAAATTAAGAATCTTCCGCATATCATTGACGCCTTTATGAAAATACGTACTAATGTGAAGGCGAAACTCTTATTAGTCGGTGATGGGCCAGAAAAACATCGTGTAATGGACCAAGTAAAGGAAAGTCCATATATGAAGGATGTTCTATTTTTAGGGAAGCAAGAAAATTTAGCTGAACTATATGCAATTAGTGACCTAAAGCTGTTACTATCTCAGCAGGAATCGTTTGGATTGGTTTTATTAGAGGCAATGGCTTGTGGAGTGCCTTGTATTGGAACAAATGTAGGAGGTATCCCGGAAGTCATTGAACATGGCGTGGACGGCTTTATTGTGGAATTAGGAGATACGGAAGCCGTCGCTGAATATGCTGTTCAGTTATTGCAAGATGAGGAAAAATTACTGCGTTTCAGAGAAGCGGCCATTCATGCAGTCAGTGACAAATTCCACTCGTCCAAAATTGTAGAACAATACGAAAATCTGTACGAGAAGGTTGCGGAAAGAAATCATGCAAAACAATAAAGAATGGCAAACAGCCTATTCAGTAATAGAACAATTAGAACAAGCAGGCTTTGAGGCGGTTATTGTAGGTGGAGCTGTTAGAGATGCTTTACTGAATCGTCCTGCACATGATGTCGATGTAGCGACAAATGCGTTGCCTGAAGAGGTAAAAACAGTTTTTCAACGAACAGTTGATATTGGAATTCAGCATGGGACGGTACTTGTTATCGTACCTGCTGGGCCAGTTGAAGTAACTACTTATCGTACAGATGGGGAATATACAGACCATCGAAGACCAGATAAAGTGCAATTCGTTCGCTCTCTACAAGATGATTTACAACGCCGTGATTTCACAATGAATGCCATCGCTATGCGACGTGATGGCTCTTTTGTTGATTATTATGGTGGTCGTCAAGATATTGATCTTCGTATTATTCGAGCTGTTGGAGATGCTCAAAAACGCTTTGCTGAGGACGCCTTGCGCATGTTACGAGCAATCCGTTTTTCAGCGCAGCTTGATTTCACAATAGCGGAAGATACATTGATGGCGATACAACATAGAGCGGCCGATATCGCTTTTATTGCCAAAGAGCGAATCAAGGCAGAGCTAGATAAGCTATGGCTAGGAACGACTGTTTTTAGTGGCCTACAAAAATTAGAGGAAAGTGGCTTGGCAGCGTATTTACAAGGGAGTTTTCAGGCTGATCGCTGGTATGAATTTCAGACTGAGGACAAGCATGTGGGCTGGGCCTATTTTGCGCTACTTCAAGGAGCAAACTGGCGCGAGATTTTGGGGGATTATCGATTGTCCAATAAAGAAATGGCGTTTGTTAAATCTGTTTTGACAGCATATGGAGCGTTAAAAAGTGGCTGGACAAACTCCCATTATTTTACCTATAAAGAACAGGAGCTGGAAGCAGCGATATATTTTGCAAAACTGCTCCAAGCGGACGTTTGTTTACCAAGTGAGCCTATTCGTATATTGCAGGACAAGCTGCCGATTCGACAAAAGCAAGAAATTGCGGTGAATGGGGCGGATTTACTTAAATGGTCTGGCAAAAAAGGAGGCCCTTGGGTAAAAGAAGCATTAGAGGACATACTCGAAGCGATTATTCATAATGAGCTTGCAAATGATCAACAGCAGATAAAAAAATGGCTGGAGCATAACTATTTCCATGAAACATGAGTATATATACCTTACAACAAGCCGTCTCAGGAAAGTGTGGGACGGCTTGTTTTTTATATCACTGATGGTCATTTCAATTGATTTACAGTATGATTAAATTTAGTTACATAAAAAGCAGAGTTTACAAAAGGATTGATGTGAACATGACAATGTCCATGAAAGATGAAATTTTAAAAAGAATACTAGCTGCCAATGGAGAAGCTGTTTCAGGTCAAGAATTAGCGGATTCTCTTGGAGTCTCAAGGACGGCTGTCTGGAAACATATGCAGACGTTACAAGAAGAGGGCTACACATTTGAAACAATAAAGAAAAAAGGCTATGTATTAACGGGTGTACCAAATAGTTTAAGTCCCACACAAATTGAACTTTTTTTAAAAACAGAGCATTTCGGAAGAGAAATTCATTATTTCGATGTCGTAGATTCAACACAAACGATTGCCCATAAGCTGGCACAGGAAGGCGCACCACATGGCACAGTCATTATTGGTGAAGAGCAAACAGCAGGACGCGGTCGGATGGCTCGTCCATGGGAATCAGTTCATGGTAGTGGTATTTGGATGACCGTTATCGTTCGACCTGATGTCACACCTCAACAGGCATCCTCTTTTACGCTTGTCGTAGCAGTCGCTGTCACAATGGCCATTAAAACACTATATAGCGATATTGAGCCAACTATTAAATGGCCAAATGATCTATTAATTAATGGTAAAAAATGTACAGGTATTTTGACGGAGATGCAGGCAGAGGCAGATTTGGTTCAGGCATTGCTAGTTGGGATTGGAATAAATGTTAACCAGGGGGCGGCTGATTTTTCACCGGATATTGCGGATATTGCTACTTCACTACGATTAGAAGCAGGAGAAGAAATTAATCGTGCGGCACTTGTAGCCTTAATTTTACAGTATCTAGAGCAATTTACAGAGTTATATATCGAAGAAGGCTTTGCCAGTATTAAAACCCTATGGGAGCAGCTGTCTTGTACAATTGGTCAACGTATTGAGGTGACGACTATACGAGAGCGATTTGAAGGAATTGCTAGTGGAATTACAGATGATGGGGTGCTACAGCTTACACAAGATGATGGATTGGTCCGAACCATTTATGCAGGAGATATCAAAATACTATAAAAAAAAAGCTGCAAGGTGCGTACCTGCAGCTTTTTTGATGACTTCAATTGTTATTATTATTTGAGTGAAACATTGACATCACCGTGAGATAAAGAAACGTTCAGCTGGTCATCGCCTTTATAAAGCTGAGTGATTGAGCCATTTTCTTCTGTACCATTAACCGTTATATCGCCAAAACTTGTTTTTACTTCATAACCAAGATCACTTTGTTTATTTTGTAAGTGAAGTGTTGCATCCCCAAAGCTAGATGTAATGGTTGATGTCCCATTTAAAGTTCCAGCAATATGAATATCACCATGTTCACTTTCGATGTTTACACCATTACTAGAATATTGCTTGAAAGTTAAATCACCAAAGTCTTGTGTAATCTCTGTGTTCTCTCCAGTTATGTTGTTAAAGGTAATATCTCCATAATTTTGCATCAGATTCAGCTGTTGATAATGCAAACCACGAAGTGTTGTATCGCCAAAATCACTATCTATTACAATCGACTTGAGGTTAGTATTTGCTGGAACATAGATTTTGATAGAGGGAGAAGAAAAGCTTGAGAAACCAAATTCAAACCCGTTTTTTTTCTTAGCCTTTGTTTCAATCTGTAAAGTTCCATTTTCAATACGATATGAGACGTCTTGTTGTTCGAGTACATTCGTTTCTAGTTTATATTGGTCTTCAGTGGCGACAACGGTAATATCCCCATAATCATTCGCTATATTTATACTAGTAAACTTATCTAAGTTATACGATTCACTAACTAGTTTATTGCTTCCTGGCACGTGAATGCCATCCTCATCTTTGATAATGAACCATCGACCGCCTGAAAAATAGCCGACCAATGCTAGTAAAACACCTAACGCAATGATGGTCATCGCAATAAGGGAATTTTTAGAAGCCATTTACAAGCCCCCTTTCCTTGTTTTCGTTATTTTGTGGAACAATCTGCCCAATGTTTCTACAGAGAGAAGGACGGTTTTCTTAATAAAACAGGCAACGAATGGAAAGAGTAAGACACTCAACCCTGTAATGATTAAGCCAATACCCATAAATAATAAGGCGGTTGGCCAATGCTCTGTTAAAATAAAGAGGCCTGAAATAAGGGCTGCAATTCCCCCAATAAAAATACTTAAAATACCTGCTCCAATCGCAAAAATCAAACTAATAATGACAGCACCAAATGATAATATAAGGGCGATAGCTGTTGCAAGAAGTGGTAAAGAAAGTGGTGCAGAAAGTATAGCAAGAATAATAAGCCATAAAGCTGTCATATTCTTTTTAGTCGATTTCTCCGAAGTGTTTTCTAAATCTTTTAAGGCAAAATCAGCCAATATTTGTGAGGCAACATGAGAAGGGGAGCCTAGTTCTGAAATAACCTGCTGCTCATTATTCTCTCCTGCTTCATCAAAGTATTCTTCATAATAGGCAAGAGCAGCCTCTAGCTCTTGCGCAGGAAGGCGCCGTAATTTCCCTCGTAGCTTTTTCAAATAACTAGCTCTATCCATCTATATTCCCTCCTAAAAGTACACAATCAACCTTTTCCTTATAGACACGCCATTCTTTTAAAAGCTCTAATAAGCGTATACGGCCATGCTCGGTAATTTGATAATAGCGTCTATTTCTACCTTGATAGGGCTGATCGTAGGTAGTTAAGTAATCTGCTTTTTGTAAGCGACGTAATACGGGGTACAATGTAGACTCTGAAATATCCATGACTGATTGTACTTGCTGCGTTAAGGAATAGCCATAAGCATCCTCTTTGTCAACAATGGCCAATACACAAGCATCCAGTAAAGCTGAGCCAAGCTGAAATGTCATCTTTCCACCTCACATTCATTACTTATACTTCATTTTATATTATATGCCATATAGTATGTGGATAGTATATGACGTATAGCATTGATTGTCAAATTTTATAAATAAATGTTTTTACTATTAGAAAATAATATTTGAAGATTACAAGTTTTATTGTTATAGTATGTGCTGAAGGGCAGTATCCATTGTGAACGGCACCTTCAAAACGTAAGATCTCATACTAACAAATATCTGCCTTGATCTATATGACAGGGACGGAAGAAAACAATGCGTTCAAAAAGTAGCTTACTTTCTAAGTGAAGCTAGTACCTCTTGCTGAGTTATGCAGAGGCTTTTTGCTAACGAATGAAACACAACCCTTCTGTCCATTTTGGAACCGAGGGTTTTTTCTGTTTTCTTCCCTTAAAAAGGAGGACTACAAAATGAGAACGACAACAGATTTTTTAAAGATGAAAGTGGCAGGCGAGAAAATTGTGATGGTGACTGCCTATGATTATCCAGCCGCTCAATTTGCAGAGGCTGCTAATGTAGACATGATTCTTGTAGGGGATTCACTTGGAATGGTTGTCCTTGGCTATGATTCAACAATGCCAGTGACTGTAGCAGATATGATCCATCATGCGAAAGCAACGCGACGTGGGGCAAAGGACACTTTTGTTGTAGTGGATATGCCATTTGGTTCCTATCATGGTGATGTCAATGAAACATTGAAAACAGCCATTTATATGATGCAAGAAACAGGTGCTGACGCTTTAAAAGTGGAAGGGGCTGGTGATGTCATTCCGGTCATTCGAAAGCTAACAGCTGCAGGAATTCCAGTGGTTGCTCATTTAGGCTTGTTGCCACAATCAGCGGGAGTAATTGGTGGCTATAAGGTACAGGGGAAAACGGCAGAACAGGCAACGCAGCTGATTGAGGATGCCAAGCAGTGTGAAAAGGCTGGTGCATGTGCGGTCGTTTTAGAATGTATCCCACATCAGTTAACAGAAATGGTGTCTGCTAGTCTAGTAATACCAACTATTGGTATAGGAGCGGGTGTCGAAGCAGATGGCCAAGTGTTAGTTTATCATGACATGTTAAGCTATGGCTCACACCATGTGCCAAAGTTCGTTCAACAATTTGCGGATATGGGGAAAGAGGCAAGTGAAGGAATGGTTCGCTATGTGGAAGCAGTCAAAGAGGGTGCTTTCCCAGCTCAAAAGCATTTCTTCACAATGAAAGAGGATGCGCTAGACCAGCTATATGGGGGCATCAAATCATGAAAGTCATCACAACGATACAAGCATTAACAGCTGAAATTCAGGCAGCAAAACAAGCCCATAAAACTATTGGCCTTGTTCCAACTATGGGATATTTACATGAAGGCCATTTAACATTGGCTCAAACAGCACGTGCAGAAAATGATTTAGTTGTTATGAGTATATTCGTTAACCCCACACAATTTGGGCCAAATGAAGATTTTGAAAGTTACCCACGGGATTTGCCAAGAGATATTGCGTTGGCAGAGTCTGTCGGTGTTGATCTTATCTTCGCTCCAAGTGTAGAAGAAATGTATCCGCAGGATGGCGGAATTCGTATCCATGCTGGTGAACAGGCCATGATTCTTTGTGGCGCGAGTCGTCAAGGTCATTTTGATGGTGTGTTACAGGTTGTAGCCAAACTATTCCACCTTACACTTCCAACAAGAGCCTATTTCGGTCAAAAAGATGCCCAGCAAGTGGCCATTATTACAACAATGGTACGTGATTTTAATTTTCCGTTAGAAATGCGTGTTGTACCTATCGTTCGTGAGGAAGATGGGCTAGCGAAGTCTTCTCGCAACATTTATCTAAGCGAATCGGAAAGAGAAGAGGCTCCTGCCATACAAGAAGCACTACAATTGGCTCAGGATAGCTTTTTAGCGACTGGAGAGGTTGGGTACGCATTAGCAAAGGCCAAAGCCCATATTCAGGCACGAACTCATGGCCGAATTGACTATATTGAATTATTAGCCTACCCAGATTTGATACCAGTGACTGAAACGACACAACAAGTATTGCTGGCAGCTGCTGTGTATATTGGGCAGACTCGCTTAATTGATAATAGTATCTTTACTTTGAAAGAGGGACTATAAATATGTTACGAATGATGATGAATAGTAAAATCCACCGTGCAACAGTGACTCAGGCGGATTTAAATTATGTGGGGTCCATAACAATTGATGAGGATATTTTAGATGCAGTCGGTATGCTGCCAAACGAAAAGGTACATGTTGTTAATAATAATAATGGCGCTCGTTTTGAAACGTATATTATTGCAGGTGAGCGTGGTTCAGGTGTAATCTGTGTGAATGGAGCGGCAGCAAGACTCGTACAGCGTGGCGATATTGTCATCATTATTTCCTATGCGTATGTGGATAATGATGAGGCAAAGAATCATAAACCGACTGTGGCCATTATGGGAGAAAGCAATACGATTAAAGAAATGATTTCCTATGAGCCTGAAGCAACGGTGATGTAAGACAAGAGAATTGTCCAGAATCAACAATGAGGAAAGTTGCTGGAAATTGAATTAAATAGGAGGATGGCAAGGCTCAATTAGTGTAGCCGAATAGCCATCCTCCTTTTTTATGTGATTAAAACTACTACAAAAGTACTGGTAAAATTTTGTTTTTCTAACTATTAAACTAGTTTGTGAAATTAAAATTTTACAAATGTTCTAGTATTTTATGAGATATTTATGTAGAATTTAGTTGTTAGTACATCATTTTACTAGTGGAGGTATCATTTGTAATGGAAAATAAACGTAATAAATTTTTAACAGCTACTGCAGCAGCATTGGCTATCACAGCGGTAGCAGCGGCACCAGCATCAGCAGCTAGTCCATTTTCGGATGTAAAGGAAAGTCATGCGGATTATAAGGGCATTTCGACACTTTATGCGGCAGGTATTATTAGTGGATTCCCAGATGGTACATTCAAACCTGATACAAATGTCACGCGTGGACAAGCTGCAAAAATGATTGCAGGCGCATTAAAGCTAGACACGAAAGAAGTTGTGAATCCAAACTTTAAGGATATTGATACAGCTAATACGTATTACGGCCCAATCGCTGCATTAGTAGGATTAAAAGTTGTTTCAGGCTATGGAGACAACACATTCCGTCCAAACCAAACGATTACACATGGTGATTTGGCAAAAATCTTATCATCTATTCCTAACTTACCAGAATTAGAAGGTGCTAAAAATCACGAAGCTAGTAAAAGCGTAACACGTGGACAACTAGCAACATTGATTGCAGAAGCTCTCACAAAATTAAACACAGAAACGCCTGAAAAACCGGAAGATGCATTTACATTATCAGTTCTACATGTGAATGATACACATGCACGCGCAAATGAATTACCGAAACTAGCAACTGCTGTAAAAGAGCAACGTGAAACAAAGAAAAATGTTTTAACATTACATGCTGGCGATGCATTTAGCGGTACTTTATACTTCAACGAATTCCATGGTCAAGCAGATTTAGCGCTATTAAATGAAATTGGCTTTGATGCTATGGTATTTGGTAACCATGAATTTGATTTAGGTTCATCACCTGAAGGACATCAAGCACTTGCAGACTTTGTTAAAGGTGCTAAATTCCCATTTGTGGGTGCCAATACAGATTTCTCAGCGGATGATAAATTTAAAGGTTTATTTACAGATTTAGTTTCAAGTGAGCCTGAAAACGGTAAAATCTATTCAGGTATTGTAAAAGAAATTGATGGAGAAAAAGTCGGTATCTTCGGTTTAACAACAGAAGAAACTTTGGATATTGCTTCTCCAGGTAAAGTGAAATTTACTAACTATATTGAAGAAGCGAAAAAGGCAGTAGCTGCATTTGAGGGTATGGGCGTTAATAAAATTATCGCTTTAACGCATATTGGTTACAATGATAATCCAAATGTAGATAATGATATTTTACTAGCTAAAAACGTACCAGGAATCGATATAATTGTTGGTGGACATGACCATACAAAATTAGACGAGCCATTTGTTGTAGATACGAACACTGTAGGCGAAGCAAAAGATGCAACATTAATCGTACAAGCTAATGAGTATGTAAAATATTTAGGAACACTGGATGTAACATTTGATGGCAAAGGTGTTGTCACTAAGTACGGTGGCGAATTAATCGACCTTGGTAAAGTTGCTGAAGATGCAGCATTAGTAAAATTACTAGCGCCATATAAAGCAAAAATTGATGAAGTCAACAACAAGGAAATAGGTGTGAAAATTACTGAGGAGTTAGCAAATCCACGTGCAACTGAAACAAACTTAGAAAGTGTACGTAGCAATGAAACAGCTCTAGGTAATATCATTACAGATGGTATGTTGGCAAAAGCACAAAAATATACGGATAAAACAGTTGTCATGGCACTACAAAATGGTGGTGGTATTCGTGCAGCGATCCCAGCCGGCAATATAACTGTTGGACAAGTGATTACAGTATTACCATTCGGTAACACATTAGCATTAATGGATGCTACAGGAGCTGAGCTTAAAGCAGCATTTGAAGTTTCCTTGAAAAATGCACCTAAAGAAAATGGTGGTTTCCTACACATTGGTGGAGCAAAATTACAATATGATTCATCAAAAGAAGCAGGCTCACGTGTTGTTTCAATCGAATATTTAGATAAAGCAACTGGCAAGTATGTTGCACTAGAAGATGGTAAAACATATACTGTGGCAACAAATGCCTTCACAGCTAAAGGTGGAGACGGCTTTGATATGTTTGCTAAAGCATATGAAGAAGGTCGTGTAACAGATTTAGGCTTATCTGATTGGGAAAACCTACAAGAGCAATTACTATCATTAAAAGAAGTGAAAACAACAGCAGAAGGTCGTATTGTTGATGTTGCTAAAAAGCAATAATCCCTTCGAAAGAATAGCTTACAAACGACATTCGCTTTAAATTATGTCACATCGCTATTTCCGCAACCTTAAGGATAACCCTGAGGTTGCGGTTTTTTATTGTACGGCAGTAAAAGGGATTGAATATTAGACGGCATATAGGGGAGAAAGGATGCCGCTGAACTAAATATATGATAAAATTCTTCTTATCTAATGTGACTGTGAGTTGAGATGTATGATGGAAAGTCAAAAATATGCCATTGTGGATTTGGAGACAACGGGTCATTCACCAGCAAATGGGGACCGGATGATTCAAATTGCCATTGTTATTATGAAGGATTGGGAAATTGAGCGTACCTATACGAAATTTATTAACCCGGGAAAAGCCATTCCATCGTTCATTCAAGATTTAACGCATATAACGAATGAGGATGTTAAGGATTCATACCCTTTTGAGGAACATGCGGATTACATATATGAGCTACTGGCTGATTGTGTGTTTGTAGCCCATAATGCCGATTTTGACTTATCATTTTTACAGGCGGAATTTAAACGGGCTGGCCTTCCAAAGTGGCAAGGTAAAAAAATGGATACAGTAGAGCTGGCAAAAATTTTGTTTCCGATGTCACTCGGCTTTAAGCTAGGAGACTTGGCGGCAGATTTAAATATAGAGTTGGCCAATGCGCATCGAGCAGACGACGATGCCCGTGCTACTGCTGAGCTGTTCAAATGTTGTTGGAAAGAGCTTTTAAATCTTCCTCAATTAACATTAGAACAAATGCATAAGCGTTCATTTCGCTTAAAATCGAATATTTCTCAGCTTTTTTTCGAGGCATTGCAAATAAAACGTCAACATAAAACAAGCGATGAGAATGTGCATTATTACCGGAATTTTGCGATTTGTAATGGTCGTAATAAACATGACCATGCATCAGAGACGATTGATTATCCGCAAACAGTGGCTGATAAAACGGCATTAATGACAAAGGCCCTCCCCAATTTTGAGGAACGTCCAGCTCAATTTAAGATGATGGATACGATTTGGCAAGCTCTACATGAACAAAAGGAATGTGTAATTGAAGCCTCTACGGGTATTGGCAAAACGGCGGGATATTTACTGCCAGCCATCGTATATGCTCGTACTGTCCATAAAAAAATCGCCATTAGTACCTATACATCCTATCTGCAAGAACAGCTTGTAGAGGAAGAGCTACCAAAGATAGAAAAAATCTTGGGAACAAAAGTAAATATTTGTGTACTCAAGGGGATGCAGCATTATATTGATCTAGATCGTTTTGAACAATCCATGGCATATGCGGACGAATCCTATGATGATACGTTTTCTATTTTACAGATTCTCGTTTGGCTGACGAAAACAGAGACCGGTGTGTTAAGTGAGCTGAATGTTTCAGGTGGGGGACAACTGTTTTTAGAGAAAATCCGCAAAATACCAAATGACAAACCATCTAAAGGGTTTGATTTCTATGAACAAGCGTTAAAGAACAGCGCATTTGCTGACTGTATAGTGACAAATCATGCTATGGTGTTAAGTGATTTAGTTCGTCAAACGCCGATATTTACACAAATAGATGGCTGGGTCATTGATGAGGCACATCAATTTATACAGGCTGCGATGCAACAGGATGAAATTGTCTTCTCCTATACGCAATGGAAATATATTTTTGGTCAAATTGGCACAATGGAAGACACAGGACTTTATCAACTTTTTTGTGAAGCGGCGAAGAAGAAACAACGTGTGTCCATGCAAAGTTTACAGCGACTGGATGCTCAATTTATACGGTTACAACGTGCATTTGATGAGACTATTCAACGAGCGGCACAAAGCATGCAACAACAGATGAAAGGCAAGCGAGCTAGTAGTAAGTGTACCTTATTTATAGAGGATGTAACGCTTGCCAAAGAGTCATTTTTACAAGTAAGCAAATTAACGCAGCAATGGCTTGATCTTGCGACTGAAGCAGCTCAAGGATTTGAAAATAATATTGAGCAATTAGATAAAAATGATAGGTATATTTTATCCGAATGGCATTATTGGATTCGAGAAGTGAAAATTAAAATTGCAGAGTGGGAAGACATTTTCCTGTCATCGCACGATGGAAGTTCGGTTTGGCTAGAATTCGATGTTCGAAGTGTTCCTGGCAGTTTACATGTTTTTAAGAAGCCAGCCAATGTCACACCGATTATTGAACAAGTGCTAGCACCTCTTCGCAAGCAAGCGAGCATTGTATGGACATCAGGTACATTAATGGTACCAGGCAATGAGCGTTTTGTTACACGACAATTAGGAATTTCTGATAGCGTTGAAGTTATAAAACTACAGGCACCGCCAGCCTATTACGGAGGTGCAAAAGCATTTATTGTCACGGATATGCCAGATATTCAGCATGTCAGCCAAGAAGAATACATTGAGGCAGTTGCTCATGCGATTACGAGGACTGTTAGAATGACGGAAGGTCGTTGCTTTGTGCTCTTTACAGCTCAGGATATGCTGCGGAAAACAGTCGAGCTCATTCAAGATAGTGAACTTTTAGATGATTATATGCTTTTTGCGCAAGGTGTTACAGGTGGTAGCCGTATGCGCATTCTAAAATCATTTCAAAAATTTAGCCATGCTGTTCTTTTTGGAACAAACAGTTTCTGGGAGGGTGTCGATGTTCCTGGAGATGCTCTTGCCTCTGTTATCGTTGTACGGCTGCCATTCTCTTCACCAGAAGAGCCTGTCTTTAAGGCGAGAGCGAAGCATCTTACAGCGCAAGGACGCAATTCCTTCACAGAGTTGTCATTGCCCGAGGCTATTATGCGCTTTAAGCAGGGCTTTGGTCGCTTAATTCGTTCCTCTCAGGATAAAGGAGCATTTATCGTCCTAGACCGTCGAATAACTAGCAAATCCTATGGGAAAGAATTTATTAAAGCACTACCGCCAATCGATGTAAAGAAATTGCAGCTACCCGAATTATTAAAAGAACTGAATCATTGGCAAAAATAAAAATTACCCCTTTTAGCATGAGCTAGAAGGGGTTTTTTTAAGTGGTTGCCTATACATTTATGATGAGGGTTATGACTATTTGTTGTTATGTTCCTCATCAAAAAGATTGGCATTTCGAACAATCTTAGTAATATAGCTCATAACGATTTCTGTTGCTTGTTGGGCATCATAGCTTTTTCGATTATTTAAAAGATTAGTAAACATACCTTGCCAAATTAAGAGTGTGATTTCATTAATGGCATCTACATTACCCTCGGTTAAATAGCCTTCTTTTAAAGCGATCTCTAACATAGAACGTCCCCGTTTTGTCAGACTGTGCTGAAACAGTATAGTCTTTAAATCTTCAGGAATATTAATTAAATCATTGGGGTAAAAGTTATAATAATTTTCCAATAGTTTTTCAGGTGTTTCCCCTAAATCCATAATAAAGACGGCATGAAAAATTTGTGGCTGTTTGAAGGAGTATTGGCAAAAACATTCCCAGGCTAATAAATATTTATCAATAGGGTCCTTGCCTCTTTCTATGTAACGAGCAACTTCGTTTGTATAGTCTTGCATGCATCTCATCGATGCAAAAAAGAGGAGATGAGAGATTTCTGAAAAATAATTGTAAATGGTTGCACTGTTATAACCAGCCCTATCGGCAACCTTTCTAATCGTGACATTTTCCACTCCTTCTTCTTCAATAATTTCCGCTGTGGCGTCTACAAAGTATTTCCACATACGACTCCTTTGTATTTCCTTTTTTTTCAAAGTAATATCCCCCCGACGTACAATGGTCATGTAAAATTATTAGTTTAATTCATATATTTACCATTTATAAGCTAGTTTAACCTTATTATAGCATAACAATTTTTATTTCCATCTCCCATTATAGCATTAGCTTTTAGCATTTTCAGTGTTGTACATTGGATTTTCAGATGATATACTAATCACAATTATTTTATAATCATGATTACTAAATAATTAAGATTCGGAATAATTAGACGAAGTGGATGCAAGAACAAAAAGTTTAAACACAAGGGGAGGATTTATTTAATGAGTAAAAAAATTGTGACACAATTTGAGTGTACATATGAAACGATTGAAAACACATGGATTGAAATAGCAGACGGCACAAAGCTTTCTAGCCGAATTTGGTTACCGATCGTGGCGGCAGGACAAAAAGTACCGGCTATCCTGGAGTATATTCCTTATCGCAAAACAGATGGAACGAGAGCGAGAGATGAGCCTATGCATGGGTATTTTGCAGGACATGGCTATGCTGTTGTACGAGTAGATATGCGAGGTTCTGGTGAGTCAGATGGCTTATTAAAAGATGAGTATTTAAAGCAAGAGCAGGATGATGCGCTTGAAGTAATTGAATGGATCGCTAATCAAAGCTGGTGTGATGGCAATATCGGGATGATGGGGAAATCATGGGGCGGATTTAACTCTCTGCAAGTAGCTGCTCGCAGACCAAAGGCATTAAAGGCGATTATTACAGTAGGCTTCACGGATGATCGCTATAATAATGACATTCACTATAAGGGTGGTTGTTTATTAAATGATAATTTCTGGTGGGGCTCTATTATGTTAGCGTATCAACTCCGTCCGATTGATCCTCACATTGTTGGCGATAGCTGGCGTGAGAAATGGATGGAGCGCTTAGAAAATATGCCCTTATGGATGGCACAGTGGATGGAGCATCAAACAAGAGATGACTACTGGAAGCATGGTTCAGTTTGTGAGAATTACGATGACATCGAAATCCCTGTTTTTGCACTAGATGGTTGGGAAGATTCCTATACGAACACAGTCTTAAGTTTAATGGAAGGGCTTTCTGTTCCTAGAAAGGGCATTATTGGCCCATGGGCACATGTTTACCCACATGATGGAGTTCCTGGTCCAGCAATGGGCTTTTTACAAGAGGCCGTGAAATGGTGGGATCATTGGTTAAAAGGGATTGACAATGATGTAATGGATGGACCAATGGTGAATGTTTGGGTTGAAGAAAGCATGGAACCTTCTGTTAAGAAACCAGTCAGCCATGGCTATTGGATTGGACTAGAATCATGGCCAACAGCGGAAGAGGTACAAACGAAAGCGTATCAACTGACACACGGGAAATTAGTAGAGCATCGTAGTGATCAACAAGAACAGGTGCAATTAAAAACACCACAAAACCACGGACTATTATCGGGAGAATGGATGGGTGCTGGAGTACTAGGTGAAAGTCCAGCAGATCAACGAATTGATGATGGAATGGCTATGGTTTTTGAAACGGACATGCTAGAGAATCCACTAGAGATTGTAGGTTATCCGAAGTTTGAAGTGGAATTAATGAGTGATAAACCACATGCGATGTTATTTACGCAGTTGTCAGATGTAGCACCAAATGGAGCTGTTACTCGTGTATCCTATGGGGTGATGAATTTAACACATTTGAATGGTCATGACCATGTAGAACTGTTAACTCCTGGTGAAAAAGTAAAAGC
Organism: Lysinibacillus sp. GW823-FHT06C08; assembly: GCF_058795135.1. Taxonomy (NCBI): domain Bacteria; kingdom Bacillati; phylum Bacillota; class Bacilli; order Caryophanales; family Bacillaceae; genus Lysinibacillus; species Lysinibacillus sp. GW823-FHT06C08. Next base: position 1,237,371 of record NZ_JBXAHN010000001.1, read on the forward strand.
CTTTGTGCAATTAGATTGCTGTGGACATCAATTTAAAGCAGGTCACCGTTTACGCTTATCATTAGCAACAACATTTTGGCCTATGTTTTGGCCGATGCCAGAAGATGCTACATTGACATTAAATCTTGAAACAGCTACTTTCACATTACCAACCTTCCATGGACATCAAATAGCTGGGCCAAATATGAATCCTGAGAGTGCACCATTAACACCTATAACAACTCTCCAAGAAGGAAGAGTGGATCGTTCTATTTCATACGATATTTTAACAGATACATGGACATGTATTACAGATGGGGTTGGAGGCGTTTTTGGTGAAGGGATATATCGCTTTGATGACATTGATGTCACGGTAGAACATAATTTGAAGCGGGAATTAACCTTAACGAATGCTGATCCATTGTCAGCTCAGTATACAATCTATCAAAAAATGAAAATAGGTCGTGAGGGTTGGTGGATTGATGCTGATATTACGGTTACTAAAACATCTACTCTAGAAAACTTCCAAATTGCTGGGGAAATGGCGATCAAAGAAAATGACAAACAGGTCTTCCATAAGGAATGGGATCAAAAAATTAAACGTCATGGCTTGTAAATAACATATAAGGGGTAAACATATGGAAGCTAAGTTAAAAAAGAATACAGCTACTTTAGTTATTTTAGCTGTTTCAGGTGCATTAATTTATGCATTACCGTATTTTAGAAATTACTATTATGATGTCTTTCTCGATGCATTTCATTTGACGAATACTCAAATGGGGACACTTGGTAGTGCATACGGTGTTTGTTGTTTAATTTCCTATATTTTTGGAGGATTTTGTGCAGATCGTTGGAAAACGAAATATTTATTAACTATTTCTCTAGTGGCCACAGGGTTATTAGGTTTTACATTATTACTGTATCCACCATATCCAGTGCTTCTCCTCATCCATGCTGCTTGGGGAATCACGTCCATTATGACATTTTGGGGAGCACTAGTAAAAGCAGTACGTTCTTTAGGTTCTGAAAATGAACAAGGAAAAGCTTTTGGATTTTTTGAAGGTGGCCGTGGCGTAACCAATATTATTCAATCTGCTGTGATTTTAGGGATATTTGCTTTTTTTGCGAAGCATATGAGTGATAAAATGGCACTCTCAGCGGTTATTACGGTGTATTCTGTCATTTGTCTTTTGTTGGGGTTCATGATTATGATGCTTTATAAAGACCCCGATCAAGGGACTGTAGCTAGTGAGGATAAAGATGGTAGTAAATCATTTGATTGGGCCGTCCTTTGGAAAGTGTTAAAGATGCCAACAACTTGGCTTGCAACTATTCTTATTTTTACGTCTTATGCGATGATCATTAGCTATTATTACATCACACCTTATGCAACAGCCGCATTTGGTGCATCTACGTTAATTGCTGCTGCTTTAGGCTACTTTTCTCAGTATTGTCGACCAATCGGCAGTTTTAGTGCAGGCATTATTGGTGACCGGATAGGTGTGTCTAATATGGTGTTAATCGGCTATATATTATTAGCACTAGGCTTAGTGGGACTTATCTTATTACCAGGCAAAGCTTCCTTTATCCTGATGCTTTTAATATTTATCGGGATTATTTATACATCAATGTATGCTTTGCAGGCGATGCATTTTGCTATTTTAGTAGAAGGGGATTATCCTGTTGAATCAACAGGAACAGTATCCATGCCGCTAATGATTATTGGCTATAGTGGGGAAATCTTTATGCCAATCATTGCAGGCGCTTGTTTAGATTATTGGGGTGGCACAGCAGGCTATAAAGTATTCTTCGGTATATTATTAGGTTTAGCTATAATTGGATTCGTTACAGTAGTCATTTGGCAACGTGTAACGAAAGAAAAACGCAAGGAGATTGCATTGCAAAGAAAGCTTGCGAAGGAACAGGTGCTTACTTAATTTAGCATCAAAAAAAATTCATAGAATGTCTTCCACTGAAATAAAAGATGACTTTGGTATAAGCCGAAGTCATCTTTTTCGTCAAAAGATATCACAGGGTGGACGCCTCTTGATTAGTCTCTGAATTTATATCATTCTGTAAAAATTCCACGCGGTTTCTACCATATTCCTTTGCCTGATATAAAGCTTTATCACATCTTGATAATAAGGAATGAATCGTATCGCCAATGACAAAACTTGTCACACCAAAGCTACTCGTTTTTTGATGAACAACTGGAAATGAATGTTGTTCAAGTTGCTGTCGTAGATTTTCAGACAGTTGCACAGCATCCTTTAAGCGAGTGTTTGGACAAACAACTAAAAATTCCTCGCCGCCCCATCTACCAACAATGTCTTCTACTCGTACATGATTTTTTAAAATGTCTGCTGCATGACGTAACACAAGATCACCCACTTGATGTCCAAATTCATCATTCACAGCTTTAAAATGATCAATATCCAACAAGATAATCGATAGGGGTGTGCCGTTTCCTGTAGCTTGCTTAAATTCTTTTTCTAATACGTCATCTAAGCGTACACGATTTGGTATTTGAGTGAGTCGGTCTGTGTTTGCTAATGCTTCAAGCTCAAGTTTGGCTGCTTCAAGCTCTTTTGTCCGTTCTTGAACTTTATATTCTAATGTTTCATTTAGTGTTTCTTGCATGAGTTGATGCTCTTTTTTTATAATGTTGATTTTATCGCCCAATGCTAAAGATAAAAAAATGGATTCAAAAATAGCACCAATGGCTGGTACTTCCTCAAAAACTCGTGGATGGAATGGAATAATACTTAAAAAGGCCAGCGCTTGAACAATGATGGAGCTTAGTAAAACTGTCCAGCCAATGATATAGTATCGAGCCATCTTTTGCCCTTTTTTGAAAACGAAAATGCCAGACAGCCATAGAAAGATAAAGACTACTACCGCAAAGGTAGTTGTGAAATTATTAATAAATGCAACATCAGGGAGTATAAAAGATGCCATTAAAGAACAGATGGTGATCCATAAGAGTAGTTTTCCGATTGTATGGAATGACGGTAGAAATTTTTTTAACTCCAAAAACTGAAGACAAAATAGGAGCATAAATAAAAGCAGTAGATTGCCGCTAATTGTTAATGATTTAATAAAAAATTCTTGCGACAACCAATTGCCTAATAATTCTATGTCTAGTGAATTTAACGTTGCTTGATAAAAAATAAAACTTAACATATATAAAACATAGAAAAAGTAAGCTTTATCCTTCAGTGAAAAAAATAAAAATAAGTTATAAATTAAAAGAGCTGATAAAAAACCATAGAAAATGCCAGTTAAAAATTTATATTCACTCATCTTATTTGTAAAACTTATTTCCGTATATAAAAAGGAGGTAATACTTAGTGGTAATGTCCCATCTAACTTAATAAAAATTTCTTGAATAGAAGGGTCTTGGATGTGAAATAAATTAGAACGAGATGGAAGAGATTGTTCCCCTAGATTAGCAATGCCTCTTCGTTGCACATCATAGGAGCCATCCGCTTTTACCGAGAACAACTCAATGCTATCTAATTTATCTGTCACCTCTAGCCAATAAGGTTCCTCTTTATCTAATAAAATCTTGTCCATAGGTAAGCGTAACCAAATGGTATCTTGAGTATGCCAAAAGAATGGATAGGGTTGATTGCTGGCCACAAAGAGATGGTCATAAGTGCCGTTCAATATATCTTCAATAGGGACCTTTTTTGATGGATCTCGAAAAATTTCATAATGCTCTCCTACTATAATAGGGTCTACTAGCTCATCTGTTGGGCTCATAGCACTTACAGGTGGTATAAGGATGATAAAAGAAAGGGTAAAACAAATCAAAAACAGTGTTTTTCTGATCCTTTTGTTTTTCATCAAAAATTCATTGCTCCCATTCTACCATTACTAGGTGAAGTTGAATAGCTACAACATTTGTTTAATTTTCTCTTTTTAGAAATTTAAGTTAATTGATACCTCCTTATTATAGACTATAACAGCAAGATTGAGGACGAAATAAATGGAAACTTCCTGATAATATGAGGTCTAGTAAATGATAGGGAGGCTTTCAATATGTCAAACATTCAGAAATTCAATGATTTACATGAATCGCAGGAGCTTTTATTTTTAGGGAATGCTTGGGATGTGTTATCAGCGCTCATATTAGAAAAAGCAGGTTTTCAGGCGATTGGTACAACTAGCTGGGGGATTGCGAATTCACTGGGCTATGCAGACGGGGAACTGATTGATTTTCAGCGTCATTTGGCCATTATTCAAGCTATAACAGAGCAAGTAAATATCCCCGTATCAGCGGATATTGAAGCGGGATATGGTCATGATGAACAAAGCATTATTGACAATGTGTTAAGGACGGCTGATGTTGGAGTAGCAGGAATTAATATTGAAGATTCATTCAAACATCAAGTAGGCTTAAGAAGTCTTACAGAACACTGTCATTTGCTTACAAATATGAGGTCTATGTTAGATAATCGTGGTTATCAAAATTTTTTTATTAATGCTAGAACAGATACGTATTTTCAAGTTGAACAGCCATATCAAGAAACGATGACTAGAGCAATGGCTTATGTCGAGAGCGGAGCAAGTGGTGTTTTTATCCCAGGCTTAACAAATGTGGATGAAATAAGAGCTATCACAAGCAATGTGGATGCACCGATCAATCTCCTTTCTTTACCAGGTTTAACAAATTGCCAAACATTAAAAGAATTAGGGGTAAGACGCATGAGTTTTGGCAATGCACTTTCGGATAAAATCATTGCCTATTTGACAGCGCATACTGCACAATTAGTAAAAGACCAAGATACTTCTTCTTTATATGTGTAATCTATGAAAATGAGGTGAGCCATTCGTGGACAATGCAATCCATTTATCCTTTGAGGAGAAGTGGGAAAAGATTATAGCCTGTGATCAAACCTATGATGGCCTATTTTATACGGCGGTTAAAACGACTAAAATTTATTGCCGTCCTTCCTGTAAATCAAGAAAGCCAAAAAAGATGAATGTTGATTTTTATGAATCTATTCAAGAAGTCGAGACAGCGGGCTATCGTGCATGTAAACGATGTCAGCCTGAAATCGAATGTTCACCGCATACACAATTGATTCAACAGGTAACAGCTTTTATCATTAGTGCGTATAAACAAAAGGTAACCTTGCAGGATATGGCAGAGCATGTTGGTATTAGTCCATTCCATCTTGAGCGACTATTTAAACAAGTGACAGCGGAGACGCCTCGAGCCTATCTTGAAAAAATAAGAATTGATAAGGCGGCTCACCTTTTAAAACATACAGACTATACAAATTTGGAAATTTGCTATGAAGCTGGGTTTCAAAGTCCGTCTAACTTCTATAAAGTGTTTCGACGATTAAAAAATTGCTCGCCCACACAATATCGAAATCTTTCATAGGAAGGGGAAGGCTATGAACTGGATGAATCACGCTCATTTTGTAGAAATCGAACCTCCAGCGGAATTTGATTTTACAGAGTGTTGGATGTTTTTAAAACGATCCAATCAAGAAATTCTCCACCAAATAAAAGAGGATGTTCTCTTTAAATTACTAAAAATAAAGGATCAGCTAATTTTATGTAGAATAAGTGAGCAAGCTTATAAAATGAAAGTAGAATTTCCGATGAATCAGCCATCACTCCATGACAGAGAAGGAATTGTACGCTATCTTATAGAATGGTTTGATTTAGAAACGGATTTGGCTTGTTTTTATCAGATGGCTAACAAGGATAATATTTTACAGCCATTGGCAGAAAAATATAGAGGATTACGTTTATTGGGAATACCTGACTTATTCGAGGCTCTCGTGTGGGCTATTATTGGACAGCAAATTCATTTAACGTTTGCCTATACACTTAAAAAGCGCTTCGTTGAACAATTTGGACACAGTGTTACCTTTGAAGGGGAAAGCCACTGGTTATTTCCAACACCCGAAAAAATAGCTACTATTCAAGTGGAGGATTTAAGGAACCTTCAGTTTACGCAAAAAAAGGCAGAGTACATCATTGATATTGCGAAAAGTATAGCAAACGGTCAATTGACCAAAGAAATGCTACGCCAAAAAAAGGATTACGAGGACATGAAAAAAAGTTTAATGGCTATTCGGGGCATTGGGGCATGGACGGCTGACTATGTGTTAATGAAATCTTACCAAGAGCTATCTGCGTTTCCCATTGCAGATGTGGGTCTACATAATGCTCTAAAAAGGCAATTAGGGTTAGAACGAAAACCTAAGATTGAGGAAATTACCCACTATTCGCAACATTGGCAAGGATGGCAGGCTTATGCAACTTTTTACTTATGGAGGTCACTATATGAAACAGTTTAAATTAGATTATAAATCACCGATTGGCATGATTGAAATCGAAGGAAATGAAGAAGCAATTGATGGCATTAATTTTGCAGAACGACAAGAGCTCATCCATGTTCATCAACAAGACACACCTGCAGTGCTACTAGAATGTGCTAAGCAAATACATGAATATTTTATTGGTGAACGACGTGAGTTTACTTTTCCCTATGTTTTTAAAGGAACAGACTTTCAACAAGCCGTTTGGCATGCTTTACCTAGCGTAGGCTACGGTGAAACAGCTTCCTATAAAGATATTGCTGTGGCTATTCACAATGAAAAGGCAGTGAGAGCAGTTGGTAGTGCCAATGGTAAAAATAATATTAGTATCGTCGTTCCTTGTCATCGAATTATTGGTTCTAATGGATCTTTGACTGGATATGGTGGTGGAATGTGGCGTAAAGAATGGCTTCTTCAACATGAACAATCTCATCAATTAAAGGGCAATGCCAAAAAAGGCTAATTACACCTAGTCCATCTGGCCACCTCGACCTGTATAAAAAAGTGGTTATTGCAAAAAATAAGACCGTCAATATGGCGGTTTTAATGATTAGTCTTTATCATTTTATCGCTTCTTATGACACCTCTCTGCTAAAAAATTAGCTAGGAGTAAAAATGATAAAGGAGGTGTACTCATGAGCGTGCTCTATAGAATCGCATTAGTGTTAGTCATTATAGGGGCAATCAACTGGGGACTCATTGGATTCTTTAGGTTTGATTTAGTGGCTTATTTATTTGGCGGGCAAACAGCGGTTTTATCGCGATGGATTTACGCACTAGTCGGAATCGCTGGTTTAATTACTTTACCAATTTTGGTGAAGCGATTTGAAGACGAGGAAGACATAGATACTTATACGCGTATCGATCGAAATCCTAGCTATGGCATGGAGGCTGGGGAAGAAGCGGATTTCACTGAAGTAAAGAAGACAACTGAAGTGAAAAAAGTGGACAAGAAAGACAATATGTAAGCTTATGATAAAAACTGGTGGCCATATTTGGTTCGTCAGTTTTTTTCAAATAGGTGAAAAACTTGCGTAGTCCATTTAATGACTACGCAAGTTATCTTTATGCTTGATTGCTTGGGAAGGCAAAGGATGATGTAGTGTCATGATCTTGTGTGATCCATTTTTCTGAAATGGTCTTTGTTTTTGTAAAGAAGCGTACTTGATCTGGTCCAAACATATGTCCCTCACCAAATCTTGAGCGTTTCCAGCCACCAAAATTATGATAGCCTACTGGAATGGGGATAGGTACGTTCACGCCAACCATCCCTACTTCAATTTCAGTGGTGAATTTACGAGCAGCTGCACCATCATTCGTAAAAATTGTCACGCCATTACCCAGTTCATGTGCATTGATTAAGGCAATCGCTTCATCCAATGAATCCACACGAACCATATTGCGGGCTGGTCCAAAAACCTCCTGCTCATAAATTTCCATACCTGGTTTAACATGATCGAGGAGAGTAGGACCTAGATAAAACCCTTTTGATTGTTTGGCAATTTCCGGATGTCGTCCATCACAAACAATGGTTGCGCCTTCCTGTAGGCTACGATCAATATAGCCAATAATCGTTTCCTTCGAATGCTCTGTAATAACTGGACCGAAATCAACGTCGGGGTCTGTATAAGGTCCCACTTTTAATTTGGCAATTTTATCAGCTAGGATCGTGACTAATTTATTTGCCGTATCCTCCCCTATAGGGATAATGGTAGAGATTGCCATACACCGTTGAGAAGCTGCCCCATAGGCTGCACCTAAAAAGGCATTTGCGACCTGCTCTAAATCAGCGTCTGGCATGACAACCATATTATTTTTCCCACCGCCAAGCGCAGTCACACGTTTCCCATGTTTAGAAGCCGTGACGTAAATAGCTTCTGCAACAGGAGTGGACCCTACAAAGGAAACTGCTTCAATTAGTGGGTTGGATAAAAGCTCATTGACAGCATCTTTATCACCGTTAATGACCGTCCATACGCCTTCTGGTAAGCCTGCCTTTGTCCATAGCTCTGATATATATAGCGCAGAACAAGGGACACGCTCGGATGGCTTTAAAATTACACAGTTTCCAACAGCGACAGCCATGCTTGTAATGGCTAGTGGGACCATAACAGGAAAGTTAAACGGTGAAATGGCAGCCACTATGCCTAATGGTGCTTTTGTGGAATAAGCATTAATTTGACCACCCACATTAACGGAATACTCACCTTTTAGTAAGTGTGGGGCATTGATGGCTAAATCAACCGATTCTAAACCACGTGTAATCTCGCCCTTCGCATCTTCTTTGGTTTTGCCGCTTTCCTTACAAATCATATCGATGAGTTCATCCATATTGTCTGTCAGTAATTGTCGAAACTTGAGCATTATTTCTGCTCGTTTCCCAACGGATAATGCGCGCCATGCAGGGAATGCTTTTTGGGCAGCATTGATCGCTTCTTTTACCTCTTCTTGTGTTGCTAGGGGAACTCGCGCAATGACAGAACCCGTGCTTGGATTGTATACATCAGAAAAATGTCCACTTTTTCCTAAAACAGTTTGTCCATTAATGAAATGGCCTAATTCTTGAATATCCGTATTCGTTATCATTGAGCTGTCCTCCTACAATTTTATAGCATGTAAGGCTTGTGTGAATTTTTCCACAAGGAAGTTAATCTCCTCAGAGGAGACGATTAGTGGAGGAGATAGCGTTAAAACATTATTGTAGCCTGCAACAGTTACACCGTTCTTGCCAATAATTAGCCCCTGCTCCTTACATTGCGCAATAACCTTATTAACGAGTGTGACATCTAGTGGGGCTTTGCTCTTTTTGTCTTGTACAAGCTCTATACCGATCAAAAGCCCTTTTCCACGAATATCCCCGACATATGGATGTTCCTTTAATTGCTCTTGTAAAGTTTTAAGGAGCGTTTCTCCTAACGTAGCGGAATAGTTAAATAAATTTTCCTCTTCCATTATTTCAATATTTTTTAATGCTACGGCACAAGCAGCTGGCGAGCCACCAAAGGTGTTAACATGGCGGAAGAAATCATAATCGTCATTCCCTGCAAAAGCCTCATAAATTTCACGTCGAACAGCAGTAGCAGATAGTGGCATATAAGCGCTTGTTAAGCCTTTAGCCATTGTCACAATATCAGGCTGTATGCCGTAGTTTTGGAAACCAAAAGCTTTGCCTGTACGTCCAAAGCCACAAATCACTTCATCCACAATTAATAATGCACCATGTTTTTCACAAACTGCTTTAACCCCTTGTAAGTAATTCTCATGGGGCATGATCACACCGCCGCCAGTAATGATTGGCTCCATAATGACAGCAGCAATAGAATCAGACATTTCCCAGGTCATGACATGGTCGATCGCTTGCACAGATGGCAATGCACATGGATCTTTACTTTTAATATGGTCTTCATTGGCACGATACGAATCAGGTGGCGTGACATGGATAAAACCAGGTGCCAATGGCTCATATTTGTATTTTCGCTGAGCTTGTCCAGTTGCCGCTAAAGCCCCCATTGAGCTCCCGTGATAAGCACGATAACGAGAAATAATCTTCGTTCTATTGACATGTCCTTTTTGTTGATGATACTGTCGAGCGATTTTGAAGGCAGCTTCATTCGCTTCAGAACCACTGTTCGAGTAAAAGACGACATAATCATCTCCTAATAGTTCACTAATCTTTTCACTTAATTGAATGGCAGGGATATGTCCAACAGATAACGGTGTATACGTATTTTCTAGTAATTGATCATAGGCAACTTTAGCAATTGCCTCTCGACCATAACCAACATTTACACACCATAAGCCTGCCATAGCATCTAAATAGCGTTTTCCTTCAGTGTCGGTAATCCAGGCACCCTTAGAAGATTGGACAATCATCGTTGCTTTTGGGTTGTATGGCTTCATGGAGTGCCATACAAATTGTTCATCTTTGACTTGCCAATTTGGTCTTGTTACATTGGTCACTACATTCACTCCTTAAACAAGTAATGGCTGAACATGCATACGTCTTAAGTCAGATGTGGACAACAAAAAATGCAAAGTCGTCCCCATTTGTACTTTATATGTATGCCTTACCAGTTTTAGAAGGAATATTTTGTGATAGAAAATTCTGATAATTAAATGACTACATAGCCATTATTGATGTGTTAAAACATCCTCTATTAAAAAGGCAATATACAAATTTGTCTTAGTAAAGGGATTACTCAAGTCCATATCTAAAAGCATTTCAATTTTTTTTATTTTATAAAGAACCGTGTTGCGATGAATAAACTGACGCTCACTAATCCTACTTGTACTGCCGTTTTCCTCAAGAAAAATGCGTAAAAATGGTACATAATCTGTGTTGTGCACATCATCATAGTGGTAGAGATGACCAAGAATATCCTGGCTGAAGGATTTCATGAGTGCTTGATTTTGCACAGCCATAATAATTTTATAGGCACCTATTTCTTTATATTTATATAAAAAACGATTGTTGTGGAGCTGCGCTAAATGAATGACCGTTAATGATTCATCATAGCTTTTTCGGACATTTTCAAGCTCTTTATGATAGTTGCCTTTTCCAATAATCATATCCAAGCAACCATTTTTTAACGTAATTTTTTCATAGATTTCTTCAACGATTTTTGAGAAGGGTATATTTGGTGTATTGATCTGTGTTTTATCAATTAAAAAGATGAGGTAGTTTTTATGTTTTAATTTTAAGAAGCGTTGATAGCGATTTTGAAAAGCGAACTGCACCAATACCTCATATCGATCAATGGAGGCTTGAGTGCCGACTGTTGTGCAAGTAATGATGGCTAATTCTCTTCCTTGAGGAAAACCAAGCTGTGCTAGTTGATCCTTCATGCTGTTAGCGTTTTGTTTGTAATGGAATAATAAATTGAACAGAACTTTTTCTTCCATGGATAGCTCCTGATGGTGGTTGGCGATAAACTGAAAGGTCGTTTTTAATAGATCGGCAATTCGATAATTCCATGGCATTTGAAAAATAGGGAAATCATATTGATTGGCAAATGAGATGACGGCCTCTGGAATATTAGGAATGAATGGACCTGTATTAATAATAAAACCAGCTACTTTTTTGGCGTAGGCTTGTTTCACAAGTTGTTCTAATGAATTTACATCTGCATTTAAATGAATACCAGTTGTGACGACTAATTCATTGGGTCTACAAAACATGATTAAATCATTGCTTTCAACAACATTAATACCAGTAACTCTTCGATACGTACCACTATGTCCAGCGACTAATGTGAGCATTGGGAATTGAACTCCCTCCACGATTTTACGAATCGTACCCATATTCCCCCCCCTTAATTATGAACATAACTTACCATATATGATGTGCAGTTGCACATATTTTTTTAGTTTTCTATCCATATCTCTCAAATTTTATCTATTTTAGAATGTTTAATAACTACTGTGAAAGAGAGGACTTGCATATGTATAAATGTAATAGTAGACGATTGCGAGAGTTAATTGAACAATTTAGTCAATTTGGGGCTACTGAAAATGGTGGCGTCACACGTTTGTCTCTTTCGGATGAGGATGTATTAGCACGAAACTATTTTTGTGAGTGTTGTGAAGCTTTAGGTATGGATATTCATGTGGATGATATGGGCAATATTTATGCGACTCTTGCTGGGAAAAAGGATGTGCCACCAATCGTTATGGGTTCCCATTTAGATTCGGTGGAAAAGGGTGGAAGATTCGATGGTGTATTAGGCATATTAACTGCTATCGAGGCAATACGAACGATTAAAGAAAATGAAATTGAAGTGGATATTCCGCTCATGATTGTCAATTTTACGAATGAAGAAGGGGCTCGTTTTGACCCAGCAATGATGAGTTCGGGGGTTATCACCTCGAAATTTGACAAAGAAAAGATGCTACAATCCACAGATAAAAATGGTGTTCGTTTCCACGAAGCGTTACAAGCAAGTGGGTATGAGGGAGAGCAAGCCAATCGTCTGAAGGAAGCACTTGCTTATATCGAATTGCATATTGAGCAAGGGCCAGTGTTAGAAGCGAAACAACATGAAATTGGGGTTGTAGAAGGTGTGCTTGGCATGGTTTGCTACGAAATTACAATTACAGGGCAATCGAATCATGCTGGTACGACTCCCATGACAATGCGGAAAGACCCAATGATTGTTGCCTCAACGATCATAACTGAGTTACATGAGCAATTAGGAAAGATTGATGAGCAATTAGTGTTTACATTTGGCCGTCTGAATGTTTCTCCAAATATTCACACAGTCATCCCTAATCAGGTGACATTTACGATTGATTCTCGTCATCAAAATCCTGAGGTGATGGAACAAGTTGAGGATATTCTTCTTGCGCTACCCGAAACTGCAGGAGGATGTAATATCCACCCAGTAAAGTTATGGGGTAGGGACACCGTGTATTTTGATACAGCTATTTGTAATGAGGTAGAAAGAGCCTGTCAGAGCTTCGGTTATACTGTACATCGCATGTTTAGTGGAGCAGGACACGATGCCCAGTATATGGCGAGTATGGTTCCATCGGCAATGATTTTTGTTCCAAGTATTCAAGGGAAGAGTCATTGTGAGGAAGAGAAAACAACCTTTGAGGATTGTGCAAAGGGAGCAGATATTTTGCTAGAAACGGTTCTAACGCTACAAACAAAATTTAGTATGGGCGAAACTTATACATTGCATTAAACATGAAGTATTCTCTAATTTTGTGATGAAGGGTGAGGGGCACAGTGAAAAAAATGATTAAAGGTGGAAGAGTAGCAACTGCTGCGGATGCATATGAGGCAGATATTTTAATAGATAATGGCAAGATTGTGCAAATCGGGCAAAATTTAAGTGAGGATGGCGCTGAAATCATTGATGCAACTGGGAAATATGTGTTGCCAGGGGGGATTGATCCTCATACGCATTTAGATATGCCATTCAATAATACAGTGACAGATGATGATTGGAAGTCAGGAACGATTGCGGCGGCTTTTGGTGGGACAACCACTATTTTAGATTTTTGTTTAACAGCTGGTGAAGAAAAATTGTCAGCGGCCGTAGAAAGATGGCATGACAAAGCCAAAGGAAAGTCTGCTATTGATTATGGTTTCCATTTAATGATTGGTGATTTAACGCCTGAAACCGAAGCCGAATTACCTCAAATTTTAGAGCAAGAGGGAATTACCTCTGTCAAAGTCTTTATGGCATATGCTAAAGAGTTCCAGGCTTCAGATCGAACACTTTTTAAGGCGTTTAAAATTGCCAAAGATCTTGGAGCATTGGTGATGGTACATTGTGAAAATGGCTCTGTGATTGATGAACTTGTCGAGGAAGCAAGACGTGCAGGCCATAAGGAGCCGATTTATCATGCATTAACACGTCCGGCTGAATTAGAGGGAGAGGCAACAAAACGTGCCATCGAATTAGCGCATATTGCTGGAGCAAAGCTATATGTAGTGCATGTAACATGTAAAGAAGCGGTGGATGAAATTATTGCTGCTCGTGAAAAGGGCTATGACGTCTATGGTGAAACATGTCCACCCTATTTAACACTTGATCAATCAGCTCTTGCCCAGCCAGGCTTTGAAGGAGCCAAGTATGTTTGGTCACCTCCTCTTCGCCCGAAATATCATCAAGAACATTTATGGAATGCCCTAAAGGCGAAACAGCTTCAGACAATTGGCTCTGACCAATGCTCCTTTAGCTTTAAGGGTAAAAAACAGTTAGGCCTAAATGATTTCTCAAAAATTCCAAATGGAGGGCCTTTCATTGAGGATCGTTTCAGTATTTTATATTCTGAAGGCGTTGCCAAAGGTAGAATTTCGATTCATGAATTTGTCGATATGATTTCAACAAGTGCTGCAAAAATATTTGGTTTATTCCCGCAAAAGGGAACAATCGCCATCGGCTCTGATGCAGATATCGTTATTTTTGATCCAGAGGCAAAACGCCAAATTTCGGCTAAAACACATCATATGAACGTCGACTATAACCCATATGAGGGATGGGAAGTGACTGGCGAGCCTGTTAGTGTGCTAGTACGTGGCGAATATGTCATTAAAAATAAAGAATTTGTTGGTGTACTAGGTAGCGGACAATATATTAAACGTCCATTAAAAACAGTAGCTGCGGAAGCCTTGAAGATTTAGCTTCCTTCAGTTTAGGACCGATTGTTTTGGCTGGAGAACAAAACAATCGGTCTCGTAATTGGTGCACGGAAAAAAGAACACATGAGGGGGATGTGGAATGGTTCCGATTCAAGAAAATGCGATGACCTTGCAGCTTAAACGTAATTTTGTGGAATTAAAAAACAAGATGACAAAGAATGAGGCTATTGAGGAAGCCAATCGTTGTCTTTATTGTTATGACGCACCATGTATTAAAGCTTGTCCGACAAGTATTCAAATTCCAAATTTCATAAAAAAAATCGCATCTGGTAATATGAAGGGCTCTGCTACGACTATATTAGAAGCAAATCCTATTGGTGCAAGCTGTGCAAGGGTTTGTCCAACAGAAGAATTATGCGAAGGAGCGTGTGTCTTAAATTCTTCAACAAAGCCAATCAAAATTGGGGAGTTACAGCGTTATGCAACGGATTGGGCAATGGAAACGAATGCTCAGCTATTTAAACAGGGGCCAAGTAATGGTCATAAGGTAGCCATTATTGGAGCTGGTCCTGCTGGTTTATCGGCTGCACGTGAACTAAGTCGTTTTGGCTATCAAGTAACTATCTATGAGGCTGAAGCGAAGGCAGGTGGCTTAGGTAGTTTTGGTATTGTAGCGTTCCGATTACCTAATGATGTTGTTGATTGGGAAGTCGAGCAAATTGAACAGCTTGGAGTGGATATTCAAACTAATATGACGGTTGGCGTCGATATTACTGCCGATGAAATTTTGGGAGAATATGACCATGTTATTTTAGCTGTCGGTATGGGGGCTGTTCCCAATCTAGGCATTGAGGGAGAAGATTTAGATGGTGTCCACGATGCTATTGAGTTTGTCAGAAAAACAAAAATGGGACCGCTTACAAATGAGATTGTAGGAAAACGTGTTGCTGTTATTGGTGCCGGAAATACAGCGATAGACGGTGCTACAAGTGCAGTGCGTTTAGGGGCAGAGAATGTCCAAATACTTTATCGAAGAACGCAAAAAGAAATGACTGCCTATCAATTTGAATATGAATTTGCGAAGCAGGATGGTGTGGAATTTAAATGGCTCACAGCACCAAAGAAGATTATTGGCAATGAGGATGGCAGGGTAACAGGTATTGAATGCGTGAAAATGAAGCTTGGTGAACCTGGGCCTGATGGTCGACAAAGACCAGAGGAATTACAGGGCTCTAATTTTATTATTGAAGTGGATGCGGTCATTAAAGCCATTGGGCAAACTCGTTTTGTTTCATTAATTAAAGCATTTGGTTTAGCCCATACAAATGGCGTTGTTGATATAGATGAGACGACGATGCAAACGTCCAATGACAAAGTGTTTGCATGTGGAGACGTTGTCTTTGGCAATGGACAGGGAGAAGCGATGGTGGTGACTGCTGTACAGCAAGGAAAAGATGCAGCATACAAGATTCACGAACGTTTAAGAAAACCAAGTGAGATTGCATAAAGGGGGAACTTACATGGCAGACTTACGCATTAACTTAGCAGGCATCCAATCGCCGAATCCATTTTGGTTGGCATCCGCACCGCCTACAAATTCTGGTTATCAAGTACAACGCGCATTTGAAGCAGGATGGGGTGGTGCTGTATGGAAAACATTGGGGGATCCAATTTTAAATGTATCCTCCCGTTTTGCGGCTGTTAGTTTTAACGGCCAGCGTGTAGCGGGCTTCAATAATATTGAATTAATTACAGATCGACCGTTAGAAGTAAATTTACAAGAAATTTATGAGACAAAAAAGAAATTTCCTAATCACGCGATTATAGCCTCTTTAATGGTGGAGCCAAAGCAAGAAAAGTGGCATGAAATCGTAAAACGTGTAGAAGATGTGGGGGTTGATGGTCTTGAGCTTAACTTTGGTTGTCCACATGGGATGGCAGAGCGAGGCATGGGTTCTGCCTCTGGTCAAGTCCCTGAACTGGTGGAAAAACAAACGTACTGGGTAAAGGAAGCGGCACGTACACCTGTTATTGTGAAATTAACACCAAACATTACGGATATTACAGTTACGGCAGAAGCAGCTAAAAGAGGTGGAGCAGATGCCATAAGTATGATAAACACGATCAATAGTTTGGCAGGTGTAGATTTAGATACTTGGAATACAGTTCCTCATGTTGCTGGTAAAGGGGCGCATGGTGGCTATTGTGGTCCAGCTGTAAAGCCGATTGCACTCAATATGGTAGCAGAATGTGCTCGTAATCCATTAGTCAATGTACCGATTTCGGGCATTGGCGGAATTTCTAATTGGCAGGATGCCGCAGAATTTATATTAATGGGTGCAACAGGCGTTCAAGTTTGTACAGCAGCGATGCACCATGGCTTTAGTATTGTGGAGGATATGATTGATGGGTTGAACAATTATTTAGACGATAAAGGTTTAGCTTCCGTCATGGACTTAGTAGGTCGCTCCGTTTCAAGATATTCAAACTGGGGTGATTTAGACTTAAATTATAAAATTGTCGCAGAAATTAATAATGATGTTTGTATTAATTGTAACAAGTGTCATATTGCTTGCGAGGATACGTCACATCAATGTATTGATCTTTATACAGAAAATGGACGTCCATTGCTAAAAGTTCGTGAAGAAGACTGCGTTGGTTGTAATCTATGCTCTATTGTTTGTCCAGTAGATGGTGCCATTTCTATGGTTGAACGTAAATCAACCGTTCCACCGATGACATGGAATGAACGCCAATCGCTCATTAGCAGTCTCTCAAAATAAAGACTTTTCATCTTTATTCAGTAGTAGACATTTATAGGGATGAGCTATAGCCTATCGAACACCAACTGAATGAAGATAAATGAATAAAATCGAAATTCCACCTTCCTTCATCAAGTGGCGATGGAGGAGGGAAAAACTTCAAGTAGGTTGTCACGGAAATTAGAAAAAAAGGAGAGAAACTTTATGGAACGTGAAGGGAATTATTTAAAATCCCCAGATTTACTTCCAGTGACACATCAACAAAGAAATATTGGAACATTTGGTTTTGCGGTGATTTGGATAGGGATGGCGATTGTTTTAGCGGCTTTTGCAATTGGCGGTTCAGCCATTATGAATTTATCCTTACCTATGGTTATTTTAGCTACGTTGGTAGGTTCCTGTTTGATCGGTGTCTTTATGACGTTAATTGGTGATATAGGTATTGAGCATGGATTATCATTCCCTGTTTATATGCGTGCACCATTCGGCACATTTGGCACTCATATTCCTTCTCTTGTAAGGGGCATAACAGCCGCATGTTGGTTTGGTCTTAATACGTATTTTGGCGCATTAGCCATAAACGGCATTTTAAATTTATTGTTTGATTTTGATAATTGGTTCATTTGTTTCCTTGTATTTGCGGCGCTTCAGCTCTTTAATACATCACTCGGCATTAAGTCCATTGAGCGCTTCGCTGATCTAGCAGCGCCTGTCATTATTTTGATTTCTTGCTGGATGTATTACACATTAGCTGATAATGCTACGTCCCAAGGGAAAAATATATGGACGTGGGTAGAAACGCCAACAACGGGCTTTGCTGCCTTTACAGCTTTTATGGTAGTGGTCATGGCAAACATGGGCTTTTGGTCAACACTGGCAGCTGATATGCCATCATTATCTCGCTTTTTTAAAGCACCTAAAAATGAACGCAATTGGTTCAAACGGAATAAAACACAGCTCGTGGGCTCATTAATTGTTATGCCAATAACGAACACATTTATTGTTACAATTGGTGCAGTTTGTTATATGGCGGTAGCATCTGCTGACCCTATCAATGCTTTACAACAAAGTGCGAGTGGTTTTATTTTAGGTATCCTTTTGCTGATGATTGTGTTAGCACAATGGTCAACGAATACGTCTGCTAATGTCGTACCAGCAGCTACTATTTTCTCAAATATCGGTGGCCCCAAAGTACCTTTTTGGGTAGGGGTTGTTATTGCGGGGATTATTGGTATTCTTGCTCAACCATGGAATTTATTTGATGTAATGGTCAATGTTTTATTGATTATAGGTGGAATATTAACGGCGATTGTAGGGATTTTATTTGCGGATTATTATCTCATTCGCAAACGACGTGTACATGTCAAGGAACTCTATGAATTAGATGGGCAATTTAAATACTATAAAGGTTTTAATATCGCCGGGTTAGTGGCCTGGGTAATCGGTGGTGCTATCGCCAATATTTTTTCAACTTATTCTTCTTTAGTAGGGTTCTTTGTAGGAGCAATTGTCTATTATGTCTTAGCGAAGTATTGGTGGTTTAAAAAATACCCTCAAGCAGAGCTAGTAGATCCAAGTGATGCGAAGTATTTAGGTATTACAGTCGGACATAATTTGGATGAATTATTTGGCCAACAAGCACATGCGCCACTGACAGATCAAGAGGAAGATGAGCTAGTGGAGCAACCAGACCCTCTGCTAGAAATAAAAGGTGCCGAATAAGTGACACTACATCAAGACATTTTCAAATGAAGGTGAGGTGATGGCATGTCTGAATTCCAACAAAGCAAAGAGGAAATCCAAAAAGTGGATCTTTATTTAGATAGCGGCTTTAAAATCAAATATGTCTACGAAAATTTAAGTGGGATGTTTGTAGAATTTGCTCGTCAGGAAGAAGTGACCTTACTACAAATTCTAACGGCAGATGCACGAAAGTATTTCACAGCAAAATTACAGGAACAAACCTTACTATAATAACGAAGTAACCTCTATTTCATTCGCCAAGGATGGATAGAGGTTTTTTGTTTGCCAGTTCTTTATGTAACAACAGAGCAAGCCTTTAGTTTTATGGGAATTGACATCAATTAAAATAAAAAAGATGTCCCTATGAGAGACACCTTTTTCTTATTCTTTATTCATTTCGCTATGCTTTCGACCATAAACCAAATAAACAATCAAACCGATGAT
The DNA here is from genome assembly GCF_058795135.1 of Lysinibacillus sp. GW823-FHT06C08. Lineage (NCBI taxonomy): Bacteria > Bacillati > Bacillota > Bacilli > Caryophanales > Bacillaceae > Lysinibacillus > Lysinibacillus sp. GW823-FHT06C08. Next base: position 1,256,735 of record NZ_JBXAHN010000001.1, read on the forward strand.
GAACCAAATACCACATGCAACCCATGTAAGGACAGAAAGCTGTGATATTAAAAAGAGACATAATAGGAATGATAAAATCGGTAGGACTGGGAAAAACGGTACTTTAAAGCCCCCAGAAGGGATATTTTTATTTTTACGTAAATACACCACACCGATGGATACAATAGTAAATGCGACTAATGTGCCCATATTGACTAGTTCGGCAAGCTTAGAAAGTGGCACAAATCCTGCACAAAAGGCAACTAATATTGCGAAAATCCATGTGTTTTTCACGGGAGTTTTAAATTTAGGACTGAGCTCAGCCATACTTTTTGGCAGTAAACCATCACGGCCTAATGCGTACAATAGTCGTGTTCCTCCGTAAGACATCACTAATATAACAGTCATCATTCCAACTACGGCACCTAATGAGATTATTCCCGCAATCCAATCTTGGTGGACCATCTGCATCACATAGCTAACAGGGTCACTTACATTTAACGCATGATAGGGAACGATACCTGTTAAAACCATTGATACAACAACATAGAGCACCGTACAAATAAGTAAAGAACCGATGATGCCAATGGGCATATTCCGCTGTGGATTTTTAACTTCCTCAGCAGCCGAAGATACCGCATCAAAACCTAAATAAGCAAAAAATACAAGTGCTGCTCCACTGAAGACGCCGCTTATGCCAAATGGTAGAAAGGGCTCCCAGTTAGTAGGCTTTACATAAAATACCCCTACGCCAATAAATAGTAAGATGACAGCGACCTTCAAGAAAACCATCCAAGTATTGAATCGAGTGGATTCTTTAATACCAAGCGTTAATAAAAATGCCGTAGCAAAAATAATCAAAATCGCAGGTACATTCATATATGTGCCAGCAGCAGGATTAAAGGCTCCTGAAATTGCTTGGGGCAAAACGATATGAAAGCCGGCAAGAAGTGAGGTTAAGTAAGATGACCAACCTGTCGCAACAGCGGCAACAGCCAGTCCATATTCCAAAAGTAAAGCCCATCCTACTAACCACGCGATAATCTCGCCAAAGACAATATAGCCATACGTATAGGCGCTCCCAGTTACGGGGACACTTGATGCAAATTCGGAATAACACATGCCTGCAAAAGCGCAAACAATGGCGGCGATAATAAAGGAAAAAACGATCCCAGGCCCAGCATGTGTTGCTGCCACCGTTCCAGGCAAGATGAAAATACCAGTGCCGACGATGGCACCAACTCCTAATAATATAAGATCAAAGGCACCTAACGTTTTCTTTAGTTGAATAGTCCCGCTATTTTGTAATAGTTCCTCGATTTTCTTTCTTCTAAATAATATTTTACTCACGCTCAATCCTCTTTTTCTTAGAAATATGTAAAAATATTATACTTTTTTGATAATTAGGTCAATCTTTTTGTCGAAATAAAGTGAAAAAACTAATATATTTAGAATTTTTAGAACAATAATAGTAAGGGAGCTACTCCATATGCTAAATCTATCAAAAAAACATTATTTTTTGTTTTTCCTAAAAATACAATTGTCTTTTTTAGAAAAATTGATTATGATTTTAAAGTATATTCAACGTAGATAGAACAACAGGAAAAGAGGCGTTATGGAGTGGCCAACAAAGAATTACAACGAGGATTAGAGGCACGTCACATCCAAATGATCGCGCTAGGCGGTACGATTGGTGTGGGCTTATTTATGGGTTCTGCAAGTGCCATCCAATGGACAGGACCTTCAGTACTCCTTGCCTATGGAATTGCAGGTATTTTTATATTTTTCATTATGAGAGCAATGGGTGAGATGCTTTATATGGAGCCAAGTACAGGCTCTTTTGCAACATTTGGCTATAAATACATTCACCCTTTAGCAGGCTATTTAACAGCATGGAGCAACTGGTTCCAATGGGTAATTGTTGGGATGTCTGAAATTATAGCCGTGGGAACGTATATGCAGTATTGGTATCCTGATTTACCAGCATGGATACCGGGTCTCATTGCAATGATCATATTAGGTGTGGCAAACTTTATCTCAGTTAAATCTTTTGGTGAATTTGAATTTTGGTTCGCCATGATTAAAATCGTAACCATTATATTAATGATTGTAGCAGGGGTTGGACTGATCTTCTTTGGCTTTGGTAATGATGGTATTGCGATTGGCTTATCAAATCTATGGAGTCATGGTGGCTTCTTTACTGGTGGCTGGACAGGCTTCTTCTTTGCATTATCGTTAGTAGTTGCAGCCTACCAAGGTGTAGAGCTTATTGGTATTACAGCAGGGGAAGCAAAAGATCCACAAAAGACAATTACGAATGCTATTCAAAGTATTATTTGGCGCATTTTAATTTTCTATATCGGAGCTATTTTTGTCATTGTGACAGTGTATCCGTGGGATGAATTGGGTACGATCGGTAGTCCCTTTGTTGCGACATTTGCCAAGGTAGGTATTACTGCTGCTGCAGGTATTATTAATTTTGTCGTTATTACAGCTGCTATGTCTGGCTGTAACAGTGGTATTTATAGTGCAGGACGTATGTTATATACTCTTGCGATGAATGGACAAGCACCGAAATTTTTCGCGAAGCTTTCTAAAAATGGTGTACCTTTATTTGGTACAGCTGGCGTATTAATTGGTTTAGTGATTGGTGTCATTTTAAGCTATATTGCACCACAGAATTTATTTGTCTATGTGTATAGTGCAAGTGTTTTACCAGGAATGATACCATGGTTCATTATATTAATTAGCCAAATGAAATTTAGAAAAGTAAAAGGTGAACAATTAGCGAATCACCCGTTTAAAATGCCACTAGCCCCTATTACGAATTATTTAACAATTATCTTCTTAATGATGGTGCTGGTTGGCATGTGGATTAATGACGATACGCGTATATCATTAATCGTAGGAATTGTATTTTTAGTAATTGTAACTATTAGCTATTATGCATTTGGTATTGGCAAAAATCGCTACAGTACGGATCAGGGCGAATAGCAAAAAGATGCTTCTCTTAACAAGAGAGGCATCTTTTTTTGCCTATTTTTGCTAGCATATTTTTTACATAAACATTCGTAAACATGCCAAACTATAAAAAACTACGTGTGGAGACTGGTATTCGTTGAAATAAAAGGGGTTGAACGGAATGCACGAAATACCTGAACAGCTTGTTGCTAAATTAAAGAAGGAAATAAATGATGTAGATGATGTAAAGCTAAATATGATTGCAACAGAAGAAGGGGATGTTACCCTTATATATTTTTCCTCTCTTATAGAAAAAATGACGTTACAATCAATGGTATCTATTCCGTTAACCAATAATATCAAACAAATTCATCAAATGGCTCAATATGTGGACCCTAAAGATATACAAGGCGTCATTAAAAAATTGAACTCTGGGCAAACACTGCTGTTTTTTCATGAAACCAATGCACTTTTAAGTATGGATACGTATAGTGCACCTACAAGGGCCATTACAAATACTGAAACAGAATCAACCGTTATAGGGCCTCAGGATGCATTTACGGAATCTTTGGAGACCAATATTTCTCTAGTGAGAAGACGAATTCAAAGCGCTCAGCTAAAAAATGAAAATCGTATTGTTGGTTCTGAGGCTAATATTAAAATTTCCATTATGTATATGGATAATATTGTGAACCATAAAAACTTAGACGATCTTAGGAATCGTATTGATCAGGTGGAATTCCCTTTATTTACAGATATTTCGGTGTTGAAGCAATTAATTGAGGATAATCCGCTATCCCCTTTTCCCCAATATTATATGACGGTACGCCCTGATAGTATTTGTCGATACTTAATTGACGGCCGGATTGTCATGTTTATGGATAATAGCCAATTAGCGATTGTCTGTCCGACCTCGTTTTTTGAAATGTTCGTGTCGATTGAGGATTATTATAACCGATGGACAACAGCCTCATTACTAAGGATGCTGCGCTTCTTTGGTTTTTTCTTAACGATCATGATTACGCCCATGTATATTTCTGCCTTAACCTTTCATCCAGAAATATTGCCATATGAGCTTTTGTTAAATCTTCAAGAATCGAGAAGTAAAGTGCCTTTTCCACCTCTTATCGAAGTGTTATTTATCGAATTGATTGTAGAGGTATTACGGGAAGCGGGTTCTCGAATGCCGGCAAAAGTAGGACAAACAATCGGTATCGTAGGAGGTATTGTCATTGGGACTGCGGCTGTGCAGGCAGGATTACTTAGTAATATTCTCATTGTGTTGGTGGCCACTTCTGCACTATTATCTTTCCTACCACCGATTTTCTTGATGAGTAATGCTAGCCGATTTGTGCGTTATATTTTCATTTTATCCGCTGGGTTATTTGGTCTATTTGGGCAAATGCTTGCCTTTGCTTGGTTAATTCATCATTTACTAAGTTTAAAATCATTAGGAACTCATTATATGACACCAGGTATACCGAGAAATCCAACAGATTTGTTAGATAATGTCATCAGATTTCCTATCAACTATTTAACGAAAAAATCAGGCATATCAAGTGCTCAGAAAAAACCGACAGAGGAGAAATGAGGTAAAAGACTTGGGCGCAGCTAACGTAAAGATGTTAAATCGCTATCACGTCATTTTTTTGGCCCAGAGTATTATGGTAGGGACAGGAATACTATCATTGCCGCAAAAATTAAGTGCTATGGGTTATACCGAGTGGTTTATGCCCGTATTGTTCGGTATTATTGCTACCTTAACTCTTTGGCCCATGATTTGGCTTTGCTCGAAATACCCGAATGAACATCTATTTCGTATCAATGAAATTCTTTTCGGGAAAGTTTTAGGGAAAAGCCTTAATCTCTTGTTTGTCATTCAATTTATTATCTTTAGTGCAGGAATTATTAGCAACTATATGCATCTCATACAAAGTACAGCGTTACAAGAGCAAACCATCACTTTACCTGTGCTGTGTTTCTTACTGTTACTGATATATATTGTAAGTGGTGGTATCAAATCCATTGCTAGATTTTGCATGATGAGTTTTTTTATTACAATCGGCATGTTCTATTTTACACAGTGGGCTATTGAAAAAGGGGAGGTAAGTCATTTACTCCCTTTATTCAATTTTAGTGGGCTAGATTTCTTTAATGCATTTAAAGAAGGCTATTTATCAGTCCTTGGCTATGAATTAATTATGTTTTACTTTCCATATATTATCGATCAGAAAAAAGCCTTTCGTCATTCATTGATTGGTATTTGGATTAGTATTTTCCTTTGTTTTTTCACGACAGTAGTAAGCGTCATCTATTATTCTGAATGGCAGTTGAAAAACGTAGAGTTTTCCGTTTTGAATTTATTTAAAGCCGGCGAACTTACCTTCGTGGAACGAATCGATATTATCGGTATAACATTATGGGTATTTTTAATATTATCGACAGCCACAGCCTATGTATGGTGTGCTAAATTAGGCGTGGATACGCTGTTTAAAAAGAAAAATAGTTATCAATTATATGTGATTGCTGCTATCATTTTTTTGATTATTAGAATGCCATTTTCTCGAGAATTCCAAGAGAAACTTTTTACAGCAAGTAATTACATTGGTTATATGCTAATTATTTGGCCAATCTTCTTAAGCATGATCTATATAGTTCGAAAAAAGAAGGTGCAACAATGAATAGAAAGCTTCTACTAAGTATCACACTTGCGCTTTTATTGTTATTGGCTGGTTGTTCAAGAAAAGAGCTGAAGGTACCTTTAGAGGATATAGGGATGGTTGGAACAATGGCGTTTGATTATATTGATGAAGATCAAATGAAATTAACGGTCGCTATTCCTCAATATTCACCAGAGGCACAACAAAACACACAAATTTTTTCGGTGTCTACAGATCTTGTATCGAATGGCATCGTAGAAATCGAAAAGCTTTCGGATAAAAAAATTGTCTTTAACCAATTACGAGTTGTGTTGGTTAATGAAGATTTTGCACGAAAAGGTGAGATACAAAATGTCATTCAGCATCTATACAGAAATGCTGAGGTGGGCAATAAAGTCCTCATTGCTATTGTGAAGGACAAAGCAGAAGCCATTATAAAGGGAAATTACCCGGATAAACCAAACATTAATATTTACATTAATGATTTATTGGAACCCAGTATAAATACAGCATTTAATCCGAATACGAATATCCATGATTTTATGTATACAATAACGAATCCTGTGACGGATACGATTATTCCATATCTTGAAAAACGCGATGAGAAGATTGAAATTAAAGGTGTTGCTGTTTTTAAGGGGAACCATATGCATGAAGTGATTAAGCCAGAGGAGGCACTCATTGTTCAAGCATTACTAGGAAGAAAAAGTCTAGCACCTCTCCATTTAGATCTACATGAGGGATATGGGGAGGAAAAATTAATGATTGATTTAATTGAGAGCTCTATTAAAATGCAAAGTAATAAAAATATTGACTCACCTAAGCTCATCATTCACCTACAAATTAAAGGAACGTTAAGTGAATACAAAGGGGCGAGAGAATACGAGTTGAATACGATTGAAAGCATTAGTCGGTTAGAGAAGGATGTAAATAAGCAGCTAGAAGTGGATATTACCAAGTTTTTAGATAAACTAAAAAATATGGATGTCGATCCTAGTGGGTTAAGTGAAAAATTTAGAATGTACTATCATGGAAAGTGGACGACCAAAAAAACGAGGGAAGTCATAAGTAAATTACAAACAGAGGTACATGTTGAGACGTCAATTATTAGTACTGGTACATTAAAATAAACAGGACAATCCTTATGCTGAAGTGGATTGTCCTTTTCGTTTGTTTAAGATTTTCGCATAATAAAGCTTAAATGTCTGCCTGCCTGTTTGTCCTGACGATAGGAGAAGCCATCAGGGCTAAGGAATGTACAAGTGGCATCAACTTGGATTTGCTCAGATGGAATACCAGCAAGTTCACATTGTTTTTTCACCGTTTTTTGATTATCAATATGGTATTTATTCGTCTCGGTATTCAAATACATAAATTCCTCTGCATAACCAAGGCTGTGGAACTTCTCATACACATCAGCATCTACCTCAAATTTTTGCTGGCTTAATGCCATACCAATTTGAACGTGAAAATCCTCTGGTCGACATTGTTCTTCTTCCAACAGATGCTGGAACAGTTTAGGAGTAATTTCTTTAATAGTGCCCTGCCACCCTGAATGAATGACGCCCACTAAACCATTGGCCACATTATAAAAAATCACAGGAACGCAATCTGCCGTAAAACTACATAATAATAAATTAGGCTCAACTGTATAAAGAGCATCTGTGTTTTTCACAGCCGTATCCATTTGCACGGCGCCACGTCCTTTATCGGCTAAGGTCACTCGATGGAAGTTGGCACTATGTGTTTGTTCTGTACAAATAAAATCTTGTAGGTCGCAGTTCAATGCTGTTGCTAATTGTTGACGATTGTCAATGACATCATGGATATGATCGCAAACATGCAACGCCATATTATTATGCTCTAATTCCATCGTATCCTTTAAGGTAGTGCCAGCGATAAATTGATCATTATCTACATATATTTTTGATTTCATTCAATCACCCCGCTTTACTATATAGGATTCCACTACGAATGTATAGGTTCCATTCCCTTGAATATTTGTTACTACTTTCCCTTACTCTACTAGCAAACTTTTAGACATAATGAATAGATTTCTTCACATATAGTATGAGGAATCATATGTGGAGGGAGAGAGTAAAAAATGGCTCAACTAGATATTTTATTAATTTGCCAAATAGGCATGGGCCTTTTCTGGATTATTACATATATATTAGTTATTTACAAAGGGTGGAAGGATAAAAAATACGGCATGCCTATGGTTGCTATTTGTGCCAATATTGCATGGGAATTTATCTTTACTTTTCTTTACCCACAAAATGACCTTCAACGATTGATTACGCTCACTTGGCTCATATTAGATGTCGTTATACTGATGCAATTTTTACGTTTTGCACCACCAGAATATCGGAGAATCCTGTCTAAAAAATTATTATATGCCTCTTTTTTGGTCACTTTAATTTTCAGCATGTTAATGATTTTAGGGATTATTCATCAATTTCAGGATTTTGAAGGGAAGTACGCAGCGTTTATGCAAAACCTCATGATGTCAGGATTATTTATCGGTTTATTATTACGAAGAGGGAATTTAGATGGTCAATCCATGGGCATTGCTGTCTGTAAGATGATTGGAACATTGTTTGCTGCAGTTGGCTTTTATCTTTATTTCCGTACGCCGTTTATTACCATTATTTCTATAGCTACCTTTTTTTATGACTGTCTCTATATTCTATTAATTTACCAAATGAAGAGGAAATTAGTAGCGAAGTAGGGTTTCTTCAGTAAATATGGAAGACTAATTTAGTTGGTAATGTTTGTTAATGACAATTAGATTGCAACTTGATGACAAGGTGCATCATGATAAATGGTGTTAAATTGGGATTCGTAAATTTTTGTTGTTCATCTGTCATGTATTTGTAAAAATCCTTCCAAATATTTTGTGATGATTATTGCTCAAAAACTATTTACCATAATAGGAGAGCAAACAGGAAGGATGATAGACATGTTGAAAAAAGTAAAAAAAGCGGCACTTGCTTCAGTTATTGCAGCTTCATTATTAGTACCAGTGGGGGCAATGGCGGCTGAATCCTATACAGTCTCATCTGGTGACACTCTTTGGAAAATCGCATTGAAAACGGAATCAGGTGTACAAGAATTAATGGATGTAAACCCACAGCTTGCCAATCCAAATCAAATTTATCCTGGACAAAAAATAAATGTCCCTGTAAAGGAACAAGCAAGCGTTGAACAAGAAGTCATTAAACTGGTGAATGCGGAACGCGCCAAAGCAGGTCTCTCAGCATTACAAGACGACTGGGAGTTATCAAGAGTAGCTAAATACAAATCTCAAGATATGCATGATAAAAAATACTTTGACCATACAAGTCCAACGTATGGAACGCCATTTACGATGATGAAAAATTTCGGTATTTCATATCGATCAGCCGGTGAAAATATTGCCAAAGGTCAACGCTCTGCACAAGAAGTCGTTACAGCTTGGATGAACAGTGAAGGGCACCGTGCGAATATTCTCAACAAAACCTATACACATATCGGTATAGGTTATGTAGCAGATGGCAACTACTGGACGCAAATGTTTATACAAAAATAAAAGAAGAACTGCCCCAATCAGGTAAGACTGAGTTTGGGCAGTTTTTTTGGAATTTATTTAAATATATCCAGATCTTCTAAGAGCGGTAAATTATTATTTTGTACAACTATAAATAAATGAATCTTTATAGCAAAAGGCATCAGTGTGCCTTTTAGGAGCTTTAATGTTTTTTGAGGGCAATCGCCTTGGCTCGGGAGTTAACCCCTAGCTTACTATAAATTGTAGATAAATAAACACGAACAGTGCCTTCTGATAAATGCAGACGTTTAGCTATTTCACGATTAGTTATACCATCTACTAGCAAATCATAAATATCCTTTTCCCGTTGTGTCAGCATTGATGGAGCTTTGGCAGGAAATGCGGTCCCTTCTTTTAGGTAACTAAAATAAACTGTCGGTATGGATTCCCATCGTTGATGAAGCTGTTCGAAATAAATTTCTAATAGCGGCTCTAAATCCTTTTCATCTAAAAAGGATCGAACATAATAGAAGGGTGCTGCGAGTTCGAAAGCCTCGTGTAAAGATTCTAAGGCGAGTTCTTGGTGACCTAGACGGTATTGACAAATAGCTTCAAGAATTGTGGCTTCAATAATTGTAGCAATTTGCTCTTCCTGCTGACCTTTCATTTTTATCTGAATTAAGCTCGTTAAGGCTTCGTTCGGCTTTTCCTTCAATAATAGTAAACGGGCATGTACTAAGAGCCAGAATGGTTGCTTTGATTGGATAGACTGTAAGATCAACTCAGCCTGATGACTATCGCCTGCAATAATATGACAGTAGGCTTGCATAATTTGTATAGATGTACGCCAGTGCTTTTCCGTCACATCCTCTAATAGCTGGGTCAGCATAGCAACAGCTGAACTTATTTGATTTTGCTGGATATAGATTTTTGCTTTCAGGAGATACATGGGGATACATAATCCAGGATCTTGTAACTGATGGCCAAGCTTAAGTGCCATTTCGATTTCTTTATGGGTAAACGGTATTAGGTTGCGTTCATACAATGATTCGGCGGCAACACCATAGCTAAAAGCAGTTACATTAGCTGTTTGTAAAGACGTTTCTCGAAAAAGCTCACTTATGACTGTTCCTTGTTCCATTGTTTGAAGTTTTCCTTTTGAGCCAATGCTTGTTCGTAAAAGCTTATATTCAAAACTATTATAGGGAATAGGCACATGATCCCATCTAGAGGGGATATGTCCTTTGGCGAGCTGTTTTCTCATAATTTGTTCCACTAACTGTAAATCACCACCAGCGGCAACGATAGCAAAAGCCTTTGCACTTTCATAAATATAGGTCATGGCCGCATGCTCCTCTTGCTCCATCCATTGTTCAGTCAGCTGCCGCAATTCAAGTTCCTCCATAAGAGATGACGCTGCTTCAACTTCCGTGGTTGAAATCGATGTCAAAAAGCCAATGACTAGCATTTCATAAGAGACTTTATATTGGTCACGACGAAGCTGGTGCAACCACCGCATAAACGTTGCTGTTTGACCTGATAAAAAAAGCTGAACAAGATGATCGGTCATCCATGGCGTCGCTAGGTCATATTGTCCATGTTTAAGTGCTAATTCAATAGCAGAAATATAATCCCCTTGGTCATAAATGAATTGAGATGTTTCGAGAACAAGATTACGTATGTCCTGCTTCGAAAATTGTCTTGTTAATTCCATTTGCAATGCTTCCGCTAATAAATGATGGTAACGGAATATGGGCTGTTTGGATTGCAACCGAATGGTGAAAAGTCCTTTTGCTTCTAAATGTTCCAATTGTTCAAGACTATTTGTCTGTTTGGTCAATTGATCACAAATAGCAGGGTCCAGCTCCTGCAATAGGGAAGTGCGCAGCAAAAATTGTTGTGTTTCAGAAGGTAGATTATGAATAATTTCTTGCCATAAAAATTCTGAAATAAAGGGCTGTGCAGCTTCTTCCAAAGCTTCTATATCAGGGTCATGTGCAAAGCTAGTTAACAATAATCCGGCTACCCAACCTTCAGTTTTATCTAAAATAGCTTGCAACTGTTGGTGGTTGAGAGCAGGTAAATGTTTGCAGGAAAAAAATCGCTTCACCTCCTGTAACGTAAAGCGTAAATGTCCCGAATGGATTTCATGTATCCACTGCTTAACTCGCCACTTAGCTATTGGTAGTGCAGGGACGGAACGAGAGGACATATAGATATGTGCATGACTAGGTAAATATTCTACGAATTGTGTCATGAGTTGATGTATCACTGGATTTTCTATGACATGATAATCATCTAGTACAATCGAGATGGGCTGTTGGATGGCATTCATTTCTTCTAACAGAGAATAGATAAAAAATTCAAGTGTTGCAGGGTCCTGCGAGTTGAGTAGCGGTGCAAGAATCTGATCTATTTCACTTTTAGAAGACCTAGCAATAGCGTGTAAAATATATGTCCAGTAACGTATCGGATCATTATCAGCAGCATCTAGGGAAACCCATGCAGTGGTTTCTTTTTTATTTTTCAACCAGCTAGTTAGTATACTGGTTTTCCCATAACCCGCTGGAGCTCGTAAAATCGTTAATTTAACATGTATATGTTGATCGAATAAATCGAATAATTGAGTTCTTTCTATTAAAGTGGGTGAATGATGTGGCATTGTTATTTTAGAAGATAATAATGTTTGAGGCACCTTAATTTCCTCCTTTAGTTCAGAAAAGTTCCATAATTTTCATTGTACTAAACTATTATCATTTTTTCGTATGTTAATAGTCCTATCATTTCCATCTTTCATTGTTTTTTGGTGTCTAATGGTAGTGGACATTCAAAACTGAGGCCATCGTTCTTCCTCTTTTTCATGATCCATTTCAACATGGTACAAAGTCTATCTTACATCACCCAAAAAAACTAAAAGTGCTGGTATCTCATGTAAACAACTAATCTACACATTTCACACAAGTTCAAATAGGTAAATATACAAGAAACTCAATTTTGTGGGCATATAGTAGTCATATATGTCTGGGAGGTTGTTCAGTGTGGGAAAAGAACAAAGATTTTTTAAAATCAAGTTTAAATCAAATCCAGGTTGTCATTGCCATTGCTGCGGTTTTTGTTGCCCTTGTCGTTGTAAGCACCCATTTTTACCAGTACCACCAACTTGTAACTATCTCGTCTATGTAACAGACGCTGGACAGTTAGCAACTCCTGATAACAGAGTATCAGTAATCGATACAGCAACCAATACGATAGTCGCTACCATTCCAGTAGGAACGGCTCCACTAGAAATAGCGATTACACCAAATGGTGCGTTTGGTTATGTGCCAGCGCTCTTCTCCAATAATGTAACTGTATTTGATACAGCGACAAATACGGTAGTCGCTACGATTCCAGTTGGAAGTGAGCCTCTTGGTGTAGCGATTTCACCAAATGGAGCCCTTGCCTATGTTTCCAATCACGGATTAGGCGCTAACTCTGTATCCGTCATAGATACAGCGACAAATACCGTGACAGCAACAATTCCAGTAGGGCTTCAACCTCAAGGTATTGCTTTTACGCCGAATAGTGCGTTTGCTTACGTGGCAAACGAAAATTCAGGTAGTGTATCTGTTATAAATACAGCGACCAATATGGTGGTTGCTACTATCCCTGTTGGAATTCGCCCAAGATCAATTGTCTTCACATTAAATGGACAATTTGCTTATGTTACAAATGAAAATAGCGATAATGTATCTATCATTAATGTTGCAACCAATATAGTAGTTGGTACAATCCCTGTAGGAACAGGACCTGTAGGATCAGCCATTACACCTGATGGAACACTTTTGTATATCGTCAACAAAGGTAGTGATACCGTATCTGTCATCAGTACAACGACAAATATGGTGATAGCAACAATCCCTGTTGGTTCTTCACCTGACCAAGTAACGATCTTACCAAATGGCACTTTTGCATATGTCACAAATCAAACGGACAATACAGTGTATGTCATAGATATAGCAACCAATATGGTAGTGGATGTAATCCCAGGGTTTAATGGACCGACTGGTATAGATACAGGGGTAATTTGTCTATAGCCTGTAATAAAGACAAGTTAATTTCATCCACCAATGTTCTGGTAGCTCAAAGGTTTCAACAAAATACTCGTAGTACTCAAATACTTTGCAAAGAAAAAAATAGTAAGATACGTTCTGTCAATTGTGCATGATTAAAGAGCAAAATATTGGGGTAGCAGTCGTTTACTTCTAACTTGTCTTAGTGCCAGGCTATCCCTGCGATACATAAGAAAAAGCCTACCTTATTAACTGTGATCGTCAAGAGTAAGCAGATCCGGAAGTTTCATTTTGTCAGGCAAACAAATAAATATCTACAAAAACCACACACTATAAGCAATTTATGAATAAGATGTCTCTGTAGTATGACCATAGAGGTAGGTGTATATGTTGAAAAGGAAGTTAGTTTCCGCATTTTGTGTTTTATGTATGGTGGGACTAGTAGGTTGTCAAAAAAATTTAAACAACGACCAAAGTCTAGAGCAAGAAAATCAACCATTAAAACAGCCAGTCGAAGAAATGAAAAAGCCAGTTACCTATGAGCAAGTTCCACAAAATGGGCCGGCTCTTGTGGAGATTGTAGATCCGAAAACAAAGAAGATTATTGAAACCATTTCACCAAAGGATAGTGGCTATGAGACAAATTTGCAAGCCTATCAGCAGCATATCGAGCAGTTAGCAAAGGAATTAGCAAGAGGGATGGATGAAATGGAGGGCTATGACCAGCGAATGATGCTTGATCGATTGGATGAAGAAGGAAAAGTAATCAAGGGAAGGCCGCAAATGATTTTAAAAGAAAGTGAATTAGTAGAGAGAATACTGGATGCCTCTGCGACTGGTGGTCAAGTGGAGATACCTCTTTATTTGACGCAAAGTGGATATTCATTTGAGGACATTCCTTATTTAGAGGAGGTCGTTGTAGCATCCTATACGACGTATTTTAATAGCGCTGATTTGGGAAGAAATAAAAATATTGAGCTTTCTGCCAAGGCTATTAATAATGTCATCGTGGGTAGTGGTGACCATTTTTCATTTAATACGATGGTTGGACCTCGAGATGAGGCAAATGGCTATCAGCCTGCACCAGAAATTATTAATAAGAAAGTGGTAATGGGGATTGGTGGGGGTATTTGTCAAACTTCCTCGACCCTCTTTAATGCAGTGGATCAGCTACAAGTCAAGTATGTAGAACGTCACCATCATTCTCTGGATATTGGATATGTGCCAAAGGGAAGGGATGCGACGGTTGCCTATGGAAGCTTGGATTTTAGGTTTCAGAACACTAGTGATGTTCCATTTGTAATTCAAACTACCTATGGAAAAGATTTTTTGACAATCGACATACGAACTGCTGAAAAATATGTAGAAATATTGACAAAGGGTTAATGCGACGAAAAGACACCATAGGACGTTGGTGTCTTTTTATAAGTGTCATGATATAGTTAAAATTGAATAGTTAGTAAATATTTGGGGGGGACAGACAATGCATCCAAAACTAATGGCCGTCATAGAGACGATGGATTTATATCAGGCAACATACCCAGAAGATGCTTGTGTCATAGTGGCAGACACTGAAAAAGTACTTGCCTATAAACCGGGGAAGCATGTTGACTTAAAAGTAGGTGTAGGTGAGCCAGTACATAAATATCGAGGAACAGCAACAGAAATCGCGTTGAGTTCAGGTCGATTCGTTAAAGAGGAACGAGGAGCAGAGGGGTTTGGTATGGCCTATATCGCCTCGGCACAGCCTATTTTTGATGGAGGTCAAATTATAGGTGTAGTAAGTGCCATCATTTCTAATGAAAAAATGGATCATATGCGTCTATTGGCGACGGATCTTTCGAGTGCGGTAGAAGAAATGACTGCCACAAATGAAGGATTAGCTACTGCCAGTATAGATGTTTCCAATCGTTTAGGGGCACTATCAAATTTCTCCGAATCAATGGCAGGTGATATTGAACAAATTAATGTAATTGTTCAATTAGTAAAAGACTTAGCGATGAAATCTAAAATTCTTGGCTTGAATGCATCGATTGAAGCGGCACGTTCGGGGGAGCATGGTCGTGGTTTTGCAGTTGTCGCATCTGAAATACAAAAAATGTCCCAGAGCAGTACAGAAAGTGCAAATAGTATTACGAAACAATTAGAAAGCATTAAACAATCGATTGATCAAGTGAATGCTTCTGCTAATCAAGTGGCTGCCTTTACCCAGCAATTTGCCACGAGTATGTATGAATTAAGCGATGCGTATAAAGGAGTAAATCATACTGCTGAAAAGTTAATGCATATTAGCGAAATCAAAGCTTAAACATATAAAGGATAATAGCCAGTAAAGGGCTATTATCCTTCTACTAAATAATCTCTAAAATCTCCTCAGGTATCGTTACCTTGTATTCGGGCTCTTCATTTTGTATAACTTCAATTGCATCATAGCCCCATTCCACCCAAATAATAGGTACTCCAGCTTTTTTACATGCTACAATATCCCTCTGTTCATCCCCTATATATACCACTTCAGTTGCTGAAACATTCGATTCTTTTAAAAACTTCTTCATGACTTTATCCTTGCCAAAAATACGATTGGAGCAAAGGACATCTGCAACACAGTGAATGCCATTCATTTTGAGAAACTCTAAAATATTGTCCTTCGAATTGGAAGAGATAATTAAAATCTTATACCCTCTTTTATCAATTTCGAGCAAAACTTCCTTCATCCCTTCAAAAAGATGAACATCGTTTAATGATTGGCGATATAATTTGTAAAATTGCGGTAAAATCATAGGTAATTTATACATGGGGAAGTCAAATAATTTACTACGTTCTGAAATCGATAATTTTTTTAATGTATCAATTTCCTTCAATTCAATTCCTTTAAATTTATATTTTTGTGCTAACGTATTCCATGCTGATGCAAACACGGCGGTCGAATCCGCAAGCGTTCCATCAAAATCAAAAATTATATGCTTCATGGCAAACTTTCTCCTTTATCATCTAGTTGTATAGACGTTTTATGCAAAAAAATGTTACATGGAATGGGCAATTGATTGGGTCATGAAACAGGGAATAACAATCAAAATAAAAGGTCTGTAATCATCATATGGTAAATATTATCAGAAAATGCGGCGTTTGCAACGGAAATCATGTAACAAAAGAAGGTGTCACAAAAATCAATTGAGACACCTAATACGCTATATAACGAAAATAACAGTGTTTCATTTTAGTCCTATTCAATTTGCAAGCCGTTTTTTGTGTGTTGTACGATTTTAAATCTGAAATTTGGATATTTTACTATTCCGCTGTTTGTGAGACGAAATAAAATGAAGAGTCTTAAAGGTGAAAGCTGTGACTAATTAACGTTCAAGACAGGTTCTAACTATAGTTAGAAGGTATATTTTTTGTATTTTTTCATTGCTGTAACGTGTGCGTCAATTGATATCCGATTTCTTTAAAGCATTTGGTCATTTCAAATTTGGAATGTTTTTTTAGCTATATCTCTGATACTAAAGTAGTAACATAGTTTGTATCATTCATACTACTAATGCAGGATGATATGTTTGGGCTGAAAGCTATTGAAAAAATGATAGGAATTGGACCGGAATTAATGGGGGAGCGTATTTCCAGCACCTATCACGCTAAGGTGATAGGTCTGGTATCTATGCGAGTGTTATTCTATTTTTTTTCTCGTGTTTTAACTAAATAATAAGCATTGACGGAGGAAGCGATAGGAATAATGAGGGCAATGCCGATGCCTGCGCAAAAAATCGTCATCATTTCCGCACTAAAGACTTTGGAATTGACGATTTCGCCAATCGAATAAGAGAGATCCTTAAACCATATCAATAAACTTAAATAGCCACCAAAGAAAGCAAAAAATAAAGTATTTGTATCGGTTCCTAAAATGTCTCTTCCAATACTTATTCCAGATGTAAAAAGTGTCTTTCTACTGATCGAAGGATTGCGATAAAAGATCTCATGCATAGAGGTAGCAATGGAAATGGCAACATCCATAATGGCACCTATCGTACTCATAATAATGACCGATGCACCAATCTGCACGAAATTAACACCGATATAGAGAGAAAAGATACTTAATTCTTCCGTTGATTCTTCCCCAAATCCTTGAATCATGGCCTTTTTCGTTATAAACGTAATAAAAAGCAATAAAACAACAATCGTTACCATTGTAGAAATAAACGCTGTAATGGTTTTACTATTCGTTTTATTAATATAAAACAAACTAATGCAACTGATAACAGTGCACGCAATAAACGTCAGGACAATAGGGCTATTTTTAGGGTCTGTCATAAGAAAAATAGTCACAAATAGCACGCCGAAATTTAAAAATAAGGAAAGAAACGAGCGTAGTCCTTGCTTTCCTCCAATTACCACCATTAATATACATAAAATTCCTGCCAATACAACGATAACATTCATTCCTTCACCCGCTTTCGATTAATGAAAAAAATAGCGGTGTATTGACTAATCGGTATGGTGAGGACGACTCCAATACCTCCTGCAAGTGCACGAGCTAGCTCTAATGAAAGATTCAAGGATAGTGTTAGTCCTAATGTTGAAGAATTTTTCAAATAGAGTATGACCATTGGTATGGAGCCACAAATATACGCGAAAAATAAAATGCTTGTAATGGTACCCATAATGTCTTTTCCAATTTCTTGTCCAGATGCCTTCAAAGCTTGTAAAGAAATACGAGAATCCTGTTCGTATAGGGCGAAAATAGAAGAGGACATCGTAATGGCAACATCCATAACAGCCCCAAGTGAACCGATAAATAAACCAGCCATAAAGACAGTTCGGTAGGGACGTGTTAAAAATTGCATTTCCTCATAGCGTAGACCATTTTCCCCCGTCAACCACATCACAGCAGTGCTAATTATGAGGGCTATCATTGTCCCTAAAAGTGTAGATATAATGGCTGCATATGTTTTCGTATTCAAACCACTAATCAGTAACAAGGAAATGACGGTAAATAATAGGACACAAACCCCACTTATGAATAATAAATTGAGGCTGCCATGCTTTACGTAAAGGTCTAATGCCAATGTTAAAATGCAGGCATTTACGACTAAGCTAATAATGGCAAATAAACCTTGTCTCTTACCGATGATGAGTAGTACAAGGATAAAAATCCAAGCGATCATCATAATTGTTTGATCTCGTTTCAAATCGAGAATGGTGCCCGTTAACTCTGATTGTTTTGAATGTGCATCTATAGCGACAAAGATTTCATTGCCAACATTGTATTCCTGATCAAAGGCTCCAGATGAAGAATAGTCATTCGTCAAATCAATCGTTTTTCCTTTGTGCTGCCCATTTTTAAGTACGGCTTTAATTTGCTGTGTATACAACATATCTTCATTCTCATACATATCTGTTATTGGTTCAGATTCTGTTACTTTGACTTTCAGAATTTCTGCAATAGGTCGATCATAAAATTGTTCATTATGGTGAACGAAAAAAATGGATAGGGCACAGCCAAGTAATAACAAGGCATAGAAAATACGTTGTTTATAAGTTATTTTTTTAAAATAGTGCAATGGAATGACCTCCAAATTAGTGGACTAAATAGTCACTTGTACAGGAACGATTTTAAGAATAGTAAGTTCCAATATATTCTCTAGTTTAACGATAGGAATGATAGATTCCAAGGCATTTATGCTATAAAAAAGCGGCAGGATATTTGTATTCTAGAAAAAAATATGATAGATTATTTAATACTATAAATTCGAAGGGAGGGCGAAGTAATGGAAACTGTTTGTGCGAAAGGTTTAACCGAAGTAGAGGTAAAATCTTACAATCTTTGTGGGGATTTGCTGGCTAAGGGAGAAGTATGCCCTTTTTTAAGCAAATTTCATATCGATGCAGGTTCCGGTTGCTTTTTGCCTTCTTTATTTCTTACTGATTGACATCCAATTAAATGGGATGTATAGATTGCTAGACGCCGGTTCGTAACGGCGCTTTTTTTGTTTAATTATAAAATTTAACATGCCCTTTTTCTCATAGGGATGTTTGTAAGGTGCCGTTTTATGACGGCGCCTTTTTTGTGTTTGTTTGAAAGGAGTGAAAAGTGATGTGTAACCTTATATGTCCATTTATTTCTTGAGCAATTCGCTTAGTAGTAATGGATAAAATAAATAAGGAGATTGAAAAAATGATACTTCAATTAAATGGAATTAGTAAGAGCTACTTGGGAGATCCGATTCTTTCAAAGATAACCATGAAAATGGAACGTGGCGATCGGATTGGACTTATAGGTGTAAATGGGGCAGGAAAATCAACGCTACTAAAGATCATTACAGGGGATCTTCCCTATGATGAAGGCGACATTTTTATAGGCAAGGGAATGAAGCTAGGTTATTTGCGACAAGATAGTGGGTTACAGCCAGAACATACGATTTGGACTGAAATGCTTGGGGCATTTACTGAGCTTCAAGAGGCTGAAAAGGAACTTCGAGAGCTGGAAATGCAGATGGGTGAGCCTTCCTGCATCAATAACCCCGAAAAGCTGGAACAGGTAATGAAGATATATGCCAGCAAATCAGATTGGTTTTCACAGCAAGGTGGCTATGATGTCGAGGCAAAAATAAATAGTATGTTAAATGGAATGGGCTTTGGTAGCATCCCGACAAACACTCTTATCGAATCATTAAGTGGTGGACAGAAAACTAGACTGGCACTTGCTAAAATTTTACTAGAGCAGCCGGATTTATTGCTGTTAGATGAACCGACTAACCATTTGGATTTTGCGACTTTAAACTGGCTTGAAAGCTATTTACGTGGCTATCAGGGTGCTATTATTGTTATTTCGCACGATCGTTATTTTTTAGATGCCCTTGTCAATGAAATTTATGAGATTGAACGCACCCATGGAACAACATACAGCGGTAACTATTCTAAGTATGTGGAAAGCAAGGTGAAAAATCGCGAATTAATGGAAAAGAAATATACGATGCAACAGCAGCAAATCGCCAAAATGGAGGATTATATTGAGCGGAATATTACGATGGCTACTTCCTCGAAAAGCGCTAAGAACAAAAGGAAGCAGCTCGAACGAATAGATCGTCTTGAAAAGCCTCAGAAGGATCTAAAACACGCACAAATGACATTTGCTACAGATAAGAGATCTCATAAAGAAGTGTTGAAGGTAAAAGATGTAGTGCTCTCCTATCAGCTAGAAGATAGCAAGAAAATATTATTGCAAGATATTGAGTTTTCCTTGGATAGAGGAGATCGGGTCGCATTAGTAGGTCCAAATGGTGTTGGGAAATCAACGCTTTTGAAGGCGTTATTACATGAATTGTCTCCGGACCGTGGCGTTATCGCATGGGGAAATGGTGTGACAATCGGCTATTATGATCAAGAGCAAGAGACATTACATCCTAATAATACGGTATTACAAGAGGTTTGGAGTACTTTCCCTTCGATGGAAGAGGCAAGAATACGGTCAGTACTCGGTAATTTTTTATTTACGAAAGAGGATGTTTTTAAAAAGATAGCCTCCCTTAGCGGCGGGGAAAAAGCGCGTGTAGCGTTAGCAAAGCTTATTTTGCAAAAAGCCAATGTGCTTATTATGGATGAGCCGACCAATCATCTTGATTTATTTAGCAAGGAAGTTTTGGAGGAGGCGCTATTGCAATTTGACGGCACCTTATTATGCATTTCTCATGATCGTTATTTCCTTAATAAGCTAGCAAATAAATTGCTTGAATTATCACCAACTGGGATGACGGCCTTTTCGGGAAATTATGATGATTATGTTCAAAAAATAAGCCATTAAAGGATTTAGGGGCTACCTATATAGCAAGAGGTGGCCCCTTTTTTAAAAATTACAGACAGAAGTATAGATAATATAATTAAATAGTGTTATCGTAAGAACTAGCTAAATAAAATGATCCTTCGGGGTAGGGTGAAATTCCCAATCGGCGGTGATGAAGTAATTCAAAGTCCGTGAGCGCAAGCTGATTTGGTGCAAATCCAAAACCGACAGTAACAGTCTGGATGGGAGAAGGGTATAAGTGCGAGCTTTTTAAATTCAATGTAATTTAGAAGGTCTATTTGACTATGCATTTATGACACGACTTCCCGCAAGTATGTTGGGAAGTTTTTTTATTTAGCCAATCAATTGAATAGAAGATGTTCTTCGGGGTAGGGTGAAATTCCCAATCGGCGGTGATGAAGCAATTCAAAGTCCGTGAGCGCAAGCTGATTTGGTGCAAATCCAAAACCGACAGTGATAGTCTGGATGGGAGAAGAACAAATAAGATACTAGTCTATGGAAAAAATGTATATCCAAATAGGCTTATTTATTGATGTCTTATACTCCCAAAACCCCTTTGTCAAAGGGGTTTTTCTTTTTATATGAGCTTTAAGAAGGGAGACGGGTAGAAGCTCAAGAGTGGTGGATAGAAACCCAAAAGTGACGGATAGAAGCTCAAGAGTGACGGATAGAAACCCAAAAGCCACGGATAGAAGCTACGTAAGATCAGTGTGAAAGCAGGTGAAGAAATGTTTACAGGTATTGTGGAGGATATTGGCACTATTAAAGCCTTGCAAATCAATAAGAACAGTATGAAAATTACGGTTCAATCATCGAAAGTTGCTGAAGATGTGGGGTTAGGGGATAGTATAGCGGTCAATGGTGTTTGTTTAACGGTTACTCATTTTACGAATCGAGAGCTTACGATGGATGTTATGCCTGAAACCGTCAAAGCTACAAATTTACATCAGCTGACAATAGGGGATCCGGTTAATTTGGAGCGTGCGATGCCTGCTAATGGGCGATTTGGGGGTCACTTTGTTGCTGGTCATGTCGATGGTGTTGGGAAGATTTTACGAAAACGTCCGGTGGCCAACGCGGTTTATATTGATATCGAATTGTCTGAGGAACTAACAAGTTTCTGTATTCCGAAGGGCTCCGTAACGATTGATGGCACAAGCTTAACAATCTTTCATGTTGAAACGAAGCAGGTCACGATTTCACTGATTCCTCATACTTACAAGGAAACGATTTTAGGTATGAAAAAAGTAGGCGCTTTCGTCAATATTGAAACAGATTTAGTCGGTAAATATATTTTAAACGAATTGAAAAATGAGCAAGGCAAGTCAATGATTACAAGAGATTATTTAGCACGACATGGTTTTTAAAATCACATAATGAGGAGATGAAAAATAGTGCTACATGCAATTGAAGATGCCATAGAGGATTTAAAGCAAGGGAAAATAATCATCGTAGTGGATGATGAGGATCGGGAAAATGAGGGGGATCTTCTAGCGCTTGCTGAATTTATTACTCCGGAAACGATCAACTTTATGGCGACTTATGGAAAAGGTCTAATTTGTACGCCGATTTCGCAGAAGCTAGCACATCAGTTAGATCTGCACCCAATGGTTCAGCACAATACGGATAACCATCAAACAGCATTTACCGTAAGTATCGATCATATGGACACAACAACGGGGATTAGTGCCTTTGAGCGGGCATTCACCATACAAAAGATGTTGGGATCTCAGGCGAAAAAAACTGATTTTCGTCGACCAGGACACATTTTTCCACTAATCGCAAAGGATAATGGTGTCTTAGAGCGAAGGGGCCATACGGAGGCGAGCATTGATTTAGCTAAGCTTTGTCACAGTATTCCTGCTGGAGTGATTTGTGAAATTATGGGGGACGATGGTCACATGATGCGCTTTGATGAATTGACAAAGTATGCAGCACATCATGGATTAAAAATGATTTCCATTGAGGCGTTAGCCACTTATCGCAGTCAATCATTTACAACAAACTAATAACGAGGGAGATTTTAAAAAATGGGTCAAACATTTGAAGCACAATTAATTGGGACGGATTTAAAAATTGCGGTAGTCGTAGGTCGATTCAATGAGTTTATTACAAGCAAATTATTAGATGGTGCAATGGATGGATTAAAAAGACACGGTGTAGATGAAGCATCTATTGATGTTGCATGGGTGCCAGGAGCTTTTGAAGTGCCTTTTATTGCGAAACAATTAGCAGAGACAAAGAAATATGATGCCATTATTGGTTTAGGGACTGTTATTCGTGGTTCTACAACACATTATGATTATGTGTGTAATGAGTCGGCAAAAGGAATTGCGAATGTATCCTTAACGACCAATGTACCAGTTATTTTCGGTATTGTTACAACAGAAAATATTGAACAGGCGATTGAGCGTGCGGGAACAAAATCAGGTAATAAAGGCTATGATTCCGCGATATCGGCAATTGAGATGGCTAATCTACAAAAAATGATTGGCTAAGAACATTCTGAATAGGTTATCACAGTATTTGTTTCTTGAATAATTTTTATGTCCATGGGAAAAATATGCCTAAGTATATTTATTACATGTCGTAGTTTTCATAAATGTACTAAATTTGAGCAGGCTCAGTAGGAGATGAGAAGTATTTCAATGGAACAAATGATGAATTTGAAAATGTTGAAATCACTATTTCAACGCTCTGCTGATATAATATTCCAACAGTATAAATTTCAGCAACATACAGTCCATATGATAACCTGTGATGCTATGATAGACGAAGAACTCCTTCAAACGGTTGTGGTCGAACGTGTTCAATCCTTATTTAACTGTGGTTCTGATGAAACGTTAGAGGAGCTAATTGAACAGCATCTTCATGTGCCCTATTTACAAAAGGTCACTAAGAAAGAGGATATGATTACAAGAGTCTACAAAGGCCATGTCTTATTATATTTTGAGGAAGATCATTTGATTTATTCCAGTGATATTTCAAATAGACCTAATCGTGAGCCGGGGGAAACAACGCTTGAGTTAGTTGTAAAAGGACCAAGAGATGATTTTATTGAAGATGTATTTATTAATATAGCTTTATTACGAAAACGTTTACCTACGAATTCATTTAGTGTAGAAACATTAGAAATCGGTCAACGCTCTAAAACAACGGTAGCCGTTTTATATATGGAAGACATTGTGAATTTAAATATGCTAGAACAAATCCGATTACAATTACAAAAAATTGATACAGATATTGTCGTCAATGGTGATTTACTGATGGAGGCAATCGAACAGACGGCTAAAGTTCTACCTAGACATGATTATACGGGAAGACCAGATTTTGCTCTTCAAGCATTAATGAGAGGAAGAATACTAATAATGATCGATGGCGTTTCCTATGCCATGATTATTCCCGCCAATATTATGCTGCTCTTTAAAACATCTGAGGACAATGAATATCCGGTCATTGTCAGTTCAATGGAACGGGTGCTCCGAATTTTTGGGATACTGATTAGTATGTTACTTCCTGGTTTTTGGCTAGCCGTAACGACGTATCATCAAGAGCAGCTCCCCTATCTTCTACTTGCGACAGTGGTTGAATCAAGAACGGGGTTACCGTTTCCAACGATACTTGAAATCATGATGATGCTATTTATGTTTGAAATGTTCCGCGAGGCCAACTTACGCTTGCCTAGTGCCATCAGTGGCTCGATCAGTGTTGTTGGAGGGTTAATCATTGGAGATGCTGCAATTAAAGCTGGCGTGACAAGCCCTTCGATGATTGTTATCATTGCGATTTCAAGCATTGCTGCATTTACACTCGTCAATCAAGCCTTTGTAACAGCAATGAGTATTTTTCGATTAATTATCATTTTATTTTCAGCCTTTTTGGGTCTGTTTGGATTTTTTATTTCGGTCTTTTTCATTATTATCTATGCAGCAAATATGCGTGTACTCGGTGTGCCCTATATTAATTTTAATGCAGATTTTGAACAGGGTAATATTGGAAAATCCTTACTGCGTTTATCGCCGAAGGGCTATAGTCTAAGACCGTCCTTCCTAAAACCACAGGACCGGACACGAACGGCAAATATTAAATCAAAAAAAGATCAGGGGGTATGACCGTTACCTGACATCAGACTATAGACAAGCTCAAAAAAATTGGAGTTTGCCTATAGTCTTTTTTTATAATTAATTCCACTACGGGAGATGAGCTGTTTCTAATCCACTTTTAAGAACTCCGTAGTGCTGAACGTCTATTTCTCCGCATATGAAAGAGAAAGAATAACAAAAACCATTGAGAGTCATTATCTTCTCAATGGTTTTTGTCTAAAGCTCTCTACATTTTGTAGCTATTTGAAAGGAATATGGACGATGGCAGTCGTTTCAAGATGTTTCGATGATTCAATCGAAATATCTCCATGATATTTATGGACGATTTCTTTCACAATAAATAGTCCTTGCCCTCGAATTTTCCCATTTTCATGCTTCTTCGTAGAGAATCCTTGTTTAAAGATTTGGTTTGCGTCTACAATATTCGGTCCTGTATTCGTAATTTTAAATTCATATTGTCCTTCATCAGCTTGACAACAAATCATAATTTTACGTTGCCCCTCAGGCAATTCATTCGCAGCATCAATCGCATTGTCAATTAAGTTCGATAGAATCTTGATTAAATCGGTCGTTTTAATTTTATTAAAATCGCCCTGAGAGATGGTGAAATCCATATCAATATTATGATTCTGTGCTGTTAGCTTTTTCGTTTGTAATAATATGGATAAACCTGGATGGTCAATATTTAATTTTAATGATTTAATCGCTTGTACTTCTTTCGACAGTGATGCTAAATATTGTTTTGCTTGATCCGTTTTTTCTAATTGTAAAAGGCCATGTAAAACTTGGATATGGTTCGTGAAATCATGACGTAACGATGACACCGAAGTAATCAATGTTTTGATTTCTGCTTGGTAAGTGTCTTCTGTGGCGCCTACTTCCTTCGCTACCTCTTTTTGGTACCATCTTTGTAAAAATAAAAAAGAACCAGCAACAATTAAAATAAATACACCATTGAAAATAAAAATAAATAGGTTATCTTCAATCACTTTGCCTTTAATACCATTCAATGTATCTGCACTTATATCAATGCCTAGGTAACCGATTATTTGACCTGTATCATCTTTAATTGGCGCACCAACAGATAAATAAGAACCATGGACTGAATCATGGATTACCTCTGTGACATAGGTTTCACCATGATAGGCTTTTTCTACTTGTTTAGCTGGAACAGTACAAACCTCACCTATTTCAAATCCTTTTTTTAGTTCACTTGGCAGACCCATCACCATTGCTTTTGATACTTTTGGATTATCCACCTGCAATGTATAAACAAATAATGCACCTAGCTTTACCCTTGCATCATTTAAGTAACTTCTTACTTCCCAATAATAATCATTTTTTTGCGGATTATTCAAAAATTGCTGATAAGCAATTGTATCGATGGAAGCAGCAATGGAATTAGCAGCCTCTAGACTTTGATTAGCAATTGATTCTTCAACGGTCTTTTTAATTTTTACATAGGATGTAATGATGTTTAAACTTGTAAACAAACATAATAAAATGGTGGATAGAATTAATATAAGCTTTATTTTTCGATTTTTCATATTACTCGGGACTTCCTCATCTATTAATATTCTAGAATATTAATTAACTCTATTTTTTGTTTGTAAACCAAACAATGCTTGTTTATCCTACATAAATTAAAACACAAAATCAATATGACTTTAAAATTACACACCGTAAACACTAGTTTAATAATCCTTTACAAGAAAGTAAACTAAAAAGGTGAAACAGCATATTTTAAGTCTCATTTCCTATACTCATGGAAAATTCAAAAAGTTTCTAAAACAAAGGTCACATAAAAAATGAGTGGGTCCCAGTCATATATAATCTTTTCACTCCTATTTGTAGTTAAAGTACTTTATATAAAAGTTAAAAGGAACGAGGATCGGCGACTCCTGCAGAAATCGACAGTTCATTTATTTCCATGTGAAAATAGGGAGCTTTTTTCTATTTGTAAGACATACATTACAAAGAATAAAGTGATAAAATGAAGGGGATGAAAAAATTGGAAAAGGATCTCCTGAAATTATTAAAAGAGGGAGGACTTATTTTATATGCAAGACATGGGACTGCAACAGTTGGTGTAGATCAAGTAAATGGTCTATTTCAAAGTTGTCAGTATCAAAGAAATTTATCCGAACAAGGCCGTCATGAGGCTGTATATTATGGCCAAATGTTGCGTTATTGGCAAATTCCCATCCTTGCGCCTATCAATGCAAGTCCTTTTTGTCGAACGATTGAAACAGCTCAGTTGGCTTTTCCGAATGTTCAGGTACAAATAGACCCTTTTTTGTTTGAGATTTTTATGTTAGATGGAAATCTTTCGACTGTTCAACAAAATTCAATTTTAATGGCTTTTCAATCTATGTTGGAAATGAAACCACCAGAGGGAATCAATAGAGTCATAATTGGTCATAGTTTTCCGAAAAATGTGGGACTAGGGGTCATCCCGAATATGGGCACGGTTATTATAAAACCCAAAGGCTTAGGTCAAGGATATGAAATTTTGGGGAAACTGACATTAGAAGATTTAGCAAAATTAGATTCCATTTGAGATGAGGGAAACGATGAATATTAAAACAGTTTCACAATGTACATTAGAGGAAGTATTACGGGCGTGGAACAAAGGCTTTGAAGGATACATTGTGCCCATCGACATGACGGCAGAGATGTTTTTACAGCGGCTTGTTGGGGAGGGGCTGTCAGTTGAGCACTCCATTGTCGCTTTTGACGATCATGAACCAATTGGTATTGTCATGAACGGCTTTCGACACATGGGTGGCAAGAAAATAGCATGGAATGGGGGCACGGGTATTTCGCCTACTTATCGTGGGAAAGGCGTTTCACGATTATTAATGGAGGAAACTCTAGCTATCTATGAACGGGAAAATGTTGAAATTGCCACACTGGAAGCAATAAAGGAAAACTCAGTAGCAATTGCTTTGTATGAAAGATATGGCTATGTTATAACTGATCATCTTCAGTTTTTAAGTGGGGAATATGAGGCGAAGGTAGAACATACGTCAGCTATTCGGACTGAAATAATTCGCCCAGAACAATTACCTCATGTGCCGTTTTATCAGGAAGATGTTCCTTGGCAATGTAGCTGGCATAGCATTAAGCAGGGAGAAGCTAGAGTTTTCTATAATGAAGCAAATGATGTGCTCGGCTATATGTTATATAAAACAGTGTGGGGGAAACAGGGTGAGTTGGAGCGGGTCATTCTGTATCAATTGGAAGTATTAGAAGAGTATAAAGTCGATTTACTAGCACACTTCTTAGCCAGTGTGACAGCTCAGAAGGTGAATATAACCGCCGTTAATTTCCGAGCAAGCAACCCAGCAACGAGCTATTTAGTGGCAAATGGACTAAAGGTGACGACAGAGCAGGTACAGATGAAAAGCAAATCTAACCATAGTTGTCAACCTAACGAAAATCCAGTATACTAATGCGATAATGAATGGGAATAGAGGATGAAGGACATGACGTTTGAAGAAATATTACCACGCTTAAAAGCAGGAGAAAAAAGTATTCGTGCAGGCTGGGGCGGTGCTGAACTATATGTGAAGCTAGTTGGTCAAAGCCAACACGATGGAGAGACTTTGAATCCTTATTTTTTAATTAATGTACGCGGAGAAGGGTACACAATGTTCACGCCTACAGTATGTGATTTATTAGCAGAAGATTGGATTGTCGTTGAATAATAATATGAGAAGTCATCTCAATTTTGAGGTGGCTTCTTTTTGTAAGGAGACATGGTATGAAGTTTGAAGAATATAAAAATAAAACTGTTTTCATTACGGGGGCAGCGTCAGGCATTGGATATGCTCAAGCCCTTGCATTTTTAGAAAATGGTGCGAATGTATTTGGATTTGATATAGAGGTACGAGGGTTAGTCCAATTGCAGCAGCAATATCCAGAGCATTTTGCCTATATGGTAGGAAGTGTTTGCAGCCAACAAGATGTGGAACAGTCATACGAGGCTGCTATTTCTTCATTTACACAAATTGATATTTTATGTAATACAGCAGGCATTTTAGACGGCTTTGCAAAAACGCTAGATACAGACGAAGCACTGTGGGATAAAATTATGAACACGAATGTCAAAGGAACGTTTTTTGTGACTAATAGAATCTTGTCTCATATGGTTGCACGTGGAGCTGGTACGATTGTCAATATGGCTTCGATTGCTGGACTTGTTGCAGGTGGTGGAGGAGCGGCCTACACAGCTTCTAAGCATGCCATTGTTGGCTACACGAAGCAACTAGATTTAGATTACTGTAGAGCGGGAATACGGGCTAATGCAATTGCACCTGGAGCCATTCAAACGCCGATGAATCAGGCAGATTTTGAAGGCGATGGGAAAATGGCGAAATGGGTGGCAGAGGAAACACCTGCTGGTCGCTGGGCACAACCTCAGGAGGTGGCAAATTTAACCTTATTTTTAGCAAGCTCAGCAGCAGATTATATGCATGGCACTGTCTTGCCAATCGACGGCGGCTGGTTGACCAAGTAGCATTGTTCATTCAGTTATTCTTCTGCTATAATACGCAAGTAAGTAAAATTGCTTGCACTACGGCACTTCATATAGGGCGCTAAGCTCTCTTCCTTTGGTCGTAGTTATTACTAAAATAGCGATTAGCTATTTTACAAAGGAGAATAAAATTGAATACTTCGATTGTAAAAGATTCAAGCCGTCTGTCAGTAAGTGAGCTGACAAAGATGGCTCTTGTTGCAGCTCTCTATGTTGCTGTAACTGTTTTATTGTCAGTCATTAGCTTTGGCGCTGTCCAACTACGTTTGTCAGAAATGTTTAATTATCTGGCCTTGTACAATAAGCGCTATGTAGTAGCAGTAACGTTAGGCGTTATACTTGCAAATTTCATGTCGCCCACATGGATAGTAGATGTGCCTATTGGTGGGATTGCCACCTTCCTAGTCTTATTACTTTGTAGAAGTATTACAAAGCATATCGCTAATGATATTGGAAAAATGGTAGTGACAGCCCTGATATTTGCTGTATCTATGTTTACGGTTGCTGGGCAATTAACTATTCTTTATGACCTTCCTTTTTGGGCTACATGGTTCACAGTGGGAATTGGAGAATTATTGTCTATGACTGTTGGTGGACTGACAATTTACTTATTAAATAAAAAAATAGATTTGTCTAAATAATTGAATGATTATAGCATGATCCATACAGCAAGAAGGGACTCCCATTGGTCGATAAAGCACCATTGGGAGTCCCTTCTATTTATCCTATTGGTTAACTTGAGCGTCTATGGACGTCTCACCACTAGTATTATCAGGCTTTGCAAGAAGCTGCACTGAATTGGACGTATTTGATAGTATATAATTTCCTTTGCCCACAGCTAAAACCTTAGCCACATATTCTGTGGATGGGATGAGTGGTTTACCAAATGCATCCAACTCTATATTTAGACTTTGACTTACATTGGGGAGACCATTCTGATAAATTCTAGTACTATTATTATTGTTAATGGCATCACTATCTTTGAAGCTATCTGCTTCATTTTTAGGTAGCATAAACACTCTATATTCCGTTACATTTTGTCCGTTATTGACCTTGAAGCTAATTGTAATATCGGAATATTTATTAGGACCCTCTTTAAAACTCAGTTGCACATTCTCCATCGTTACAGGTGCTGAGTGATCCACTAAAGTAATAGAAGAAGATGGGTAGGATAAGGTATACATGGCCTTGGCAGTTCCATTACCTACGGACAATACATACACACGATACTCTTCACCATTCGTGATAAGTCTTCCATCTATATCTTTACTATCAGTTGCCAAACTCATACTAGATTGACCTTTATTTATATCTGTAAAATTAGCTACTTTACTAGCTGCGTTCACATCAAAGCCATTTGCTTTTGATGCGGGTACGACAAGAATGCGGTAACTACCTATATTCGATTCATCAGAAGGCTTCGAGAATGATATTTGTAAATCTCGACCATCTCCAAAATCACCAATATCGCTTGCAGTAACATTACTTACCGCCTGAACAGCTTTACTTTTACTAAGTGTTATTACAGGCGAAGCGGAGGATAGGGCATAGGTATTTGGAGAATTCCCATTGGAAACAGTCAGTACATAGACGCGGTAGCTAGTTCCTTCCGTAATATAATTACCACGCACATCCCTAATCCCATCCAGCGTTCTAGTTGTAGCGGTATTCCCACCTTTGCTTTCTGTGATGTAATAATTGCTACTATTGGCTTGTGAAAGATTAAAGCTGCTGTAATACGCTGTCGGTACGATTAGAATTCGATAATGATTGACATTTGATTCATTAGAGGGCTTCGTAAATGTTACTTGCACATCACGGCCATCACCATTATCGTCTATATCTGTGACATTTAGATTGGTTACAGCTTGCACATTAAAGTTCTTATTTAACGTCATTGTAGACGTCGGCGCAGAAAGTGCATTGCTTCCTATGCCATTCGCGACAGTTAAAACATAGATACGGTAGCTAGTACCTTCTTTGATCGTATTACCGCGCACATCCCGAGTATTTTCAGATAATGTTTGCTCATACGTAGATTTTCCAGATTTGTATACAGTCGTGTAATTGCTGCTGGATACATTACTTGCTTCCGTCAGACTGAAGCTATTGTAATATGCTGTTGGTACAACTAGAATCCGATAGTGACTAATGATTGACTCGTCTACAGCTTTATTGAAAGAGACAAATAGGTCACGTCCATTACCATAATCACTTACATCGCTAGCATAAAGATTCGATACTGCACCTGCATTGCTGCTAAATAGCGTAATCGTATTGGAGACTGAAGACAGCATGTTATTCGCTGAGTTATTTGCTACGGCCATAACGAACACACGATAGTTAACTCCATTTTGAATGGGATATCCGTCAGTATCTCTAGCCCCTGAAGAGAGCACCTGAGTAATATTGTAGCCTGTTTTATTTACTTGTGTGTAATAAGTGCTAGATAAACTGTTCGCCTTCGTCAATGTAAAGTTCGAATAGTTGTTAGCTCTTACTACAAAAATTCGGTAAGCGTTGATAGTAGATTCATCGGACACTTTATTGAAACTCACTCTCAAATCTCGCCCATCCCCAAAGTCATTGACGTCATTCACTTGTGTAATAATTGGTGTAGACATTGTATTTTGACTAAGTGTTACTGATGATGAGCCAGTTGACAGCTTATTTCCTAATGAATTCGTATTACTTACAGATAGAACGACCGCTGTATAAGGTACGTTGTTTTTAATGAGATCACCGGCAGTATCACGTGCAGTGGAAGACAAAGTTCCTGTCAAAATACTGCCGTTACTTCCCGATTTATTCACTGTTGTGTAGTAGCTGCTTGATAAATTATTTGCAGTGGTAAGATTAAAATTGCTAGCATCCCTAGTCTTTACGATAAACACACGATAATTGGAAATATTATTATCATTTTGCGGACGAGTGAAGCTAACTGAGATATCGCGTCCATCGCCAAAATCGTTTATATCATTCATTTTCACATTTGTTACCTCTGTAACAGACGACAAATTGGTTAAGGTAATTTTTGCAGAAGAACTCGATAAAACGCTAGAATAAGAACCTTTCCCAACAGCAAGTATACGAACCACATATGGCTGATCATTTCTAATATAGTCCCCGTCCACATCTCTTGAATTCTGCGATAAAGTAATAGCACGGTTCGAACCTGATGTAGACACCATTGAATAATTAGAAGGGGAGACTTTCAAGGCAGATGCCAAATTAAAGCTCTTTGAAGCCTTCAACACCATTACCCGATAATGATCGACGTATGATTCTGTAGATGATCTGGAAAAGCTAACCTCCATGTCACGCCCATCTCCCTGATCATTGACATCGCGAACCGATACATTGCTCGCAGGAGAAATACTAATATTGCTTGGTGTGTCATCAGATATAATCGTTACGGTCTGATTTCTTGAGTTCCAGTCAACTTCCTGACCAAGCGCTTCACTTACGAAGCGGACTGGTACCATTGTTCTGCCTCTTAAAATTTGTGCTGGTACATCAAGTGTAACTGACTGGCCATTAATAGTAGCTACCTTCGATTTCATCTTGAGAACTACTGTTGTATCTCCTTTATAACCTGTTACCGTTTGACTCCTTGAATCCCAATTTACACTAGCACCCAATGCCTCAAAGATTGCTCTAAGTGGTAGCATAACACGCCCTTGAATCATCGCTGGCGGCTGATCGGTCTTCAATTGAACCCCGTCCACAGTAATTGTAATGGCTTTTGCCGCTTGTGCGGTTGCCGGTTGCAGCAATAGCGGTACAATAAGCATTGCTGCGAAAAATAAAGTCCATATTTTTTTCATAAATTCCACCCTTCTTCATGCTATATGACTGACGCAGCATGACAACTAATTTAACGTATCAAAGGTCTAAAAGTTTCACCAATTTACCTCTAAAAGAAAATTTAACCATTAGTGGCTGTGTAGCGGTATTTTCTGGGGAGGAGGATCTACTAAAATAGAGGATTACACTGATCTTTATAAAATAAAGAAGGCAACGCTCTTACCCATAGTCACTTCCACTGAATGAGAGGATGGTGACTATAGATAAAAGAATTGCCGAGAAATTACAATGGCTTACTTTTTGGTGTTATTCCACTGTTACTGATAGTTCCTTTACAAGTAAAGATGAGGAGCCATATCCTTTTGGCAGGAAGTAAAGCTCGGAGCTAGTTTCTTTAATATCATGTAGGAATTCGAAAAAATTACCGGCTATGGTCATTTGCTTAACTGGGGAGGCAATTTTACCATTTTCAATATGAAATCCTTTTGCAGCAACTGAAAAATCACCTGAAACCGTATTCGTACCAGAGTGAAGCCCAGACAATTCAGTAATCAATACACCATTCCTAACCGAGTGAATTAACCCATCTAGTGTTTTCTCACCAGTTGAAATATATAAAATTTGAGGCGCAATCGTTAACGCTCCCTTGTAGGAATCTTTATGGGCATGCCCGGTTGTTTCGCAGTTATCTATTTTAGCCGTTTTTCTATTATGCAGAAGCGTTTGGAGTGTACCCTCTAAAATAATTTCCTGCTCTTTAGTTGCAACACCCTCACCATCAAAGCTTGCTCCAGACAATGCGGCAGGATGGAATGGAGTACTCAGCAATGTAACAGCTTCTGATGCCACTTTTTGCCCGACTTTTCCTTTTAATAGAGATTGATCTTTTTGAGCATTTTCAGCGGACAATATCGGCATAAACGTTTCTAATAATGAGGCTGATGCATCAGAACGAAGAATGATTGGATATTTACCACCTGGAATCGATTTTTCACCTAAATTCGCAAGAGCTTCCTCTGCTGCTTCCTTTGCAATATCATCCGCCTGAAGAGAATGAAAATCACGTGTCATTTTCAAATAACTGCCTGTTTTCATTTCTTCGCCTTCTTTTACAACTGTGGAGAGGAAAATCACGAAGCCGTTCTCCTTATGGGATAAGGCAAGATTTTTACTATTCACTAATGAGCGTTCAGCCGTAAATTCTTCCATGAAACAATAATCGAGAGTAATAATGCGGGAATCGTAGGCATGAATCTTTTCCTCGATGGAACGAAGAAGCTCTATTTTTTCTGAAATTCCGATCGTTTCTAATTTTTCATTGTAATAGTCATAAGATGGGTATTCAGAGCTGCCATCAAAAATAGCTATGCCCTCATCCTCATCAAGTATGTTTGCATTGGCTTTAGCGCTATTAATTAAAAAGGGAATTGACTCATCGTCTAGCTTTTCCGTATAGGAATAGCCCATTTTACCGTTGTAAAGTCCTCGTAGGCTTAGACCTCCGTCCTCAGACGTTTCATAGCTATCAATCTCGCCCTTGTAAAGCATGCATTTGATCGATTTATTTTGTTCATAATAAACCTCAGCTTCTATAAAACCAGCTTCTTGTGCCTTATCTAATAGTTTTTCCTGGTATTTAACCATGTTCATCCATTATTCCCCCTTCGTTCCACCAACTGTTATTTCACTTACGCGAATCATTGGCTGACCTACATTGACAGGAAGACTCCCACTTAGAGAACCACACATACCTGCTCCATGAGCGAGATTATTACCTACTCGATCAACAAGCTGCAATGTTTTTGCGCCATTGCCAATGAGTGTAGCGCCACGAACAGGGCGTTCGATTTTTCCGTCTTTGACGATATAGGCCTCCATTACCGCAAAATTATAATCGCCAGTAGAAGGGGAAACTTGTCCACCTCCCATATACTTTGCGTAAATACCATACTCTGTCGATGCGATAATATCGGCTGGCGTAGATGAGCCTGGGGCGATATACGTATTTGTCATACGTGATGTAGGGTTAAATCGATAGGATTGTCGACGAGAAGAGCCTGTTGGCTGAGCATCCATACGGCGAGCATTAAATTTATCAATTAAGTAGCCCTTTAAAATACCATTTTCAATTAAAATGTTCTTCCTTGTTTTTTCTCCCTCGTCATCAATATTTAATGAGCCCCACTCGTTAGGAAGTGTACCATCATCAATATATGTAACAATTTCAGGAGCGACTCTTTCACCGATACGATTGGCGAACACGGAATTATTTTTGGCAACAGCAGTTGCTTCTAAGCCATGTCCACAAGCCTCATGGAAAATGACGCCACCGAATTCATTATCAATAATGACTGGGAATTTACCGCTTGGACATTCGTCTGCATGAAGCATTGTGACTGCGATACGTGCAGCTTCCCCTGCGTAATGGTTTAGGTCTAGCTTTTCAATAAATTCAAAGCCTGCATGTGCACCTGGGCCATAGAAGCCCGTTTGTACCTCAGTACCCTCTGTAGCTGTCGCTTGCATGCTAAGTCTACTGTGAACACGCGTATCCTCAACAAATTTACCTTCTGAATTTGCAATCAGTACGTTTTGTTGTTCATCGAAATATCGAACTTTTACCTGGTGAATTCGGGGGTCATATTGTCTGGCAATCGAATCTGCTTGTCGCATAACAGCTGTTTTTCTTGCATGCTCCACTGTATGAGGCATGTGAAGAATTTGATGAATAGGAGTGATGATCTCTTTATGAAGAGGGTGAATGGTACCCGATCCACCGCCTTTGATGGCTAAGGCTGCACGTTCTGCCGCTGCAAGTAAACCTTCCTCAGAAAAATCATTGGTATACGTATAAATGCTTTGAAGTCCTGAAAAAATACGGATGCCGATTCCAAAATCACGCCCAGTAATACTTTGTTCAATCTTGCCGCTTTGTAAGACAAAGTCATTTACATATTTATCCTCTATAAAAATTTCTGAAAAGTCCCCACCAGTTGCTAGCGCGGCTTCAAGGACATTTTCAATAATGGATTGTTTGATCATATATCTTCCTCCTTTTCTTGATTATACCAAATAGTTAAAAAATTCTGTACTATCCTATTTTCCTAGATTTGAAGATAGGGTCACATAAATTTATGTATAGTACATAAAAAATTTTTTATGACATATTTCTCTAACCATTTCGCCACACTAACAGAAAGACAGAGGAAGGTGAAAAGATGCAACAACCATATAATGTCGGAGATATCGTTTATATTTTTTATCGGAATCCTCATATTCAGGATGTAGCGAATATACAGGAAGCCGCGGTTGTTTATCATCCAGAGCAACCAGAAGAGCTAGCCGTATTTCTATTTGAAACCTATTACCCGATAACGCAAGACATGTTAATTTTTTCAAGCGAAATGGCGGCTGAGCAAGCCTACCATCAGTATTTTCATTAAGGGAGGATTATGATGAATAAGCCATTTATCCCTCAGCTCGTCTATTTTGAGCCTGATGCGCTTCACTATCCGTTAGGTCAGGAGTTAAAAGAAAAGTTTGAGCAAATGGGGATTGAAATACGTTATACCACTTCGCATAATCAAGTAAGAAATCTTCCTGGAGACAATGATTTTCAAAAGTATCGCGTAGCGAAATCTACTTTGGTAGTAGGCATTCGGAAAACGTTAAAGTTTGATACATCCAAGCCCTCCGCTGAATATGCCATTCCATTTGCTACTGGCTGTATGGGCCATTGCCATTATTGTTATTTACAAACAACGATGGGGAGCAAGCCTTATATTCGTACTTATGTCAATGTGGATGAAATATTGGAGCAGGCGGATCATTATATGGCTGAACGAGCTCCTGACATCACACGTTTTGAGGCATCCTGTACGTCCGATATTGTAGGGATTGACCATCTCACACATACATTGAAACGTGCTATTGAGCATTTTGGACAAAGTGAGTTAGGTCAATTACGATTTGTGACGAAGTTCCATCATGTGGATCACCTATTGGATGCTAAACATAATGGTAAGACAAGATTCCGTTTTAGCGTCAATGCGGATTATGTTATTAAACATTTTGAGCCAGGAACTTCTCCATTAGCAAAAAGAATTGAGGCAGCTGGGAAAGTGGCAAGGGCTGGCTATCCGCTCGGTTTCATCGTCGCCCCCATTTATCTGCATGATGGATGGCAGGAGGGCTATTATCAAATGTTTGAGCGGTTAGATGCTGAATTACCAAAGGATGTGCGTGAGGATATTACGTTTGAATTTATCCAGCATCGCTTTACGAAGCCAGCTAAGCGTGTGATTGAAAAAAATTATCCTATGACAAAGCTAGAACTCGACGAAACCGTGAGAAGGTATAAATGGGGGAAATATGGAATAGGTAAATACATTTATCAAAAAGATGAGGAAGAAGATATTAAAGAACATTTATATGGCTATATGAAAAAGTTCTTCCCACAAGCAAAATTAGAATATTTTACGTAATGAGAGAGAGCCTTTGTCGTTCTCTCTAAATTTTTATTTAAGCTACATATGGTTCATGGCATTGTTTGTGACTAATCCTATTGTATAATCCCCCTTTCAATGGTAACGCTAACAGAGAACGACAAGCAGAAGGGGAGAACAAGGATGGACTCATTTCAAGTAAATTGTTGGTCGGAGCATGAGGAACTAAAGGTGGTCATGCTTTGTGCACCTTCGATAGTAGATGTAACTGATTCAAAAATAGCTGAGCAGGTTGGGTGGAGTGAGCCTGTCAACCATCATAAAGCTATGGAAAATTTCCTGGCATTGAAGACAACGCTTGAAAAAGCTGGGGTAAGAGTGATTGATTATGCCGAAGAATTATCAAATGATCAGCAGCTGTTAAGTGAGCAGCTCATTAATCGTTATTTTGTGCGCGATTTAGCCTGTGTTGTGGGACAGCAGCTTTTACCTGGAAATGCAGGCAGCTCGTTAAGGCGCCCAGAGTATCCACATGCCCATGCTATTTTAGCCAAGTGGTTTCCTGAACAATTTATGCGTAAAGAACAGCCTTCTCAATCACTTGAATGTGGGGATGTGATGCTATTAAATAAGGATGCAGTCCTCATGAATCTAGGGATGAGAACGTCAATAGAGGCTATTGAAAGCTTGAAGGAGCGCTTTTTTCAACAAGGATTTTCAGAAATTGCGGTCATTGATTTACCGAAGGGCAATGATACGCTTCATTTAGATATGAATTGTAATGTTGTACATCATAACTTAGTGATTGCTAAAAGCTTTGTGCGTTATTTTCCTGTACAGGTGTTCACAGCCCAAGGGAATTATTATGATATGCCAGAACCATTTTTAAAGCGGCATGGCTTTGATGTTTACTGGCTCGAAACCTATAAAACCATTCCGGACATTAACTTGATTAATCTTGATCCAGAAACATTAGTAATCAGTAAGCAGGCATCTAAGCAGCAGTTATTAAAGCATCCATTACTGCACAAAAAGAAATTACTAGAAGTGGACGTCACAGAGCTTGAAAAAGGTGGGGGAGGCATTCGATGCATGACATTGCCTTTAGTCAGAAAGTAGTGAAGGGTTGATTACATGACATCAAATACAAGTAAGGGCAGGTTGTCTTGGTGGCAACTTTCGCTTCTCGGTATAGGTTGCACATTAGGAACAGGTTTCTTTCTTGGGACAAGTATGGCCATTCATAAAAGTGGACCGGCTGTTTTAATTCCTTTTTTATTAGCGGCCATTTGTACGTATATTGTTTATGATGCACTTGTTAAAATGTCTGTTGAAAATCCTGATAAAGGCTCATTCCGTACTTATGCTAAACAGGCATTTGGGAGGTGGGCAGGATTTAGTAATGGCTGGGTCTATTTAATTTCTGAGATTCTTATTATGGGGAGTCAGCTCATGGCACTCGGTATTTTTACGAAGTTTTGGTTTCCGGCGTTGCCATTATGGGTTGCAGCCTCTATCTATGCTGCTATAGGGCTAGTCGTGATTCTAACAGGCATGAAGGGTTTTGAAAACTTCCAAAACATCTTTGGGGCATTAAAGGCGGCAGCAATTGTAATGTTTATTATTGTAGCTGTTGTAATCCTCATGAAAGGCTCACAAGCATCAACATTGGATTCACTCTATGCGAATTATGAACAGTTTTTCTCACAAGGTATAAAAGGAATTTGGCTCGGGCTATTGTATGCCTTTTACGCCTATGGAGGCATTGAAGTAATGGGGTTAATGGTCATTGATTTGAAAAATCCAAAAGAAGCACCAAAGGCAGGAAGAATAATGTTAGTTGTTATTACGATCATTTTTTTAATGGCTATTGCCCTTGCGTTAGCGCTTGTCTCTTGGAAAGACTTTACGATTGATGAGAGTCCCTTTATTACAGCCCTTCAAGGTTATCACATTCCCTTTGTGGCGGATATTTTTAATGGTGTTTTAATCATTGCTGGTTTTTCAACAATGGTCGCTTCTCTCTATGCGGTGATTACCATTCTTATTACACTTGCAGAGGATCACGATGCACCCAAAATATTAGCGAAGAAAGGGAAAAGGAAAGTACCTATTCCTGCCTTTATATTTTTAACTTGTGGCTTAGTCATCACCATTGTTATTGGCTTTCTCATGCCAGAAAAAATCTTTGAATATTTGATGACGGCAGCGGGTTTAATGTTGATTTATAACTGGCTCTTTATTTTAGTGACATATATGAAGCTGATGGAGTTATCTAAGTGGGAGCATATGAAAAATGGGTTGGGGATGCTGCTCATTGCTGTTACGGTATCTGGTACGTTAGGAGAAAAAACAAGCAGACTCGGTTTTTTCGTGAGCCTGCTCTTTATTGTCCTAATAGGGATTGCAACCTGGATTGTTGTGAAAAGGCAAAGTCATAAGGAAGCCTAATGAATGTTAGTTTTGTTGCCTCCGTAAGAACGGACATTTGGATGGACTTTGATTATCATCACTTAAAAAATATTGCTTCCATTCATAACTATTTTCTTGTCCGTACCATTTTAAATCGGGATGCCCTGGGAGTGCATCATAATGGGCAATGCGTTGACGGATGAGCTTTTTTAATTTTCGCCCAAATGCAGTAGAGTCGTTTATTTCTTCAAAAATCCAGCGTGGTTGAATGGCCATCAGCAATGTAGAAAAATGGCGACTCCTGCGCAATTTATGTGCGGGTGTTGCACAGGAAATAAAATAGGGCTCCCCGTTAAAACAAAACTCCCATTCATTGTGGTTAGGGTCAGTTGGTATTTCTTCAGGCCAATCGAGATCATCGATTTTAGTTAATTGGTTAAGAATGGTCCAAAATAATTGCTGATAATCCTCGACTTTATAGTGAGCGAGCATATCCTGAGGGCTATGAAAGAAAACAGTGAGTGTCGTATATTTACCAAAAGTTTGGGAGGATTTTGCGAATTCCTTTAAACATTGTGCTAGCTCATGAATGGATGGCTCCTTCCGTGGATCTCCGATAAAACTATAGCGCAAATGGTTCGATAAAAACCCCATTCTTGCAGGTACACACGGAAAGGTATTATCTTTATCGGCAATTGTGGCGGCAAAATCCGTGTAGGCAGATTGTTGCCAAATGGGAAGGGTGTCCAAATGTTCCTCAATCCACTTCCTATCAAATACTCCTACGTCCACTTGAGTCTCCTCCTTCTATACACCTTTATTCTATTAAAGAAAAAGCCAATAGGTTACGAAATCATTATGAATATGTAAGGGTATATGGATCGATTATTAATCACTCAATGAATGGTATCAATGGTAGAGTTTTGCTTAATTTGAATTGTTTAGAGCACAATTGTTTTGAAAACCAGTGCTGCTTCAATGGCTGACAAATCAAAACCATTGAAGCAGCACATATTAATCTTTTTGTTGAAAGACCTTTTGTTCAAGGATAGATAGGGCATGTTGAATATCCTTTATATCCTCCTGTGTCGCATGCTGAATAAGCTGTAGAAAGCGTTCCTCGATGCATGCAAAGGCCGCCTCCATCATTTTTTCCCCCTCAATAGACAAGCGAATATACTGCTTTCTTCGGTCCTCCGTGTCGTTCCATTTTTCAATGAGGTTTTGGTCTTGTAATTTTCGTAATTCACGACTTGTGTTGGGTAAGGACATATGCTGGCATTCGCTTATTTCGGTAGGCGTGACGGGCTGACTTACTTTAATATATTCAAGAATTTTATATTGAAGCGGTGTAATATTGGCAACGGTCACGTTTTGTGTTAGCTCGTGTGTCACTTGGTGGACATTAGCTGTAAACGTTACGAATTGATGAAATAAACTGCTTTTATCCAATCGGATCACCTCTTATTGTCAAGATAACAAATAACTTGTCTTAAAACAATTATCATTTGACAACAAAAATCGAATCCATTATTATTTAGTTATCAAATGATAAGTAATGGAGGCGTAGTATGAAAACGTTAATTGTCTATACATATCCAAACCATAAGAGCTTAAATTATGCATTTTTACAGGAAGTAGTGAAGGGGTGTCAAGAGAATCCTGCCATTGAAGAGATACAGCTACTAGATTTATATGAAGAAGAATTCGATCCTCGTTTAATTTTCCATGAGCATAAACGACGTCGGGATATGTATCGTGATCCGCAATTGGAAAAGTACCGTCAACAGCTGACATGGGCAGATCAAATTGTATTTGTCTATCCAATATGGTGGGGGAGACCGCCCGCTATGCTGTTAGGCTATATTGATCAACTGTTTGCATCAAATTTTGCGTATCGGGATACAAAGGGATTATTTCCAGAGGGACTCTTAAAAGGAAAGTCAGTTGTTTGTGTGTCAACGATGAAAGGGCCGACCAAATATCCACTGCTTTGGCTGAATAATGCTCATAAAATT
This sequence comes from Lysinibacillus sp. GW823-FHT06C08, assembly GCF_058795135.1. Lineage (NCBI taxonomy): Bacteria > Bacillati > Bacillota > Bacilli > Caryophanales > Bacillaceae > Lysinibacillus > Lysinibacillus sp. GW823-FHT06C08. Next base: position 1,299,036 of record NZ_JBXAHN010000001.1, read on the forward strand.
TTGATGAAAAGAGCGTTATTTAGCTTTGTAGGAATGAAGAAAGTGAAGTTTTTTGAGTTTGGAAACATGGAGAGTAAAAAAGGGCAGCAACAGCGAAAGTTGAACAAAGTTTATCAGTATTTTAGAAAGGTTGCTTACTAATAAAAAAACTCGTGCAGACATCCTTAATCGTTTGCACGAGTTTCTGTAGTATCGATGGGCAATGTAATCAAAAAGGCTGTAAATTTTCCAAGCTTGCTTTCGACGGCGATAGTTCCATGGTGCATATCAATAATTTTTTTGACGATGGCTAAACCGAGACCACTTCCTCCATTTGCGGCAGTCCGTGATTGATCGGCCTTATAAAATCGTTCAAATATATGCATTTGCTGCTCTTCGGATAGCCCAATACCAGTATCTTGCACAATGATGGTAATGGTATCGAGATGTTGTGTCATAGTTAAAGTGATTGCACCTCTGTCGGATGTGAATTTAATGCTATTCGTTAGCAAATTCATCCAAACTTGATTCAGTAAATCTTCATCTGCTGTAATCGTTATATTGTCTAAATGGAGATCAAAATCTAGTTGTTTAGCTACCCAATTTGGTTCAAGAGCCAAAATGACATTCCGCAATTGTTTATCCAATCGATAGGTTGTCGTTTCAAATGGATGATGCTGTGATTCTAAGGAAGTAAGCTTCAGCAAATTATCACTAATCTTTGATAACCGATTACTTTCCAATTCAATAATTTCTAAGTAATGTTGACGCTTTTCTTCAGGTAGATGAATGTTCTTAAGAGCCTTCGCAAAGCCATTAATAGATGTTAAAGGCGATTGAATCTCATGGGAGACGTTTGAAATAAATTCCTGTCGCATTCTTTCAAGTTCTCCTAATTCAACAGCCATATGATTGATGCCATGGATTAATTGTCCAAATTGGTCTTCCTTATTGCCTTTTACATCTAATTGGATATTAAAATCCCCTTTTGCCATTTGTCTTAATGCTTCAACAATAGCGTCCCAGTAATTCCGTTGTCGATTGAGCCCAATTAAGAAGATAATAGCGGCCGAACAGGCAAAGAGCACAAAAACACCAAGGACGGTGCCTAATTGCTGCCAAAAATCATGGGGTTCTGTACCTAACTGACCATATAGCCATCCTGTTGCATGATAAGAAATAAAGGCAAATAGTGTATTCGTAATGAGAAAGAGGAATAGAACAAATAGAATTCTAACAAAGAATTTTCGTTTTCTCATAATGCTAGTTCCAGGCGGTAGCCAAGACCACGAATGGTGCGGATGGCAAAGCCGCTAATCTCCTGAGGAAAACGCTCACGTATTCTTTTAATATGGACGTCTACTGTGCGTTCGTCTCCTTCATAATCATAGCCCCAAATTTCTTCAATCAATTGTTCACGAGAAAATGTTTTGCCCACATAGCTCGCTAATGTAAATAATAATTCGAATTCCTTTAACCGAAGGACAATGATTTCTCCGTTCAGATCAACTTCATGTGTATGTCGATCGAGTTTAACATTGCCAGCTTCTACTACTTGAGAGAGAGCAATACGATATCTTTTTAATATCGATTTAACACGCACAATTAGCTCGGCAGGTTCAAAAGGTTTTACCAAATAATCATCTGTCCCTAAATGGAAACCCTTGACCTTTTGAGCGGTTTCTCCTTTAGCAGTAAGCATAAGAATAGGGAGATCTGTGTTGTATGAGCGAATTTCCTCACATAAAGCCCACCCATCCATGTTTGGCATCATGATATCCATAATCACCATATCTACCTTTTCAGAGGCTAACTTGGACAGTGCATCGACACCGTCCGTCGCCTCAATAACATCTAAACCTTCATTTTGTAGAAATACTTTTACTAATTCTCGAATATGGGCATCATCATCTACCATTAATAGTTTGGTCATCTAAACAATTCCCTTCGTTAGTCCTCTTTAATTCGTAATTGCTGCTTGGCAAACTCACGATACATGGCATGCGTCTCAAAGAGTGATTCATGTGTACCACAACCTGTAATATGTCCTTTTTCTACAAATAGTATTTGATCGGCATCGACTACCGTCGAAAGACGGTGAGCAATAACTAAAGTTGTGCGACCTTGCATTAAATTATCTAACGCCTTTTGTACATAAATTTCTGACTTACTATCTAAACTTGATGTAGCTTCATCGAGCATTAAAATTTGTGGATTCCGTAGTAGCGCTCTGGCAATAGAAATACGCTGACGTTGCCCCCCTGAAAGCTTGATGCCTCTTTCGCCTACTTCTGTGTCAAACTTATCGGGAAGATCGTTAATAAATTGATCAGCATAAGCCATTTTAGCTACTCTTTCTAGCTCATCATCCTGCACTTCACGGTCAACACCATAGCAAATATTTTCTCGAATTGTTCCTGACAGCAGGGCACTTTCTTGAGCCACATAGCCAATTTGACTACGCCATGAGTGAAGTGAAAATGTCTCGATTGGCGTTTCTCCTAGCGTAATATTACCGCTAGTTGGCTGGTAATATCGTTCTAACAGGGAGAATGTGGTTGTTTTACCGCCACCACTTGGACCTACAATGGCCGTTACTTTGCCTGGCTCTATTGTGAAGTTAATATCGGATAAAATCGGCTCCTCACCATATGAAAAATCAACATGGTTAACATAAATCGGTTGATCTATTTTTTCAACAGTAATGCCTTCTTCAATATGTTCCTCTTCGTGGTCCAGTAATTCACTAATGCGTTCAGTGGCACCCATTGCTTTTTGAAGTTGCGTAAAGAACATCGTTAATTGTGTCATGGGCATGATGATTTGGATTAAATATAAAATAAATGCCACCATATCACCAGCTGTCAGCTCACCAGAGGAAACGCGCACGCCTCCATAGCCAATAATAGCGACGAGAACTGACATTAGAACGAATGAAATTAAGGGTGAAATAAGCGCATGGATTTTAGCTTCTTTTAAGCCAAAGTTAAAGAGGTTCGTAATGCCCTTTTTCCCACGCTCATATTCTATTTGCTCCGCATTAGAAGCTTTAACCAAACGTGTTTCAGGTAAAACTTGGTTTAATACCGAAGTAAACTTAGCGGTTTCGTCTTGCATCCCTTTAGAAATCACAAACATGCGTTTTCCTAGCAGCATTAAAATAACCATCGCTAGTGGGACAGCGATTAACATCACTAATGTCATTTTCCAATCTAGGAATAAGAGAATGATAATGGAACCGATGATAGAAATAACACCCGATAAACAGTTTGCTAGATGCTCTGTAATGAGCTCCTTTACGACCGCTGTATCATTTGTTACACGACTTAATGTTTCACCTGTATCGTTTTCATCATAATAGGGGATGGGTAAATGCAGTAGCTTGCGCCAAAGTTGATCACGTAATTTTGCTACTACATGTTGACCTACACGATTTAAATAATAGATAGATAATCCACTTGCAATGGCTTGGGCGATAAAAGCAATACCAAGCAAAATGATCTGCCAATAATTAAGCGATTCTAATGAAAAGCCGTCCACTAATTGTTTTGTAAATAATGGGACGATAAAACCTACGCCCGTAGTTGCTAAACTCATAATTAAAGCTATAACTAGGAGCCAAATAGGTGGTTCAGCTCGTTTTACTAATTGTATAAAACGACGCCAATCTGGTTTTTTAGTAGTTTCTTTTGATGTCTCTTGCAAAGAAATAAGCCTCCTTCAATATCGTCAAACAACGTATGTCGTTCCTATGGCTTTTACTATAGCATGTGTTTATGAACTGAATATGAAATGAAATAAAAGGTGATGTGCAATTCATCATCACCTTTTAAATAGGACTAGTCAGCAAACTCATCATGGTATAAAGACTTACCGAGTAGTCGATAAATTCTTAGAGCTAATTGTATTTGTAATAGCTCTTCATAGCTTTTTAAATCGGTCTTTAAAATCTCTTTAATTTTTTCGATACGATAAATTAATGTATTGCGATGAATAAACATTTCCTTAGCGGTTTCGCTAATATTCATATGATAAATAAAATAATTTTCCAATGTAATTAAATAGCTCGTCCCATGTAATAAATCATGCTCAAAGACAGTCCCTAAGCTCTCTAAGAAAAAGTCTTTTAATTGAACCTCATTAATATTCGAATCTAAAAAGTGATAGATGGAGTGATCGGCAAAATGGGCCACTGCTCCGCTTTCCTCGAATCGGTGCATAAGACGGAGAGCTTCGTGTGCCTCGGCAAAGCTTTTATGAACGTAACGAATTTGTTTATATTCTTTTCCAATACCTATCAAAAAGGAAGTTTCTGCTTGATACTGACTTAATAATTGCAGAATTTCCTCAGCATACTGTTTCGTTTCATTAACAGTCATATCTTGCTTACCTTCTTGTTGTCCCACCAACACAATAATTTGCTGGTTTCGATAAAGGCATGTAATTTCACCATTGACGGTACTAGAGTGTTTATAGATTAAATTCATACATTTTTTTGCAATATTATCGGATTCGTACTTTCGAGAAATTAAATCATGATGATCCTGCAGGTTATCACGGATCATAGAGATTACAATACAGTAATATTTATAATGGACATTTAAGCCATGAAGGTCACAGAGCGTTTGAAGCGTCTCGCTAGATGTGATTTTTCCCGTTAATAAATCATCAAAAAACTCCTGTTTGATTTTAAGTCGGACATCCTCAATTTCCTTCTGTTTAATCCTCTCTAATGCCACGATTGTGGAGGCTTGCTCTAAAACAATATAATCAAATTCATTGAGATCATGAACGGTTTGCCAAATGACGATATAGCCGTAAATATAATTGGCTACTGCTACAGGGAGAATTCTGCATTTTACAGTAAGATCCTCTAAATGATAATTTCTTGTAATCAATTTTTGCATCTCATTGAGATCCTTAGGAATGGAATCGATAAATTCCTTTGAAAAAGTCGGACGATTTTTTTTTAGGTCGATGCCATAGGCAAGTGGGACAGGATTGACATCGAGATCAGTGAAATGGAGTAAATTCCAATCCTGATCTAAAAAGATAATAGGATTATTAATGGTTTCCGCTAATTTTGAGGAAATCGATTCGATGCCTCCTCCTTCCAGTGCCACCTTAAACAATGTATTGTGCATATCCAATGATTTTCGATTTAATAAGTCATAGCGACCAGATGCCTTTTCATTAATAATCGATATGACCTTGGATAAGATGTAGTTATAAGGTAACTCCAATAAAGGTAATCCATATTGATTGGCAATATCAATCATGTTTTGAGGTGTTTTTTGGAGATAACGTCTCATTTTAATGACGAGGCCCGCACAATTGACTTTGGACAGTTCTTGGATAATTTTATTTTGTAGTTCTTCATCATCTTGGAAGATATAACCGGTTGTTAATAATAATTCATTCGGTGTTAGCCAATCAAATGCATCGGGATTCTCGATAATGTTCACAAGTGATATTTTATTGTGAATGCCTTGCTCTCCCGCAACAATTTTAATTCCCTCCAAAGCCTTAATTTCTAATAAATCTTTAATTGTTAGCAAATGATTTCACTCCTTTGCCATAATCTTATCACAAAAAATTGTACATATTGCCCAAATCATCTCCATTCTTTTTGGTATTGCTAAACAATGATATATAGGGCATAAGAGAATAAAATAAAGCATGTAAGACGGGAATGTGAAAAAACTAACATTCTCGCGATTCATTTCCCTTTAGTTGAAATGAACAATAGGTCGGGAAAATGGAGGAATGAAAGAAATTGGAAGATACAATTATCATCTCAGAATTTTTAGCGGCAGCTGAAGCGGGAGATATAGATACTTTGCAACGTTTTTTACAACAAGGTGTAGATATTAATGCTCGCAATAAGCAAAAGCGAACAGCCATTTTACTTGCTGCCATGAGCGATCAATTAGAAACGGTGAAATTTCTAATACAAGAAGGGGCAGATATTAACCTTCAAGATCAAATTTGTTTAAATCCATTTTTATATGGCTGTATTAATGGAAAATTAGAGCTTGTGAAAATAATGCTCCAAGCAAACACAGATTTGGAACGTCTAACACGTTTTGGTGGAGTAGGTGTTCACCCAGCAAGTGAGAAAGGATTTGTTGAGGTAGTTCGTGAGCTTGTGACAACGACAGATATTAATGTTAATCATACAAATATTTGTGGTTGGACACCATTAATTGAAGCAATCCTTTTGAATGATGGTGGAGAGAAGCAACAAGAAATTGTTCGTTTATTAGTAGAGCATGGTGCAGACACACAATTAGTCGATCAATATGGAGTGACTCCACTAGCAATCGCTAGAGAAAAAGGATTTACGGCTATTGAAAACATTTTACTAGAAGCTGGGGCAAAATAGTAGCAATCCTACGACTTAAAGAGGTGTACATATGATACACGCTAAATCTGGTGATAACTATTTCCTTCAGCAATTAGTTGAGACGGAGTTTACGGGAACGGTTCATAGTGTATTTAAGCATGCATTAAATATTCGCAGTGCAGCAAATGATGAAATTTTTACTCTTGCAACGAAAGCTATGGATAATGCTCCTAATACGCTTGTCATTGATCTTGATACTTTGGACAATTTGCACATAATCCAAGATGACCAAGTAAGGATGAAGCATCACCAATTATTAATAGAAGATAAATTAACAATTGCGATAGAAACAGCCGCTCTTTGGCAGTGTCATCTACCTATTTTCCCGTTAGACATGGCAACGATAAAACAGAATATCGTTCAAGTGAAACAGTTTATTGATATATATGGGAAAAGTGGGGGGATGAAGCGCAGTGATTCACCAGTTAGTGCATTTGAGGCAGAAACTTCGAGATTGCTAAAAGAGCGCACAGCATTACTCCATGAAGAATTATGTAATCGCCGTTTTGATAATTTTCAGCAGTATGCACTTGATTTAGTGGGCTTGGGGCCAGGGTTAACGCCATCAGGTGATGACTTTTTAGTTGGATTATTGACGGTCATCCATTTAGAACAGAGTCCGTGTTCTATTTATCAGCCATTGTGTGAAAGCGTCATCAAATTGATGAAGCCTTTAACCAATGATATTAGTTACACAACATTGAACAAGGCTGCATATGGACAGGTTAGGGAATCTATTCAAGCACTTGTCTCTGCCATGCTATCTGGCACGGAAGGTGAAGCGATCGAAGCACTGAAAAAGGTACTTGCCATCGGCTCTTCATCAGGTACAGATATCGCCTTAGGGCTTATATGTGGCTTTGAAGCCAATATAAAATTAGGAGGATAATAATGAGTATTAAAGTCGTAATTAAGCGAAACACATATTTTGATTCAGTATCATTGATGTCACTTTCAACAAAAGCGAATCAAATTGAAGGCGTCGAGCAAGCCATTATTGGTATGGGTACAGAAATGAACAAGGGAGTTATTCGCAACGTTGGTTTAATGACTCCTGAAGTAGAAGAAGCAACAGCAGGGGACTTAATGATTATTGTAAAAACTGCTAATGCGGATGAAACAGAAAGCGCTTACTTAGCGGTAGAGGAATTATTTACAAATAAAAATTCAGCACAAGTAAAAAGCGATATTAAATATGCAACGATTGATTCGGCTGCACAAGGTATCCCAGATGCAAACTTTGCTGTCATTTCTGTGAATGGTGCTTTTGCGGTTCGTGAAGCACGCAAGGCTCTTGAGAATGACTTACATGTTATGTTATTCAGCGATAATGTAAGCGTCGAAGACGAAGTGGAATTAAAAACATTAGCACATGACAAAGGCTTATTAATGATGGGTCCAGACTGTGGTACAGCAATCATCAGTAATATAGGGCTTGCCTTTGCAAACGCTGTAAGAAAAGGCAGTATCGGTATCGTTGCAGCATCTGGTACTGGTAGCCAAGAGGTGAGCGTTCGTATTCATGACTTCGGTGGTGGGATTACTCAACTTATCGGTACGGGTGGCCGTGATTTAAGTAAAGAAGTAGGCGGAATTATGATGCTGGATGGTATCCAAGCTCTTGATGCCGATGAAGCGACAAAAGTAATCGTTCTAGTATCAAAGCCACCTGAAGCTAGCGTAGAGAAAAAAGTATTAGCACAAATTAAAGAGTGTAGCAAACCTGTAGTTGTTTACTTTATCGGTGGTAATGAAGAAGCAGTAATAGCAGCTGGCGGACATTTCGCTAAAACGTCTAAAGAAGCAGCGTTACAAGCGGTATTACTTGCTGGTATTGATGAAGCAGGCATTAACAAACGTGCACTGAACCTTCCATTAATTGAAGAAGTTCGTGCTAAATTATCACCAGAGCAAAAATATATCCGTGGATTATTCTGTGGTGGAACGCTTTGTGATGAATCTATGTATCTAGCAATGGAAAAATTCGATCATGTATATAGCAATATCCAAAAAAATCCTGACTTCCTATTAAGAGATATTAATGTGAGCCAGGAACATACTTTCATAGACTTTGGGGATGATGACTTTACTAACGGTAAACCGCACCCAATGATTGACCCATCTTCTCGTATTGAGCGTTTCTTACAAGAAGCAAAAGATCCATCGGTTGGTGTCATTGTAATGGACTTCGTTTTAGGCTTCGGTTCACATGAAGATCCAGTTGGTGTTATGCTTCCGGCTATTGTTGAGGCTAAACAATTGGCAGAAAAAGAAGGCAGACACTTAGAGATTATTGGATATGTTCTAGGAACAGATTTAGATAAACCAAGTTTAGAAGAGCAAGTGAAAAAATTAGTCCATGCAGGTGTGACACATGCAAGCAGCAGTACAAATGCAGGCTTACTGGCTAGAGAAATGGTTTTGAAAGGAGATCATCATGAGTAAGATTAATGAACTTTTTACTAGTAAAATCAACGTAATTAACGTAGGTATTGAACTTTTTAACAATGATATTTTAGCGCAAAATGCGAGTGCTACACACTTAGAATGGTCACCACCAGGTGGAGGGAAACCAGAAATAATCTCGGCACTAAACAAAATCGATAAAACTGAATTGGCTGAAAAAATTGAAGCAGCAAACCGTCTTGCAGTCGAAAAAATTGTTAACTCTCAACCGGTTCTAATTGGTTTCGACCAAGCAATTAATGTAGTACCAGGCATGACGAAGAAAACAATTTTACACGCTGGCCCTCCAATTACATGGGAAAACATGAATGGTCCAATGAAAGGTGCCGTTATGGGAGCTATCATTTTCGAAGGCTTGGCAAAGGATCTTGAGGAAGCGGCGGAAGTTGCAGCATCAGGAGAGATTGTATTCTCACCATGTCATGAGCATAACGCTGTAGGATCTATGGCTGGTGTTACATCTGCCTCCATGTTTGTGCACATTGTTGAAAATAAAACATACGGTAATCGTGCATTTACAAACTTAAGTGAGCAAATGGCTAAAGTTTTACGTATGGGTGCAAACGATGACAGCGTTATTGATCGTTTAGTATGGATGCGCGATGTTTTAGGACCAATTTTACGTGACGCTATGAAGCTCAATAAAGAGGGGATCGACCTTCGTTTAATGCTCGCACAAGCACTTCATATGGGGGATGAGTGTCATAACCGTAACAATGCAGGTACTGCTTTACTCATTCAAGCTTTAACACCTTATATTTTAGAAACAGATTACCCTGTTGAACAGAAACGTGAAGTATTTGATTTTGTAGCAAGTAGTGAGTATTTCTCAGGTCCTACATGGATGGCTTGTTGTAAATGTGCATTAGATGCTGCACACGGTATTGAGCACAGTACGGTTGTGACAACAATGGCACGTAACGGTGTAGAATTTGGTGTTCGTATTAGTGGGATGGCAGGTAACACATGGTTCACTGGCCCTGCACAACAGGTTATCGGACCAATGTTTGCTGGTTATAAGCCAGAAGATTCAGGTCTAGACATTGGAGATAGTGCAATTACTGAAACATACGGTATCGGTGGTTTCGCTATGGCTACTGCACCAGCAATCGTTGCTTTAGTAGGTGGAACAGTGGATGAGGCAATTGGTTATTCACGCCAAATGAAAGAAATTACGACAACTGAAAACCAAAACATTACTATTCCATTATTAAACTTCATGGGAATTGCTACTGGTATTGATATCCGTAAAGTAATTCAAACTGGCATTCTTCCAATTATTAATACAGCGATCGCACACAAAGACGCGGGTATTGGTATGATTGGTGCCGGTATTACTCACCCTCCAATGGAAGCTTTTGAGAAAGCATTAATCACAATTAGTGAGAAGTGGGCTTAAGCCCGCTTCCTATAAGTAGGAGGAGCTTTAGATGGAACATGCAAAAATTGAACAGTCCTATCAAGACTATAGAGCACTAGGCTATTCGGAAGAACTATTACCAAAGGGTCCTCAGGAAAGAGACTGGGGAATCACTAACTACATCACAGTTTGGATGGGTGCAGTTCACAATATTATGTCTTATATGACGGTTGCAGGATTTTTTATCTTGGGATTATCTGTTAATCAAGTTTTCTTAGCCATCATGCTATCAGCAGTGATTGTTTCTGCAGGCTACGCCTTAAATGGATATTCTGCCTCTAAATATGGTATACCATTTGCCATATTATTGAGAGATACATTCGGAGTAAAGGGTTCCATTATTCCAGCGTTATGTCGTGGATTAATTGCTGGGGTTGTTTTCTTTGGTACAACCACAGTAGTGGGGGCTCAATCTCTAAATGTTTTATTCACTAGATTTATTCCGAACTATATGTCTATTGGTGGGGACTTTACTCTTTTTGGCTTAGATGTTCCGACAATGATTTCTTATAGTATTTTATGGGTAGTTACAGTTTTACTATTTTTAGGCGGTATGAATATGCTCACTGTTTTTGGGAAATATTCTTCACCAATCGTTTATATTTTCATCATTGGCGCAGCGATTTGGGCAATCAATATTGCTGGTGGTATCGGTCCAATTTTAGAATACACACCGGCAACAAAAATGGAAAGTCCGCTAGTATTTATTGCTTGTGTCAGCGCATTGGTATCCAATTGGGCTGGTCCAATTGTTAATATTGCAGATTTTACAAATAGAGCTAAGTCACCAAAAGCTATGGTCTATGGTTTATCTATTGGCATGATCGGTTCGTATCTACTATTTGCCATCACTTGTATTAGTTTAATAGCTGGGACAGAAATTGCATTCGGACAACCAATTTTTAATATTGTCGATGCAATCGATAAAATCCAAAATCCATTTTCTGTTATTGTATTAATTTTAGCATTAAATGTTGGGGCAACTTCATTTGTCGTATTCGGTAATTTACTACCATCAGGATTACAAATGACAACGTTATTCCCTAAAGTATTTACAGTAAAAACAGCAGGAATTTTAACAGCCATTGTTGGAACAATGATTTTGCCTTGGAAACTAGTATCTAGTACAGAAACTTTATTCTTCTTCTATAGTTTTATCGGCTCTATGTTTGGTCCAATTGCAGGCATTATGTTGTCTAGTTTTTATATCGAACGTAAACGTCGAATTGAGTTATCTACAATTTATGTGGAAGACGGTAACAATGGGGCTTATAAATCTGGCTATAACATCGTAGCATGTGTCGTGCTATTGATTAGTTTTATGCTACCAATGTCAGGTGCTTTCCTTAAAGGTGTGCCTTTCCTAGTGAAGCTAAATGATTTCGCCTTCTTTAGCGGACTAATCGTATCGTTCATTTTATATACAGTGTTATATCGATTTAATAACCAAAAAATTCAAAATAATGTGGAAAATGAAGTAGGGGTGTAGTTGTGAGTAAATTAGTAATTGTAGCAATCGGAGGCAACTCGTTAGTAAAAGATAGCGGTAGTGAATCTATTCATAGCCAGCAGGAAGCTGTTGCTCAAACTGTCGAACATATTGCAGATATGATTCAAGAAGGCTATAAAGTGGTTGTCACTCATGGCAATGGTCCTCAAGTAGGTTTTACGCTACAAAGAAGTGAAATTGCTAATGAAATATCTGGCATGCCAGCGGTACCTTTAGTGAACTGTGTTGCCGATACACAAGGCGGAATTGGCTATTTAATTCAACAAGCCCTAATCAATGAACTGGCGAAGCGTCAAATTAATAAAAAGGTAGTTAGTGTGATTACACAAGTGGAAATCAATGAAAATGATCCGAACTTTGTTAATCCTACTAAGCCAGTAGGTTCATTCTTTACGAAAGAGCAAGCGGACGCTATGTTAGTGGAACATCCAGATTGGAAAATGATAGAAGATTCAGGACGCGGTTATCGTCGTGTGGTGCCTTCACCACTACCAATTGATATTGTGGAAAAGGATGCAATCAAATCACTTATTGACAATGACTATGTAGTCATCGCGGTAGGCGGAGGCGGTATCCCAGTGATTAGAAAAGAAAACAATATCTACGAAGGTGTAGATGCTGTTATTGACAAAGACTTTGCAACAAGTCTGTTAGCAGCTCAAGTAAATGCGGATTCATTAATTATTACAACAGGCGTTCCACGAGTATTCATTAACTTTGGGAAGCCAGAACAACAAGCACTTGAAGAAATTACAATTGAAGAAACAAAGAAACATGTTTTAGACAATCAATTCCCACCAGGAAGTATGCTACCAAAAATCGAAGCAAGTTTGAGCTTCTTAGAAAATGGTGGTCACCGAGTTATTATTACAAATCCTGAGAGTCTAAAAGAGGCAATCAATAATCAGGCGGGTACTCATATTATAAATTAACATAGGGGGAATCACGGTATGGATTATATTCAATTAGCAGTTGACAAAACTAAAGACGGTATCGATCAAAATATTGGTGGACCTTTTGGTGCAACGATTGTAAGAGGTGATGAAATCATCGCTGTTGTCGGAAATACGATGATGCGTGATACAGACATAACTGCACATGCAGAAATAGTAGCTATTCGCGAAGCTTCTAAAAAGCTTGGCACAATGGATTTATCCGATTGTGTCATCTACGCAACATGTGAACCATGTCCGATGTGTGTTTCAGCAATCATTTGGTCAGGAATTAAAGAAGTGCATTATTGCAATACAGCAGAAGATGCTCATGTACATGGCTTCTCTGATATGCATATACGTGATTACTTAACTGGAAAAGATAAAAGTGTGCTAAACATGCATAAAATGGAGACGCCAGAAGAATGTGATGCACTATTCCATCATTTCAATAACAAAATGGCTAATAGCAAATAATAGCCTATGATCAAGATTAGAGTAGGGATCTCGTTTTCGAGAATCCCTTTTCTACTTTTCATCCAATAAGCATGAAATAATTGGTACAATTAAAATAGATACAGGGCAAAAGCAAATTTGGTTTGATTTTCATCTTCGTAATTCTTAAGAAGGAGTTGTTTACATGGTTGGCAAAGAACGTTATCAACAATTACTAAATAAAATGAATCAATATAATTCAGGTGAGAAAGGAATTACGAGAGTTGCTTATACAAATGAAGAGCAGGCTTGTTTACATGCCTTCATTCGTTTATGTAAAGATGAACATCTTCAAATTCATATTGACCCATGTGGAAATCTTATTGCTCGAAGAGAAGGTAAAGTACCAGGATTACAGCCTGTAGTCATGGGCTCTCATTTAGACACAGTTTATCAAGGTGGAAAGTATGATGGAGTTGTTGGCGTAACGGCAGCCCTAGAAGTAATCAAACGATTAAATGAGAAGTCAATCGTGACCAAGCATCCAATTGAAATTATTGCATTTGCCTGTGAGGAGTCTTCTCGTTTTGGTGTATCAACGGTCGGCAGTAAAGCAATGGCAGGGCTTATAGATAAAGAAAAATATCGTCATCTCGTAGATCGCGATGGCATTTCCATGGAACAGGCTTTTGCCCACTGTGGGCTAGATTTTAGTAGTGTGGATCAGGCAAATAGAGCAGGGGAAGGTTTCCATGCCTTTTTTGAGTTACATATTGAGCAAGGTCCAATGCTAATTAGCTATGAGAAAAAAATTGGAATTGTTACGGGGGTGGCGGCACCAGTCCGTTTATTAATGACATTAAACGGGAAAGCCTCCCATTCAGGTACAACACCGATGAATATGAGGAAGGACGCACTTTTAGGGGCATCAGAATTGGCATTAGAATTGGAGAAAGCAGCGATAGCCGAGCAAGAGTTTGGAACAGTGGCAACAGTAGGTATTTTAGACGTTGTTGCAGGATCCATGAACGTTGTCCCAGGACAGGTGGAGCTTACAGTCGACATTCGTTCCTCCTCAGTACAATCAAGGGATCGAGTTCTTCAGCAATTCTATACTGCCATCGCAAATGTCCAACAAAAGCGACTGCTTGCTATTGACTATAAAGTCATTAGCTCGGAGGAGCCTGTCCTACTTTCACATAGTCTAATGAAAGGGTTGGAAAGTATTTGTATAGATAAAAATCTCTCCTATCAATATATGCAAAGTGGTGCGGGACACGATTCAATGAACATGATTAGACTCGGACCAGTTGGCCTTATTTTTATCCCATCAGTGGACGGCTTAAGTCACCATCCTGATGAACATACAGACCTTGAAGATATTTTATTAGGCATAGAAGTTTTAGAAGAAGCGGTTTTAAGATCCGCTATAATTATCTAGCATGATGCGTGATAGACAATAGCGGGAGCATGGTTTGTCGTTCAGGCATGTAATACCTATTTAATTTCCTAAGCTGATGCGTATGCGGTGACAGCTAATCGTCAGTAGAAACTCGGGTAAAAGAACGAATACTAAAGCGACACACCTTAAAATGACTGGACAAGATTCTAGGAATGAAGGAAATGAGGTCATTCGAAGAAAGACGACTTTTAATTATGTAGTCGTCTTTTTCGTATGAATTTAATGGGTAGCATGGGGCTTCTGATTACCAATTTTTAATTGGATCATGATCATGACGATTACGATTATCATCATGCCTATAATGGCAGCTGTAAAGTTCCCTGTGTAATCTCTTACAAGGCCCACAAATAGGGGGCCAAGAGCAGCAAATACGAAGCCGACAGATTGGGTCATAGCCGCTAAGAAACTAGCTTCTTGGATATCTTCGGCTTCATCTATTGGTAAAGTTAATCCTAATGAGAATAAGCCACCTGCCCCAATGCCAATAAGGACACTGCTTAGCCAAGGGTTAATGGAAAATAGCAGCATTGATAAACCGATTAATTCAAGTAATGAACAAGCTACTAGCCAAACAGCTCGATGCTGGAAGCGGTTATTTAAAATAGGGACTAAAAACGTTGCAGGCATTTGGGCAACCGTTAATAGGGTGAGCATCATTCCGGCATCATGTTTGCTATAGCCCATTTGCTCAGCTATTGGTGGTAACCAGGCCATAATCGTATAAAACATGAAGGCCATTAAACCAAAAAAACCTGTTAATAGCCAAGCTTTTTCACTTGTTAAAATTTGCTTGATAGAGATGGTATTTTTATTACCTGTAGTACTTGTCGAGTGTGTTTTCCGCTCGATAGGCTTCCACCAAAAAAACAAAGCGATGATCGCAAGTAAAGCCCAGGAAGCTGCAGAGATTTGCCAAGAATGAAAAATGGTGCTTAATGGGATGGATAGACCTGAACCTAAGGCAGCCCCTACAACTAAAGCGAGTGAATAAATACCGACGATACGAGAAGGGTTTGCAAACTTTGCTTTAATAAAACCTGATAGTAATGGACCAACAATGGCAATACCAATACCCGCAAATAGGGCTGTAACGTGCATGACCCAGGCAGAGTAAGCAAAGTACCTTGAAGTGGTTGCAAGCCCAATTAATATGAGGGAATAGGCAATCGCTCGTTCAATACTCCAACGATTAGCGAGCTTGAGCGCGATCGGTGCAAATAACCCCATACATAAGACAGCTAATGACGTTAATAAACTAGCGCTTGCCGCACTCATATGCAATGATTCTCGGATAGTTCCTAACAAAGGTGAAACGGAAGTAATGACAGGTCTTAAATTTAAAGAAGCCAAAATAATGGCCATGATAGGTAAAATCGTTTGCTTCATTTTCATGCTATATCAACTCCGTAAGTTTGAATAAATAAATCCTAAGTTGAAGTCTATAACAACATAAATGATTGGACAATACTATTATTACTATTACAATGATAGATACAAACTATGATTGGTTGTGATTCATATGGAAATACGTCATCTACACTATTTTATGGCAGTCTGTGAGGAGCTACATTTTACAAAAGCGGCTGAAAAGCTAGGTATTTCTCAACCAACGTTAAGCCAGCAAATACGGGTGCTTGAGGATGAGCTAGGAATGCCGTTATTTGATCGTATTGGCAAAAAAATAGTGGTGACGGAGGCTGGTGCCTTATTGTTTACCTATGCTACTGCAATGCTTAATACACTACAAAATGTCAAAGGTGCTATTAAAGATTTACAAGAGGTTCAAGGTGGTCAAATACGTGTTGGTATTATGCCATCTGATTTAGACTATCGAATTACACAACTTGTCATTGATTTTCATCAAAAATTCCCTAGGGTAAAGCTTACAATCCTTGCTTCTATCGATATTATGAGGCAAGTTCTTGAAAATGAAGTGGATATAGGTATTGGGACGAATGTTGAGCCCCATGATCGTTTAGTCATTATTCCTTTACGAAAGGAGGAGTACGTTGTAACGGTTTCAAAGGAGCATCCATGGGCGCATCGAGAAGCGGTCACTATTGCTGAATTAAAAGACCTTCCATTGGTCATGTATCCTGAAGGCTTTTTAGGAAGAGAAATAGTCGAAGAGACAGTGAAAAAGCATGGTTTCCAGCTCCATACTATTCTTGAAACAAGCTCTGTTACGTCAATTATGAATCTAGTACGCGCAAATATAGGAGCTACGGTGCAGCCCTATCCATTAATTCAGCAAATGAATGATTCAGATTTACGTATCATTCGTCTAACAGACGCTATTCCTAGTCGAAGTTTGTCAATTATTTACCGAGTGGATCGCTATGTAAGTCACGCCACCACAGCTTTTATAGAACAAATAAAAGCATATTTAAAAGAATAAGGATTTTGAAAACTTCCTAAAAATATAAGTTCCTTTTTTGGGGGAGTTCCCATATACTAATTATAAACCGACAGACGGTCTAAAGAGTGTGGTATAAGTTTTAGTCACAACGAACATCCAAACTTATTGCTACACTTTTTTTATACAAAAATAATGACCGACAGTCGGTCTATTAAAGGGGAGACAGTACATGGACACATTCGTAAAGGAAAAAGGATTTTCGAAAGATTTTAAAATTCTTGTATTTGGTCAGATTATTTCTATTTTAGGTTCTGCCTTATTAAGGTTTGCGCTATCACTTTTTGTTTTAGATATGACGGGCAGGGCCGATCTTTTTGCCGTGCTATTTGCCATTTCAAGCATACCTATTCTTCTTACGCCATTCGGTGGTGCCCTTGCCGATCGTTTTAATCGACGGCATTTAATGGTGTTATTTGATGTTATTAATAGTGTCGTTGTCTTGATATTCTATCTCACATTATGGACTGAATATCATTCAGTGTTAGGGATAGGCGTAGTTATGGTGCTCCTGTCCATCATTAGCGCTATGTATTCACCTGCAGTCATGGCTAGTATTCCGTTATTAGTAAGAGAACAGCATCTTGAGCAGGCAAATGGAATCGTGAATGGGGTGCAGGCTTTGGCTGGTGTTGCTGCACCAGTACTAGGTGGAATTCTTTATGGGTTACTAGGCATCAAAATTCTGGTCCTTGTAAGTGGTCTATTATTTTTCGTTACAGCCATCGTAGAAATGTATATGACTATTCCATTTGTAAAACGAGATGATGATGGACAATTAGTTATGACGTTATTCAAGGATATAAAAGAAGGATTTACATATGTTGTGAAGCAATCCTTTATTTTAAAATGTACGGTACTGGCCGCCTTATTAAATTTATTATTTACGCCGCTCTTTATCGTAGGAGTACCGATCGTCCTTCGTGTCACGTTAGAAGTAAGTGATTCGTTGTACGGAATAGGGATGGGCATTATTGATTTTGCAACCATACTTGGTGCATTATCGATGGGCTATTTCGCAAAAAAGCTCCAAATTAACAGGCTATATATTTGGGTATTGGTGACTGCTTTTTTGGTGATTCCTATGGCCATTGCTGTCATTCAGCCCATGCTTCAAATAGGCTATTATGCTTCATACTTATTATTTACCGGTTGTGCGCTTGTGATGGCGATGATGATGACGATCATTTCAATCTACGTAATGACACTTGTGCAAAAGGAAACACCCAATGAAAATTTAGGGAAAGTCATGGCGATCATGATGGCTGTTTCACAATGCATGGCACCTCTTGGGCAAATGGGCTATGGACTGTTGTTCGAGATCTTTCGTGCCAACCTCTTTATACCGATTTTAATGATTTGTGTTATGATGCTGCTTTTGGCGCTACTCACGCATAGATTATGGCGTATACATGCTTGAACACAAAAAAACTACCACTTAAACGGTAGTTTTCTTTGTGTGATTGGCTTGCTAAAATCTTCTAGGTCTACGAGGTCTAGGTCTATTTGTATCAGTGCGTGTAGATGGAGTTGGGAAAAGCAGGATGGGCCTATGTTGATCATTATTTCCTATATGTGTAGTCTCCTCTGCTAGTGAATCCACAATTTCTTCTTCCTCCGTGAAAGGAATTTGAGAAGCATTTAATAATGGTGCGGGTGACTCATTATGATGTGTCGTACTAGTAGTATTTGTCGTAGGGGTAGGGGCTGTCGTAGTACTAGTAATAGTAGCCTCATGATGGGTAGGCTGTTCTATTTCAGCATGCGGCTGTTGAACAGCGTGGACATCCTTCATTACAAGAATAGGTCGCATCATATCATGGTCCTCGTGCTCAAGGAAGTGACAATGCCACATGTAATTCCCCACATGATCCTTCCATTGCATAATAATTTTCGTAACTTTGCCAGCATCCACTTTGACCGTATCTTTCCAACCACGCTCATAGTCCCGAGGCTCCTCTGGTGGTCCTGTAAACGATACGATTCCTTCATTTTGATAGAGTTCTAAATCAAATGGCCGACGTTCAAGAATTTTAAATTGAATGAGATGCAAATGAATAGGATGTATAAAAGGCGTAGTATTAATAAAACTCCAAACTTCAATACTATCTAAGGAAGGTTTTTCTGTCGCTGGGTCGTGGTACATTCGGTTGTTCAATAACAGCATAGGTCTTCCAAATTCATCTGTTGTTGCTGTCAAAGGTAACTGTCTATCGATATGTGCATGATGTGGATGTAAATCCATTGTGACTGCCAGTCTCTCGGGAATTTCACTCGTATCCTCATATTTTAAGGGAAGTGATACTTTAAATTGCATAATGACGTTCGTATGCTCATCGATAAAATCTGTATCTGTGTTGAGTAAGGTGATTTCCTGTCCCTCGCAAGCTGAAAAATCGATGATGATATCTGTGCGTTCAGCAGGTAGCAGCTCTACAGATTGAATCGCTTGAGGCGCTGATAAAAAACCGCCATCTGTGCCTATTTGCATCATAGTCTGCTCATTTGACAAGCTGATGACATAGCCTCTTCGATTGGAGCCATTCAGGAACCGAAATCTATATTTACGAGGCTCAACATCTAAAAAGGGCCAAAGCTTTCCATTGACTACAATGGTGTTACCTACGAAGCCAGGGGTAATCGAAGGATGTACAGTAACTGGGAATGGTGGTTCATCAGGATAAAATAAAGAGCCATCCTCATTAAATGATTTATCTTGAATTAAAATAGGATATTCGTATTCTCCACATGGTAAATTGGAACGTTCCTCCAGGGCATCTCTTAGTAAATAGAAACCTGCCAAGCCTGCATAGACATTTAAACGTGTTAAAGCCATAGCATGGTCATGGTACCACATTGTAGTACCAGGCTGGTGGTTCGTATATTCATGGATTTCTTTATTAAATTTTGGACCAGTATGTCGATAATCTCTTGTGTACCATGCCTCTGGATGACCGTCGCTCTCCCAATCCACATTAGCTCCATGTAAGTGAGTGACGGTTCTTACCTCTTGGGAATCGTTGGCGGCATGTAGTGTAAAATCCACTGGTAAAAAGTGCTGTAGTGGTAATTGATTTCTATATTTAACGTAAATCGGTTTATCTTTCGTCGCTTCTATAGTTGGTCCTGGATAAAGTCCGTTGTACCCCCATATTAATGTATTAGGAAAATGCTTGTGAAAGCGGTGCTCGCCCTCCATCATGACTAGCTCGTAATAATCATGTTTCTTTTGTCCTCTACAGTACTTTGGTTTTGCTGTCACCGGCTTCTGTAGAGCATCTACAAATTTTGGAATGGTAGCTGGATCAGAAGGGTTAATTGGTAAACTCAAAACATCACATCCCTTTTCAATTACTTAACATGCCTAGTTATCACATCATATGGGTAAAAACAACAGTTGACTGGGACAAAAATGGAGAAAAATGTGTAATAGTATAAAAATTTAATGGGAGGGGAAAACAAAAGGACATTCAATAGCTGTCTTATAAAAGTTTTTTTGAAATCGAGGTAATAGTTGGTATATTGCTAAAAAGTCGGCCGAAGTAAATAGATATGTCTTATAATTGTTACAGAACAAAGTGAAGGATTAAATAGGGGCTTGGAAAAGTGGTGAGACAGTGGTGTTAACATTAGAGGAATTAAATAAGACAATCATGGAAATGCGCATAAAGGGGTATTTAACAGATGCGCTGAAACTGGCAGATCAGGGTCTTTTAGTAGCTTTAGAGGGAAACAACTATGAATATGTATTGGACTTGTACTATCAGAAAATTTTAGTACATCATTCTTTGGGCGATACGCTAGCCATTGTCAGCCTTATTTTCGAGTATGAGGCTATTTGTGAAAAATATGGTACTAGCAAAGATTTGATGCATTATTATTTGGTTATGTCGTTAATATACGATATGGTAGGAATCCGTGAAAAAACAGCAGAGATGACGAAAAAGTCAATTGCTTATGCTCAAGAATTACAAGATTTTATGATGCTTGTTCGTTGTCATAATAATTTATGCTATATAGAGGTAGAGAAGGGCTTTACGAAGGAAGCCCTTCAAGCGGGGTTGTTAGCAAGAGAATATAATAAAACGCTATATGAGACACAGCCAGATTTAGCAAGATTATTAGATATTCGCATCAATAATAATTTAGCAGATGTGTATATTTTGGAAGGGGATTTTTTAGCAGGAAAGGCATTGCTTGATGACTCATTAACTTCAAGCATAATTTCTCAACATAAACCTGAAAAAGTAGCAGCTTTGTTTGGCTATGGCTTTTTATATGAAAAGCAGCACAAGCTTGAGGAAGCGGTGCAATATTATCAACAAGCAATAGATCTAGCCAAATCCTATGGTGATAAGCCCATTACGAAAAAAGTGATGCGCTTATTGTTAAATGTCCTGTACCAATTGAATTGGCGAGATGAAATTTTTGATGTCCAAAAAGATTATATTGACCTTTCGGAACAGATGAGCGTTGATAATTTACTACAGCAAGTGTTGAATTTGGAATTTAAGCGTCAAAAAGAGAGATTAGAAAGAAAAGCACATTATGATCCATTAACAGGTGTTTTGAATCGCCACTTTCTAGATTACGAGCTAGATGAATGGTTACATGCTGCCAAAATGGCGGAATCCTATGTATGTATTACAGTTCTTGATATTGATAATTTTAAATTATTTAATGATACGCATGGACATTTGTTTGGCGATCGAGTTTTACAGCTTTTAGCTAATGGCTTGAGGGAGTTTTTGCGGGAGGAAGACGTAAAAATTATCCGTTATGGAGGGGATGAATTCATTATCTGTATACGCCATCCACAAAAGGATTACATGAAAGCACTTGTCCAAAATACACACGCTCATTTGCTTACGTTAACATTAGAAAAAGACCAGAAAAGCTATCCATTAAAGGTCAGTATGGGAGCTTGTATGAATGATCGAAAAAATTATCATTATAATGATTTATTTGATCAAGCTGATCGCTGTTTGTATGAGGCAAAAGATAAAGGCCGTGCCACCAATGTCATCTATGAACTATGATAATTTGAGTGATTCCTATTTACAGTGTTGAATAGGAATTTTTCTCCTGTTTCAGGGAATATTCTTGAGAGAAATTGGAGCGTCATCGCAAATTAGAACGAGGTAAAATGATACGGAATGAAAATTACTGTACCAATCAGTTGAAAACGTTATTCTAGCAACGTACAATATATGAAATTAAGAAACACGACAGCACAAAATTGTTGTATAATGTTGTGGTATGAGGAAAGAAAGCAGGTTGACAAAATGGAATGCAAAATGAATTGTTATGCAGTTAAAAACACACACAAACATCCGCTATGTGTTGTGCCAAAAAGGCACGATATGAAACAACAGGTGAATAGATGAAAAACTGGTTAATTTTCATTTCTGTCTTTATTGTTTCGTTGTCACTTGTCATTAGCATTTTAGTACTCTGGAAAGCCGAGGCTCCGTTCCGTTCAATTGAAGAGCAGGCTGAACAGTTGGCACTCGATGCCAAAGCCCTCGCAATTGTATCGGAGTCCTACACATATAATGGCAAACATTCGTATGTTACTGTGTTCGGGGTAGACGAATACGGTGATAAAAAGGCTGTCTTTGTTCCCACGAATCTAGACAAGGATTCCATTCAGGAAGTGTTATTAGAAGATGGTATTACGGAAAAGCAAGCATTATCGGTTTTTAAAAATGAAGGAAATGTACAAAAGGTCCTCCACATGAAATTGGGCTATGAGGAGCCGGGCGCTGTTTGGGAGATTACATACCTAAACGACCATGACAAACTCAACTATGTCTATATTATGTTTAAGGATGGCGACTGGTGGAAGCGCATTACGAATTTATAAGAGGAGTAGATCCCGGATGAAAAACTTATTAGCAACACGTGTAAAAACTTTAACACCATCTTCAACATTAGCTATTACTGCGAAAGCAAAAGCATTAAAAGAGCAAGGTATTGATGTCATTGGCCTTGGAGCTGGTGAACCAGACTTTAATACACCTCAAAACATTTTAAATGCTGCCATTGATTCAATGGAAAAGGGGTATACAAAATATACACCTGCTGGCGGACTTCCAGTGCTAAAAAAAGCTATTATTGATAAACTACAGCGCGATAATAATCTTACGTATCAGCCAAATGAAGTGATTGTTGGTGTAGGTGCAAAGCATATTTTATACACATTATTCCAAGTTATTTTAAACGAGGGTGATGAAGTTATTATTCCAATCCCTTATTGGGTGTCTTATCCTGAGCAAGTTAAATTAGCGGGCGGAGTACCTGTATATGTTGAAGGTACACGTGAACAAAACTATAAAATTACTGCTGATCAATTAAGAGCTGCTGTGACTGATAAAACAAAAGCGGTAATTATCAACTCACCTAGCAACCCATCTGGTATGATATATTCACGTGAAGAGCTTGCAGAACTTGCTGCAGTTGCAGAAGAAAAGGATATTTTAATCGTGTCAGATGAAATTTATGAGAAGCTTGTATACAATGGTATTGAGCATTTTTCAATTGCACAACTTTCTGATGCAGTGAAAGCACGTACAATCGTTGTAAATGGTGTAGCAAAATCTCACTCTATGACAGGCTGGCGTATTGGTTATGCTGCGGGTGATGCGGACGTAGTGAAAGCAATGACTGACCTTGCATCACATTCAACATCTAATGCGACTACAACTGCGCAATATGCAACTGTTGAGGCGTATAATGGACCACAGGACGCGGTAGAGGAAATGCGCCAAGCATTCGAATCTCGTCTTGAGAAAATTTACCCACAGGTAAGTGCAATTCCTGGCTTCCATGTATTAAAACCACAGGGTGCATTCTACTTATTACCAGATGTAGCAGAAGCTATGGCTCACACTGGCTATGATTCAGTAGACGCATTCGCTGCGGATATTTTAACAGAAGCAAACGTAGCTGTAATTCCAGGCTCTGGCTTTGGTGCACCAACTACTATGCGATTATCTTATGCAACATCTTTAGACTTACTAGAAGAGGCAGTCCGTCGTATTGATACATTTGTAAAATCAAAATGGCAAGACTAATCCCTCTAGACGACTTTGGAGGATTTCTATGAAAAAAATTATGATTAAAGATATGCCACAGCATATCGGTGAAACAGTCAAAATGGGCGCTTGGCTAGCTAACAAACGTTCAAGTGGTAAAATCGCCTTCTTACAACTTCGTGATGGCTCTGGTTTTGTTCAGGGTGTTGTCGTGAAAGAAGAAGTGGGCGAAGAAATTTTTGCTACAGCTAAAGGACTAACGCAAGAAACTTCTATGTATATTACAGGAGAGGTGAAAGCTGACGAACGTTCAAGCTTTGGCTGTGAGCTAGCTGTAACAGGAATTGAGGTTCTACATACAGCAACAGATTTCCCTATTACACCGAAGGAGCACGGTCCTGAATTTTTAATGGATAACCGTCATTTATGGTTACGTTCTCGTAAACAACATGCCATTATGAAGGTCCGTAATGAAATCATTCGTGCTACTTATGAATTTTTCAACAACAATGGCTTTACAAAGATGGACCCACCGATTTTAACAGGATCTTCACCTGAAGGTACATCTGAGCTATTCCATACGAAATACTTTGATGAGGATGCATTCCTTTCTCAATCAGGGCAGCTTTATATGGAAGCCGCAGCTATGGCACTAGGAAAAGTATTTTCATTCGGTCCAACTTTCCGTGCTGAAAAATCTAAAACGCGTCGTCACTTAATCGAGTTCTGGATGATTGAGCCTGAGATGGCCTTTGTAGAGTTTGAAGAAAATCTAGAAGTACAGGAGCAATATGTAACGCATATTGTACAATCCGTTCTGGCTAACTGCAAATTAGAATTAGAGCGACTTGACCGTGATACATCGAAACTTGAAAATATTAAAGCGCCATTCCCTCGTATTTCATATGATGACGCGATTAAGCTTTTACATGAACAAGGTTTTGACGATATCGAATGGGGCGACGATTTTGGTGCACCTCATGAAACGGCTATTGCCAATTCATTCGACAAGCCAGTATTCATTACATGCTACCCAGTAGGCATTAAGCCTTTCTATATGCAACCACATCCAGATCGCGATGACGTTGTATTATGTGCTGATTTAATCGCACCTGAAGGCTATGGTGAAATTATTGGTGGTTCTGAGCGTATCCATGACTATGATTTATTAAAATCTCGTCTTGAAGAACATAACCTATCATTAGATGCATATGCATGGTATTTGGAGCTTCGTAAACATGGTTCTGTTCCACATTCAGGCTTCGGACTTGGATTAGAGCGAACTGTGGCATGGATTTCTGGCACAGAACATATTCGTGAAACAATTCCATTCCCACGTTTACTGAACCGCTTATATCCATAAGCAAATCAATTTAAAAGTCGCGTAGTGAAATATCTACGCGGCTTTTCTACTTACTTAAAGAAGGAGTCTAGAGGAATATGAATGCAAATAATCATCGACTCCGTACATGGACTGAGCAGAGAATGATTCCCATTCCCCAGCTTTTTTTTCAGTTTTATAAGGAGTTAAATATAGAGGATGAAGAGGCGCTAATTGTTATGCACCTGTTAGCCTTTCATATGGAAGGCTATGACTTCCCTACACCAAATGATTTAAAGAATCGTCTCACAATGCCAGAAAATGAACTAACATCCCGTTTACAACGATTAATGCAAAAGGGCTTCCTTGAAATTACTCGTGATGTGGATACAGGTGGCAAGCTCTATGAAAAATATTCGGTTTATCCACTCTGGGAGCGAATTGTGCAGATGATCGAGATGAAAGAGCAACAAAAATCTGCTACAACACTTCAACAAGAAGAAGGAGAGATTTTCCGACTCTTTGAAGAAGAAATGGGACGTCTTTTATCTCCTTTAGAGCTTGAAAAAATAGGGTGTTGGCTTGATGAGGACAAGCATAGTCCAACACTCATTAAAGAGGCATTGAAAGAAGCTGTTTTTGCTGGGAAACTGAGCATTCGCTATATTGATCGTATTTTGTTAGAGTGGAAGAAGAAAAATATTACGACACCTCAAGCGGCACAAAAGCAAAGTGAGCAGTTCAGAGAGAAGCAAACATTTAGCAGGACTCCAGCACGGACAGTTCAGCAAGACACGCAACCGACTAACAAAGTACCTTTTTATAATTGGTTAGAAGAGAGAGAATAGGGGGCATCCAGTTTGTTAACAAAAAAACAGTGGGAGCATTGCCTAGAAGAAATGGATCGAATGTTTCCTAATGCACATTGTGAGCTTGTGCATGACAATGCCTTTGAGCTCACAATTGCGACATTATTATCTGCACAATGTACGGATGTACTTGTTAATAAGGTAACCAAAACATTATTTCAGAAATATAAAACGCCTGAAGATTATTTGGCTGTCCCGTTGGAAGAATTACAACAGGATATTCGCTCTATTGGCTTATATCGTAATAAAGCAAAGAACATTCAGGCTTTATGTCAACGTTTGCTAGATGAATATAATGGCGAAATACCAGCAACCCGAGAAGCACTTGTAACATTGCCAGGTGTAGGTCGCAAAACAGCCAATGTGGTGCTATCAGTAGCCTTTGATATTCCTGCGCTAGCAGTTGATACCCATGTAGAGCGTGTTTCCAAACGTCTAGGTCTATGTAGATGGAAGGATTCCGTACTTGAAGTGGAAGAAACAATCATGAAAAAAACGCCCATGGATAAGTGGTCAAAAACGCATCATCAGTTAATTTTCTTTGGTCGTTATCATTGTAAGGCCCAAAATCCTGGCTGCCATACCTGTCCTTTACTAAGTGATTGTCGTGAAGGTCAAAAGCGTTTGAAGAAAGGCTTGGTGAAGGAAGCATGAATAGAGAGGCGATCACAAAAGATCAGGTAGATGCTTGGTTTGCCCAATGGACAACCCTTCAAGCAACTATCCACGAAGCCCATGATGCTAGAAATGGTACAGCAAAAGACTTAATGGAAGAAGCAATCCAATTGTTTGAACAGCTTGTACAAGCGGCAGGAGATGAGGTGCTGCCGATTAATGGGGTTGAAAGACTTTCCTTTATCAAAGCGAAGCCAGGGCAATATGCTTGTTACCGTCAGTTGGATGAATTATTTAAGGAAACGAAAAAGCGTACAGCACGTTTACGAATTCAAGCTAGTAAAAAATAGAGTGGCAGAATAAAATACTTGTGCCGACAGAAAAAACCGAGAAGCATTATATGCTTCTCGGCTTTTTGTTTATTCTGAGCTTTGTTCTTCATTATTTGGGTCTACAGGATCTGTAGGAGGAGTTGGTTGCTGGCTTCCATCTGAACCGCCATTGTTTCCACCGTTGTTGCCGTTATTCCCATGCCCATTTCCATTATTATTGTTATTACCACCGTTGTTGCCATTACCGTTACCATTGCCATTATTATGACCGTTATCTTGGTCTTCTTCACCAGGATCTGTTGGTAAATCAATGTTCGGCTCTTCCGGCTCTTCCGTTTCTACATCCTCTTCTTCAGTTGTACTTGTAATTTGGAAAGTTGTGGTACCAGGCTCGCTTCGTGTACCATCCACAATGGCTACGACTGAAATCGTGTAATTGCCATCTTCCAACGTATTGGCAACTGATAAACCTTTGCTCTCTGTTTTACCAAGGTCAAACTTTTTACCGTCATCACGGGTTGCAGTTACTTCAAATGAAGTTGGTAATGGTTCATCTGTTTCTGGATTCAAGCTGGCATCATGTTCCCAAGAAATATTGATAGACTGTGCCCCTAAATCTAAGCTTGCAGATACGTTATATGGCGTAGCCAATTCTGGTGCTTCATAAACATTCGACACTTCTGTTGGCTCAGTACCACGAACGAATAGCTCTGTTTGACGTAATTCGCTTGGTGTAAAGTCACTTGCCAATTTCAATGGCTTAGAGCCCACTTCAATCGTTGCTTCTACAACTGTACTTGGCTTTTTAAAGCTTTCTGTTTCAACGTTTGCTGAAATGTCTTGCATAATCGATTTGAATAGATTTTGTGGTAAACGACGTTCTTCCCACGTTGTAATTGGATCAAAGTGTTTTTCATAGCCACTCCATATAGCGATGGAATAGTTTGTCGTATAACCAGCAAACCATGAATCTGGCACACTTGTGTTCGGTAAATTATATTTATTGAAATCTTCAGCTGAATAGTTGGTTGTACCTGTTTTACCTGCGATGTCTAGTCCAGGGACATTAGCCGCTGTACCTGATGCGTCAGGTTTGTTGCCAACTACATCACGTAGCATATCTGTTACCATATAAGCTGTAGCTTCACTCATCGCTACATTAGGCTCAGGTGTATAATTTTTAGATGTTTTCCCATCACGGTAAACAATTTTTGTAATAGCATGTGGGTCTGTGTAAACGCCGTTATTTCCGAATGCTGCATAGGAAGCCGCCATTTGAATAGGTGAGATAGTAATCGCTCCACCACCAATTGCGTCTGATTCATAAAGGTTTTCTGTTTCAATCCCTAAACGTCCAACAAATTCCTTCGCATTTTCAGTACCTACTTCTTGTAATGCTTTGACAGCTGGTACGTTTCGTGAAGCATATAATGCCTTACGAGCAGTCATGGCACCCATATATCTGCCATCCCAGTTTGTAATAGTTTGCTTTGAATTGGAATAGTTCATAGGTTCATCTACAAGTGTATGGCCAGTAGACCATTTTAAATATTCAATGGCTGGACCGTAGTCCACTAATGGTTTCATTGTAGAACCAGGTTGATTTTTTGTTAAATCATCTGCATAGTTCCAGCCACGTTCGGCACCATAATGTCGACCGCCACCAACAGCTTGGATAGCTCCTGTTTTCGTATCAATGACCGCTACACCTGACTGAATATCTTCTGTTGGGAAATTGCTGTCATCGTTCATCACATTTTCAACAACTTTTTGGGCATTTGGATCAAGTGTTGTATAAACTTTAATCCCTTCTGCCATGGCAGAACCATCGCCATTATTTTCTAATTCATTAATAACGACATCTAGGAAGGCATCGTATTTAGAGCCAGCAAATGATTGACGAGTTGCATCGTCAGCAAGACCTGCTTGGACATCAACGTTTTTAGCTTCTTCCATTTCTGTTTTCGAAATTTTTCCGTGTTGATACATTAATCCTAAAACTGTATTACGACGTTGCTTGGCAAGGTCAGGGTTTTTCAATGGATTATAAGCATTTGGTCTTTGTACGAGCCCTGCTAATAATGCTTCTTCATCTAATGTTAAATCTTTTAATTCTTTTCCGTAGAAATATTGGGCTGCTGTACCAAAGCCATAAATACGGCCTGACATTAGCATTTTATTGAAGTACATTTCAAAAATTTCTTCTTTTGAATATTTACGTTCTAATTGAAACGCTAGCCAAGCTTCCTGTGCTTTACGTTTTAATTTCTTTTCATTTTGTAAGAATGAGTTTTTCACTACTTGCTGTGTTAGGGTAGAGGCACCTTGTGCACCAAAGCCATCACGGAAGTTAGCAAGTATAGCACCACCTAGACGGTAGAAGTCCATGCCGTGATGTTTAAAAAAGCGTACATCTTCCGTTGCAAGAATAGCGTTCACCATATCTTCGGGAATATCTTCATATTTTATATATTTACGGTTTTCAGCACCGATTGTTGCGAATATTTCACCGTTTTTATCGTAGAATTCTGAAGACACAGGGTCTTTCAATAATTCCTCATCAAGCTTAGGAGCTGTGCTTGCATAGTAAGCAAATAATCCTGCTCCTCCAATGAAGCCTACCACACCGATGATTAATAACGTTAAGAAAATACGTTTTATCCACATTTTAGCGGGTGTAGACGACTTTGTTGTTGTTTTCTTACCTTTTTTATTTTTTTCAGCGAGAGCCTTTTGATGCTCTCCACGTGTTCGACGACGTTCAGTCATACTATTTCTCCTCACTTTCAAACCCGCAGCATTTTTCAACGATCAGTTGTTGGATGATGGGTAAATAATCGATCCGTGGATAATAGCTAGTGGGAATTTCATACGCCTCTTCTTCAATCGTTGAAAAGGGTATGGATTTACGATTGCCATTTTCCATTGCTTGCCAGGCCTTTTGTAAAACTTCATATGGCACAATAAAATATCGTTCAAAAGCTGAAAAGCGAACGATAATAAAAGCCACACCATTTTGTTCAGTCACTTGCTGCATATGGGTCATTTGATGCTCATGAATATTTTTTAAAGGGAAACTTGTTTTGGACGCAGTTTCCTTTGCATCAAAATCAATATAATGCCCATTCCAAACACCATTGTAGTCGGTTGTAGAGGGTGTTCGAAAATATGCTTCACGAATGACAGCAGCGCTTCGTGAAGGGTACTCTACTTTGACGATTTGTACAGGAACAGGTTTCTTATGAATGATAGCAAGTCGCCTTTTAATATAATAGTCGTTTGCTTCATTAATTTCATCTTCTAGTGTCTTTCCACGATTACTAAAAGACAAATCTTTACTTTTACTTTTTTTTTCTGTTTTCTGTACAGAAGTATGGGGGGTATACAATTTCCCATTTGGATAGCGAATTGTCATTTAGCTCACCCTTTATCAAACTGCTTTCCTATATATTAGTTTACCATGATTTGATGGCTCTTCTCTACCTCCATCCGTGTTGTCTTTGTTACAAGAGTAGTAGACAGTGGATGCAAAGAATAAACAAATTGCGTCGAAAAAAAGCTAATAATTGTCTTCCTTGAATCGTCAAAATAACTGATAAATTTAAACATAGAAACGGTTGAAGAATGGTGAATTATCTACACCTTTCATTCAGGACGCTTTTTTAGTTGGAAGGTTCATTTATAAAAATTTATCGAAAATCTTCTTCTTTCAGCTAACTTACGCTTATTTTGTCACGCATGAAGGTAATTCTATACATGCGAGGAATACTTTAAGTAAAGCAAAGGGGGCGTTATTTTGAACAAGTTAGAACAATTAGTTGCGCAGTTAGATCTGGTCAATCAATTACTTTTCACGAGAGTGTCGCTGGAGAACAATGCTCAGAATATGCACTTTTTTTTGCAGCTCAAAGCAGTTAGCCAGAAAGTAAGCTTAGCAGAAAAGAACTGGCAAGTAAAGAATGCTTGTTCGCCTATTAGTAGTGAAAAATGATAGACTTTGGTACACTTATCTCATAAGCAATTGAACTAACTCTATAGCATTAAAATTGATACAGTATTTACCACAAAACAAGTAGGGGAAGGTAAAGGTATCAGGAGGTGCCATATTTTCGTAGTTGAAATGATGGACAAGACATACTCATCATATATATGTACTTGCTACGAAAAATATTTGCTTACGAGTAATTGATGAGAGATGAGGTGCAAAAATTGTTAGTTATTCAGCAAACATCCCAATTAATAGATGAATGTGATCGATGTGTTTCACGTTTTTGGCAAATGCGTGAGGAGGACCGTACACCTGACTTTTTTCTAGAGGTGAAACCACACGCTGATAAAATTCATCAACTGTTGAAGGAATGGCAGCAAGAGGCCAATAAATGGATTCAAGAGAATCGACCGAAATATATGCATACACAACAAATTGCTTCAACGGTAGAATCGATGGAGCAATTTGTTGTGCAATCTTTTTATAAAGAAACAAGTAAAAAACGCTTCTTAGATGCGATTCATTCTACCTCCTTTACAATGAAAAACTTTGAACGACTGGTAAAGGAGGAGGCAGTAAATGCTATCGAAGAAACGAACGATTAGTGAGCTTTTGCATGAGTGGAGATATGATGAAGAATTAAAAGAACGTATTCTACATTGGCAAACACTTGAAGGACGACCTGCTAGCTATGCTCCTTTCCCAGAAAATTTACATCCTTCTTTAGTGAAGGCTTTGCAGGCAAGGGGAATCGAGCAACTTTATACGCATCAGCGAGAGGCCTTTGATTTGGCACAGAGTGGTACATCTTTTACGGCTGTTACACCAACCGCATCAGGTAAATCATATTGCTATCATTTGCCGGTGTTGCAAAAAATAGTAGAGGATAAAAACGCACGTGCGATCTATTTATTCCCAACAAAGGCTTTAGCGCAGGATCAAAAAAATGACTTGAATGAACTGATTGAACAAAGTGGTGAGGAAATTTTAAGTTATACCTATGATGGTGATACGGCTCCAGGCATTCGTCAGAAGGTTCGCAAAGCAGGACATATCGTTATGACAAATCCTGATATGCTTCATTCAGGAATTTTGCCACATCATACGAAATGGGTATCGCTATTTGAAAATTTACAGTATATCGTGATTGATGAATTGCATACATATAAAGGGGTATTTGGTTCCCATGTTGCCCATGTTATTCGTAGATTAAAACGCATATGTGAATTTTATGGTAGTAAACCTGTGTTTATTTGCACATCGGCAACGATAAAAAATCCTAAGGAGCTGGCCGAGCTATTAACAAATGAATCACATGCGCTCATCGCGGACTCTGGAGCACCTATCGGTAAGAAAACATTTCTGTTCTATAATCCGCCCATTATTCATAAAACTTTTGGGGTGCGTAGAAGTGCCGTGTTAGAGGTAAGTGATTTAGCAAAG
Organism: Lysinibacillus sp. GW823-FHT06C08; assembly: GCF_058795135.1. Classification (NCBI taxonomy): domain Bacteria; kingdom Bacillati; phylum Bacillota; class Bacilli; order Caryophanales; family Bacillaceae; genus Lysinibacillus; species Lysinibacillus sp. GW823-FHT06C08. The sequence continues at coordinate 1,331,667 of NZ_JBXAHN010000001.1, forward strand.
CGGCTATATATAGCTGGTATTCAATCAATCATTTTCGCTAAAAGCAGAGTACGGGTTGAAATGATTGTCACTTATTTAAAGGAGCTCACTCGCAATAAGCTGCTGGATGAATCCGTGCGTGGCTACCGAGGTGGGTATTTACCATCTGAACGTCGGGTAATCGAAAAAGGCTTGCGTGATGGAACCATTCAAACCGTTGTCAGTACCAATGCGTTAGAATTAGGGGTCGATATCGGCCAGTTACAAGCATGTATTATGACAGGTTATCCAGGAAATATTGCAAGTGCCTGGCAACAAGCAGGACGTGCAGGAAGGCGACAGGATGAGGCTTTAATTATTTATGTTGCACAATCGACGGCACTGGATCAGTATGTGGTGAATCATCCTTTATTTTTACTTGGTAGTGCACCAGAGGAAGCACGTATTTATCCAGAAAATATGTTAATTTTAATGGATCATTTAAAATGTGCCGCTTTTGAATTACCTTTTTCTATAGAAGATACGTATGGTGAATATGATATACAAGAATTGCTAGATTATTTAGCAGAAGAGGGCGTTGTCTTTAAGACGAGCGATAAGTGGCATTGGATGAGCGATCGTTTCCCAGCACATGATATTAGCTTACGGTCGGCTTCCCAGGAAAATGTGGTTATAATTGATCTGTCTATTCCTGCCCAAACAAAGGTAATTGGAGAAATGGATCGTCATAGTGCCATGACACTATTACATGAAGAAGCGATTTATTTACATCAAGGGATTCAATTCCAAGTAGAGAAGCTCGACTGGGAAGAAAAGAAAGCTTATGTCCGTGAAGTCGACATCGATTATTATACAGATGCTAATCTTGCCGTTGAAATGAAGGTATTAGAGGAAGATCGAAGCCGAACTTATAACGGCGGTACGATTAGCTTTGGGGATGTAGGATTAGTTGCACAGGCAACTATTTTCAAGAAAATTCGCTTTGGCACGCATGATAATATAGGATCGGGGCCTATTCATTTACCTCCAGATGAAATGCATACAAGCGCATCATGGCTATCACTTCATCTAACAGAACAGTGGTCAGAGGCGGAATTGACAGAGGCAATGATTGGAGTAGCCTATGCCATGAATGCCTTTATCCCTTTATTTATTCAATGTGACAGCAGTGATGTAGCTGTTGTCCCACAAGTCAAAGCATCCCATAATGAGCTGCCCACATTTTTTGTTTACGATAAATACCCTGGTGGGATTGGTTTAAGTGAAAAGGTCTATGACTTATGGGAGGAGCTATTAATGAAAACGTTGGAGCATGTTTCAAATTGTCCTTGTGAATCTGGATGCCCATCATGTATTGGTGCCCAAGACAGTTTACAGGAAGGCAAGAAGAGAGTCATAATACTTCTTCAAAGATTAAATCAAATTAATTAACATGAAAAAAGAGGACTTGAGGAATAACTAAATTATTTCCTCAGGCCCTCCATATTTAATAGTGTGTAGCTCATCTAACGTTTAATGATAGTATGTTTTTCTAACTCACGTCCAGTAGTATTCTATTAAACTAAAGTTATTTAATAGATATTTTGTGTTTTTCGTTCAGTAATGTAGTACCATTTACTTTAACGACGATATTTAGACTGAGTAATCCACCGATTTTTACTTTTACGGTAGAGATTGTGCCATTTGCTTCTGTAATTTCACCTGTCAATGTAACATAAGGGTAGATTTGTTTGAACATACTATCTCTACTTTTTTTATCTACTACTTCATTATTAATAGAAAGAACTTCTTCAGTCACGGCATTTACAATTCGAATAATATGGCCTTTATAGTCTAATTGCCATACTTTAAATACTTCTTTTTCTAAATCCTCGGTTGTGTTTTTCCATTCTTCTTTTATTTCTTCACGTAAATTTTTAAACAAAGCATTTCCTCCAAAAAACATAATTTTATCACATTCTATTTGTAATTTCATTTTATAGGAAATACTTACAATAGTACACTGGCAATAGACAATAGCTTGAGCTTTCTATGTATCCAGGACATAAAAGGGACATACATCAAGAAATGCCGTATCTTTATTGAGAATGGATTGTTTAATGAATAGTTTTAAGCTAAAAGCATATCGGGGTAGTTTCTTTAAATAAAATATTGAAATTTCTCGAAAATAATCCAGAGACGTTTGAATCGGGGCTTTATTTTTTGCAGCTGTTTTACGCTTCCTCAGGCAGGGCGTGCTTTTTCCATTGCAACCGCAAAGACATACTCACATGTCCTTTACACTTTTAAGGTCATCAATTCAAGAAATAGAGTTTCTATAAACAAGAATTTCCTGCGATGAAAATTTTGAATGAGTCGAGCAATCATGGTAATCTTGCAAGAGAGTCTTATATTATAAGCAGAAAATGAGTGAAATACATGTCTTACGAAAATAAAATACTACAAATGAAAAAAATGCTTAGTAAAAAACCAGCGGCGACTCCACAAAGGGTAGAGGAACCGGCTTATCAAAAGCCAACTAGGCCTAGCTATACCGAGCGATGGGAAGAGGCTGGGCTTACGGTTGTAGAAAATGACTTTGGTATTGTGTTTAAGCGCCATGTACAGTATCCATTTTCTTTTCAGCATGGTCATTATCAGCTACAGTCATTTTTTGATGCGTTGAAAAAATGGCAGGATGCTTCGTTTGATCATCCATATGCACTGGATTTTCATGAACCTGTATTATTTTTTGATACAGAAACGACAGGCTTAAAAGGTGTGGGCACGCATATTTTTTTGCTTGGGTTTTTAGAGGTAGACGAAGAATGTTTTAGTTTAACTCAATATATTCTTGCAGACCCTGCACATGAGGCGGCGTTTCTGTTTGAATCAAAACTGTGGAAAAAATTAGCAACAGTCATCACCTATAATGGTAAAAGCTTTGATTGGCCGCAGCTTGAAACGCGCTGGACACTGCATCAAAAAACATTACCCAAATTAAGATCACAACGACAAATCGATTTATTGCATAGTTCCAAGCGTTTATGGAAAAATGATATGGAGCGCTTAAAATTAAAATCTGTGGAGGAAGAGAAGCTTGGTTTTTCTCGAAAGGGAGATATTCCTGGTCATCTTGCCCCTATTATTTATTTAGATGCTGTAAAAAGTGGCGTACCAGATGCTCTTATGAAGGTTTTGCTGCATAATGAGTGGGATTTGCTGTCTCTTATCACACTGTATAGTCATTCTACTCAGCTCTTGTTTGAAGAGGGATATGAAGAATCTGCAAAAACCTTTACCAATATTGGGAAATGGTATGGTGATTTAAAAGAAAGCACACAAAGTGTTAAGGTGTTAGAAAGGGTGACAACACAATTTGATGCACTGGAAGCGGGTAATGCTCAATATTATTTAGCACTACAGCATAAAAAGAGTAAACGCTATAGTGAAGCCATCGATGCATTTGTGGCCTCTCTCCATTTTGTCGAAGCAAGAACAAAGTTGCGTGTCCTTGAGCAACTAGCCATACTTTATGAGCACCAAATAAAAGATTATAAGCAGGCCCTTTATTATACGCAACAAGGCATACATCTCATTCAAAAGAATGAGCAATGGAGAGCAGAACAAAAACAAAAATGGGTAATTTCTTGGGAAAAGAGGTTGCTCAGATTAGGAAATAAGAAATAATTTCCCAGGTAATCGCATAAAACGACAAGTTTAGCCTTACAATTGGAGTTTTCAGACGATATAATGTGTTGAAGTATGCTATAATGTATTCGTGTATGTAGTGTGAGGAAGGGCGATGTGAATGGACATTAAATTAACGTCAAAAATGATCCTTGAAAAGGAATTTAAAAAGAACTTTAAAGGCTATAATGTGGAAGAAGTAGATTCATTCCTTGATGAAATTATTCAAGACTATGAAACGTTTGAAAAAGTGATGGCCCAACTACGTGAAGAAAATAGACAATTAAAAGAAGAAATTGAAAATACACCGAAGAGACAACCCGTTGCTTCAGCGGCAGCAGCAGGTACAACTAATTTTGACATTTTAAAACGTCTTTCTAATTTAGAAAAACATGTATTTGGTAGCAAGCTATACGAATAATTTTAGTCAATTATATTGTATTTAACATAAAACTCTAGTATAATCTTTCGTATCATCATGAAATTCTGGTAATCGCTGCGGCGCTAGACGTCGTAGAGGAAAGTCCATGCTCACACGGTACTGAGATGTCCGTAGTGTTCGTGCTTACTGAAAAAATAAGGTAAGGCAGCTGTTCAGGCTGACGGCGGAAGGAAAACCTAAGTCCTTGGATATGGTTGACACTTCCTGAAAGTGCCACAGTGACGAAGCTTGCTTGGAAACATGCAAGGTGGAACGAGGTAAACCCCACGAGTGAGAAACCCAAATTATGGTAGGGGCACTCTCTTGAAGGAATTGAACGGATAGAGGGACGGAGCTTGCTCTGTAGATAGATGATTACTACCTGGTCGTACGAGGCGCAAGCTGTTTGAGTACTCAGGAACAAAACATGGCTTATGGAATTTTTTTGATGCTTATTTACGAAATAACAAGCGCTCTCCAACTCGGTGGAGAGCTTTTCTTTTGAGTTTATGAGGAAAAAGTAACCTAGTTAATCAAGTCTTGGTATGCGCGATACGTTTGAGAATGGCTATTTGCTAGCCAAGCCTCTATCGCTACCGCTTCTAAGTCACAACATCTGAAAACGGTGATCGCATCAATGTGTATTATCTTGATTCAGCAAAAGTTTGGATACCTAGCAAAATGTTAGATACACATGACTCTCCTCTATAGGTAGTAAGAGTTTGCACATTTTCTTTCCATTCAGGTGGCGACAGGACGACTGCTGAATCAAGTATAAACCTCTAAGGATGTCACAGATTTTTAAGACGAGCTTACGAGTTACTCAAAAAAACTGTACACCATCTAAATGGGGTGTCATTGATTTACATACGAGTTGGCCTGACGTAAGTGCCCTTTAAAGGGGAGTATAGAGAGATAGGATGGGGCGGAACATGAACGGAGTAAATAATTGGGAAAGTATGGATAAATTGAAGTTGATTTCTCAATATCCTACTACCTTAATACTTAAAATCTTCGAAAATGTATCTGAAGGTATCATGATTACTGATGAATACAAAAAAATAGTAATGGTTAATCCTGCCTTTGAATTTGTCACAGGTTATAAACGTGATGATGTAGTGGGAAAAACACCTGCCGTTTTACAATCAGGTGTACATGAATTACCGTTCTATTTAGAAATGTGGGAACAGATACGACAAGAAGGAATTTGGCAAGGAGAAATATGGAATCGTCGTAAAACTGGAGACGTATATCCTGAATGGTTAACAATTGTTTGTGTAACCAACGATGAGGGTGAGGTTACAAATTATTGTGGTATTTTCACAGATTTGTCTGAAAGAAAAATAGTAGAAAACGAACTAGAAAAACGTTTACTGACTGATTCACTAACGGAAGTATCCAATCGTTTTGCTTATATCGAAAGAATGGATAATCTTTTAGAATCAACTTCTGCTATTTCTCATTCAGTGCAGCATGCGGTCTATTTTTTAGATTTAGATAGATTTAAGCAAATTAATGATACTTTAGGTCATGCTGTCGGAGATTCCATTTTAATAGAAGTCGCCAAACGACTAAAACATTTACTGAAAAACAAAGATATTATCGCAAGATATGGCGGAGATGAATTCGTCATTACATTAACGAATGTAAAAAACGTAAAAGAAGCTGCACAATTTGCTGAACAAATAATAAGTAGTATTGAAAAGCCAATGATGATAAACGGCCAGGAAGTGTTTATTTCTACAAGCATAGGCGTAAGTGTCTATCCAGTAGATGGGAAAAATACGGAAGAACTCATTAATTGTGCTGACAGAGCAATGACCTATTCAAAAAAGAATGGTTTGAATGGCTATTCTTTTTATTTTGATGAACTGCAAACAGATGCACAGCGTGTCTTATTGCTAGATTCAGAGTTAAGAAGAGCCATTGACAATCGTGAATTTGAGCTGCATTTCCAGCCGAAAATATACATGGACAATGAGCAAATTCAAGGATTAGAGGCATTGGTCCGTTGGAATAATGAAAGGCTAGGCTTTGTCTCTCCTGGAGAGTTTATCCCTTATGCTGAGGAAACAGGATTAATCATTCCTCTAAGTGAGGTCATTCTGGAAAAGGCGTGCGAGGCAGTTATTCAAATGCAACAATACGGGTGGAAAATACCGGTTGCCATTAATATATCAAGTATTCACTTTAGACAGCAAAATTTTTTAGAATCGATCCAAGCAATATTAGAACGCTATAATATGCCAGCAAACAATTTTGAAATAGAAGTGACGGAACGAACAGTCATGAACAGTGCTAACGAAACTGTAAGCAAATTAGTTCGTTTGAAACAATTAGGCTTTAAAATCTCCATAGATGATTTTGGGACAGGCTATTCGTCCCTGAGCTATTTAGTTCGCTTTCCGCTAGATTGTTTAAAAATCGATCGAAGCTTTATTCAACATATTGGGTCGCTCGATGAAAAACAGGCAGTTGTAGATGCTATTATTCAAATGTCCCATCGCCTAAAAATGAAAGTTGTGGCAGAAGGTGTAGAACAGGCACAACAAGTGGATATACTACGTAAAATGAACTGTGATATTATTCAGGGCTATTATTACAGCAAACCATTACCATTAAACGACCTAATGGAGTTTATGGAATATTGGGAAATTGAGCATCAAGGAAGGAAATAATCTATGGCAAATTATCAATTAGTAGCAACGTCAGCAATGGGTTTAGAGGCAATTGTAGCCCAAGAAGTAAAAGCACTTGGTTATGAAACAACTGTTGACAATGGTAAAGTATATTTTCAGGGTGATGAAACAGCGATTGCACGTGCCAATTTGTGGCTAAGAGTAGCTGATCGTGTAAAAATTGTCGTTGGACAATTCCCAGCAAAATCATTTGAACAATTATTTGAAAGTGTAAAAGCTTTACCGTGGGAAAAATATTTACCCGTGGATGCTGCCTTTCCTGTTTCAGGGAAGTCGGTTAAATCTAAATTATTTAGTGTACCTGATTGCCAAGCTATCACAAAAAAAGCAATTGTTGAACGAATGAAACAGCATTATAAGCGACTTGGCTTTTTAGATGAATCAGGTGCTACTTACAAAATTGAGGTTTCGATTTTAAAAGATGTGGCGACACTAACGATTGATACATCAGGCGCAGGTCTTCATAAACGTGGCTATCGTCAAGTACAAGGTGAGGCACCGTTAAAAGAAACCTTAGCGGCGGCGCTTATACAAGTTTCAAAATGGAATCCAAATCGTCCGTTTGTAGATCCATTCTGTGGTTCAGGAACCATTGCTTTAGAGGCAGCCATGTTTGGACAAAATATAGCACCAGGCTATAATCGTGAGTTTATTTCTGAAGACTGGCCATGGATGAAAGCGCAAATCTGGGACACTGTCCGAGACGAAGCAGAAAGCTTGGCCAATTATGATCAGCCGTTAGAAATTGTAGGTTCTGATATTGATCATCGCATGGTAAGCATTGCACAAGAAAATGCTACAGAAGCAGGATTTGGTGAGCTAATTACGTTTAAGCAAATGCAAGCACGTGATTTCACGACTCAGTTAACAGATGGTGTAATGATCGGTAACCCTCCATACGGCGAACGTATTGGTGATGTTGAAGTTGTAGAACAGGTTATCCGTGATTTAGGGCAAGTTATGAAAAACTATCCAACTTGGTCAGTATATATGCTATCCTCCATGAAAAATTTTGAAGAATTATATGGACGCCAAGCGACGAAAAAACGGAAATTATTTAATGGTTTTATTGAAACAAATTATTATCAGTTCTGGGGACAAAAGTCTAAAAGAGATTAACGAATAGTAACGGAAGATAAGATTTTTTCTTATCTTCCGTTTCGTCGCGTATAATAGCACCAGATAGTAAGAGGGGGAACATCAATTGCGTAAATCTTTACCATTTGCATTATCAAAGGACCGATCATTTTTTGATTCACTAGGTGACTGGATGGGTGACGTCCTTTATGATGAATTGCCTGAAAAAGGCTTTGAATGTCGTGATGAGCAAATCTTTATGGCTTATCAAATAGAACAAGCGCTAAAAGAAAAAAACGTACTCTTTGCAGAAGCGGGTGTTGGAACTGGGAAAACAATCGCCTATTTACTCCCAGCTATTTCTTATGCACGCTATACAGGGAAACCGGCACTTATTGCATGTGCTGATGAAACATTAATCGATCAGCTCGTTAAAGAGGGCGGAGACATCTATAAGCTACAAAAAACGCTTGGTCTGGAAATTGATGTTCGTTTAGCCAAATCACGGGATCAATATTTATGCTTAAAACGCTTTGAGGAAGCAGAAAAAGTTGAATCGGATGAATGGATTGATGATATTTCCTTCTCCATTCCGGATGGTGTGTATGCCCAAGGTTCAATGATTGCTATTCATCCATATGGAGAACGTAGTAATTATCCAACTGTCAGTGATGAGGATTGGCAAAAAGTTAATTACAACTCGATTATGCAATGCTCTGTATGTGATCTACGTAATCGCTGTGGGCAAACATTGCATCGTTCTCATTACCGTAAATCAACGGATTTAGTTATTTGTTCGCAAGATTTCTTAATGGAGCATTTAGCTACAAAGGAATCTCGTGAACGTGAGGGACAGCTTGCCTTACTGCCAGAAGTGTCTATGATGGTATTAGATGAAGGACATCTGTTGGAATACGCTGCACAAAAAGCAATGACTTATAAAGTACAGGCAACAACGATTGTTCAGCTTTTAGAGCGATTAATGGTGGATGGTGTGCGAGAACGAACTTTGTATGCTATGGAAAAATTGCAAGATGATCATGAGTTATTTTTTGATCAGCTTCGTGATGATATCGTTGCTTCAGATGAGGATCGTAAACGTATCAATAAATCCAAAACATTGCTTGCTTATGGAAAACAATTGATACATGATGTGGAAGTATTGATGGAAGAATTTGTTTTTGAATCTGAAATGTATATGATTCCTGAATATGAGTTAAACATGGCAGAGGAATATTTAGAACAATATGAGGCTTCCTTACGTATTTTCATAGCTCAAGGAGATGCAGTGGATTGGCTGGAGGAAACAGATGGAGAAGAAACGTTGGTGATTATGCCTCGTTTAATTACAGAAGTTTTAGCAGAAAAACTATTCTCTAAAAAGCTTCCGATCGTCTTTTCATCTGCTACTTTATCCGTTAATAAAGACTTTTCGTATATCGCCTATAGTCTAGGTATTAAAGAGTCCCAATCATTTTCAGTCCCTTCGCCATTTGATTATGAAGAAGTAATGAAAATCTATTTACATGAGCTTGATCAACATGCTAAAACCGCACGTGTACAGCAATTACTACGTGATGGCGAGCAAACATTAATTTTATTTAAATCCAAGCAAGCCATGTTGAAATTTAAAGCCGATTTGCCATTAATGGAGCGCATGCATGTTGCCTTTGAAGGTGATCGAGAGCTCTCCGCCATTGTTCGTGATTTCCAGCAGGGAATCGTTAAAACATTATGCTCATATCATTTATGGGAAGGCTTAGATTTACCTGAAGAAGCATTAACACGCGTTATTATTTATGATTTACCGTTTCCTCCACAGGATCCGTTATTTGATGCGAAGCGTACGTTTGCTGAAAACCCATTTGAAGAAGTGGAGTTACCATTTATGCAATTGCGCTTGCAGCAAGGAATGGGCCGCTTAATTAGGACGTCAAACGATCATGGTGATATTCATATTTTGTTAAATGAAGAAGAACAAAAACAACGCGCAGCCTTTGAAAATATATTAGCTGTTGCACCTGAAATAAAGTAGAATTAAGAGAGTTTGCTTAATCGGCAAGCTCTCTTTTTATTATATTGAAATAGATATTTTTCCCTTGTTAAATAATGTAATAACAAAAATATGTTGAATATTTCTCTTTTAGGCTATATAGTTCTTTGTAATGCAATGAATTTTGATGAAAGATAATATTTTTTGTATTGAAAATAATTTCACAAAAGGTTTATAATAATGACAAGAATTTTTAAGAATAATCAAACTGATTGTTGATTATTCCGTGATGGGGGGCTTTAACCTGTCGAACATTCAATCATTGTGTAGAAACTATACCAATCTTTCGGCAACGGATATTGACAAGTTAATAGAAATAGAAGCTACGCTTAAGTATTATGCTGAGCTCACTGATTGTTATATGTTCATAGATTGTATGATGGATAATTTATCACATGCAATTGTCGTGGCAGAAGCATTCCCTAACAAGGAAAAAGGTTTATACGAAAAATCGGTTATTGGAAAATTCGTTTTTGAAAGTTTTGAACCAGCCGTATTTACTGCGTTTAAACAAAAAGAAAAATCATCGATTTCCAGAGCCGTTACACAAGAAGGCATTACAGTCGAACAAAATGTGATTCCGATCTTTAATGAACAACAGCAAGTAATTGCTGTGTTGATTCAGGAAAAGATGGTGAAGATGCAAACGACACCAAAAGATGATTTTCAAAATATGCCTTTTGCATTAATTGAACATATTGTAGAACCTAATTCTCAACCGATACCAGTTGTTTCTGATTTACTTGTAGAGTCAATTATTCTTACGAATCATGAAAACAAAGTTATCTATAGTAACCCTGCTGGCTATCATTTTATTTCAGAACTTTCGGGATTAGAAAACTTTGACAATGTTGCATTGGATAAAATCTTACCGTTTTTACAGGAGGTCTATGATAAAGGCGACGATGTCTTTTTCCTAGAGATTACGATTGATCGTAAATCCTTTATCGTCAAGAAAATCCCAATTCGTAGTCAAAATGACAAGGTTACACTCCTCATTATTCATGATCTAACAGAGCTAAAGCTGAAAGAAAATGAACTGATGATGAAAACATTTGCCATACGAGAAATTCACCATCGTGTGAAAAATAATCTTCAGACAGTGACAAGCCTATTACGCTTGCAAATGCGCAATGAATTGTCGGCTGTCAATGCAAGTGCTTTTCAGGAGGCATTAAATCGAATATATAGCATCTCATCTGTATATGAGCTTATTTTAGAAAATGAGGATAACGCTGAAGAAAGAGTAGACGTTATTGCATTGGCTAAAAAAATTGGACATAAAATGATTGGCACCTCCAATACAGCAACTATTCAACTAGCATTTCATCACGAACATTTGCAAGTATTTTGCCATTCCAAAAAGGCAGTATCCCTTGCACTCATTATTTGTGAGCTACTACAAAATGCATTAAAGTATGCTTTTGTTGGTCGTGATGAAGGAGCCATTGATATTCATTTCATGCAGGAAGCTTCAACTATTTCACTTCATATTTCCGACAACGGCGTTGGAATGCAAGAAGTGAAGGCATCATTTGGCATGGAAATTATCACAAGGCTTGTGGAATATGATTTAGCTGGCTCATTTTCAATTATCCCTAGTGAAGAAGGTACACATACTCAAATTCAGTTCCCTGTAAGTGAGGAGGTATTTATCGTAAATGACTAGGAAAGTTATGATTGTCGAAGATGAATCATTGATTGCCATTGATTTGAAGTTTATGCTAGAGGATAATGGTTACGAAGTAGTGGCACAAGCTAATAATGGTGAAACCGCCATTGAGCTAGCCTTTTTGCATAAACCACAATTAATCTTAATGGATATTAAAATGCCTAAACTAGATGGTTTAAAGGCAAGTAAAATTATTGAACAACAGCTTGGCATACCTGTTCTCTTCATCTCGGCATATAGTGAAAAAGAATTATTACTATACATGAAGCAGGATAATATATTAGGATATGTTATGAAACCGTTTTCTGAAAAAAATGTGTTGCCTGTGTTAGAGGTTGCTTTTCATCAAATTGATAAGTTCAACCGTCTCAATGGGGAGATTTTACATAAGCAAACACAATTAGATAAGAGAAAAGTCATTGAACGAGCGAAGGGCTTGCTTATGCAGGCTGAAAATATAAGCGAGGACGAGGCTTACCGCAAAATTCGCAATGAAAGTATGCAAACACAGCAAGAAATGGTGCATATTGCGGAGCAAATTATTTTAAACTTACAAGTTAATAGTTGAAGCAAAGGCGCTTTAAAGAGATTTCTTCTTTAAAGTGCCTTTTTTTATATAAATTTATTAATCATAAAGGGGTGATGAGTAAGATGGCAATGATAGGAACGATTATCGTTTATATTATTATGATTTGTGCTGTTTTAGGGGCAATCGGAGCAATCCGAGATGCTGAGTATGGGATTGGTAAAGAGTTTATGAATGGTATCCATACAGTTGGTCATATTTTCGTCCCAGCAGCAGGGATCATGGCAGCTATACCTTACTTAACATGGTTTATTAGTCATTTTATTAGTCCGATTTTTGAGTTAATTGGTGCAGATCCTGCGATTGCAGCGACGACTATTTTAGCTTCGGACATGGGTGGTTACCAATTAGCCAATGCTTTAAAAGAGTCATATGAGGGATGGGTAATGGCTCTAGTCGTTGGATTTATGTCAGGTGCTACTATTGTCTTCTCGATTCCAATGGGTCTTGCGATGTTAGATAAGCGTGATCATAAATATATGGCGCTTGGTATTATGGCCGGCGTATTAACAATTCCGATTGGTGCATTTATTTCATCGATTATGATTGTGCTATTTAACACAGAAGTGCGTGAAGTTATTAGTACAACAGAGGCGCCTACATATGTATTTGCCATTTCTGTTCTACAAATTTTAATTAATTTACTGCCATTGTTCATCTTTGTTGTATTAATCGCGTTAGGCTTAAAGCTTATTCCAAACGGTATGATTGCAGGCTTCATGTTATTCGGCCGTGTGATGGATGCCGGAATCAAATTGGTATTAGTGTTCTCGATTGTTGAAATTTTCACAGGTATTTTTACAAAAATATTTGGTGCATGGGGCTTCGATCCAATTATGGCTGATGAGATCGATCAATTCAGAGCATTAGAAACAGCTGGTTATATAGGTATTATGCTAGCCGGTGCATTCCCAATGGTTTATTTAATTCGAAAATATGCATCGAAACCACTTGAAGCGGCTGGTAAGAAATTGGGCCTTTCATCTGTAGGGAGTGCAGGGATTTTAGCAACTATTGCTAATATCTTGGCGATGTTCACGCTTGTTCGTCATATGCCACCAAAAGATAAAGTGATTAATATTGCGTTTGGTGTATGTTCAGCATTTTTATTAGGCGATCACTTATCATTTACAGCTAATTTCCAGCCGACGATTATTTTACCTGTTATTGCCGGTAAGTTTTTAGCGGGTGTGATTGCGATTATTTTAGCGTATAAGCTTTCTGTACCGACTGCCTTAAGGTTAGAAATGGAAGATCGCAAAGCAGGCATTATAAAAGAAGGCGAATATTTAGATCAAAAATCTTAATCCATTAAAAGTGAGGTGATGATGTGTGAGTGAAGAAAAGAAACGATTTATTCAGGAGTTTGTGCCGGGTAAACAGCTAACATTGAGTCACCTTATTGCGAACCCTGACCCCGAGATGTTTCAAAAGCTGGGTATTCAAGAATCGGGTGCGCTAGGTATTATGACGTGTACTCCAAGTGAAACGGTTATCATCGCTGGGGATTTAGCGACGAAAGCTGCCAATGTTAGATTAGGATTTTTAGACCGTTTTACAGGCAGTCTCGTTATTGTCGGTAGTGTATCAGAGGTGGAAATGGCGATGTTAGAAATTAATCGTTTTTTATCCGAGGTATTAGGCTATACACCATCAAGAATAACAAAATCATAGGATGTGTCGTATGAAAAATCGAGTAATGATAATAGGCGGTGTGCAAGCAGGAAAGTCAACATTGATGAATACTTTGTTGGGCAAAGAAAGCAGTGCCAATAAAACACAAGCACTCGTTTATGAAGACTGGATTGTCGATACACCCGGTGAATATATTGAAAATCCCATGTATTACAGAAACATTATGGCCACTTCGTTGGAAGTAACACATGTCATTTATTTGCAGGATGCCACATCTTCAAGAAGTGTGTTTCCTCCGCAATTTAGCTTAGGGATTCCGAAAATACAAATCGGTGTCATTACAAAAATTGATGCACCTGATGCAGATGTTGAAAGAGCGACAGGTTTATTAAAAAATGTGATGACACAGGGCCCTATCGTGAAAACTTCTTCGTGGAAAAAGCTTGGCGTGGAATGGATTGCGCCACTTATTCAGCTTCATACACACGAAGAAATTCAACAATTCGTGAAGGATTGCGATAGTCCATATCTCATGTATTGCTCACAGTAGCGAGAGGGTGGTGTAGGGTGAAAACTGAAAAAATTTATAGTGCTGGCATTGATATTGGGACAAGCACGACCAAAATGGTAGTTAGTCGTTTTTTGTTAAAGAATGTGGCTGGCGTAACCCATGTGCCAAGGATTGAAATTATTGAAAAGACGGTGTTACATCAAAGTCCCATCATCAAGACACCATTTATCAATAAAGACATCATCGATATGAAAAAAATTGAAGAATTCATTTTTCAGCAGTACCAATTAGCTCAAATCGTACCAACTGATATATCAACGGGCGCAATTATTATAACTGGCGAATCTGCCACGAAGGAAAACGCAAGAGAGGTTGTCCATACCATTGCAGATGGCGCAGGTCATTTTTTAGTTGCTACTGCTGGTCCTGATTTAGAAGGCATTATTGCGGCCAAAGGGTCAGGTACTTTACAGCAATCAAAAAACTCTTCAAAAGTGATCGCCAATATTGATATTGGTGGTGGAACTGCCAATATTGCTGTTATGCAATTTGGAGAAGTCATCGGGACATGTACCTTACATGTTGGTGGTAGATTGATTGAATTTAACAATGGTAGGATTCAATCAATTTCTCCGCCACTCATGGAACTGATGGAAAAGTGGTCTAATCCGTTATCCGTCGGTGATGCGGCAGAAGATGCTCGAGTGACGCAATGTATAGAGGAAATGGTCGGTACACTTGCTTTAATTTTGAAGGGACAGTGTACGGATGACAAGCATCCATTATTACTTGGGCATTTGCCAAACTGGCATAAACCAGTAGATGCCATCGTCTTTTCTGGAGGAGTAGCTTCTTGTATTTATGAAAATGAATGTACTCAGCGTCAATATGATGATATTGGTGAACGATTAGCGAAAATGCTCGTTCAGCATGAGCAGCTGCAATCATTTTTATGGCTCCAACCTAAAGAAACCGCTCGTGCGACCGTCACTGGTGCAGGTACACAAACTACGGAAATTAGTGGGGCAACCATCCAGGTGGATGCCGAGGTGTTACCACTCAAAAATGTTCCTGTGTTTAACTGTCATCTGGATGAAACAGCAATAGACTATAACAGCACGGTGAAAACAGCGGTGGAACGAGCAGATGATTTATTTGCGATACAGGATAATCGTGCACCATTTGCACTCTATTTTAGTGAATTGCCGTATTTAAGCTTTCAGGATGTACATGCATTGTGTGAGGCCTTATTGCAACATTTGGCAACAAGATGCTCCAAGGACATACCAATTATCATAGTCATTCAATCAGATTATGCAAAGATTATCGGACAAACCATACAAGCAATTAATCCGACAGTCCCAATTATTTGCATCGATCAAATCAAAGTGGAGACGGGAGATTATATCGACATTGGAGAGGTTCTGCCTTCAGGCGTTGTTCCAGTTGTTGTGAAAACTCTTGCCTTCCACTCAAAGTAAGGAGGATGAATGTGAATTTATCGGTGATATTTGGTGGAGAGAAATATAATTTTAAATCATTAAAAGATGTCATGGCCAAGGCCAATGAAGAAAAATCAGGTGATCAGCTAGCGGGAATTGCAGCTGAAACCGTTCAGCAACGTATAGCTGCGAAGGCAGTACTAAGTGAGCTTCTAGTGAAAGATATCCGTGAAAATCCATTAGTGCCGCAAGAAAATGATGAAGTTTCACGCATTATTGAGGGCGATATTAATGAGCAAATATATGGAGAAATAAAAAACTGGAGCATTGAGCAGCTACGCGAATACATCTTATCGAATGATACGGGTGATCGTGAGTTAAAGCGTTTAAGCAAAGGGATGAACTCTGAAATTATTGCAGCTGTCACGAAGCTAATGTCAAATCTAGATCTCGTTCATGCAGCCAATAAAGTAGAGATTTTATCGACATGTAATATTACTATCGGTCAAAAAGGTACGCTGTCATCACGTTTACAGCCAAACCATCCAACCGACAATATCGACGGTATTATTGCTTCCCTAAAGGAAGGTCTGTCCTATGGTATTGGTGACGCTGTCATTGGTATTAATCCTGTGGATGATTCAGTTGAAAGTGTCAAAAAGGTATTAACTGCTACAAAAGAATTTATCAATGATTGGTCAATTCCTACGCAGAATTGTGTATTAGCCCATATTACGACACAGATGAAGGCCATAAAACAGGGTGCACCAGCTGATATGATTTTCCAAAGTATTGCTGGCACTGAAATTGCCAACCGTTCATTCGGGATTTCAGCAGATTTAATACGAGAAGCAGAAGAGCTCATTAAAAAGCAGGGGACGGGTACTGGTCCGAACCTATTCTACTTTGAAACAGGCCAAGGTTCAGAACTATCAGCAGAAGCTCATATGGGCATCGACCAAGTAACACTTGAATCTCGCAATTATGGATTTGCTCGACACTTCAACCCTTATATCGTTAATACAGTAGTTGGTTTTATCGGCCCAGAGTATTTATACAACAATAAACAAGTAATACGAGCGGGTCTTGAGGATCACTTCATGGGCAAAATGCATGGTATCCCTATGGGTGTAGATATTTGTTATACAAACCATATTAAGGCAGATCAAAATGATGTGGAAGATTTAAGTGTGTTACTGACAGCGGCTGGCGTTAACTTTATTATTGCGGCGCCAATGGGTGATGATGTCATGCTCAACTATCAATCAATGAGCTTCCATGATGTAGCTACATTACTACAAACATTTGGAAAAAAACCAGCACCAGAATATTTAGCGTGGCTTGAGAAAATGGGCATTTATGAAAATGGTCGACTTTCAGCTAGGGCTGGCGATTTATCCATTTTTGAAAGGTAGGTGAGTCGAGTGAATGATCAATTAGTCTCTATGATTACACAACTTGTCATGGAAAAGATGGAGAAAACTACTGAGGGGCAAGCTCCAGAGGTAATCACAACACGAACAGAGGAGCCGCTTATTAAGTTCTATGATACAGCAGCAACTAAAGGTGCTACAGAATTAGCAAAACCTATGTCTACAACAAGTGAACCATTAATTCAGCTGTATCAGCAAGGAACTCCTCAGCAGGCACATATAGCTCCTGCAACTTTTGAACAACCGTTAAATGTAGCTGTACCCATTAAGCCTTTTCAGTTTGAGGCAGACACATTAACGGACAGTATACAGGCGGCTAAAAAACATACACCAGCTCGGATTGGAGTAGGTAGAGCGGGCACAAGACCAAAAACAAAAACATGGTTAAAGTTCCGTCTCGATCATGCCGCTGCAGTGGACGCTGTGTATGGTGAAGTGACAGAAGATCTTTTACAAAAAATTGATGTCTTTCAAGTGACAACGAAAGTAACAGATAAAGAGGAATACATTACAAGACCTGACTTAGGTCGTCGTTTATCAGATGAAGCCAAGTCATTAATTCAACAAAAGTGCAAGCAACAGCCGAAAGTACAGATTATTATTTCGAATGGCTTAAGTGCGAGTGCGATTGAGGAAAATGTACAAGATGTTTATTTAGCGCTTCAGCAAAGTCTTAGCAATTTAAATATTGATATAGGCACAACCTTCTATATCGATAAAGGCCGAGTGGCGCTCATGGATGAAATTGGTGAGTTGTTACAGGCGGAGGTAATTGTTTATTTAATTGGTGAGCGTCCTGGACTAGTATCAGCTGAATCGATGAGTGCTTATTTATGCTATAAACCTAGAATCGGCACAGTAGAAGCAGAGCGTATGGTCATATCTAATATCCATAAAGGAGGCATCCCACCATTAGAGGCGGGCGCGTACCTTGGAACAATCGTACAAAAAATCTTGCATTACGAGGCAAGTGGGGTAGAGCTTGTCGCAAAAGAAGGTTAGGAGGCTGAAATATGAATCCTCAAAAAATAATGGCCCAAATTTTGGCGATGCAAACTATTCCAAGAGTTAACAGTGAATTAGCAGAGCAGCTAGATTTGAAGCCGCACCATCATAGTATTGGGCTCGTGACGCTCACAATTGATGATGTAGGATATGTAGCATTAGATGAAGCAACGAAGAAGGCAGATATTGATGTTGTCTATGCGAAAAGTTTCTATGCAGGAGCGGCACATTCATCTGGCCCCTTGTCGGGGGAGGTTATTGGCATTATTGCTGGAAGCTCACCTGATGAAATCCGTAGTGGTCTAGATGCCATTCAACAGAAAATAGAGTTTGACACGTACTTTGAAGCTATTAATAACAATGTCAACCATGCTTTGTTTGCCCATACGGTGGCAAGCTGTGGGACGTATCTTGCCGAGCTAGCAGATGTAAAGATTGGCACACCTCTTGCGTATTTAATCGCACCGCCATTGGAGGCAGTTGTTGGTTTAGATGCAGCATTAAAGGCGGCAGAAGTAGAGCTAAAGGTTTTCTTTGGCCCTCCATCGGAAACAAATTTTGGTGGCGGTTTATTAAGTGGCAGCCAATCTTCCTGTGAGGCTGCGGCACACGCTTTTAGGGAAGCCATTGAAAATTTAGCAAGAAACCCAGTGATTTAGAAAGGAGGCGGCTTTATGGCCACATTAGACAAAGACTTATTAGCTATTCAAGAAATGAGAGATGCTGTTAAACATGCTAATACAGCACAAGCTGCCTATATGCAATTTTCACAGCAACAAGTAGACAGCATCGTTAAAGCTGTTGCGGATGCTGCCTTTAAGGAAGCGGATCGCTTAGCCAAAATGGCTGTGCAAGAAACAGGGATGGGTATCCCTAATCATAAAAAAATGAAAAACGAAGTTGCTTCACGAGATGTCTATGAAGATATTAAAGAATTAAAAACGGTTGGTATCGTAGGCTATGATCGTATGAAAAAAGTGGCAGAGATTGCAAGTCCTTTTGGGGTTATTGCAGGAATTGTGCCAACGACGAATCCAACATCTACAGCTATTTTTAAAACATTAATTTCTTTAAAAACGAGAAATGCCTTAGTGCTAAGTCCTCACCCATATGCTGTGAAATGTACAAAAGAGGCGTTAGACGTTTGCCGAGTAGCTGCTGAACAAGCAGGTGCACCAGAAGGATTACTACAATGTTTAACAATGTCTTCTATGGAGGCAACACAACAGCTAATGAAGCATCCTGATATTCATTTGATTTTAGCGACAGGTGGCGGCGCATTAGTGAAGGCGGCGTATAGCTCAGGAAAACCTGCTTATGGGGTAGGACCCGGGAATGTCCCAGCCTACATCGAAAAATCAGCAAATATTCAAAAGTCTGTACGTCAATTGGTGCACAGTAAATCGTTTGATAATGGCACAATTTGCGCTACAGAGCAAGCTATTATTGTAGATAAAGCAATTGCAGAGCAGGTACAAACAGAATTAAAGAAAAACGGTGCCTATCTTTTAAATGCTGAAGAAAAGGCTAAAATGGAAAAATTAATTTCACCAGTTCCTGGAAAGGTGAATCCACAAATCGTCGGCAAATCAGCAACCTGCTTAGCGGATTCTGTAGGCATCACTGTACCAGAGGATACTAAAGTACTTGTTGGCTTAGAAACGATGATTGGTAAAAACATCCCGTTTTCTCTTGAAAAATTATCACCTATCTTTGCCCTCTATACGGTAGAAAACAGTACAGAAGCTAAGCAAGTGATGATTGACCTTTTAAATATTGGTGGACGCGGACATACATGCTCGATTCATACTGAAAATGCAGCTTTAGCAGAGCAATTCTCCGTTGAATTACCAGTATCTCGTATTGTAGTGAATACACTATCATCTATTGGTGCAGTAGGTGGCACAACTGGATTAGCACCATCCTTTACATTAGGCTGTGGTACATTTGGCGGCAATATTACGTCAGATAACATTACAGCAAGACATCTTTTAAACATTAAACGTATGGCTTATGGCATTAAGGATGTAGAAGTGCCAAAACCAGAGTTTGAAGTACAGTCCGTTGTTGAGTCGGTTGTCTCACAGGAGCCTTCTTTAGACACAACAATGGTTCAACAAATCGTTGATCAAGTATTAAAACAAATCACATTACAAAATAAATAATTTGGAGGAATGACAAATGAGTACAGCATTAGGAATGGTAGAAACAAAAGGTTTAGTAGGAGCAATCGAAGCAGGAGACGCAATGGTAAAAGCAGCAAGCGTTAATTTAGTAGGTAAAGTACATGTTGGTGGCGGTATCGTAACGGTTCTTGTTCGTGGAGATGTAGGTGCTGTAAAAGCAGCAACAGATGCAGGTGCAGCAGCAGCACAACGTGTAGGGGAACTTTTATCAGTTCATGTAATCCCACGTCCACACCATGAATTAGAAATGATTTTACCAAAAGCAGAAGCTTAATATATCAGCAATGAGAGCTGATCCAACTAAAGGATAGCTCTCCTTCTGTCATCAAGTAACAACAATCCATTTAATATAGAGGTGGCTAACGTGACAACAGCAACAAAAACATTTCCAGTGGCCATTTCGGCTCGTCATATTCATCTAAGTGAAGCGGACTTACAAGCACTTTTTGGTCCACAAGCAACGTTAACAAAGGATTTTGACTTATCACAGCCTGGACAATTTGCGGCAAAGGAGCGTGTCTCCATTGAGGGACCGAAAGGCGTTATCCATAATGTCCGAGTACTTGGTCCAGTAAGAGCAGCTACGCAAGTGGAAGTCAGCCGAACAGATGCGATGAAACTAGGGGTAACCCCTCCGCTGAGACAGTCAGGAGATATTGACCATTCAGCAGGCATCAAAATTAGTAGCCAACATCATGAATTGACCATTGAGCAAGGAGTCATTATTGCACAGGCACATATTCATATGACTGAGGAAGACGCGAAAGCATTGGAAGTCCAAAATAATGATTTGGTTTCTGTAGAAGTAATCAGTGACCGCCCAGTTACATTCCGTGGTGTAGTTGTACGCATTTCCAATGATTTTAGTTTGGAAATGCACATTGATACGGATGAAGCAAACGCTGGTTTTATTGAACAACAGGCACAAGGAACTTTAGTAAAAGTAACAACGTAAGGAGGAGGCAAGATGCAAGAAAAATTAGTGCAAAAAATTGTTGAAGAAGTTCTGCAGCAAGTTTTAAAAAATCAATCTTCCCCTCCACATGACGGTAAAATTCCAATTGGTGTATCCGCCCGCCATGTCCACCTTGCACAAGCAGAAGTGGAACAGCTCTTTGGTGAGAATTATCAGCTTACACCAAAGTTTGAGCTTTCCCAACCTGGGCAATTTGCTGCGGAGGAAACCGTAGTCATTGCTGGTCCAAAAGGATCGATTGAGCGTGTACGTATACTGGGTCCAGCTCGTTCATTGTCTCAAGTGGAAGTTAGCTGGACAGATGCCATGAAACTAGGGATAAAACCACCATTAAGAATTTCAGGTGATATACAAGGCTCTAGCCCAGTTACATTGATTGGTCCAAAGGGGAGTGTCGTGCTAAATGAAGGACTCATTATTGCACAAGCCCACATTCATATGTCCCCAGAAGACAGTGCGAAATTCAATGTAATGGATGGACAGTCTGTACAAATCAAGGTAGAAGGTATTCGCCCAATTATTTTATCGAATGTGGTTATCCGTGTATCAGAGCGTTATCGATTAGAGATGCATATTGATACAGATGAAGCCAATGCAGGTTTAATTCAGCAAGGAACAGTAGCAG
The DNA here is from genome assembly GCF_058795135.1 of Lysinibacillus sp. GW823-FHT06C08. Classification (NCBI taxonomy): domain Bacteria; kingdom Bacillati; phylum Bacillota; class Bacilli; order Caryophanales; family Bacillaceae; genus Lysinibacillus; species Lysinibacillus sp. GW823-FHT06C08. Next base: position 1,353,636 of record NZ_JBXAHN010000001.1, read on the forward strand.
AAATTGTTCAGCATCAAGTGAATGAGCAACCGATTCCAGTGAAAGAGCAGTCTCCAGTCGTAGCAAAGGTAGAAAAACCAGCTATTTATCATTATGACAAAAAGCTACTTTCACAACTGGAAGTGCTAGAAATAGATGCGCAAGAAATTGTCGTGCCAAAGAAAACCATTGTAACGGCGTTAGCCTATGATAAGCTGCGAGAGTTAAATAAAACGTTAACAATCCGTTCTGAGTAGCAAATTAATCTGTGTAACATAAAGAGGGTGAAGTTCATGCAAATGGGAAGAGTGATAGGCAGTGTATGGGCAACACGTAAGGAGGAAGGGCTGAATGGTTTAAAACTACTAATCATTCAACCAATTGACTCCAATCAACAGCCGATTCGCACTGAAATTGTAGCAGCTGATCGTATCGGTGCAGGGATTGGTGATGATGTCCTAATAACAAGTGGCGGTTCATCACGCTATATTATGAAAGAAAATCCGTTACCAATCGATGCAGTTGTTATAGGTATTATTGATTCTACTGAAGTGATGAGAGGTGAGGACAATGAGTAGCGCAATTGGCATGATTGAAACAAAAGGATTGGTAGGTTCTTATGAAGCGGCTGATGCGATGATTAAATCTTCTGACGTGACAATCGTCAAGCAGGAATTCGTTGATGGTGGCATTGTGACTGTGGTCGTGAAAGGTGACGTAGGTTCTGTACAAGCAGCAGTAGAAGCTGGAAAAGCGGCTGCTATGCGTGTTGGAGAATTATTAGGCGCTCACGTAATTCCAAGACCTGATGACGAGGTATTCCAAATGATTAGTGGACCAGAGGCACCGAAGAAAAAGCCGGCTTCTACATCTACATCTACATCAACACGTGCTAAAAAAACAACCGAAGCAACACCAGCGACAGATAATCGAGGTGAAGCATAATGGCATTTCGTAAAAATAAAATCGCTGTGATTGGTGCCGGTCATACTGGTTCTACATTGAGTTTATTTTTAGCACAAAAGGAACTAGGCGATGTCGTGCTCGTTGATATACCTGAAGCTGAGAACCCAACTAAAGGGAAGGCATTGGATTTATTACAGACAGGCCCAATAGAAAAGTTTAATGTATCTATTAAAGGGACGAGTAATTATGAGGATATTGCTGGTGCAGATATCGTAGTCATTACAGCAGGAATCCCTCGAAAACCAGGCATGAGCCGTGATGATTTAGTGACAACGAATGCTAAAATTATTCAACAGGTTTCAAGACAAATAAAACACTATGCTCCAAATAGTATTGTCCTCGTGTTAAGTAATCCGGTTGATGCCATGACGTATGTATGTCACAAGGAAACAGGCTTTGCTAAAAATCGTATCATTGGTCAGTCTGGTGTGTTAGATACAGCTCGCTTCAACACGTTTGTTGCACAGGAGCTACAAATTGCACCTGAAGATGTCTCTGGCTTTGTGCTAGGTGGACATGGTGATGAAATGGTACCATTAATCCGTTATTCCTATGCAGGAGGTATTCCGCTAGAAAAACTCATCCCCCAGGATAGACTCCAGCAAATCGTCGAACGTACACGTAAAGGTGGCGGTGAAATTGTCGGTTTATTAGGCAATGGTAGTGCGTATTATGCACCAGCTGCTGCATGCGCGCAAATGGTCGAAATCATTATGAAAGATCAACGAAAAATTGTCCCTTCTATTGCCCTATTAGAAGGTGAATATGGGTACCAAAACCTGTATCTAGGGGTACCAACAATTTTAGGCGGCAATGGTATCGAATCTGTAATCGAATTGCACCTAACAAATGAAGAACAAGCAGCGCTTCAGCATTCTGCGGAGGCTGTTAAACAAGTAATTGCCATTTGCCAAAACATAGAGTAAACAGACTCTACTTTGATGAATAGAAAGAATCCCCATCTTTCTTTCGATTGAAAATGAATGGCAGCTCCTAAAAATGTTTGATTGGAAACCGAACATTACTCGAAAGCTAGTGAAAATTCTCCTAAATATATACCTCTCTTTGATTAAGAGAGGACGAGCTGTAGCAAGCGCATCGTTTGCTACAGTTTTTTTATTTTGTAAAAAGTGCTTTTATGCAAATAAGTTAAAGGAAGTTGACTTTGCCCTAAGGGGAAAGTGTATAACGGATATAAGACATAAATGAAAGGGAGAAGTGATGGTGTGATATCAATTGGTGAATTTTCGAAAATTTGTGGTGTATCAACGAAAACGCTCCGCTATTACAGTGAAATTGGTTTAATTCATCCTGAGGAGATAAATGAAGAAAACGGCTATCGCTATTATTCCATTAAACAATTGAAAAAAATGCTCTTTATTAATCGTTTAAAATCCTATCAATTATCGCTTGAGGAAATCAAAACGCTCGTAATGATGGAAGAACACGAGCAAGAAGAAAAACTATATGGTGTCCTCAGACAAAAGAAAAGGGAATTGCAGGAGCGTATGAAGGCTTATGATTTTACAGTGAAGCAAATCAATCATGATTTACTCCATATAAAGAAGGGTGTATCAATTATGTCTTATCTGGATGATATACCTATCAAACTCGTTGAGACGAAGCAGCAGACAATACTGACTAGACGGCAGTTGCTGACTGGTGAAGATTATAAAGAGGGATATCACCATTTTTTCCAAACACTCTATGAGAAAATCGCTAAGGAGCAATACACCCTACTTGGGAAGCCGATGACGATTTATCATAGTGCTGAATATGATCCTCTTGGTAATGATACTGAATTTGCTATTCCTATTAAAGAATCAGTGAAGGGAACAAGAGATTTTCCAGGAGGACTTTGTGCAAAATCCGTGTTAAAAGGCGCTTATAATGAATTATCTGCAATTTATGCCAATTTACTAGAGTGGGTGAAAAAAGAGGGCTATGAGCTAGTGGATTCTCCTTATGAAATTTATATAACAGATCCCAATCAAGAGCAGCATACGGAAGACTGGCTAACAGAAGTTTATTTTCCAATCAAGAAAAAATAATAAGGAGGTTGAAATGATGGGAGTTAATTGGAATATACCTGCATCAGATAGATTGAGCTTGAATGAATCCTTTATAAAGGAAGCGTATCGTAATATAACAGGTATTGTAATTATCAGAAATGGCAAGCTAGCATATGAAAATTATTTTCAGAAGAACGACTCAGAGCAAGCACAGCATGTGGCATCGGTCACTAAGAGTGTACTATCCGCACTTATCGGCATTGCCATCGATAAAGGTTTTATTAAGAGTGTCGAACAACGGGTATTGGATTTCTTTCCTGAGTATCGAACAGATGATGACGTTAAACAAAAAATGAATATACGACATCTTTTAACAATGACAGTTCCCTATCCGTTTCAGGATTGGCATGAGCCACTCGATATTTTATGTCAGCAAGATGATTGGGTGGAATATATCCTCAATAGTATGGGGGAGGGAGGAGCAGTCGGCCATTTTAAGTATTCCTCAGCAGGAGCTCATTTACTTTCTGCCATTCTGACGCAGAGCACAGGAAAGACGGCCCTTGCATTTGCCAATGAATATTTATTTCAACCGATAGGAATAAAAGAAATCCCGAATTATCCAATGACTGGCTATGGTTTTGACGATTTATTCGGAAAAAACGTGAAAGGATGGGTGCATGATCCGAATGGGCTTTCTACAGGCGGCTGGGGATTAACAATGACGACAAGAGATATGGCACGAATAGGCTCTTTATATATGAATAAGGGTTTATGGAATCACCAAAGAATCCTGTCAAAAGCATGGATTCAAGAATCTATTGCGGGAAATTCACATCATTATGGCTATTTATGGTGGCTACGAGAGGAGGAAGATTTCTTTTCTTATGCTGCAGTTGGCGATGGCGGCAATATAATCTGTTGTATTCCTTCACTGAACACAGTAGTTGCTATCTCTTCACTCTTTATGGTCAATGCTCCAGATAGATGGTCGTTTATCAAGGAACATATTATTCCAGCATTAATGCAATAATATCACAACCTATATCATAACAAACCTTATCACCTCTACTATAATCAAAGGAGGAGGGATGAGGATGAATAACATCATACAGGAGATGATTGATTGGATTGAAGATCATCTCTTAGAAGGCTTTTCATTAGAATATTTAGGGAAGGATATGGGCTATTCCCCGTATTATTGTTCGTTTAAATTCCATCAAATAACGGGGATCACAATTAAAAAATATGTTTCATTACGCAAGGTATATTTGGCCTCTGAAGCATTAAAAAAGTCGGAAGAAAAAATGATCGATATTGCCTTACATTATGGCTTTTCAACACAGGAATCCTTTTCTAGAGCCTTTAAAAAGGTCTTTGGTATAAGCCCTCATGAATTCCGAAAGTCCCCACAACCTTTGCAAACATTTGTAAAAAAGAATTTAAAGGATGAAAGAGGATGGTTTACAATGGATATTTCTTCAAAACTAAAAATTGAAGCATTGCAAGAGAAAATACATGCGCAATATGATCAAGCGATATTGAATGTTTTAAATGGTCAAATGATGTACGAGGAGTTTTCGAAACAGCAATTAATGGGGAACAGTGATTATGTACCTTTTAATGAAGCCATGTGTACCAATCAAACAGCAAGCCCTATTTTGGGTGAAGAATTTAACAAAATTCGTGCCGCTGGACACCAAGTAGCGGTCCAGGACTATGAGCGTATAACAGTGAATCCTTTAAAGTCATTGTGGACCAAAAACTATCAATGTATCGTTTTATGGTTTGGGGATGATATGTTTTGTCAAATGAACTTGCTAACTGTACTTGCTTTTCTGGAGCAGCAAAAATACGAAGGCAAAGTTTATTTCCATATGGTACAGGAAGCGACCTATGATGTGGATGAAATTGAGATCGTGCTTGGAGACTATTTAAAGATTTATCAAGACGTTTTGATCCGCCATCGTATCCCAGAGGCAACGCTTTTACCAGTAATGTATCAGGGCATTCAATTATATTTTGACTATTTAAAAGAAGAAAATGATATTTCTACTTATATTATGAAACATGTTGATCAGTCATCACAGGAATTGTTAACACAATTATTTCGCCTCTTTCCTCAATATGGGCTCGGAGATACTCAGTATTTAAAAATAATAGATAAAGTGAAAAATGAAAAATCTGAGTAAAACTACTAAACGGCCCACAATATACAAAATTTTCGAAAATATGATAAACTTATAGCACAAGGAGGATGAAAGCATGACTGTTCAACAATTTACTGACTATGTTAAGAAGATGCAGCATTATGAGGAAGCACTTAATGTAATTTATTGGGATATGAGAACGGGAGCACCTAAAAAAGGGTTAGCACAACGTTCAGAGGTAATAGGTACATTATCAGCCTCCTTATTTGATATGCAAACGAGTGAAGAATTAGGTGAGCTACTATTAGCCTTAGAGGCACAAAAATCAGATCTTGATTATGTGACACTTCGTTTAGTGGAAGAAGTAAGAAAGAATTACGATCAAAATAAAAAAATTCCTGCTGAAGAGTATAAAGAATTTGTTATTCTACAATCGAAGGCGGAAACGGCTTGGGAAGAAGCAAAGGAAAGCAATAATTTTGAACTATTCCTACCATTTTTAGAGCAAATCATTCAATGGCAAAAAAAATTCATTCAATATTGGGGCATTAAAAATGGATCTCCCTATAATACATTGCTCGATTTATATGAACCAGACATGACGACAGATGTATTAGACCATGTATTTGGTGATTTACGAGAATCCATTATAACACTTGTACAAAAAATTGCTGATTCATCGAATAAACCGGACACAAGCATGTTATTTAAGCATTTTCCACGTGAAGCTCAGCGTGAACTATCACTAGAGATGCTAGCTCAACTTGGTTACGACTTTGATGCTGGCCGTTTAGATGAAAGTGTGCATCCATTTATGATTGGCTTAAACTATGGTGATGCTCGTATTACGACTAAGTATGATGAAAATGACTTCCGTTCAGCTATTTTTGGTACAATTCATGAATGCGGTCACGCGATGTATGAGCAAAACATTGATGAAAAACTTGCAGGTCTGCCATTAGCCACAGGTACATCAATGGGGATTCATGAATCTCAATCATTATTTTATGAAAATTTTGTTGGCAGAAATGAAAAGTTCTGGGAGCATAACTATGAGCGCCTTCAACACTTCTCACCAGCTCAATTTGGTGATGTTGCATTAGCCGATTTTTTACGTGCCATTAATATGGTCGAACCATCTTTTATTCGTATTGAGGCGGATGAATTAACGTATCCACTACATATCATGATTCGCTATGAAATTGAACGTGATCTGTTCAATGGGGAATTACAAGCGAAGGATCTCCCACAAGTATGGAATGATAAATATGAGGAATATTTAGGTATTCGCCCTGAGACAGATGCAATGGGAGTACTACAAGACATGCATTGGTCAGGTGGCATGTTCGGTTACTTCCCATCCTATGCGTTAGGAATGATTTATGCAGCACAATGGAAGCATGCGATGGATAAGGATATTCCTCATTTTGATGAGTTATTAGAAAAGGGCGAGCTTCTACCTATTCGTGAGTGGCTAACAGATAAAGTTCATCAATATGGAGCATTGAAAAAGCCATTTGAATTGCTACAGGAGGCGACAGGGGAAGGCTTAAATGCCAAGTATCTTGCAAACTACTTACAAGAAAAATATACAAAGCTATATCAGTTATAAAAAAAAAGCGATTTCTCTATAATGAGAAATCGCTTTTTTTCTAAATACTTACCACAATTGATAGCCTTTGGAGCCGGCCGGTGAATTCGAAATAATATCGAAAATTGGCACGGTGTAAGCGAATAAAATTAAGGCTACTAAAATGACAAGCCACACTTTAAAGTTTTCTAAAATAGCCGGCGTCGGACCACTAAGCTCATGTACATCCCCAATAGGGAACTCTTCTTCACCCTTAGGAGCAAACCAAGCTAATTTCACGACGATATAAATAATGATTAGGATGGCGATAAAAAGAATCGTTCCTCCCACAGCTTGTGCAATTTGATAAGGAATCCAATCGTATGCCTGTGAAGCACCACCATATTCTGAGTAATCTGACCGACGGGGTGCACCGATAAGACCAGCAATATGCATAGCAGAAGACATAATAGTCATACCGACTGCCCATAAGATACCAGCGAAATTACTAAGATTGTTTAAAGCCTTTGTTAAAGTGCGTCCTGTTAAATGTGGAATTAACCAGAAGGCCGCACCAAAGTATGTTAGAACAACAGCGGTTGCAATCGTTAAATGGAAATGCCCAGTCACCCAAATAGTGTTATGGATTAATTGGTTCATTTGATAGGAGGCATTGACAATACCGCCAGCACCACCAGGAATGAATGCCACCATACCGATAAATGGAACGAAGAAACGAGAATCTTTCCAAGGTAATTTTTTGAACCATCCGAACAGTCCTTTTCCACCTAATTCTCGACCACGTAATTCGAACATGGCAAACATCGAGAAGGCTGTCATTAAAGATGGAACGATTACAGCAAATGTTAAGACAACTTGAATGAACTTCCATGTACTATCTATACCAGGCTCTGTTAACTGATGGTGAATCCCAACAGGAATAGAGAAGAGTAAGAACAGCATAAACGAAAGTCTTGCTAAAGAATCGGAGAAAATTTTTCCGCCAATGACCTTTGGAATAATCACGTACCAAACCATATAAGCAGGTAATAGCCAGAAGTAAACAAGTGCATGACCGAAATACCAGAAAAGGGTACGAGATAAGGCAACATCGACACGTTCAATTAAACCTAATGACCATGGTAACAGTTGGATTAATACTGAAGCTGCCACACCAAGTGTTGCAACGAACCACATTAAATTATTTACAACTACCATAAATGATAATAATGGGCTAGGCTGACCGCTACCTTTATTTTCTTTGCGCCATTGAGCATAGCGTAAAATTTGACCTGCGCCGCCCACCCAAGAACCAACAACGACTAGTGTAAGGCCTAAATAGAAAATCCAGTGTGCCTTTAGCGGTGCATAAAACGTATAAAGAACAGTTGCTTTATTCAATAAAACCATTGTTGCCGCAGCGGCTGTACCGATTGTCATTAACCAAAAGCCAATCCAACCAAGTCTGCGTTGACTGTTAGTAAATGTACCAGAAGTACGACTTACACTGGCAATTTGGAAACCGTAAATAAAGAATGTAGTTAAAATAAGACCGAGTAATACTCCGTGTACGGTTAACACTTGGTAGTAGCCAATGCCCGCTGGTAAAGTAAATTGACCAGAACGTACAAATACTTGTAATAAACCTGCAAGACCACCTAATAGCAATGCGATAAATGCCACATATATATGCGCCATTGCTAGCTTTGCATCGCGACGATCTACTTTTGTCATTGAATTAGTGTGACTCATTTGAATCCACCACCTTTAGCATAGAGTGCATCATCGTATGTCCTGTACCACAATATTCATTACATACGATTAAAAACTCGCCTACTTTGTTTACTACTGTTACATATTCTGAAATATAACCAGGCTCAAGCATCATGTTGATATTCGTACCTGCAACTTCAAAACCGTGCATGACATCTTCGCTTGTTGCGATGAATTTTACCTTTGCACCAAGTGGTACCTCAATTTGTGGAGGATTATAATTGAATGCAGAGGCTATTACGACTACCTCATAATCCCAATCTTTGCCCTCTACCTTATGGACTCCTGGATTATCAAAAGGTGCTGTCTCTTTCACTTTCTCGTAATCTAGTGTTTTTTTACCATTGTTCGGATGGGAGCCTTGATGAAATGCTCCGATACCGAGAATGATTAGGAATGCGACTAAAGTAGCAACTCCGAACACAAGCCAATACTTCTCATACTTATGTATGTGCATATGTTTCTTTCCCTTCCTCGTAGATTAAAACCGTCCAATGAACAAATCAAAGCAGTACACCCAAAGTAAAATAATGATGATACCTACTCCAAAAACTGCATAGAGTGAACCTTTTAAATTCTCATCTGACTTCTTTTTATTTGCCATTTTTGCTCCTCCTACGCTTTTTATAGTTGGTGTTTCTTACAGTCATCATATATAAATTCAATGCAATTTGATGTGAAAAAAATCACACTTCTAGACAAATTGTGTGAAGAAAGTGTGAAGAATGTAGGGGAGAAAAAAACAAGCTATCTCAAAAGTCATCGAGATAGCTTGTTTCATTGTTATATTTAGCTTTTTTTTAATAAAAACAATAGATGTTAAGGAAGTATGATCAATGTATATAGGCGAATGGCAAATTTAAAACATATATGCTGTATGCTCTTGCATATAATGTCTTATTTGGCATAGACTTTAAACCTAGCTTTCTACTCCGCTTCTTCCTCAATTGTTAATAGAACTGTTAGGGCACCGACGCTTGGGACCGAAACTGGGAGAGCAAAGGCCTTCTCAAAGCCATATAATTTTGTATTGCCCACCATCACAGTTGGCGGTGTGATGTCAATTTCTAAGCTTTCTTGCCCAACAGCTGTACATAAATTTCCTGCAATCATGTTACCAAATTCCCCTGTAAAGGATTCTAGCATTTCTCCTTCAAGCGGCATACCGAACATCGTACTACCGATTCCACTGAACACTTCAGGAGAGGAGTCAATGATGACACGACCCTTTAAATCTCCGACTAAACCAATTAATACACCCATTTGCTGCTGTTGAAAGGGTTCAGAAATAATACTAGGCGACTTTACTTCTATATCCATAGGTAGAATTGATTTTAAAGCGTGAATAGTCCCGTTTAAAATAGTTTGAAAGTACTTCGAATTACTCATCATTACCGCATCCTTTTTCCGACTTTTCTACATCTTACCATGTAAAAAGGGTAAGATGAAAGTATGTCTTGACGAATTAACAGGAAATTTATAATATATTAGTGAGAATGATTTTCAAATTCAATGAATTGGTCTGAAAGACACGAGAAAAACACTACATTAAATGAAAGGAGCGGTCAGCAATGACATTCGTATTGATTGGAACAGCTGTAGCCATCTATATTGGAGTAGGGAAATACGTCATGAAACAGGCGACTGCACATTTGAAATAAGAAATTATATAAGAAAAAAACATAAAGCATGGTCCGAGCACTCGGGACCATGCTTTTTTGTATTTTTCGAAAGGTAAAAAGATATCTTAGCGGTTTACAAACAGTATTAATTGTTTTTCCGAAATAATTATAATAAATAGAATTTTTATTTTTTTCTGAAAACTATTGAAATAACCTGTTAACCTCTGATAAAATTTTAAAAAATGGAATCGCGTTTCATAATATGGAACGGAGGGGGAAAAATGGGATTGAATATTTTAGAAGTAAAGGATTTGAAAATAGGTATTCAGCAAAATAAAAAGGATATTTCCATTGTGAATGGGGTGTCATTTCAACTTGAAAAAGGTAAAACATTGGGGATTGTAGGGGAATCTGGTTGTGGAAAAAGTATGACATCCTTATCTCTTATGGGGTTATTGCCTTCTGGAGTTGAATGGCAAAATGGAGAGATTTACATAGATCAAAAACAAATTCCTAAAAAATTGAAGAAGGAATGGCGAAAGATTCGTGGGAAAAAAATTTCAATGATATTTCAGGAACCGATGAGCTCCCTTAATCCAGTGTATAAGGTAGGCTCCCAAATCATTGAAATGATTCATAGTCATGAAAAAATTTCAAAAAAAGAGGCACATGAGCGAGCGGTTGATATGCTTCGCCTTGTTGGTATTCCTCGTCCCGATAAAGTGGTGAATGAATATCCACACCAATTATCTGGTGGTATGAGACAACGGGTGATGATTGCCATGGCATTGGCTTGTGGACCAGAAATATTAATCGCAGACGAGCCTACTACTGCATTAGATGTAACTATTCAGGCACAAATTCTAGAGCTAATGAAAGACATACAAGAAAAACTGGACATGTCCATTATTTTAATTACCCATGATCTTGGCGTTGTGGCTGAAATCTGTGAGAAAGTGATTGTCATGTATGCGGGTGAAATAGTTGAAGAAGCAAATGTGTTGGACTTATTTGATCATCCGCTCCATCCCTATACGAAAGGGTTACTAAACTCATTGCCGGATATTGAGACAGAGCAAGAGTATCTTCCGTCTATTGAGGGTGTGGTGCCATCACCAGCCGATATGCCAGCAGGTTGTAGATTTTTCGATCGATGTGAATTTGCAACTGAAAAATGTAAACAGAAACCAGAGTTATTTACTACGTCCATTGGTAGCACGGTTAGATGTTGGTTATATGAAAAGGATGATGTGGGAGGAGGAATTGTAAATGAGCAGTCCATTGTTAGAGGTTAAACACTTGAAAAAATATTTTCCAGTGAAGGGATCACGTTCGGGAAATTTAAAAGCAGTAGATGATATTTCATTTTTTGTCAACGAAGGTGAGGTTTTAGGAATAGTAGGGGAATCAGGTTGTGGAAAATCCACAATGGGCAAAACACTCATTCAGCTTCTAACACCTACAGAGGGCGAAATTTTGCTGAATGGAGAAAATATAGCCACACTTAGCGCCAAAGAGGTACGTCAAAAACGTCGTGATATGCAAATCATTTTCCAGGACCCTTTTTCTTCCCTTAATCCTCGTATGAAGGTTTTCAAAATAATTGAAGAACCTTTAGTGAATTTTGGAATCGGTACAAAGGAAGAACGGAAACAACGTGTTTTTGAGGTTGCCAAACAAGTTGGGCTTACAGAAAAGCAGCTAGAACGTTTTCCACATGAATTTTCAGGCGGTCAAAGACAGCGCATTGGAATTGCCAGGGCACTTGTATCAAATCCTAAATTGATTGTTGCAGATGAACCGGTATCGGCACTAGATGTATCCATTCAGTCTCAAGTGCTAAATATAATGAAAGATTTAAAAAGGGATATGAATCTTACCTATATTTTTATATCCCATGATTTAAGTGTCGTGCATCATTTTTGTGATCGTATAGGGGTGATGTACTTAGGGAAGATAGTGGAATTAGCTGACAAACATGAATTGTTTAATAATCCGAAGCATCCCTACACGAAAGCATTACTTTCTGCATTACCGAAGTCTCATCCTTCAACGGTTAAAGAACGAATTGTCCTTAGTGGAGATGTGCCAAATCCAGCGAATCCGCCATCAGGATGCACTTTCCATACGCGGTGTCCAAGCTGTATGGAGATTTGTAAAGTGACACCACCGAAATTGAAAAAAATTAGTGATCAACATGAAGTTTCTTGTTTACTTTATGAAGAACAAATGGAGCGATTAACATGAGCAAAACATTGGAAAAAGGGATCAATATTTTAACGTTATTTACGGAAGAAAAACCTTCTTGGCGGTTAGACGAACTAGCTATAGAAACCGATATTCCTAAACCGACCTTACATAGATTTCTAAAAACATTTACGGATTTAGGCGTATTAAAACGGCCATATGTTCAAAGTGGTGGACAGGTAGTTTTAAGTGATCATTATTTACTAGGGAATAAACTAATTGAATTGGGGGCAATAGCTGCTAATTCCATAGAGATTCGTTCGTTAGCCATTCCATATATGAAAATGTTACAACAGAAATTTGATTTGGCTGTTCAATTAGTAGTATTGGATGAAACGGACGGCCTTTATATAGAAAAAATAGAAAGTCTAAAGCCGGTTCTATTATATACAAGAGTCGGAAGAAGAGCACCTCTTTACGCAGGCGCTTGCTCACGTATTCTTTTATCTTTTCAATGTGAAGAGAAAATTAACGAGGTTCTTCATAAACCTCGAAAAAAATATGCGAGTGGAACCCCTCATACGGATAAAGAAATTCATGAACTAATTGAATTTGGTAAGACAAATGGCTATGCCTACAGCGTGTCAGAACTAGAAGAAGGAACTGTATCAATAGCGGTGCCAATTTTTAATAGTGATCGAAAAGTAGAGTACTCCATTAGTATTGCTGGTATAGAATCACTACTACCACAAGAAAAAATTAATATGTTTTTAGAGGGACTGTGGGAAACTGCTGCGTTAATTTCGGCTGAACTAGGTTATTCGATGCCATATCCTTATGGCGTATAAATAGCACAAACATAAAAGGGGATGAACAATAATGAAGAAACAAAAATGGCTAGCGCTATTACTAGTTTGCATGATGATTATTTTGTCAGCATGTAGTGGCGGTACATCAACAAAAGAGGATAGTAAAAATAGTAGCAAATCTTCTGGAGAAAACGCTGCGCTCACAAGGGGTAATGAATTAGTTGTCCGTGTGGCAGGAGATCCTCAAAACTGGGACCCGATTGATACATTTTTACTGTCTTGGAGTACCGTAGCAACATCAGTATTTGAAGGATTAGTTAGTCGTTCTTTAGATTTAGAAATTCAACCTGGATTAGCGGAATCTTGGGAATATAAAGATGAAAAAACAATTGTCTTCCAATTACGCCAAGGCGTTACCTTCCATAATGGTGAACCATTTAATGCGGAGGCCGTTAAATTTACTTTTGATCGTCTGCTAGGTGATGAAGGTCAAAAAGGTCCTCAATATTCAAATTACACTTCCATTGATCATGTTGAAGTAACGGGTGAATATGAAGTAACGATGCACTTAAATTCTATAGATCCAGTATTACTTACAAAACTATCAGGTTATGGTGCCGTAATCGTACCACCTAAATATATTCAAGAACAGGGAGCAGAGAATTTTGATATGAAACCTGTTGGTACAGGTCCGTTTAAAATGACAGATTATCAACGAGATAAACAAGTGATAATTGAACGTAATGAAGATTATTGGAATAAAGATGCTATTAAACTAGATAAAGTTACATTTAAAGTAATTCCAGAAACAGCAACAGCACTTGCAGAATTACAAACAGGCAATATTGATATTATGACACGTTTGGAAGTTTCTCAAGCTGCAACAGCAGAAGGAACTGACTTTATTGAATTAATGGAAGTGTCTACACCTACAGCTTATTCAATTCGTTTTGATACGGCGCAAAAGCCAGTTGATGATGTACGTGTTCGTCAAGCTATTAACTATGCTATCGATAAAGAAACGATTGTAAAAGAAATTTTAGGTGGCTATGGGAATCTGATAAGCTCATTCCAAAGTGATTTATCATTTGGCTATAATAACGATTTAGAGCCATATCCATATGATCCTGAAAAGGCAAAAGAATTGCTGGCTGAAGCGAAAGTTCCTGAAGGTACTACATTAGATTTCTTTATTCCAGGTACAGATGGAACATTTAAAGAGATTGCACAAGCAGTAGCGTTTTACTTAGAGGAAGTTGGAATTAAAGTATCGATTAATAGTGTGGAAAATACGACATTCCAATCAGAGTTAATTCCTCAAGGAAAAGCTGGCCATATGTATAAAAATGGTTGGGGTGGCTGGACGCTGGACTTTGATAATACCGCTTATTTAATGTATCACGAGGGAGAATTCTGGAACCCATCCTATAAAAATGACAAAGTAGAACAATTATTAGCAGCAGAGCGTGCCACTATTGATAATGACGAAAGACAAAAGGTCTTTAAAGAGCTTACAGAAGTATTATATGAAGATGCAACTGAAGTCAACTTATATTCTGAAGTTGAAATATACGCAGTGAATAAACGAATAAAAGGCTTCCAACCACCACATGATGGCCGCTTTAATTTTGCAGGTGTCACTGTCGAGTAAGTAAAAAATTAAGAGATAGTATGTTAGCATACTATCTCTTTCACTTCACATTAGGAGGATGGAATTATGCTTTCCTATATTCTACGACGTTTGTCGCATACCGTGCTGGTGATCATTGCGGTTTCATTAATTATATTTTTCTCCATTCGTTTAACAGGTGACCCCGTAAGTATAATGTTTGGGGCTGGTGAACCTTCACAGCAGGCAGTAGAAGAACTGACAGCCAAACTCGGTTTAGATAAGCCTGTTTGGGAGCAATACATCATATTTATGAAGGATTTAGTAACACTTGATTTTGGTACGTCCTATCGTTCCAATAGCCCTGTTTTAGAGATGTTACTCGAACGAGCGTGGCCGACAATTGCGCTTGCTTTAGGTGGAATGGCAGTGGCATTGTTAATAGCTGTTCCGCTAGGTATTTTATCAGCCATTTATAAAGGAAAATCCATTGATGTGTTTAGTCGTATTTTTTCTTTGTTAGGTATTTCCTTCCCTAATTTTTGGTTGGCGTTCATGCTAATTTTAATTTTTGCTGTTCAACTAAAATGGCTGCCAGTATCCGGATTTGATGGATTTAGCTCATTAGTTTTGCCGTCCGTTGCCTTAGGGCTTATCTTATCTGGTATTTTAGTTCGATTAATTCGTACGTCTATGCTGGAAGTACTTAAAATGCAATACGTCACAACTGCACGGGCGAAAGGTATAAGAGAATGGCTAGTTATCATTAAACATGCTTTCCGCAATGCCTTATTGCCAACTGTAACATTTGTTGGTTTACAGTTTGGGGGGCTTTTAGGAGGTGCGGTTATTGTCGAGCAAGTCTTTTCTTGGCCAGGGATTGGAAGGTTGATTGTTGATTCTATTAATCAACGAGACTATCCTGTGGTCCAGGGAGGAATCATACTTTTAGCATTGATTATGATTTTAGTAAATCTAATCGTTGATTTATGCTACTCATTGATTAACCCGAAAATTAGAACTGGAAGAGGTGAGCAATAATGACTCAAATAATGGAAACAGAAGCAATCGAAATAAAAAAAGCCAATAAAATAGTAACAGTTCTGAAATTCATGAAGAACAATCCAACAGGCATCATAGGCTTATTATTGGTTGTCACTACGATACTATGTGCTATATTTGCGCCATATATTGCTCCCTATGATCCGGGGGCGGCTAGCTTAGGGCATCGGCTTGACCTACCCAAATGGCTAGATGATACTGGTAAATCCGAATACTTACTCGGAGGAGATCAGGTTGGGCGTGATTTGCTAAGTAGAATTATTTACGGAGCACGTATATCTCTATTAGTCGGCATTTGTGGCGTAATCATTTCATTAGTGCTTGGTACATTTCTAGGAATTGTTTCAGGTTACTTTGGGAAATGGATGGATGATTTAATTATGCGGCTAGCTGAAGTTCAAATGGGGCTACCGTTTATTTTACTAGCCATCGTCATCATGAGTGTTTTTGGAACAGGTATTGAAAAAATTATTATTATCCTAGGACTTACATATTGGGTTAGTTTTGCGAGATTAATTCGAGGAGAGATTTTGGCTTTAAAGGAACAAGAGTATATCCAAGCAGCAAAGGCAATTGGTGGGACACATTTCAAAATAATCATTAAGCATATACTTCCTAATGTTGCCTCCTCCATTTTAGTGTTAGCAACGATGTGTATTGCAGAGTTTATTTTATTGGAGGCCTCTTTAACATTTTTAGGGTTAGGTGTGGAGCCTACAGTACCTTCATGGGGAGGAATGTTAGCAGATAGTCGAAATTATATGACCTCAGCTTGGTGGATATCTGTTTTCCCAGGGGTGGCCATTATGTTAACTGTTTTAGGCTTTAATTTATTGGGAGATTGGTTGCGAGATCGCTTAGATCCAAATATGAAAGTTTAGGTGATATGATGAACTCTATAATTTTTTCTAGTTTATTTCAAAAGAATGAAACGAAAAAAAAGCCTTCTTTATTTATAGATTTACCTAAAGATTTAGCTCCATTAGGATTAATTGATTTTTGCTTACGTTTAGGCTTTGAAGCAAATGAAGTAGACTTTGATTTATTTCAGCCAGCCAATCAGTCCTATACAATGAAGTTTTTACAGCATACTAGCACATTTATTTCACAAGATGACTCAACATGGATCATTTATTATGAGAGTGAATTAGCACTTTCTACATGGTTAAGTGCAATAGCCAGTGAAGGAATGGTCGACACCCAAACGGACAGCCCTTTAACGGATTATGAAAATTTAAGTCATCTTTGGTCAGCCTATGGCACGGGTGAAAAGGATGAGGCACATCCCCAGCAACATGTAAGTGTGAAAATGAATATACAAGAAGAATTAAAGACAAATGCTCTATTAAAAGAGACTTGCTATCTAGCATTGCGTTTAGGCCTATATGCCACATCTATTTCATTACCAGCTATAACATCAGAAGAGCGACATGTAACTATTTCATTCAAGCACGAAAACGAAAGTTATATGGAATTGACCGCCAAAAATGCCATTCAAATCTGTGGTACGAAAGAAAGCCTACCGACCGTTATCCATTCCATTGCAACAGCAAAGCATGTGTCTGAGGGTGGACTGCTTGGAGTTTGGGAGTTAAACGAAAAACAAATGAATGAAGCGGCTATTTTAATGGACGAAAAATGGAGCGATGAATCTGAAGCTTCGTACATGATAAAAGCATTAGAAGAAGAACAAGATAAAGCGTTAGAGGCTGAAATTTATATGACGGCCACTAAAAAAAATCGTGATCAATTTAAGCTAGATTTATATGAAAAATTTTCAAATTTGACAACCATTAAAGTTCGCGCTGCCTTTAAAACAGGGTTATACTGGATATTAGAGGAAGTACTTCCATCTGTCGAGGGGCGCTTTGAACATGTAAAAATAGTATGTAAGGATGGGGTAAGTGTAAACGGCTTAGAGCAACATAATCGCTGGATTATGGAGCTATACCCTGTGGATGAAATGATTGAAATGCAATATGGCATACCTAAGGAGCATGTGCAATTTGAGCTTTCCAGCACGCAACAACATGTGTATAGAGTATTTGTAGATGATCAGTTAATAGCTGAGCTCACTCCACCTATTAGTGAAGTGGATTATGTTGATGGTCAGAAAAAAGCTTACCCAACTACCGCTGGGTATAGATTATTCAACAAGACAGAGCGAGTGCAGGAGAACATCATATTTTCTGATCGTGAACGTTTCTATAAATACTATATGAAGGAATTATTGCCACGAATGGTGAAAAAGTTAAAAATAGATACCCATAACGTTGATCAAGCTCAGCTATTTCCATTATTCGATCGAATTGAAATCGACTTTACTTCTTCTGGAATCGAAGAAGAAATAGGCGTCCAGCAAGAAGCGAACTCATCGTTTGAGGCGTTATACGAGGATTTATACTTTAATACTTTAGACTATTTTCATGAGCTTGGTCGCCAGTTAGTTAATCAGCCTTACAAAGCTCCAGGTGGTGTTATTCCTTATATTCATATAGAACAAGATTTGTATAAGCCTATTAAAAGTGCCATAAAGGTTTACCAGTGGAATGACAAACCGATGGCGGAACCCGTTACAAAGCGAATCTTGTTTAATCAAGAAGGACAGTTTGACACTGTAGAAATGTCTATCGGTAATGAACTGAAGGTCACTAAGGCAAAAACCTTTTTAAAACACAACATGAAAAATATAATTCCATTAGTAGAGCGTTGTAAACAATACTCAGAGGTCAAATTGAATTATGGAGATATATCTTATAAAGGTACTGTCATTCCATTTTTAGAGGTGACGGAACCTATTACGAGTGAATATTATTCAGGGCTAAAAAAATCAGATGAAAAACATACGATTGTTTTTGAAGCTGGCCATCATCCAAATGAAGTATCTAGCACTCCTGCGATTTTGGCGCTAATGGAAGATATTATTTGTCAGCAACCAGAAATATTAAAAAAAATGAATGTCATTATTATCCCTTTAGCGAACCCTGATGGCTATGAAATCATGGAATGTTTGACAAAGGAGCATCCGAAGTGGAAGCATCATGCTGCAAGATTTAATGCGGTGGGATTAGAATTTGCCCATGTGAAATTCCGAAAAAGTGTGTTCGGTGAGGCAAATGTATTACCACTTATCTTAAAAAAATGGGCTCCAGATATTGTTATTGATGACCATGGAATACCAGCTCGTGAGTGGGTTCAACCGTTCGCAGGTTACGCCTGCCCACCTATTTTCCCAGTTTCTTATACGGTTCCAAGTGCCAAAATTTATGGGATTGGTCGTTATGCAGATGATGATACGAAGGAAATTCAGGCCAAAAATCTGGACCTAGTAGCGGAAAGAGTTAATAGGATGTTTGATGGATCTACGTTTGCTCAAGAAAATGCGTATTGGCGAGATCGATACTATAAATATGGAACAACGTGGGATCCAGATAAATACCCGATTGAGGAAATGGGGAATATTAACTTTTATCGTAGTATGGAAGTAACACCTACGTATTCATCAGTTAGTATTTTACGTTATCCACAGTGGGTCGCTTTAGATATCATTTCGGAAGTTGCAGATGAAATCGTTTATGGTGAGGAATTACTATCGTGTATGGCAGCCCATCAATTATTTAATCAGGCAATTTTAGAAGCTGCACTAGCTACTCCTGTAAATAAACAAAAACAATCTGGACGCTACATAAAAAAACGTCCGATAGAAATTAGGTGACTAACACATGACAAACATATTATTAACGGGATTTGAGCCATTTTTAGATTATAAGCTCAATCCAACTATGCAAATTGTAGAAAACTTAGATGGCGAAAAGATAGAAGACTATCATATTATAGGAAGAATTTTATCTGTAGATTTTCAACAATCTGCCGAGCAGCTAAAGCGATATATAGAGGAAATACAACCGCAAATCATTATTTCTTTAGGGCTCGCAGGGGGTCGTTATAAACTAACGCCTGAGCGAATTGCTATTAATGTGAAAGATGGGGAGCCCGATAATAACGGCTACACACCTGTGGATGAGAGCATTCAAGAGGAGGGGGCAGATGCCTATCTGACGAATTTACCAATTCGCCAGATGGTTAATCGTTTACAAGCAGAGGGCTATCCGGCTGAAATCTCTAATACAGCAGGTACTTACTTATGCAATAACATTATGTATGAGGGGCTTGTGTATGCGCAGCAACATGAAGGGGTACGTGCTGGCTTTATACATATACCTGCTTCCTTTGAATTGGCCATCCAACATGGCAAAATTCCAGGCTGGCATATTCGTGATTTAATCGCTGCTGTGAAGCTTTGCATTGAGGAGACAATACGTGCAGGTAATCATTGAATTTCCTTATTCAATGTGGATTAGCAAGAATACGATTCGCTTTTCCTTTAAGGAAGAAATATCCCACCCAAACTTTTCTGCAGTACAAGCATTTAATCGATTTCTGAAAAAACAACTACGACACAATCTTGTCGAGTGTGTTGCAAGCTATCATACAGTTACAGCATATGTGAAACAACGAATAGATGTAGACCTTTTAAGAAGGCAATGGCTGGACAGTCAAGCATCCACAGTCATTGATGACAGAACGAATAGACTATTAAAAATCCCAGTTTGCTATGATGAAGAATTTGCCTTAGATAGGCAACGAGTGATGGACTATACGGGTCTATCATTTGAGGACATGAAAATGTTACACATGTCCAAAAGCTATTACGTTTATTTAATTGGCTTTTTGCCAGGCTTTCCGTATCTTGGAGAACTTGATTCTAAATTATTTGTGCCTCGTTTAGAAAAGCCGAGAGCGTCGGTGTCTGCAAGTTCTGTTGGGGTTGGAGGTGGACAAACAGGGATCTATCCTGTCGATTCACCTGGTGGCTGGAATATTATTGGAAGGACGCCATTAGAGCTTTTTAATGTCAATGGTAAAGAGCCATTCCTATTTGAACTTGGTGATGAAGTTCAGTTTTATGAAATAACTAAGCAACAATATTGGGAAATGAAAAGCAAAGGAGTGTAGCGATTGAAGCCACTTCTGCTCATAACAAAACAAGGGGTTTATGGTAGCTTACAAGATAAAGGAAGGTTTGGCTATCGGGCATTTGGTATTCCGTTATCTGGACCAATGGATTATGTTTCATTTCAAGCGGCCCAGCTAATTTTACAAAATCATCATAACCAAACTTCTTTCGAAATGTTCGTGGGTGGTTTTGAATTTGAGGCAATGGCTGATGGGGTCTATGTTTTAACAGGCGGTCATGGGGTATGCATGATCAATGATGCAGCCATTGAAATGTGGAAAACATTCCATTTAACAAAGGGTGATAGGTTAACGATTAAGAGTGTGAGTCAAGGCTCTATCATTTACTTGACACCGCTGGGAGGGTTTACTTCAAAATTGCAGCTTGGCAGTACCTCATACCTCTCTCAGGGGAATCTAGGTATGGTCCATGCAAAAGGAAGTATTTTATATGGACAAATAGCCCCGCCATTAAAATATAATAGAGGTCTTTATGCTCCGTATCGTCCGACTTTTGACAATACGATTACTGTTAGAATTTTTAAGGGTCCTCATTTTCATTTATTTACAGGAGAGAGTCAGCAACAATTTTTGCAAAATCCTTTCCAGTTTAGCGGTGGTAATCGAATGGGCTATTATTTAAAAGGCCCTGTTTTACAGTTAAAAGAAATGAAGGAAATTCTATCTGAAGCGACACAGTTTGGCTCAATTCAAGTGCCTCAAAATGGGAATCCCATCATCTTAATGGCCGATGCTCAAACAGTAGGAGGCTATCCTATTATGGCCACTGTACATGAAGATGATTTACATAAAGTAGCCCAAATGCGTATGTTTAGCACAATACATTTTGCACTGGAGGAAATGTGATACGAATGGATATTAATTGTGATCTAGGAGAAAGCTATGAAGCGTTTTTGACCGGAAGAGATGAAGAGATACTAGATTATGTGACATCAATCAATATTGCGTGTGGCTACCATGCGGGTGATCATTCCATTATGCACCAAACAGTTCGGAATGCAATTCGCAAAAATGTTCATATTGGTGCACACCCTGGGTATCCTGATCGTGAAGGCTTCGGGCGAAGGGATATGGCGTTTAGCCCAGCAGAAATTTACGATATGATTGTCTATCAGGTAGGGGCACTGCAAGCGTATGTCCATATCGAAAAAGGGACAGTACATCATATCAAGCCCCACGGAGCACTATATAATCAAAGTGCAAATGATAAGGAGAAAGCTTCAGCCATTGTTCATGCGGTGTATGATCTTCATCCTCAGCTTATTTTATATTGTTTAGCGGGTAGCCAAATGGCAGAAATCGCAAGGGATAAGGGTCTTCAAGTATATGAGGAGGTTTTTTCTGATCGCCGTTATCACTCTAATGGCACATTAGTGAGCAGACAGGAACCGAATGCCTTAATACAAACTGAAGAAGAAATGCTGGAGCATGTCAAAGGTATTTTAACGGCAAATGAAGTATTGTCTATAGAGTCTCAAAAAATAAAAGTAGCGGCGCACACCTTATGTATTCATGGAGATGGTCCACATGCCTTGGACTTTGCTAAAAAGATTGCTGCTCTTAGGAGGCAACTACATCAACAATAAAGTAGATGGCTTCAGCATAATGGATTGAAACACAAAAAAGTTCGCATAAAGGGCGAACTTTTTTGATTGGAAGAGCATTTTTATTTTACATACATTTTTCTGTGATTCTTGGCGTCCTCAATAAGACCAATTAGCCGCATCACTATGTAAGTTACCACTAATCCGATACAAGCACCTGCTAACACATCTAAAGGGTAGTGTACACCGATAAAAATTCTCGAAAATGCCATAAAGCAGGCCAGCAAGATGAGGACAGCTCCAATTTTTCTTCGTTTCCAAAACAAAGCAAATGCTAAGGCAAATGCACCTGCCGCATGATTACTAGGAAATGATGGGTCTAGATTTGATTTTTCAAGTAATAATATTACGCTATGATTGACGAATGGACGTGGTCGAAAATACACCATCTCTATTATTTTATCGATACCAAGTGTAAGAATAGCAATCGTTACGGCGTATAATACTATTTTTCTATTTTCATGCTGATTTTGAGAGTTTGAAAACCATAGCCATATCAATATTAATCCAAATAGGATAGGGCCATATTTTGAAAACAAGAGGACAAGTTGATCAAAAATAGGGTATTGTCCTGCAAACTGGTTAAGTAATTTAAAAAGCTGATAATCTATCGTCATATTTTCTTTAAGAGGAAACTCCTTCTAGTTTAGACACTTGCACATCATCCTCGGAGGATAAAAACTTTTCTAATTCATGTTTATTTATTTCTAAATCAATATCTAGAACTGCACCTACATTTACATGTTTGTTTTCAAAAGAACTGGCAACAGGAATCCGTAAAGTATCTACCCCATTAGAGTGTCCATCCATTAAACCTTTTCCAATTGCAAGTATTGTTTTTTTGTCAACGTTCGTATCGATGTATGCCTCTGCAACACCTAATATTTTTGGTAAATTCATTAAGCTTTGAAAGCTAATCTGATCTTTAACCTTTGTCATAATTTCCTGCTGGCGTTCCACTCGTCCGAAATCACTTAAACGATCGTGACGGAATCGTACATAAGCTAATAACTGATCACCATGTAAAGTTTGTTCTCCAGGAAATAATGTCATGCCAATGCCATATGACATTTCATAAGGGATGTCCACATCAATCCCATTGGGTGCTAGAAGATCAACAATTTTAGGGAATCCTTCAAAATCAACGATAGCATAGTAATTTACATCAATATCAAAGTTTTGTTTAATGGTCTTCCTAACAAGTTCTGGACCTCCAAAAGCAAATGCAGCGTTTATTTTATTCTTTCCGTAATCTGGGATGTCAACATACGTATCTCTCATAATAGAAACGATTTTTACTTGATTCGTCGTTTGATTATAGTGTCCAATCATTAAGGCATCCGATCTACCTTCTTCGCCTCTAGTATCACTACCTATCAAGAGGACATTAATCTCACCAAATTGTAGGTCTGCGCCTTGGAAGGGCTCAAAAGTTTCTTCAGCCTCAGCTTCATTTTTACTGTCGTCTTCTGCCATGGCCAACCCACTATTGTACTGATAAAACCAATAAACAACCCCTATTACAATCATTGATGCGAATATGAAACATGAATTTTTTAGCCATTTACGGCTTGTTTTACTACTTTCCATAAATTAATAAATCCACCTATCCGTTATTTTTCAACAAAGATTTTCCGGTAAGTTGTACAGCTATTGCATCATCTAAATATCCAATAGGAAATACATAATCCGGAATTACATCTACAGGAATAATAAAATATAATAATGTACTTCCGATTATTGTTAATTCAAATAGTGTACCTTTATCTGTTGTAAATTTTTCATATAACTCTTTTAGCTTATTTATAAATGGTCCAACACTACCTACTTTTTGAATCTTTTCATTAAAACTCGTATGAATGGTATGTTTGCCTTCCTCCGTTTGAGAAAATAGTCCATAATCGTCTAATTTTTTTTCAACATCCTGCACTGAAAACTGATTGTCGTATACATTTGATGCCTTAAGAAAGGTTTGTATGGCATCAACTGAGGTGTGAATATCTGATTGTGACTCTTCTTGTCTTTGTTCCATAGGATATCCCGCTGCTTCAAATAGCTGAATAAAAGGAACACCAAGACATTCAGCGAATTTTTCTACATGTTGTGGGGTAGCTTTTCGTTTATGATTAATAATCCGTGAAATCGTAGCCGTATCGATTCCTGTTAGTTCACTAAACTTTCGCATAGATAATGAACGTTCTTTCAATAGCTCTTTCAACAATAAACCTAAAGTCGTATTTTCTTTCATTTCCGTCATATTCGATTCTCCCTTCTTCATTAAAAATAACTGTTGAACAGAAGTGTATAATGATGTTGACAAATTGTCAACACTCGGCAATGAAATGCTGCCAAATGGAAGTAATAACGGTAGCATGCTTACATTTGATTAGTTGAAGGCTTATTAGCGTTTTGGAATGTTTTCAAATTGCGGTGAATGCCTGATAAATAAAGGTAGAATGCACTTAATTGTAAGAAGCGAACAAGCTTTATATTCTGACTTTTCTAAAAAAACAAAAGTTTTTTCATCGGATTTTGTCGGATTCTATAAGTATCTCTTATTATTAGGCAAGCCCCAAAAAAATAATATGAGGAGGTACGAAGGATTGAAAAAGAAATTTAAAATTAGTTTAGCCAGTCAAATTTTAATCGGTTTGATTTTAGGGATTATTGTTGGTGGTATTTTTTATGGCAACCCCAAAATTGAAACCTACTTACAACCATTAGGGGATATTTTCCTGCATTTAATTAAGATGATTGTTGTGCCGATTATTATTTCGACGTTAATCGTAGGTGTTGCTGGTACTGGAGACATGAAACAGCTTGGACGATTAGGCGGGAAATCCATTATTTATTTTGAAATTATTACAACAGTAGCTATCGTAGTTGGATTACTTTCCGCGAATATTTTCCAGCCTGGCGCAGGTTTAAACATGAACGAGCTATCTCAAGGAGATATTTCAAAATACGTGTCAACTACAGAAGAAGTACAGCATGAAGGACCGTTTGATATTATTGTAGGCATCGTACCGACCAATATCATTCAGTCAATGGGTGAAGGCGATATGCTTGCGATCATATTCTTTGCTGTTATTTTTGGTTTAGGTGTTGCGGCCATTGGCGATCGAGGTAAACCAGTTTTAGACTTCTTCCAAGGGGTAGCAGATGCGATGTTCTGGGTAACTAACCTTGTGATGAAATTTGCGCCACTCGGGGTATTTGGTTTAATTGGTGTAACCGTTTCCAAATATGGATTCGCCTCTCTAATACCTTTAGCTAAGCTGGCTATCCTTGTTTACGCTACAATGCTATTCTTTATATTTGTGATTCTTGCACTTGTTGCAAAATTCGTAGGTGTCAATATATTATTTTTAATTAAAGTACTGAAAGATGAGCTCATTTTAGCATTCTCAACAGCAAGTTCAGAGGCTGTGTTGCCACGAATTATGTTGAAAATGGAGAAATTAGGGGCTCCAAAGGATATTGTATCCTTTGTTATCCCGACCGGTTACTCCTTTAACTTAGACGGCTCAACGCTGTACCAAGCGATCGCTGCATTATTTATTGCGCAAATGTACGGTATTCACCTAAGCATTGGTGAACAAATTACGTTAATGCTTGTATTGATGGTTACATCGAAAGGGATTGCAGGGGTTCCAGGGGTATCTTTCGTAGTACTTCTTGCCACTTTGGGTACTGTCGGCATTCCGTTAGAAGGTCTAGCATTTATCGCTGGTATTGACCGTATCCTGGATATGGGACGTACAGTTGTTAACGTAATTGGTAACTCATTAGCGTCATTAGTAATGGCGAAATGGGAAGGCCGTTTTGATACAGTGAAAATGAAAAATTACTTTAAGGATAATGAAAATTTAGCCTAAACTTTATCACAATATTTAGTGTAAGTTAACATAGAAAACACCTTTCGTCGATAAATGGTTTTAACCATAATCAATCAACGTAAAGGTGTTTTTTAAGTCTACTAGATTAGTATTGTCTAAAGACTTTATAAGATTAAACTTAATTCTCGCTTTCAATTGTTGGAATTATGTTATATGTGTAGCCTTCATCTGCTGCATTCCTTTCTTGTTGACCTACTTTGACTTAACAGTAGAACTGGGTATGTTACTTCGTGTTTAGCAGCTCATGTTTGAGAATTTAGTAAATGACTCACATAAACCCCCTTAATTCTCTAGATAAAGTTTTCACGCACTCCATATTAACTCCAGATAGGTCAAATATATTTGAACTACCAAGGAGGTAAGGAAATGAATTTTATCAAACGTGCATTTTTAAGTGTGAAGGCAAGGAAAGGGAAATCGATTATATTATTTACAGTATTTTTAGTAGTTTCCAATTTAGTATTAGCCGGCTTCGCCATACAAAATGTGTCACAGAAGGCGAATGACCATGCTAGACAAACATTAGGTGTAGACGTAAGTCTTCGAATGGATGAAGAAAAGCTTATGGAAAACGTGGCAAAGCAGCGACAAGAAAATCCAAACGGAAAAATACAACACCCTGAGCTTTTTGCAGATGATGCAGATCGGTTAGCTAAATCACCATATGTAATAGACTATAACTATCTTAAAAGTGACATGGTTGTAGCAGATGATTACACACCTATTAACGATGCTGAAGGTGATGATGGGGTAAGCGGTGCAGTTGGTAGTAGTGTCTCTGGAAATATGAAAATGCCTAATACGTTTCTTCAAGGTGTGAGAAGTTCTGAATTATTGCAAGAATTTACGGATGGAACACATGAAATAATGGAAGGTCGTTCAATTACACCTGAGGATAAGAATAGGAAAGTAGTGCTAGTTGAAAAGCGATTAGCAGAACAAAACGAGCTTCAAGTTGGCGATATGATAAAGGTCCAATCAATGGAAGGGACGACTGAAGTAGAGTTGGAAATAATAGGAGTATATAAAAATTCTGGTATAACTGACTTCGAGGAAAATTTACCAGCTATGATGCATCCATCTAACAAACTATACACAAATTATGACTCGACGAAAGAGAGCGGTGAAAAAAATTCAGTCATTAATGAAGCTATCTACTACTTAAATGATCCAGAAAATATAGCAGATTTCAAAACCGACGCAAAGAAAAGCAATATCGATTTTGATTTGTTCAAGTTAGATGCACATGATGCTTTATATCAGAAAATGGTTGGTCCTATTGAGAATATTGCTGCTACTTCAAAATGGATGGTCTATTTAGTATCTATTACAGGATCAATTATTTTAGCTCTTATTATTATGTTAACCATAAAAGAGCGACGTAAAGAATTAGGCATACTCTTAGCAATCGGTGAGAAAAAGAGAAAATTAATTGGCCAACTATTAGTAGAAGTATTATGTATAGCCGTACTAGCATTTGTTATTTCTACAATTACAGGTGAGACAGTGTCTCAAAAAATGGGAGATAGTTTATTACAGCAAGAGGTTATTGCCTCTCAAGAAAATCAACAAGAATCTAATAATTTAGGATTCTCATTTGGCATGATGAATAAGCAAGATAATGATGTGGAGCCTATCGATGATATTGATGTAAGTATAACTTCACAAGATGTGTTGAAGTTAGGTGGATTAGGACTGTTAATTGCCATATTATCGACGCTTCTTCCAGCACTATCCATTCTTCGCTTAAATCCAAAAGAAATACTATTAAAAGATGAGTAGGAGGAGTCCCATATGGACACAATATTACAATTTAAAAACCTATATTATTATTATGTAAGTAATAACAGGAAGAATACTTTACTAGAGAATGTGAATTTTACGTTTGAGCAAGGCTGTTTCTATAGCGTTTTAGGTCCTTCAGGCTCAGGAAAAACAACAGCACTTAGTTTGGCAAGTGGCTTAGATAACCCGAAGGAAGGACATGTGCTCTATAAGGGAAAAGATATAAGAAAAATTGGTTTGGATAAATATAGAAATAAATTTGTTTCGGTTATTTTTCAATCCTATAATCTGATAACGTACATGACGGCCCTTCAAAATGTAGTAACAGCAATGGAAATTACAGGGGTTAAAGTAAAAGATAAAAAGAAAAGAGCTCTCGAATTATTAGAAATGGTAGGCTTGACCGAAATAGAAGCAAAAAGAAAGGTTTTACAGCTTAGTGGTGGTCAACAACAACGTGTAGCTATTGCTCGAGCATTATCTAGTGATGTGGATTTATTAATTGCGGATGAGCCGACGGGTAATTTAGATGAGAAAACCTCGGCTGAAATCGTTGAACTATTTCAGGAATTAGCCCATCAAGAAAATAAATGTATTATTGTTGTGACGCATTCACAAGAAGTAGCCAAACAATCTGATAAGATTATTTACCTTAAGAAACGCAATTTAGTTTGTGAAAATCTGAATAAGTAACTTAGCTAATCCAAGAATGGGAGTGGTATAAATGTGGACAAAAATAGTAACCTCATTAGGCTTAGTCTCTATTGGTATAGCTATAGGAATGCTTACTAACTTAGTGGCCTTCAATGGTGACTTAGGTGACAATGAAAGCAATATGTATCAGGGTTATAATTCGTATTTAGATGAAAGGAATCCGGCTCAGGGGGATTCGGAATCTCCAAAACCGAGAGGTAAACTGACCCCAGAACAATGGGAGGAGTTCACATCAAAATCTGGTGGACAAATGCCTGAGCAGTGGGATCCATCCACACCTCATTCAGAAGAAAGTATACAAGGTTCAACATCTCCGTATTAATTTTCTTTCATAATTATCGTAAAAAACAACATAAAACCTCCAAAGATTTGTAAATTTAACCTATGAATCTTTGGGGATTTTTGTACCTGAAGGTTATGTTGTTCTTATGATATGGATGTATGACTTTGATCGTAGGATTCATATAAAATTTTTTAGGAAATAATGTAGGTATCTTCACATAAACTACAGATTGCGTGGTTATAATGGCTAACTAGGGGGGATATCTTAATGAACTATAATATTTTAGTAGTAGAAGACGATTTAGAAATTCAAGAATTAATTAAGCAGTTTTTGATGACACAAAATTATACGATTGAGGTGGCATCTGATGGAGTAGAGGGAATAAAAAGATTAAATACACAATCATTTGATTTAATTCTCCTTGATGTTATGATGCCGAATCTCAATGGATTTGAAGTGGCCAAAATGCTACGCAATCAATCTAATATACCCATTATATTTTTAACTGCGTTAGAAGAAGAACAAGATCAAATGAAAGGCTTTGATCTTGGCATTGATGATTATATTACTAAGCCGTTTTCATTTCATGTGCTGATCAGACGAGTACAAGCGGTTCTTAGAAGAAGCAATCATAAAAATTGGGGTAATCATTTAAATTTTAATGAACTGAATGTCGACTGTGACGGGTATAAAGCTTATGTAAATAAGGAGGAAATACCTTTAACTACAAAAGAATTCGAAATTTTACAACTACTACTCCATAATGAAAAAAAAGTGCTCACTAGAGAGATCATAGTAGAAAAAGTTTGGGGATACGATTATTCGGGAGAAACACGGATGATTGATACTCATATAAAAAACTTAAGAAAAAAATTAAATTTACCCTATATTAAAACTGTAAAGGGTATCGGATACAAAATCGATGAATAGGATTGTAAACTTCATGAAGATGAAAAAAATAACCTATAAGCTCTTTATGATTACTTCACTTATATTGCTATCGTTTGCGGTCTTAATTTATTTAACTTTATACTTCTTCCTTCCAACATTCTACGAGCAATATAAAACAAATCAGCTTCAATCCGGCATAGCAGAAATAATTCATAAATCTAAGAGTTTAACAGTAAGAGAAGCTAAAGAGCTTTTGGATGAGTACTCCAAAGAAAATAATGCAATCATTTACCTACAAGAAAAGAACGGAAATATTATCTATTCGCCTTCTTTTAATTTTCAAGGAAATACGCAATCATCCATTATTACCGGAAAAACATCACAAAATGAAGAAAATGTTAATGCCTTTAATCATTCCTTGCCCATACAATTTCTGAATGAACGTAATTTAATGGTTACTGTATTCGCGACATTTCAACCCATCGATGAGGCCTCTCAGGTTTTAGTACGTTTTCTTCCTTATATAAGTATCATTGTTGTTTGTATTGGCTTGGGCAGTGCCTATTTATATTCAAGGTTCATTACAAAACCACTTCTCTATATAAATGAACGTGCACAAAAGATGGCAAATCTCGATTTTTCAGAAAATATAGTAGTTCGTTCTAATGATGAGTTGGAGGAGCTATCTAATAGTTTAAATGAGATGTCGAATAATTTGCAAAAAACAATGGATGATTTACGAATAGCCAATGAACAATTAAAAGATGATATTGAAAGAGAAAGAAAAATCGAAACAAAACGGAGGGAATTTTTTGCTACAGTTGCACATGAGTTAAAAACTCCACTCACTGTAATGAAGGGATATATAGAAGGCATGATTTATAATATCGGACCTTATGAAAATCGTGACTTCTATTTAGAAAAAAACCATAAAATTATAGAGGGCATGGAACAACTTGTCCGTGAAATTTTGAGTATGTCCAAACTAGAACAAAATATATTTAAAATCCAAATGAAAGAAACAAATCTCTCAAATTTAATTGAGACGATAATGAAAGACCTCGTTTTTTTTGCATCTCAAAAGGAGATTACTGTTATAAATAAAATTCCCCCGAATCTTTACGTATTTTCAGATAATGATTTACTAGAAAAAGCATTTAAAAATATTATCCATAATGCAATTATGTATTCACCACAAGGAGAAACAGTCTATTTAGAATTGACGGAGGATTCCAAAGAAAATCAAATTCAAATCCAAGTCATTAATACCGGTGTACAAATTAAAGCAGAGGAACTACAACAATTATTTCAGCCTTTTTATAGACTCGAAAAATCAAGAAATAGGAACACGGGTGGGAGTGGATTAGGCTTATATATCGTCAAGCAAATATTTACATCACTCTCTATAAATTATTCTTTTAATAATGTTGAAAATGGCATTCGATTTTTAGTTACATTTCCTCAAATTAAATAAATGGTACGAAGATTGGCGTCTCAAAAGCATACACAGATGACTCAATAAAGTAATTAGATTTATTGAGTCTTATATTAGATAGGAGATCGACTGAAAATGAAGATAAGAACAAAGTTAATTATTATTTCATTGAGCCTATTATTAATTCCAGGTTTAATTATAGGCGTGAGCAGTTATAATTCTGCTAACAAGCACTTGGATGATTTGGGAGAGAGGATGCTAAAAAATAATGTAGAAATGGCACTTCAATTAATTGATTCAATGAATTATGCCGTTCAAATTGGTGAAATAACTTTAGAAGAAGCCCAAGAGAAAGTAAAACAAAATTTAATTGGGGATTTACGAACTGATGGTACCCGTGAAATAACGACAAATGTTGATTTAGGTGAGGACGGCTATTTTGCCATTTACGGAGCGGATGGAGATAGGATTGCTCATCCATTCTCAGAAGGAGAAAATGCGTGGGAAAGTGTCGATAGTCATGGGGTTTATATGGTACAAAATATGATAAACGCAGCACAAAATGGCGGGGATTTTACATATTACGCTAGAGCAATGCCCAACGACCCTGATGCAGAAGAGGATAAAATAGCCTACTCTGCTATTGATCCGAACTGGGGTTGGGTGGTAAGCGCTAGTAGCTTCATGGCTTCATTTAATCATGGCATTCATTTAATTCAATACACGATTATCACTACTCTTAGTATCAGTATTTTAATAGGTGTAATCGTTATATTTTTATTTTCCAGACATTTAGCCATTCCAGTTCAAATGATTACTGACAGAGTTGAAAAGATCGCCAATCAACATTTAACCTTTACGTATTTAAACGTTAAAAATAAGGATGAGTTAGGTATATTAGCAACAGGAATAAATACGATGACTACAAATTTAAGAGGAATGATTGAAACCGTTTCGAACTCAGCCGAACAAGTTGCGGCTACATCTGAACAACTTACTGCGAGTAGTGAACAGACAAGCACGGCTTCAGATGAAATTACGAAGGCTATTCAGCAAATTTCTACAGGACAAGAAAAGCAACTGGTTGGAATGAAAGAAGCAAATCATTCCGTTACAGAGATATCATCGAGTCTTACAGCAATTACGAAAAATATTAAAGAATTAAATGACCTATCCATTGAAACCTCTAAAGTCTCTCTTTCTGGTAATGAAGTGATTACACAGTCCGTTGAACAAATGAATCAAATAAATAAACAGAACTTAATGACAAATAAAGCCATGCTATTGCTCGAAAGTAAATCACAAGAGATTGGTGAAATTATTAATGTCATTACTAGCATTGCAGCACAAACCAATTTACTTGCTTTAAATGCAGCGATTGAAGCCGCGCGCGCAGGGGAGCAAGGGAAAGGTTTTGCTGTTGTAGCTGATGAAGTTAGAAAACTAGCAGAGGAATCAGGAAATGCAGCTAATAATATTTCTACTCTAATAGGTGAAATACAACTTCATACACAAAATACAGTACAAATTGTCAATGAAGGAAAAAGTGTAGTTGAAACGGGTATACGTTATGTTGCAAACGCTGGGAAAACATTTGATGAAATAGCAGCTGATGTAGACATGATTAACAATAAACTTTCATCTGTCTCTACGGAAATTCAAGAAATTAATGCTAATACAGAGATTTTAGTAAATGAAATACTGAAAACCAAAGATGTTACCGATCAGTCATCGAGTTACACACAACAGGTTGTTGCAGCAGCGGAAGAACAGTCTGCTACTATGATTGAGATGACATTTGCTTCTCGTTCTTTAGCAGAGATGTCTCAGGAGCTTCAAAATCTAGTATCAAACTTTAAAACCAACGAATGAATCATTATATTTGGTAAGGTTTATAAAAGTAGAGACATATTCTTATGGTAAAAAGAATATTGAGCTAACAAATTTATGAACACGTAAATTTGTTAGCTATTTTTAATAGAGTTCAAAATGGTATCCATTGATATTCCACATAAACTTCACACGACATTCATATGGACTACAGATTAGCTTTATAAAATAATATAATAGTAATTTTTTGATAAAAGATGGAGGTTGAAACGACCCTATTGGAGGAATTAGGATGGAGACCGGTATGACATTATTTGAATCAAATCGAAAATCTGTATTAGAAAGTATTGAACATAAAAAATCTTTCACAATAGTATACATTACGATTATCAGTTGGCATGACTTGGACCTTTCTAAATGTATAGATGTGGTTAGGAGAAAGCTAACTTTGTATCAACCAAAAGTGGAATGGTATAGAGTATTTGATAAGGAATTTCTATTAGTCTGTCATGCTCAGTCCCAAGCTCGTTTAATTAGTCAAGAACTATCAAATATTGAATATTTAAAGATACACTATCTATATGTCCAAGATAGAAAACTTCCTGCGTTAAATTACGTTAGACAAGTCTATTTGCAAAACATAACTAGCGATGAACTAAAAGAGTGTAATTCACAGAAAGGTTTAGTAACTGAAGAGTTTGAAATAGTCTTCCAACCGATATTACACCATAATAGGCAATTATCCTTTGAAGCACTAAGTAAATGGCGGTGGGAAGAGATGGGTTCTATCTCTCCGGGTATATGTATTCCAATTTTAAATATAGAAAGTTTAATAGAATTAACCAAGAATATTATCAAAAAAGCTGTTGATTTATTGAGTAGATATAATGAAGTCGTTTATGTTTCTATTAATTTATCAGCGCCATTAATCAAAGATATTACTTGGTTAATCGAACATCTAGATGAAATTGGTATTACTAACAATAACCGAATTGCTTTTGAAATAACTGAGGAAACTATAATGGGGATAGAAGCTAGTGAAAATCTAAAAATTATACGTGATCGAGGTCATATTATATTTATTGATGGTTTCGGCTCTGGTTCTGGAAACTCGAATTTTCAATATATGTCCTTACTGCCCCTTGATGGAGTGAAACTAGATAGGTTGTTTATTAGTGGGAAATCAAATAAAAAGGTAATGGAGCTGCTGACAAATATTATCAAGGCCATAGATTTAGAAGTAATAATAGAAGGTGTAGACAATGTTGAGCAGCTTAATACCTTATCTGAAGCCCAATACGATTCAATACAAGGCTATTACATATCAAAACCACTAACAATAAATGAATTGACGAAATTTATGAATGACAATTGCTAGACTAAGTATAGTACGACAACAAAAGAATACCCTGTCGACATGAAGGGGATATTTAGAAAAATAAAACGACAGCAAAAAAACGCAATCCCCTGATGGGGGGCGTTTTTTGCTGTATAAAACCTTTTCTATTAGTTGTGGTGAAGGTGAACAATAAGAAAGAAGGGAACTCCAGATAATCTCCAGGAAATCTCTAGAAATTCTCCACCCTATTACCATATGAACTACAGATACTGCCTCTATTATAAAACCTGTAAGACAAAATACATCTTAAAAGGAGAATAAAAACATGAAAAAGAAAAAGAGATTAGCTGCTACTACTTTAGGTGCCGTATTCGCACTATCCACGATGGGGTCTGCATTTGCAGCAGAGGCACCAACTCAAGTGAGTGAGAAAAGTGAATATGTGGTAGGTCAAGTAAGTAAACCAACGAACTTTGATGAAATTTCAAAAGAAAAGGTGCAAGCCATTTTTGATCAAGCAGAAGCGGGTACACTAACAAAAAAAGAATCTATGAAGCAACTTGATGCTGCGCTAGGCATTAAGGGAGATAAAAATAAAGTGAGTGGTCCTGCAAGTAAACCATCGAACGTTGATGAAATCTCAAAAGAAAAGGTTCAAGCCATTTTTGATCAAGTAGAAGCGGGTACACTAACGAAAGAAGAATCCATGAAGCAACTTGATGAAGTGCTAGGGCTGGATGGAGATAAAAAACCTACAGGTAAACCAACGAACGCTAATGAAATCTCAAAAGAAAAGATGCAAGCCATTTTTGACCAAGTAGAAGCGGGAACACTAACGAAAGAAGAATCCATGAAGCAACTTGATGAAGTG